>CAWGYV010000024.1:0-15174 GCA_963826825.1 uncultured Acidimicrobiia bacterium | reverse complement strand
TTGCTATGGGCGGAGCACGAGATGGCGATCGGGAGGAGGTAACGTCCGTCGCGTTCTCAAGGTTCTAGGTCCTTCCGCCGATTATCGCTCCAGGTACCGCCGGGCCCCTTGCATTGGGCTCGAGCGGCTCCAGGAGGGGTGATCCGTTGATCATGAGCGTGGTTTGAGATATGAGCGATGTTGGTGATGAGATCCTCGGGTTTGTCCAGACCGAGTTGTCGGATGGCTCGTTCCCGGTGACCGCCGAGACGGATCTCCTCCAAGAGGAGATAATCGACCGACTCACTCGGGGTGTTCACCCTCATCGGGTATGTCGAGCAGCGCTTTGGTGTCAAGATCGATCCTTCCGAGGTTGATCTCGACAATTTCCGCACAGTGAGCGCGGTGCAGCAACTGGTGGAGCGCTCCAGATGACCGACGACCAGATCCTTGGCGGGATGGATCCCTTTTGGATTGCGGTAGCCGATGCCCCCGACACCGCAGCCGCGCTTCTCCCCCCTGACGCCGCCGAGCGTCTCGCCGAGCGAATCCACCGGCTGCGGGGCTCGGCCCCGACGGTGGAAGTCGTGAAGCTGCCCGACGTCGCCCTCGACCGCCTCGACCCTGTCAGCATCACCGATAGCGACGCACACGCCGTGATCCTCTCCATTGCCTCCGAGTTGGAAGGCAACCGGTGACGCCACCAAGTTCGCCGCCGCCGCCGACAATCTCATCTCGGCGGTGCGTGCCAAGGCGGGGCCACATATCCTCTGGTTCACCGCATCCACGGTCGACCCGGAGGGCGGCGACGCCTACCGCACCCGTCCGGAGCGATTTTCCCTTCGGGCACTGCGGCTCGATGCCGAGCTCGTCAGGCTGTCCCGGTCTCGTGGGGTTGCGCTCATCGACGCCGACCGGCTCGTGGCCGAGCTCGGCGCCGATGACCACGTTGTGGCCCCGCTCCGCTACTCGCCGGCGGCATCCGAAGCGCTCGCCGAGGAGACGGTCCGTGTCCTCGACGACATCGGTTTCTTCGAGCCCCGCCCATTGGTGGCTCAGATCGGCGCCGGGGGCTGAAATGCGCTACGAGCTCGACCTCCCCAAGCTCGACCGGCCTGTGGGTCAGGCTCGGCTGCTGCAGTGGCACGTCGCCGAGGGCGCCGAGGTCGGCTACGGCGACCCCTTGGTCGACATCCGCGCCGACGAGTTCACCACGCTCGAGGTCCACCGCTCGGCCAAATACCTGACCAAGCTGGCGGGCGCAAGGTGGCGACCGGCACCAAGACGACCCGAGTGAGCCTGGTGTGGAGGCTGGTGTCGTCCGACCGCGGGGTGCTGCGCCACGTGGCGATGCAGCGCCGGGTGATGTCATCGAGGTCGGAGACACGCTGGCCGTGCTCACCACCACCGCCGACGAGGACCCGGCGGCCGGACCGACCGGCAAGTTCCGCGTGGTCACCGAGCCGGTGGCCCAGTCGTGAGGAGAGCCAGATGAGCACCGTGGCGCGCAACGTGCAGCGGTTGGTGCGGAAGATCGCCGGTGAGAACTCGGCGATCGAGCGCCGGCTGAGGGGCACCTACCGACAGGCGGCGCTCCGCAGCGAGGCCGGAGACGACTCGCGGACCGAGCGGGCCATGCGCGGTCTCGCCGCCAACGCCCGCTTCCGCCTACGTGGCGAGCTCACCACCCGAAGCGCCACCGTTTTTCGCCGCGGCAAGAGCGACGATCGGTTGGGGATCTACATGCTCGGCGCCTGCGATCTCCCGACCGTCTTCGCAGCCAAGCCGTTCATCGAGCAGGACCTCGACGGGGTGTGCGCCATCATCCGCGACGGCGAGGTGGCTGACGCTCGCTCTGACTTCCTGCTCCAGGCGCTCGACGGTGTCGACCCGGACGCGGTGGCCGAGGCAGGGCAGTACCTCAAGTTGCCGCCAGACGCTTTCGAGCCCCGCCTGTTCAGGCCGGAGTTCCAGGTCCCAGCGCTCCCTTCGCTCGGCAGTTTCCCCAAGACCGTGGTAGTGCTCTCCATCGCCGCCGACTTGAGCCGCAGCCTGTACCGCAACAACGACCACGATTACCTGGTGGATCCCGGAGGGTGGTGGTTGACCACGCCCATGGGAGAGGTGATGGAACATCTCGACCGCGTCACATGGATGCGGGAGAACTTCACCGGCCTTGGCAAGATCCCTGTCGAGGAGTTTCACGACAACATGGGCCGGATCGTCACCGAGGTGAAGCAGAGGACCGGGGCCCATGTCGTCGTGTTCAACACGCTGACCGTGAGCCCGGGGGACCTGACCCACACCTATCAGTTCGTCAGGGTTCCCCAGAACCTGAGACGGATGGAGTTCGATCTGGCGCTGGCCGACATCGCCGCCGAGCACGACATCTCGGTGGTCGACGTTGACCGGGTGCTCAAGCTCGAAGGGGTCGAAGAACAGATCGACTTCGCCCACTTTCCGATGGACCGGATGATTCCAATCGCCCGCGAGTTCCACCACGTGCTCCGGGAGCGGGAGATCCTCTAGAACTCAGGTCAGTCGGTGTAGAACTCGGCGATTTGCTCACCGATAGGTCCGACCGCCGCCTCGGTGAGGTGTCCCAGGTCATCTCTGTAATCGGCGCAACTACGCACTTCGGGTGATGCGCCCCGTCCCAATCCGGCGACGTTCGCCCACAACCATCCCTATGGCCCGGTCGATGATGGGGTGGTTGACCGAGGCCCGGACGCTTTCCCTTCGGACACCCGGGCACAGTTGCCCGTCGGGACCCCCGACGATCGGCTGGAGCGCGATCGCCGCTCCGGGGTACTTGACCCTGGCCGTGACTGACTGCGGACGCGATGTCCTCGATCCATCGTGCCAGCGGACGCTGAGCACCGGTCACCGTGAGCAACAGCCGACTCGGAGGCTCCTCCTTGCAGCCCGATACGACCTGGTTGCTCCAACCGACGAAGCCGGGATCGGCCCACTTCTCGATCGTCGCTCCAGACTCCCAGAGGAGTTCCCAACGGGCGTCGCCGGCCACCGGTTCGAAGCCGCCGCCGGTGAACCACTGCTCGGTCTGGCTGAATCCGACCACCCTCGTACAGGCGAAGGGTCCCGTTGCCATCAAGCCGAGCGCCCGAGCCAGGAAGCTCGCCATCTGGTCGCGCCTGATCGCTTCTTCTGGGCAGAAGCGGATTCCCGCATCGTCACACCCGGCGGTGATCCCGGCGGCGGCAATTGCGTTGATCGCCGTCTCGTGGACGCTCGCCCCGTCGTCAATGAAGGCATCGGCGCTCGAAGCGGGGAATGCGAAGGCCCGAACCAGCAGGCTCGCCATCTGACCCCTGGTCAATGCCTGGGACGGACAGAAGCGAGTCCCATTCGTGTTGCAGCCCTCGGTGATCCCCGTCTCGGCGATGGCGTTGATCGCCGCCTCGTGGACGCTTCCCTGATCGTCGCCGAAGAAGTTCGTGCCGGAGGAAGGGAGGTCTAGAGCCCGTTGCAGGAAGCTCGCCATCTGCCCTCTGGTCACCACCCGGTCAGGGCAGTAGAGGCTCGGCTGGCAACCGACCGTTACGCCTGCGGCTGCGATCGCCTCGATAGCGGCCTCGTGGACGTTGCCGTCGTCGTCGTCGAAGGTCCCCGCTGCTGTCGCCGGGGCGGCCGGGAGCAACCAGACCGCCAGCGCCAGAATGGCGACGCCGGCCCGACGACTGCTCACTGGTTGCCGCAGCCAGGCTCCCAGCCGGGGTTCTCGTTCCCTGGGGGTGGTGCGCCCCCGCCCCCGCCGCCACCACCACCGCCACCACCACCACCCCCTCCGTTCCCGTCGTCCGAGCCCAACGTCTTCCAACCGTCCCAGAAGGCGCCGATCTCCTCGACACCACCGCCGGCGGTGATCCGGAAGGCACTCCCGTCGGTCCGCTGCACCCGGATGAGCGAGTCAGGGTGAAAGCTCACGATGTCGAAGTCGGACGCCTCGAGACCGCTCTCCACGAAGTCGTACCAACCACGCTCCAGGCCCACATCGTCCACCTCGATCTGCCCGTCGAAGCTGGACTGGTAATAGAGCGTGGCCAGGGTGCACGGCAGCGAGTGCGTGGTGAGGGTGATGGCCGGGCTTCCGGCGAACACGAACTTCTCGAACGAGAGCCTCTCGTCGGTGAGCCTGTTCTCTGGTTGGGTGCACTGGGCGTGCTGGGTGAGTCCGTCGACACCGTTGTCGACCGACTTCGAGTTGCGGTAGTGATACCCCTTGGTGTTGTAGGCCCCGTGGTCGATCCCCGACTGCCCGTTGTGGAAGGCGAGGAAGTTGTCCACGAAGTGCGGCGTGGTGGCCGTGTTCTGCCAGACGAATATCCCGTTGGTCTCGTTGTTGTGGGCTCGGCAGTTCTCGAACACCCATACGTTTGGCACACCGCTGACCTGGCTCGGCCAGTGGAACCCCGACGAGTTGGCCCCGAACCTGACCGCCGAGGCAACCGAGTTGCGGATCACGTTGCCGCTGCCCCCGCCGAGGAGGAACCCGGACAACTCCCGAGGGGTGGTGGCGAGCCCGTCTTCGGTGCGCACCTCTACCGCCAGACAGCGGTCGATCACGATGTCGTTGGTGTCGTTCACCTCGTCCTGGGCGTCGTCCTCGGGCGGGAGGTCCCACCAGTAGGCGTCGCCGACGATGTCATAGGCGATACACGACTTGAGCGTCACCCCATGGGAGGCATGAACGGCGAAACCGTGATGGTTGGAGTCCCTCACCACGACCCCCTGGAGGATGCTGCCCCGCGACCCGCCCCCACAGAAGTGGAAGTGGATCGGGTACTTCCCAACCTCGGTCGTGATCCCTGCATACCGCACCAGGGCGTACTTGATCTTCTGCGGCGAGGAGGACATCACGTGGATCTGTTCCATCGGATTCGATGCAGTGCCGCGAATGATCACGTTGCGGGTGAGGTTGAACACCTCCGCCGAGAACGTCCCGTGGGAGGTGTTGGTCGAAGGGACGTTGCCTCCCTTGTTGAAGTTGCGCACCGTGTAGTCGCCCTTAGCCACCGGAGTGACCTTGAGGACGTCGCTCGATGCCCAGGTGCCGCTCTTCCCCGTCCGGTTCCAGGGGCTGCGTGTCGTGCCCTTGAGGTCGAGCTTCCCGGCGCCGAGCACCCAAAGGGTGCCGCCGTTGGTAAACCGGATCTCGTGCTTTATACCTCGGCCCGAAGGCTTCATCCGCAGCGTGCCGCGGACGGTGAGATCGCCGCTGAACTTGAGTGTGGTGTCCTTGTCGGGGTCGAAGGTCAGCGTCTTGCCTGCCGGCACCACCATGTCGTCGCTGTAAGTGTGGGTGCCCGACTTCTTGCCGGAGATGTTGGTAGCGGCCCTCGCCGGGTCCGCCGTCGACCCGATGGCAACGGCCGCGGTGGCTGCGACTGCGGTCGCCCCCAACGCCTTGATGAAGGTGCGGCGGTCGGTTCCGACCTCACTCACGTGCAGTCCAGCCATTCCAACGCCCGAACCAGGAAGGAGGCCATCTGACCCCTGGTGACCGGCTCATTGGGACAGAAGCTGGTGGCGGTGCATCCCTGGGTGATCCCGGCTTCGGCTAGAGCGTTGATCTCACGCTCGAATGTGTTGGTGTTGTCGTCCCCGAACCGGTCGCGACCAGTGGGTAGGTCGAGCGTGCGTGCGAGGAAGGCCGCCATCTGGCCGCGGGTGACCGAGCTCTCCGGACAGTAGGACGAACCGCTGCCGCACCCGGTGGTGATCCCCACCGATGCGATCGAGTTGATCGACTCTTCGTGCGTGTTGCCCGAGTCGTCCCCGAAGTAGTCGAATTCGGCGTCGGGGGTTACGAACGACCTGGCGAGGAACGAGGCCATTTGCGCCCTGGTCACCGGGTCCTCTGGACAGAACAACGTCCCGGCGTCGTTGCACCCCTTGGTGATGCCCCACTGTGCGAGGGCGACGATGGAGTCGGCGTGCACCGATCCTGTGATATCGACGAATGGCTGAGGTTGCTGGGCGAGGGCCGGTGCCGGTGCGATTGTCAACGACATGACCGCGGACAGGGTCAGGCAGAGCACCCGACTACGCGGCTGGCTGGCCAGGCCCCTTCCGGATGTGGTCACCGCTGACCCCCGATCCGCCGGCGCCTACTACCCCGCCGACAAGGGCGCGAGTCAAACAATCTGAAGCGTCGGGGTCAAATGGTGGGTAGTGGGTGGTGGGTACTGGGGTACTGGGAAGAGGGAAGCACCAAGAGATCGCGGCCGGCGTACTCCTGTCGATCGAGGGATTCTTCTCGTATTCGGCATCAAGGGTCTAGATCCTGTCAGTGGTCTGACATACAATCGAACACATGTTCGATACGGTCAATGCGTGCCCGCCGAGAAGCGTGCTCCCCGAGGGATTGGCCGAGATGGCTCCAGGTCCCGAGCTGGCTGCTCTCCTGGCTGGTCTCGACCGATCTCGGCTCAACGGTCACGAGATGGTGATCGTGCTCCAGGCCCGAGCCCGGATCGTCGCCCACTGCCAGGCGGAGATGTACGCCGACATGTTGGAGGTGGCGCTCTCCCCGGCGGGAGACGCTTCTTCACGCCCCGAGCGGGTCAACAACCTGGACGAGGACTCCCGCCGCCGAGATCGGAGCCGCCCTCCACCTCACCCGGAGAGCGGCCGACGTCGCATTGGGAATCGCCTGGAACCTGGTGGAACGGCTCCCCGAGGTGGGGGAAGCGCTCTCCGGCGGATGATCGACCTTCCCCGGGCGCGGGTGATCTGCGACGGCACCGCTCACCTCACCGAGGACCAGGCAAGAGAAGCGGCCCGGGTGGTATTGGCCGAAGCCCCGGGACTGACCACCGGTCAGCTGGGCGCCCGGTTGCGGAGACTGACGATCTCGATCGACCCCGCGGACGCCAGGCACCGCTACCAGAGCGGTCTCTCCGAGCGGCGGGTGATCGGGGAGTCCAACCCCGACGGCACCGCCAACCTGCTGGCGCTCAACCTCCCCCCCGAATCTGTCGCCGCCATGCTGCAGCGGGTCAACCGGTTGGCCAGGGAAGCCAAGACGCCGGGTGATGAGCGCTCCATCGACCAGGTACGGGCCGACGTCTTCGGTGACCTGGTCACCGGGAGAGGACGAGCCCCTCCCCCGCCGGGTCGGTGGACATCAATGTCGACCTGGCCACCCTCGCCGGGCTCTCAGAGGTTCCCGGGGAGATCCCGGGGTGGGGAGCGGTCATCTCCGACATCGCCCGCCAGGTGGCACTGGCCAACGAGGGTGGCGAATGGCGGGTCGCCGTCACCGACCCCGAACCGGCGGGAAGTCCTCTGGAACGGGACCACCCGGAGGAGACCCAGCGCCGGCGAGCGCCGCTACGTGCTGGCGAGGCAACCGGTGTGCGTCTTCCCCGGGTGCCGCATGCCCGCCCGGGACAGCGACCTCGACCACACCGTGGAGTACTCCAAGGGGGGACGGACCCACCCCCACAACCTGGGACCGCTCTGTCGTTACCACCACCGGTTGCGGCACGAAGCCGGGTGGAAACTCGAACAGCCCACCCCCGGGACCTTCGTATGGACCAGTCCACTGGGACACACGTACTACTCAGGCCCTCGGGGTCCGTGAGATACCGTGGCAGCGGTAACCGACCAAGCACCCCCTCAGTTCACTTGACGTTTGGCCATCGCATCGAGAACCGTGTCATAGAGTCGCACCCGGTCTGGCATGGCATGCCGATCGGCGAGTTGCGCCACCACGCCTGATTCATCCACCATCGGCTCGGGCTGAGTCGTTTCCTGTCGTGCGACTGCATCACTCCTTGGCGCGCCTTTCGGTTCGCCCCCGCAGGCACCCACGAGGACAGCTGCTATCACAAGCCAGAGCGTGAACTCTGATCGGCGACTGCGCATCCTTGACGACCTCTGATACGGCTCCCGTACCAGCACTCAGTATCCAGTACCCAGTACTCAGTACCACGATGTCATACCGAGACCACCTCGGGGCTCAGCCCCATTCGGGTGAGGTCGGAAAGGATTTCCTCTTCGTAGATCTGGTTCATCACCACCACCAGGTCGGGCTTGATCTCGATGAGGGCCTCGGGGGCCAGCACCTCGTGGCCGGTGCCTGGGAGGAACATCCCTTGCTTGTAGGGGTTGATGTCCACCACCGCTGCCACCTCGTCACCGAGGCCGATGGTGGTGAGGAAGGCCACCGCCTTGGAGCCGCCGCCCCATAACGCCACGCGCTTACCGCCCCCGGCCAAGCCCGCAATCCGCTGTCGCCATCCCTCAACATGCCGGGCGGCCCCGGTGGCGAAGTCGAGCACCATCTCGCCCACCTCGTCGGGAGGCTCTTCGATGGGAAGCGGATCGGCCGATCCGCCGACGACTGCGTGGGCCAGCAGGTACTGGTCGCCGAATCCGAGCCCTATGTCGGTGACGGTGAAACCCGCCTCCCGTAGGGCGCGGCCCAGCGAGCCCGGGGTGTAATACGAGCAGTGCTCGTAGTAGACGTCCCAGAAAGCCAGCTCGCGCAGGACCCGGCCCGTGTCGGGGACCTCGGTGAACATCGCGGCGCCCGAGGTGCCGTCGACTGACCGCCGCAGCAGCCGGAAGAAGTCGCCCACCGGAGCGATGTGCTCCATGGTGTGGCGGGTGATCACCAGGTCGCCGGTCAGCACGGTGTGCTCCTCGCCGTAGAAGGCGCGGATGAGCTCTACCGAGCCGCGGCCGGCTCCGCCCACGGGCGGCCTCCCGAAGCCAGGGTCTATCCCGATACCCCGGCCAATGCCCATCTCGGCCATGAGCATCAGGAAGTCGCCCTTGCCGCTCCCCACCTCGAGCACCGTCCCCCCCTTCAATCCGTACCGTTTCACCAGGTCGCCGGCGAGTTGACGAGCGAATCCGGTGAACAGCGGCGAGAAGGCCTGCGACTCCTCGGTCGGCTGTCCGTAATCGACCTTCGCCGGGTCGAAGCAGGCGTTGGTGATGAACCCGCATCGGGGGCACAGCGCCAGCACCAGGTCACCTGTGGGATAGGCGGTTGCCGTTGGACTGTCGGGCAACAGCACGCAACTCTGCGTCGGGATCTCCCGAGCGGCGAAGAACGCCAGCAGGCCGGGGGCGCCGCAACTCGGGCAGGAGGCGGAGGCGCCGAGGTCGATCAGATCATCGTCCACCAGCGGGCGCAGGTCGGCTGGACCGATCACAGGACGGTGGGTTGCGGCACCGGGACGATGAAGCGCCCGCCGCGCGCCGCGTACTCCGCCTGCTGGCGCATGATCTCGTCCCCGAAGTTCCACGCCAGTATCAGCAGATAGTCGGGCTGATCGTCGAGGAGCCGTTCGGGCGGGAAGATGGGCAGCCGAACCCCGGGCATCGCCAGGCCGTGTTTGTGGACGTTCCTGTCGACCACGTAGTCGAGATATTCCGCCGCCCCGGTGTAGTTGAGCAGGGTGGCGCCTTTGGCCGCAGCGCCGTATGCCGCGATCCTCGCCCCTTTCGAGGTCAGCCCGGAGAGCAGGCCGATCAGACCCTCCCTCACATCCTCGACCCGATCGGAGAAGGCGGCGTAGTACTTCGGCCCTGTGAGCCCGATCCTCTGCTCCTCCTCGAGGTACTCCTTCACCGACGGCTCGGCTTCGGCCGAAGCCGAGAAGGTGACCCGCAGCGACCCGCCGTGGATCGGGAGGTGTCTCACCCTGATCAGGTCGAGCCCGTGCCTGGCGAACAGTGTGTCGAGCGCGGTGACCGAGAAAATGCAGTGATGCTCGTGGTAGATGGTGTCGAACTCGCAGTTGTCCACCATGTCGCGGACATAGGGGACCTCGATCTCGACCCGCCCCTCTGGTGCGAGGATCGTCGCAATGCCGGCGACGAACCGGTTCTGATCGGGGACATGGGCGAGGACGTTGTTGCCCAGGACCACATCCGCCCTCACACCGTCCGCAAAGAGCCGATGTGCCAACTCGGGCGTGAAGAAGTCCCGGATGGTGGGGATCCCCCTCTCCTCGGCAATGGCGGCCGGTCCTGGAGCCGGGTCGATCCCGAGAACGGGCACCCCCGCCTTCTGGAACCACTGGAGCAGATAGCCGTCGTTGCTCGCCAGTTCCACCACCAGGTTGTCCCCGCCAAGGCCAAGTTCCTCGACCAATCCTTCGGCGTGGGTGCGGGAGTGCTCGAGGAGCTCGTCGGAGAAAGAGGAGAAGTAGGGGTAGTCCTCGTCGAAGAGCACGGTCGGCGGGACGGTTTCCTTGATCTGGACGAGCGAGCACTGCGGACAGAACACCACCGTGAGCGGGTAACGGTGCTCGTCTTCGGCGGGGAGGTCCGGGGGCACCAATTCGTCGGCGAGGGGGACGATCCCCAGATCGAGCACGGGCACCAGATCGGCTGCCCCGCAGATGCGGCAGCCGCCAATTACGTCATGTACAGGCCCGTCATGCACGGGCACCACCGGCGGGGCTCAGCATTCGGAGGTCGTCACCGAGCACGCCCGACGCCTGCAGCGCACGCACGTGCTGGATGCGGAGGAGCTTCCCCAGGAAGGCGTCGCTCCCTATGCCGTAGTTCACGAAGGCCTCGTATAGCTGCTCCGCGCCGCGCCTCACCGTCCACTTCGTGACGAAGGCGGGAAGCACCCGGGCGATCCTCGAGCAGTCGACCCGGTAGTCCCTGATGTCGGGCCCGGCGGTGTCGGAGAGGACGATCTCACTCCCGGCACAACGTCTTGGACGATGCCAGCCACATCTCGGATCTGGTAGTTCTCTTCCGAATTCCCCACGTTGAGTACCTCGTCGTGGACTTCGGTCCCGAGGCGCTTCGACAGCGGCCACAAAAGCCCTGGCGATGTCCTCGATGTGCACCAGCGGCCGCCACGGGCTGCCATCGCTCTTCATCAGAACCCTGCCCTCGGTCACGGCGAAGCCGACGAGATTGTTGACCACCAGGTCGGCCCTGACCCGCGGTCGAGTCGCCATAGGCGGTAGCGCTCCGCAGGCAGGTCGGGCTGAACGAAGACGAGGCAAGCGATCGGATGTCCGCCTCGGCGTAGATCTTGGAGTACCCGTATGGCGTCACCGGGTTGATCTCCGACTCCTCGGTGACGAACGCCCCCGGCGATGCCCCATAGATGCTGCATGACGAAGAGAAGACGAAACGCTCCACACCCGCACCGGCGGCTATCCTCCGCCAAGCGAGCTGCGGCGTGGTGGTTGATGGCATACGTGGTGTCGGCGTCGAGATCGCCTACCGGGTCGTTGGAGATCCCGGCAAGGTGACAGATCGCCTCCACTCCCGTGATGTCGTCTCGCTCCACGTCGCGCAGGTCCTTGCGGACCGCAGGAATGTCGGGCCAGTCGGGGCCGAGTGTGCAGTCGGCGAACAGATAGCTGTCGAACCCGACGACATCGTGGCCGGCCTGCTGGAGAAGGCGGACCAACACCGTGCCGATGTAGCCGTTGTGGCCGGTGACCATCACACGCATTTCGGCTAGTCCCAGATCTTCCAGGGCGGGTCGCCACCGTCCCATAGCCGCTGCAAAAGCGCCTTGTCCCGCATGGTGTCCATGCACTGCCAGAAGCCTTCGTGGCAGTAGGCCATCAGCTCGCCGTCGGCGGCGAGGTTCTCCATGGGCTCGCGCTCCCAGAGCGTGTCGTCGCCGGCGATGTAGTCGAACACACCAGGCTCAAGGACGAAGAACGCCCCGTTGATCCAACCCACGTCGAGCGGCTTCTCCGAGAAGTCGACCACCCGATCGCCCTCGACATGAAGGTTTCCAAACCGAGAGGGCGGGTGAACGGCGGTCACGGTGGCGAGTCTGCCGTGCGAGCGGTGAAAGGCGAGGAGTCGGGACAGGTGCAATGTCGGATACGCCGTCTCCCCAGGTGAGCATGAAGGTCTCATTTCCCAGCCAGGGTGCCAGCCTCTTGATCCGTCCGCCGGTGTCGGTCCATCTTCCGGTTTCGATGAGATCGACCACCCACTTCTCGGCTGATTCGCCGTCGTGGACGCTCACATCGCCCGTAGAGACATCGACACGCAGGCTTGAAGTGGTGGTCAGGTAGTCGGTGAAGAACTGCTTGATCTGATCGCCCTTGTAGCCGAGGGCGATCACGAAGTGGTTGTACCCGAAGTGGTCGTACTGGCGCATGATGTGCCACAGCATGGGATGCCCACCGATCTCGACCATCGGTTTGGGTCTGATCTCTGTCTCTTCGGCCAAACGGCTCCCCAAGCCGCCGGCGAGGATCGCCACCTTCATGACGAAGACATTCCGAATTCCCCTCCTCACTCAGCGTGGTTATTCTACCACTCGATGCGAATCGCCGATCTCGGCAGGTCCGCCTACGCTCCCCGCCCCTATGCCCGTCCAGCAGAGACCATCGAAGATGCAGAAGCGGCTCACAGTCCTCAAACGCAAGGCACATCTAGGTGTCAAGCACCGCTCGCCATTCGACAACATCTATCACTGCTGTGTCCAGCGGACCGCCAGTCAGTGGCTCCGCAACATCTACAACGACGAGGTGTTCTACCGGAACACCGGCCTGCGGGCGTTCCCATACAAGGAGATCGGTCTTGCCGCGGCCAAAATTGACGAGGCTTTCCCGGAGCGGACAATCGTCACCCACTTGTACATCTCCCACCCCACTTACCTCTCCATCCCGAAACCGCCGTCTCACCGGAGCTTCTTCGTCCAGCGGGATCCGAGGGATGCGGTTGTCTCCTGGTACTACGCCGCCCGCTACTCGCACAAGCCCATGGGGAGCATTCCGGAGATGCGCCGTGACCTCCAATCCTTGTCGCCGGAAGAAGGCCTTCACTACATGATCGACGCCATAGCCGACCGCGGTTACTTCGATGCGCTCCGCTCGTGGACCACGGTCGAGCCATCGGATGTCGTTCCGCTTCTTCCGCTATGAGGACATCGCTCTCGACCTCCGCGGTTTCCTCGGCGACCTGTTCGGATTTCTCGAGATCCCGGCGCAACCGGCCGAGTTGGATGACCTGGCGGAGCGCAAGAGCTTCCAACAGGCGACCGGCGGACACGCCCAGGGGGAAGAGGACATACACGCCCACATGAGGAAAGGGAACACCGGGCGACTGGCGGACGGCGCTCGATCAGAGCGCGCTCGACCACTTGCACCAGGTCTCGGGGGACCTGGTGCAGGCATTGGGGTACGAGACATGACCGTCCGGCCGTCCATTTCGGAGGGGGATGGGAATGACGGCGCTACCCAAAGTCTCGATCGGACTCCCGGTATACAACGGTGAGCGGCATATCGGTGAGTTGATCACCTCGGTCGCTTCACAGTCATTCGCAGATTTCGAACTGATCGTCTCCGACAACGCCTCGACCGACTCCACCGGCGAGATCTGCCGGGACTGGGCGTCGCGGGACGGGCGGATCCGCTACTTCCGCAACGCCTTGAACATCGGGGCCGCGCCCAACTACCACCAGGTCTTCAGGATGGCGCGGGCGGACCTCTTCAAATGGTCGGCGCACGACGACATGCTCGGCCCCGGTTTCCTCGATTCATGCGTCGCAGCCCTTGGCGGCGACGACCGGGCGGTCCTCGCCTACACCGCCGCCCGCCAGGTGGACGGCGACGGCAACCGCATCGGTGACATCCCCCGCTTCTCCAGGTGGTCTCGGCCGACCCCGTGGAGCGGTTCCGCGAGGTGGTGCGCCATGAGAGGCTCAATCTCCCGATTTTCGGTCTGATGAGGTCGGCGGCGCTTCGGGAGACCGCATTGCCGGGCTCCTACCATGCCAGCGCCCGTGTCCAACTGGCGGAACTGGCGCTACGCGGCACATTCGCCTTCGAGCCGGATATCCACTTCATCCATCGCAACCATCCGGCCGGGTCGCTACGCGCCTATGACTCGGTCCATGCCCTCCGCAGCTGGTACGACACGCGCCGCGCCGCGGGGACCTACATGCCGCGATGGGAATACATGGGCGGCCTCATGGGTGCTGCGACCCGTGCGCCGCTGTCATGGCGTCAGCGGCTCGACTGCTACGGAGAGGCGTTCAGGTGGGCGTTTGAAAAGCGCCGCAGCCTGGCATTGGACGTTGCCGAGGCGGGGCGCCAGCTGCTCGGTGGGGCCGTTCCCCGTTTGCACCGCACCTGAGCCGGGTCCAGGGGACCCGGCTCACATGCGTACTACTTCCTCAACCTGAGCGCTATCTCAGCCTGAGGGCTCACTCAGCCCGATGAGAACGGCTTGTCGGGGGCGGTGTCCTCGCTCCGACGCCTGGCGGCCCCAAGCGCCACTGCGCCCGCCACCAACAGCGCCGCACCCAGGCTCAGCCAACCGCCCGCCGCCGCCAGGCCCGGTAAAGGGCAGGGTCTGCACGGTGGTGGCGGAAATCGAGGTGGTCGTTATCGGAATCGTGGTGGTCGTGGTCTCCGGGGGTGTCGTCGTGGTCTCCGGTGGCGTCGTCGTGGTCTCAGGTGGTGTCGTCGTGGTCTCCGGTGGCGTGGTCGTGGTCTCCGGTGGTGTGGTCGTGGTCTCCGGTGGTGTGGTCGTGGTCTCCGGGGGGTAGTCGTGGTCTGCTCCGCGCAGAACACCGACACAAAATACTCCACGGAGGTGGCCACAATGTTCTCGGGATCGGGCACCATGATGTTGTAAAGCTCCATCGTCTCGCCGAGGACGAGGGTGGGGTCGTCGAGCACGTGTTCTCAGGACGTTGGGCTCCGATTCCGTCTCGAGGACGTTGGTCTCGCTGCCCCCGGTCACGATCAGCCCGAAGTTGTTGAGGTGGACGCTGTCTCCATTGCCTGCCAAAACGATGATCGCGCAGGTCTGTCCGACCAGGTCCTCGACCCCGTTGGCCACCAAGTCAAAGCTGGCCACGAAGCGCTCCACGCATTCCTGATCGGTCTGATCGGCGTCACGGGGAAGGAAGAAGTCCGAGCCCGTGAAGGTGAAGTCGGGGTCGGGGAGCTGAGCCTGAGCCGGCAGCCGCCAGCACGAATGGCACCGCCAACAACGCGACGACAGCTATCGCTGCAAAACGTCTTCTCAGCCCGGGACACGCCAGACTGCTCCTAGTTCGGGTTCCACCCACTTCGCACTCCCTCCGTCACCCCTTGTCGTCGCCTACCGGGACGGTTAACGACCCTGGCGTAGAAGTCAACTAGTCGGACCCAAAAGGAAATGTGTGCGCCTGGCCCTTTCCGCCAGCCGGCCGAGATCCTTAGCGGA
>CAWGYV010000023.1:0-31569 GCA_963826825.1 uncultured Acidimicrobiia bacterium | reverse complement strand
CCAACACCGACTGGGATGTCCTCCGCCACCGCTGCGGGATCGTGTGCGTGCCGATCGGGAGTCACATCCCCCACGCCGTCGGCCACGCCTACGCCGCCCGGCTGCGGGGCGAGGACACCGTCACCATCGCCTACTTCGGCGACGGCGCCACATCGGAGAACGACTTCCACTCCGGGCTCAACTTCGCCGGCGTGTGGCGGACCCCGACCGTGTTCTTCTGCCAGAACAACTTCTACGCCATCTCGGTCCCCTACTCGAAACAGACCGCCTCCGAGACGATCGCCCAGAAGGCCGACGCCTACGGGATGCACGGGATGCGTGTCGACGGGATGGATCCGCTCGCCGTGTACCTGGCCACCCAGGAGGCGGTGCGGCGGGCGCGTGACGGTGAGGGCCCGACCCTGATCGAGGCGGTCTGTTACCGCTACGGGGCCCACGCCACCGCCGACGACGCCCGTCTCTACCGGGGCAGCCGACGAGGAGGCGGAGTGGAGGCAGAAGGACCCCATCGACCGGCTGCGTCGCTACCTGGAGGGGACCGGAGAGTGGTCCGAGGAACTCGACGGGGCGGTACGAGCCGAGGCGGCACAGTCGGTGACCGCAGCCATCGAAGCCATCGAGGAGCGTCCCCTCCCGGGACGCGACGAGGCGATCCGCCACGCCTATCCGCGCATCCCGGCGGCACTGGTCGAGCAACTGCACGAGGCTCAGCGGAGCCGGGACGAAGAGGAGACCGAGTTCTCCAACGATGAGATCTGGGAGATCGGCGACGACTCGGTCCCCGAAGGTCCCACCGAGCGCTGGACGATGGCCGAGGCAATCAACGCCGCGCTCCGCCAGGCGATGGAGCGGGACGACTCGGTGGTCGTATTCGGCGAGGACGTCGGTCTGGCCGGTGGCGTCTTCCGCATCACCGAGGGCCTGCAGGAGAAGTTCGGCGAGGACCGGGTGATCGACACCCCGCTCAACGAGTCGGGGATCGTGGGGACCGCCATCGGGATGGCGGTGGCCGGGGCCCGTCCGGTGCCCGAGATCCAATTCGACGGTTTCGTCTACCCCGCCTTCGACCAGATCGTCAGCCACCTGGGGCGGACCCGGTACCGGACGCGGGGCAACCTCTCGCTCCCGGTGGTGGTCCGCTTCCCCAACGGCGCCGGGATCGGCGCCCACGAGCACCACTGCGACAGCCCCGAGGCCTACTTCGTCCACGCCCCCGGGTTGGTGGTGGTGTGCCCCTCCTCGCCGATCGACGCCAAGGGGCTGCTCGCCGCCGCTCTGGAGGGCGACGACCCGGTGATCTTCCTCGAGCCCAAGGTCCTCTACCGAGCGGGTCGGGAAGACGTGCCCACCGAGCACTACACCCTGCCCATCGGGAGAGCCCGGATCCGCCGAGCCGGCGACCACGTGACCCTTGGTCACCTATGGCGGGATGGTCCCCGTCTCGCTCCAGGCCGCCGACGAGGTGGCGGCCGACGGCATCTCGGTCGAGGTCATCGACCTCCGCACCCTGTTCCCCTGGGATGCCGACACGGTCCTCGCCTCGGTGGAACGGACCGGACGCCTCGTGGTCGTCCAAGAGCCGCAACGTTCCGCCGGGGTCGGCGCCGAAGTCGCCGCCACCGTCGCCGAGCGCTCCGGTTACGCACTGGAGGCTCCAGTCGTGCGTGTCGCCGGGTTCGACGCCCCCTGGCCCCAATTCGCCATCGAGAAGACCGCACTGATCGACAGCACACAAGTAGCCGCCGCCCTGCGCCGGTCATGGAGAGCTGAACCGCCTCGCCTGGTGCGCGGATGGCCGATCGCTTCGGCTGCCGGCTGCCGTCTTCCGTCTTCCGTCTTGGTGGATAGCTTGCCACCGCATGACCATCCGAGTCTCCCCGGGTCGCCGTCTTCGGCTCGTCGGCGCTCCATCCCGACGACCCGGTTGGGCCGAGGTGGAACGCCTCGGCGCCGACCCTGGCCGCGGCGGGGTGCACCGTCGTCACCGGCGGCTACGGCGGGGTGATGGAAGCGGCCTCTGCCGGGGCGGCGCGAGCCGGCGGCACCGTCGTCGGGGTCACCGCCCCACAGGTGTTCCCCGAGCGCTCGTCGCCCAACGCGCACCTCACCGAGGAGGTCCCTGCCCCGACCATCCCCCTCCGCATCGCCACGCTGCTCGACGGAGTCGACGCCGCCATCGTCCTCCCCGGGAGCATCGGGACCCTCGCTGAACTCGTCGTCAGCTGGAACGTGCGTTTCGTCGCCCGCCACGGGTATCTCGCCAGATCTGGTCCTGGTAGCGGTGGGAACCGACTGGGGTGACGTGGTGCCCCATGCTCGCCAACCGGCTGGCGATCCCGCTCGAACTGGTCGAGCTGGTCGAGACCGATCGGCGAGGCGGGCGCCCTGGTGATGGACCGGCTCGGCTTGGGCGGTTCGAGGCAACCCGCCCGCTGACTATCCTCCCGCAGCCCGTATGGAGCCCCAGACACAGTGACCATCGAGGCCGCCGGAGGGGTGGTGTGGCGGCCAGCCGACAACGGTGTCGAGATACTCCTGGTGCACCGGCCCGCCCACGGCGATTGGACCCTCCCCAAGGGAAAGCCCCATCCGCCCGAGGAGCCCCACGAGACCGCGCTGCGTGAGGTGTGGGAGGAGACCGGTCTCCATTGCCGGATCACCAGCCCTGCCGGGATGATCCACTACATCACCGGCGGCGAGGACAAGCTGGTCCGCTACTGGGCGATGCGACACATCGAGGGCAGCTTCGTCCCCAATCTCGAGGTGGACGAGGTTCAATGGCTCCCGAGCGGGGAGGCGGTGGACGTCCTCACCTACCGCCACGACGCCGAGTTGGTGGCTTCCCTCGACCCGGACCGCTGGCAGCGCACCTCGCGGGTCTATCTGGTCCGGCACTCCCATGCCGGAGATTCGAGCAAGTGGGAGGGCGACGACCGGATCCGCCCGCTATCGCAAAAGGGGTGGCGCCAGACCGCAGCCATCACCGAATTGCTTCGCTTCGTCGGGATCGAGCGGATCATCTCCAGCCCGTACCTGCGATGCGTGCAGACGGTGGAGCCGCTGGCCGAGGAACTCGGCCTCAAGGTGGAAGAGCACATGGCGCTTGCCGAGGGTTCCGACATCGACCAGTCCGAGGCCCTTCTCGATGAGGTCGCCCGGACGACGGCCGTGTTGTGCTCGCACGGCGACATCATCCCCGCTCTGCTCGACCGACTGAACCGCCGCGGCGTCGACCTCATCGGCGACGACGCCAAGAAGGGCTCGATCTGGATCCTCGAGGCCGAAGACGGGGAGATCAAGACCGGCACCTACCAACCACCGCTGGCCTGACCGGCTCTTCGCTGCGGCCTCGGTTCACCCACCGAAGTGGTCGCGCCATCGGGTGAGGTCGTCGAGAGAGACATTCCCACCGCACAGCACGAGCACCACGTGATCGCCCAGTCGATCCCTGACCCGCTCCGCCGCGGCCAGCGTGCACGAGGCGGCGGGCTCGGCCAGCACCTTGACCCGCTCCAGCAGGATCTCGAGCGAGGCGACCGCCTCGTCGTCGGGGACCACCACGACATCCTCGAGGTGCTCTCTCGCTACCCCGAGGGTGCTCTCCGCCACCCGGGGTGCGCTCAGCGTGGTGGCGATCGAGGTGGGAACGATGTCAACCGGCTTCCCCGCATCCAGGGCACGACGCATGGCGTCCGCACCCTCGGTCTCCACTCCCCAGACACGGACATCGGGGCGGAGGCCGAGCACTGCGCTGGCCACGCCGGTGATGAATCCGCCGCCGCCTATCGAGACAAAGATGTCGGTCAGGTCAGGCGCATCCTCCACCACCTCCAGCCCGAGCGTTCCGTTTCCCGCCCACATCCTGGGGTCGTCGAAGGGGTGGAGGGTGGGGACGCCTCCCGCTCGGTACTGATCGAACCGTTCAAACGCTTCCGACATCGTCGGTGCCAGTTCGACCTCGGCGCCATAGGCCATGGTCGCCTCGACCGACCCGGCGGGCGCGCTCGCCGGCATGACGACCCTGGTGGGGACGCCGAGCCGCCCGCCGGCGAAGGCGAGCCCCTGGGCGTAGTTGCCCGCCGCTCAGACCGACCACCCCTTGTGACCGCTCCTCGTCGGACAGCCCCATCACCTCGTAGAGCGCACCCCTCGGCTTGAACGACCCGGTCCGCTGGAACAGTTCGAGCTTGATCGAAACCCGCCGACCGAGACGCTCCGACAGCGTGCGCGATTCGACCAACGGGGTGCGGTGGATGTGGGGCGCCACCGCGGCGCGGGCCGCCTCGATCTCCTCGAGCGGTACCAGCGAAGCTCACCGGCCGGTCAGGCTCGAGCCTTGGCTCGCTCAGCCACCACCGGCAATCCGGGCTCGATCCGGAGGTTCGACCGGCTCAACTCGCCGCTGCAATGGGCGCACACCGCCACGGCGTGGGTGGCGTTGCCGCAGTCGAGGTGGATCAGATCGCGGTGGACCTCCTCGGCGACCGGTGCCCATCGGTCACCCCAACGCCACAAGGCCAACAGCACGTCGAGCAGGTCCTTCCCCTTGGCGGTGAGCACGTACTCGTCACGGGGCGGGCGATCCTGGTAGCGGCGGGTCTCCATTATCCCCGCCGCCACAAGCCGTCCGAGGCGATCGGCGAGGATATTGCGGGCGATCCCGAGGTCCTCCTGGAACTCGTCGAAGCGGCGCACGCCGAGGAACGCATCTCGAAGGAGAAGGACCGTCCAGCGGTCCCCGATCACGTCGAGCGTGTTGGCGACCGAGCAGTTGAGATAGTCGAGCGGCTTGCGTTCTGCCATGGGAGGGATCGTAGATCCCTGGGTTGCATTCTGCAACGGACAGTGATACAACATGGGTTGCAAGATGAAACTAGCTAGGGAGAGTCCCATGCTCCGTGTTGTCAGCCTCTTCACACCAGTCGATCTCCTTCCCGCCGTGGCGGCTCACCGAGCTCGATCTGCTCGCCGACCTCGACCCGGGCATGATCGGTTGGGCTGACCGATGACCGCCCCGCTGCCCATCCGGCTGGTCCCGCGGTTGGCGGAGCGGGCGTGGTTCACCCCACCTCGCCCCAGCCTCGGAAACAATCGACAGGGACGGTGCCCGGCTCACCCGTGCCGAGCCGATCGAGGTGATAGTCGACGGCCGGCCCCGACCCGGCTACACGATCGGTGCCGGTCCGCCGGTGATCTTGGCCCACGGCTGGGGTGGTCGGGCTGCCCAGATGGCCGACCTCGCCACCGCCGTGGCCGGCGCCGGTTTCCTTGCCGTCGCCATCGACGCCCCCGGGCACGGCAGCGACTCGCAGACCACCTCGGATGGATTCCAGATCGCCGCTGGGCTTCGCGCCGTTGCCGATCGATTCGGTCCCCCCGAAGCGGTGGTGGCCCATTCGCTTGGGGCCATGGCCTCGGTGATGGCGTTGCACGACGCCCCGCCACTTTCTGCCGTGTTCCTCGCCCCGGCACTCGACCTCGACAAGGCGATCACCAGGTTCGCCGCCATGGCCGGGCTCGCACCGTGGACCGCCTCTTCACTTCGGCGGAGGGTCAGGCGCTATGTCGGGCGACAGGTGGCCCGAGATCACCGCCGGTGCGAATGCCGACCTACCCGGCACCGAGATCCTCATCCTCCACGATCCCGCCGACCCCGAGGTCCCCATCGCCGCATCGTCCGATCTGGCGAGGCGCCGCCCAGCGACGCAGCTGGTCGAAACGCCGGGTGCGGGCCACCGAAGACTGTTGCGTCAACCAGAGGTGATCGAGGTGGTCACTCGGTTCCTCGTCCAAACGTCGAAGGCCCCGATGGGGCAGATGACGTAGGCATCGGGCAGATGACGCACAGCCAAAGCCCGCGCACTCCCCGTACGCTCACGGCAATGCCGGACGACATCGAGTATGTCGGCCTCATGGCGGAGGCGTGGGACGCCCTTCGGGGGGACACCTCGGGGTGGGCGGACCGCGCTTGGTTCCGTGAGGTCATCCGCAAAGGGGGGGAACCCGTGCTCGACGTCGGAACGGGGACCGGCAGGCTCCTCCTCGACTTCCTCACCGAAGGCATCGACATCGACGGCGTCGACAACGCCCCCGACATGCTCCGGCAGCTCCAGGCGAAGGCAGCGGCGGCCGGCCTCGACGTCGACGGCCGCGTCCAGCTGGGCCGCATGCAGTCGCTCCTCCTGACCCGCCGCTACCGGACGGTCTTGGTCCCCTCGTCCTCGTTCCAGCTGCTGCTCGAGCCCGACGACGCCGCCGAGGCGATGCGCCGCTTCTTCGGGCTGCTCCTCCCAGGCGGTTCGCTAGCGATGCCGTTCATCGTCATGGACAAGTCGTACGAGGAGCGTTGGACCATGGAGGCGACGATGGAGGACGGCTCGATCGTCCGCCGCACGGCGATCGCCACCTTCGATCCGGCCACGGGCATCGAGGGCACCGATGACACGTACGAGGTCTACGCGGGCGGCGAACTCATGCGCACCGAGCATTTCGTGCGACCCCGCGCGACCCGCGCCTACTCGCGCGACCAAGCGCAGGCGCTGTACGAGACGGCCGGTTTCATCGACCTCGAGTGGGGCACGGACTTCACGTTCGAGGATCGCGAGCCCGCCGAGGTCTTCACGATCGTGGGCCGACGCCCCGACTGAGGCCCGGCCGCCGCGGTCAGCCTGCCGCCGCGGCCTCGAGGATGCGCTCAATCTCGGTGAACCCGCACAATCGCGCGTGCTCGAGCCGCGTGACGCCGTCCTTGTCCGGAATCGTGATGTCGGCGCCGTGATCGACGAGCAGCTGCACGACCTGCTGGCGTCACGCGTCGTCACACGGTTCCTCGTCGAAACGTCGAAGGTGGTGCAGGAAGCCGGCTGACAGCTGGGGGGGCTCAGCCGATCAGCGGCAGTCGCGGGTCCTCGTGCTCCGCCCGCCCCGAGGCTGCCCGGACCCATGCCATATCGTCTCCGAGATCGCCGGGTCTGCCGGCGACGGTGCGGCGGGCGAGGAGGTCGTCGAGGATCTCGGCTGACAGCGCAACTCCGTCTGGAGTGGCGATGGTCTCCTTGCCGAGAGCGTCGGTGAGGTCCATCCCGTGGACGACAGCCTCCACCACCCGGCTGGGGACGAACTCCCCGAGCTCCATCAGGGCGTAGTAGCCCGAACCGATCAGCTCCGGAGGATTCGATCGTGCCTCCTCGATGGTCTTGGAGAAGGTCTCGTGAAGCACGTCGGGCATATCGCTCGGAGCCTTGCCGAGCACCATCTGGTAGGCGTAGGAGTAGACGACGGGGGCAACCTCGGTCCGGTGGAAAATGAAGAAGCTGACTCGGTCCCTCCCCGGCTGCCCCTCCTGGGGATCGGCGACGAGCATCCGAGTCAGGCCGATCGAGATGTCGAAGTGACCTGCCAGTTCGAACAACGTCCAGCGTGGCGCATCCGGGTCGAGCGGGGCGAGCTTGGTCTCGATCTTCCAATCGTCATCGGACAGACCGCGGAAGGCAGCCTCGACGCCACCCAACTCGATCTCCAGGATCGCAATCGACTCCTCGTAGCTGACCATGTTTCCCTCCCCGTGCGCCGATCGGCTCCGGAGCGTACCCAAGGCCCGTGATGGCTTACTGGCCGTCGCCCGATATGGGCAACCTGCCAGCGATCAGTGACATATCGGCCGCCTTGGGGAAATGTCACACCGTGCTGGCATGATGGGCGAAATGCTTCCTGACGCCGACGAGCGAACCAAACCGATCTGCCCGAACTGTCGCGCCACCGACCTCATTCCGATCTTGTACGGCTATCCCGCCCCCGAGATGTTCCAGTCGGCCGATCGCGGCGAGATAGAGCTCGGCGGCTGTGTCATCTACGGGGACGACCCGGAGTGGACCTGCCGGAGATGCGGGACGAAGGTTCTCGACGACGGGACCGCGGCACCCGTGGAGCCCTTCTAGGTCAAATCGCTCCGACCGGCGGCCGAAGTCGCGTCGCCTTCATCAGGTCCCGCCACGTTGCTCGTGCGATCACCGGACCCGATGGTCGCAGACGAACCAACCGCCGCACCTCCCCCGACCGCCACCAGAACACATCGCCGCTCGACGACCCCGGACCCTCGACAAAGAAGCGCAGCCCCACCTCGAGCAGGGCACCGAGGTCCGCCATCAACTGCTCTCCGACCTCGACGTAGAGCAGCGAATGCCGGCGTGGCAGCATGGCCAGCGCTCCCTTGAAGCACCTGACGGGGAGGTAGCGGTCGAGAGCCAGCA
Source organism: uncultured Acidimicrobiia bacterium (assembly GCA_963826825.1). GTDB lineage: Bacteria > Actinomycetota > Acidimicrobiia > Spongiisociales > DATADW01 > DATADW01. The sequence continues at coordinate 23,320 of CAWGYV010000023.1, read as the reverse complement.
ACCGGCTCGAGGCGAAGAAGCCGCCGGTCACGTGAACCACCCGGCCACCCTTGGGCGAGATCATCAACTCCCGCTCGACCGGATCGTCCCACAGGGTGTTGTTCCGCGCCCTCTTCCAGACGATCTCAGGATCGACATCCCAACCCGCCACCGTCTCGGGCGGCACGTTGCGCGCCGCGCCGTGCATCTGGAGCATGAGCGTCTCCACCAGACCGGGACCGACCCGCCTCCAGGTGTACATGTCGATGTGGTCGGGGCGCGGTCCGAGCCGGACCCGGAGCCGTGGAGCGGCCTCCTCGAAACCGTCCGGGATCGCGGTGTCGAGACCGGCGATGGCGTCGAAATGCCACCGGATCATCTCCGGCCACCGAGCCTGCGGAGTCCCGGCCGCCAACTGGATGAGGTTGGCCAGTCCCCACTGTCGTCCGCTCGCCTCGGTCACCACATCGTCGCCCATCGTGATCGGGATGTCATTGGATGCGAAGTAGTCGGCCACCAGTGTCCGAAGCTGTTCGTACTGCACTCGATCCAGAGAGCACCGAGCGACCATATATGGTTGTTAACGATGGTTAAAGAGGTCTGGTCCATAGAACATCCGCTCGCTGAGCGAGGCCAGACCGAGGTGATCTCTGGGCGCTGATTGCCCGACAACCAAGCGTGCGGCGGTTAGCCTCGCTCGAATGCGCCTTGTCCGCTCCTCTCTCCTCCTCGCCATCCTTCTCCTCGTGGTCGCCGCTTGCGGTGACGGTGAGGGCACCGAAACGACCACCGGGGCCACCGACACCACGACCCAAGCAAGCCAGAACATCGAGGGTTCCCCTTGGCGGCTCGTCGAGGCCCGCGGTTTCGAGGTACCTCCGGCCATCAGCGTGACCATCCAGTTCCAGGACGGGAAGGTGACGGGCGCTTCGACATGCAACCGGTTCAATGGGCCTTACGAGCTCGACGGGACGTCGCTGACCATCGGTCAACTGGCAATGACGCAGAAGGCGTGCCCCGATCGGCTCACACGCAGCGGAGACCGCCCTCACTCGTGCTGCTGGGTCGGGTTGCTGCCTACAGCTTCGACGGTCCCCGGCTCGAACTGCTCAACGCCAACGAACAGCCGATCCTCACCTATCGCCCGTTCGGCGCCGCCGACCTGCGGGGAACGGTGGGAGGTCACCGGTCTGCTCAACCGGCAGAAGGAAGCCTTCGCCACACCGATTCAGGGGACGAAGATGACGGCCAACTTCACGAAGGGCGGCGAGTTGGCAGGGAACGCCGGCTGCAACCAGTACTCCACCACCTACGAAGTGGATGGCAACACCATCAGCATCCCCGAGCCGACGTTGACCAGGAAGGCCTGCCAGCAACCTAAGGGCCTCATGGGCCAGGAGAACCGTTACCTGACGGCCCTCACGGAGGCGGTCACCTGGGAGATCGACGGGCCGTAACCCTGATCTTCTTCGACGGTGAGGGCACGCGCCTGGTCTCCTACCGCGCGCCCCGGCTGACCACCCGTTCTGCGGTCCACAGGTCGTCGCCTTCGACGCAGATTGCTGGTCGAGATGTCCGGGACGGCGTCAGCTAGCGCCGGTGACCCTACCCGCTGGAGATCCCGCCGACTTCTCGGGTTGACATGTGACCATTTGGTCACCTATGATGGCCAGGTGACCGACGACGATCGTGTCTTCAGGGCGCTGGCCGACCCGACGCGGCGCTTCCTGCTCGACCGGCTCTTTGCGCGTGACGGCCGCACGCTCACCGAGCTCGAGTCCGAGTTGGAGATGACCCGCTTCGGGGTGATGAAGCACCTCCGTCTCCTCGAGGAGGCGGGACTCGTGGTCACCCGCAAGTCGGGCCGGGAGAAGCTCCACTTCCTCAACCCGGTCCCCATCCGGTTGATCCACGACCGGTGGATCGACAAGTACACCGAGCGCCAGATTTCGGCGCTCGCCGACCTCAAGAGCGAACTGGAGGGCAGAGCATGACCACGCAGACTGAGACAACGGTGACCACGCAGATGTACCAGGTGTACATCCAGGCCACCCCGGAGGCGATCTGGGAGGCGATAACCAGCCCGGAGTGGATCGAGAAGTACGGCTACCGCGGCCGCGCCGAGTACGAGCTCCGGCCCGGCGGGAGCTACAAGGCTTTCGCCACCGAGGACATGCTGGCGATGGGAACACCCGGCGTGGTGGTCGAGGGGGAAGTCATCGAGGCAGAACCCCCGCGGCGGCTGGTGCAGACCTACCGCTTCAACTGGTCACCCGAGCTGATCGCCGAGGGCTTCACCCGGGTCACCTGGGAGACACAGGATGAGGGCGAGGGGATCACCCGGCTCACCGTCACCCATGAGCTCGAGGGTGCTCCGATCCACGCCGAGCAAGTGGTCGGCCTGATGCCGCTGGCACAGGGCGGTGGCGGATGGAGTTGGATCCTCAGCGACCTCAAGACCCTGCTCGAGACCGGGAACGCACTCGGGGAGCTGACCCGTGCAAGCGGGGACCCCGGTCACCCGGGGTCCCCGCGTCTCCGCTTTACTCGGATGGCGTGAGCGATCAACGACTCGAGTTGCGCGGCACGACGCGCCGGCCAGCCCTGCTGGCGGCCGTCTTTCTCGCGGTCCTCGTCGATCGGGATCTGGATGCTGGCGACAGATGCCGGGCTCGGCTGGTTGGTGGTCATCATCGGCGCCGTCGGGCTCGGCGTTTTCCTCTACCAGTTGATCCGCCGGGACAAGCTCACCCTCGACGCCACCGGTTTCACCATCGCCACCCTGGGTCGGAGCCGGACCATTCCCTGGACCGACGTGGAGCGATTCCGGGAGGGGACCCTCGGCGTCCCCGGTGTCGCCAACCGTGCCGTGGTGTGGGACTACCGTCCCGGCGCCGAGCCCCGCGGCGCCGCCTTCGCCGAGTCGATTGCCGGCGCCCAAGCCGCATTCCCCCACACGTTCGGCATGAAGCCGACCGAGTTGGTGGACCTACTCGAGGAGTGGCGGAGCAGGAGTGCTTGATAAAGGGCTCTGGATGTGCTCGGCACCTGAGCCAGCCGCTTGAATCGCGGCTTCTCCAACCGAAAGGCAGAACCGATGAGCGTGATCGAATGGCTGCTCGATTCCGATCCGTCGATCCGGTGGCAAGTGATGCGGGATCTCACCGGTGAACCCGCCGAAGCCGTCGCCGCCGAGCGTGCCAAGGTGGCCACCGAGGGCTGGGGGGCGCGGCTGCTCGCCCTCCAGGGCGAGGACGGTCGGTGGGGCCGGGATGCGCTACCCGCTGCCGCGACCGAGGACTGGGGGGAAGGCCTCCCCGACGTCGCCACCAGGAGGCTGCTCCTCGACCTGCATCGCATCTCCCCCGAAGACCTCGGCGGCTTCCTCGGCATCGACACCGCCACCCTCTCCGCCTGGGAGACCAGCGTGCCCGATCCCGATGACGAGCAGGTCGGCCGCTACCGGTCCGCCCTCGTTTGGATGAGGGACGCGGTCGGCACCCTCAAGCCGGAGTGGACATCCACTACCTGGACCCTGTCGCTGCTGCGCTACATGGGGCTCGACCCGGCGAGCAGCCAGGCTCGCCGCGCCGTGGCACCGGTCAGAGACAACGTCAAGTGGGAAAACGAAGGCCAGGACTACTTCGACGGAGAGGTCGAGCCGTGCATCAACGGCAAGGCGGTGGCGCTCGGTGCCTACTTCGGCGAGAAGGTCGACGGCATCGTGGAGCGGCTGCTCGGCGAGCAGCTCGAAGACGGAGGCTGGAACTGCGAGGCGGAGCGCGGGCTCGACCCGGTCCTCGTTCCACACCACGATCTCGGTTCTCGAGGGCTTTCTGGAGTACGAGCGTGCCAACGGGGCTCCCCCGGACGTGACCGCGTCCCGTCACCGGGGTGAGGAGTACCTCCTGGAGCGGCGCCTATTCCACCGCCTCTCCACCGGCGAGGTCATCGACCCGGCCTGGACGCAGTTCTCGTTCCCGACGGGCTGGCGCTACGACGTGCTGCGCGGCCTCGACTACTTCCAAAGCGCCGGCGGCGAGCCCGACGAGAGGTGCGCCGAGGCGATCGATCTGGTGGAGAGCAAACAGGACCCCGACGGACGGTGGCCGCTGGAGAACACCCACCCCGGGCGGTTCCACTTCGAGATGGATGAGGGTGACGGCAAGCCGAGCCGCTGGAACACCCTCCGTGCCATGCGGGTGCTCGCCTGGTACGGGCGCATAGCCTGAGTCCCGTGGAGGTCAGCAACCCCGACCGGGTGGTCTACCCCGACGACGGGATCACCAAGGGCGAGGTGGTGGCCTACTACGAGGCGGTCGCTCCTCGGATGCTCCCCTTCATCGCCGGGCGGGCCCTCACCGTGGAGCGATACCCGAGGGGGACCGGAGCCAAGGGATTCATGCAGAAGAACGCCCCCGACCACTTTGGCGACGACCTCGATCCGGCGCCACGAGGTGCCGAAGGAGGGAGGTGGAACGACGGTGTACCCCGTGGTCGACTCCGAGGAGGCGATCGCCGCCTTCGCCAATATCGGGGGTGATCACCTTCCACGTCCCACCGGTCAACATCGACGACGAGTGGCATCCCGATTGGGTGGTCTGGGACCTCGACCCCCCGCCGGGCCAGGTCGACCTGGTGCGCGAGGCAGCGCACCGGTTGCGCGCCATCCTCGACCGCTTCGCGATCGCCACCGTCCCCATGACCTCGGGATCCAAGGGGTACCACCTGCGTGCTCGACTGGAGAAGGACGCTCGACATCGAGGCCGCCGCCGCCATGGCGCGAGGCGTCGCCGCTCTCGCCTCCGCCGAACACGACGACTTGATGACCGTCGCCTTCCTCAAGAAGGAACGCGGCAATCGTGTCTTCGTCGACTGGCTGCGCAACGCCCCGTACTCCACCTCGGTGGCACCCTGGTCGCTGCGAGCCCGTCCCGGGGCACCGGTTGCGACCCCGCTCACCTGGGAGCAGGTCCCCGAGGTCGACCCAGACGGAATCCACCTCGGTGAAGCCACGGATGTCGATCCCGACCCCTGGGCCGACGCCGGGTCAGCCGACCTCACCGATGCCGCCGCAGCCGTGGAGCGCGCCGTTGCCGACGCCGGAATCGTCCTCGAACCCTTCGACAGGTTCCGCCCCTAGAAGGTCATCCGGCCGTGTGGCATCCTTGCCCGTGCCGGCCCGACTGGGGGGACAATGAGTCAGTTGGCGTTCGACGACGAAACCGCCAAGCAGCTCGAGGTGCTGTACGCCACACGCGATGTCCTTCGTCGGCGGCAACTGGTGCGCGAGGCGCTGGCAGCGCAGCCCGGCGAACGGATCCTCGATGTCGGCTGCGGCCCTGGGTTCTATGTCGCCGAACTGCTCGACCAGGTCGGCGCCGGACGGATCGGTCGTCGGAGTGGACGTCAGTCCTCAGATGCTCGCTGTGGCGCAACAGCGGGCCGCGGGCCGGGGAAACGTCGAGTTCCACCTCGCCGACTCCGTCGCCCTACCCGTGAGCGACGAGGAGTTCGACGCCGCACTGTCAGTGCAGGTCCTCGAGTACGTGGCCGACGCCACGAAGGCGCTGACCGAGATGCACCGCGTCCTCAGGCCCGGTGGACGGGTCGTGGTGTGGGATGTCGACTGGTCGACGCTCTCATGGCACACGAATGACCCAGATCGGATGGAGCGCATTCTGCGCGCCTGGGACACCCACCTCACCCATCGCTCGCTCCCCCGCACCCTGGCGACCCGTCTTCGAGAGGCCGGGTTCGATGATGTCCGAGGCTGTGGGCCACACCTTCGCCACCACCGAGCTCACCCCGGACGCCTATGGGGGAGCCATCTTCCCGCTAATCGAGCAGTTCGTCGCCGATCAGATCGGCGCCGAGGAAACGAGCGCCTGGGCCGACGAGCAACGCCACCTGGGCGAGCACGGCGAGTTCTTCTTCGCCTGTATCCAGTTCTGCTTCACCGCCACCAAGAAGGGCTGACACCCCCACGTGGCGGACCTCGGGGGCACGTCGACAGCTTTTCGAAGACCGGAATCCCGTCAGGGAGGGCATCGCCCAAGCCGGCCATCGGTAGCTGCGCTTCACCACACGGCTTAGGCTCGGATTCGTGTCGGGGGACGCTTACCACCTGCTCTACGTGATCAACGGGCTCGGCCGGTCAGGCGCCGAGAAGGCTCTGGCGGACATGGCTCCCTTTTGGGTCGAAGCGGGTGTCCGCCTCGACATTGCGTTCTTTGACGACAAGCCCGGCCTTCAGGACGTGCTCATGGAGGCAGGGGCCACACTCCACTACATCGGCCCGGTTGCCAGTCGGCCAATGCTGGCCAGGAATGTCACACGAATCGTCCGAGACCTTCGCCCCGACCTGATCCACACCACGCTGTTCGAGGCGGATCTCGCCGGCCGATTCGCTTCGATCATGACTCGGGTTCCCAACGTCACCAGCCTGGTCAACATGGCCTACGGTCCCGAGCAGCTCGCAGCCACACCGAAGCTCCGTAAGAGTCGCCTTCGCGCCGCCCAATTGGCAGACGCAGTGTCGGCCCGAGCGGTCCGACGATTCCACGCCATAACCGAGGAAGTAGCTGAGGTAATGGGACGACGCTTGAGGTTGCCTCGTTCTCGAGTCGACGTCGTGCGGCGGGGGCGTGACCCTGTCCAGCTCGGTGAACCGGGACCGGAACGGAAAAGAACGGTCCGTGAGCGCTTGGGCCTGACGGAGAACGACGTAGTGGTCCTCGCTGCGGCCCGGCACGAACCGCAGAAGGGGCTCGACGTTCTGGTTCGAGCTCTGCCCAATGTCCGCCAGTTCTACCCGACGCTCCGCTTCTTGTTGGCGGGGCGAGAAGGGAACCAAACGCCGCTTTTGATCCGCCTCCTCGAGCAGAGCGGGCTGCAGGAAGCGACCCAGATCCTCGGGGAGCGACCAGACGTCGCCGACCTGATGTGCGCCGCCGATGTGTGGGTGGAGCCATCTCGCTGGGAGGGCGGCCCAGGGGCCGTACTCGAAGCCATGGCGCTCGAAGTCCCGATGGTCGTTTCCGATTTGCCCGTCTACCGCGATGCCATCACCGACCGTTCGGCCAGGCTCGTCCCCACCGACGATCCAGTCGCTTTGGCCGAGGCCATCGTGGGGGTTCTGGCCGACCGCCCGGCGGCAGCGGAGCGAGCTAGGCAGGCTCGGGCGAGATTCCTTGAACGCTTCACCATCGAGCGCGTTGCCACGGAGATGATGGGTTTCCACGAGAGGGCATTACGGCGAACGCCTTCCGCCTCGGATAGGTAGGATCCCGCACCACTGGGGGACGCCTAAAAGGGGAGGCACAGCCATGGCCAGAATCGTGGTCACGGGCGGAGGGGGTTTCATCGGGGCTCATGCCACTCGTTACCTGCTCGATGCAGGTCACGAAGTAACCGTCCTCGACTATTTCCATCAATACCTTCACCCCGTTCAGCCCACCTTCCTGGAGAACACCAACTGGCGTCTTACGCAACTTCTGCGGGGCGCTGAGGTCCGATATACCTCGACGATCCATAAGGACGATTTGCGGCGCCATCTCATCGAATTGCGCCCCGACTACGTTCTCCACCTCGCCGGGCTCCCGCTGGCAAACGTCGCAATCCGTCAGACAGAGGAGGCCTTCGAGAGCATCCTGGTTGGCACTGTGAATCTCCTCGAGATCCTTCGTGACTTGGGCAACTTGGAGAAGATCGTCTACGTCTCGTCGAGTCTGGTGTATGGCGACTTCACCGAGGTCCCCATGCCAGAAGACGGTGCCAAACACCCCAAGGAGATCTACGGCGGTATGAAGTTGGCCGGGGAGATCCTCGTGCAGGTGTTTTCGCAGCGCTACGACCTGCCGCATGCCATCGTCCGCCCCTCCGCCGTATACGGCCCAGGGGACAACAACCGCCGCGTCATCCAGATCTTCGTCGAGAACGCCGTCGCCGGGTTGCCCATCGTGGCCAAGGATCCCGACCAGACCTGGCTCGATTTCACATACGTATCGGACATTGCAGCCGGCATGGCCGAGGTGCTGCTGTCGCCCACCGCCGCCAACGAGGCCTTCAACATCACGAGGGGCGAGGGTCACACTCTGGGAGAGGTCATAGACATCCTGAGGCCGCTGTTCCCCGACCTCGAGGTTGATGTGATGGTCAACGACGAGACGTTCCGGCCGAAGCGTGGCGCGCTCGATGTGAGCAAAGCTGCTCGCCTCGTCGGCTGGAAGCCATCCGTCTCGCTATTGGAGGGAATGATGCGCTACGTGGAGTGGGTTCGGAGCACCAATCGGAGCCTCGTCCAGCATTGATGAGCTGGGAGATTCCGTTCTTCGGGGCCGCTCGCGAATACGCCGCACAGCGTCAGAATCTCTTGGCAGCGATCGACGCCGTCCTGGAGAGCGGAAAAGTTCTTCAGGGAGACGAGGTCAGTGCGATCGAGCGAGAGCTCGCGCAGAGGTGTGGTCGCCGCCATGCGGTGGCGGTCGGCTCGTGCACCGACGCACTCGCCTTCGCACTCGCTGCCGCGGGCGTCGGGCCAGGTGACGAGGTCCTAGTCACCAGCTTTTCATTCGTGGCGACGGCGTCGCCGATCCTCCGGGTGGGAGCCATTCCGGTCTTCAGCGACATCGGGGCCGACTTCAACATGGATCTCGATAAGGCGGCCGATCTGGTCACCGAGAGGACCCGTGCCGTCATCCATGCCCATCTCTTCGGTCACATGGGCGACCCCGACAGGATCGAGGGATTCGCCCGCGAGCATGGACTGACACTCATCGAGGATGCCGCCCAGGCATTCGGAGCAACTCGCCGCGGCCGGGCTGCGGGGTCGCTCGGTCTGGCCTCGTGCCTCAGCTTCGATCCCACCAAGGTGCTGGGCGCGCCGGGAAGTGGCGGAGCCGTCTTGACCGATGACGACTCCATCGCCGACCGGGTGCGCAGTCAGCGGTACCACGGGAAGCACCCCGACGGCCGGTTTGTCGACCTCGGATACAACTCGCAGATGCCCTCGCTCACCGCCGCCTACCTTCGGGCGAAGCTCCCCCTGGGCGAGGAACGGCAGCGTCGCCGCGCCCACATTGCTGCGGCCTACGTCAACGTGTTGGTGGGGTCGTCGGTGTCGGCGCCCTCGACGCCGGACGACGGCGAACACGCATGGCACAAGTTCGTGATCAGATCCCCGCAGCGAGATGAGCTGCGGCGCCTTCTCGCCGAGGAATCGGTGCCGACGATGATCCACTACTCCTCGCCCCTGCACCACCAACCCCTCTTCTCGGGGCGTAGTCGAGCTGGATCAACCCCTCATGCCGATGACGTGGTGAGAGAGGTGCTGACACTTCCGCTCCACGCCGAACTCACCTCCGACGAAGTGGATCACGTGCTGGAGGCGCTCGCCGACGCCGTCGACAAGCTCGGCTAGTTCGCGGCGCCGCCCCTCATCGCCGACGGTGGCAGCTCCCACTCGTAGGAGAACTTGGCCACCTTGAGGATGATCGAGGTCTCGACGCTCTTCACCCCCGGGTCTCCGCCGAGCTGCTCGGCGATGAAGCGGAGCAGGTGGTCCTGGTCGAAGAAGAACGCCTCGATCATCACGTCGTGGCGTCCGGTGGCCACCCCCACGTAGCGCACCTCAGGGCACGCCGACAGCATCGCCAGCACCTGGTCGAGCTGGTCGAGCTCCACCGCGATACCGATGATGGCCGACATAGTCATGCCCACGGCCCGAGGGGTGGGGACCGCCACGATGTTGATCAGGTCCTCGTCGAGCAGCCTGGCCATCCGGTTGCGGATGGTGGCCTCGGAGACGCCGAGGCTGCGCGCCATCTCGATATTGGTGATACGGCCGTTGCGCTGCAGAGCGGCGACGATCCGCATGTCGAGATCGTCGAGCTGGGTCGCCTGCAGCTGGCGCCGGCTCATCTTACAACGTTCGGATAACGCAACAGTTCGCTCCGAGGTTGCGAAACTCGCAACATCGTACCTCTCGTTGACCTAGATCGGGAATCATTGGACCTCATTTGACCGTTGACGATCGCAGGCTCGATATCTAGCTTTGCCGCGTCGTCGAGGGAGGGCTCGTGGCAGACGTGGCAGACACCGAAGGGACGCCGGCGTCGCCCGGTGTCTTCTCGCGGCCGGCATCGGGGTTGATCCGGGTCGCCGGTTCCTGGGACGTCTTCATCTTCAACGTGGGACTGGTGTCGGTGGGGATCGCCATCGCCTTCAACCAGTACTACGGCCCCAGCCTCTATCCAGGGGTGGCGGTGTGGTTGTCCACGCTGCTCGCCACGCTGGGCATGCTGTTCGTGGCGGCCACCTTCTACGGCTGGTCGATGACCTTCCCCCGCTCGGGCGGCGTTTACGTCTCGCTCTCCCGCGCCGTCAGCCCCGGGATCGCCTTCGTCTGGTCGCTGATGGAGACGATCATCCTCACCTACTACGCGGCGCTGGCCTCGTCGCTGATCGTCACCGTCGGCCTCTCCTCCTTCTTCGCCACCATCGGCTTCATCGCCGAGAACGCGACCTTCGCCACCTGGGCGGCCAACGTGGCCAGCCCGGCGGGAATCTTCTGGATCGGGACGGGGGTGCTGGTGCTGGCCGGGGCACTGCTCACCTCGGGCACGCGCCGCTATTTCACGGTGCAGAAGGTCATCTTCGTGGTTGCGGTGCTGGGGACCGCCGTGCTGGCCGCGGTGATGCTCTTCGGCAGCCAGGCCACCTTCGAGGAGAACCTCGCCCGGCTCACCGGGTTGGAATACCAGAGTGTGATCGAGACCGCCCTCGCCAACGGCTGGGAGCAGTCAGGGTTCTCCTGGGCCACCACGGTGGCGTTCCTGGTGTGGCCGCTGCTCCCGCTGCTCGGCGGAGTGCAGTCGATCGGGATCGGCGGCGAGGTCAAGCAGGTTCGCCGCTCCCAGCTGTACGGGATGCTGGGGGCGATAGTCGCCACCGGGCTGCTCATCGCCCTCTTCGACGTGCTGGCCAACAACGCCTTCGGCTACGACTTCCAGGGGGCGGTCGCCTTCAACTCGCTCAGCGGTCTCACCGATGCCTCCACCGAGGCCACGGCGGGGGCGGCGCCCTGGTTCACCGTCCTCGCCGGGATCCTCACCGACAACATCCTGCTGGCGGTGATCATCATGGCCACCTTCGTCGCCTGGATCTGGTTCTGGATCCCCGCCGAGTTGGCATACACCACCCGGTCGATGATCGCCTGGTCGTTCGACCGGGTCGCCCCGAGCGGGCTCGGCTACGTGAGCCAGCGGGTCCACACCCCGGTGGTCGCCATCTGGCTATCCACCGCGATGGCGGTCGTCTTCATGTGGCTCATCGCCTACCAGGCGATCAATCTGCTCACCCTGATCGAGGCGCTGGTGGTGGTGTGGGGCACGGCGATGCTGGCCGCGGTCTGGTTCCCACGCACCAGGCGCCAACTGTTCGAGATGTCGCCCGCTTCGGAGATGCGGATCGGCTCGATCCCGATCATGTCGATCACCGGGCTCATCGCCGCCGCCTTCATGGCCTGGGTGCTCTACCTGCTGTGGACCGACCCCATCGCCGCCGGCCCGCTGTGGACCGCCGAGGGACCGACGGCCCGAGTTCTGGCTGATCGTGGGCACGGTGGTCCTGGGTGCCATCTGGTACCTCGGGGTACGCCAATACCGGAAGAGCCAGGGGATCGACATCGGGCTCGCATTCCGCCAGATCCCGATCGAGTGACCGCACCCGCTCGCCCGCTCGGTTGGGACCTGCTGCTGACCGAGACCCGCGCCCTGCTGGTCGACGCCGCCGCCAAGGGGATGACGCTGCGCGTCTTCGGTTCGGCCGGGGTGCGGATGCACTGCCCGCCATCGGACGACACCCTGAGCCAGCAGCGGCGCTCCCCCAAGGACATCGACCTGGTGTGCCGCCGTGAGGACCGCCGTCACCTGCGGGAGCTGTTCGCCGCCCGCGGCTACGAGGTGGACCGCGATCTGCTGGTGGCGATGGAGGGCCGTCGCTACCTGTTCCGCAATCCGAGCAGCGGCATCGACGTCGACGTCTGGGTGGACGACCTCGAGTTCTGCCACACCCTCGAGATGCGGGACCGGCTGCTGCTCGATGATCCCACCCTGCCGCTGGAGGACATGCTCCTCTCCAAACTGCAGATCGTCGACCTCACCGCGAACGACCGGCTCGACATCCGCTGCATGCTCGACACCCACGAAGTCGTTCCCGGTTCGGCGGAGCGAGAGGAGATCGACGCCACCCACATAGCCCGGGTCCTGGGCGGGGACTGGGGGTTCTGGCGGACCGCCACCGCCAACCTCGCCGCTACCGGTTCCGACGAGGCGACCTCACCGCTGGCGGCGGCCCGGGCCGCCCTGCTTCTCGAAAACGTCGAGGAGCAGCCCAAGTCGCTCCGCTGGAGGGTCCGGGCCCGAATGGGCGAACGGGTCCAGTGGTGGCAGGACGTCGACCTGCCCAGGGACACCTACTGATGCGCGCGGGCACGCCGATCGGACGAGATGACCCTCTTCTTCGCCACCGACCTCCACGGCTCGGAGCTGTGCTGGCGGAAGTTCGTCGCCGCCGCCCGGTTCTACGACGCCGACCTGCTGATCCTCGGTGGTGACTTCACCGGGAAGCTGGTGGTCCCGCTGGTGGAGACCGCCACCGGGTACCGAGCCGAGGTGATGGGCCGCACCGAGCAAGTGCCGCCGATGGCGCTGACGCCCTGGAGCGCCGCATCGCCGACCTGGGCCACTACGCCGCCCGGATGACGTCCGACGAGGTGGAGCATCTCAACGCTCACCCCGACGAGCTGACGACCCGCTTCGAGCAGCTCATCTGCGAGCGGGTCATCGAGTGGATCGCCTACGCCAAAGAGCGGCTCGAGGGAAGCGACGTCCGCATCCTCACCGCACCCGCCAACGACGACCCGTTCGCCATCGACGAGCGTGATCGCCGAGCACGGCGGCGAGGTCTTCGTCAACGTCGAGGGCGAGGTCGTCGAGATAGCGCCGGGACACGAGATGATCTCCACCGGATACACCAACGAGACGCCGTGGCACACCCCCCGCGAGTACCCGGAGGAGGTCATCGCCGCCCACATCAAGGAGATGGCTTCCCGCCTGGAGCGGCCGGAGAGCGCCGTGTTCAACCTGCACCCGCCCCCCTACAACTCACAGACTCGACCTGGCACCCGAGCTCGACGAGGAACTTGCCGTCACCTCGGGGGATCCCCGGCGATGGTGCCGGTTGGCTCCCGGGCGGTCCGTCAGGCGATCGAGGAGCACCAGCCACTGCTCTCGCTCCACGGGCACATCCACGAGTCGCCCGGCTCGGTGCGGATCGGACGCACCACCGCGGTCAACCCCGGTTCGGAGTACGGCGAGGGGGTGCTGCGCGGCGCCCTGATAACGCTGGGCGGTGGACGCATCCGTCGCCGGCAGGCGACCACGGGCTGAGTGTCGGAGGAGACCGAATGACCGAGGCGAACAACCTCGAGGAGCTGAGAGACCGGCTGGCGGATGACGGCGTCGAGTACCTGTTCGGCGCCTACGTCGACATCCACGGGGTCCCCAAGGCGAAGTGCGTCCCCATCGCCCACCTCGAGGGCTGGGCCGCCGGGTCGGAGCTCTACACGGTGGGAGCGCTGGAGGGGATGGGCGAGCTCGGTCCCAACGAGGACGAGTGCGTCAGCATCCCCGACCTGGCCGGCCTGATCCAGCTGCCGTGGGAGCCGCGCTACGCGGTGGCGGCCGCCGACCTCTACTTCCACGACGAGCCATACACCCACGACTGCCGGCGGGTGCTGCGCCGCCAGGTGGAGGAGGCCGCCTCCCTGGGCTACCGGGTGGACGTCGGGATCGAGACCGAGCTGTACGTGCTGCAACAGACCGAACAGGGGTGGAGGCCGCTGGTCACCCAGGACGAGGACAACGCCCCCACCAGGGGCTACGACCTGGAGTCCACCATCCTCGCCGACCGCTTTCTCCACCCCATGGTCGGCTACATGAACCAGCTCGGCTGGGACGTGTTCTCCTTCGACCACGAGGGCGGTGACGGTCAGTACGAGTTCGACTTCGCCTACACCGACGCCCTCACCATGGCCGACCGGATGCTCTGGTTCCGGCTCCTCGCCAAGCACGTGGCACGGGGCCTGGGCGGGATCGCCAGCTTCATGCCCAAGCCCTGGTCGTCCGCCTTCGGCTCGGGAGCCCACATCAACGTCAGCCTGGCCGACGCCGACTACGGGGACCAACCTCTTTGCCGGGCCCGAGAGCGAGCGGGCCAAGGTGAAGTACACCGACCTGGCCCGCTCCTTCACCGCCGGCGTGCTCCGCCACGGCGACGCCCTCTCCGCCGTGCTCTGCCCCACGGTCAACTCCTACAAGCGGCTCCTCCCCATCGGGCTGATGCACGAGATCTCGTGGGCCCCGGTGTACCGCGCCTACGGCAACAACAACCGGACCCTGATGTGCCGGCTCCCCGCCAACCGGCCCTGCCTCGAGGTGCGCACCGCCGACAGCGCCTGCAACCTGTACCTCGGCCTCGCCTTCGTCATCGCCGCCGGGCTGGAGGGGGTGGCCGACCGAGCTCGACCCCGGGCTTCCGGTCGACATCGACACCTACAAGGCCGCCACCCGAGGAGCTGGAGCGGCTCGGGGCGCACCGCCTCCCCCAGACGCTCGGCGCCGCCCTCGACGCCTTCGAGGAGAACGACCTGGCCACCACCGTGTTCGGCAAGCAGTTCCACACCGACTACGCCCGTTACAAGCGGGCCGAGTGGGACGAGTTCAACACCGTGGTCGACAACTGGGAGGTCGAGAAGTACCTCCGACTGCTGTGACCGAAGGAGAGTGCATGATCGACCACGACCGCCGCCACGCCGCCAACCAGGAAGCCTTCGCCCGTCTCACCGGCGCCGAGCCGACGCTGGTCGACGTGCTCCCCGCCGGCGAGGTGGTCCCGGGGTACACGCCCACGACCATCCTCACCTCGGGACCGCCCGCTCCCCTGGGAGGAGTACGACAACGGCCAGCGCAACGCCATCGCCTACGGCGCCATGTTCGAGGGGCTGGCCGGCTCGGTGGAGGAGGCCGACCAGAAGTTCCGCGCCGGGGAGCTGACCGTCGGCGCCTGCCACCCCCACGGTTGCGTCGGCTCACTGGCCGGGATCTACAGCGCCTCGATGCCGGTCTTCGTCGTCGAGAACCGGACCGCAGGCAACCGGGCCTTCTGCAACTTCTACGAAGGGGAGTCGCCACGCCGCCTCAACTACGGCGTCTACGGCGACGACGTGCGCGATCAATTGCTCCGCATCGAGGAGCAACTCGCACCGGTCATCAAAGATGCGGTCCTTCGCTCGACGGGTATCCCGCTCAAACCGCTGATGGCGCGGGCCCTTCGTCTGGGCGACGAGCTGCACAGCCGCAACACCGCAGCCACCCTGCTCTTCACCCGCGAGCTGACTCCCCATCTGGTCGAGATCGCCGCCGAACGACGGGACGACGTGCAGGAGACGATCCGCTTCCTCGCCGAGAGCGACTACTTCTTCCTGCGCCTCTCGATGGCGGCGTGCAAGGCGGCGACCGACGCCGCCCGCGACGTCGAGGCCTCGAGCATGGTGGTGGCGATGAGCCTCTCCTGCAAGGAGTACGGGATCCAGGTGAGCGGGCTGGGCGACGAGTGGTTCCGCGGCCCGCCTGCCGTCTTGCAGGGCAAGTTCTTCGAGGGTTTCAGCGAGGAAGACGTGGTGTGGATGGGCGGCGAGAGCCAGATCACCGAGACGTCCGGGTTGGGGGGCTTCGCCCAGGCCTGTGCCTTCCCGCTCCAGGCCTACCAGGGCGGGACCCCGCAGGCGATGATCGACAACAACCTGTTGATGTACCAGATCACGGTGGGCGAGAACCCCGACTACCGCATCCCCTTCTTCGGGTTCCGAGGGACACCCACCGGGATCGACGTGTTCAAGGTGATGGAGACCGGGATCACTCCCGGTCATCGACGCCGGGCTCGCCGGCCGCGACGGCGGCCAGATCGGTGCGGGGACGCTGCGAGCACCCATCGAATGCTTCGAGAAAGCGCTGGCCGCCTACGAGGAGCGCTATGGCTGAGGAGGCCCCGCTGCGCCACTTCGGCAAGGAGCGGACCACGCTGCTGCTCGACCCCGACGCCGAGCCCATCGCCGTGCTCGGCGACGGCGAGCGGGTGGTGATCGACACCGAGGACTCGGTGTGCGGTCTGGCCAAGGCGCGGGCGCCGGGTGGGATGCACATCGACGAGGTGCTGGAGACGTTGGGCGGGGCCTGCCCGCTCACCGGTCCCTTCGCCGTCGAAGGCGCCCGGCGCGGTGACGTGCTCGAGGTGGAGATCCACCGGGTCGATGTGGCGCCCGGCGCGGGGACGGCCTGGACCGGCGTCTTCGGCGGGTTCGGGGCGCTCGCCACCGAGCAGTACGGGATCCAGGAGGACATCGAGTCGCGGTTGTCGCTGATCGAGATCGAGGATGGAGTGGCGCGGCTTGGACACCTCGCGGGGACCGCGGGCCATCCCGATCCGCCCCTTCCTCGGCACCGTCGGGGTGGCGCCCCGCTGGGAGCGGCGCCTCACCTTCTCCCAGTCGCCCGAGTACCTGGGCGACGTCGACCAGCCCGACATCGGCGCCGGCGCCACCCTGGTGCTTCCGGTCAACGTGGATGGCGGGCTGCTCTCCATCGGCGACGCCCACGCCGCCCAGGGCGACGGCGAGATCACCGGCACCGGGATCGAGATCGAAGCCGAGGTCGAGCTCACCGTCCGGGTCAACGAGCCGAGAGGAGGCCGGCTACGTCTCGCTCCCCCAGCTCAACACCGAGACCTGGATCGGATCGGTGGCCGGGATGCACGGCGTCAACCTGGGCGACTGCGCCCGCGCCGCCTACACCGACCTGCTCCGCCGCCTGATACGCAGCTACGGCTTCACCCAGCTCGACGCCTACCAGCTCCTCGGCCAGGTCGGTCGCCTACGGGTGGGGAACATGATCGACCCCTTCTACTCGGTGCTGGCGACCGTGGAGAGGGACTATCTGTGAGCACGATCACCGAACAGCGAGGAGGATCCATGGACTTCGAGCACGCTCTCGACGTGATGGAGGGAGCCGCAACCGAGGTGGACCTCGGCGGGCACCAGCCCACCTACCCCGACTTCCCACGCGAGGTCCATGAGCGCCGATATGCCCGGCTCGCCGCACTGATGGAGGACCAGGGGGTCGAGGCCCTGATCCTGACGCAAGAGGAGTCCATCCGCTATCTCTCCGGGTACAACTCGGTGATCTGGGCGGTGGGTCGCTGGCTGCCGGGCGCCTTCATCGCCACCCGCGACCCGAGAGAGGCGGTGCTCCTCCCCTCCGCCTTCGACCTGGGAGCGGTTGGGGGAACCTCCTGGGTGGGGGAGGTCGATGGCCACGACGACCCCGCCGAGCTCCCCGGCAAGATCGGCAACCATCTCGACCGGCTCGGTGTCGACCGCCGTTCCGTGGCGTTCGAACAAGGCCCCGGCTCGATAGTCATGCTCCCCTGGTCGGTGGCTGCGCAGCTCGCGGCGCTTCTCCCCGAAGGCGTACCCGACGCCTCCCAGTTGATGAGCTCGCTTCGGATGATCAAGGGCCCCGAGGAGCTCGACCGGATTCGTCGCATCGTGGCCGCCACGGTGGCGGGCTACCGCGCCGGGCTCGAGGCGGCACGCGCCGGTATGACCGAGAAGGAGCTGGTCGCCGTGGTCAGCTCCACTCTGTACCGCGAGGGGGGCACCGCGGGGACACGGCCCAACTTCATCAACTGTGTCGCCGGGCCCGACCGCTACCCGCTGGTCGATTCCCCGGCATCCGACCGCCCCCTCCAGTCGGGTGACGTCGTGTTCCTCGACGGCGGCGCCGGCGGCGACGGGTACATGTCGGACATCATCCGCCTCATAGGCGTCGGAGACCTCTCGCCCGAGTCGGAGCGGCATGCTGAAACCGCGGCCGCGGCGACCGCTGCCATGGTCGATGCAGTAAGACCCGGTATCTCGGCCTCCGAGCTGTTCCAGGCCGGCCAGGAGATCCACGACGATGCCGGTGTCGGTGAGCACGCCGGCGGCCTGTTCGGCCACGGGATCGGCATGGAGATCTGGGAGCGCCCGTTTCTGCGCCCGCACAAGGATCCCTCCGAGGACATCCGCCTTCGTCCCGGGATGACGCTCTGCCTGGAGCCCATCCTGGTGCCACCAAGCGACGACGGTGGGCTGGCCGGGGTCTTCGTTTTCGAGCAGCAGGTGGCCGTGACCGACAACGGTGCCGAGGTGCTCTCCGAGGGACTGGACGCTCGTCTCTGGCGGGCGCCGGCATAGGCAATACGAAAGGAGACGATATGCGACGGACACGTCTTTGGGTTCTGGTTGTGGTGTTCTCGGCGGCGATCGCAGCATGTGGTGGTGATGGCGGGGCGGACACGACGGCAGCAGGCGGTGGGGGCACCGCAACCACCGCCGCTGGAGGCGAGGGTGCCGCGACCACGGCTGGTGGCGAGGGTGCCGCGACCACGGCTGGTGGTGAGGGTGCCGCGACCACGGCTGGTGGCGAGGGTGCCGCGACCACGGCTGGTGGCGAGGCCGGCGGCGAGGACGTCATCTTCGGGATTCCCTCGCCCCTGGCAACAGAGCCCGGCGAGCACAACATCAACCTCGGCATCACCTGCTACGCCGACTCGATCGGGAGCGAGGTCATCACACTCGACTCCAACCTGGATGTGAACAAGCAGATCAGCGACTTCGACAACCTGCTCGCTCAGGGAGCCAACGTGCTTCCCTTCCTACCGCTCGACCCGAATGCCTTCGAGGCCCCGTTTGAGCGGGCCGCCGAGGCCGGCGCCGTGGTCGTGGAGTTGTACAACCCGAACTCGACGGCTCCCGGGTCGATCTACGAGGGCAGCCGGGGCGCCGGCGAGGACGCTGTGCAGCTGGTTGCCGAGGAATTCCCCGATGGCTCTACCGCCCTCGTCATCGGCGGGCCCCCGATCCCGGCGGTGATAGAACGGACCGGTGGATTCACCGACAATGCAGAGGCCAACGGGATCGAGGTGGTCGATCAGGCGGACAATCTGAACGACAACGTCGAAGACGCCCGGGTGCTCGCCGAGGACCTGCTCACCCAGCACCCCGATGTGAACGTGATCTTCGGGTTCAACGACAACTCGGCGATCGGCGCCGGTCTGGCGGTGGAGGGGCGCGAGATGGAGAACGTGATGATCTTCGGGATCAATGGGACGCCCGAGGGAGTCCAGGCGGTCAAGGACGGCCTGATCACCGCCACATACGACGCCGACCAGTGGCTGATGGGCTACACCGCGGCAGAGACGGGCACGCAGATCCTCAACGGGGAGGAAGTCGAGCCGACCGAGATGACCTTCGAGCGCTGGGACTCATCCAATGCCGACGAGTGGGTGGCCTCCGAGGAGAAATGCGAGGCAGCGAGCTGACCGAGGAGGACCCCGCCACAGCTGCGGTCGGGCGCCGGTCAAGAGCCGGGGAGGTACGCCTTCACCCGGCTCATGGCCGGCGCCCCGACCTGGACCGGTGTCGGGGTGGTGCTCATCCTGATGGTGCTCGTGCTGGGGGTCACCCAGCCGCTGTTCCTCAGCCCCAACAACCTGGTCAACATCCTTCGAGGGCTGGCGATCCCGCTGCTGATGGCGGTGGGAGCGACGATCCTGCTGACCACCGGGATGATCGACCTCTCGATCGGCTCGCTTCTCGCCTTGGGCACGATGATCCTCGCCGGCTTCTTCATGCTCGGGATGCCGGGCTGGGTGGCCGTGCTGGGCACGATCGCGGCTTGCGGGCTGCTGGGCGGTGGTCTCAACGGGGTGCTGGTGACCAAGGCCAAGTTGTCCTTTTTCGTGGTCACGCTCGGCACGCTCGCCATCTTCCGGTCGGTTGCGCAGGTCCCGACAGATGGGCTCAGCATCCAACTGTCGGACGAGCCTGGCTTCGAGCTGGTCGAGTGGCTCGGCGATGGCCGTGTGGGACCTGTCTCGGTCCCGGTGGTGCTCTCGCTGCTGGTGGTGTTGCTGGGACTGTTCGTGCTCCACTCGACCAATCTGGGGCGCGCCATTTATGCCGTCGGAGGCAACGAGGGGGCGGCGCGGCTCGCCGGGATCCCGGTGGAGCGGGTTCGGATCATGGTGTTCGCCATCAACGGAGCGCTCGTGGGGCTCGCCGCCATCGTCTTCGCCGGCCGGATCAGGTCGGCTTCTCCACTCATCGGCGCAGGTATCGAGCTCGAGGTGATCGCAGCGGTGCTGCTGGGGGGTACGTCGTTCCTCGGAGGGGCGAGCAGCCTCATCGGGACGCTCATCGGAGTGCTCTTTATCGGTGTGCTCCAGAACGGGCTCAACCTGATGGGGGTTCCCGCGCTCTGGCAGGGCGTGGTCACCGGCATCGTCCTGATCCTGGCGGTGTGGGTGGATCGTGTGAGGAGGCCGAGCTTGACATTGCTCGACATGACGGGTGTGTCGAAGCGATTCGGAGGTGTGCGCGCCCTCGAGTCCGTCGACCTGTCGGTCGAGGAGGGGGAGGTACGAGCCCTGGTCGGCGAGAACGGCTCCGGGAAGACGACGCTGATGCGGATCCTCGCCGGGGTGATCGCTCCCGACGAGGGGAGCGTCAGCGTCGCCGGCACCCCACTGGCCGATCTCGATGCCACGGCCCGGCTCCAGGCAGGCGTGGGCGTCGTGTTCCAAGATGCCCAGGTCTGTCCCGACCTCACCGTCGGGGAGAACATGCTGCTCGGTCGGGTTCCGGCGAAGCGGGGAATCATCCGATGGCGGGCGGTGCACGCCCAGGCTCAAGCTGTGCTCGACCGGGCGGGGCTTCCGCTCAATTCGTCGGCCCGGGTCCGCTCCATCTCCCAGGATGCCCAGCACTTCACCGAGGTGGCCAGGGTCATCGCCAGAGAGTGCCGCATCCTGGTTTTCGACGAGACCACCGCGTCGCTCACCGTCGACCACGTCGACCGTCTCTTCCGCCTGATCCGTCGCAAGCGGGATGAGGGTTGCGCCGTGGTCTTCATCACCCACCGGCTGCACGAGGCCTTCGAGCTGTGCGACT
The DNA here is from genome assembly GCA_963826825.1 of uncultured Acidimicrobiia bacterium. Classification (GTDB taxonomy): domain Bacteria; phylum Actinomycetota; class Acidimicrobiia; order Spongiisociales; family DATADW01; genus DATADW01. Next base: position 2,229 of record CAWGYV010000023.1, on the reverse strand, counting down.
CGATCACCGTGCTGCGCGATGGCCAGGTCACCGCCACGAGACCGGCGGCCGAGCTCGACGAGGAGGACGTGATCCGCCTCATGGTGGGCCGGTCACTGGAACGGCAGTACTTCCGCCCCCCATCGGCCAAGCGGGAGGTGCTGCTGTCTGTGGGGGAGCTCGGTTCCAGATCCCTGGAGGGCGTGGATCTCGAGGTCCACGGCGGCGAGGTGGTCGGGATCGCCGGGTTGGTGGGATCGGGGCGGTCCACACTGGTCCGCTCCATTTACGGTCTCGAGCCCCGAACCGGGAACGTGGAGATAGAGGGGGTTGCGGTCCCCGCTCAAGACCCGCGCGCATCGATCGCGGCGGGGATGGGCTTCGTTCCTGAGAATCGCCGCGCCGACGGTCTCGCCATGGAGCAGACCGTGCGGGCGAACGCGTCCATGGTCATCACCGGAAGGCGATCTCTCGTGTCCGTCGCCGACGGTCGGGCCGAGAAGGAGGTGGTCGCCCAGTTGTTCGATCGGCTGGGGTTGCGTGCCGCGGGTGCCGATGCTCCGCTGCGCACGCTCTCGGGTGGGAATCAGCAGAAGGTCGTCCTCGGTCGTTGGTTGGCGCACCGGCCACAAGTCCTCCTGCTCGATGAGCCCACCAGGGGCATCGACGTCGGTGCCAAGTCGGAGATCTACGACCTGATCCACGCCCTCAGCCAGGATGGGACCGCCATCCTCATGGTGTCATCCGAGCTCCCCGAGCTCCTCGGCTTGTGCGACCGCATCCTCGTGCTGCGCGAAGGACGGGTGATCCGCTGGTTCGAACGTGGGGTCGACGAAGAGTCGGTGGCAACCGCAATGGCAGCTTCTCTGGCGGGATGAGCGATTGATCCATGGACACGTTGCACACACCCGATGACGCCGACCGGCTTCTTGGGGAGGACCTCGCTTCCCAGGGCGTCGAATTCGCCCTGGCCGCCTGGGTCGATGTCGCCGGGAGACCGAAGTCCAAATTCGTGCCGATCGACCACTTGGGCTCGCTGCTCGCCGGGTCGGAGCGATACACCCCCCGCGGGATGGGGAACCTGGGGAGCATGAACGCCGCCGAGGACGAGTGCGTCGCCGTGCCGGATCGGGACACCCTCCGTGTCCTTCCCTGGGAGCCACGGGTCGCCTTCTACAACGCCGACCTCCTCTACGGAGGGCGCGAGCCGTTCGCCAACTGCCCTCGCTCGATCCTCAAGTCGGCCACGGCGCGCGCCGCCGACCTCGGGCTGCGTTTCGTGCTCGGCGTAGAAACCGAGTTCTACGTATTCCGGCGGGACCAGCTGCCCGACCTCGTGCCCTTGGCCCCCTCCAGCAGGCTGTTCCCGACCCCGGCATACGACGTCGAACCCACCCTCGACAGCCTCGACTTTCTCGGTGAGGTGTCGCGCCTCATGCAGGTCTCCGATCTTGGTCTGTTCAGCTTTGATCACGAAGGAGGGGAGGGCCAGTACGAACTCGACTTCGCCCCGGCCGAGGTCCTCCAGATGTGCGACAGCCTCCTCTACCTCCGCCTGCTGCTCCGGCACGTGGCCAAAGAGCGCAATGCCTTTGTCACCTACATGCCCAAACCAGGGCGGACGATGTGGGGGTCGGGAGCACACATGAACATGAGCCTGGAGCGTCTCGACACCGGGGTCAACATCTTCCGCGGCGGCTCGGATGGGGCATGGAGCCGCGAGGCCTATGGGTTTGTCGCCGGACTGCTACGTCACGCCGCCGCGCTGTCGGCCCTCACCTGCCCGACGGTGAACTCATACAAGCGCCTCGTCTCGCGTCTCGCCGATGGGAGCGTCTCGTGGGCTCCGGTGTGGGCGGCCTATGGCTGGAACAACCGATCCTGCATGCTGCGCCTCCCGGCGAACCGCCCCGCCATCGAGAACCGGAGCGTGGACATGGCCGCCAACATGTACGTGGCTGCGGCCTTCGCCCTCGCCGCAGGGCTCGAGGGCATCGAGCAGGGTCTCGAGCCGGGCGATCCCGTGGACGACGACACCAGTTGGTGGCACGAGGACGGTGCCCACCTCGCCCCCCGGCTGCCCCGCCACCTGCTCGAAGCGGTCGATGCCTTCGAGGCCGACCCTCTCGTCCACGACGTCCTTCCCAAGCCGTTCGTGCGTGATTACGTGTCGATGAAGCGGGCCGAGTGGGAGGAATACCACGCCGAGGTGACGGCGTGGGAGGTCGACCGCTACCTGCACAACGTGTG
>CAWGYV010000022.1:0-14532 GCA_963826825.1 uncultured Acidimicrobiia bacterium | reverse complement strand
GAAGGAGAACAAGAATGTCGGCGCTCAAGTACCCGGAACCCGACCTCGACTCATTCGACCTTAAGGTCGCAGATCCTGAGGCCGGCGAGCAGCCTCCCCCGCCCAGGCGGTGGCGTCGCCTGCTCGGGCTTTCCCTTGGCCATTTCCGGCGGTGTGCTGTTGGGAGCTCTGGTTGCCGTCGTTCTGCTGCGACCCGGAAGCGGCCCGCTCGCCGCCGGGCCGGCCGGCCCCCCACCCGAGGTGGCGGGGTTCCGCCGAGTCCTATGTCCACACGTTCATCGCTTCCAGGGCCCCGGGCAACGGAGCAGATCCTCGCCTCCATACACCCCGGCAGAGGTCGAATGGTCGGGCGGTGCCCTTGGCGACCGCCACGTCGTGGACACCACCACCGTTTCGCTGGAGCAGGCCGGCGACGATGAATGGCGGGTAGATGTCGCGGCGCACGTCATGGATTTCGACCGGGAACGCGATGGGTACCGGACGCCGGTGGTGGAGCACTACGAGGTGGTGGTGACCAGGGCCGACGGTGTACTCACCAGCCTCTACCTCCCCGGCAGGATTCCCGCCTCGGAGCAGGAGGCACCGGGACTCGCCCCGGTGCTTGAGAAGGCGGGGAGCGGCGAGATGGCAGCGGCAGCCAAGGAGTACCTGGACGCCCACTATGCGGCTGTCGGCGGGTACACCGGTTTCACGATGGTCGGTATCGCGGTCGAGCCTTCCGGCGAGGACCGCTCCGGTGTGATCGTGCGGGTCCGGGCAAGGCCGGTAGACGGAGCGCCCGCCATCCACGATCACGTCCTCGACGCCGTCTCCGGCGAGAACGGCTGGGTGGTCGGCTCATCCGTGAACGCTGCGGGCACCGCGGCCCCGGGTTCAGATCACAACCGGCGTGCCATTGCGGTGACGTCGAACTCGACGCCGGTCTCGCGCTCCGAGAGCGCCCACAGGGCGTAGCCGTCTGCAGTCCGTTGGTGGCGCCTCGGCACCCTGACCGGAACCGCCGCCCCGTGTGCGATCCACCGCAGGCCGTAGATCTCCCCGCTCCTCGCCTCGGGGTCGGTGGCGGCACGAAGCTGGGGCAGGGCACCGACCTCGGGGGTGGAGCCGATGATCGAGACAGCGCCGCGGTAGAAGAAGGCCTGGCTCCAGCCACCGCCACTGGCGTGGTGACTGTGCGCCTGCAGGTCGGTCGCCGAGAAGCCTGGATCCGCCGCCACGCTGGCGAGCGCTGCGCCGGCAGCATCGACACGTCTCTGCAACTCGAGCGAGAACTGCAGGTTGGCAAGCTTGGACTGGCCGTAGGAGCGCCACGGCCCATACCGCTGCTGAAGGTGCGGGTCGGAGGTGGACACCCCTGGCGAGAAGTGGCGGGCACCGCTGCTCACGGTGACCACCCGGGGGACATTGCCACGCAACAGGAGCGGGAACAGATGAGCGGTGAGAGCGAAGTGCCCGAGGTGGTTGACGCCGAGTTGCATCTCGAACCCATCGGCGGTTTCGGCACGGGGGATCGCCATCACCCCGGCGTTGTTGACCAGTAGATCGATCGACTCCCTGGTTGAGGCGATGCGTTCCGCACAAGCGTGCACCGATTGGAGCGAGGCGAGGTCGAGAGGGACCACATCGAGCCTGGCGTCGGGGACGGCGGTGCGTATCGCCTCGACGGCGTGACCGGTCCTCACAGGGTCGCGGACCGCCATGACCACATGGGCGCCTCTCGCCACGAGCGCCCGCGTCGTGACCAGGCCCAACCCACCGTTGGCACCCGTGATCACCGCCACCCGGCCGCTCTGGTCGGGGATGTCATCGACTGTCCACGCCATTGAGACCTCCGTGCCAGTGGATTCAAGCGGCGATTCAACGGTCGCGGCGATCGACCTGCCGGGTACGGTCACGTGATGACCACGATCCGACGAATCACCGATTCATGCATGCTGATCACCACCGACGACCACGGCACGTTGATCGATCCCGGGTTCCACGCCTTCGAGTCGGGAGAAGTGGACCTTGGGTCGATCGACGTGGACCGCGTACTGATCACCCACGAGCACCGCGACCACGTCAATCCCGAGTTTGTCCGCTGGTTGATCGACCGTCGCTCCGATCTGACCGTCTACACCAATTCGGCTGTGGCGGAGCTGCTCGATGGTGAGGGCATCAGCGCGTCTACCGACGTCCCAACCGGTGTAACCGCCGAGGACGTGCTCCACGAACCGGTGCCCACCGGAACACAACCCCCCAACCGCAGCTTCACCATCGAGGAACTCCTCACCCATCCCGGGGACAGCCACCAGCCGGCTCAGACCGCTCCGATACTCGCCCTTCCCCTGATCGCCCCGTGGACGTCCACCACCGCCGCGGTGGAGTTCGCCAAGCGAGTCGGGCCACGCCAGGTGATCCCCATCCACGACTACTACCTGTCAGAGAAGGGACGGCGTGCCATCTGGAACATCGCATCGCACGCCCTGGGCGACATCGAACTTGTGACGCTCGACTGGGGCGAGCAGTTCACCGTCTGAGCAGCGACCATGTCATTCGGGCCATACCTTCCCTACCCACCCGACCGCTACCTAGGCGCTAGAGGCGAGACCAGCGGGTGGCTCCGGCCGACCGACACTCGCCACGACATCGTCTCGCCCACAGGCTCCGCCGACTATCTCGCCACCAGTGCCGCCACCAACGGCGACTTTGGTCTCTACCGCTGGAACATGGGGGACGAGCCGAGCGGCCCGGGCAACCACTTTCACCGCAGCATCTCTGAGTCGTTCTTCGTGATCTCGGGGACGGTCCGGCTATTCGACGGGACCGAGTTGGCGCGACGGCCGGCCAGGCGACTTCTTCCATGTTCCGCCCGGGGGTTTGCACGCCTTCCGCAACGAGTCCGGGGAGCCGGCGTCGATGCTCATCCTCTTCGTCCCGGGCGCGCCCAGGGAGGGCTACTTCGAAGGTCTGGCCGAGCTGGCCAACACCGGGAGCAAACCGACCGACGAGGCGATGGCCGAGTTCTACCTACGCCACGACACCTTCTGGGTCTGAGCCGTCCTCGGACTTCCTCGCCTGGTGTCTGCGTAGAGTCCCGAGCCGGGTTGCCCGGAGGATGGACCCATCGGATATCTCGATACCCCTGAGAGTTGGGTGGTCGTCGCCCGGGATGGCCCGGCACCCTTCACCACCGAGATGACCATGCGCCGGCCCGATGGAACAACGGTGCGATGGCAATCGCGGCGGCATCGCAAGCAGCGCAACCGGCTCATCGCCCGCACGGGCTCCACATGGTGGGCTCCCGGCGCCGTTGCGTGGTGGATTGGGATCCTCTTCATGATCGGGTCGGTGTGCTTCGCCCTCGGCGCCCTACCGGCCTATGCGGAGCGTGTCGGGACTGCCGCCGACGCAATCACCTTTTTCGTCGGGTCGATTTTCTTCACTTCGGCGGCGCTGCTGGTCTATCTGGAGTCGGTCAACGTCGTTCGTTCACACGAGGACACCCCGTCCCGCCTCAGGTTCCTCTCCTGGGAGCCGGCCCGCATCGACTGGTGGGCCAGTCTGATCCAGCTGGTCGGGACCCTCTTCTTCAACAGGAGCACCTTCCAGGCGCTGCAGATGAACCTCACATCGAGCGACGCGAACCAGCTGATCTGGCGGCCCGATGCCCTCGGCTCCATCTGCTTCCTCGTTGCCAGTGGCCTCGCCTGGGCCGAAGCCGGCCACGGGTGGGTGTCGTGGAAGCCACGTGAGATCTCGTGGTGGATCGCTCTGCTCAACCTCGCCGGCTCTGTTGCCTTTGGCATATCGGCGATCGCTTCCAAGATCGTCCCCGCCGATGACCAGCCGCGAAGCCTGGCTATCACGCAACCTCGGGACCTTCATCGGTGCGGTCTGTTTCCTGGTGGGCGCATTTCTTCTCCTTCCCGAGCGGACCCAGAGCCCGCAGGCTGAATCAGCCGATGTGGATGAGCACGGCATCAATCCATCCGCATAGATTCCAAATCAATCGAGGAGGCAAAACCTGTGGCAGTGCATGGCAAGGTCGAGTCGCCCAAGAAGGCGGAGCAGCCGCCGGCCACCGCCATCGACCCGATATTCGCCCGAAGCGGCGAGTCGAGCGCGCCCCGCTTCGAGATACCACAACACGGCATGCGGCCCGACACCGCGTACCAGTTGATCCACGACGAGTTGATGCTCGACGGCAACGCCCGGCTCAACCTCGCCACCTTCGTCACCACCTGGATGGAGCCCGAGGCGGAGCGGCTCATGGTCGAGTCGTTCGACAAGAACATGGTGGACAAGGACGAGTACCCGCGCACCGCCGACATCGAGATGCGCTGCGTCAACATGCTCAGCCGGCTGTGGCACTCCCCCGAGGGAGAGGAGGCCACCGGGACGTCCACCACCGGGTCGAGCGAGGCGGCGATGCTCGGCGGGATGGCGCTCAAGTGGCGCTGGCGGGAGCGGATGCGGTCGCAGGGAAAGTCGACCGATCGACCCAACCTCGTAGCCGGGATCAACGTGCAGGTGTGCTGGGAGAAGTTCTGCCGGTACTGGGACGTCGAGATGCGTCTCGTGCCGATGGAAGGGGACCGCTTCACCCTCAATGGTGAGGAGGCGGTGAAGCAGTGCGACGAGAACACGATCGGGGTCGTCCCGATCCTCGGATCGACCTTTGATGGGAGCTACGAGCCGATCGCCGAGATCTGCGCCGCCCTCGACAAACTCGAAGCGGAGACCGGGCTGGATATTCCTGTCCATGTCGACGGTGCATCCGGTGCCTTCGTCGCCCCCTTCATCGACCCGGACCTGGTCTGGGACTTCCGGCTTCCTCGGGTGCAGTCGATCAACGCCTCGGGACACAAGTACGGATTGGTCTATCCGGGAGTCGGCTGGGTGGTGTGGCGCAACCCCGAGGCCCTCCCCGAGGACCTGGTGTTCCGGGTCAATTACCTCGGTGGTGAGATGCCGACTTTCGCTCTCAACTTCTCCCGGCCGGGGAACCAGATCGTCGCCCAGTACTACAACCTGATCCGGCTCGGGTTCGAGGGGTACCGCCGGGTCCAGCAGGCAGCCAGAGATGTGGCGATGGGACTTGCCGAGCGGATCGCCGCCATGGGCCCGTTCCGCATGATCACCGACGGCAGCAACCTCCCGGTGATCGCATTCGCTCTAGCCGAGGACGACGGCAACTACTCGGTGTTCGACGTGTCCAAGCTGCTGCGGGAAAGTGGCTGGCTGGTGCCCGCCTACACCTTTCCGGAGAACCGGGAGGATCTGGCGGTTCTGCGAGTGGTGGTGCGCAACGGATTCAGCCAGGACCTCGCCGACTTCTTGATCGACGACCTCACGAGAGCGGTTATGTACCTCGACAAGCTCGAATCGCGCCTACCACCCGTCGAGGGCGAACCCTTCCATCACTGAGGGCGCGCGGACCGGCCTGGCAACGCATCGATGCCGAGCCGTCGTCGGATTTCAGCGGCCACGACGCGCCGAAGGGGCGGCCACTGGGACCGCCCCTTCGGACGGGTATGGCTACCTGAGGATCGGGAACGCTGGACCAGGTTTGTCGTGGTCCACCGCTGTCCGAGCCCCCAGGTGTTCCCCGCCTCAGAGAACATCAGCCCGATGAGCACGAGGGCATACACCAGGTGATCGTCCATGAAGGGGTTGTTCTCGGGGAGCAGTGCCGCCGCCTACATCAGCACCAGCAGGACCTCTTCGCCGTCGGCCTCGGTCTACAGGGAATTGCTCAGCGGATAGGTGAGCCGGTCGTCGTCGGGCGCCTCGAGGATGCGGTGGAGAGGCTCGATCTGGCCATCGCCTCGCTGCGCCGCTTCATATTCGATCTCAAGCCATCGAGTGAGACGACCCTCGAACAGGAGTTGCGTGCTCTGTGCGATCGTCTCGCCGCCCCATACGGCGCCGAGGTGGACTTGGAACTGGCCACACCCGACCCTTTGCCCCGCGGCCTGACCGACGACGTGCTGCGGATGGTTGGCGAGGCGGTGTCGAATGCGCTCCGCCACTCCGGTGTCGGCAAGGTGGAGGTGCGGGTCGAAGAGGCGGCGGGGACGGTCGCCATCACCGTGGTCGATCACGGGATCGGCTTCGATGTCTCGAAAGTGCGTGGCGGCTCGGGGCTGTCCAACCTGGGAGCCAGAGCCGAACTGCTTGGCGGCAGCCTCAGTGTCGACAGCGCTCCGGCACAGGGCACGACGGTGAGGATCATCCTGCCCGCATGACACCCGCACCGATCGAACCGGCAATCCGGTCGACGAAGCCTTTGACACTCGACTCGGCCACCCGGTGCATCAGCATCCTGTCGAGCGCGCGACCGACCGCCCCCATCGGCGGTGTGTAGGAGCCACGCAGCGAAAGCTGACTGGCATCGGGCCCCAGGGTCGCCAGCATCAGGTCGGCGTCCATCCGTGGGAAGAGCGCCGTCGACCCCTCCGCCGTCCAGGACAGAGGTACCGTCAGCCGGCCGGGCCCTTTTGTCGGCAACCCCACCACCAACTTGACGAACGCCGGGGCCTGGACCTTGGCGACCTCGGCACCGAGCCTCGCCCGGCGTGCCTCGCCCTCGCGGTATGCGCCCTTCGGCCAGCCCGTCGAGGTCGGGGAGGGCACCGAGCAGCCTGGGCTCGGCCACGCCGAACGGGGCGTCGACGTCGGTGAAGTAGTAGATCAGCACTGCGCTCTCGTGCCGGCGCCTCGATGGACGGCACCCGTGCTCACTCCCCGGCCTCCTCCACGATGAATGCGGTGACCATCCCGAACATCCCGGTATCGCGTTCGACGTGGTTGAGGATGTGGCAGTGGAAGACCCAGGTGCCTGGGTCGTCCATGTGCATCAGTACCGAGAATCGCTCGCCGGGTGCAACGCTGAGCGTGTCGACGAAATAGGGATGATCGAGCGGTATCCCGTCCCTGGCGAACACCAGCATGGGGAACTGGTGGGGGTGCATCGGATGGGACTGGAGCCCTTCGTTGTAGTAGTGGACCACCACCCAATCTCCGTCCTCGACGACATACGGCTCGGTCGCCGGGAAGGACTTCCCGTTGAGGCTGAGCCCGATGACCCCGGCGTCGTTGAGCACCATCGGGATCTCGAGAGCGACCTCGAAGTCATCGGGGATCTTCACGCCCGACACCGTCTGCCCGAACGGGATCGGGATGTCGCCGGCGATGAATGTCCCGAACAGGCCATTGGGGACCTGCATCTGGCCGTGGTGGTGGGCGTGGTACATGGCGATCGCCGGTTGCTCGACCACGAACTCGTAGGTGAATGACTGTCCCCGACTCGATCAACGGCTGTGTGATGGGTGCCACACCGTCCATCGAGTTGGGGACCCTGACGCCGTGCCAGTGGACGTCGGTTCCCATGGGCAGCTCGTTGTGGACCACTATCTGGACCCGATCGCCGACGTCGACCCTGATCTGGGGGCCGGGGACCATCCCGTTGTACGACCAGGCGTCCACCATGACTCCCGGCTCGACCTCCCAGGGCGTCACCGCCGCGGTGAGTTCGAACTTCTTGGTGCCGTCGTCGAGGACCTCCGGCTCGAGCGGCTGATTGCCCATGCCTTCGGTTTCGGCGGGGAAGGCCATGATCGACTCTGTCATCGCCATGTCGAGCGCCGAGTAGTCCACCTCCTCGCCCTCGGTCGGCGTGTTCCTCGTGGGCGGTGGTGTCGCCACCCACCACCAATGCGGCTTCCATGCCCGCCTCTCGGTGGCCGGCTATCGAGCAGAACACGGTGTAGGTCCCCGCCGCCAGCTCGCCCAGATCCAGCGTCGCCGACTGACCCGGATCCAGATCGGGCGTGGACTCGCCACCCACCAGGACCAGGTTGTGGATCTGACTACCACCGTTGGTCACCTCGATCTGGACGGGACCGGGATCGGCGGTGAGCGTGCCCTCGATGGCGAACTCGCTCAACGTCGGCATCGAGCACTGCCGCCTCGCCTCCTCCGTGGCCGCAGCACCGGCCGGACTCCTCAGCACGCTGACCAGCACGGCCACCGCCAGTACGGAGGTGGTGACCACCAGCACCAGGATCATCCGGTCGAAGACGCTGCTCGAGGAATCGGTTTGGGCCACTCTCTGCTCCCTGGTCGGTGAACACCACAGCATCGTCGTATGGGCCGCTCGGCGGTAACGGCCGAAGGTCCTACCCCCTCGGGACGTCTGGCCGATGGCTGCCGGAGCCTCCCGTGGCATGATGGGGGACAAGGAGGTGAGGCATGCACGCATCGACGGTTCGCCCGATTCAGGACACCGTTCATCTGGAACGACCGCTTCCGGTGGATATCGACGATGCCGTTGCTGCCATCACCGGCGATACCGAACGGGTGCTCAGGCTGGCACCGTTCGCACCCTCCGGGGTCGAGATGAAGCAAACCGTGCAGCGGGGCGCTCCGTACTCGATCGGTCTCCATTTGGGAGAGAGGGGCGAGCGTTTCACCGGTGAGCTCAATGTCCGGAGAGGCTCAGACGGCTCCACAGCGCTTGCGCTCGACGGGCGGTTCGAGAGCGCTCCGGGTCGCCTCACACCCGAGGGAACCGCCGACGCCATCGCGGTGCGCGCCTTCTTTGACCAGGTAGTGCGCAGGCTCGGCAGGGTCGCCGCTGAGCGGAGCGCCCTTCGGGGCGTTCCGCTCAGCTAGTCAGGTTCCACTGGTCAGGGCTCACCGGCCAGCTGCCCACGAACGCTCCGCCGTGGCCGCACCCGGACGCTCAGAGTCGACCCGGACGGGTTCGGGGTGCCCATGCCTTGCCCGATGAGCGACCGCTGATCCTCCCCATCATCACCGCTACCGCCACCGAGCCGACCGCGGTTTCCAGCGTCAGACTCGACTCGATCACCTTGCGGTACTTGGCGTAGAGGGCATCGAGGGCGCCCGCCTCGAGCGCGTTGTCTGCGATCACCGAGCCCGGCCCCACGGCTAAGACACTCGCCCAATCGCCGGTCTCCGAGTCGTATTCGGACACTTCGACACATACCGGCGAGCCGTTCTCGATCGCCCTGAGCCGCCTACCCGGACCCGTCCGAAACAGAAAGAGGTTTCCCGAGATCACGAATGACACCGCGGTCACGTATGGCTCGCCGTCGGCGATCACCCCGAGGTGGGCGACGTCCGCCCTCTCGAGTAAGTCCCGTGCTTCGGTCTCGGTCAACTCCTGCATTTCACTAAGGGTAAGCAGCCCCGAGCGACTGCTCTAGGGCCTTGAGTCATGGTGGGCCAGCCCGGGCGGACGACCTCTCGCCCGCCCGACGGCCGGTGGTCAGGTAGTGACGGGTCTATTGACGTCCGGGAGTCGCTCGGCGACGTCCCTCATCCCGGCCCCGATCAGCACGAAGAGCACGCCGACAAGGATGGCCATGGCGGCAGTACCAAATGCCACCACAGAGGTGAACAGCGACGTCTGGAGGAACGCGGCGTTCATTGCCGTCTCTCTGAGCGGATCCTCCCGGTCGAGCTGGGCGTAGTACATCCCGCCCGTCGCCTCCAAGGCGTGGGTCTCGATGACCGTTGCCTCGCAATAGGCGCTGAACGGGCCGTTGACCTCGTCCCCGGCCAGGCAGGATGCATCGTCAGAGACTGTGATCTGTTGCTTCCCCAATGTCGTGCTCACCAGGATCCAGGTGGCAACACCACCGATCACGAGGAGCACACCGATCACGATCGATGCTATGGATGCGGTTTTTCTCACCTTTGTCCTCCTTCTGTCTTGTCCGAACATCTCAGCACCCGGAAACTCAAATCAGCGGTAATCAAGCACTGTGTCTCCAATCTGACGTGCCCGCAGAGGAGGCGCCTGCCTCCCTGTCGAGAACCGAGAGGGTTTCCCGGTAGATCTGGTCTGCGGTCTCCAGGTCCTCGCCGATGGCGACCAATCCGAGCTTCCCGTAGCGCGACAGCGCCCCCATGAGGTGGAAGACGACCCCGACCTGGCTGCTCGCCTCGAAATGAAGCCCGTTGTAGACGGCGAGGTCGATCAGATCGTCAGGTGTCATCCCCCGGTAGAAGGGGCTCTCCACGTTGTCCGAGGCGACGTAGCTCCGGGACTGACCGGCGGCGGTGATGTACTCCCCCCGCTCGAGGTCGTAGACGCCGTCGGTGAGGAACTCCAGCATCATGAACGGGAGAGTGGTTCCCCCCTTTCGCAGGTTGATCTCGAGTGCGTAGTGGTTCCAGGTCCCGTCGGCGGCCCGAGTCGAGATGAAGTCCACCCCGAACCGGCCCAGCACGCCCAACTCGGCGAGCCGGCGCCCCACCTCGACCGCCATCAGGTGCAGATCATGGCGGTATTCCTGGTCGGCGGGAAAGCTGGCACCGAGAAACACCTGGCCGTTAGGCCCGCCCAGGGACTGGTCGTGGGTCGAGATCACCTCGACCTCGCCGATCGGGTTGATCCGGCACTGGACCGATGGCGAACGTTTGCTCGCGGCCGTCGACGAAGGCCTCGACCACCCCCCCCATCCTGGAAAGCTTCTCCAGATATGGCTCTATCGACTCATCGGACGCCTCGAACCGGATCTCTCGGGGCAGCGTCCGCCTCACCCACTCGGCGAGCCCGGTGTCGGGTGCCTCGTCGAACCGGAAGAGAGCGTTCCCCTCCCCGGAAAAGCCCGTCGTCGAGCTTGATGACGACAGCCGCCGAGCGACCTGTCCCGCGACCGCAACTCGGTGGTCGCTCCAACCAGGTCGTCGAGATCGCGTATCCCTTCGGCACCATCGGGAACCGTGATCCCGCACTTCCGGAGTAGTCGCCTGGCGCCGCTCTTCGAGCCGAGTCGCGACAGCGACGGGTCACAGGCGTAGAGCGGGATCCCGAGCCGTACCGCCAGCGTCCGCTCGAGTCCGGTGGCGTTGAAGCAGGTGAGATGGGCTGCCTCCGGGTCGCCCAACACCTCACGGATCCGGGAGACGAGTCTCGGCCGGTCGAGGATCTTCGCGGTGAGGGCGAGCGGCGAATCGTCGGAGCAGTCGAGCAGGGTCAGCCTCTCCCGAGCGTGCCGTGTGGGAACACCAGGGAGCAGGTGGAGGTAATAGTCGATCACCGCCGGGTGCACCGGTTGGCTGGTGACGTAGACGAGACGGGTCCGGGGGAGGCGAAGCAGCATGAGGAGGCACAGCATCCGCTCCTCGTAGTGAGTGACCCCGGTGATCTTGGCCTGCACCTCCAGATCGAGCGACAGGCTGGGAACCACCACTACGGTCCGCGGCTCCTGTCGGTCGGAGAACACACGCCGGTACATCGGTGCCAACCGAGCCTGGAGGCTGGCAAATGCCTCCAGCTCGGCCGGTGATCCCGGCGCGATGTCGGCTTGGTCCCCCGTTTCGATCATGTCAGGCATCCTCGATCGACCAGTTCGACGAGTACTCCTCCAGAGTCCTCATGTAGTTGGCCCGCTCGAAGGAGACCGGATCCGGGGCGTGACGTTGATTGAGACTGCCATTGGCCTCCTCGATCGAAGCGTAACCCCGCTCTTCGAACCAGTGGTGGACTCGATCGAGCACTGCGGTGAGGTGAACGGCCGTCGGGGTCAATGCCCCGGCGATCTTGTAGATGTTGGCCAGCATCAACAGCCGCCCCTGCGATGCGGTGAAGGTGCACGCCAGCGCACCGGTCTGCAGCGCCCCGAGAACCGCGCCGGCCGCACCGGCCTCGCTCTGCATCTCCACGGCGTCGGGCACCACCCCCCAGAGATTCGGCCTACCGGCCCGTGACCAGGCGTCGGCGAGCTCTCCCATGGGTGATGCCGGGGTGATCGGGTAGATGGCGATCATCTCGCTCAAGGCGTGTGCAATTCGGGCGGCCGCCTCGTTCCCATCAACGATGACGTGTCCAGCGGTTGCCATTACCGGAATGGTGTCGGTAGCGACCCTCGTCAGCGAGGGCCGGCCGACCCCTTGGCTTCCGCCGAAAGACCCTGATGTGCAACTAGGTGATGCCTGACCGATGGCAGCATCGCCAGGATCACCAGTCCGGCCCCGGTTCCCCCGTAGACCACATACAGCCAGGACGGCTCGGGCAGGAACACAATCTCGAGCAGGATCCACACCACCTGCCCGGCACCGATGACGAGCGCCCCGATCCAGGACCAGTGCTGGCCGGTGCCGCGCTCGATCCAGTCGAGCCACTGCCATTCCGGCCGGCGCATAACGCCGTAGGCGACGACAAGCGAGCCGATCCCGAAGCCGATCCCCAGGACCAGCCCCGGAACAACCCAGCTATCGACCAGCGGGATGACCTCCAACCACTCGTCGGGGGGCGTGCTCGACCCCGTCACCAAAGATCAGGGCGATGCCGCCGGAAAGGGCGCTCAGCCCTAGAAAGATCAGCCACACGATCAGGCCTAGCACGGTGCCTGGCCGGCCATGCGACACCACGGGCTCTTGGCTGATGGTCGTCACAAACACCTCCTCGAAGTCACCTCCAACCATGAGCACTTGCACGACCGTCAACAAGGGGCCAACGTCCCGATCGCGACCGACGGGTGTCCTCCGGAGTGGCCGTATTCGACCCTGGCAGGACGACACCGGAAGCGTTGGGGCCGCAGCCGTGGTAGAAAGGGAAGACAAACGAGGAGGCGATGGATGGCGACCGGCGGACCGTTTGATCATGCCGGGCTCGAGGTGCTGGCTGGGAGCGAATGCGAGAGGCTGCTCCAGGATCACCGAGTGGGACGGGTGGCATTTCTCGAAGCAGGCGAACCCTGGGTTCTGCCCGTCGTCTACCGGCTCGACGGAAGCCGGATCGTGTTCCGGTCGGCGGTGGGAGCCAAACTCGATCTGGCCGAGCGGCAGGATCCGATCGCCTTCGAAATCGACGGCTGGGACGAGCAGGCCCGGGTGGGCTGGAGCGTGCTGGTCAGGGGCACGGCGCATGCAGTCACCAACGAAGAGGACGTCGCCCGACTCGACGCTCTCGGTGTGGAGCAGTGGGTGAGTGGCCCCTACCCGATGCGGTGGATAACGATCATCCCCGATGAGATATCTGGCCGCCGGATCTCATCGCACTGATCGCATGAAGCCGCCGTCAATCCTCGGCTAGCTGCTCGGTCAGCGCCCACAGGACATCCTTGACGCTGGCGACGCCCACCAGCTTTTCTCCCTCTGTGATGGGGAGGTGCCGATAACCGGTTGCCGCCATCCACATCGCCGCCTCGCTCACGTCGAGGTCGGCGTCGACCGTATCAGGCGCGGGTGTCATCCACGCTCCCACCGTCTCGCTCTCGAGGTCGGCGCCGTGTGCCGCCGCTCGGAGGAGGTCGCGCTCGGTGAGGATGCCTTCCAGATTGTCGCTGTGACCGACCACTACCGAACCGACGTCTCCCGTGTCCATGATGATCGCTGCCTGGCGGAGGCTGGCATCGGCCTGAACACCGCACCGGCGGACGAGCTATCAGCTCACGCACTTCCATATGTCCTCCTCGAGGTTCGAGTCTTCACCGGAGGCAGCCGCTCAGGAAGTGGAGTATGTCCATTCGAATCGGGACCTTCGGGTTGGCAGCGCACAGCCGCATTCTGCACCGTTCGTTCGGGACCTTTGACCCTTGAAGTGAAAGGGAGTCTCGTCGAGGGTGGTCGCAGTCCCTCGCGGGAAAGGACGCGACATGAAGGTGTTGGTGACGGCTGCATCGAAACACGGGTCGACCCTCGAGATCGCCGCCCGTATCGGCTCCGTTCTGGAGGGGCGAGGTATGGAGGCGGTGGTGGCCGACCCGGGCGATGTCGACTCCGCTCGACGGGGTTGGCGCGGTAGTGCTGGGAAGCGGGGTCTACGCCGGCCACTGGCTCGAGGCGGCAAAGGACTTCGTGGGCCGCTTCAGACGACGCTTGCAACCATCCCGGTGTGGATCTTCTCCAGTGGACCCCTCGGGGAGCCGCCGAAGCCCGATGAGAACCCGGTGGACATCGCTGATATCCAGAAACGCACCTCGGCGGTCGATCACCGCCTCTTCGCCGGGCGACTCGACAAGTCCAAGCTCGGATTCGCCGAGCGGGCGATCGTCGCCGCGTCTCCGGGCTCCGGCGGGCGACTTCCGCGACCGGGAGGACATCACCTCATGGTCCTCCGACATCGCCGCAACGCTCGTCCAGGCGCCCCTCCCCACCGGCGGCTGAGGGGGCCGATTCGGGATGGCTCAGCCGAGGAGGGCCATGGCGACCCAAAAGTAGATCAGGATCGAAAGGAGGTCCTGGACAAAGGTCGCCAGCGGCCCGGACCCGAACGTGGTATCGGTCCCAAACCGGGCGAGCAACGGGGGCAGCGACATCGCCACCGTGGTAGCGACTGTGGACGCCGCGAAGATCGAGATTGCCACCACCGCCACCACGCCCCGCTCGACCGTCAATACCGCGCCCTGACCGAGACGATCGAGCTCTCCAATGCGGTGAAGACCACTCTCGAAATGGTCGATCTGCGCAACACGATGATCGTCGTAACCGCCGAACACAGCCATGTGATGACCATCTCGGGATATCCGTACCGGGAATCCGATCATGGGGCTGGCGGCGAACCCGATCGGC
>CAWGYV010000021.1:0-31153 GCA_963826825.1 uncultured Acidimicrobiia bacterium | reverse complement strand
CGGTGAGTTGGTCAGAAAACGCCATCAGAGAGGCTGAGACGATCGCAACGATCATGAGGTCGCTCCACGACGAAGGGATCGCCTGGCGGGACATGGCGGTGCTCTTCCGCAAGAACAAGGACATCACGCTCGTCCACGACGCCCTCGAGGAGCACGGGATCCCAGTCGAGGTGGCCAACCTGGGAGGGCTGCTCGGAATCCCCGAGGTGGCCGATGTCCACGCCTGGCTCCGCATCCTCGCTGACCCCGATGAGAGCCCTTCGCTGATGAGAATCCTCACCGGTAGCAGGTTCCGGCTCGGGCTGGGGGACATTGCCCCGCTGGCGCGGTGGGTCGGGCGCACCGGCCAACACCCTCACCCGAAGGCGAGCCCGAGGGACCGCTCCCCCCCGCCGGGTTGCTCGAGGCGGTGGATCACCTCGAGGAGATGGAGGGTCTCCGTTCCGGTGCCCTCGAGTCGCTCGGGGAGTTCAGAGGCCTCTTCCGCGTCCTGATCCGGGCCGCTCAGGGTGAGAGCCTGGTCGAGTTGACCCGACAGATCCTCGACAAGACCGGTGCCTGGCAGGAGGTCGAGGCGATGGCGGACGCGCACCGGCTCTCGGCGCGGCTCAACCTGTACCGGTTCCTCGACCTCGCCGAGGAGTGGTCGCCGCTCGAGGGCCGCCCCTCGCTCCATGCATTCCTCGACCACCTCACCATGATGCTCGAGGACAAGACCGAGGAGCTCGACACCGCTCGGCTCAGCGGTGAGGACGCGGTGGCGTTGCTGACCGTTCACCGGGCAAAAGGACTCGAGTGGCCGGTCGTGTTCATTCCGGCGCTCTACGAGAACAACTTCCCAAGCTCGTCAGGGGGCTTCGACGATCCCTACAAGTTCGCCTACCTGCTCCCTTATCCGTTGCTACTCGATTCGTCCTCGCTTCCCCCGATCACCCCCGACATGGCCGAGAAGGGCCGTTCCGACCTCCTCCGCGCCCGGCACACGGCTCAGGAGTGGCGAGTCGCATATGTCGCCGTGACCAGGGCCAAACAACGCCTGCACATGAGTGGCGCCTTTTGGTATGGCTCTCCCGAGCCGACGAAGAAGTCGGTGAAGCCGAGCCCGCTGTTCCTTCTGGGTTGCACCCATGCCGGCGAAGACGCCACCAAACTCGTCGGTGAGCCGGCCAAAAGGCCCAACCTGCTCAGATACGAGAAGATCGGCGATGGCGCCCCCGACCCGGTATTCCCCAACGGTTGGAGCGAGGGCTTGCGAGCCGTGATCAACGACAACCGATGGGCGGCGGACCGAGCCGCCGAGTTGGGCGTCGCCGCAGCCTTCGACCGCGATCTCGAGGAGTTCCAACAGCGGCTCTTCAGGCTCCCAAAGACTGCTGTACCCGAAGGAGCACCGGGCCCATCGCAGATGAGTGTTTCGTCGCTCGTCACCTATGCCGAATGCCCGCTGCGCTATTACTGGTCGGCTGTCGACCGGCTTCCGAGACGCCCGTCGGCGGCGGCGCGGCGAGGGGTCGATGTCCACCGGCAGATCGAACTGCACAACATAGGTGCAGTTCCGCTCGGGGAACGCGGGATCGATAACTATGACTTCACCCCGGCCGACCTCGAGACGGGTGGCCGGCGCACCGACCCATACAAATCCTTCCGCTCGTCGCGTTTCGCCACCGACCGTCCCCTGCTGGTCGAAGCGCCTTTCGACCTCCGACTCGACGACGGGACCATGGTGCGTGGCCGGATCGACGCGGTGTACGGCGACGACACCGCCTGGGAGGTGGTGGACTTCAAGTCGGGGCGGCCCCGGTCGGACCCCGCCCGTCGTGTCCAACTCCAGGCTTATGCGGTGGCTGTTCGTGATGAGGCGGTCGCGCTCAAACCTCCGAGCACGCTGGCGGTGACCTTTGCCTATCTAGGCGATGGACTCACCGAGGTGACCGAGCAGGCCGACGACGAGTGGGTGGCCGAAGCACGCCAGCGGATCGACCTGATCACCAAAGGAATCTCCGAGGAGGTGTACGACCCGATCCCTTCGGAGGCGTGCGCCCACTGTGACTTCCTCACTTTCTGCGCCACGGGACGGGCCTTCATGGCGGAAACCGGATGATCCTCGTGGCGGCGGCTCTCGCCGGAGCACTTGCCGGATCCGCCCCGTCCATCGCCGTCCACCTGACACACCGCCAGCAGACCGTTGCACCCGACCGGTCGATCCGGCCGATGCTCTGGGCGGCGCTCGAGGTCGCCGGGGGCATGGTCGCCGCTTTCGCCGGACGGCTGGTGGCGGGCGACATCGGTGGCTTGGTGGCGGGTGCTGCTGCGGTGCTGGCCGACATCATGATCCCGTCGCTCTGGCCGAGGGACAACGACCCCCGCGCCTCCGCCGGTCCCGGCGGGGGGCTGGGGATGGCGGGTGGCGCCCTCGTGGTGTTGTGGCCGGTGGGCGCTCTGGTGTGGGCGGCAGCGCTCACCCTGACCTACCGGATGACGCACAACCTGTCGCGGGCGGTTGTGGCGAGCGCCTTGGTGTTGCTGGCTGTGGTGGCGGCCTGGGGCTGGTTCGGCCTGGCAAACTTCTGGGGCGTCGAGCCAGGACCCGGGCTGATGCTGGCGGTGCTCACGATGACGATGCTGCTCGGCTTCAGGTTTCTGCGCGACCCGCGTACCGGTGAGCCGGGAGAGGGTGCCTCCGATCCGATGGGTTGGTCAACACCCGAATAGCTCCTCGCCGGCCACAGTCACTGGACCCGGCCGTCGTCGACCTCGATCACCAGCGTCACCGGGCCATCGTTGACCAAGCGGACCCTCATGGTGGCGCCGAATACGCCGCTCGAGGAGGGGACACCCCTCCGGCGGAGACCTTCGACCACGGATTCCACGATCCCCCGTGCCTTCGCCGGTGGGGCGGCGGCATCGAAGGACGGACGCCTGCCCTTTCGCACCACCCCCAGCAGCGTGAACTGACTCACCACCAGAACCGACCCGCCGGTGTCGAGCAACGAGAGGTTCATCCGTCCATGGCCGTCGGACATGATCCTCAGGTTGGCGAGCTTTTCCGCCAAAGCGTCTGCGTCGGCGTCGCCGTCACTATGCCCGACGGCGACCAGCACCACCAGGCCGGCGCCTATCTCGGCGACAGTCGCGTCATCGACCTCGACCGCAGCCTCCAAGACGCGCTGGACCACCGCCCGCATCGTGTGATGTTGCCACCCCGGACCCACGCCCCGTCCCGGCCGCCGCCGACCACCGGGGCATACACTCATCGTATGGTCGCCACCACCGGCAGGGCACTGGAGGGTTCCGTGCCCGAGCCGGGCTGGCCGGCCGAAGTGACCGACATCACGGTTTGCCTGCTCGACGCCTCGTCCGAGTTCGAACATCGGCTGCTCGAGGCCTGGATCGATCGACACCGCCCCGCCGGGTCCCAGGTCGAGGTGATCGACCTGCCTTCGTCACGCCGCCGGAGGTTCAGGCGGATAGACCCCCGACTCGAGGCTCGGCTCAATCGGGATGACGACCCATGGCTGTTCCCCCTGCGCATCGCCTGGCTGCCGCCCCTGCGGCGTGGGAAACGCACCTCCAACATGATCGACGCACTGAAGCTGGGCGACCCGCGAGATCCGGACTTCCTCAGGCAACGCGTCATCTTTGCGCAGCACCCGGACAGATGTGTGGTCGTCGTCGCCGAGCCGGCAATGGCGGGGCGGATCCGCGCCGACCATGGCGAAGCAGTGGAGCCCGAGCACCTCGACCGTTACGTGGTCAGGCGAGCCATGCTGGCATTGGAGCGAGCGGAGCGCCGGCTACGCGGCAATCGGTACAAGGTCCCCAAGTTCGTCATGGAGGACATCACGAGTCGTGGCTCGTTCCGCGACGAGTTGGTCCGGCTTGCCCCATTGGCGGGGATCGCACCGGAGCGTGCGATCGGGCGCGGGGCGCGTTACCTCAGGGAAATCGCTGCCTCGCACAGCCCGTTCCTCATCGACATCATCGCCAACGCAATCCATTGGCTGTACCGGCAGGGATACGGACGCATCGATTACGACACGGAGCAGTTCCGTCAGCTCTACCGGTTGGGAGAAGAGCACCCGCTGGTCTTCCTTCCCTCACACAAATCCCAGCTCGATCGGCTTTCGCTCCAGTACTCGCTGTGGGAGAACGACCTTCCACCGAACCACACAGCCGGCGGGATCAACATGAACTTCTTCCCGATCGGACCTCTCGTCCGCCGGACAGGTGTGTTCTTCATCCGCCGCAGCTTCAAGGACAACGCCATCTACAAATGGGTCCTCCAGAGCTATCTCGATTATCTGGTCGAGAAGCGGTTCTCCATCGAGTTCTACATCGAGGGTGGCCGATCTCGATCGGGCAAGCTGCTGCCTCCGCGTTTCGGGCTTCTCGCCTACCTCATCGACTCATGGCGGCGGGGCAAGAGCGAGGACATCTACCTGATTCCGACGTCGATCGCCTATGACCAGATCCAGGATGTCGGCTCCTATGCAGCCGAGCAACGCGGCGGGGAAAAGAGGGCCGAGAGCCTCGGTTGGGCGCTCGGCGCCATGCGGCAGCTTCGAAGGCACTACGGCGATATTTACATCAGGTTTGGCGAACCGGTGTCCGTCTCCAAGGAGCTAGCGGGAGCCGAGGAGACCGCCGAAGGTGACATCGACCTGCAGAAGCTGGCCTTCGAGGTGATGGTCCGAATCAACCGGGTTACCCCGATAACCGCCGCCTCGCTGGTCACCACGACCCTGCTGGCGCTCCAGGATCGTGCTGCAACGCTGGGTGAGATCACCGCCGAACTCGGCGAGTTGGTGGAGGAAGTGGAACAGCGCTCTCTGCCGACCGCGGGCACCATGCGACCCGGGGAACCGGACGAAGTCAGCAAGGTGCTCGACCTGCTTGCGGAGCACGACCTGGTGACGAGCTTCGCCGAGGGGACGGAGCCGCTCTACCTGATCACCCCCGAACAGCACATCGCAGCCGCCTTCTACCGCAACACGATCATCCACCACTTCGTGAATGGGGCGATCGCCGAAGTCGCCCTCTTGGGTGCAGACGAATCCGCGCCGTCTCCCGGCTTCTGGGACGGCGCACTCGAACTGCGTGACCTGCTCAAGTTCGAGTTCTTTTTTCCACCCAAGGAGTCGTTTCTCGAGGAGATCCGCCAGGAAGTCGAGCGTCAGGTGCCCGGGTGGGAGCAGGCGATCGACGAGGGGACATCGGTCATCGCAGCTGTCGACCAGATGGCTCCTCTCAGGGCGCACTGGGTGCTCCGGCCCTTCCTAGAGGCCTATCAGGTGGTCGCCGACGTCCTCGTGCGATACGACGCCGAGCCTGCGCCCGACGAGAGGCAACTGCTCCAGGAGAGTCTGGCGCTTGGCAAGCAGTACCGGATGCAGCGCCGCATCGCCGCCGAAGAGTCGGTCTCACAACTGCTGTTTGGCAACGGGCTCAAGCTGGCGGCAAATCGGGGCTTGACCGAGGCTGGGCCCGACGTCGCCCACAAGAGGCTGGACTTCGCCCGCCAACTCGCCGAGGCACTGGACCGAGTGGACAAGATCGCCGCGTTGGCGGCGGGAAGACGCACCCGGGCATCCGGCCCACCCCGAACCTGAGTTCCCTCGGCTGGAAACGAATCGAGTCCCGCTGATTAGGGTCGGCGTCAATGATCGACCAAGAACTGATCAAGCTTGCCCAGGACAAGAACTTCGCCGTACTGAGCACTCTTATGCCGGACGGACATCCCGCGACCCAAGTGATGTGGGTAGACGCCGACGAGGAATCCATCCTGATCAACACCCAAGTTGACCGGCAGAAATGGCGCAACGTCCAGCGTGAACCGAGGGTGACGGTGACCATTTGGGACCGCACCGACCCCTACCACTTCGCTGAGGTGCGGGGCAGTGTGACCGGCATCGTCGAGGGGCAGGAGGCACGGGACCACATCGATCACCTCTCGATGAAGTATCACGGTCACGAGTACAGCAACCCGATCACGGCTCCCCGGGTGGTGCTTCGCGTCAGCCCCGACAAGGTGATCTGGCACTGAAAGGGCTCAAGCCCAACCGAGCCATCCGAGGATCTCTTCGGCCACCTGGCGGATGGGCCGCTCGTTGTCAACGGTGAGATCCTCGATTCCCTCTCCGGTCCCACTCGTCAACCAGGTGGCCGCCACCGCCAGGTCATCGGCGCGACCCGCGGTCACCGCCGCACCGAGACGGCGCGCGATCTCCTCGAAGGACACGGTCAGCCTCACCACCCGCACCGGAAGGGGAACCGACGTCCGCAGGTCGTCGAGGTCGGCGAGCGTTTCGATCGCCCCCGCCAGCAGGAAACGCTCCACTCCGACCGACATGTAGTTGGAGACCACACCGGCGAGGTTGGCGGCGAACACACGGTCGCTGAGCGCTTGATTCATCTCCGGGACCTCGAACCACACCAGCCAATCGAGATCGATGGCTGCATACGACCGGCCGGCCCTCTCAAGGATTTCCGCCATCTCCTCGACGACGGAGGTCTTTCCGGTGCCGTAGGCGCCGGTGACGACCACTGCGGCGGGCAGTTGCCCTTCAATCCCCATCTGGAACCCCATACTGCCCGAGGCGGTGTGGCTAGCTTCGCCTTGGGAGCGCCCCACAAGGGGGCGCCGATACGGAGGGAGATGCCATGGCTTCGCGTGATAATTCGTCGCGCCGCATTCCGCTGCGCACCGCAATGCTGCTTGTCGCGGTGAGCGTGTTGGTTGCGGTGCCAACCGCCGTGCTCGCCGCCCATGTGTTCGACGACGTGCCCGACAGCAACACATTCCATGACGACATCGCCTGGCTGGCCGACAACGAGGTCACGCTGGG
This sequence comes from uncultured Acidimicrobiia bacterium, assembly GCA_963826825.1. Classification (GTDB taxonomy): domain Bacteria; phylum Actinomycetota; class Acidimicrobiia; order Spongiisociales; family DATADW01; genus DATADW01. The sequence goes on along the minus strand of CAWGYV010000021.1, from coordinate 24,308 downwards.
TTGTGTCCCTGATGGGAGCCTCTACTGCCCGAGCGAAGCGGTCACCCGCCAGCAGATGGCAGGGTTCATGAGGCGTCTGTCCGCCACATCTGGAGTGACCGGGTTCCAGGTGGAGGACTTCAACGACGACGTCCAGATCACCTCGGGCACATTCGTCGAGCTGGGGACGGTCACTGTCGACGCCAAAGGAGCCTCTGACGTCGTGCTCGCCGCCCATGGGTACCTCGAGAAGCCCGCCAGTGCCACTCTCCGCTATCAGCTGATCATCGCCCGAGATGATTGCGACGGCGAGGTGGTAGGCGCCACCTTCCACCGCCCGCCCGATACCACCGGGATGGGATTCACCGCTTTCACCATCTCGCTCACCGGGTTCGACAGCGGGGTTTCGGGGAGTGTCGACTACGTCTTTTGCGCGGCCAAGTACGAAGGTGGTCCGGACGTTTCTATCAACCAACGTGGGCTGACGGCCACCTGGGCACCGCAGCCCTGATCGACCACATGGACTAACCCCCTTGGGCCGCCCGGCCGGGCCGGCGGGTGGGACCGGGTCCGGACGGGCGGCCGATCAGGGGGCCTTTGTCAGCCGCGCGGGCAGGCTGAACCGAGTTCAGCCGAGTTGGCCGCGTACCGCCCCACCGGGGAACGGTGTGGTGTGCACGTTGACGTAGTACCCGGCCGGGTTGGCGATGATCTCTGCGATCAGCGCCGGGTCTACGTCGCTGACGCATCCCGACAGCATCCCCATGAAGTCGACGACCACCGAGCCGTTGACCCCTGCGGGAGCAGCGTGGATGTGCGCCAGGATCACGTCATCGATGTTCGACACACGGATGACAAAGCACACCTGGCCGCGTCCCTGGTGGAGGAAAACGCGAGCCGTTCCGGTGCCATCGGGGTCTCCAGACGGAACCTCGTTGGCTCCGCTGAGCGCAACGGTGAAGCTGCGCTCCTCGATGGTGGGTACATCGGCGGACGCGGGAGCAGCGAGCACTCCCACCAAAAGCAGGGCGGCAAACCCGGCGTGGACAGCACGACGCATGGAGGCCTCCTTCCCTCCCCCGATGATCCATTACGCAGAACGCCTACCGGCGGTTCTCGATCAATGGGTGAGGGTCGCCCGCAGCCGCCAGGTGGCCAAGCTGAGAAGAACCACGGCGAACCCGAGGAGCACGCCCAGTTCGGGGAGGATGTCCACGATGGTGCCGTTGTTGCGCACCAGTTCGGCGAAGGCGTCGATTCCCCAGGCATGTGGGGTGAAGTGGGCGACCGTCTGCAGCGTCGGCGAGAAGAGCTCCAAAGGGAGCATGCACCCACCGAGGGCAGCCAGACCGAGTCCGAGCATCACCCCGACGCCTCCCGCCTGTTGGTCGTTGCGCAACACAGCCCCCATCAGCAAGCCGGCGCCCGCCCCCACCAGGGCAAATGCCACAACCACGGCGAGCGCACCGACCGGGTCGCCCCAGTTCACCTGGAAAAGCAGCAGGGTTGCCACGACGATGTAGGCACCCTGGACGAAGACGACGGCGAATCTGCCCAATGCTTCCCCCGCCACCACCTGACTCATCGGGGTCGGTGTTGACAGCATCCGGGTGGCGACTCCGAACCTCCGCGTCTGGATGATCGCTGCCGAGCCGGTGAGCCCGGTGAGGAACATGAACAGCAACAGCTGCGACGAAGCGCCCAGATCGAACTGGCCAAGGGTTGTGGGGAATAGGGCGTCACCGGTCGTAGTGGTCGTTACCTCCAAACCGGGGAGCGACGACGCCATCGCCTGCGCCTGGCCGACCATTTGATCGAAGTCGCTGCCCGTCTCGGCGGCAGCAAATGCCGCCGCGGTAACGACCGTGTTCTGATCAGATGCTGCCGCAGCCACCACCGCCTGGAGTTGCGGCTGCCCATCGGGGCGGCTGGTGAAGAGGAGCTCGACCGGCTGGCCGCTGCGGAGATCGGCGTCGTATCCGGCGGGGACGACCAGCCCCGCATCGACCTGGCCCCGCTCCACCGCATCCACCAAGGCCTCATCCGAGTCGTAGTGGACCACCTCGACCTCCTCGGCGAGCGTCGCCACCAACTGGTTGCCGAGTTCCCCTACATCCTCCTCCCAAACCCCGAGGGCGGGTGCGAATCCTCCCCCACCGAATGCGAGCCCGATGACGAGCACGATGGCGAGGGGGAAGATGAAGACGAAGAACAGATTGCTCCGCTCCCTGATGAACCGGCGCAGATTGACCCCGGCAACAGTGAGCGCCTTCACAGCGTCACCTTGCGGTAGAGCGTCACAGCCCCGATCGACCCGGTGACGAGGGCGAACAGCAGGATGGCACCCACGGCGGGGAGAACGGCGGCGGCCCCTTCCGCCACGTTGTCTCCGAGACCCCTGATGAACCAGGCATTTGGGGTGAGCAGTGACAGGTCGGCGAGGATCCCGCGCCTGGCGAACTGGAAGAACGACCCGCCGAGCAGACCGAGGACGACAGCCACTATCCCCTGCAGCGCGCCGGCCTGCTCGACTGTCTTGGCGAACCCGGCGACCAAAGACATGATCCCGACCGCGGCGAGCGACAAGGCGACCATGAGCAGAAAAGCGCCAAGTGGATCGCCCCAATCGGCACCCAGGAGCAGGGTGGTCGCCACTCCCAGCACGACGAGGCTGGCGAGGCCGAAAATGAAGCTGGTTAGCGCCTTCCCTCCGACGATCGAGAACCGGGAGATCGGTGCAGCGAGAAGCCTCGCCATGGTGCCCTCTTCCTTCTCCTGGAGCAGACCGGTCACCCCGAATGAGACGGTGAAGAAGAGAAAAAACGACGCCATCCCAGCAGCGAGATACGTCGCCTGGTCGAGTTGGCGGGTCTCGGCTGACGCCTCGCCGATTGTGATCGTCGGTGGCTGCTGAGCCGCCTCGGCGGCTATTTGACCCAGCTGATCCTGGCTCACGCCACCCCCGGATGAAACCAATATCACAGAGAGTTGTGTCGTCTCGATCCGCGCCGCCAGCGCCTCGCCGATAGCGGCGGCGACCGCGGTGGTCGTGGGGGCATCCACATTGCCGACAACCTCGATCTGCGCCGGCGAACCCTGCTGGGCAGCCGCAGTGAGACCCTCGGGGAGCAGGTAGAAGGCATCGAGATCACCGTCGTCGACGCTTTGGCGCGCCACCGACTCCTCGAGCCCGGTGGATACATCCATCCCCAGTTGCTCGCCGGCCGCCTGGATCCCGGTGATCATCTGCTCACCGACGACACCGCCGTCCTGATCGACCACCCCGACAGTCGCCGAGAACTGGCCGGCGATGGTGTTGCCGAAGATGAGGTCGAATATGAAGGCGAGCACCAGCGGTGCGATGAGGCCGAGGATGATGGCGGAGCGGTCTCTGATCCGCTGCCGCAGGTCCTTCCAGGCGATATCGAAGGTTGCCCGCATCGATCAGTCCCGGAGCGCCTTGCCGGTGAGGTGGAGGAATACCGCCTCGAGGTCCGGCTCCTCGATCTCGACACCCCGCACCGTGACTCCGGCACCGGTCACGGCTTCGAGGAGCGCAGGAAGGAGCGTGGTTGCCTCCACCGCCACCACCTGGATGTCACCTTCGCCCGACGACACCGTTTCCACGCCTTCGAGGGCGCCAGCAGCCTTGACCGCGTCGTCGAGCCTGCCATCGGCCACCAACCGGACGCGGTCTCGCTCGCCGACGATCGAAACCAGCTCACGCCTCGTTCCCTCTGCTTTGACCTTGCCTTGGTCGATGATCGCCACCCGGTCGCAGAGGCGCTCCGCCTCCTCCATGTAGTGGGTCGTGTAGAGCACGGCCAGGCCCTCCCGGCTGAGCTGTTCGACGCTCTCCAAGATGGCGTTGCGCGACTGCGGATCGACCCCGACTGTCGGCTCGTCGAGGATGAGAAGCTGCGGCTGGTGGAGCAGCCCGATCCCGATGTTGAGCCGGCGCTTCATCCCGCCGCTGTACTCAACCGTCTTGTCGCCCCTCCGATCGGTCAATCCGATGACATCGAGGACCTCAGACACACGACGTTCCAACTCGGGCCCGCCCATGCCGTAGAGGCGTCCGAAGAAGACGAGGTTCTCCCCCCCGGTCAGGTCGGGGTAGATCGCCACCTCCTGTGGGACCAGACCGATCGCCGCCTTGGCGCGCACACTCCGGGTCGTCATCGCCTCCCCGGCGACGACCACCTCCCCGGCATCACGCTCCAGCAGCCCGGCGATCATCGAAATGGTGGTGGTCTTGCCTGCTCCGTTCGGCCCGAGCAGCCCATATGTCTCTCCGGTGTGGATTGTCAGGTCCACCCCGTCCACAGCGACGAGGTCGCCGAACCGCTTGCGCAGCCCTCGCGCCTCAAGCACGACTTCGGGCATCGATGACACTCCTTGCACCATGGGGGATCGGGTCATGACTCTTGCACATCGCCGCGCCCCCGATGAAGCTTGAACCGGAGGCAATGCTGCGTTTCATCGACCGTGTGGACGCGGGTAAGCGGCTCGGGGCCGCCTTGACCCATACCGCCGACGAGCATCCCGTGGTGCTCGGCCTCCCCAGGGGTGGCGTGGTTGTCGCTGCCGAGGTCGCAAAGGCGCTCGATGCCCCGCTCGACGTGATCGTGGTCAGAAAGCTCGGGGTGCCTGGGCATGAGGAACTGGCCATGGGAGCCCTCGCCGAGGGCGGCGCCATGGTGGTCAACGAGGATCTCGTCCGCCGTCTCGGCATCAGCAAGGCGGACCTCGACGCGGTGCGGCGCCGTGAGGAAGCCGAGATGGCAAGGCGGCGTAGCGCCTTCCGCGGCGACCGCCCGGCGGTCGACCTGACCGATCGGACGGTGATCGTGGTGGACGACGGCATCGCGACCGGATCGACGGCACGCGCCGCCCTCGAGGACGTTCGCCACCGACGCGCCTCGCGGATCGTGCTCGCCGTCCCCGTCGGCGCCGCCGAGTCGTTGGCCTCGATGGACGCCGCCGCAGACGAGGTCGTCTCGCTCCTCCGTCCAATGGAGTTGTGGGCGGTCGGCCAGTGGTACCACGACTTCTCGCAGACGAGCGACGACGAGGTCGTCTCCCTCCTCGAGCGGCTGTCAACCCCGCAGTAGTCACTGGGCTGTGATCCGACCCTCCCCGCCTTCGGGATAATCGGCGGCCGTGATGAGGCCGCCCAGCGCCTCCTGGATGTAGTTGGAGAGCGCCTGTTGGTAGGTAGCGCCCACGATGACGAACTCCTCACCGGCCAATGGGTAGAAGTCGCCGCCCCTCGCCAGGAAGTCGATGGTCGAGACAACGAGCGGGTCACCCGCCACGACCTGCCCGGCCTCGATGATGGCTGTGCCGTCGTCGAGAGTGGCGCTCACCACACGCGACCCGGGATCGACGATGTTCCCATCGTCGTCAAATGCCAGCGGTGGGAGCGACGGGTCGTATACGAAGCTGAAGCCCGAGATCTGGGCGAACCGCCCGTCTGCCGCTGGGCTCCCGTCTGCGGGTACCTGGGATACCGCGTTCTCCAACACCAGCTTGAACTGCTCACGCTCCACAGAAGGCAATACCGCGACGAAGTTGGGGAACGGAAGAATGCTGAAGGTGTCGAGCTCGCTGATCGGCCCGGCCGGTATGACGCTGTTGTTGCGGATCCCACCGCCGTTTTGCAGGGCGACATCGGGAACGGGCGTACCAAACTCGTCGGCCAGCTGTTCGGCCTGCCACTTGAGCGAGTCGGCGACCAGGTTGCCCAGATTGGTCTCCTGGCTGCGTACGCCCGGGCTCCGTTGCCCGTCGAGATCCACCTCGGAGGTCCCTATCACCGTCTCCGCAAGTCCGGCAACGAACGCCGCCACCGGGTCGACGACCGCCGCCTGGACCTCGGGATCGGGAGCGACCGCGTCGGGGTTGCTGCCGCCGGCCACCCGGACCGGGCCGCTCACCCCCTCGTTGACCGACACGAGCTTCCCCCCTCGGTCGAAGGTCGCCACCAGCCGCCCCACGTAGCGGTAGTCGCCTTGTCCGGTCACGAGCGGGATCGATCTGCCCAGGGCGTCCTCGACGTACAGGGGATACGGCCCGAAGGGGACGTCACCTGGCACCAAGAGGTCGTCGTCGTTGGCCAGCACCTCGCTGCCCCCACCGGCGACCCAGAGGTCGACCCCACGCAGCAGCGGAGCGAGCGCGAAGTCGTTGGCCAGACCCTGGAGGTGCGGGGCGAAGATGATTATCTTGGCGCCTCGGTTCATCACCCTGTCGATCTCGGCCTGGACGGTGGTGACCAGATCCGGGTCGACCACGACGTCTCTTGGACTGGAGATGAAGGGGAGGTCTGGGGTGGTGGCGGCGACGATGCCAATTCTCCGGCCACGTTCCTCCACGATGGTGCTGCGGACGATCGTGCCCTGATCGGCGAGCGCGTCGAGGCGCGGCTCGGCGCTGACATCGAGGTTGGCGCTGATGAATGGCGGTGAGTCGGCACCGAAGCTCTCGATGAAGTCGGCCAGCACTTCTGGCCCGAAGTCGAACTCGTGGTTTCCGATGGTTATGGCGTCGAGCCCGATGAGGTCGAGCGCAAGGGCGTCGTAATAGGGGACACCCTTTTCGAGGCTGGCCTGGAACTCGGGCCCAGCCAGGAAGTTGTCACCGGCGCTGAGCATCACCATGCCGCGGTTGGGCCGCCCGGAGAGCGCCTCTTGCTTGAGTTGGTCGGAAACGGTGGCGAACCTGGCCACGCCCCCGAAGTCCTCTAGCCCGGTGCCGGCATTGATCAGCTGAGACTCTGCGTCGTTGAAGTGGAGCAGCGTGAGGGTGAAGTTCTGTTGTTGGGGCGGTGGCTGCTCCTGCGCGCCGACGGGTACGGCAGATGCCGCAAGGGCGGCCAACGCCGTCATCAAGATCGCCAGTCGCCAACCGGCGAGGGATCGTCTCAGCATGGGTGACTCCTCCATGGCACGGGTCTGCCGAGAGTACCGCGCTCACAGAAAACGGGGCGATGCCGGGACGTGAACCCTCGCCAACCGCTGGTGAAGAAGAGATCAGGCGGGGATCACGGAGGCGAGCCGAACCGGGTCCCAGGTGGCCGGCTCCGAACAACAGAACCACGACTCGGTGAGCCGGGGAGAGGTGGACGAAAGCGGGGGCATCGGTCCGAACCGACGTCCGAGCGCCGACCCGAGCTTGGATCGGATCTCCTCCATCGTCTCGATGGGGTCGGCGTCGTCGCCGGCAGCCCTATCCACCAGACCGGCCAGTTCGCGCTGCAGGACATCCAGATCGAGGTCGTCCGACACCCAGCGATAGCCGAGGTCGTCGGGGTGATAGCCCCGCAAGTGCCTCTCGATGCCGGGGAGGCGGAGTACCAGGCTCCCGTCGGGGATGAGCAGTCTGATCGTCAGTTGGATCGGGTCGATCGCCCCCCACAGCAGGTTTTCGTCTAGGAATTCGATGAGCGATGCCAGCGAGGCACGATCGGTCCAGGGCGTGAAGGGGAGCCAGGACGGCCGTACCGCAATGCCCGCACCCGACAGGATCCGGCAAGCCTCGGCCATGTCGGCGATGGTGTGGCCCTTGTCGAGGCGTGTCAGCGTGGCGTCGTCGGCGCACTCGAACGCCGAAACCACGAAGAGCACCCCGAGCTCTCGGAACTCGGGCCACAGCTCGCGGTGGGTCAGCACGTGCTCGACCTTGACGGTGATGTCCCAGGTGAGGTCGGGGAACGCCGCGTGCGACTGGTGGAGAACGCGACGGGCATGGGCGGGCCCGTTGAGGAAATCGGGATCGCCAAGCGTGATGTGGCGCGCTCCCAGCCCAACGAGTTGCGCCACGTCCTCGAGTACCACCTCGGGCTGGACGACGCGGAACCTCCCGTCGTACACGACCGGGATCGGGCAGTGAGCGCACCGGTGCCTGCAGCCGTGGCTGGCCTCGACGTACCCGGCGAGTCGCATTTGCCCGTCGACCGCCAACCGGGCGTACCGGTCGAGTGGTGGTAGCAGCGAGCGGTCGGGTCGGTGGAACGACCCGGTGGCGATGTCGCGCACGACGGCCTCCGCAGGGCGACGTCCGTCCCCGAGTTCGGCTGCCCACGCCAGGAGGCCTGGTTGGTACTCACCGACCAGGGCGCGGTCGGCCAGTTCCCCGACTGTCCGGTCGCTCCCAACCGCGGCATACAACCCGTAGAAGGCGATCGACACCTCCGGGCGGTCGGCGCGCACTCTCCGGGCGACCGGCACGGCGAGCCTCATCGCGGTATGCATCGGAACCGAGAACGCCATCCCGTCGGCCCACCGAGCGGCCCCTTCGTCGAAGTCCTCCACAGAAAGGTCGAGACAGCGAACCTCGTGACCCCCCGCCTTCAGCGCCGCCGCCGGCGACGCCAGGTGGAGCGGTTGATGACCAAGTTCGTATGTGGAGACCAGGAGCAGGCGGGCCATGTGGGGACGGTACAGGGTGGCAAGTGGTAGGTGGTAGGTGGTAGAGTACTGAGTAATGAGTACCAATTGCTGCCGTCACCGTGCGACCAACACCACCAGATCGCCATCTGCCACTGATGGCATGGAGAAGTCGAAACGGTCGATGTCGAGGCACAGTTCGAGATCGTCCGGGTCGGCCCAGCTAGCCGAAGCCAGACGGCGGGCTCCCTGCCCGTCGGCTGCCTTCTGCCGCGTAAGGGCTGGTTCGGCACCGTTGCCGGCGAGCAGGGCGCAGATCAGGTCGGCGCACGCCTCGTCCTCGTCTGCGGGGGCGACACCGTTCCAGCCCGATACAACCAGCGTCACTCCCGCGGCACCGGCCAGCGACGCAGCGGTGGCTGAGGCCACAACAAACGACCCGGCGAGCACCGGGTCTGCCCCGGAGCGGCGGGCCGCAAGCAGAGAGCGCGTCCCGGCGCTGGTTCGCAGCACGAGGATCCGGCCGTCGAGACGGCCGAGTCGCAGCACCTCGGCGGGCGAATTCCCCAGATCGAAGCCGTCGGGGCGGGAACCTCCGACCTCGCCTGCGAGCAGCGAATTGCTGATCGTGCCGGCAAGGGTGCGAGCCTCATCGACCTCGGCGGCGAGCACCACCTGGTCGGCTCCGGCTTCCAGGGCGAAGGCGGCGGTGGTGAAGGCTCGGAAGACATCGATCACCACGGTGGCACCACGGGCCGTTGCCGCCCCATCGAGGTATCGGAGGCGGCGGATCCGGTTCATGCGGCAGGCGAGTCTATGGGTGGTCTCCCAACCTTGGGGGGCAGAGCTAGCCTGCCCGGCCCATGGCCGCGCCGACCTTGGGACCGAGCGGTCTCACCGAGGCCGAGGCCGCGGCGAGGCTGGGACGTCGCGGACGGGCCGTCCCTCGAACGGGCCGGTCATACGCCTCGATCGTCTGGGCAAACACCTTCAACCTCCCCAATGTGGTGCTCGGGGTCCTCGGTGTAGTGACCCTCGCCGTCGGCGAGGCGGCCGACGCCCTCTTCCTGGGCATAGTCGTCCTCAACGCGGTGCTCGGGTCGGTCCAGGAGATCAGGGCCAAGCATGCATTGGAGAGGCTCTCCGCTTTGATCCGGCCCTTTGCCGCGCGTCGTGCGATCGGGCGTGCAGCGCGAGGTTGCCGCCGCTGAGGTGGTGGTGGGTGACCTGGTCCATCTTCAACCCGGCGACCAGGTGGTGGCTGACGGCACCGTGCTTTCCGAGGACCATCTCGAACTCGATGAGTCGGTGCTCACCGGCGAATCGGAACCGGTGAGACGGGCATCCGGCGAGGAGGTGAGGTCGGGATCTTTCGTCGTCGACGGGAGCGCGCTCACCACCGTGACCGCCGTCGGCACCGAGAGCTACGCCGAGCAGGTGGCCGGGACGGCAAGAGCATTCCGCCACCCTGCATCCCCCTTCCAGCAGGGGCTGGGGCGGTTGATCCTCGCTCTCCTCGGTGTCGCCATCCCGACGGCGCTTGTCCTCATGGTCGCTTTGTGGATCAGGGACGTCCCCTTCCCCGATGCCCTGCAGGCGGTGGTGGCCGCGATGGCCGGGATGGTCCCCGAAGGGTTGGTGCTCCTGACGTCCGTGGCCTATGTGACCGGAGCACTCAAGATGTCCCGCCGCGGCGTCCTGACCCAGCAGCTCAACGCGCTCGAGTCCCTGGCGTCGGCGGACACGCTTTGCCTCGACAAGACGGGAACGCTCACCGAGGGCCGTCTCAGGCTGGTGACACTGGTCCCTGCGCAGGGAACCGACGAATCGAAACTGGGGGTCCTCCTCGGTCGCTACGCCGCCTCATCGTCGCTGCGCAACGCCACCCTGGAGGCGATCGCCATCGCACTCCCCCAGCCGGCCTCGCTCACCGAGGGCCAGATCCCGTTCTCGTCGCGATGGAAGTGGAGCGCCATCCGCCAAGACGGCGCCACCACGGTGATCGGTGCACCGGAGCTTTTCCCGCTGGCCGCCCTCGAGGAGGAGGCAACAAGAGAGAGCGCCAATGGTCGCCGGGTGCTGGCGGTGGCGGGGTCGGCCGCCTCGCTCGACGGCATCGACCCCCGGGTAGGGATGCCTCCAGATCTCATCCCGCTCGGGCTTGCGGTCTTCGGCGAGGAACTGCGGGGCGACGCCGATCAGACCGTCCGCTTCTTCACCGAACAGGACGTGGAGTTGAAGGTGATCTCGGGTGACGCCCCGGCGACGGTGGCGGCGATCGCCTCCGACGTCGGTATCCCCATCTCTTCGCCTCCTCTCGATGGCCGAAACCTCCCCATCGACGACGCAGAGATGATCTCACTGGTGGAGCGGACCTCGGTCGTGGGGCGGATCACACCCGATGGGAAGAGGCGGGTGGTCGAGGGGCTGCGCAGTGCCGGCCGCTACGTGGGGATGGTCGGCGACGGTGTCAACGACGTTCCGGCGCTCAAGGCATCGCAGGTGGCGATCGCCCAGGGGAGCGGTGCCCAGATGGCGCGCACCGTTGCCGACATGGTGCTGGTCAACGGGGAGTTCTCGGCCGTCCCCCGGTTGGTCGGCGAGGGCAGGCAGATCCTGCGCAACCTGCAGCGGGTCTCGAAGCTCTACGCCACCAAGTGCCTCTTCACCGCCCTGCTCACCCTCACCGTCGGTCTGGCGCCACTCGCCTTCCCGCTGCTCCCCCGTCAGCTGACCCTGGCCAACCTTTTCACCACAGGGATCTCTGCCACGGTGTTGGCGCTGGCGCCGAGCAGGGGACCCTGGAAGATGGACGACTACCTGCGGCAGGTGGCCGGGTTCGCCATCAGAGCGGCGGTGGCGCTCGCCCTCGGGGTTGGGGCGGCATACGTCACCGCCACCGTCGCCGGGTACCCGCTCGCCGCGGCGCGATCGGTGGCGACCACCGCACTGGTTGCCGGGTTCCTGCTCATCGTCTGGGTGCTCGAGGCGCAGGAGCGGCGCCGGGCACTCTGGGTGGGTCTCTTCTGCCTGACGCTCCTGCTGGCCTACCTGGCAGTCACCGCCATCCCTCTGGCGCAACAGTTCTTCCAACTCGACCCGAGCCCGGCAGGGCTGATGCTCGGGCTTGGGTGGGATGGTGGTCACCGGGATCGTCCTCGCCATCCTCGGCATCCGGCCGAAACTGCGACACGAGCCGGAGGCCGCCACCGGCTGACCGCGATGTGTCAGCTGCCAACCCTGGGTTGGGGAGTACCGCCTGGGTAGCTGCCAACCCTGGGTGGGGGGTTCAGTCCGGATCCCAGGGGCGGCCGAATTGGTCGGAGTGGGCGAAATCTGAAAGCGGCTTGCGCCCGCCGCCGGCGAACGGGCGGGTTCCCTCAGCCGGGTGACCGATGGCGATGGCCCAACGCACCCGATGACCGCCGGGGAGACCGAGAACCTGGGCCGCCTTGGCATCGTCGTGCAGCGTGACCGGGCAACTCCCCAGCCCCCGGCCGGAAGCAGCCAGCATGAGGTTCTGGGCGAGCCTCCCCTGGTCGAAATCGTTGCCGCCCGGGAGGCGCACCAGAGCAACGGCGACAGGTGCGGCGACGACCGGTGCGGCGTACCGGCCGGCGCCGGCGAGTTCCTTCTTCCTCTCGGGGTCGTCGACAACCACGACGGCCCACGCTTGATCGTTCTTCGAGCTACCCGTCCACCGGCCCGCCTCGAGCACCGCAGCCAGGTCCTCGGCACTCACCGGATCGGGGAGGAAGGACCGGACCACACGGAGGCGGCGTATCTGGTCCACGAAATTCTTCGGATCCCGCCATCGGCGTCACCTTTCGTTGTCGGTTCGGTCGGCATCGGCTGCCGCCTCGTCGGCCAGCACCCGGAGGACTCCATCGACCCATCTGCGGACCCGCGGCACGATGAGGTAATCCGAGTGCACCTGCACCACGGGGAACGGCTGTCCCGCATGGTGCCACCACCGCCACGGGTCGGCGACCAGGTCATCGCCGTCGAGAGACGTGGCGTCAAGCTCGTCCTCGCCGGTGAATATGGCGTCGGCTATCGGATCGGTCTCGCGGTAGAAGTTGCGCCAGACCGGTCGAGCCCCACCTGTGCCCATCCGGTCGAGCAGCGAGGTGGCCCACCCCGGGTCGAACGCGATGGTGAAGTAGGGACGGTAGAAGGTCGCCAGCGGGCTCCCATGGGTGACGAGCACGCAACGACTGACCACGGGCTCCTCCAACGCGGTGAGCGTCGCCGCAGCCAGCACCGAGCCCTGGCTGTGCCCGGCGAGCAGCACCCGACGCCCCGCCGTTGTGGCGGCGCGCACCCGCTGCGCCAGCTCGGGGACCGCCCGGTCGGCGTATGTGGGCGGGGCCCACGGGTGGAATCGACGCGGCCAGAAGGTCGCCACGTCCCAGAGCGTCCCGATCCGGCGGCGAAGCCGCTCGTCGCTGTAGGCGCGACGCACCAACAACATGGCGCCGAGAGGGAGCGTCGTCACCACCCAACGCGACGCGGTGGCAAGCCACGACCAACTCTCCGGGACCGGCTGGTCGGCCCATTGCACGAGCGGCACCTGATGGCGGAGGAGCCAGCCAACCCCTGTGAGCAACCCGAGCACGATGAGCCCGGCGAGGGCGGTCACCACCAGATCGGCCGACCGGGCGGCTGCCGCCACGGCCCTGAACCTTCGAACCGACGCCTCCATCCGTGCCGCCGGCTCGCCATCGACCATCTCCACGTCCTCACCCACGGGTGGTGGCTCGCCGTCGCGTCCAACCGGTATGGCACGCTGCTCACCGACCAGTCGCACCCACAGCGCCACCACTGCAGCCACCGTGAGGACCACCGCCGAAGCAAGCCCAACGGCGAGCCACTGGCCGCCGGGCGGCGTGCCGACCACGATCACCGGTCCCTTGGAGCGAAGGCTCCCCGAGACCGCCTCGAGCACCTCGGAGCCGGCCCCGATGGCGGTCAACTCCTCGATGACCACCGCTCTCGGGAAGGGTCAACCCGTCGGAAGCGAGAAGCGCCTGCTCTATCTGTTCCGATGTGACTCTGTCGACGCCGGCGTCCTCCACCTCCTGCGCCAGCTCGCGCGGCGATCGGTCGCGGTCGAGCCAATCCGAAACCAAGCCGGTCAAACCGGAGAGCGAACCGGCGAGCGTTGCCAGCCCGAGGACCGAGACCACGGCGGGACCCATCCACCGGAACCCGATCCCCGGGACCGAGTCGTGCTCGGCGAGCAGCAGACCCATGGCGGTGCCCAGCATGGCAACCGCCACACCGAGGTAGGCGAGTTCGCCGGTGGCGATGGTGAGGACGGCTCCGGGGGCGAGCAGACCGACGATCACCCACACCAATTGACCGGCACGTTCGCCCGAACTGCGCCAAAGGAATGCCACCAGCCCGGCCGCCGCCAACCCGGCGAGAAGGCGGAGCGAAGGGAAGACGGCGAGCACGAGACCCGCCACGGTGATCGACACCGCCGTCCAGTTGATCGGTCGCCCCCGTGGCCTCATCAGCACCTGGACCACGGCGACGACACCGATGATGGCGGCGGTGAGTGCCAGCACCGCCATCGGTGCCCGTCCGAAACCGGGAGCCGGTCCCCGCTCGTTGACGCCAGGTGAGATCCAGGCGAGCACGGCCGCCGCCACGAGGAGCCCAGCGGGCAGCCACCAGACCAGCCTCTTGATCCACGGGTCCAGGGAGCGGTCATCCTCGAGTCCGGGGCTTGCCCTCCAGGCGAGAAGGCACGCCGCCGCCGCCACGCTCATCGTGCCGACCACCACCACACCTGCGGCGACCGCGCCGACCACAGAGCCGGCGGCCCACCCGAACACCGCCCATCCAAGGAGCAGGGCGAGCAATCCCCAGCGAGGCTCCCGCATGGAGAAGCGCCATGTCGCCGCTGAGCGTCGGCCGGTACCAGAAGGACAGTTCCTTGGGGGTGGCATCCTCGCCCGGCTCGACATCGACCATGTCGCTCAGGGCGTACTCCTCGAATTCCCTCCGGCTCCTCCGGCCCAGCATCGCCAGCAGGACGAGCACCCCGAGCGGGGCGACCAGCCCGATGACCATCCGCCTCCCCGGCGACGAGGCGAGCAACTCGTTGTCGAACAGCGCCAGCCACCATCGATCCTGCCGACAGGCGGCCGAGCCCCCGCACTGGTAGGCGATGAGGTCGATGCCGATCACGGCAGCCCAGAGCACGTAGAGCAGCGACAGACCCATCCCGGCCACCCGCAGCAACCGGGTCTGCAGCCCGACGAGCCGCTGGTGGTGTGGTCGCTCCGCCAGCCACCCGGCGACGTTCACCAAGGCGAATGGAAGGACGAGCAGCCAGAGCGCCTGCGAGGCGCCCCGCGAGGTGAGACCGCCCCAGACGTACGCCTCGGTGGTGACGGCACCATCCACGTGGCGCGGGCGGTAGAAACCGGCGATGTGATCGCCCGCCACCCGTTCCACGTCGGCGGTGCCGAGCAGGTCGGAAGGAGTCGATCCACCCACCCCATGTACCAGGATGCGGGTCACCCCCGGGTTCGGCGGGCGGAATCCGGTGGGTTCGTCCACGGTAAGCCAAGCTAGACGAGCCCGTTGCGCCCGTTACCCTGACCTGGAGGCTCGGGAGTGGACCGCACCATCCTGGTGATCGAGGATGACCCGTCGATCCGGGAACTGACCCAACTCGGGCTGTCCGCAGCCGGCTTCGAGGTGGTCACCGCGTCCGACGGTTGGTCCGGTCTGGGGCGCTTCCGCGACGAGCGGCCCGATCTGGTCGTTCTTGATCTGATGCTCCCCGGGATGGACGGGCTCGAGGTGTGCCGGCAGATCAGGATGGTCTCGGTTGTGCCCATCGTGATGCTCACGGCATTGGCCGACAGCAGCAACGTGGTGGCAGGGCTCGAGGCAGGCGCCGACGACTACGTGACCAAGCCGTTCGAGCTACCCGTGCTGGTGGCACGGGTGAGGGCGGCACTGCGCCGTGTCCAGCTCACCATGGAGGAGCTCACCCTGGGCCCGGTGCGCGTCGATCTCGCCGGCCACACGGTGCACCGCAACGGCGATGAGGTCTCGCTGACCGCGACCGAGTTCCGGCTGCTCTGCGTCCTGGCCTCGGCGCCGGGAAGGGTCCTCACCAGACAAATGCTGCTCGACCAGGTTTGGGGGTACGACTACCTGGGCGACTCGCGGATGGTCGACGTGGCGGTGCAGCGTCTCCGGGCGAAGATCGAGAGTGACCCGGCCCACCCCGAGCTCATCCAGACCGTGCGGGGCGTCGGCTACCGGGCAGCCCGTTGACCCGCCTCGGCTTCCGCTCCCGCCTGGTCGTCACCGTCCTGGCGATGGTGATCCTCGTCACGATCGCCCTCGGGGTCGCCTCCTGGGTGTTGGTGCGCGGCTCGCTCCGCTCGGATCTGGTCGACTCGGCGACGGAGCAGGCCGCCTTCGTCGTCGGGGTTCTCGCCCCGGAGCGGTTCGACGACGATCCAACCGCAGAGGAGATCGCGGCCAGCCCCTTCCTGGCCGATGTTCGGCTCGGTCCCGACGATGGTCTGCTCGTTGACCTGGAGGGAAGCGGCGACTTCTCGTCTGGCTTCGCCTTCATCGGTCCCCCGCCCCCCGACCTGGCGGCGCTCGTCGCCGAGGGTCAACTCGCATACGAGTGGATCGACATCGGTGGGAGCCCTTATCTCGCCGTCGGAGGCAGTTTCCCCGGAGGGCCGCCCATCTACCTCTATTACTCGGCGGCGTCGATCGAAGACACTCTCGGCGACCTGTTGACGGCCGAGATGATCGCCGGCCTGGTGGTCGTCGCCATCGCCGGCATCGGTGTCGGGTCGCTGGCGCGTCGCGTGCTCACCCCGGTTGGGGCGGCCGCCGATGCCGCCACCCGTATCGCATCTGGTGACCTGTCGGCCCGGCTCGACGAGGGATCGGGGGACGAATTGGGGAGGATGGTGGCCGCCTTCAACCAGATGGCCGGCTCGCTCGAAGAGAGCATGGGACGGCTGCAACGCTCCGGCGATGCGCAGCGCCGATTCGTCGCCGACGTCTCCCACGAACTGCGCACCCCGCTGACCGCGCTGGTCAACGAGACGGCGATGCTCGCCGACCACGCAGACGATCTACCACCGGGAGATCGGAGGCTGGTGGAACTCCTCGAGGCAGACGTGGCGCGCATGCGTCTGCTGGTTGACGATCTGCTCGAGATCTCCCGCATCGACGCCGCCGACTCGGGGGCGCTCCAACACGAAAGCCTCACCATCGACCTTCGCAGCCTGGTGGCGGAGGTGGTGGAGGCCCGGTCTCCCGGCGCAGTCGTGGTGCAACCACCGGAGCCTGTGCCGGTGTCGGTCGATGCCGTCACTTTCGACCGCATCCTGGGCAACCTGCTCGACAATGCGGCACGTCACGGAATGGGGACGGTGGAGGTGGGTTTGTCGTCGTCGGAGGGAATCGCCCGCCTAACCGTTGCCGACAGGGGCCCGGGCGTGCCTACCGACCAGTTGGAGCGGATCTTCGAGCGTTTTGCCAAGCTCGACCCATCGCGCTCGGGGTCGGGCACCGGGTTGGGTCTCTCGATCGCCCGGGATCACGCCCGCCGCCTCGGCGGAGAGGTCACCGCGAGGCCGCGGCCCGGAGGCGGCCTTGTGGTCGAGGTGATCCTCCCTGTTTCCGGATCGTTACCCGACGGCGATGTGGCGGTGACATACAGCCCTCAACGATCGTGGGGTAGCCCGAGAGGAGTAGCCATGCGAAGGATCGGCGCCCTGTTGATGCTGGCGGCTCTCGCCGCCTGTGGGAACGGAGCATCGCCGGTGGCGACCATCACCAGTCCCACCACCACCGAAGTGAGATCACCTACGACCACCGTGGCCGACGAGCCGACAACGACCGCGACCGGTGCTCCTGCGACCACGGTCCCGAGCGGGACGACGTCACCCCCGACGACTGTCGGCTCCACGACCACCGGGCTCACCGTGTTCTTCATGTCCAACCAGGGAGGCAACAAGGCCCGTCAGGGGCCCTTCCTCATCCCGGTGCACCGCACCGTGGCTGAGACCCCAGGCGTGGCGCGGGCGGCCATCGAGGAACTGCTCGGAGGCCCAGAACGTGACGAAGCAGCCGCCGGGATCGACACCGCGGTGCCCGAGACGACCCTGTTGCTCGGGGTGAGCATCGCCGACGGGGTGGCGACCGTGGACCTGACCCGGGACTTCGAGTCCGGCGGGGGGACGCACATCGATGTTCGCCCGGCTCGCCCAGTTGGTCTACACGGTGACCCAGTTCCCCACGGTCGATGCCGTCGAGTTGCTGCTCGACAGCCAACCGGTCGAGGTGTTCTCCGGCGAGGGGATCGTGATCGACGGCCCTCTCACCCGGGAGGCCTTTCTCGACTACCTGCCCCAGATCATGGTCGAGGCGCCGGGATGGGGAGGAGTGCTCGGCAACCCGGGGAGGATCGCCGGGACCGCCGCCGTCTTCGAAGCCGTGTTCCAGGTGCGGCTCAGCGACGCCAACGGCGAAGTCGTCTACGAGGACTTCGCCATGACGAGCGAGGGCCAGGGCTGGGGCACCTTCGACGCCACCATCGATTACACCGTCGACGAGCCCCAGACAGGAACGCTGCGAGTTTGGGCGGATTCGCCAGAGGACGGCAGCGAAACTGGGGTCAGCGAACTGCCGGTCGAGATGGTGCCCGCCGGCTGACGCTCAGAGGGCGGGGCGCACCATCGCCGTGTCCATCGACACGATGAAGGTTGCCGGATCGGGGTCGAGAGCCTGCCGCTCCGGGCTGTGGTAGTAGCGCTCGACCGCCTCGTCCCAGTCACCGTCGCCGTGGTAGGTGGTGAGCCAGACGAAACGGTCCTCCCCGTCCACCACCCAGGCACCCTCGATGATGAAACCGTACGCGGAGCGCGCCGTCACCACCTCGCGGAACGACTCGATGAACTCGTCCATCCGTCCCGGCTCGATCTGGTACATCCGCAATTGGGTCCGAGCGGCATCCGCCATGATGAATCTCCTCGTTGCTTCGATTGTGCCCGCCTCAGCGCCGGCGGCGCCGCAACAGACGGTCGACCGTGGCCTCGTCCGTGGTGGCAGCCGGCTCGGGGGCCGGCTCGGGCGGAGGCGGTGGAGGTGGCTTGACCCCCGACGTTGCACTACCAGCCGCCGGCGCCGGGCGTTCGGTGGTCAAGACCAGACGGCGCAGCGCCACGTCCAGACCGAACAACGCCAGCGCTGCCACAGCCAACCACGGCCAGGTGTCGACCTGCGCCCTGCCACCGGCAGGTGCGCGGTCGAAGCTACTGGCGGGCGCCGGGTCGACCCTGCCACCCGTGGCCTCGGCGACCGTCGTGGCCAACGCGGGGTCGGGGTCGCGGAAGGCGAACTCCTCTTCATAGCTGGAGACCGCACCCGAGCTACCCATCACCCGACCCCCGTCCGCACTCTCCACCGCGACCGATACCCAATAGGCCCCAGGGCCGCGCAGCGGGAGCGAGCCGCTGAACGTGGTGGCATCGGTGCGGCGGAGGGCGAGCAGGGCGGTCTCGCCGTCGGGGAGCCTGACACGTGCGGTGCCGGCGGCGTCGAGGGGGACATCACCGGCGTCGAACGAAACCTGGAGCCGTCCACCGGTCGCCGTCACCTCGGGCGGGGTGTCGAGCCCGGCGGGAAGAACCTGACGCACCACGTCCCCCCAGAAAGCCACGTAGCCGTCCCACTCCACCCAGGCCGATGACCACCTGCTGGTGGCATCGGAGGTCCAAGCCGTCACCCTCCCCAACCCCCTCTGCCATGTGCTGAGCAAGGGGTCGGCCGGGCCGACTTCGAGGGCGGTGGAGGCCGTCGCCTTTGCTTTGGTGAGCACGTACCCGAAGAGCGCCGGGGCGTGGGTGAGACCATCGGTGACCGGTGAAGGCGCCGCCAGAGCCGGGAGGAACTCCCCCTCGGATGCCAGCGATCGCGCCACCGTGAGCGTCTCCTCCACGAAAACCTCGGGCACCGCCTCGAGGTCGGTCCCCGGGTAGTAGCGGCCCCCACCCACCTCGGAAATACGTTCCAGCGTGTTCCCCGCCCCCTCACCGGTCCCGAGCACGGACAGAGTTATTCCGGCGTCGGCAATCTCGCGGGCGATCGGCAGCAACCCGGCCTCGTTTGGATCCCAGCCGTCGGTGAAGAGCACGATGTGGCGCAACCCGACGGGTGCATCGCGCAACTCCTCCAGCGCCGCCGTCAGCCCGTTGGCCAACTCGGTGTCACCCTGGGGACTCAGCGTGGCAAGAGCCGCTTCCACCTCGGTCGGATCGGGCGTTGGCCCGACGGGAAGCACCCACCGCGTCCCCGAGCTCACCGCCACCACGCCAACCCGGTCCTCCGAGCTGAGCGCCCCGATGGCCAGTTCGGCTCCGGCGCGTGAGATGTCCGTCTTGTTCACACCACCCTCGACGAAGGTCTCGTCCCGGCAATGACACGCAGCCATCGAACCCGAGGTGTCGATGACAAGCACCTCGGTGAGCGGCTGGCGCCTGATCAGGTCGTCGGGGTTGCTCTGGACCGGGAGCAGGTCCTCGAGCGGGGAGTCCTGGTATTGGCCGAGGCCATACGCCTGATCTCCGCCGACGACGACCAGCCCGCGCCCGAGGTCTTCGACGAAACCCCGAAGCGTCTCGGACACCTCGGCGGTTGGAGCGGGCACGTTGACTAGCACCGCGGCGTCGTAGCGGAGCAGGGTCTCGGCTCCCGGAATGCCCCCGAGGACATCGGCTTCCAGGTTCCCGGCCTCGAGCGCATCGACCAACTCGGCGCCTTCCCCGGCCCTGCCCTCTATCACCGCTACCCGTGCCGGTCCAAGCACCCTGGTGAGCCCGACGGCCCGGTCGTTCTCCGACCTCGTGTCGAACCCGGCGATGATCTCGGCGCCCACGGTCATGAACCCCGGCTGGTCTGCCGGGACCTCTACTTCGATCTCGTTGCGCCCCGGCTGCAGCTCAACCGCCAGGCGCTGCTGCTCGCCGCCGGCATCCACCACCAGCTCCGCGGGACCCGCCTCGGTGGACCTGACCGACACGGTCACCGGCACCCGGTCACCGCGCCTCGCCGTGGCTGGTGCCTTCACACCGTCGAGCACGGTGTCGGCCGATTTGTCGCCCCCGATCGGCACGACGTCCACCGCGATCCCCTCGGCGGCGAGCTCATCGGCGACCGCCCCGACGTCCCCCGTGGTGGGGACGAGGTCAGAGAGCACAACGACCCGTCGGGAACCCTCGGTCGGCAGCAGCGTCGCCGCGGCGCGCATGGCGGTGGCCATATCGGTGGCGCTGTCGTCGACCTCGGTGCGGATCGGCCCGGGCTGCCGTCCCGCTGCCAGTGGGGTGTCCACCTGCGCCTCAGCACCGAACACCATGACACCTGACCGGTCCTCCGGCCGCGCCTGCTCGAGGGCGTCGGCGATATATGCCTCCTGCTCCTCGATGGCCCCCGGCCCGATCGACGCCGACCGGTCGACGAGGAAGAGCGTGGCGTGGGTGTCCACCGGCCGGGCCCACACAGGCTGCGCCATGGCGGCAACGAGCAGCGCGACCATCCCAACCCGGGCGGCCACGGCCCAGCGGTGCTGACGGGCCGGGACCGACCTGCTCCCATGACGGGCGGTGACCAATACAGCGAGCACCACCAGAGGCAGCGCCAAGAGCCACCAGGGTGAGCGGAGGGTCATCGTTCCCCCCGCCCTGCGCCGGCCAATGCATCATCGGGCGACCCGACTTCCCGGCCCACCGCCGTGGCTCGGCGCCGGGGTCGGCGGTGGCCCAGCAACCACTCAGCTACGGCGAGGAATAAGAGCGCGCCGATGACCCAGGGTGCCCACTCGCGCACCAACGAACCGGATGACACATCGGTACCGGGTGCTTCCACCGTGGCGATCTCGCGTGTAGCCCCCTCCGACTCCCCCGCAGCAAAACGCCGCACAACCACAGGTCCTGGCGCCTCAGAGCCGTCGGCCCGCAGGTAGGTGACCCGGTAGACACCGGGAAGGTCGGTGTCCGTGAAGAGGTCGACCGTGCTACCGATGTCCCGAGACTCCCCGTCGGGGAGGATCACTCGGCTGGTTCCCCCGGGCGGCGGGACGAGCGTGATGGGAACACCTGCCGTGTCCACCGCGGTGTCTCCACCTACGCCCGTGCCGGACAGCCATTCGAGCAGTCGGGTCCCGAGGATCGGGTAGGCGACCTGCACTGGGAGGTTGGAGTGGGCGACATCGAAGGTGAAGTAGACGACGCGCCTCCCACCGACCTCGCCGAGCAGGACGAGCGGCACGTCGCCCGCCCGGACCAGTGGTAACCAGCTCGGGGCGTCCACTACCTGCGCCTCCCCCACGACCGTCTCGCTCAGGTCCACGCCATCGAGCAAGGGATCACCGGGGCGCTGCCAGGTCACGGCCAGGTTCTGAGCGAGCTCCACCACCTCGATCCCTTCGGGCGGCTCGGCTGTTCTGATCACCCAAGCCGGACGGTCGAGCGAGATCAGTTCCCCACCGTCGATGAGCAACAGGTCGGCGTTTTCATCACCATCCGACGGACGGAATCCGGGGGCGGCATCGACGAGCGCCTCGGTGAAAAAGGTCGGAGCGCCGGCGATCTCGACCACCTGCTCGGGTGCAGCCCCGATGACGAGCACCGCGGAATCATCTCCCGGCAGGGCGTCGCTCGCTTGGACGAGGCGGGCGGTCACCACGTCCCCCGGTCCCGCCTCGAGAGGCACGGTCACCCGCCCCCTCTCCATCGGCGCCAGCTCGAATTCGCTGGTACCGATGGGCAGCCCGTCGACCTCTAGCTGGACTGCGGCGTTGCGTGCCTGCTCCGAGACGTTTGAGACCTCGAGGAAGGCACGCGGAATCCCGGCGGTGGACGACTCGGTGGAGAAGGCAGTGATCGCCATGTTGTCGCCCACATCGTCGAACACGACGTGCTCTGCACCGACCACCGGCTCCTCCAGGGTCGAGTCCGCCGGCCCGCCGTCGCTGAAGATGAGGAGCCGTGTTGGGCGATCCGGCGTCTCCAGCCCGCGGGCCAGCCGAAGCGCACCCTCCAGGTCCTCTACACCACCCCCGGCTTCGAGTGACCCGAGCGCCGCATCCACCGCGTCTCGATCCTGAGAGAAAGCCACCAGTACCCGCGGCGTCGGTCCGGCCTCGACCACGGAAACGAGGTTGGCTTCGGAGATGTCGGCAGCCAGCACCGTTGCCTCCTCGACCGCCCTATCCAATCGTCCGGCCATCGCCATCGAGCCCGATGTGTCAACCACGAAGACGGTGTGAGGGCCGAGAACGGTCTCCTGGAGGAAGAAGGGCCGTGCCAAGGAGAAGCGTGAACAGCGCCAAGACGGCCAACTGGGCGAGCAACAGAGGCGTCGGGCGGAGCCGTTGCCAGGGAACGGCCGACGACACCGGATTGCCCACCTGATCCCAGAGATAGACGCTCGACACCGGCGTTCGCTGGCGACGGCTCCTCAGCATGTAGAGCGCCACGAGCGGGATGGCCAGGGCCGCTAACCCGAGCGCACCAGGAACGAGGAACCTCAACGCAGCACCCCGGCGCCGGCCAGCTCACGCAGGGCCGCCTCCTCGGCGCCGGCAATCGCCGGGACCATGAGGTGATCCATCCCGGAGCGGCGGGCCCGCCCCGCCACCGCGGCGAGGAATTCGTCGAGCCGTCGTTGGTACCCGTCGAGCGCCTCGACCGAGGCCGAGAAGGGCAGTCGGACCCCGGTCTCACCGTCCACCAGGTCGAGATCTCCCACAAGCGCCGGATCGAGCTCGCCTTCACCGAGCACCTGGAGCACCAACCCCCCGCCGGTGGCACCGAGCTGGTCGATGGCCGCCTCCCACCCCGGATCGAGCAGATCGGACACGAGCACCGTCAGAGCGCGCGCCGAGCCGGGGCTGCCGGAGCGGATCGCAGCGTCCTCGAGTGCGGCGGCGCCGCCGGGTTCCAACTCTTCGAGCCAGCGCTCCACCTGAGGCCACGATGAGAGGTGGCGGCCGAGCGGGCCGCTCACCGACCGGGCACCGCCCGCTCCGGCCAGGGCAACCGGTTGCACCCGGTCCCCGCCAGCCAGTGCCAGGTAGCCGATCATGGCGGCGAGACGGAGCGCCGTGTCGAACTTTCCCTCGTACGCCATCGATGCCGAGGCGTCGAGGACGAGCCGCAATGTCAGCTCCTCCTCCGCCTGGTAGCGCCGGACCAGTATCACCCCGAGGCGCGCCCACAACTGGTGGTCTATGCGCCGGAAGTCGTCCCCCGGCGAGTATTCCCTGTAGTCGGCGAAATCGAGGCTCTCCCCGAGCCGCATTGACGAGTGCCTGCCCGACCACATGCCCCGGATGCGGCGACGCGAGACCAGTGCAAGCCGCTCGAGCCTGGCCCTCAGTGCCGGCTCGAGCAGCACCTGAGCATCCCGGTGGAGAGCGGATGTGGGATCACGATACGGGTCCGGGCGAGGGGTGGGTTGCCGCCACGTCGGCGATGAGGTCATCGGCGGTAACACCATCGGCGACTGCCTCATATCCGAGGACGAGGCGGTGCCTGAGCGCGGCTGGCGCCAGGGCGATCAGGTCCTCGGCGGCAAGGTTGGGGCGGCCGTCGGTGAGGGCGCGGGCCTTTCCGCCGAGCACGAGCGCTTGGGCGCCCCGGGGGCTGGCGCCATGCCGGACGTAGCGACGTATCCGTTCCGGGGCCAGATCGCTCCCCGGGTGGGTGGCTGCCACCAGGGTGGCGGCGAACTCGAGCAAGTGCGATGCGGCCGGCAGGTCGCGCACCACGTCACCCATCTCCAGCAATGTCGGCCCGTCGGCGGCCGGGTGGGCGGTGGCGTCGTGCCCTGTGGTCGTCCGGCGGAGTATCTCGACCATGTCTGCCGTTCCTGGGAAGG
>CAWGYV010000020.1:0-29710 GCA_963826825.1 uncultured Acidimicrobiia bacterium | reverse complement strand
GATAACAGCCGACGGCATCGCCCGATCCCACACCGAGCGCTGCAAAGGCACCGGCGGCTCTCTCCACCTGGCCGAGGAGTTCGGCGAAGCTGACTCGGCGGATCCCGGCCCCTTCGGGGGCCGCCAGGATTGCCGAGGCATCCGGCTGCTCGGTGGCCCATCGGTCCACGCAGGCGGTCGAGAGGTTGCAGGTCCCGCCGACGAACCAGGTGGTCCAAGGCACGCCTCGGGAGTTGTCGCGAACCTTGCGGTAGCGGCGTGGCGAACGGGATGTCGAGGAACTCGACCACGGCGTCCCAGAACCATTCCGGATCGGAAATCGAGCGCTCCACCAGGTGCTGGTAGCCGTCGATGCCGTGCTCCGCCATGAAGCGCCCGGTGACGGTGTCGTGAGTCTCCGCCTCGGGCAGCGTCCAAACGATCGGCTGCTGGTCCACGCCCCGAGCCTACGGAGCGTGCTAGCAACCTGCGGATGGGACCGCTGTCAGAGGTGAGAGTCATCGAGATGGCCGGGATCGGGCCGGGACCGTTCTGTGGGATGGTGCTTTCCGGCCTTGGTGCCGAGATCGTGCGGGTGGAGAGGCCGGGTGCCGCCGAAGGCGTGCTCGACGACCCGGTCACGACACGGGGGCGTCGCTCGATAGCGCTCGACCTGCAGCACGCCGACGCAGTCGGGGTGGTGCTCCGGTTGGTGGAGACCGCCGATGGGTTGATCGAGGGCTTCCGGCCCGGTGTGATGGAGCGCATCGGGCTCGGGCCGGGGGAGTGCCTGGCGCGCAACCCGCGCCTCGTCTACGGCCGGATCACCGGGTGGGGTCAAGAGGGGCCGCTGGCGGCCTCGGCGGGGCACGACATCAACTATCTGGCGGTGGCAGGCGCCCTCCACCCGATCGGTCGGTCGGGCCAGCGCGCCGGTTCCCCCGCTCAACCTGGTGGCTGATTACGGGGGCGGCGGGATGCTTCTCGCCCTCGGAGTCGTCGCCGCGCTCTACGAGGCGCGGCGATCGGGCCGGGGGCAGGTGGTCGATGCAGCCATGGTCGACGGTGTCGCCCAACTGACCGCGCTCTTCCATGGTGGTCTCGCCGGCGGGTGGTGGGTGCCGGAGAGGGAGTCGAACCTCCTCGACGGCGCCGCTCCGTTCTACGACACCTACTCACCGCGGACGGCGAATCGCTTGCGCTCGGTGCTCTCGAGCCGAAGTTCTTCGCCGTGCTCGTCGAGCGGCTCGGCCTCGATCCCGCGACGCTGCCCGCCCAGTACGA
This sequence comes from uncultured Acidimicrobiia bacterium, assembly GCA_963826825.1. GTDB lineage: Bacteria > Actinomycetota > Acidimicrobiia > Spongiisociales > DATADW01 > DATADW01. The sequence goes on along the minus strand of CAWGYV010000020.1, from coordinate 28,447 downwards.
CACGCGATGGGTGGCCCGAGTTGCGCCGGCGTCTCGCCGAGGTGATCTCCACCCGCACCGAGCCGAGTGGGCCGCCGAACTGGAGGGCACCGACGCCTGCGCCGCCGGGGTGCTCTCGCTGGCCGAGGCGCCCGTCCATCCGCACAACGTGGCTCGGGGGACCTTCATCGAGGTCGACGGGGTGGTCCAACCCGCCCCGGCACCCCGGTTCTCTGCCACACCGACCGGGTTGCCTTCACCGCCGCCCACACCTGGCGCGGACACCGATGCCGTACTGGCCGAGCTCGGATTCTCCAGGAGACGAGATCGGTAACCTCCGCCGATCCGGGGCGGCCGGCTGAGCCGTCAACCACATGAGGAAGCTAGTGGCAGGGTAAGTGTCAGGGTGTGGCCTTTCGTTGTTGTTGCGTCCCGTCATTGCAGAATCCGCTTGGCTTCATGGCACATGAGCCTGTCTTTTCACCTACCACCAACCACCTACCACCCATGCTAAGGTGCCGCCCCCGGTTCGACGTTTAGGAGGCGTGTGCCCATGTCCGACATAACTTTCGACGGCCGGGTGGCCATCGTCACCGGGGCGGGTGGCGGGCTGGGCCGGTCGTACGCCCTCGAGTTGGCCCGGCGCGGGGCGCGCCTCGTCGTCAACGACCTCGGTGGCGCGATGGACGGCACCGGTTCGGGAACCAGGGCTGCCGACGACGTGGTCGTCGAGATCGAATCCGGCGGCGGCGAGGCGGTGGCCAGCTACGACTCGGTGGCCAGCGCCGATGGAGGTGAGGCGATCGTCGCCACCGCCATGGACGCCTTCGGGGCGGTGGACGTCCTCGTCAGCAACGCCGGAATACTGCGCGATCGCAGCTTCGCCAACATCACGCTCGAGGAGGTCGAGAGCGTGCTCGCCGTCCATCTGCTCGGGGGATTCCACGTTGCCATGCCGGCGTTCAGGGTGATGAAGGAGCGGGGCTACGGGCGGCTGGTGTTCGCCGCCTCCAACGCCGGGATCTTCGGCAACTTCGGGCAGGCGAACTACGGCGCCGCCAAGATGGGCCTCGTCGGTTTGAGCAACGTGCTCGCCATCGAGGGTGCCAAGTACGGGATCCGCAGCAACGTGATCGCCCCGGTAGCCCGGACGAGGATGACCGAGGATCTGCTCGGTCCCCTGGCCGAGCTGCTCGACCCCGAGCAGGTGACGCCGATGGTGGTCTACCTCGCCTCGGAGGCCAATCCGCACACCCACGAGATCTTCACAGCCGGGGGCGGCCGCTACGGGAGGATCTTCGTGGCCACCAACCCGGGTTGGTTCGCCGGGCAGAAGGTGGTGCCGACCGTCGAGGAACTGGTCGAGCACATCGACGAGGTGCGCGATCTCTCCACATACGAGATCCCGCTGAGCAGCAACGACGAAATCCGCCTGGTGATGGCGGCGATGCAGGACGGCTGAGATGCCGGTCGATCCGGAGCGAGCGCTCGGTGCCGAGCTACCGGTGATCGAGGGTCGATGGGATCAGGACGACGTGATCCTCTATCACCTCGGTATCGGTGCCGGCGTTCCCCCAACCGACCCGGCCGAGCTTCGGTACACGTATGAGGGCGACCTGGCGGTCCTCCCCAGTTTCGCCACGGTCCCAACCTTCCCCGCACTTGCCGGGATCGGGGGGGTGGACGGGCTCGAGTTCAACCCTGCACTGCTGCTCCACGGCGAGCACGAGATCACGCTGCACGGTCCCTTGCCGACCGCGGCATCGGCGGTCCACCGGGGACGGGTCGTCGAGCTTTGGGACAAGGGGAAGGCGGCACTGGCGGTCGTCGAGGTGGTCACCACCGACGGTTCGGGGAAGGCGTTGTTCACCAATCGGGCGTCGCTCTTCCTGCGCGGTGAGGGTGGGTTCGGGGGAGAGCCCGGCCCGCCCTCCTTTTCCGCTGCACCTTCCCGCGACCCCGATGTGGTCGTGACCTCGCCGACGCTGCCCCAGCAGGCGCTCCTCTACCGGCTGTCCGGCGACAAGAACCCTCTCCACGCCGACCCGGGGTTCGCCGCGATGGCCGGTTTCGAACGGCCCATCCTCCACGGCCTCTGCTCGTTCGGGGTGGTGTGCAAAGCGGTGGTGGACGAGGCCCTCGACGGCGACGTGACCAGGGTGGCCGGGTACCGGGCGCGGTTCTCGGGTGTCGCCTACCCCGGTGAGACCTTGGTCACCAGCATCTGGGACGAGGGGGACCACCTGCTGGTGACGGCGGCAACCGCCGAAAGGGGCAAACCGGTGATAAGCAACGGGAAGGTCACTCTTACCAGGTGAGCGGGTGGTCTAGCCCCCCGACACCGGCACCGCATGGTCGAGCCACCCGTTGGGGGCGTACCCGTTGATGTCGGGGACCGACCTCGCCGGCTGCTCGTTGCCGGCGGCATCGCGGGCACGGCTGGCGATGAGCCCACCGGACGGTGCCCACCTCGATCGTCGCATTGAAGGTGCTCCATGCCGCCGGACCGTCCGACGGACCGAGCGCCGCCGGGCGCCACGTCTTCCCCCCATCGCCGGAGACATCGACCTCGGTGACCGGGCCCGCCCCGGAGAAGGCGACCCCTTCAACGTCGAGCACTTCCGACACGACCGCACCATGCTCCGGACTCGTCACCCACGACTTGACCGGCATCTCCCAGCACGAAGGGTCGTCCGGCCCCGAGATCGACCCGGGGGGCGTGAGGCGGTAGCGCACGGTCTGGATGGCGGCGTCGGACTCATCGGCGGTGAGCGCCAGTCTCACCACCCACTTGACGCTGTTGACCGCGAAGTACCCGGGGATCACCAAACGGATGGGGCCGCCATGGGAGCGGGAGAGCGGTTCGCCATTGAGCCCGAAGGCGAGCAGACCCCGCTCCAGCCCGATCCGGAGCGGAACCGATCGTTCCACCCTTCCCGGGTCCCCGGCTTCCCCGTCGGCCCCGAGTGCGGTGAGGAACTTGGTCCCGTCCTCGGGACCGCCGGCGAGCGCAACCAGATCGGCAACGCGGACGCCGCGTCCATCGGACGTTTGCCGCGGCTCCTGTCCCCCAGGGAGTCCCCGGCGGTGGTCCGGCGAGCAGCCCTCTCCCATTGCCGGCGCACTGCAGCACCGCGGTCACCTCCGCCGGCTGCAGTGTCTCGACCAGTTCCGGGAGGGTGAACTTCGCCGGCCGGGCAACACCCTCCAGCGCCAGCTCCCAATTCTCCGAAATGGGCGGCGGAGGCAGGTTGTCCCTCCGGAACATCCTCTCGACAGGAGTGATGGGAACCGCCTCGGACTTCCCCTCCGCCTGGATCGGTTCCTGTTCGTGAATGTGCAAATCTTGATCGGCCATCGGCTGGAAATCATGGTCGACGCGGGCCGGGATGACACGTCGAGAGCCGGGTACCCTGTCTCGACCCCTCATGACCACGACCACCAGTGCGACCGACGAGCAGACACTGATCGCGGCGCGACTCGACGAACTCCTCGAGACGCACGACCCGGCTACCACCGCCGCGCCGGACTTCTGGGGAGCGCAGTTCGACCTCGGTCTGGCCTGGGTGTCATTTCCCGCAGGGTGACGGCGGACTGGGGGTGAGCCCCCGGTACCAGCAGACAGTGTTGGAGAGGCTGGCCGCGGCCGGGGCGCCATCCGACAACGTGATCCGCAACGTCATCGGCCACGGAATGGGGGCGCCGACCGTCCTGGCGCACGGGTCCGAGGAGCAAAGACGCCGCTGGCTCCGTCCGCTGTTCACAGCAGAGGAGATCTGGTGCCAGCTGTTCTCCGAGCCCGGAGCCGGCTCTGATGTGGCGGCGTCTGGCGACCCGTGCCGTGCGCGACGGCGACGAATGGGTGATCAATGGACAGAAGGTGTGGACGACGCTGGCGCACAGCGCCCGGTGGGGGCTGATCGTCGCCAGGACCGATCCCGATGTTCCCAAGCATCGCGGGTTGACCTATTTCGTGATCGACATGGACCAGCCAGGAGTCGAGGTGCGCGGCCTCAACCAGATCACCGGTGAGGCCGAGTTCAACGAGGTCTTCTTCTCCGACGCACGAGTGCCGGACGCCTACCGGCTGGGAGACGTCGGCGAGGGCTGGCGGGTGTCGATGACCACCCTCATGAACGAACGGGTCGCCATCGGCTCCGTGGTCCAGCCTCGAGGCTCAGGGGCGATTTCCGCCGCGGTCGCCGCCTGGAAGGAGAAGGGCCACACCGACGCGGCGCGCCGCGACGAACTGATGGCTCTCTGGATCGAGGCCGAGGTGCTTCGGCTGACCAACCTCCGGGCCACCGAGAACCGGCGGCGGGGGACACCCGGGCCGGAGGGCTCGACGTCGAAGCTCCACTGGGCAGAACTCAACAAGCGGATCACGGAGTTCACCGTCTCGCTGCTCGGCGCCGATGGGCTCCTCTATCCGAACGGATACACATTTGAGCGACCCGAGCGAGCGGGGATTGGAACCGCTCACCCGCAGCGCAACTTCCTCAGGGCGAGGGCAAACTCGATCGAGGGCGGGACCTCGGAGATCATGCGGAACATCCTCGGCGAGCGGGTCCTCGGGCTTCCTGGTGAGCCGCGGGCCGACAAGGATCTGCCCTGGAAGGACGTTCCCCGCAGCTGAGCTTGACCATCCGCCGGCAGGTTGACGTCGTAGCATGCGCCCGACTCGAGGGGAGGACGAGCAGATGACATACAGTTCGGACACCGACACCTTGGAGGGCATGGCCAGGAGTTGGGGGTGGGTGCTGTTCTACGGCATCCTCACCCTGATCCTCGGGATCATGGTGCTCGTCTGGCCGGAAGCGACGATTGCCACCATCGCCATCCTGTTCGGGGTGCAACTGCTGGTGGCGGGGATCTTCGAGATCGTGGCGGTTTTCCGCCACGGGGAATCAGGCGGGATGAGGGTCATGTCCGCCCTGCTCGGTGTTCTTTCCATCATCGTCGGCCTTTGGGTCCTGCGTAATCTCGTTGCTACCGCTGGCGCCCTTGCCATTTCTGCTTGGGATCTACTGGGTGGTCTCCGGGATAATCCGCACGGTCGATGCAATCGCCGACCACTCGACGCCGGCCCGAGGCTGGTCGATCTTCGGAGGGGTGCTCAGCGTGATCGCGGGTGCCGTTGTATTCATCTGGCCCGGGATATCGCTCTTGACCCTCGTGTGGGTCCTCGGCATCTGGCTCATCATCTGGGGGATCGTGATCATCGCGACGTCGTTCTCGGTGAGGAGCGCCCAGAAGCAGGTGTCTGAGGTCGGTGGGGTAGCGACCGCCTGAGCAACGTTCATCTCGCCGGGGGGTGACGATGGTTGCGCCACCGGTCGTGTTGGTCACGAGAAGGCCATGGGGCGTTTCGCTCCGGCCATTGGAACAGGTGGCCGTCGTCGAGGTGTGGGAGGGCGACGACCCGATGCCGGCGGACCGGGTCCGGGCTTCGGTTATGGCGGTCGACGGTCTGCTCTCGATGCTCTCCGATCCGATCGACGCCTCGTTCATCGACACGGCCCCGCGGCTGCGGGTGATCTCCCAGGTTGCCGTTGGCTTGGACAACATCGATCTCGCCGCCTGCACGAGGCGCGGCATACCGGTGGGTTACACCCCAGATGTCCTCACCGACACCACCGCCGACACCGCCATCGGACTGCTCCTTGCTGCGGGCCGCCGTCTCGTGGAGGGCGCTCGGATGGTGGCGGCAGGGGAATGGCAGCGTTGGGCGCCGAACCTCCTGCTTGGAAATGACCTGCACCACACCGTGCTCGGAGTGGTGGGTATGGGGCGCATCGGCCGAGCAGTGGGCCGTCGTGCCGTCGGATTCGGCATGGAGGTCGTGTACGCCGGCCCGAATCCCCGCCCCGAGGCCGACCTTGAGTTGGGTGCGCGTCGACTCCCACTCGACGAGTTGCTCTCCGTCGCCGACCACGTGGTGCTCACCGCCCCGCTAACCGAGGCAACCCGACACATCATCGACCGGGAGGCACTCCACTCGATGAAGCCGAACGCGGTGCTTGGTCAATGTGGCACGCGGCGGTCTGGTCGACCAGGTGGCGCTGGCCGAGGCCCTCGCTTCCGGCGTCATCGCCGCTGCCGGGCTCGATGTGACCGACCCAGAGCCGATCGACCCGAGCGACCCGTTGCTCGAGATGCTCAACTGCGTGATCGTCCCCCACATCGGCAGTGCCTCGGTGACCACCCGTGCCCGGATGGGCGAGCTTGCCGTGGAGAATCTCCTGGCGGGTCTGGCGGGGGAGAGGATGCCGGCGTGCGCCAATCCCGAGGTCTATGGGACCTCCCCGCCGCCGGCCTCGGCGGAGGAGCGGATCGAGAGAATCCTCGACGAGACCAAGAAGGCCCACACAGCAGCGATGAGCGACGCCGAGGACCCGGAGTGGGCGTTGTGGTACGCCGATCATGCCTTGGAGGCGCTGCGGAGTGAGATGGGTCGCTGGCTCGACCGACCTCGGCTGGTCACGATGCTGATCGAAGCGGCACGCTCCCATCGGTTGGACGCACCATCCGAAAACTGGGTCAGCCACTACGCCCGGAGGCTGGCGGCCTCGGGTCCATGACCATCGAGGGTGGCGTCACCGTGGTGATATTCGCCGGCGGCGATCCCGTTCCCGCCGATGTGATCGAAGATCTACCCGCATCGGCCTTGGTCATTGCCGCCGACTCGGGCCTGGACCTTGCCCTCGACCTTGGGTTGAAGGTAGATCTGGTGATTGGCGACTTCGACTCGGTCTCGCCCGAAGCGTTGGCGTCGATGCCCGGAGGCAGCGGTCGAGCGCCATCCCCGAGACAAGGACTCTACCGACCTCGAACTCGCCATGGGAGCGGCTCACCGCGCCGATGCCGACCGCGTCGTTGTGGTCGGCGGACGCGGGGGCCGGCTCGATCACACGTTGGGCAACGCCCACCTGTTGACGGCGCCGGCCCATGCCGGGATCGAGATCGAGTGGCTTGTCGCTGGGGCGAGATCGATGGTCATTCACAGCGCAAACCGGCTCCACGGCTCGGTCGGAGGGTTGGTGTCCCTCATTCCTTTCCACGGCGCCGCCGAGGGAGTGACCACCGAGGGGCTGCGCTGGGAGTTGGACGACGCCACCATCGAACCCGGGTCCACCTGGGGAGTGAGCAACGAGTTCCTCCTCCCCGTCGCTTCGGTGCGGCTCCGGAGCGGGACCCTGCTGGCGGTGATGCCCGTCAGCTAGCGCACCCCCGCCAACCCAGGGGTTGGGGAGTGCCGGGGATGTACCGTCAACCCTGGGTTGGCAACCGTCTTACCTTCAAGTAGAGGCTAAGACGATTTTGTCATTCGTTCTCTAGGGTTGGACCTGGAGTTCAACGTGAAGGTTTGCCGGCACCGAGGTGTCTTTCCAGCCACCCGAGCACTTCTCCATACCAGTGGAGCGAGTTGCGCGGCTGGAGGATCCAGTGGTTCTCGTCGGGGTAATGAACCAGGCGCGCTTCGACACCTCGGGCCTTGAGCATCCCGTACCAGGCAAGTCCCTGGGTCACGGGCACCCGCAGATCAAGTTCACCATGGACAATGAGGGTCGGCGTCCCGACCTTGGCCGACTGGGCGAACGGACTCCATCGGTTGACCCGATCCAGGTCGTCCCATGGGAAGGCCCCGAAGGCGAGGCTTGTGTCGGTGGTCCAGTCCGAGGCGTACATCGCCGGGAGATCGGTCACGGCGGCGTGCGCCACGGCGCATGTGAAGCGGTCGGTGGTGGCGGTGATCCAGCAGGTGAGGTATCCGCCGTACGAACCGCCGGCCAACGCCAGGCGGTCGGGATCCGCCACGCCCCGCTCTATCAGGTCGTCTGTGACGGCGAGGACGTCGGCTGTCGGGTGCTCGCCCCAGGCACCGTGTATCGACATGGTGAACGCCTCACCGAACCCGGTCGAGCCGTGAAAATTGGCCAGCGCCACCGCCCGGCCCGGCGCGGCGAATACATGGGCGTTCCACCTGTTGTGCCACGCGTCGCCGAACGTCCCGTGCGGCCCTCCATGGACCAGATGGACCAGAGGCAAGGGGACGGTGGACTCTCCCGGCGGGCTGACCAGATAGACCTGGATCGGGGCCTCTCCTGACCCAGTCACCTCCAACTCTTCGACCTGCCCCAACTCGATTCCCTCGAGTGCCTCGACGGTGAATGAGGTCACCCGACGCAATTCTCCGTCGCTGTACAGGGCGACCTCGGGTGGCTCGGAGAGACTCTGGTGTTGGACATAGCCTTCGTTTTCGGCGACCGGAGCAGGATCGGAAAGCGTTCCGCCCTCGACCATAAGGACCGGCTCGCCTGCCTCAACACCCATCCGGTAGAGGCTCTGACGTCCCAAATCCTCGGCAGCTGTCACCAAGCTGCCACCGGGCTCGAACTCCCAGGCTGCGGCCGAAGCGTCCCAGTCCTCGGTGAGAACGGTCTCAGCGCCGGTGGAGCGCTCGATGGCAACGAGTCTCACCCGGTCGGCGTAGAACTGGAGGATGCGCTGCATCCCGAAGACGAGATGGGCACCGTCGGGGGAGTACCGGGGGCGATGGTCGTGCCCGGTGTGGTCGGGGGTGAGGCATCGCACATCGCCACCTTTCGCCGGCACCGTGAATATCGCCCAGCGCGGCTCGAAGTGGGGAGGCTCGGAGGTGTCGGCGGCGAAGGCGATCTCGGAGCCGTCGGGAGCGATGTCGAAGTCCGCCATCGGGTTATCGGTGGAGGGGAATTGCCACCACATCTTCGAGTCGGGGATCAAATCGAGGGCTTCACCGCCCTCCACCGGAACGCGGAAGAGATGGGGAACCTTGCCCTCGGTGAGCCATACGTCCCAGAACCGATAGGTGCGATCCTCGGTGACGTGCGCCTTAACGGGGTCTTCGTCCAACGAGCTGCGGCGCTCGCGGGCAGCGTCGAGGGTGAGCGCCTCCCTGTAGACGTCGGCGAGCACAACGAGACCGCTCCCATCGGGTAGCCATTTCGCCCCGAGGACGCCGAGCGGCATATCGGTGATCCTGCGTGCCTCGCCACCACGCAGTGGCAGCACCCAAACCTGGTTGTCGCCCGAATCGTCCTTGCGGACGAAGGCGAGATGGGCACCGTCCGGGCTGATCGCTGGCCCCGAGGCGCTCGCATCCGCCGACGTGATCGGCTCGGGTCCGCCACCGTCTCTCGGCACCCGCCAGAGTCGGGTGGTCGTCTTGTTCGCCTCGGTGTCGGCGGTGGTCACCGGGACCACCAGGAAGGAACCGTCCTCGGAGACCACCGGTGCCCCCACCCGTGGGATGGCCCACAGCGCCTCTGGAGTGAGTCGTTTTGCCATGGTCGTCGACCGTAGCAAGGGGGCCGTAAGCGGCCCAAGGAAGACGGAATGATCCAGTCCGTCCCCAAGCAGGAGGACGGGTTCGTTGCTGCCGTCTGCCGTCTGCCGTCCGCCGTCTTCTCTTAGCCCAACAGACCCGCCAGGAGTTGGGCCGAACGGATGCCGTAGTCGGCGTAGCAGTTGTTCATGAGGAGGTGGGTCTCCTTGGCCCGCTCTTGGAGGGCTTCGATGCGGGGGACCCACTCCTCCATCTCGGGACGCTCGTAGTCGTACTTGAACCGCTCGGCCGCTGAGATCCCCTTTTTCTCCCAGGTCTCGGCGTTGCGGCCGTGGAACCTGACCTCGGCAACGTCGGTGGTGGCGGCGGCTAACGCCGGGATCGAGCTCTTGAATCCTTGCGGCTCGTCGACGGCGACATAGGTCATTCCGTGCCGGTCGAGGAAAGACAAGGTCTCCTCGCGGTGCTCGTCGTCCATCCACTTGGCCTGGCGAAACTCGACGGCGATCCGGTAGTCGGGGAGCTGTGCCGCCGCCCACTTCATATAGCCGAAGCTCCCTCGGTTGGGATACACGTATGGCGGTAGCTGGAAGAGGATCAGGCCAAGTTTCCCCGAGGAGTGCAGCGGCATGAGCGCCTCGGCGAAACGGGAGAACGCCTCGGCCTGGAGCTCCCGGGGAAGGTCACGGACGTAGATGTTCTTCTTCTCCTTCGCGTCGTCGGGGACCTTCTCCCTGAAGTCCTTCCAGAGCGATGACAGAGGCGTCGGGTGCTGGGTCATCAACCGGAAGGCCTTGATGTCGAAGGTGAAACCATCCGGCGTCCGATCCACCCACAATCCGGCAGTCATCTCGCTGGGTGGTGCGTAATAGGTGGAGTCGACCTCGGCGATCGGGAAGTGACCCGCGTAGTGGCGGAGCCGCTCCTCGGCGGTCATCTCCTTGCGCGGATAGAACGAGGTGTTGCCGGTGAGCGTTGGGTCTGTCCAGCTGCAGGTGCCGATGAGGAGCCCGCGCCCGGCCAGGTCGTATGTGATCGATCCCGCGTCCACCGCACCGAGGTTGCCACACCCCGCGGACATCTGCCGTCCGCTATCCCCGGCCCTTACAGTCGGGGGTATGGACGAAGTCGTTCTCGTCCCGGTCGAGGTTCCGCTGATCGGCGACGAGCGCCACAAGAACTGGGCCAAAGTGGTGACGAATGTCGACGGCTCACTCGATTCGGGGTGGGCCTACGAGGGAAGCTTCGTCGCCACGGGTGGCATCCAGGACGTCCCCGCTGGGTCGATCCTCCTCGTATACGGAGAGCGCGGATCGCGCGCCAACCCTCAGGTGGAGGCGAGGGTCTACCGCGCCAACTCGGATGGCACGCTCAGCTTCGAGACGGGCGCCAAGGGGCGGGCGTGGGCGCGCACCCTGCGCGACCCGGTCGCCCGGCTAGTCGTGGGTGCCCCACCGCCCCTTGATCGGCCCTGGTCGATCGACCTCGCCACGTTCAGCGAGGCGGCGCTCGTCGAGGAGTTGGAACGGAGGGGCCGCCAGGTCCGTTTCGATCCGTCGTAAATGGCCACCACTAGGCAGAATCGGCTCATGGAGGTGAGCAATCCCGACAAGGTGCTGTTCCCCGACGACGGGATCACCAAGGGCGAATTGGTCGGGTACTACGAGACCGTGGCTCCGATCATGGTGCCCCACGCCATGGGCCGGCCCCTCACGCTCGAGCGTTACCCCAGCGGCATCGGCCAGCAGGGTTTCTTTCAGAAGCACGCCGCCGACTACTTCCCCGAGTCGATCAGGCGGGTCGTGGTCCCCAAGGAGGACGGGACCGTAGAGCACCCCGTAGTCGACGATGGCGAGGGACTGGCCTATCTAGCCAACCAGGGGACGCTGACCTTCCACGTCTGGACCAGCAGGGTGCCGACGCTTGATCGACCCGACCGGATGATCTTTGACCTCGACCCCCCCGAAGGAGACGTTGTGGCGGCTCGCTGGGCAGCACGGCAGGTTGGCGCCATCCTCGAAGAACTGCGGCTCGTGGGACTCCCGATGACCACGGGGTCGAAGGGGTACCACGTCGTTGTGCCGCTCGTCCCCGAAGCCACCGTCGAGCAGGTCGGCGAGACCGCCAGGGCCATCTCGGCCGCACTGGCGGCTCGGCATCCCGAGCGGCTGACGACCGAGTTCCGCATTGCCAAGCGAGAGGGCAGGGTCTTCATCGACTGGCTCCGAAACCGGTACGCCCAGTCGGCGGTCTGCCCGTGGTCGGTCCGCCCCAAGCCGCGTGCTCCGGTGGCGGTACCGCTCACCTGGGACGAGATAGGGAGGAGCAGACCCGATAGGTGGCGGCTAGGCACCATTGCACCGAGGATCTCCGACGGGGACCCGTGGGCGGGCATCGACCGCCTCGCGGTTCCGCTGGGTGCGGCGCTCGAGTCGGTCGCCGGTATGACGGCAAATTGAGAATCATCTCCCGGGCGGTCCTGCCCGCGCCGGCCCGCTAAGACGGAGCAGCAGCACCCCGATCACGGCTGCGAGTAGCGAGCCCACGAGGATGCCGATCTTCCCCAGATCCTGCAGCCCGAGATCCTCGAAGGCGAGTCCGGCGATGAAGATGGCAACCGTGAACCCGATGCCGGCAATTGCCGCCACACCCGTAATCGATGGCCATGTTGCGCCGTCGGGCATTTCCCCTGCCCGCGTTCTGACCGCCAGCCAGGCGAAAGCAGTGATCCCGACGGTCTTCCCGACGACCAAACCAAGCACTATCCCGATCGTGATCGGGGACCCGACGGCGACGGTGAGGGCATCGGCGTTCAGCGGGACGCCTGCGTTTGCCAGGGCGAAGAGGGGCAGGATCAAGAAACTGGTCCACGGGTGCAGCGCGTGTTCGAGCCACTCGACCACCGAGACGGACTGACGGGCTGCTGCCGCCGTCTCCCTGGCCGCCTGAGGGCTCGACAGGTCGGTGAGCTCGGACTCGTCGATCATGTCGCTCCGCAGTGCCGGCCGGGTCGGCGCCAGAAGCCCGAATATCACCCCGGTGATGGTGGGATGGATACCTGCCTCGTGGAGGAACAGCCACACGACGATCCCCGCGACGAGGTATGCGGGTATGGCCTGCACCCCAACCGCTCTCATCACAAACACGACGGCAACCATCCCGGCTGCTCCGACAAGTGGTGCTACGTGGACGCCACCGCTGTAGAAGAAGGCTATGACGAGGATTGCGCCGATATCGTCGACGATCGCCAGCGCCAGGACGAACAGCTTGAGGGATGGGCGCACCCGGCTGCCGAGCAGACTGAGCACCCCTACCGCCATCGCGATGTCGGTCGCCATGGGGATACCCCAGCCTCGTTCGCCGGGTCCGCCGGCGTTGATCAACAGATAGATGGCGGCGGGAACCACCATCCCCCCGACAGCGGCGATGGCTGGCAGCGCCGCCCGGCGCACTCCACGCAATTCTCCCTCGACCAGTTCGCGCTTGATCTCCAGCCCAACCACGAAGAAGAACACCGCCATCAGACCGTCGTTGACCAATTCCTGCAGGTCGAGGGTGAGGCTGAGCGGTCCTGCTTCTATGGAGAACGAGCGTGTGCCAGAACGACTGGTACGCCTCGCTCCACGGCGAGTTGGCCAATACCAGCGCCACCACCGTGGCGGCGAGGAGCACGACGCCGCCTGCCGCCTCGGTGTGGAGGAAATCCACCAAAGGCCGGATCCTCACCGGGAGGGCTGTGCCTTCGGCGTCTGGCTCACCGTTGTTGTCGGCCACGTCGCCGTCTCTCACACCGAAACCGATCCGGTCGCGGGGATCAGGGTGACCAGGCGACCACGGTACCCGCGCCGACGTCCAGGGGCTCGGTAGCACTCACCGGCTGGACGAGGATCCGGTCGCCGTCAGGACCGGCAGCCGGGTAGGCAAACGCCTGTCCATCCGGGGACCACAGCGTCAGCCCGCGGCTGTACTGCTCCCAGAAGGGGAGGTACTCGCTGAGGAAGGCCCGTGTCGGGGTGAAGCCGGGAAACTCGGTGCGCTCGCTCCCGTCCCACACGATTGGAACCACCGGAGCCACGTTGTCGGGGGCCAGTCGCAGCATCAGCAGGCGGTCGCCGCCGGGGCTCCACTGCAGCGCCACCACCGTGCCCCGGGCGACCCGCTCGGGCCGCCCCCCGGCGAGATCGGTCACCCAGACCTCACCTCCATTGGGCCCGGCGACGTTGTAGGCGATGCGGTCGCCGCCCGGCGACATCTGCGAGGCGACCGCACCGTCGATGGTTGCCACCTCCTCGACCTCGCCTGACTCGACGTCGATCACCGCAAGCCGCTGGGTGGACCCCTGCGTCAGCGCCGAGTTGTATGACGCGTTGACCCCGCCCGCCTCGGCACGGAGGACCGCGACCAACCGGGACCCGTCGGGGTGCCATTCAGGAGCCTGGAAGGTGCCCGGTGTCTGCCCCAATGGGGTGCGATCCCCGGTGACGGGGTCGATCAGGTCGAGCCGGTCGGAGCCGACATGGACAGCGAGCCGGGAACCGTCGGTCGACCAATGGAAGTAATAGGGCTGACCGGTGTCGATGGTCTCCACCGTCCCCGCAGCGGCATCGAGCATCCCAAGCGCGATGCCTCCCTGCTCGGGCGTACCCAGGAATGCGACCCTGTCGCCAACCGGGCTCCATTGGAAGTAGAACGGGGCGAACTCGGTCGTCGTCGGAATCGACTCGCCGTCGAGAGGCGCCACGAGGACGGTGGAGCCCTCGGCCGTGAGGGATGTCACCACAACCCGGTCGCCGTCTGGCGACCAGGTGGGTTGGAGATAGACCTGATCGGGACCGGCGTCGTCCGTGATCTGGTTCGACCCGCTCCCATCTGGTGCCAGCACGACCACGTTGCCCGACCCGTCCAGGATCAGGAGACCACCATCGGTGTCCCCACCCGCCGCCCCGGCAGTGGTCGCGGTGCTAGCGACGGTGGTGGCGGTGCCGATGGTGGTGGCGCCACCAGCCGCGGTGGTCTGGGTTCGGGCCCGGCCACGGTCGTCCCGCTCGAATCCGAGCCGGAGCAGGCCATGGCGAGGAGCAGAACGGCGCAAAGCCCGAGGAGTCGCGGCGGCACACTCGGATGCTACGTGCGATGGGTAATGGGTAATGGGTAGTGAGCGCGCGACGCACTCCCCATACCCAATACCCAATACCCAATACAGCGAGCGAGCGAAGCGAGCGAGCCTGGCTTTCCCTAGCCTGGCCACACCATGGCCAAAGACGACGCAAGCACCAAGCACGTTCACCACACAAAGCTCCCCAAGAAGGCCTACGAGCGTGCCCTCCTCGACCTTCAGGCCGAGTTGGTCAAGCTCAAAGAATGGGTGCGCCAGGAGGGCGATCGCGTGGTGGTGGTCTTCGAGGGCCGAGACGCTGCCGGCAAGGGTGGTGTCATCAAGAGGATCGCCGAGTATCTCAACCCGCGGGTGGCGCGCATCATCGCTCTACCCGCCCCCACCGAGCGAGAACGCTCCCAGTGGTACTTCCAGCGGTACGTCTCCCACCTCCCCGCCGCCGGGGAGATAGTTCTACTCGACCGCAGTTGGTACAACCGGGCGGGAGTGGAGCGCGTGATGGGGTTCTGCTCGCCTGATGAGTACCGCCGCTTCCTCCACCAGTGCCCCGTTTTCGAACGGATGCTGGTCGAGGACGGGATACGGCTGATCAAGTACTGGTTCTCGGTTAGCGACGAGGAACAGGAGCGCCGCTTCGCCTCGAGGATGAAAGATCCGATGAGGCGGTGGAAGCTGTCCCCGATGGACCTCGAATCGCGCACCCGATGGGTCGAATACTCGCGGGCCAAGGACGAGATGTTTGTCCACACCGACATCCCAGAGGCGCCGTGGTACACAGTTGAGGCCGACGACAAGCGACGGGCGCGGCTCAACTGCATCTCTCACCTGCTCGCCCAGATCCCGTACTCGGATGTGCACACGGCACCGCTCGAGCTGCCGTCGCGACCCCCTGGTGGCGACTATCAGCGGCCGCCGCGCGATCTGTACCGAGCGGTCCCCGACGTGGCCGACCAATTGGTGGCCAATGCCTGAGATGACCGCCTCCTCCTGAATCTCGTCGACGAAGTGCTAGTCGGCGACCTCAATCGTCAATTAGCCGACCGGTGGTGACCGACGCGCCTAGCCGGCCCCGACAAGGCGCCCGGTCTCGGCGTTGAGTCGTGCCAGACGATCGATCAGCGTGTCGGGCAGAGGGGGGACCCCCACCCGCCAGCGCCAATTGCCTCCCGGCCGGCTTGGGAAATTCATCCGTGCCTCTGTTCCCAGATCGAGGATGTCCTGCAGCGGAGCCGCCGCCGTCGCCGCCGGCGAGCGCCAACCGGCGCGGATGAGGTCCCATGCGATGTCGGTCCCATCCGAAGCCAGGTAGTCCATCGCCAACCTCCGCTCGTGCTCGGGCGCTGTCGCCCACCAGCCCCATGTGGTGTCGTTGTCGTGGGTACCGGTGTAGACGACGCTTCGCTCGCGGAGGTTGTGGGGGAGGAATGGATTGCTCAAATCGCTGTCGAAGGCGAACTGGAGGATGGCCATCCCGGGAAGCTCGAAGCGGTCGCGTAGCTCGTGGACATCGGGAGTTATCTCCCCGAGGTCCTCGGCAATGATGGGAAGGTCACCCATCACCGCCCGGACGTGCTGGAGGAAGTCGGCTCCCGGTCCGGGGACCCAGCGACCGGCGATGGCGGTTTCGGCGTCGGCCGGGATCTCCCAGTAGCCGGCGAAGCCGCGGAAGTGGTCCAGCCGGACCACGTCGACGACCGAGAGCACAGAACGCAGCCTTCCCAGCCACCACTCGTACCCGGTGTGCCGGTGCCGATCCCAGTCGTAGAGGGGGTTGCCCCAGAGCTGACCGGTCGGGGAGAAGTAGTCCGGAGGGACGCCGGCGACCACGGTGGGCCGCCCCTCATCATCGAGGAAGAAGAGGTCACGATTTGCCCAAACGTCGGCCGAGTCGTGGGCGACGAAGATCGGGATGTCGCCGATCACCTCCAGCCCTTGCTGGTGGGCGCGTCGCCGGACCTCCCCCCATTGCCGGTGGAAGAGCCACTGCCGGAAGGCGTGGCGCTCGACCTCCATCGCGATAGGCGTCGAGCGCCCGCTCCAATTGACCTGGGTGCCGGTCGCGCAGCGGCACCGGCCAGTCCACCCAGGGCCGGCCGCCGTACTGGTCCTTGAGCGCCATGAACAGGGCGAAGTCGTCGAGCCAGCCGCCTCGGACCGGCGGAACTCCAGGTACGAATCGTCAGGGGTGAAGCGGTCGAAGGCGCGATCGAGCAGATCGAGCTTCCACGGGATGACGCGGCCGTAGTCGACGTGATGAGGGGAGAACTGGGGACGGTCGCCCAGGTCCGACGCCACCAGGAGCCCCTCCTCCAGCAGAAGCTGCGATGCGACCAGGTAGCCGTTGCCGGCGAATGCAGAGAAGCACTGGTAGGGCGAGTCGCCGTAGCCTGTCGGCCCGAGCGGCAGGATCTGCCAGTAGTGGCAGCCGGTGGCGGCCAGCCTGTCCACCCAGTCGAATGCCGCCTGTCCAAGGTCACCGATCCCGTCGGGGCCGGGGAGGCTGGTGACATGGAGGAGGACCCCGGAGGAGCGCGGCATGTCCATCCATCCATCCTGGCAGGGAGCCGCCTGCTATCCCGAGTAGCGTCCCCGCCCCGTGATGACCGCCCTGCGAGTTGTGACCTTCATCGGCGGCCTTCTGGTCGCCGGTTGGGGGTTGCTGGCCGCAGTCAAGACCGTTGTGCTCCCCCGTGGCGACGTGAACCTGCTCACCAGAGCCGTGTTCTTCACCACCGGGAAGCTCTTCCGACTGCTGGCCTCGGAGCGGCGCGAGTACGTCGCCCGCGACCGGGTCATGGCTCTCTACGCCCCGGTCAGCCTCGTCCTGCTTCCCTTTGCCTGGGCGTTCACCGTTGCCATGGGATTCACCCTCATGTTCTGGTCGCTCGGTGGGAGGACCGGATTCGAGGCCTTCTCGTTGAGCGGGTCCTCGCTGCTCACCCTGGGGTTCGTCCGTGCCGAGTCCGTCTTGGACCACGTGCTCGTCTTCGCCGAGGCGACTGCAGGTCTTGGCATCGTCGCCCTGCTCATCAGCTATCTGCCCACGATGTACAACGCCTTCAGCCGGCGGGAGCGGGAGGTGGCGCTTCTCGAGGTCCGGGCGGGGAGTCCGCCATCGGCGGTGGAGTTGCTGCATCCGGTTCCACCGCATTGGGTGGGCGGACTCCTACTCGGCGCTCTGGGACGACTGGGAGCGCTGGTTCGCCGAGGTGGACGAGACCCACACCTCATACCCCCCGCTGGTCTTCTTCCGCTCACCCCAGCCGGATCGTTCGTGGATCACCGCCGGGGGTGCGGTGCTCGACTCGGCGGCGCTGATCAACGCCGCGCTCGACATCCCCCACGATCCCTCCGCCGACATCTGCCTGCGCGCCGGCTACATCGCCTTCCGCCATGTGGCCGCCTTCTTCGGGATCGTCTTCGACCCCGATCCGTCGCCAACCGACCCGGTGAGCATCACACGGGCCGAGTTCGACGAGGCAATCGACAGCCCTGGCCGCAGCCGGCGTCCCGCTGCGCGACGATCGTGACGCCGCCTGGGCGGCATTCGCCGGGTGGCGGGTCAACTACGACACGGTGCTTCTCTCGCTGGCCGAATTGACCATGGCGCCATACGCCCCGTGGACCTCGGACCGCTCTGCACCCGGACAGCGTCGTACGGTGTTCCGCAGATGGGGGCCGCGGCGTAGCCCGGCCCTCGAGACCGCCGATCGATTGAGAGGTCAAGCGACGCGCTCCCGCCTTCCCCAGTGGCAGCGAGCGCACTGCGGGCCGGCGGGGGGGTGTTGGGGGGGTCGTCCCCCCCACGGGCCAATATTGAGGTCAAGCGACCCGCTTCCCCCTTCCCCGGTGGCAGCGAGCGCACTGCGGGCCGGCGGGGGGGTGTTGGGGGGGTCGTCCCCCCCACAGGCCAACATTTGAGGTCAAGCGACCCGCTTCCCCCTTCCCCGGTGGCAGCGAGCGCACTGCGGGCCGGCGGGGGGGTGTTGGGGGGGTCGTCCCCCCCACGGCCAACACTGTTCAGCCCTCGATCCGGACCGTGATCAGGTCATCGGCGGACCGCAGCGCCGCCTCGACCTCGTCGGGGCGCTTGGCCGAGGCGAACACAAAGCCCAGATACCGACCCCCCTCGGGAACAGGCATCAGGTATGTGCCGGTTGACACCGACAACTCGACACCGGTGACCCCGTCGATCGCCGAGAGCATCGTCCACTCCGTCCACGCCCGTCAATCGTCCCGCTCGCGGGATCCTGATCATCAACACGCCTGAGGCCTGCAACGAGCGGTGCACTCCGGCAGCGGGGAGATCGAGGGCGTGCCGCAACAAGACGGTCTCGAGCGTCGTTCCCATCATCCCGAAGCGGAGCGAGCGGGCACAGAGACCGCCGATCGGCCGGGAGGCGACCTCGACGAGACGCACCGTGCTCCCGTCGACGCGGAGCTCGGCGTGAATGGGTCCCTCGAGCAGACCGAGGGCGCTCACAGCCATCCGGGTCACCGCCAGCACCTCGTCGACCATTTCGGGGTGGAGCCGCGAAGGGGTGACGAACATGGTCTCCTCGAAGTACGGGCCAACGAGGGGGTCTGGCTTGTCGAACACGGCGAGCGACTCCAACTCGCCACGGCGCAGCAAGCCCCTCGACCGCCACCTCGTGGCCGGGGACGTACTCCTCGACCAGGATGGGCTCCTGGGGGTTCCCACCTGCCACGGCCACTATCCGGCGTACCCGCTCGGCGGTAGACATCACGGCCGACGGCTCGTCGACCCGGATAACACCTCGGCTGGCGTTGAGCGAGAGCGGCTTGATGACCACGGGGAGTCCGATCTCACCGGCCAGAGCGGCCGGGTCGTCACCGCCTTCCACCACCCTGAAGTCGGGCTGTGGCACACCTTCGGCGCTTCATGGCGCGTCGCATCCCCGCCTTGTTGCGTGTCAGCGCCACCGCATGGGGAGGATTGTGCGCCAGCCCGAGCCGTCTGGCGGCCAGCGCCGCCACCAGGACACCCTGGTCGTCCACCGGGACGATGGCGTCGATCGCCTGGCTGTGTGAGCGCTCGACGATTCGGTCGGCGGACCACTCCGGGCGGTGGAGGTCGATGCGGAGGAAGCGCTCGCCCATCTGGTCGGCGAGCGCCTGGTCCTCCTCGGAGGCGACCGCCACTTCCACCCCGAGGAGCCGCGGCGGCGTCGAGGTAGTCGCTCACCCGGTAGGCGGTGGTGGGGAGGACGAGGAGAGCGGTCGGCACCTCGCCATGATGGTCCGCCACGGGCGCTGTGGTGACGGCCTCTCTCATCGCAATGTGCCCTCCGGGGGTTAGCATCCTCCCAATGGCCGACGAGAACATCCTCACCCTCACCGACGAGGCGATCGCCTTTGTCCGCGATGTGATGACCGAGGAGGAGGACGAAGACGGGGAGTTGGCGCTGGCGATCGAGGTCAGCGGCATCAAGTGGCCCGCCTTCGCATACGAGCTTTCTTTCATCCCGCTGAGCGACGCCCGTACCGACGACATCATCGAACGTCACGACGGGCTGGCGGTGGTGATCCCTGCCGGCGACACCACAAAGCTGCCAAGGTGCCACCCTGGCGATGTCCGCCGACCCCGCCGCGCCCGGTCTGACCATCGACAACCCAAACCGGCCGGGCAGCCCGACCATGGGATCGGTCCCGACCGGTGAGTTGAGCGGACCGCTCGCCGAGCAGGTGCGTCAGGTCCTCGAACTCCAGGTGAACCCGGCGATCGCTGCCCACGGCGGGGCGGCCGAACTGGTCTCGGTCGAGGACGACACCGTATACCTGAAGATGATGGGGGGCTGCCAGGGCTGCGGGATGGCCCAGGTCACCCTCCGGCACGGGATCGAGCGGATCCTGCTCGAGGCGATCCCCGAGTTGGTTGGCGTGGTCGATGTCACCGACCACGCCTCCGGCGACGATCCCTATTACGAGTCCGCCAAGAAGTGAACTCGGGTCGTTGAGTCAGCCCTCGATCGGCTCGCCGTCTGGGTCGATCACGTACCAGACCTCCCCGAGACCCTGGCCGTTGACATCCCCGGCCGCCTCGTCCCCGGCGAAGTAGTAGAGCGGCCAGTCGCCGTACTTCACCTGCGTCCCGCCTTCGAGCGCGTCCACGGTGCTGATCAGCGAGTCGTCCACACCCTCGCCGGCCGATGCGGTCCCGGTGAGAGCCGGCCATGACTCGGCGCAGTCGCCCTGCGCAGGTCGGTTCACCATCGGCGTCGTTGAGGAATGCGTAGAGCGTCCGGCCCTCTGCATCGACCAGGATGGTTCCGAGGTCGCTCTCCGTCGTCCCGATCTCCATGGCTGCCCCGGCCGAGTCGTCCGTCGAGTCGTCCGTGGAATCGTCGGTTGTGTCGTCGGTCGAGGTTGCCGTGGTCTCGGCGGCCATGGTCGTGTCAGGGGCCGCGGTGGTATCGGCTGCAGCCGTGGTGTCCGCCGCCGCGGTTGTATCGGCGGCGATGGTGGTTGCCTCTTGGGCACCGGCGTCTGCAGTGGTGTCGGTCGCAGCCCCACCACAAGCCTGCCAGGACGAGGGCCAGGGCAGCGATGATGACGGTCCGGATAGTGCGCATCTGTCGGTTCCTCCCTTGAGCAGCACGCTGCTGTACGCACCATCGGGTCCAGGCGGTTCTGAGCCTGAGAGTCCCGGCGCGGCGTTACCGTGGCGGGACGCGCATGACACAAACCGGCGTATTTCGCGTCTTTGGCATCCCGGTGGTCTTGTCGCCCTCGTGGTTCGTGATCGCGGCGCTCATCACCCTCAGTCTCAGAGCGACATTCGAGCGGGCCAACCCCACGTCGTCGTCGGCCGCCCTATGGGGTGCAGCCGTCCTGGCATCGCTCCTCTTCTTCGTCGGGGTCGTCATCCACGAGGCGAGCCACTCTGCGATGGCACGCAGGCTCGGTCTCGGGGTCAGCTCGATCCGTCTGTTCGTCTTCGGCGGGGTTTCCCAGTTGGAGGAGGAGCCGCGAACGGCCCGCGAGGAGCTGTTGGTGACCGTTGTCGGGCCTCTTTCCTCGGTGGTTATAGGTCTTGTGTTCCTCGGTGCAGCAGCGGTTGTGCCCGGCCCGCGCCTGGCGGTGTCGATCCTCGACTGGCTGGGGTGGGTGAACCTGGGATTGGGCTTGTTCAACCTGCTCCCCGGTTTTCCCATGGACGGTGGTCGGGTGCTGCGGGCGGTGGTGTGGCGCTGGACGGGGAGCCTGCGGAAGGCAACCAGGGTTGCTGCGGTCTCCGGCAGGGTGGTAGCGGCACTGCTGGTTGCCGCGGGTGCATGGATGTGGACGGCCCGCGGCTTCACCGGGTTGTGGCTCGTTTTCATCGGCATATTCCTGTGGCAGGCGGCCTCGGTGGCAGAGAGCCCGGCGGCCGGGGCAAGGCGGGGACGCGGTACGAGCGTCCGGGTCGCCATGGAGCCCCGGACTTGGGCGGCTTCGCCCGCGCTACCCATCGATGAGCTGCTCGCCCTGGCCGATGCGTCGGCCGGCGACCTTCACCCGGTGGTGGACCCGTGGGGTCGGGCGGTTGGCGTGGTCAGCCTCGCATCGGCCCGGCGCCTTCCCCAGCAAGAAAGGGGATCCACACCCGTAGCGGCCGTGATGCGTCGGTTGGGTCCCGATGACATCATCGGACCCGACCAGGACCTAGAGAGTCTGCTCGAAAAGGAGTTTTCCGGGAAGAGAGTCTTCCTGGTCGTCGAAGGGGACGACGTAGTTGGGATCCTGGTCGCCGGGGAGGCACTCGAAGCCGTGCGAGAAACTCGGCACGCATGAGGATGACCCGACCGCAATACCCGCCTGCTCTGCTCGGCGCAGGGTCGGGTCTGGGCTCCGCAAGCGAGCGGAACCACCGGGCCACGGCAGGCGTCTGATCGACGTGCGCCTATTCGCTGCGCCCTTGCTCCTCGCCGCCCTGTTCACCCAAGGGGAGCCGCCGGCCGAAGCGGCCACGGTCACCGCGACGGCGGGCGTCTCCGGGTACGTCCATCCGGACAGGCCGGTGCGGGTGGTGGTCGAGGTGACGTCTCCGGCGCTGCTGGTTGGCGAGATCGTGGTGGAGTTGGACGGACTCACGCCGGCAGGTCCCGGTTGAGGTTCCCGGCGATGGAGCGAAGGTCTACGAGATCTACATGCCCCCTTCCGACGGAGGCCGTGTCAGCATCTCGGTTATTGCCGATGGGGGCGACCAGATCGTCTCCGAGGACGTGCAGGTGTCCACTCCCGATGACGAGTTGCTCGTTGGGTTGCTCGGCGCTCCGGAGACGGCCGCGGTCCTCGGCTCGGTGCGTTCCACCCCTCTGGGGAGGCCCGTCATCCCCATCGAAGTCGCTGCCGCCGACCTCGCCGACCCCGGCCCACTCGGGTATCTGATAGCCGGCCCGGGCGATCTCGCGGCGCTTGGTCCAGGAGAACAGTCAGGGGTGGTTTCTTGGGTTCGTCGGGGAGGCCGGTTAATCGGCCAGGACCGCGACCTCTCCGCGCTCGAGCTCGGGGCCGACACGGTCTCGCCGCTCGGTGATTCCTCATTGCAGCGATCCGGGCGCGGCGAGCTCATCTCGGTGGAGAGCATCGCCGGTCTGGATGCGATCGCCTGGGCGGGTTTGCTGCGCGACGTGCCAACGGCCGGGCTGGGCCGCGATCAGTTCGCGCAGCCCGCAACAAACCTCCTTCCCGCCGCGATGGCCACCTCCGAGGCTTTGGTGCCCGACATCTCATGGCTGCTTGTGGCCATCTTGGGTTATGCCGTCATCGTCGGGCCGGTCAACCTCTTGGTCCTCCGTCGCATGGGTCGCCCCGAGCTGGCTTGGGTCACCGTTCCGGTCATCAGCGTGCTCGCCGTTGCCGGCTTCTGGCTCGCCGGCAGGAGCAGGGTCACCGAGGAGGTGGTCCGCCACGCCTCGGTGGTCGTCGCCGACGCCGAGACCGCCAGCGGCGGATCGGTGGTCATGCTCGCATCGGGGAGCGAAGGCGAGCGTGTCATGACCCTCCCCGATGGCTGGCTCGGTGCATCGCTGCCGGAGGAGGTTTGGTTCGGCCCGTCCGGATCACTGGTCCAGGGCGAAGGGGACGGTCACAGCCTCGCTTTCGACTTCCCGCGGCTCGGGGTGGCTGCAGTCGATTCCAGGTGGAGCGAGCAGGTGGCGATGCCTGTGGTGGAGTTGGAAACCGCTGCTGGGATGCTCACCGTCCGGGTGCGCAACGACTCCCCGATGACCTTCTGGTCGTGGGGAGCCGGAGGCCCGGGGTGGGCGACCCCGGCAGGCGATTCCCTCGAACCCGGCGAGGAAGAGGTGATCGAACTGGCGATACCCGATGTGTCGGGATTTGGAGGCAACCCCCTCGCCGATGCTGTGCTCGCCATCCAGGGTCAGGACCCCACCATGTGGGACCGGGTCTACCCGCTGGCGTCGTCGGGGGCAGCTTTCGCTCCCGAGGTCTTCGCCGGGTTCTACGTGTTCGGGTTCACCGAGGACTTCGCACCGGAAATGCAGGTGGACCAGCGGACGATCGCAGCATCGGGGCCATCGTTGCTTCTCCTCCCGCTGTTCCTCGACGATGCCGAGAGCGCAGGGTTGGGTACGGCCCTGCCCGAGGTGATCGACGTGGACGACGCCGGTTTCGTCAGCCGGACCGATGGGATCCTCTTTGTCGAGGGGGGGACCTTGGCGCTGCGCTACCGGGTCCCGGATGGGGTGGGTCGTCTCCGCCTCGACGGCGGTCTGGAAGCCGTCGACTTGTGGGATTGGGATCGAGGCGAGTGGGTTCGACCCGAGCGCGGCGACGACGTGGCCGACGGACTGCTCTCACCTGGTGGCGAGGTGATGGCCAGGCTGAGCCGTCTCAGCGGGCCCTTCCTGCCGTACGAGCATCTCCTCAGCTGGGAGGTGGCGGGGGCATGATCATCGAGTTCGAGGGCGTCGACAAGAGGTACGGACAGGTGAGGGCGCTCGACGGCGCCCACCTGGCGGTGCCCGACGGGGCGGTGATGGGACTCGTGGGCCCGAACGGAGCGGGGAAGACCACGGCCATGCTGCTCATGTCGAGCCTCCTCGCCCGGGACGGTGGGTCAGTGCGGGTCGGCGGAGTCGATCCCGAGATCGATCCGAAGTCGGTTCGGCGGTTGATCGGCTGGATGCCGGACGTCTTCGGCGTGTACGAGAGCCTGGATTCGACCGAGTACCTCGATTTCTTCGCTGCCGCTCACGGGGTGCGCCCCGAAGCCCGAGCCGCCCTCGTCACCGACCTGCTCGCTCTGGTCGATCTCGAGGACAAGGCAGACGCCGACGTCAACACCCTCTCCCGGGGCATGAAGCAGCGTCTCTCGCTGGCACGGGCACTGGTCCACGACCCACAGGTGCTGATCCTCGACGAGCCCGCATCCGGGCTGGACCCGCGGGCCAGGGTTCAACTCCGTCAGCTCATCGCCGAGATGGCTCGCATGGGAAAGACCGTTGTGATCTCCTCGCACATCCTCTCCGAACTGGAGGGGATCTGCAGCCACCTGGCGGTGGTCGACAAGGGCAAGGTGATCTCCCAGGGCTCGATCGACGACATCCGAGCCGCCTTGGTGGGGAGCAGACGGGTCACGGCCCGCATCCCCGATTCCGAGGTGGATCGCGCCGACGTTCTGATGAGAGGGCATCCAGAGGTCGGCGATCTGTCCGTAGAGCAGGGGATGATCCGCTTCACCATGGGAGGCGACGGGACGCTTTCGGCTGCGCTGTTGCGCGAGATGGTCGAGGCGGGGATCGCCGTCGCCGAATGGCGGGTTGAGTCCGCCGGCCTCGAGGAGCTCTTCCTTCGGATCACCGACGATGCCAACACAGAGGCCGAGACGGCATGAACCCGGTTGCCCGCCGCGAGCTCACCGAGAGGTTCCGACGGCCCCGATCGGCGGTCCTCTTCACTCTGTGGATCCTCGCCGTCGGTCTGCTCGGCTACCTCGTCTACCAACTGTCCCGGCTCGTCGCCCAAAACATGTTTGGCACCGGGGGCACCTTCGTCGCCGCAGCCACCATGGGCAGGTTCATGTTCGAATCTCTCCTGGTGCTCCTCATGACCGGCGTGGTCATGGTCGTGCCCGGAGGGGTGGCGCTGAGCATCGTCGGGGAGCGCGAGCGGCTCACCCTCCCCCTCCTCCAGGTCAGCCAGTTGAGCGCCGGCCAGGTGGTGCGTGGAAAGCTCATGTCGTCGATGTCCTATGTGCTGCTGCTTCTGGTTGCGGTCGCCCCGATCGTCGCCCTGCCGAGCCTCTTCGGTGGTGTATCGCTCCGCGAGGCGGTTGCGGGGCTGGGAATGATCCTGTTGACCGCGCTCACCCTCGGCTGCATCTCGCTCTGGGTCTCGGCCAGGGCGCGCAGCACCCGCGGCGCAGTGGCAGGGGCATACGCGCTGACGGCCCTCATCGCCTTTCTCAGCCTGGGCGTCATGGCTGCGGAGATCATCGCCTTCCGCCCCTCCCAGGACGTGTTCTTCCCGGTGGGAGGGCGTGAGATCTACGCCTCGTGGATCAACCCCTACATCGGGATGGTCTCTGCGGTGGAGGAGCCGTTGGACACAGATCCGTTGAACGACGTCGCCGTCTTCAGCCCGCCCAACGCTCTGCTCTCACTGCGCGCCGGGCTCTCGCCGTTCACCGACCAAAGTGCCGGCGGCGGCGTGGCCCCGCCGGACGTCGTCGTCTTCGGCCAGGACGAAGTTGACGCAGTCGAGCTCCCGCCCCTCCGTCCGAGGAGGGGCCCGGTGTGGGTCCGTACCGCGGCCCTCTACGGGTCCATTTCGCTGCTGGCGCTTTTCGCAGCAACCAGGCGGGTAACCGCACCAGACGGATCGAAGAGGGCTGGCAAGGTGACGCATGCCGCTGCCTGAGTCGATCAGATCCCTGCTGGCTGTGGCTCGTCGCCGGCTCACCTTCGCCGCCTTGTGGGTACGCCTGCTGACCACGGTGGCGGTGGTGGCAGTGGCGGCGGCTGCTTTGTTCGCCGTTGGTCGCATGGTGATCCTCCCCTGGGCCGAGGCGGCTGCGCTTGCCACCCTGGCGGCGGCGCTTGTGGTCGTGGCATTGGTGACGTTGATGCGCCGCCCCTCGCTTGGTCGGGCCGCTCTCGAGGCGGACCGCCGTCTTGGCGGCTACGACCGTGTTTCCACCGCCCTCGAATTGGTCGACCGGCCCGACCTGAGCGAGCCCGAAAGGCGTCAGGTCACCGCGGCCGCAGCATGGGCCGAGCGACGGGATCCCACGGCGCTCGGCCCGGTGATCACCGGCGGCGCTTTGCCGTGGCTGGCTGCGCTCGGGGTCGCCGCCGCTCTCGCCCTGGCACTCATCCCTTCGCCGGCGGACGCGGCGCTGCAGGAAAGAAATCGGCAGACAGAGGCGATCGAGCGGGAGGCACAGCGCCTCGAGGTGGAAGCGGCGGACCTCCCCGAGGAGGTGCGTCGCCAACTCGAGGACACTGCTCGCCGGCTGCGCGAGTCGGCAGACATCGATGAGGCTCTGGCCCGCCTCGGCGAGGCACGGGAGAGGCTCGCCGCCCAATCTGACCCGGCCGAGCTTGCGAGGCGGACGGCGCTCGCCGGGATGGAACGCCGCCTTCAGCAGGAGCCGCTCGGGGAGGGCGAGTCGGCGGCCGACCAACTCCGCGACCTCGCGTCCCGGACGGGCGAGATGACCCCCGCCGAGTTGGAGTCCGCTGCCGACGAGTTGGCGCAGCGTGCCGAGGATTTCCAAGGGATAGATGGCGACCTGGCCGAGGCGTTGGAAGGGGCGGCTGACGATTTGCGACGGGGCGGCGCCGGCGCCGAACAGTCGCTGAGCGATGCCGCCGACGAGTTGGAGAGGGCGACGTCGGAGGCGGCAGAGGCAGAAGCCGAGTCGCAGGCGCGCTCGGCGGTGCGCGACGCACAGGAGCGGTTGGATAACCAGCGAAGCGGTGATGCCGAGGGCGAAGGACAGGGAGAGGGCGAG
This sequence comes from uncultured Acidimicrobiia bacterium, assembly GCA_963826825.1. Lineage (GTDB taxonomy): Bacteria > Actinomycetota > Acidimicrobiia > Spongiisociales > DATADW01 > DATADW01. The sequence goes on along the minus strand of CAWGYV010000020.1, from coordinate 1,039 downwards.
GGAGAGAGCCAGGGCGAAGGGCAGGGTCAAGGGCAGGGCCAGGATCAAGGGCAAGGTCAGGGACAGGGTCAGGATCAAGGGCAGGGCGAGGGTGAGAATCAGGGACAGGGCCAAGGACAAGGTCAGGGTGCCGGCGGAGGGGGTGGGGGGCAGGGTGCCGGAGGGTCACAGGTCCCGGGAACCCCCGATCCCGCCAGCGGCGACGGCACTGTTCAGGGCGGCACCGGGGACCAGGACCCCGCTCAGGAGCCCGACCGGGTGAGCGTCTTCGACCCGGTTGGCTTCGAGGAAGGCGAAGAGGTGCGGGTGCGTCTCGAAGGCCTCGAACCGGGCGAGCTGAGGGGACGGGTCGAGGGTGAAGGGCTGAGCAATGTGCCGCTGGCTCCGTACACCGAGCGATTCGCCGAGTACCAGAGCGCGGCGCTCGAGGCATTGGACCGGCTCACGGTTCCGCCCGCCTTGCGCGACTTGGTCCGGACCTATTTCACCGAGTTGGAGCCGGGCCAATGAGCGTCTCACAGATGACACCCGAACGGTTTGCCGAGACCCTCGAGGGGATCCGCACCGAGGTGGGAAAGGTCATCGTCGGACAGGACGAGCTGGTCACGTCAGTGCTTTTCGCCGTGCTGTGCGAGGGGCACCTCCTGCTGGAGGGTGTCCCCGGGCTCGGTAAGACCCGGCTCCTCACGACGCTGGGTCAGGCACTGGATGTCTCCTTTGGCAGGGTCCAGTTCACCCCCGACCTGATGCCGGCGGACATCCTGGGTACCAAGGTGCTCCACGAGAACCGTTTCGAGTTCCACGAGGGACCGATCTTCGCCAACCTGGTACTGGCCGATGAGGTCAACCGCGCCACCCCGAAGACCCAGTCGGCACTGCTCGAAGCCATGCAGGAGCGACGGATAACCCTCGGCGGTGAGACCCACAAGCTGCCCCGGCCCTTCCTGGTGATGGCGACCCAGAACCCGATCGAGATGGAGGGCACGTATCCGCTCCCCGAGGCTCAACTCGACCGTTTCCTGTTCAAGGCGCTCGTGCC
>CAWGYV010000019.1:0-8534 GCA_963826825.1 uncultured Acidimicrobiia bacterium | reverse complement strand
GGGTGATCGGGTCGAGTTGGGGAGGCGAGAGCGCCGCATCGGTGTCGTCGAGGTCGCCGGCGGCGATGAGGAAACGACTGGGACGCCGCTCTTCCTCGTCGATCCCCGCCCTGGTCGCCGTCCACACCACACGGGTCCGTGCCCTGGTCATGGCGGTGTAGGCGAGCCTCATCTCCTCCTGGAGCCGGAACCGCACCACGTCGGCGGGATCATCCGATCGATCGGGTGAGAGCAGATGGGGCCTGAGCAGAGACCGGCTGCGTCTCATGTCCGGAAAGACCCCCTCGACCGCATCGGCGAGGAACACCACATCGAACTCGAGTCCCTTCGCCTGATGAAGGGTGGTCAAGGTGAGCCTGTCCTCACCATGGGGCCGATAGCTGAGGAGCGGCGTCGCCTCGAAGTCCTCCTGCTCGGCGAATTCCAGATATGCGGAGAGGGTGAGCTTGGGGTCTCGATCGGCCTGCCGCTCCAGAGCCTGGGCGAACGACGTCCACGCCGCCCTCTCCTCGCGTCGGGCAGGGTCGGTCACCGCCGTAGCGAACTGGGGGAGAGTGGTCCAAAGGTGCCAGAAGCCCTTGGCTGCCTGCATGTCGAGCCAGGAGTGGTCGTCGAGAAGTTCAGCCAGCGTGCTCCCCTGCGGGCAGGTTCGCCCTGAGGACATCGCTCCACGGGAGACCCGAGCGGACCCGTTCCCGCAGCAACTCACGCTCCACCCCCAGAGGGAGCGTGAACAGAGGGCCGAGAAGAAGCCGTCGCATCGCCCGGTCTGCTTCGTCGGCAGAACCGGGAGCAGTCGACCTCTGGTGGCGGGCGGCGAAGGCGCAATCGAAGACGACACGCACCGCGGCATGATCGACCAGGCGGGCGTCGGGCGGATCGTGGGGGATGCCGCTCCGACGAGGGCGCGGGACAACTCGGGGAGGAACCGCCGCTTCGTCCTGACCAGAACCGCCATGGCGGCGTACGGCATCCGCTCGACGAGGTGGAGATCGGTTCACTTCGCGCGCCACCCACTCGGCCTCTTCGGATTGCTGGGCGAAGAGATAGGCCTCGACCCTCCCGGCGTGCGGCGCCGGGGTCACCGGCCCCGCCGCACCGGGCAACTCGCCGCCTGCCGTGATCCGCTCGGCAGCCGCCAGGATCTCCGCCGGCACCCTGAACGACGTGGTGAGCACCAGCCTCTTCGCGGGCCGCCCCTCACTGTCTCGGAAGTCGGTGGTGAACCGAGCCACGTTCTGGAGTTCGGCGCCGCGGAAGCTGTACACCGACTGGTAGGGATCGGCCGCTGCTGTGAGCCGGCGATGGGCGGCGGTGAGCAGTTGCAGCATCCTCGCCTGGGCCGTGGTCGTGTCCTGGTACTCGTCCACGAGCACGTACCGGTGCTGATCCGCCAGCGCGGTGTTGACCTCCGGTCGCTCGAGGGTCTCGACCGCCGCCTCGAGCAGGGTGCCGTAGTCGATCCGGCCACGATCGACCAGTTCCTTGCCGGTACCGCTTGTCGAACGAGGGGAGTGCCGACCAGTCCTCGTTGGCGGCGCACCTCGCGGCGAGCGCCGCTTCGTCCAAGAGGAACTCTCGGGACCGGAGCAGGAAGTCGGTGACCTCTTCGGCGAAGGTCCGGGTGTCGAGGAGGCCGCGCAGCGAGGCGGCCAGTCCTCGGGGCTCTCGCTTCGCAACAGCTCGCCAACCAGGGCCACCTGCTCGGGCCCGGTGAGCAGGGAGGGCATGTCGGACCAGCCGAGGGCAGTGGGGGCGTAGGTCTCGAGAAGGCGGTAACTGAACGAATGGAACGTCGAGGCGGCTACGCCCGGATGGGACCGCTCCAGCCCGTCGGCGATACGGCGGCCCAACTCGGCGGCGGCGCGGCGCGAGAAGGTGAGCACGAGGACCTGGTCGGGCGACGCGATGTCGCTTCGTATGAGATGGAGGGCACGGCGGACGAGGAACTCGGTCTTCCCGGTCCCCGGCCCGGCGACGACCAACTGGGGGCCCTCGACGTCGGCCACCGCCTGCGGCCAGTCGCTCGGGCCGACCCGCCACTCTCTCGCAGTCTCGGCCACGGTGTCAAGCGTAGGTAGGAGGTCTGCCAGCGTCGGTCTGTTCAGGCGGCGAGCGCAGTGTCACCCGCCGCGCAGTGCGGGCATGCGGATGCATCGCCCGAGAAGATCTCGGTGGCCTCCAACCCTTGCGCAGCGAGCAGGTTTTCGGTGTTGGTGCGTTCAGTGCTCATAGGGACAACATATCGGGGGGGTGTGACAAACCGAGCCGCTGCTTCGCAGCGGCGTATTGGGTAGTGGGTATTGGGTATTGAGTAATGAGTAATGAGTGTTGGCTCGAGGTTCGGCCCGGTTGGCGGTGAACCCAGAACCCAGTACCCACTACCCCTCCAAGGGGCGAGCTGCTGCTCACCGGGAATACCGTGGCCGGTAGTGCGCTTTCATTAGTAACTTGCAAGCTGCAAATCTGATGGAAGGACACTCATGTCGGATTCGGCGACGCTGACGCTGCCTGTATCTGCCTCTGCGCAACGGGGTCGTATTCCCGGGCATGGTCGTGACCATCGCCCTCGAGTCCTCGGAGGCGCGACGCGCCGTCGCAGCCGCTGAGGACGGTTCCGGCCGGGTCCTGTTGGTGCCTCGGATCGACGGCGATTACGCCAAGGTCGGCACCGTTGCCGCTCTCGAGCAGGTCGAAACCACCGGTTCGGTGCGTGGCGCGCTGGTCAGGGGCCTGGCCCGCGCCAGGGTCGGGGCCGGGCAGATCGGCGATGCGGGCGCCCTCTTGGTGGAGATCGAGATCCTCGACGAGCCTCTCGTCGAGGACCCGGAGCAGATTGCAGCGCTGGCCGCCGAGTACCGCGCCGTCATCGGCGCCATCCTCGAACACCGCGGGGTGGCCGCCCTGGCGGAGCGGTTGCTGGCCGTGGACGATCCCGGTGAGCTGGCCGATCTCGCCGCATACTCGCCCGACCTGACTCTCGCCCAGAAGGTGGAGCTGTTGGAGACCCTCTCGGTCGAGCGGCGGCTCACGATGCTGCTCGACTGGATGGGCTCGCTCCTCGGCGAGCTCAGCCTCCGCGAGAAGGTGCGCGAGGACGCAGCGGAACGGCTCGACAAGGGTCAGCGGGAGTACGTGTTGCGCCAGCAGATGGCTGCCATCCGGAAAGAGCTCGGCGAGGACGATGGGGACGTTGCCGGTGAGTACCGGACGAAGCTCGAGGAGACCGACCTCCCGGACAAGGTCAAGGAGGCGGTCGCCCGAGAGATCGACCGGTTGGACCGGGTCGGTGAGCAAAGCCCCGAGCACAGCTGGATACGCACCTGGCTCGACACCATGTTCGACCTCCCCTGGGGGCAGACCTCGGAGGACCACCTCGAGCTCGAAGACGCCAAGGGCGTGCTCGACGCCGACCACACCGGTCTGGAGGATGTCAAGGAGCGCATTCTCGAGCACCTGGCCGTCCGCAAGCTGCGCCAGGAGCGCGGGGTGCAGTCGGAGGAGGGCAGGCGCGCCGGCGCCATCCTTCTTCTAGCCGGGCCGCCTGGGGTAGGGAAGACCTCGCTCGGCGAGTCGGTGGCGAGAGCCATGGGGCGTTCATTTGTGAGGGTCGCCCTCGGTGGAGTGCGCGACGAGGCCGAGATCCGCGGTCACCGGCGCACCTATGTGGGTGCTCGACCCGGCCGCATCGCCGCGAGCCCTGGTCGAGGCGGGCACGATGAATCCTGTCTTCCTCCTCGATGAGATGGACAAGGTCGGCGCCGACTGGAGGGGCGACCCCTCGTCGGCCCTGCTCGAGGTGCTCGACCCGGCGCAGAACCACACATTCCGCGACCACTACCTCGAGGTTGACCTGGACCTGTCCGATGTCCTCTTCATCGGTACCGCCAATGTGCTCGAGACGATCCCTGCGCCGCTGCTCGACCGGACCGAAGTGATCCGGATCGACGGATACACCGACGTCGAGAAGGTCGAGATCGCCCGGCGTCACCTGCTGGGACGTCAGATCGATTCTTCCGGGCTCCGTCCTGACGAGATCGAAGTGAGCGACGGGGCGCTCGACGCCCTCATCGACGGGTACACCCGCGAAGCCGGGGTGCGCGGTCTGGAGAGGGTGCTTGGAAAGCTCGTCCGCAAGGTCGCCACGAAGGTCGCAGCCGGCCACGACATCCCGGTCGTGGTCGATCGCGACGACCTGAAGGACCTGGTCGGCCGGCCCACCGTGTATCGGGAGGAAGCAGCCGACCGCACCGAGGCTCCCGGCGTGGTCACCGGGTCTCGCCGTGACGGGGACCGGCGGCGACATCCTGTTCGTCGAGGCGCAGGTGATGGACGGCGAACCTGGTTTGGCCATCACCGGACAACTGGGCGACGTCATGAAGGAGTCGGCGCAGATCGCCCTCTCCTACGTGCGTTCGCACGCCATCGATCTGGGGATCGACCCCGCCGCGCTGGAGAGGCGATTCCATCTCCACGTCCCGGCCGGCGCCGTCCCCAAGGACGGCCCGTCGGCGGGGATAGCCATGACCACCGCACTGGTCAGCCTCCTCACCGGTAGGCGGGTGCGCCACGACGTGGCCATGACCGGCGAGATCACGCTCCAGGGCCGGGTACTACCGATCGGTGGCCTCAAGCAGAAAGTGCTGGCGGCCCATCGCGGCGGTATCCGTGAGGTGATATTCCCGCTCCGCAACGAGCATGATCTCGATGACGTCCCCGAAACGGTCCGGGCCGAGATGACCTTCCACCCGGTGGACCAGGTCGGGTCGGTGATCGAGCTCGCATTGGAGCCGGCGACGGGAGCAGTCCAGGCCGCCTGACAAGGCTGCCGGTTCTCACTGCCGTCCGCCGTCTAGCCGTTGACCACCAAGGGCAAGATGGGCTCGGCCACCTCGACGACCTCCCACGCCGGGCACATCGAGCGGAACGAGCACCAATCGCACAGCCGCCCGGGGCGGGGCGGGAACTGCTCGCGGTCGATGGCGCGGTCGATCGCCTGCCACAGCGCCCGGAGTTGCCGCTCCATGGCGTCGAGCTGGCGGTCGTCGATCCGTAGCCGGTACATGGTGGGACCGGATAGATAGAGAAGCCGAAGCTCCGTCGGCGTCTTGCCCAGCCGCCGTCTGATGAGGACGGCGTAGATCTTCATGGCGAAGAACGCCGGCAGGGCGAAGATCTCAGGCGGTGCCTTGCCCGACTTGTAATCGGTGATCACCAGGCTGCCGTCTGGTAGCTCGTCGATCCGGTCGAGGATCCCGCGGATGGTCATCCCGTCGAGGTCCTCGATCATGTCGAGCTCTCGGTCGAGCGGTTGCAGAGCGCTCGGGTCCTCGAGCCCGAAGTAGTTGGCGAGGACGGTCAGGCTCTGCAGGCCCCAGGCCCGCTCTTCCTCGAGCGATGCGAAGAGCCCGGCGAACTCGTCCTCGGTGCGCAATTCGGTCCACGCCGCCCGGAACAGATCGAATAGCGCCTCCGGGCTCCGCTCGTCGGATGGCAGGTCGTACAACCGCTGCAGGGCGAGATGAGCGGTGGTCCCGCGTGCCTGCCACACGGTGGTCGGCTCGGGGAGCCGGTCTATGGCGCGGAACTTGAAGAGCTGCGGGCAGACCTTGAAATCGCTCGCTCGGCTAGGTGAGAGTGTCTCAAGCCCCATGGCGGGCACTCTACGACATGGGAATGACACGCCTGGGATTCTCGACGAATCAGGACCCTCAGTACGGAGCGCGAAAAAAGGTGACAGATCGCGAAACCAAACATGGCCTGGAGGTTGACGGGGCCATGGGGGTGGCCTACATTTCCGCTTGCCGCTGGGGGGCAACCCCCGGAGGAAACGGAGGACCCGAGAGGGTCAGCCGGGAGATCGGTCGGAAGAACGACCTTCGGGTCGGAGTCACGACCGGCGGAGAGCCCCGAGAGGGTTGGTAGCTTCGGCTACGAGCTCCCTCGGGGCTTCTCATTTGTCGGGGTCATCTGTCGGAGATCGCCGCGGAACCCGCTTCCTGGGGACATCGCAGGTGCGAAACTCCCCACATGGCCATGATCGACTTGGTCAGGCGCGTCGCCAGACCATTCCCCGGCAAGAGGATGGCCGTCGGCTCGCTGCTCCACGACGGCGACGGACGGCTGCTGATCGTCAACCCGACCTATCGGCGCGGGTGGAGCATTCCCGGGGGGATGATCGGGCGCAACGAGTCGCCCCGACCGCGCCCTGGAACGCGAGATCGACGAAGAGATCGGGCTCCGCCGTACGCCGGGCCGACTGCTCTGTGTCGACTACATCGCCGCGATCGGCACCAGGAGCGAGGCGGTGATGATGATCTTCGATGGTGGCGTCCTGACACCCGATGAGATCTCCCGGATCCGGCTACCCCGCATCGAGTTGAAGGACCACGCCTTCCTCGACCCCGCCGAGGCGCTCGAGATGGTCGAACCCGACTCACGGAAGAGGATGAAGGCAGCGCTCGCCGTCGGCACCGGGGACGCCCCGTGTTATCTGGAGAACGGCCACCCCGTGCGAACCGGCCGCGAAAATCCGGGTTGAGTCGCGAAAAGCGCCCTTGGCTTCGGGCCGGGTGAGCGGCCGGTCCCGTCTATGTTTCCCCGGTCGCCGAAGGCTCACCCCGGAGGCGACAGCGGTCGAAAGACCGCACCGCCAGCCAGATGGCCGGGTTCGCCCGGTCGGAGGCGGGCGGGACCGGGAGCCCCGAGAGGGTGGCGGCGTTCGCGCCGATGCTCACTCGGGGTTCTCCCGCGTCTGGCCGGTCCTGGCGAAGGCGGGCGGAATAGCATCGGCGATCCGAGGCCAGGGAGAGACGAATGCCGCACATGATGGATGACTTCCCACTGCTGCTCTCGACGCTCTACGAGAGGGCGGTGCGTCTCTACCCCGAGCGCGAGATCGTCTCGGTCGAGGCCGATCGGAGCATCAGGCGGACCACTTACGGCGAGACCGACGACAGAGTGCGCAGGCTGGCGTCGGCTCTCGGCGAGCGCCTCGGCGTCGAGGTCGGTGAGCCGGTGGGGACCTTCGCATGGAACAACCAGCGTCACCACGAGCTCTACTGGAGCACCGCCAACACCGGGCGGATCTGTCACACGATCAACATCCGGCTCTTCGCCGACCAGATCGTCTACATCGTCAACCACGCCGGGGACCGGGTGCTCTTCGTTGACCCCGACCTCGTGGGACTGGTCGAGCCGATCTCATCACAGTTGGAGACGGTCGAGCAATACGTCGTCATGGGCGACGACGCCTCTGGCTTGCCCAATGCGATCGCGTACGAGGAGTTGATCGACGGAGTCGAGCCGCATGGCGCCTGGCCGGTACTCGACGAGCGCAGCCCGATGATGTACTGCTACACGTCGGGCACCACCGGCAACCCCAAGGGCGTCGCCTACACCCAGCGCTCCACCTACCTCCACACCATCTCCGGGCTTGCCAACTTCTCCATCGGCCCAGCCGACAACGTGCTCCCGGTCGTCCCCATGTTCCACGCCGCCGCCTGGGGCTACCCATTCAGCGCCACCACCGACCGGCGCCAAGATCACCTACCCGGGGCCAGATCTGTCCCCCAAGGGCATCGTCGACCTCATCGAAGGAGAGCGGGTCACCTTCTCTGCCGGTGTGCCGACGGTGTGGCTGGGGATCGCCCAGTACCTGGCCGACCACCCCGAGGCGGACGTGTCGAGCATCCAGGGGTTTCCTCTGCGGCGGGTCGGCGGTCCCGCGGGCGATGATCGATTGGTACTGGCGCAACCGGGGCATCAGGGTGATCCAGGGGTGGGGCATGACCGAGACCAACCCGGTCGCCTCCACGGCAACGCTGACACCGGAGATGGAGGATTGGGACTTCGAGCAGCAACTCGATCGGCTGGAGACCGCGGGGCGGCCGCTGCCGGGTCTCCAGGTGAAGATCGTCGACGAGATGGGCGATGAGCTTCCCCAGGACGGTGAGGCGTTCGGCGAGTTGCTGATCCGCGGTCCGTGGGTGGCAGCCGAGTACCTGCGCGACCCGCGCAGCGCCCAGACCTTCGCCGACGGTTGGATGAGGACCGGGGATGTCTGCAAGATCACACCCGACGGCTACATCAAGATCACCGACCGGGCCAAGGACCTGATCAAGTCGGGCGGCGAGTGGATCTCGTCGGTGGAGTTGGAGAACACTCTGATGGGCCACCCCGCCGTCGCCGAAGCCGCCGTCGTCGGGCTCAAGCACCCGCGTTGGCAGGAACGACCGGTGGCGCTGGCGGTGCTCAGACCGGGGGCCGAGGCGGCAGAGGATGAGCTGATCGAGTTCCTCGCCGCAGCGGGTCGCCAAGTGGTGGCTCCCCGACAAGGTGCTGTTCGTCGAGCAGATACCCAAGACCGGGACGGGCAAGTTCGACAAGAAGGTGGTGCGCGACCAGTACTCCGATTTGCTGGAGGACCAGTCCGACTGACCCCGCGCCCGCCGTGGATCGGGCTCGGGCGGGGATACACTCGCCACGAGAGCCCGATGTATGAAGCGGTGGAGTTCGTCGAGGTGTGGGGCCGT
>CAWGYV010000018.1:0-23805 GCA_963826825.1 uncultured Acidimicrobiia bacterium | reverse complement strand
CGTCGGCGCCGAGCCCGACGGCGACACCGCGGTGATGGCGCTGACCACGGACGCCCCGGTCAACCCTTCGACGATCGACCGGATCCTCGAGCTCGAGGGCTTCTCGGTCGGCCGCGCGGTTTCCCTTTAGGGTCAACTTGATGAGGGCAGTCGTCCAGACCGGCAACGGCGGGCCCGAGGTGCTCCAGGTCCAGGAGCGGCCCGACCCGCCGGTTGGCTCAGGCGAGGTGCGGATCGCGGTCCGGGCCGCGAGGGAATCAACTTCGCCGACACCCTGGCGCGGGTGGGGCTCTACCCGGACGCGCCGAAGCCGCCCTGCGTGATGGGCTACGAGGTCGCCGGCGAAGTCGAGTCGGTGGGCGACGGAGTGACCGGCTACAAGCCCGGCGACCGGGTCGTCGCCGGTACCCGCTTCGGCGGCCAGGCCGAGATCGTCAGCGTTCCCGAGGGACAGGTGCTGGCGTTGGCCGACCGGCTCAGCTACGAGCAGGGCGCCGCTCCCGGTCAACTACTCGACCGCCTACAGCGGTCTCGTCGTCATGGCCGGCCTGAAGGAGGGCGAGCGAGTCCTGATCCATGCCGCCGCCGGCGGTGTCGGCACCGCGGCCGTTCAGATCGCCCGGATGCTCGGCGCCGAGGTGTTCGGCACCGCCTCCGCATCCAAGCACGACGCGATCCGCGAGCTCGGCGTGACCCACCCAATCGACTATCGAACCCAGGACTTCGAACAGGAGGTGAAGCGGATCACCGGCGGCGAGGGGATCGACCTCGCCTTCGACGCCCAGGGCCCGAAGAGCTTCCGCAAGGACTACCGGCTGTTGCGACCGGGCGGGCGACTGGTGATGTACGGCCTCGCCGAGGCCTCGACCGGGGAGGGACGGGAGCATCCCGAAGCTGATCGAGAGCGTTGCCCGGATGCCGACGGCGACCTTCCCATGGTGGAAGAGCCTCGGGATGATGAACGAGAACAAGGGCGTCTTCGGCCTCAACATGCTCGCCTGGTGGGACAAGGAGGGCAGCATCGAGCGAATCACCGGACCCTTGATCGGGCAGATCGAGGATGGCGGGCTAGAGCCGATCGTCGCCGAATCGTTTCCCTTTAATCGTGCCGGCGATGCACATCGGTTCATCGCCGAGCGGCGGAACATCGGCAAGGTCGTGCTCGTCCCATAGCCGGCCGCCGAGGGCGCGAATAGCATGGCGCCATGAGCCCGCTGCTGGCGAGCATCGGCGATCTCTACCGGGAGGGGATCGTCGACACCGGCCGCGAGGCCCAGCTCCTCTTCTTCGTCGCCTTCCTGCTCACCTTCGGGTTCATCCGAACCAGCACACACATGATCCGCGCCCAGGTGAGCTGGTGGCCGGGGAACGTCTCGGTCGGCGGAACCCACATCCACCACCTGGTGTGGGGCATCCTGCTGCTGCTGATCTTCGGCTGGCTCGGGATCGCGATCCACCCGGAGTCGCCGTGGCGCGAGATCTGCGCCGCCTTGTTCGGGGTGGGGGCGGGCCTGACGCTCGACGAGTTCGCGCTCTGGCTGAACCTGAAGGATGTTTACTGGGAGAAGGAGGGGCGACGCTCGATCGACGCGGTGATCATCGCCGCGGCGTTCACCGGCATGGTGCTGGTCGGCTTCCGAGGTTGGATCGATGCCGCAACGAGCGTCGAGGAAGGGGTCTTCGCGATCGTGGGCAGCGCCGGGGTGATCGGGATCCTCCTCGTCCTGATCAACGCCGCCAAGGAGAAGTTCGGGATGGCGCTGCTCAGTGTCGTGATCCCCGTCGCCGGCATCCCCAGTGCCTTTCGGCTCGGCAAGCCACACTCGGTCTGGGCGAAGCTGTTCTACACGAGCCATCGGCGCGAGCTCTCCGAGCGCCGCTACGCGGGACCCCGGGGGAAGCCCTTCTGGAAGCGTGGGGGAGAGCTACTGGCCGTCTTCGCCTTGCGCGCCCTGGGGCCCGGGGCGGTCCGCTTAGAACCAGCTCGTCTATCACCACGCCGAGCGAGGCCACCGTTGGAATCGCCAACAGGGCGCCGAGGACTCCGGCGAGGTTGGCGCCCACGATCACCGCGACGATCGCCACCGCAGGGTTCACCTTCAACGCCCCGCCCTTGTACATCAGCGGCTGGATCACCCGGTCTTGGAGCTGCTGGTAGACGAGGAAGATCGCCAGCCAGACGATCGCGTCGCCGGGCCCGCCGTCGATCACCAGCACCACCGCCACCACGAACCCGCCGACCGTCAGCCCGATCAATGGGATCAGGTCGAGGAACGCCATCAGGACCGCCATCGGTAACGCAAGGTGGAAGCCCTCGATCTCGAGGAAGGCCCAGGTGAGGACCCCGGCGGCGAGCGCCAGCAGCAGGTTGACGCTGACGTATGCCCTGACCACCTCGGCCACCCGGACGCCGACGCGGCGGGCACGCTCGCGCTGGGGCACGGGAAGCCGCACGGTCCCCCGCTGGAACATGCCCCGGCCGTCGAGGAGGAGGAAGAGGTCAGGCGTGAGCACCGTGATCGCCGCGATCAGGTGCTCGAGCAGGCTGACCGTGAGCTCGCCGAGGTCGCCGGCCGCGGTGCTCAGCCGGGACGGAAGGCTGCTCGCCTGCTCGCTCAGCTTCTGGGTGATCTCGTACTTGTCGTTGAGGTCCTGGAACTGCTCGTTGTCGTTCGCCGAGCTCTCGAAGTCGGAGACGTAGGTCGGCACCTTCTTCGCCAGCACCTCGATCTCGCGGACGATCGACGGGAATACGTGCAGGATGAGGAAGACGAGCCCCGCGAGGAAGACGAGGTAAACGGCGAGGATCCGCGACCACCCGGGGAAGCGAGCGGTCGCCGATTCGGATCCGCTGAAGTAACCCCACCGCCGGGTCGAGCGCCAGGGCGAGGAAGATCGCGGTCGCCACCCATTGCAGCGTCGTCCGGGTGTGGAGGATGACGATCGCCAGCAGCAGCGCCAGGGCAGCGCAGAAGAGGGCGACCAGCACCACCTTCGCCACCGCGCGGGCCTCGATCTGGTCCGAGCGCACGGCGCCCAAGCTAGTGGCGAGCCCGGACCAACTATTCGGGTTGCAGCATGCCCCTGCGCAGGGTTAGGCTCGCACCACCCGATGAGGCGGGCTGGAAAAAAGCATCTTGTCTGTGGCCTCGCGGTTGCCCTCTGCGCCTCGGTGGCCCCTGCCGGTGCTCCCGCGGATCCTCAGGGCCGAGCGGCCCTCGAGGTCGATGACTTCTGGCAAGCCCAGCTCAGGTACGCGGGCGAGTTCGGCGGCTTCCGGATCGCGGTGGCGGTGGGGGCGGGACCGAACGACGATCTTTCGGTCAGCTACCTGGCGACCCCCAGCCCCGACATCGTGTTCGTCAGCCCCGGCGGAATCGCCCCGCCGCCCGGCGCCATGTATCGCCGCCAGCGCCACAGTGGTCCGCTGCCCCGCCACCGGGCTACCGCTCTGGACGTGGGCATGGGACCGGGCAAAGACAGGGTCGACACCGTGCGCTACGACAGCCCGTCCCTCGCCGGATTCTCGGCGATGATCCAGACCGGGCCGGGGAAGGATCGCTGGCTGGGTGGCCCGCTCGGCGAGACCTGGATCGGCGGCCCGGGCCGTGACCTCGCCAACGGGCAGGAGGGGACCGACAGCTTTATCGGCGGTGCGGGCAACGACCGGATACTTGGCGGCCCCGACAACGACATTATCCGCTGCGGCGCCGGCAACGATCGATTCAACGACGGGCCGGGCAGGGACCGGGTCTTCACCAACGGCTGCGAGATCCGTTTCCGATAGCGGGTTTTGAGCGACCCTCGCGGCGCCAGGCGCCGGTCGCGCTGCGCTACTCTCCTTTCACTTCGATGACGCACCGGCTCAACCGCCTGGCGCTCCTCCTTCTCCTCCCCCTCCGGGGGGAATAGCGCTGGGCGGCGCGAGAGCCGCGAGAGAACAACAGGTCATCCGAAGTCTCTAGAGAAGGAGGGAGCGATGAGCGACGTTGCCGAGCAGGACCGGGTCCACATCTTCGATACGACGCTGCGGGACGGCGACTCGCCCGGGATCTCACTGAACACCCAGGAGAAGGTGGAGATCGCCCAGCAGCTCGCCCGCCTCGGGGTCGACGTGATCGAGGCCGGCTTCCCCGATCACCTCGCCCGGTGACTTCGAGGCCGTCGAGGAGATCGCCCGCCGGGTCGAGGGCCCGGTGATCTGCGGCCTTTCCCGCACCCACAAGGCCGATATCGACGCCGCCTGGAACGCGATCAAGGGGACCGGCGCGGCCTCGGATCCACACCTTCATCTCCACCTCGGACATCCACATCGAGCATCAGCTCCAGACCACCCGCGAGGACGTCAAGGGCCAGGCGAAGGCGGCGGTTGCGCTCGCCCGCTCCTACACGGACGACGTCGAGTTCTCGCCGATGGACGCCACCAGGGCGGACGTCGAGTTCACGGCCGAGGTTTGCGCGATCGCGGTCGCGGAGGGCGCGACGGTGATCAACATCCCCGACACCGTCGGCTACACGACGCCGGCCGAGTACACCGCCTACTTCCAGCGCCTCTACGAGCTGGTTCCAGGGCTCGAAGAGGTCGAGGTCGCTGTTCATTGCCACGACGACCTTGGGATGGCGGTCGCGAACTCCTTCGCGGGGCTGCTCGGTGCTCGCCAGGTCGAGTGCGCGGTCAACGGGATCGGCGAACGCGCCGGCAACTGCTCGCTGGAGGAGATCGTGATGCTCCTGCGCACCCGCTGCGACGAGCACGGGCTCGACACCGGCCTCGACGCCCGCGAGCTCGCCCGGACCAGCCGGATGGTCTCCCGGCTTACGGGTTACTCGGTGCCGCCGAACAAAGCGGTGGTCGGCCGCAACGCCTTCGCCCACGAGTCGGGGATCCACCAGGACGGGGTGCTGAAGGAGCGCTCCACCTACGAGATCATGGACGCGACCGAGGTCGGCCTCGAGTCGAACTCGATCGTCCTCGGCAAGCACTCGGGGCGCCACGCACTCCAGGACGCACTCAAGCAGCTCGGCTTCAAGGTCGAGGGTGGAGCGCTGAACCACGCGTTCAAGCGATTCAAGGAGATCGCGGACAAGAAGAAGCAGGTGACGGCGCTCGACCTCGAGGCGATCGTCTCCGACGAGATGCGCGAGCGCTCCGAGGCCTACAACCTCGGCTGGTTCGAGGTCGAGGCCGGGTCCCAGCGCGAGCCGAAGGCGACGGTGAGCGTGGGTCCTCCCGAGCGGTGAGGAGTCGGTGGCGCAGGCCTCCGGGGACGGGCCGATCGACGCGATTTTCGGCGCGACTCAGCGAGGCGGTTGGCACCAAGGCCGAGCTGGCGCGATTCGAGGTCGAGGCGGTCACCGGCGGCACCGATGCCCTCGGCGAGGTGACCGTCTGGGTCCGCGCCAACGGCAAGCTGGCCAGCGGCCAGGGGGTGGCCACCGACATCCTCGAGGCGGCGGCTCGCGCCTTCGTCCGGGCGATCTCGAACGCCCTCGAGGGAGTGGCGATCCGGGAGGCCGAGGAGGCCACCGCGGACGCCGCGTCCGAGCGCACCCCAGGTCCTTAGAGGGCCGCTCCCACTCACACTCAGGTGTGTTCAGGTCCGCGGATAGAGTCGTCCCGATGACGCTGCCGCGATCAATCAGTCGAGCAGTCAGGGGCGCGATCTATTCGGACTTCGCCTGGCGCCGGCTGACGGAGGCGCACACCCGGCTGTACAGGCTGAGCGGGGGCAGTGTGGGAAGCAAGGTACGAGGGGGTACATCCTGCTGCTCGATCACGTCGGCCGAAAGACCGGAAAGCAGCGGACCAGCCCGCTGCTCTACATCACCGATGGTGAGAACCTGGTGATCGTCGCCTCCAAGGGAGGCTCGCCCAAGCACCCGCTCTGGTGGCTCAACCTGCGGAACGCTCCGGAGACCACGGTGCAGGTAGGCCGAAGGCGCCGGCGGGTGCGGGCCCGAGAGGCAAGGGATGCCGAGAGGGAGCGTCTCTGGCCGCGGCTGGTCGAGGTCTGGCCCGACTACGCGCGCTACCAGCGGCGCACGGGGCGCCGCATCCCGTGGTAATCCTCGAGCCGGCCTAGGCCTCGGGCCGAAGCGCGAAGAAGCCGAGGTTGCTCGGTGCCGGAGCCATGGCCGCCGACCAGGTGTCCGCGGTCCGGTCGGTTCGCCCGATCGAGCGGGTGCTGGTGTGGAGCCGCTCGGCGGAGCGGTCCGCGGCGCTGGTGGATGTGATTGGAGGCGAGGTTGTCACAGACGCCAATGCGGCGGTGGCGGCGGCAGACGTCGTTTGCTGCGCAACGCCGGCGTCGACTCCTCTATTCGATGATCGATCGGTGGCTCCTGGGACGCATCTCAATGCGGTTGGTGCCTTCACCCCCGAGATGGTCGAGATCCCACCGGAGACCATGGAACGCGCCTATGTAGTGGTGGACGACGTACATGCCGCCTCGACGGAGGCAGGCGACCTCATCCGGGCCGGCCGCGAGCCCAACGCCACCATCGGCGACCTCATCGCCGGTCGAGCGCCGGAGATCGGCGAGGACGTAACCGTCTTCAAATCGGTCGGAATTGCCAGCCAAGACGTGGCTGCTGCCGAGTGGGCACTGGACCGCGCCGAAGAGCAGGGACTCGGAGTGGTTCTGGAGTGATCGCTTGCCCCAGTTGAGTTGGGAGTTCGCCAGCCCCCCTACCCGCTGCTCCGCAGCGGGTCCCTTCCACCCTGCGGGGGGACGGAGAAGACTTCCGCCTGCCGTCTCGGGCTAGGGAACCTGCCGGGCGAGCTCTTGTGCGCCTCTGCGCGATCCCGACTTCTCTCGCCATAAGCCCCAGCCCGCCAGCAGCAGACCGCCTACGACGATCGCGCCGGAGAGGATCAGTACCTGGTGGAGCGCGGTGACCTGCACCGATGCCGAGGCACCTGCGACTTCGGTGCCCCCGATGGCGACGACCCTCGCCGCCCAGATGGTTCCGAGAACGGCGATCCCGGTGATCTGGCCGAGCACCCGGGTCAGTGAGAGCAGGCCGCCCGCCACGCCGGAGTTCTCTGCGGGGACCGATCCCATGATGGCGCTGTTGTTGGGCGACTGGAAGAGCCCCATCCCGATGCCGAGCGGGATCATGGCGACGGCGAAACCAACCGCGCTGGTGTCCACGTCGAGGGTCAACAGCCCGACGAAGCCGAGGGCGATGACCGCCAGCCCTGCGATGGTCAGCGGCCGGACCCCGAAACGGTCGGAGAGCCAACCGCTCACCGGAGAGACCACCCCGAGGGCGATGGGGGAGACGGCGAGCAGGAGACCGGTGAGTTGCTGGTCCAGCCCGAGCACGTTCTCTAGATAGAAGGGCCCGAGGAAGAACACGCCCGAAACACATACAAATGTTATGAATCCGGTGACGACGCTCACGGTCAGCAGTGGCTGGGTGAACAGTCTCAGCTCGATCATCGGCTCGGGTTTTCGCAGCTCGACCATCACGAACACGGCGAAGAGGACGGCAGCCGCGGCGAAGAGCGCCGCCATCGGCGGTGAGAGGAACCCGAGTTCCTGACCGAGGGTCAGGGCGAGCATCAGCGAGAGCAAGCTGCCAAAGAAGAGAACCGAACCGGCGAGGTCGAAGCCCTGCCGCCGCGCCGGGACGGTGTTGGGGACGAATCGGAGAGCCGTCACCGTGCCGATGATCCCGATGGGCAGGTTGACGAAGAAGATCCAGTGCCACGAGAGGTGCTGGAGGAGGAGCCCCCCCACCGCAGGGCCGGTGACGATGCCAACCGACACCATGGTCCCGATGACACCGAGGGCCTTTCCCCTCTCGCTGGCGGGGAATGCCTCGGTGAGTATTCCGGCGCCGAGGGCGAGGATCATGGCGGCACCCACCGCCTGCACCACCCGGAAGCCGATCAGCCAGCCGACTGTGGGCGCCAGCCCGCAGAGCACCGACCCGACGGTGAAGACCACGTAGCCGATGGCGTAGATCTTCTTCTTCCCGACGATGTCACCGAGCCTGGCCACTCCGAGGGTGAGGGTCGCCATCGCCAGCAGGTATGCCAGCGCCACCCATTGCACCAGCGGGAAGGTTGTGTGGAGCTCATCGACCAGGGTGGGAAGAGCGACGTTGACGATGCTCCCGTCGATGGTGGCGAGCAGCACCCCCATCGCCACCGCGGCCATGACAAACCACTTGCGTGAATAGTCGGGATGGGCGACGACGGGTTGCACTTGGTCTCCAGCGGGTGGTGCTGCGACGGCCGCTCGACGATAGAGCCACCGCAGTGGTTGAAAACCAAACGGACGTGGTGAGGATTCCCCGGGACTCCCGTCAGTTTGCTGCCGGGTCGGGTTCCATCGGTTTCTTGACGTCCTTGAACATGCGAACCACCTGGTAACCCATGGACTCGTAGAGTTGAAACGCGCCGTTGGGGTTCTCGGTGTGTACCGAGAGGGCGGCCTCTTCCATCCCTCTGGTGGCCAACTCGTGGAGACTGGCTGCGATCAGGGCACGGGCCACCCCGCGCCGGCGCCACGCCCGGACGGTCGAGATGTCCTCGGTGTAACCGCGTCGCCGGCCGAATTGGGCGTTCTCGTCAGGGTCGATGTAGCTCTTCACCTGGCCGGCGACCTCGTCGCCGTCCCAGGCCACCTTCCACAGGGTCGTATCACGGTGGGGGAAGGCGAGGAACCCGGCATAGTCCTCCTCGGTCGGGGGAGAGGCACCGGCGTGATCCTTGTTCGCCTCTTGGTCCGCCTCCCAGATGGTGCGGACCTGCTCTTCGCTCACCGGACGAATCTCGAGTCCCTCGGGCAATGGTGCATCGGGAATGTCATCGAGGGTGGGCCGCACCATCTCGGCGTCGTAGGTGAACGGCACATATCCGTTCTTCAGCAAAAGAGCCTCGCCACCAGGGTCGGTCTCGGCGACGTAGGACTCGAGGACTTTGGGGCCCGGGTCGTGCTCAGCGGCGATCTCGATCAGACGGGCTTCGTTGTGGGCGAGCATTGCGGTGCCGATCCCACGGTTTCTCCACTCCGGCTTGATGAAGCACACCGAGAGATAGACGGGCGGTCCCTCGTACGGGGCCCACCACGTCACGCGGCCGTATCCGACGGGGACCCCATCGATCTCGGCGATGACCACGTCCCGTGTCGGGTCGGTGTTGCTCAGGTGGGCGTAATAGGAGGAGAGGGTCTCGACGGTCTCGCTCGACTCGACGCCATCGGCACGGCGGGCCGAGTTGATGATGTCGACCATCGCCGGGTAGTCGTCCGGGGCCGAGAGTGGTCGGAGGGCCAAACTGGTATCGGTATGGGCGTGTTCGTCGAGCACCATGGGGACACGATACGGCGCCTGACCGACCCACCCGGATCCTTTTCTGCGTGGGGTAACGTCCCAGTCGTGGACGGTGTCAGGCTGCGCGCCGTCACCCTGGTCCATCGCGATGGCACGGTTGCGCTCGATCGAGTCGATGTCACGGTGGCACATGGGGAAATCCTCGGACTGGTGGGCCCATCGGGTAGCGGGAAAACCAGCCTGCTGCGGGTGGTGGCCGGGCTGGAACAGCCAAGTGAAGGAACCGTTGAGATCGACGGACGCGACGTGACCACGGTGCCAACGGCCAAGCGCGACGTGGCGATGATCTTTCAAGACATCGCGCTCATCCCACAACGCAGTGCCGCCTCCAACATTGCCTTCCCACTCGAGGTGCGCCGCATCTCCGAACCGGGACGTTCCGAAGCGGTCGAGCGTGAGCGCCGGCGTGTCGGGCTCGGCCGAGCGGTGCTGCCCCGTCTCCCCTCCCAGCTCTCGGCGGGGCACCGCCAACTGGTGGCTGCGGGCAGGGCTCTGGTGCGCGACCCACGGGTGCTGCTCGCCGACGAGCCGCTTGCCCACCTCGACGCCGAGGCGAGGCGACGGGCGCGCGTCGAGTTTCTCCGCATCCAGCGCGAGGCTTCTCCGGCGACTCTCTACGCCACAAACGACCCCGCTGAAGCGATGACAATGGCCGACCGGGTGGCGGTGCTCAACGGGGGGGCGATCGTCCAAGACGGACCGCCGCTCGATGTCTACAACCGCCCGACCGATATCTTCGTCGGCCGTTTCTTTGGCCTGCAGCCGATGAACATCCTCCCCGCCGTCGTCGAGGGCGATTGGCGTGACCCTCACTTGCTGTTGGGCGGCGACCGGTTGGCGCTGGGCCGACAAGTGCCGGTCGGAATGGGCGAACCGGTGTTGGTCGGCATCCGGCCCGAGCACTTGACGGTGGCGCCGCCGGGTGCTCCTTTTGACCGCTGCCTGCACGGCCTGGTCGAACTCGTCGAGGCGACCGGTCCGCACGACCTGGTGAGGGTGCACCACCCGGTGGGTGTGTTCATGGCGCGAGTCGAACCGGGCGCGGCACCGGCCGTAGGCAGCGCCATCGAGGTGATGGTTGTTGCGCGCCGTCACATCCGGCTCTTCGATCCGGGGACCGAACGGGCGCTGGAGTGACGGCAACCGGCACGCCATGTAGCAACCCGGGTCACCGGCCGCTGCCACCGCTGTTGCTCGAGCCTCACCCCATCCGGCTGCCCGAGGCAACGCCTGGGTACCGCGAGATCGTCGCCGCCCACCACACCGCCGTGGCTGAAGCCTCACCCGGTTATAACGACCCGTTCACCGGGCTGTTCGTCCTCACAGCCGTGTATCTGTGGGAGCGCGGCGATTGTTGTGAGCAAGGATGCAGGCACTGTCCGTACCTGCCCCGGCCTGGAGGTCAGGAATGATCCCGCTGGAACGACGCCGACAGGTGGAGTTGAAGAGGCTGACCGACGGCCGCCATCCAGAGGCGGGTATGCAGTTCCCCGTCCACCAGTTCGATCACCCGGCGCACCGCCTCAACCGACTTGGCGGACGGAGTCGTCGCCACAATGACGCTGGCGAGGTCGACCCTCGCTTCCTCGACCCGGCCGGAATGGACCTCGACGATCCCGCTCGGCTGGGCGATGACCAACTCGACCTCGCCATTGCCGAGCGATCGGAGGTACCCGCTCTCGCTGTGGAGGGGAAGCCCCGTGTTGGCATGGCGGGTCCGCTGGCCGTAGGAGAGGAAGGGCTTGCCGATATGGCCGAAAGCGATCATCTCTTGGTAGGCGAAGGGCTCGATCGTCGGGTAGGCGCCTTCACCGTTGCCGGTCCAGCTTCCGACCAGGAACTCCAGGGGTGCCAGGTCGGGATGGAGATCCATGGGTCGAGGGTACCGATGGGCCTAGTGGCGATTGCACTCGCCGTGTTTATTGCTGGATGCTCCGACCCGATCGCTTCGCTTCCGACGGATGCCGCCCCCGAAGGTGGGCAGAGCGAGGCGGTTGCCGGCAATGTCCTTCTGCGGGGAGACGAGGCGACGGGGTGCGTTTGGTTGGAGTTGGATGGTGGCGGGAGGATGTGGCCGGTCTGGCCGGCAGGTTTTACCGCCAGGTGGGACCCCGCCCTCACCCTGCTCCGACCTGGTGGCGGTGTGGTTGCCAGCGACGGCGACAGGCTCGATGTCGGAGGGGGAGGAGTGCCTGCAGAGGGGGTGGCATATCCCGAGGCGTGCATCGGCGAGGACCCCGACCCGCTCATCTGGGTGGTGACCTCAGTAGCACCTAGTACTTAGTACTCAGTACTCAGTACTCAGTACTCAGTACTGGACAAGCCAAGTACCTGGTACGGACCTGCTCGACGGCCAACTCACTGGTGATCCGCGCCATCTGATTCCATGGCCAAGCGGTCAGCTCCTCCCAACGGAGGAGTGCCGATCACGGCTCTAACCTCGGTTCATGCCCTGTATCAACTGGCGAACCGCGGCCAGATGACGCTTCTCGGCGATCCCGAGTCGCGGCGGGGAATGAGGCTTCTGGGCAGGACGCTGCTGCAGTACCGCCGCGAGTCGACCCTGGCGATCCTCAGTGCGCTCCTCTGGATGGTGCTGGTTGTGGTGGGTCCCTATCTGGTGAAGCTCGTGATCGACCGGGCGATCCTGCCCGACCAGCCGAGCCTCTTGCTGCCTCTTGTCGGCTTGATCGTGCTCGTCGGTCTCTTCAAAGCGATCGGGATCGGGGGCAGGCGATTCTTTGGCTTCGTCCTCTCTTACCGGGCTGAGACCGACCTCCGCAACCGGCTCTTCGAGCAAATCCAGCGGCTCGCATTCAGCTTCCACGACCGGGTGGCCACCGGAGAGTTGATGGCCCGGGCCTCTACCGACCTCTCCCAGGTGCGTTTGGTGTTCGCCATGCTCCCCGTCACCGTGGCCAACATCGGCCTGGTGGCGTTAACGGTCGTCGTGCTGATCCTGATCGACCCGTTGCTCGGAGTGGTCGCCTCCCTCGCAATACCGGCGTTGTTCCTCCTTGCAGCTCGATATGCCCGACGAGTGACGCGGCTCTCGTTCGACGTCCAGCAGCGGCTGGCCGACCTCGCCAGCGTCGTGGAGGAAGGGGTCAGCGGGATCCGTGTTGTCAAGGCCTTTGGCGCCGAGGCAGCGACCGTGCAGCGGGTCGACCGGGCTGCGGACGGGATCTTCCGGAGGAGCATGGAAATGCTCCGCATCCGTTCGGCCAACGTCCCGACATTCGAATTGATCCCGGCGATAGGAACCCTCGCCGTCCTCTGGCTGGGCGGATACCTGGTGATCGAGGGGAGGATCACCCCCGGCGACTTCGTTGCATTCACCCAGTACCTCGTCCTTTTGGTGTTCCCACTCCGGATGACCGCCTGGTTCTTCGCCGAGCTTCCCCGAGCCTCGGCGTCCGCGGCCCGGGTCCTGCAGTTGCTGGGGACCGCACCCGACATCGCGGATCCGGACAAACCGCGCCCCCTGCCCGAGGGCAACGGTGACATCCGCTTCGCCAACGTCGTGTTTTCCTACCCGGAGGGCCCTCCCGTTCTCACCGGGCTCGACCTCCACATCCCGGCGGGTAGCTCGCTCGCCGTCGTCGGCGGGGCCGGCTCGGGTAAGACCTCCCTCGCCTACCTGATCCCGAGGTTCTACGACGTCACCTCGGGGGCGACGCTGATCGACGGCGTGGACGTCCGTCATCTTCGGCTCGACGAACTGCGCCGCGAGGTCGCTGTGGTGTTCGAGGACCCGTTTCTCTTCTCGTCGTCGATCCGGGAGAACATCGCTTTCGGCGCGCCCGACGCCACCGACGAGCAGGTGCGGCTGGCCGCTCGACTGGCCCGCGCCCACGAATTCATCGTCGCCCTCCCCGACGGCTACGACACGGTGGTCGGCGAGCGCGGCTACACGCTCTCCGGTGGCCAGAGGCAGCGGGTGGCGCTGGCCAGGGCGGTGCTGCGCGACCCGAGGGTGTTGATCCTCGACGATGCCACCTCCTCGGTCGATGCGGTCACCGAGCGGCAGATTCGGGAGGCCCTCGAGGAAGTGATGGCGGGGCGGACCACGTTGATCATCGCCCACCGGACGTCCACACTCGCCCTCGCCGACCGGGTGGCGCTGGTGGACGAGGGGCGTGTGGTCGCCGTCGGCTCACATCGCGAACTGCTCGAGACCGAGCCCCGTTACGCCGCGGTTCTAGCCGCCACCCTCGAAGAAGAAAGCGGGGTGGCCTCGTGATGTACGCCCGCTTTGGAGGTGCCGAGAACAAGGTCGATCGGCCGTTGGCGCTTCTGCGCAGAGCCGCCCGTTATGGAAAGGATCTGGCCCGACCGGCTCTGTTGGCCATGCTCGCCACCCTGTTGGCCACGGCGTCGAGAGTTGCCGAGCCATTGGTGATCCGGCGTGGAGTCGACGACGGAGTGATGGCCGGTGATATGGCGACGCTCACAATTGCCTCGGTGGTCTACCTGGTGCTCCTCGGTATCCAGTATGTCTTTGGCCGGTGGTCGCTCCAGGCGGTGGGCAGTGTGGCCGAGCGATACCTCCGCGGCCTCAGGGTCAGGGTCTTCACCCACCTCATGTCGCTCGACATCCCCTATTTCTCTCGCTCCAAGGCAGGGGTTCTCGTTTCCCGGATGACCTCGGATATCGATTCCCTCACCCAGTTCGCATCCGAGGGTGCTTTCAATGTGGTCAGTTCGGTCCTCACCGTGCTCGGGGTGGGGGCGGCGATGTTCTTCGTGGACACGACGCTCGCCCTCGTGGTCATGGCGCTACTCCCGCTCCTGGCGCTGGCCTCGGTGGTGTTCCGCCGCTTCGCCGATCGCGCCTACCAACAGGTTCGCGAGCAGATCGGCCAGGTGCTGGCCACGCTCCAGGAAGGGATCGCCGGTGTCCGGGTCGTGCAGGCGTACACCCAGGAGGAGGGGCAGGCAACCCGCTTCGGTCGGGTCAACCGGAGCTACTACGAGGCCAACATTGCCGCCGCCCGGGCTATCTCCACCTACTTCCCGGCCATCGACTTCATTAGGACCCTCGGGATCGCCCTCGTGCTCCTGGTGGGGGGTCTGCGGGTTGCCGATGGAGAGATGAGCTTCGGGTCATTGGTCGCGTTTCTGCTCTACCTCAACTGGTTCTTCGAGCCTCTCGTCCAACTCTCCAACGTGTACAACCTGTTGCAGGCGGCGCTCGCCGCCCTATCCAAGCTGTTCGGGCTTCTCGACGAGCAGCCCGAGGTGGCAGAAGCGGAAAGGGCGGTGCCGCTGCCCGAATCGGGCGCCGGCGAGCTCACCTTCGATGCGGTCACCTTTGGATACGACCCGGCCGCCCCGGTGCTCCACCAGGTGGATCTGACCATCCCTGGCGGGGACCCGGCTCGCAGTCGTGGGGGAGACCGGTGCGGGGAAGAGCACTCTGGCGAAGCTGGCGATCAGGTTCTACGACCCTGTCGCCGGGCGAGTCTGCCTCGACGGCTCTGACCTGAGGTCGGTCACCTTCGAATCGCTGCG
This sequence comes from uncultured Acidimicrobiia bacterium, assembly GCA_963826825.1. GTDB lineage: Bacteria > Actinomycetota > Acidimicrobiia > Spongiisociales > DATADW01 > DATADW01. The sequence goes on along the minus strand of CAWGYV010000018.1, from coordinate 8,946 downwards.
AAGGCGGATCGCCTTTGTCCCCCAGGAGGGGTTCATCTTCCGCGGGTCGCTTCGGGACAACATCGCCTTTGCCCGGCCCGACATCGATGACGAACGTATCTGGGAGGTCTGTGAGACCCTTGGGATCGACGAATGGGTGCGACGGCTCCCTGAGAGGCTCGATACAGAGTTGCGCGAGCGGGGGAGCAGGCTGTCCTCTGGCGAGCGTCAACTCGTCGCCCTGGCGAGGGCTCTCGCCGAGGCACCGGCCCTGGTCGTGCTGGACGAGGCCACCTCCAACCTCGACCCCGGGACCGAGGAGCAGGTCGAGCGGGCGTTTCGAGCACTGTTGGAGGGCCGGACATCGATGGTGATCGCCCACCGTCTACAGACTGCACAGCGAGCCGATCAGGTCGTCGTGGTCGATGACGGCCGGATCGTGGAGCAGGGATCCCCCGTCGAACTGGTTGCCCAAGGAGGCGCGTACGCCCGCCTCGCCGGCGTCTGGGCCCTCGCCGAGGAACGCTCGGGGACCAGTTGGTAAGGGCGTCTGCCGGCGGCCGTCTGCCGTCGGCCGTCTGCGAGCGAGCGAAGCGAGCGAGCTAGCTACCGTCGCCGGATTGTGAGGGTCATCGGGAACATTCTCTGGTTGGTTTTCGGCGGGTTGGAGATGGCGATTGGGTACGTCATCGCCGGGTTCTTCTCCATAGTCCTCATCGTCACCATCCCGCTGGTGGTGCCGGCCTTCCGGATGGCTGGATTCTGTCTTTGGCCGTTTGGTAGGGCGATGGTGCGACAGCCGGGGGCCGGTCCCGGGTCGGCCATCGGAAATGTCGTCTGGTTCATCCTCTTTGGGCTGTTGCTTGCCCTTGGCCACTTCATCGTCGGTGTCCTGCTCTGCATCACGATCATCGGCATCCCATTTGGCGTGGCCCACTTCAAGCTGGCCGCGCTGGCATTGAGGCCCTACGGAAAGTACGTCGTCGACCTAAGCCAGGTCCCGGCAACGACCGATTCGTTCACGGTGGTGCCGCTGGGGTGAGCAACTTGCCATGGGCCTACTTGGCCGAGTTCTCCGAACCCGATGGGTATCTCGACTTTGCAGGGATCGGCCCAGTCTCCCGGCGGGTCGAGGAGGCGCTCAACGCCGAGACGGCAGCGATCCGGGAGGCCGCCGAACCGTTCGGTTCCCGTTTCGAGCGCACGATCGGAGAGGCGGTCGCTGGTGCAGCCCGGTTCCTCGGTGTTCTCCCCGACAATGTGGGGGTCATCGGTTCCACGGGTGTCGGCATCTTCCATGTGGCCTTTGGCCTGTCCGGCGGCAACGTGGTGGTACCGGCGGGAGAGTTTCCCGCCAACCTCTACCCCTGGTTTCGGGCGGAGCAGGCGGGGATCATCGACGAGGTCAGATCGGTGCCGGTCCCTGACGGCCGGCTCGTCGTCGATGTCCTCCGGCCGTATGTCGATTCGGACACCTCGGCCGTCGCCCTCAGCTCGGTCGACTATCTGACCGGCTTCCGGGCTGACCTCGAGGCGATGCGCGAACTTGCTGGGGATGCCCTGCTCGTGGTGGACGCCATTCAAGGATTTGGGGCGTTCCCAACGACTCTCGAGCCTGCCGACGTCGTGATCGCAGGCGGACAGAAGTGGCTGCGTGCCGGCATTGGGGTGGCGGTCATGGCGGTGACGAATCGGGCGATGGAACGGCTCCAACCGACACTGAGTGGATGGCTGGGGACAGCCGAGCCATTTGGTTTCGAACTTCCGGTCCCACAGCCGGTCCACGCTTCGGCCCTGCGTTATCAGATGAGCGCACCGCCACTACCGGCGGCGGCCGGGATCAATGCGGCGCTCGAGATCTTGGATCTTGCAGGAATCGACATGATCTCCGAGGCCGTGCTCGATCGCTCGGCCGCAGTTGAGGAGTCCGGACGGAGGGCTGGCGCAGAGGTGTTGGCGCCTTGGCAATCGGACGGCGAGCGTTCGGGCATAGTCAGCATGAGGATGCCCGGCGAGGCGCCCGATGCAACCCAAACCCGGCTGGCAGCGGCCGGGTACACATCCTCGGTTCGGCGTGGCTGGCTCCGACTGTCGCCGCACGCCACCACGCCACCGGCCACCATTGAGTATCTGGCGAGTGTCCTGAGCTCTGGTTCGGCGCGCTGAACCTGCTGTCCCGGCGGGTGTTACCGCTGGTTAGGTCAGATCGCCGTCTCGATCCGCTGTCTTGCCATCTCGACGTACCGGGGGTCGATCTCGTAACCCACGTAGTGGCGTCCGGTGAGAAGGGCGGCAACGGCGGTTGTCCCGCTTCCGAGGAAGGGATCGAGGACCAGATCACCTTGGTAGGTGTACAGCTCGATAAACCGTCGGGGTAGCTCGATGGGGAATGGCGCCGGGTGCCCGACCCGGCGGGCCGACTCGGGCTGCATCTCCCATACCGAGAGCGTGGACGCCATGAATTCCTCAGCGGTGATGGTGGACGTTCCTCGGCGGTGGCGGCGGAAGTCGCCTTTTGAGAACACCATGCAGTACTCGTGGACGTCCCGAACCACCGGATTCGATGCCGAACGCCAGCTACCCCATGCGCAGTTGCCGTTGGCACCTCGAGCCTTCTGCCAGATGATCTCGGCCCTCATCAGGAACCCGAGGTCGAGCATCCCTCGGGTGACGAGGTGCGACAGCGGCAAATAGGGGCGCCGGCCCAGGTTGGCCACGTTCACCACCGCACGACCGCCCGGTTCGAGCACCCGCAGCACCTCGGCGAACACCCTTGACAGCATCGCCAGATAATCCTCGAAGCTGGCGTCTGTGTCGTAGTCCTTACCGACGTGGTAGGGCGGCGACGTAACCATCAACGCCACCGAATTCGAGGCCAGTTCCGTCATCGCCTCCGCCGAGTGGCTGAAGATCGTGTCGACCACTTCGCTCTCAACCGGCTGGGCTCCTGTGCCCGCGGTGACTGCTGTCAGACGGCGGGCATAGAAGGCCGAGGAGTCGTGGCCCTCGCGTTTGCCGCTACCGAACGACGATGTGGATGTCCCCAGGCGATCCTCTCCTTGGAGGTGAGGCGAGGTTAGGGGAGGGGGCTGCGACCCCGGTGGATCGATGCGCTGGGCTGGCGCAACCTCGCCGGGCATGGGTAAGGTGCCACCGGCCCAGGCTGCCTCGCCTGGGCTGTTGCGCGGTAGGGCCGACCAGGTTGCGCAACAAATAGCGGATAAGGAGGCAATCCCAATGAAACGATCCTTGGCGCGCCGCGCCATGGTGGGTGCGGTCATCACAGCGGCGCTGTTGTCGCCAGGGGCGGCGGTCGCCGACGAACCGGATGACATCCGGATCCTGTTCCCCCACCAGGGCCCAACCGAATTCACAGATACCTTCGGGGCGTCACGTTCCGGCGGCAGATCACACCAGGGCAACGACCTCATGACCGAGAAGATGACGCCGGTCGTCGCAGTTGCCGATGGAGTTGTCATCGAGGTGCGTACCGACCAGCACCCACTTGCCGGGTACTCGGTGGTGATAGACCACGGCGACGGCCTCACCACTCACTACCTCCATCTCAACAACGACACCCCAGGGTCGGACGACGGTGCCGCCACCTTTGACATGACCTTCGCCTTGGGTCTCCATGTCGGTCAACGGGTAAAGGCGGGCGAGCAGATCGCCTGGTCGGGCGACAGCGGCAACGCCGAATGGACCGGGCCCCACACCCACTTCGAGCTTCGGATCAACGACAGCGCCATCAATCCATACCCGTACTTGGTCGCTGCCTGGGAGCGGTACCGCTGGGCGATGCTCATCGAGACCGGGGCGGTTCCCTTCCGCTGAGTCGGAGGCCGGTCAAAGCCGGGCCGCGTCGTCGAGGGCTGTAACCTCGGCTGCCACTTCTGCAACCGACCTGTCGTCGGACAACACGATCGCCTGTTCCACGCCTGGCGCATCGGGAACCAGGCCCACAGCGGCGTTGTCGACCACCCATATGCGCCGTCTGACCCGCGCCGCACCCACGGCACTGGCCCATCCCTCGATCACGTCCTCTGGCGTCGAGGCGAACGACCGCTCGCGGTCGTCGTGGGCAGCTTGCCCCACGAGGACGGCGGAAAAGCAATGAAGAGCGGCCGCCTCGATGTGAGAGGGGTCGGACACGTCGCCGAGCGCCACCTTGACCCGTCGCTCCTTGAGCGATGCTCCGACCTCCGGGTCGGACACGAAGGCCCTGACCTCACCCTGGCGCGCCAGGAGGCCTTCGATTGACGCCAAGCCGATCTCCGTGTCGGCCCCAACGACGATGACTGGCATGGTCGGCTCACGGTAGAGGGTTTGAATTGGCTGCCACCTACCACCTACCACCTGACAGGTACACTCCCGGCCCCCCTCTCCCCGGTTGGTTGATGCACTCCACCTTTCCGGCATGGATCGATCCCAGCTTCGAACACGATGCGTGCGGCGTCGGGCTCATAGCCGCCCGCGACGGGCTGTCCTCGTTCCGGATGCTGCGGCTGGCGGTCGAGTGCCTCGTCCGGCTCGACCACCGCGGGGCCAAAGCGGCCGACGGCACCGGTGACGGCGCCGGGCTGCTCACCCAGCTGCCCTATCAGATCATGGAGCGACACTTGGAAGTGGTCGCTCCCGAGGTGCCTGAGCGTGAGCGTCTCGGGTTGGTCATGGCGTTCCTTCCCGCCGATCGATCAGCGGACGGGAGGCAGATCGTCGATGAAGCCCTGGGCGCCGAGGAAATCACCTTGTTGTCGTGGCGCGTGGTCCCAACCGACCCGGCGGCTCTGTCACAGCGGGCCACCGCCTCGCTCCCCCGAATCGAGCAGGCGATAGTGGCCGCTCCGCCAGGGTGGGATGAAGAGACCTTCGAGCGACGTCTCTTCCTCGCACGGAAGGCGATGGAGCGCAAGGGGACCCACCTCGAAGGGTTCACCATCCCCTCCGCCTCGTGTCGCACCGTCGTCTACAAAGGGCTGTTCACCGCCAGCAAGATCGACCAGTTCTACTGGGACCTGCCGCGACCCGAGGTTCGAGACCTCGTACGCCATCTTCCATCAGCGCTACTCGACCAACACCTTCCCGTCGTGGTCGATCGCCCAACCTTTCCGCAGCGTCGCCCACAACGGCGAAATCAACACGATCCGTTCCAACCGGGCGTGGATGGTGGGGCGTGAGGTGAACGCCACCTCGCAGGTTTGGGGGGAGCGGATCGGTGAGCTCCGGCCCTTCCTCGAGTCGGAGCAGTCGGACTCGGGCAGCTTGGACAACGCCTTCGAGCTGCCTCCTTCGGACCGGTCGATCGTTGCCCCACGTCAAGGAGATGCTGCTCCCCGCCGCCTGGGAGAACCTCCCTGATCTCGATCCAGAGCTGCGCGGCTTCTACGAGTACCACGCCTTTCTCACCGAGCCGTGGGACGGGCCGGCCGCGATCGCCGCCACCGACGGCAAGATCCTGCTGGCCGCCATGGACCGCAACGGACTGCGACCGGCCCGGTGGGCGATCACTCCCGACGTGGTGCTGGTCGCATCTGAAGCCGGGGTTTGCCCGGTGGAGGAGGCTCAAGCCCTGGCCACCGGTCAACTTGGCCCGGGAGAGACGATCACCTTCGAGCCGGCAACGGGGCGCATCGCCTTCGCCGATGAGATCCGCTCTGAGCTCGCCGCCCTGGCGCCGTATCGGTCGTGGGTCGATTCCGAAACGCTCTATGTGCAGGACCCCTTCGACCCGCTGCAGGACGACCGTTTCGACCCGACCCGGTTCAGCCGGGTCTTCGGGTACAACTCCGAAGAGCGACGCATGGTGCTCAAGGACATGGCCGAGGGGAAGACCCCGACCGGGTCTATGGGGAACGACACTCCGCTGGCCGTCCTCTCGGCTACTCCGCGGCGAATCACCCACTACTTCCACGAGTTGTTCGCCCAGGTGACCAACCCCCCGATGGATCACATCCGGGAGGAACTGGTCATGTCGCTCCGCACCTACCTCGGAAGGCGAGGCTCGCTGCTCGAAGAGACCGTGCAACAGGCCCACCTCATCGAACTGGCCTCGCCGGTCTTGTCCGATGCCGAGTTGGAGCGAATCGCCCGCTCCGCCGACCCACGATTCTTCTCCTATTGGATTGGCGCCGTATTCACCGCAGCAGAGGGCGGCGGCGGGTTGCGTCGCCGGGTGATCGAGGTGTGCGACGAGGCGGAGGAGGCGGTCCGGGGCGGGGCCAGCATCGTGGTGCTCTCCGACCGCGAGGTGGATTCCGACCACGCTCCGATCCCGATGCTGCTGGCGGTGGGAGCGGTCCACCACCGGCTCATCGAGACCGGGCTTCGCATGGACGCCTCGATCGTCGTCGTGTCGGCCGAACCCCGTGACTCCCACGACCTGGCCTGTCTGATCGCGTTTGGCGCCTCTGCGGTCAACCCCTATCTCGCTATCGAGCAGGCTCGGGGGCTGGCCGAAGCCGACGAGATCGCAGTGGACCCTGTGGTGGCACAGGAGAACTACCGAGCGGCGCTCAACGGCGGGCTGCTCAAGATCATGTCGAAGATGGGGATCTGCACGGTCTCCGCTTACCGAGGGAGCGAGCTCTTCGAGGTCATAGGGCTTGATGACGAGGTGGCGGAGCTTGCCTTCCGTTTCGCCCCCAGGAGGATGCCGGGGGCCGGTTTCGAGCGGCTTGCCTCTCATGCCCTCGAATGGCACCAGCGCTTCGCCGATGGTGAAGAAGACCCGGGTGGTTTCTACAAGCACCGTGGTGGCGGGGTACTCCACGTCACGGGTCCAGCGGTAGTCCTCGCTGCGCAACGAGCGGCGCGCTCGGGCGATCCGGTCGATTGGCAGGCATACCTCGACAAGATCAATGATCGGCCCCCATCGTTGGTGCGCGACCTGCTCGAGTTCACCGACCGGCGGCCGGTACCGGTCGAAGAGGTCGAGCCCGCCGAGTTCATCATGCGCCGCTTCGTCGGAGCGGCCATGTCTCATGGCGCCCTTTCAAAGGAGGCGCACGAAGCGCTCGCAGAAGCGATGAATGTCATGGGCGCCCTCTCCAACTCGGGAGAGGGGGGCGAGGCGCCGGAGCGGTACGGCTCGTCACGCAACTCGGGGATCAAGCAGGTGGCATCGGGGCGGTTCGGGGTTACTCCGTCATACCTGGCTTCGGCCGAAGAACTCCAGATCAAGATGGCCCAAGGGTCGAAGCCGGGTGAGGGCGGCCAGCTCCCGGGGCACAAGGTCTCCCTGGAGATCGCCCGGCTGCGCCACACCGATCCGGGGATCACTTTGATCTCCCCGCCCCCGCATCACGACATCTACTCGATCGAGGACCTTGCCCAGCTCATCTACGACCTCAAGGCCTTCAGCCCGATGACCCGGGTCTCGGTGAAGCTGGTGTCGGAGCCCGGCGTGGGCACCGTGGCGGTGGGTGTCGCCAAGGCGCAGGCCGATGCCATCCTCATCTCCGGCGCCGAGGGTGGCACCGGGGCTTCGCCGCTCATCTCTATCAAGCACGCCGGGTCGCCCTGGGAGCTTGGGCTGGCCGAGGCCCACCAGGTGCTGGTGGCCAACGGTCTCCGCTCCCGGGTCGCCCTCGAGACCGACGGCGGTCTGAGGACCGGTCGGGACGTGGTGATCGCCGCCCTGCTCGGCGCAGAACGGTTCGGCTTCGGGACGCTCCCGCTGTTGGCGATGGGCTGCAAGATGGTCAGGCAGTGCCACCTCAATACCTGTCCTGTAGGCATCGCAACCCAGCAGGAGGAGCTGAGAGCGAAATTCACCGGGGTACCGGAGCAGGTGGTCAGCCTCTTCAGGCTGCTCGCTGAAGAAATGCGGCACTACCTGGCGGCTCTCGGAGCTCGTACCGTCGGCGAGGTCATCGGGCGGGCCGACCTGCTCCGTCCGGCCGACAGTGGCGACCCGGTCGCCGCCAGTCTCCGGCCCATGCTCCTCCGGGCCGAGGGGCGGCGCCGTCACCCGGGTTATCTGCCGATCGAGCGACCCATCCTGGTCAAGAGGGTCCTCGAGGACGTCAAGCCGGCGCTGGAAAGTGGCGAGCCCGTCGACCTGTCCTACCCGATAGCAAACGTCGACCGGACCGTGGGGGCGACGGTCTCAGGCGAGGTGACAAGGCGTTATGGAGCCGATGGTCTGCCCGACGACACGATCACCGTCAGGCTCTCGGGGACTGCCGGTCAGAGCTTTGGCGCATGGCTCGCTCCAGGGATCACCCTTCGCCTCGACGGCCCGGCCAACGACTACGTCGGCAAGGGTTTGGGCGGTGGCCGGATCGTGGTGGCGCCGCACCTGTCGCCGGGTGAGGGCGCGGAGAGCTGGCGGAGAGTGCCCCAAGCGGCCGGCAACGCCGTGCTCTATGGGGCCACCGCAGGAGAACTGTTCATGGCGGGGGCGCGCCGGCCAGCGTTTCGCGGTGCGCAACAGTGGGGCGACGGCGGTGGTCGAGGGTGCTTCTGATCACTGCTGTGAGTACATGACGGGCGGTGTGGTGGTCGTCCTTGGCGAGGTCGGTCGCAACCTCGCCGCGGGGATGACAGGGGGGGTCGCCTACGTATGGGACCCCAACCTCGAGGTCAACCGGGTGCTGGCCGACACGGCACCCGCCATGCGACGGCTCCTCGAATCGGAGGCAGCCGAACTGCGCTTCCTCATCGAGCGCCATCTTGTCGAGACGTCGAGCACCGTGGCGCGCTCCATCATCGACGACTGGCCACGCCAGGTCGGCCGCTTCTGGGTACTGCGCGCCAAGGACCCCGACGTCCCCTTACGCGCCCGGTAGGGGAGCGGCTGACGGTGAATGCGTAGGGAACATATGTTCCCCCTGGAGCGTTGAAAAAAGCACACGGCCGGGGGGCCGAAAGGTTTCCCCTCCCCACCCTTCGGAACAGCCCCCCGGCCGTTCTCTTGGCGGGGGGGCACTGGTAGGATCTCACTACGGCGATAGTGGAAATCTCACT
>CAWGYV010000017.1:0-146973 GCA_963826825.1 uncultured Acidimicrobiia bacterium | reverse complement strand
TGCTCGTCCTCCCCTCGAGTCGTGCGCATGCTACGACGTCAACATGCCGGAGGGTGTTCAAGCTCAGCTGCGGGGAACGTCCTTCCAGGGCAGATCCTTGTCGGCCCGCGGCTCACCAGGAAGCCCGAGGACCCGCTCGCCAAGGATGTTCCGCATGATCTCCGAGGTCCCGCCCTCGATCGAGTTCGCCCTCGCCCTGAGGAAGTTGCGCTGTGGGTGAGCGGTTCCAATCCCCGCTCGCTCGGGTCGCTCAAATGTGTATCCGTTCGGATAGAGGAGCCCATCGGCGCCGAGCAGCGAGACGGTGAACTCCGTGATCCGTTTGTTGAGTTCTGCCCAGTGGAGTTTCGACGTCGAGCCCTCCGGCCCGGGTGTCCCCCGGCGCCGGTTCTCGGTGGCCCTGAGGTTGGTCAGGCGGAGCACCTCGGCCTCGATCCAGAGAGCCATCAGTTCGTCGCGGCGCGCCGCGTCGGTGTGGCCCTTCTCCTTCCAGGCGGCGACCGCTGCGGAAATCGCCCCTGAGCCTCGAGGCTGGACCACGGAGCCGATGGCGACCCGTTCGTTCATGAGGGTGGTCATCGACACCCGCCAGCCCTCGCCGACGCCTCCCAGCCGGTAGGCGTCCGGCACTCGTGCGTCGGAGAAGAAGACCTCGTTGAACTCGGCCTCACCGGTGATCTGGTTGAGGCCGCGTACCTCGACTCCTGGCTGCGTCCATGTCGATCACGAAATAGGTCAGACCCGCGATGCTTGGGAACATCGGGATCGGTCCTGGCGACGATCAGCCCCCATCGGGCGCTGTGCGCCAGCGTCGTCCACACCTTCTGTCCATTGATCACCCATTCGTCGCCGTCGCGGACGGCGCGGGTCGCCAACGCCGCCACATCAGAGCCTGCTCCCGGCTCGGAGAACAGCTGGCACCAGATCTCCTCTGCTGTGAACAGCGGACGGAGCCAGCGGCGTTTCTGCTCCTCGGACCCGTGCGCCAGGACGGTCGGCGCCCCCATTCCGTGGCCTATGACGTTCCGGATCACGTTGTCCGATGGCGCCCCCGCCGCGGCCAGCCTCTCCAACACTGCCTGCTGGTACCGGGGGCTCACCCCCAGTCCGCCGTCACCCTCGGGGAATGACACCCAGGCCAGACCGAGGTCGAACTGCGCTCCCCAGAAGTCCGGCGCGGCGGTGGTGGCCGGGTCGTGCGTCTCGAGGAGTTCGTCGAGTCGCGCGCCGATCAGTGTCTGCTCGTCGGTCGCACTGGTAGTCGTGGTCATGAGGGAGTCGAGACAGGGTACCCGGGTCTCGACGTGTCTTCCCGGCCCGCGTCGACCATGATTTCAGCCGATGGCCGATCGAAAGATCTGCATCATTCACGAACAGGAACCGATCCAGGCGGAGGGGAAGTCCGAGGCGGTTCCCATCACTCCTGTCGAGAGGATGTTCCGGAGGGACAACCTGCCTCCGCCGCCCATTTCGGAGAATTGGGAGCTGGCGCTGGAGGGTGTTGCCCGGCCGGCGAAGTTCACCCTCCCGGAACTGGTCGAGACATTGCAGCCGGCGGAGGTCACCGCGGTGCTGCAGTGCGCCGGCAATGGGAGAGGGCTGCTCGCCGGACCACCGCCGGGGACTCCCTGGGGGACAGGAGCCGCGGCAAACGTCCGATGGAGCGGCGTCCACGTTGCCGATCTGGTTGCGCTCGCCGGCGGTCCCGAGGACGGGGCCAAGTTCCTCACCGCACTCGGGGCCGACGGGGAAGCCGGGGACCCGGGAAGGGTGGAACGATCGGTTCCGCTCCGGATCGGGCTGGAGCGGGGTCTGCTCGCCTTCGGGCTCAATGGCGAACCGCTCTCCCGCTCCCATGGCGGCCCCATCCGTTTGGTGATCCCCGGGTACTTCGCGGTCAACAGCGTCAAGTGGGTGGTGAGACTGGCGGCCACCGCCGATGAGTCCGACGCCGCCATCCAGACCGTGCGCTACCGCCTCGCCCCCCCCCGGGGCGATTTCTGGGCCGGACGACCCTTCGTGCTGGGAGATGCCGGTCAAGTCGTGGGTGACGAGTCCGGAGCATGGTGCGGCCGTGTCGGAAGTGCTCGACGTTGAAGGGGTCGCCTTCTCGGGGGCGGGCCCGGTCACCGAGGTCGATGTCTCTGGCGATGGGGGGAAGACGTGGCGCCCGGCGGCGCTCGGTCCGTCGGACGGTCCGGCGGCATGGAGCACCTTCAATGCCACGATCGAGGTAGGACCGTCTGGTGGGCTCATCGCCAGCCGTGCCCGCGATGCTGCAGGAAACGAGCAGCCGGCGAGGTCGGTCCCCGACATCAACGGGTACGCCCCCAACGGGTGGCTCGACCATGCGGTGCCGGTGTCGGGGGGCTAGACCACCCGCTCACCTGGTAAGAGTGACCTTCCCGTTGCTTATCACCGGTTTGCCCCTTTCGGCGGTTACCGCCGTCACCAGCAGGTGGTCCCCCTCGTCCCAGATGCTGGTGACCATGGTCTCACCGGGATAGGCGACACCCGAGAACCGCGCCCGGTACCCGGCCACCCTGGTCACTTCGCCGTCGAGGGCTTCGTCCACCACCGCTTTGCACACCACCCCGAACGAGCAGAGGCCGTGGAGGATCGGACGTTCGAAACCGGCCATCGCGGCGAACCCAGGGTCGGCGTGGAGAGGGTTCTTGTCGCCGGACAGCCGGTAGAGGAGCGCCTGCTGGGGCAGAGTCGGCGAGGTCACGACCACATCGGGGTCGCGGGAAGGTGCCGCGGAGAAGGAGGGCGGGCCGGGCTCTCCCCCGAACCCACCCTCACCGCGCAGAAAGAGTGAAGCCCGATTGGTGAACAACGCCTTCCCGGAACCGTCGGTGGTGACCACTTCGACGACCGCCAGTGCCGCCTTCCCCTTGTCCCAAAGCTCTACGACCCGACCTCGGTGGACCGCCGATGCCGTGGTCGGCAAGGGACCGTGCAGCGTGATCTCGTGCTCGCCGTGGAGCAGCAGCGCAAAGTTGAACTCGAGCCCTTCCACCGCCCCGATCCCGGCAAGTGCGGGAAGGTTGGGATCGTGGCGAAACTGGGGAGGACCGCCAGGTTGCCCTCATACGTATACCGAAGCTCGGCCGGGTCGGTTGGGGGAACGCCGGCACCGATACCGAGGTGATAGAGGATCACGTCGTCTTGATCCCATCGACCTTCGATCACCGGTAGCTCTGCACCGAGCGCTCGCTTCGGATCGACCGGCATCTCAGCCGTCCTGCATCGCCGCCATGACCAGGCGGATTTCGTCGTTGCTGCTCAGCGGGATCTCGTATGTGGAGAGATCGCGCACCTCTTCGATGTGCTCGGCCAATTCCTCGACCGTGGGCACAACCTTCTGCCCGGCGAACCAACCTGGGTTGGTGCCTACGAAGATCCTCCCGTAGCGGCCGCCCCCGGCTGTGAAGATCTCGTGGGTGTGCGGATTGGCCTCCGAGGCGAGGTAGACCACCATCGGTGTCACCTGCTCGGGGTCGAGGAACTCGGCCATGGGACCGAGCAGATCCTCGGTCATCCTCGTCCGGGCGACCGGGGCGATCACGTTGCTCCGGATCCCGTACTTGGCACCCTCGATGGCGAGCACATTGCTCAAGCCGACCAGGCCCATCTTGGCGGCGCCGTAGTTCGCCTGCCCGAAGTTGCCAAAGATCCCGGCGTTGGAGGCGGCGAACACCAGGCGGCCGTATCCCCGCTCCTTCATCGCCCTGAACGCCGGCATTGCAACGTGGAATCCCCCGCGCAGATGGACGGCGAGGACGCTCTCGACCTCATCGAGCGTCATGTTGGAGAAGCTGCGATCGCGCAGTATTCCGGCGTTGCTGACGAGGAGGTCCACCGTCCCAAATGCGTCCATGGCGGTGGCAACGATTGCCTCGCCTCCATCGGCGCTTGCCACCGAGTCGTAGCTGGCCACCGCCTCGCCCCCCGCCGCTTCGATCTCGGAGACCACGTCGTCGGCAGCCCTGGCTCCCGATCCGGTGCCGTCCATCGCCCCGCCGAGGTCGTTGACGACGAGGCGCGCCCCGCGCCGGCGCCAACTCGAGGGCATACGACCGGCCAAGCCCGCCACCTGCCCCGGTCACGATGGCCACCCGGCCGTCAAAGGTTATGTCGGACACGGGCACACGCCTCCTAAACGTCGAACCGGGGCCGGCTCCTTAGACATGGGTGGTAGGTGGTAGGTGGTTGGTGGTAGGTGAAAAGACAGGCTCATGTGCCAGAAGCGAAATGGATTTCTGCAATGACGGGACGCAACAACAAACCTTGAAAGGCCACTCACCTCTCACCACTTACCACTTACCACCTGCTTCTCTCCTGTGATCGGGCGGCTCAGCCGGCCGCCCCGGATCGGCGGAGGTTACCGATCTCGTCTCCCGAGTATCCGAGCTCGGCGAGCACGGCATCGGTGTCTGCGCCCGGTGTGGGCGGCGGTGATGGCAAGGCCGTCGGTGTGGCGGAGAATCGAGGTGCCGGGGCGGGTTGCACCACCCCGTCGACCTCGATGAAGGTCCCCCGAGCCACGTTGTGCGGATGGGCGGGCGCCTCGGCCAGCGAGAGCACCCCAGCGGCGCAGGCGTCGGTGCCTTCCAGTTCGGCGGCCCATTCAGCTCGCGTGCGGGTGGAGATCACCTCGGTGAGACGCCGGCGCAACTCGGGCCACCCATCGGTGTCGTACTGGGCGGGCAGCATCGTGGGATCGAGGCCGAGACGCTCCACGAGCACGGCGAAGAACTTCGGCTCGAGAGCCCCGAGCGCAAGCGATTCGCCGTCCGCGGTCGAGTAGGTGTCGTAGAAGGGAGCGGCGCCGTCGAGGAGATTCGCCTCCCTCTCCGGTACCCACCACCCACCGGCGAGACCACCATGGAAGAGCGCGGTCAGTTGGGCGACCCCGTCGATCATGGCTGCATCGACCACCTGCCCCCGACCCGAGACCCGCGCCTCGTAAAGCGCGGCCACAACCCCGAGGGCGAGAAGCATCCCGCCGCCCCCGTAATCAGCCACCAGGTTCAGCGGGGGAACCGGCCGCTGGCCCGACCGACCGATCGGGTGGAGGGCTCCCGCCACCGCCAGATAGTTGATGTCGTGCCCCGCCGAGACCGCCAGCGGCCCCTCTTGACCCCACCCGGTGATCCGGCCGTAGACGAGGTGCGGGTTGCGCGCCAGGCACTCCCCCGGCCCGAGTCCGATGCGCTCCATCACCCCGGGTCGAAAGCCCTCGATCAACCCATCGGCGGTCTCCACCAACCGGAGCACCACCCCGACTGCGTCGGCATGCTGCAGGTCGAGCGCCACCGAGCGACGCCCCCGTGTCGTGACCCGGTCGTCGAGCACGCCTTCGGCGGCACCGGGCCTCTCCACCCGCACGACCTCGGCACCAAGGCCGGAGAGCACCATCCCACAGAACGGTCCCGGCCCGATTCCGGCCATTTCGATGACTCTCACCCCTGACAGCGGTCCCATCCGCAGGTTGCTAGCACGGTCCGTAGGCTCGGGGCGTGGACCAGCAGCCGATTGTTTGGACGCTGCCCGAGGCGGAGACGCACGACACGGTCACCGGGCGCTTCATGGTGGAGCACGGCATCGACGGCTACCAGCACCTCTTGGAGCGCTCGATTTCCGATCCGGAATGGTTCTGGGACGCCGTGGTCGAGTTCCTCGACATTCCGTTCGCCACGCCGTACAGCAAGGTTCGAGACAGCTCCCGAGGCGTGCCTTGGACCACCTGGTTCACCGGCGGGACCTGCAACCTCTCGACCGCCTGCGTGGACCGATGGGCCACAGAGCAGCCGGATGCCTCCGCGATCCTGGCGGCCACGCGAAGGCGCCGGGATCCGCCGAGTCAGCTTCGCCGAACTCCTCGACCAGGTGGAGAGAGCCGCCGGTGCCTTTGCAGCGCTCGGTGTCGGATCGGGCGATGCCGTCGGCTGCTACCTCCCCATGTCCGTCGAGGCGGTGGTCACCCTGCTGGCATCCGCCCGGATCGGGGCGATCTTCATCCCGATCTTCTCCGGGTACGGCGCCGAAGCCGTCGCCGCCAGGCTGATCGACCCGTCCCCCGCGCTCCTGGTGACCGCCGACGGGTACCTGCGTCGGGGTCGTCTGGTCGAGATGAAGGAGACCGCCGACGAAGCCCTGGTATCGGCTGGAGGGTCTCGGCTGGAGGGGTACCCGCCGTGCTCGTGGTCTCCCACACCGACCGGACGGACACGCCGATGACCGAGGGACGTGACCACCGATGGGACGAGGCGATGGAAGCGGCCGATCCTCTCGATGCCGTCCAGGTGGACTCGGAGCACCCGGTGATGCTGGCCTACACCTCGGGGACCACCGGGAAGCCGAAGGGAGCCGTCCACGTCCACGGCGGGCTCACCGTCAAGCTTGCCCAGAGGGAGCCTTCCACTTCGACGTCCAGCGCGGGGACGCCCTGATGTGGGCCACCGACATGGGGTGGATCATGGGGCCGTGGTCGGTCGTGGCGGCTCTGGCCAACGGTGCTGCGGTGGGTGTCTTCGATGGCGCGCCCGACTACCCCGACGCGGGACGGTTGTGGCGGCTGGCCGGGGAGTTGGGGCTGACCCATCTCGGGATATCCCCGACATTGGTGAGGGCCCTGATGGCCCACGGCGACGAATCCGCCAGCGGACACGATCTGGGCCGGCTGCGTGTCTTTGGTTCGACGGGCGAGCCGTGGAACCCCGACCCGTGGTGGTGGTTGTTCCGCACCGTGGGCGGTGAGCGCATCCCCATCGTCAACATCTCGGGCGGCACCGAGGTCGGAGCGGTGATCGTCGGCGTCAACCTCCATCAGGGCTTGAAGCCGACCTCGCTGGGTGGCCCATCGCCGGGGATGGCGGCAGAGGTCTACGACGCCTCGGGCACACCGGTGAGGGGCGCCGTCGGAGAACTGGTGATCGAGGACTCATGGCCGGCGATGACGCGCGGGTTCTGGAAGGACCCCGAGCGGTACCTCGCCACCTACTGGGACCGCTGGGACGATGTGTGGGCGCACGGCGACTGGGCATCGGTGGATGAGGACGGCTTCTGGTTCCTCCATGGGCGGTCCGACGACACGCTCAACATCGCCGGGAAGACGGATCGGGCCGGCCGAGGTGGAATCGGCCGCGGTGGCGGTCCCCGAGATCGTGATGGCGGCCGCCGTGGGGATCCCCGACGCGGTCAAGGGTGAGGTGGTGGTCGTCTACGCCGTCCCCCGTCCCGATGCACAACCGGACGAGGAACTGGCCGGCCGGGTTTCCGACCGGATCGCCGCCACCCTGGGCAAGGCGTTCCGCCCGGCGGCGGTCCGATTCGTCTCCGACCTCCCCCGCACCCGCTCAGCCAAGATCATGCGACGGGTGGTCAAGGCGCTTGTTGTCGGCTCCGACCCCGGCGACCTCACCAGCCTGGAGAACCCGGAGTCGCTGGAGGAGATCAGGAGAAGCTAGGTGGTAAGGTGGTAGGTGGCAAGTGGTAGGTGACTTCGTCCAGACTGGCTGGTGTTCGGACTCGTCCACCTATCACCTAGAACCAACCACCTACCACCGCCGATTCGCTCCTCACGCGTCCTCGGTGGACGGGAGCAGGGCGCAAGACGACTTCGGTGATGGCTCGGCGTTGGACGCGGGAGACGGTGAGCTCCCAGTCCCCCACGCGGACCCGGTCGCCGGGGCGGTCCGGCAACCGGCCGAGGCGATCGAGGATCAGCCCGGCGACCGAGGTGTACTCGCCGTCGGGTAGTTCGACGCCGACGTCGACCAGGTCGTGGACCGGGAAATCGCCGGCCAGGACCACCGTCCCATCGCGCTCGCGGCGGACGGCGCGCACGTCGCGGTCGCCCTCGTCGTAGATCTCGCCGACCACCTCCTCGACCAGATCCTCGATGGTGACGATCCCCTCCACCGAGCCGTGCTCGGAGATGACCATCGCCATCTGGTGACGTTCGGTCTGCATCACCCGCATCGCCATGAGGACCCGGAGCGACTCGGGGAAGAAGGGCACTTCGCGGGCGACGTCGCGCAGGTTGATCTCGTCGCCCACTCCGAGCAGGTCGTGGATCCGGACGACGCCGACCGTCCGGTCGAGGTCCCCGTCCTCCGCCACCGGCGCCCTGGTGTGCCCGCTCTGGGCGAGCAGTTCGAGCGCTCCAGCCGGCGTGAGCCCGGCATCGAGTGAGAAGACCGCGCCGCGTGGCCGCAGCACCTGGCGGAGCCGGCGGTGCTCCAACTCGAGAGCGCCGATGACCACGGTGCGCTGCTCGGTCGGAGAAGGTGCCGTGGGCAAGGACCATGTCGCGCAACTCGTCGGTGGAGACATCCTCGGCGCGACGGCGCGGGTCGCCACCGAACAGCCGGACCACGAGGTCGGTCGATGCCCCGAGCAGCGCCACCACCGGCTTCATCGCCACCGACATCCAATAGAGCGGCGGGCCGAAGACCATGGCCCACCGCTCCGCCCACTGCAGCCCGAGGCGTTTCGGCGCCAACTCACCGAGGACGAGGGTGAGGTAGGAGAGAATCGAGAGTGACCAGCACCACCGCCACCGGGCGGGCCGCCCTGCCGAGGAAGGACAGTGGCTCGATCAGCGGTTCCGCCAGCGCGACGGCGGCGGTTGCCGAGGCGAGAAAGCCGGCCAGGGTTATCCCGATCTGAATGGTGGCGAGGAACCGATTCGGGTCGCGCGCCAGTTCGGCGACCCGCCTGCCCGACCTCGATCCGGATTCCATCCGCCGCAGTTGGCTCTCCCGCAGGGTTATCAGCGCGATCTCGGTCCCGGCGAATACCGCATTCACCAGCACGAGCGCCAGCACCAGCAGCCAGTTCGGGGAGGTATTCGCTCATTCGCTGCGAGAGGAATGCCCATCAGACCGGCGGCGCCGGGTCGTACTGGATGGCCCGCCTCACCTCTACGGCCCGTTCCTTGGAGTGGAGCCGGGCGACGAGGTGGAGCGCCATGTCGATCCCGGCCGAGACCCCTGCGGCGGTGATCACATCGCCGGTGTCGACGAAGCGGTCGTCGGGCCGGATCTCGATGGTCGGATCGATTGCGGCCAGCTCACCGAGCGATCCCCAGTAGGTCGTCGCCGGCCTCTCCTTGAGCAACCCGGCGTCGGCCAGTACGAGCGAGCCGGTGCAGACGCTGGTGATCAGTGCTCCGTTCGAGGCGAGACCCCTTACCCAGGCCCGGATCTCGGGGTCTCCGAGCTGTGGCCTCGTCCCCCTCCCCCCGGGGTAGACCAGGACATCCAGCGGAGGCACCGAATGCCCAATCGTGGTCGGGAAGGACCCGGAGCCCCTTGGCGCAGGTGATCACGCCGGGCGAGCGTGCGACGCTGACCACTTCGACCTCGTCGTCCGGCCACGAAAGCGCCCACATCCGGAGGACCTCCCACGGGCCCACCCAATCGAGTTCTTCCGCACCCTCGAAGACGAAGATGCCGATACGCACGAGAGCAGTCTCCATGTCTCCCGAAGAAGACGACTGTAGGCAGGATGTGGCCATGACCAACGCCTCCGTGTCCTTCGACCGGGCCGCCGAGTACTACGACCGCACCCGTGCCCTGCCTCCTGAATTGGCGGCGCGCCAGACCGAGATGCTCGCCGGGGCGCTCGCCGGCCGCAGCCGGGTGCTGGAGATCGGGGTCGGTACGGGCAGGATCGCCCTGCCGCTCTGGCAAAGCGGCGTCCCGGTCGTGGGGCTCGACCTGTCTGCTCCGATGCTGCATCGGCTCCGACTGCGAACGCGGCGGGCACCGACTTCCCGCTCGTGATGGGCGACGCCACCGTGCTCCCGTTTGGCGACGAGTCGCTGGACGCGGTGATCGCCGCCCATGTGCTCCATCTCATCCCGGAGTGGCGGCGTGCGGTCGGTGAGATCCACCGCGCCCTCCGTAGCGGCGGCATCTTCCTCCAGACCAGAGGCACCGCCCCGGGGAAGGACTCGGAGGTGTCGAAGGTGTTCTTCAACGCCGCAGGTAACCCCGACTGGCCGCCGGGAGCAACCGGGAACGAAGAGGTCGACCGTGCCGCCGCTGAGATGGGGTTCGACATCGAGGAACTGCGACGAACTGACGGCTCCCACCCGGATCGATCTCTACGAGGTGGTCGACCAACTCGAGCAGGGGATCTTCTCGGCCTGTTGGGGGCTCGACCCCGAACGCCGCGCTGCCGCCGCCGAGACAGCCCGAGCCTGGCTGCAGACGCAGCACGGTGGGCCGCCGGCGCTCATCGACGACACGCATCGTGCTGCGTTGGAGGCTGTACCGGAAGCGCTGACTCAGCGCTCGATCGGCGCCCGCACCGCGTTGCCCCACTCGGTCCAGGAACCGTCGTAGTTCTTCACCTTGGGGTACCCGAGCAGTTGGGTGAGCACGAACCACGTATGGCTGGAACGCTCACCGATCCGGCAGTAGGCGATCACGTCGTCGCCGGAGCTGAGTCCGATCTCGCCCTCGTAGATCGACCTGAGCTCATCGGCGTTCTTGAACGAACCGTCCTCGTTGGCCGCCCGCTTCCAGGGGACGCTGCGTGCCCCGGGGATGTGGCCGCCGCGGAGGGCCCCCTCCTGTGGGTAGGCGGGCATGTGGAGCAACTCGCCGCGGAACTCCTCGGGTGAACGCACATCCACCAGCGGTTTGCCCGCCTCGGAATGGGCGAGGACCTCATCACGGAACGCCCTTATCTTCGAGTCGTCGCGCGTGGGGGTGGGGTAATCGCTCGGCTCGCGGTCGGGCTTGTCGGTGGTGAGCGGCCGGTTCTCCTCGACCCACTTCTGCCTGCCCCCGTCCAGCAGCCTGGTGTCGTCGTGCCCGAACAGACCGAATACCCACAGGGCGTATGCCGCCCACCAGTTGAAGTTGTCGCCGTAGAAGACCACGGTCTGTCCCGGCTTGATCCCCGAGCGGGACAGCAAGGCGGCGAAGCCCTCCGGATCGACGTAGTCGCGTATCAGCGCGTCGTTCAGGTCGGCATGCCAGTCGATCTTGACCGCCCCCGGTATGTGGCCGGTGTCATAGAGGAGCACGTCCTCGTCCGACTCGACGATGACGATGTCGGGGTCGTCGAGATGCTCGCCAAGCCAGTCGGTGGAGACCAGCTTCTCGGGGTGGGCGTAATCCTGAAACTTCGGGGCGTCGTCGAGCGGTGCGGGCATGACTCCTCCTCGGAGGTGGAAACACGGGCAAGCGGCGGACGGGTGGTGGACCGGTCCGCTAGTGACTACATCGGAGCGGTCTAAGCACCATCCCCATAGTGCAATCAAGCCAACCTTACACTCCGGCTTGATGAGCGTGCCCCCGGCCCTGAAGCGGATTGTGGACATGTTCGCCACTGCGCCCAAGGAGCTCCGGTTGGAGGCTCTGCTCGACTACTCCAAGCGGCTGCCCGCTCTCCCTCCCGGAATGGACAGCACGGAGATGGAGCAGGTGGTCGAGTGTGCCACTCCCTTCTTCCTGGCCACCGAGGTGGACGACGTCGGGCAAGGTCCACATCTGGTTCGACTCACCGAAGGAGTCACCCACCGTCCGTGGCTATGCCGCCATTCTCGCCGAGGGACTCGTCTGGGACCACGGTGGAGGAGATCACCGCCCTGCCGGCCGACTTCTACATGGCGATGGGGCTGCAGGACGTTCTCACGCCGCAGCGTCTCCGGGGCATGGACGCCATCGTTTCGCGGCTCAAGCGGCAGGTGCTGGAGCACGCTGCCGCCTGAACCGGTCGTTGGTGGTCAGTCCTCGATCGTGCTCGATGTCGACGATGAGCTCGAAGAGCTCGAAGACGACGAGCTGGACGACGAGGAACTCGACGAACTCGAGGATGAGCTCGACGAAGACGAGCTGGACGACGAGCTGGTCGATGATGTCGAGCTGGTGCTCGGCGGGTTGATCGGGTCGAGACCCAGGGCCCGTCCGAGGAACGACGCCATCTGGTCGCGGCGCACGGGGTCGTCGGGGCAGAACAGGGTTCCAGCCTCGTTGCACCCGAGCGTCACTCCAGCTTCGGCGATGGCGTTGATGTTGCCCTCGTGGACACCGGAGACATCGTCGAACCGATCGTCGCTCACCGGCGAGAGCTCCATCGCCCGGGCGAGGAACGACGCCATCTGCGCTCTGCTCACCGGGTCGTTGGGACGGAAAGTGCCGTCCTCGAACCCGGCGGCGATGCCGGCGGCGGCCACCCGGTTGATGGCATCCTCGTGGGTGCTCCCATCGTCATCGTCGAAGGCATCGGTGTCGGTGGCGCGGCAAAGTGAAGCCACGGTCGATGAACGACGCCATCTGACCTCTGGTCACCGTCGCGGCCGGGCAGTAGAGCGTGCCCTCGGGGTTGCACCCCAGGGTGATCCCCTCGGCGGCGATCGCCTCGATGAACCCCTCGTGCACGTTCCCATCGTCGTCGGTGAACCTTCCCGACGACTGTGCCCCCGCCGCGGTCGCAATCAGCATGCTGGTGAGCAAGGCGACCGTCACGGCCGCCATCACTCCTCGTGATCTTCGTCGGATCATGGATACCTCCTCCTATCGCTTGTCCTGTTGCAACGGTCGCGCCTGGAGGGGACCAATGTCTCAACACATGGTCAACGACTCGTCAAGGCGAGCCGCCGGCCGGTGATGGCGCGCCCCTCGTGGGGCGCGCCATCACCTAGCCGGAACGCGTGGTGCTCAGTTCCCCCAGCCGAGCGAGCGGGCCAGGAACGAGGCCATCTGGCCCCTGATCACCGGGTCCCGCGGGCAGTACTCGGTCGCAGTGCACCCCTGGGTGATCCCCGCCTCATAGATGGCGGCGATGTTGTCCTCGTGGGTGTTCCCCGCGATGTCGGTGAACGGCGTGGTACCACCGCTCAACCCGAACGCACGGGCCAGGAAAGATGCCATCTGGTCGCGGGTGAGGGGCACGTTCGGGCAGAACATCGTTCCGTCCTCGCAGCCGATCGTGATCCCCGCAGCGGCGATGGCACCGATCGCATCCTCGTGCTCGTTGCCTGCGATGTCGGTGAAGCCCGGGTCCTCGCCCGCCGGCAGATTGAGCGCCCGCTGAATGAACGATGCCATCTGACCTCTGGTCACGGTCTCGCTGGGGCAGAAGAGCGATGGGTCGGCTTCGTCGCAACCGAGCGTGATGTCGGCCGCGGCGATGATGTCGATGTTGCCCTCATGGACCGAACCGTCATCATCGGTGAAGCGATCCTCCACACCGTTTGGCAGCGTGGTGATCTGACCCCTGATCTCTCCGCTCGGGTTGGCCACGGTGTGGATGTTGACGTAGCTGCCCTCCGACCGCATCGCCCGCACCAACGCACCGATGGAGCCGTCGAACCCGGCATCGGGGTCCGCCGCCACATCGGCGGCAGCGATCGTCCCCTCGGCGAGCAGCCCGTTGCGGGTTTCGCCGCTGGTCGCATCGAGTGGGGCGAAGTCCACCAACACCGCGACCATCGGACCGTTCGCCCCGGCAGGCGCGATGTGGATGTGACCCATCGTGATGTCTTCCAGGTACCAGGCGATCACCTTGAACGTGACCTCGGTCGCGTCCTCGCTGACTTCGAAGGTGGTGACGCCGGCGGCACCGGTGTCGACCGGTGGCACCTCCTCGTCGCCGCTCATGACCGCCCACAACTGGGTGTCCGGTGAGAGACCTTCGATGGTCTGGATGAGCAGCGTGAACGTGTCAGCGGTTGGGTCGCCCACCGCATGGACCAGATAGGAGACACCCGCCTCGAGAGTCAGGTCGACCGGTCCGGCCAGGACGTCTGCGCTACCGCCCTCGTTGACCGTCACCGTGTAATCGCCTGCGGGCAGGTCCAGCTGCGTCTTCGTCGGGGTTGGCCAGCCCTTCGATGATCGGGCTGCCGCCGGCCAGCACGTCCACCGGCCCCGTCGCCGCGGTGTGCCGCACCGCGACGCGGGCATCGCCTTCGGCAAGGGTGGAGACATCGTTGGCGTACACCGTCAGAGCGGGTTCGCCGGTGTCGGTGAGGTGGGCGACGATGGTTGCGTTGTCGCCTTCGGCGAGAGCAGCCTCCCCGGTGACGAGCTGGCGGGTCGGCCGCCGGATCGTCACCCGCCGCGAACACCTCGATCGTGTGGTCGCCCACGGGGAGAACGAGTGGGTCCGTGATGGTCTCGAATTGCACATCCTCGAGCGTGAGCTCGTCGTTGACGTATACGTCGACGGTGGCTCCGGGGATGCCGTGAACCACGGTGACCGTGCCGAATTCGTCTGGCTGTGCCAGTGCTGGCGAGGCGGCCGTCAACGACGCCACGAGGGCGACGGCCACCAAAACAGCGAGTCTGCGCATGTGTTCCTCCTTGATTGCTGGCTCGCCCGGCTACCGCTACGCCGGGCCCAACGACCCTAGGCAGGGTCTGGGGCCTAAGCCAGATCGGGTCTGGTTACCGGGGCCCCATCCGCGCCGCGGCGTCGAGGCGGACGACTTCGCCGCTGAGCATCGGGTTCTCCACCATCGCTTTTCGGACCAGGGTTGGGCGCCTTCCTCGATCGAGGGCTCCCTTCCCTGTTCCCAGCGCACCACCCCGTCTGATAGGTAGCCTTTCAAGTCGAACCCACACGCGGAGGGGGCGATGGGCATGGAAAAGCGCGGTGGAGCGAAGGAGGGGTCGTGACGACATCCGCATCAGACAGTGCTCCCAACACGATCGTGCTGATTCACGGTTTCTGGGTCACGCCCCGCAGCTGGGAGCATTGGAAGGACTACTACGAATCGAAGGGGTACACGGTGCTCACACCCGCGTACCCAGGATTCGAGGTCGAGGTCGAGGCGCTCCGCGCAGATCCGACGCCAATCGAGCAACTCCAGGTGCCGGAGATCATCGACATGCTCGAAGACATCATCGGCAAGCTCGACCGTCCGCCGATCATCATGGGCCATTCGGCTGGCGGGGTGTTCACCCAGATCCTGCTCGATCATGGATTCGGCGCGGTGGGGGTGGCGATGAACTCGGCGCCGACCGAGGGCGTGAAGGTGATCCCGCTCTCCGAGATCAAGTCCTCATTCCCCGTGCTCAAGAACCCTGCGAACCGACATCGAGCCGTTGGCTTCACGCCGGAGCAGTGGTACTACGTCTTTGCGAACACGTTCACTGAGGAGGAGTCGCAGGCGCTTTACGACCGCTACCACATCCCCGCGTCGGGACATGTCTTCTGGGGAAGTGCACTCGCGAACATCCACCCTGGTAAGGACGACACCTACGTCGACTACCACAACGACGCTAGGCCGCCTCTGCTCTTCATCTCCGGGAAACAGGATCATCTCTTCCCTCCCAAGGTGGGGCATTCGAACGCGAAGCACTACAAGTCGAAGTCGGTGACCGAGATCGTGGAGTTCGACGGACCTCATTTGTTGCCCGCGATACCGGGCTGGGAGGCCGTCGCGGACTACGCGCTCGACTGGGCCTTGAAGCACGCGACGTCGGCACGGGGTTCGTGAGCGGCTAACAAGCGGTTCGGGCGCGCCTCCCCGACGACGCCGTGATGAGGGGTATCTCCCTCGCCGACGGTGACGGTGAACCCCTCCGCCTTGAAGGTGTCGGCCGGCTTCCGCACCAACTCGTAGAGCCTTCTAAGGATTCGCTGCAGGCGACTCTTTTCGTCCCCCCACAACTTGCCGGGGGGTAGCTCGGCGGACTGAATCGAGGTGGGCTCTTGGGAGCCCGGTTTGAGTTCCGGACCGATTCTCTACAGCGATCGACAACAGTCCAAGTGCCTCGCCGGGCCGGTCCGTTTCTAATGCTGACCCGAGCGCATCGAGCGTGTCCTCGAGTTCTCGGTCGTTCATGGCTCTACCTCCCAGGCGCGGCCCGTCACCTAGGCGGCATCCGAGCCGCAGCGTCGAGGCGGACGACTTCGCCGTTGAGCATCGGGTTCTCCACCATCGCAACGACCAGCTTGGCGAAGTCGTCGGGGCGGCCGAGTCGCTTGGGGAAGACGTGCACCTCGGCGAGCGATGCTTTCAAGTCGTCGGGTGCACCCGCCAGCATCGGGGTGTCCATAATGCCGGGCGCGATCGTCAGGACGCGGATTCCGTGGCTGGCCAGGTCGCGGGCGAGGGGCAGGGTCATACCGACGATCCCTCCCTTGGACGCTGAATAGGCAGCCTGCCCGATCTGCCCTTCGTAGGCGGCGATCGATGCGACGTTGATGACCACCCCGCGCTCCCCGTCGTCATTCGGTTCGTTGCGGCTCATGAACGACGCCGCCCATCGGATTACGTCGAAAGTTCCGACCAGGTTGACGCCGATAACAAAGGTGAAGAGATCGAGAGGAAAGAGCGTGCCATCGCGGGTGAGTATTCGGTGCGCCGGCCCCACGCCGGCTGCGTTGAGGCAGATATCGATATGCCCCAGTTGAGCGACGGCATCGGCGACCGCCGCCTCCACCTCCTCGGGCTGCCTCACATCAACAGGTACGAAGACGGCATCCCTCAGTTCCCGGGCGGCGGTCTCCCCGTTCGAAGAGGGCAGGTCGAGCAGTGCTACTGCCGCTCCTCTTTCCACGAGAGCGCTGGCCGCTCCCAGTCCGAGGCCCCCTGCGCCGCCGGTGATCAACGCCACCTTCCCTTTGATGTCCATCGAACCTCCCGGTCGCGCCGGTGAAGGTAATAGCCGTATCACTGGCGCCGTCCGCTCCTCGGCCTTCATGTGCTACCGACTCAGAGCTTGTATCTGCTGGAATGTCGCCCCGTGTCTGAGGCGATGAGCGAAGATCGACGCCCCATCGGCGTGTTCGACTCCGGATTGGGCGGCCTTTCGGTGCTCGCTGCCATGCGCCGGCCCTACCTGCCGAGCGATTCCTGTACGTGGCCGACCAGGCAAACGCGCCGTACGGTGATCAAAGTCCCGATGAAATAGCTGTGCGGTGCGGAGAAGATCACGGCGTGGCTCCTCGAGCGAGGAGCGAAGATGATCGTTATCGCCTGCAACACGGCGTCGGCCGAGGCGCTCGACCTGCTCAGATGGCCGATCTCCCCGAGATCCCATTCGTCGGCATGGAGCCGGCCGTCAAGCCGGCGGCGGCCCAGTCCCGCAGCAAGGTCATCGGCGTCCTCGCCACGACGGGCACGCTCAACGCCCACCGCTTCGCCTCGTTGGTGGTCAGGCACGCCGCTGGGGTGAAGGTGGTGGAACGTGCCTGTCCCGGGCTGGCCGACATGGTCGAACGGGGGGAATGCGACGGACCCGAAGCGGAGAAGCTGGTGAGGAGGTTCGTCGAGCCGGTGCTCGCCGCCGGCGCCGACACCCTCGTACTCGGGTGCACCCACTACACGTTCCTCGCCCCTGCTGGTCGCCCACGTCGCCGGGCCCGGCGTGAAGGTGATCGATCCCCGCGACGCAGTTGCGGCGCAGGCCACCCGGGTGGTCCAAGCGATAGGGAGCCGCACCGGCGACGGACGTGGGTGATGCGGAGTACTTCACCACCGCCGACCCACACCTGCTGAGCTTCGCCCTCTCGCGAACTGGTTGGCCAGGTCAACGTCGAGCACGCCGCCTGCTGACGACTCATCCGGCGGCTTGGCGCTCCCGGATGTAGGCGATCAAGCGAGCGATCTGATCGTCGCTCAGTTCGGCAAAAGACGGCATCCGTCCCTTGCCCCTCGAGATGGTGACCTCGTAATAGCCGTCCGGTTGTCCTGCAGCTTCCGAACCCGCACCCGAATGTGGACCGACGCCTCCCTCGAGGTTGTCGCCGTGACAGCTCGAGCAGAGCTCGGCATACAGCTCGGCACCGGGGGCGTCGGCGGTCGACCTCGCGACAAGCACCGAGCACGACCACGGCGAGGAGGAGAAGGAGGATCGGGCGCATCGGAGCCGGGCATCGTAGGTGCCGGTTTACGATGCACCGAGGAGGCATATGGGCCAGGAATCGGGAATCATCGTCTCCGGGGTAGGCACCGCGGCCGGCACGCCGGATGTCGCCATGATCGACTGTGGAGTCGAGGTTCACGCCGGATCGGCCGACCGGGCGACAGCGCAGGCGGCAGAGGCGGCCCATCGCGTCCTCGACGCCTTGCGTGATGCTGGCATCGGCGAAGACGCGGTGCGGACCTCGTCCCACACCGTCGAGCCGCAGATGGACCACAGGGGCGACCGGCCCGTCGTCACCGGCTATCGGGTCTCCACCGTCTTCGCCGCTCGCATCGACGAGACCGAGCGAGTGGGCGAGATCATCGCCGCGGTGACCGCTGCGGGAGGTGAGCACAGCGTGATCCAAGGCCTGCGATTCACGCTGTCAGACAACAGCACTCTGCTCGAGACGGCACGCGCCGCGGCCTGGGCCGATGCGCTGAATCGGGCCGAACAATTGGCGAGTCTGTCGGGTGTGGCGTTGGGGGCGGTGGAGTCGATCACCGAAGCGCATGGCGACGGGCCGATGCCCAAAGCAACGCATGGTCATGGCGGCCGAGGTAGCCGGACCTCCGATCATGCGCGGCGAGACGACTGTGACCGTTTCCCTCCGCGTCCGGTTCTCTCTCGGCTGAATGATCCATAAGCTTCTTACCTATGTCGGCCAATCATCAGACCCGGGCTGTTCAATTCGATGGCACGATCGCACGCCGGTCGGTGTGACTGCCACCATCTAAGTTTCGACCATGACCGCCCTGCCTACCGGCACCGTGACCTTCCTCTTCAGCGATATCGAAGGCTCGACCAGGATCGTCCAGGAGTTGGGTCCCCGTTATCCCGAGGTCCTCGCCACGCACGGTGACTTGATCCAGGGGGCGGTAGTGAGCGCAGGCGGGACCAAGGTGTCAACCAGCGGGGACGGCGTCTTCGCCGTCTTTCCCGAAGCTGGGCACGCCATCGAGGCTGCCGCTGAGACGCAGCGACGGATCGCCGCCGAGCCGTGGCCCGAGAGGGGCGCCGTCCGAGTGAGAATCGGACTGCACACCGGTGAGGGATTACTCGGCGGCGACAACTACGTGGGATTGGACGTCCACCGCGCCGCTCGGATCACCGCCGCCGGCCATGGCGGGCAGGTGCTCGTGTCGGCATCCACGCGGGCTCTGGTGGGCGAGACGCCCTTGCCGGACCTCGAGTTGCGCGACCTCGGCGAGCACCGGCTAAAGGACCTCAAGCGTCCCGAGCATCTGTTCCAGTTGGTGGGCGGAGGGCTCTGGACCGACTTCCCTCCGTTACGGACCGACGGCGGCGTTCCCACAGACCTCCCGCTCCTACTCACCAGCTTCGTCGGCCGACCCGAGGTTGACCAGGTGGCGGAGGCGCTCCGGGCCACCAGGTTGCTGACCCTCACCGGCCCCGGAGGCACGGGGAAGACGAGGCTGTCGGTGCAGACCGCCTTTGCGGTCAAGGACCGATTCCCCGACGGCGTCGTCTTTGTCGATCTCGCCTCGCTCTCCGAGCCGGAATTGATCCCTTCGGCGCTGGCTACGGCGCTATCGCTAGAGCAGTTGCCAGGCTCGCCGATGGAGAAGGTCGAAGCGCACCTTCGTGCGCGCCGGATGCTTCTCGTCCTCGACAACTTCGAGCAATTGCTCGACGGAGCGGGTTACGTGGCATCGCTGCTGCAGATCGCACCCAACTCGAGCATCCTGGTGACTTCGCGCGCCGCTTTGCGCGTTTCCGGCGAACGGGAGTTTCCGGTTCCCCACCTCGAACTGCCCGAACCGACCCGTCACTACCTGCCGGAGGAGGTGGCGGGACTCGCCTCCATCGCACTCTTCGCCGACCGCGCCTCGGCTTCACGACCCGACTTCCGAATCACGCCCGACAACGTTGATGCGGTCGTAGAAATCGTCAACAGGCTCGATGGACTTCCCCTGGCGATCGAACTGGCGGCATCACGGGTGAAGCTGTTGCCTCCAGAGGCAATCGCTCAACGGCTGCGCGATGGGTCGGGGTTCAGCCTGCTCGCCGCGGGCCGGCGCGACCTCCCGGCCCGCCAACAGACGCTACGTGCCGCCGTGGGTTGGAGCTATCAGCTTCTCGGAGGAGCCCGAGCGGGTGGTCTACCAGCGGCTGTCGGTCTTCATGGGCGGCGCCGGACTCGACCAGATCGAGTCGGTGTGCGGTGGGACAGACGATGCTGATGTGCTCGGCGAACTCGGCGTGCTCGTCGAGCACAGCCTGGTCCGAGCGGAGGGAATGGGCGCCGAGCCGCGCTACCGCATGCTCGAGACGATTCGCCAATTCGCCGCCGAACAGCTTGCCGCCAGCGGAGAAGAAGCCGAAGTCCGTGCCCGTCATGCGCTCGCATTTCTCGACCTGGCCGAGCAGGCGGCCCCACACCTCATCTCATGGGACCAGAAGCGGTGGCTCGACCGTCTCGAACTGGACCACGACAACCTGAGAGCGGCTTTGACCTGGGCAGTCGGAGCAGGGCAAAGCGAACCTGGCGATGCAGCTTGCATTCGCCCTGTGGCGCTTCTGGCAGGTACGGGGCCACCTGATCGAGGCGGAGGATCGGTTCCGCCGGGTGCTCGCCGTCCCGGGGGGGACCCGCTCATAAGGGCGAAGGCGCTCGAAGGAGCGGGTGGGATCGCGTGGTGGCGAGGACAGACCGACGATTCGGAACGTTGCTTATCAGGAGAGCCTGGAGTTGGTGGCGGCCCACGGCGATCTCGGCGCGATCGCCAACGCCCGCTACAACCTGGCGCTGACGGTCACATTCAGCGCGGGATCCGACAAAGCCATCGAGATGCTTCATCAAGCCCGCAAAGAGGCACGGGAGGCGGGCGACGAGCGGCTCGTCGCCTGGACGACTTGGGGGCTGTCCGATGCGAGCGTGTTCTCCGACAAGCCAGGCGACACCACGCGCTACGCCCAGGAGGCGTTGGAGCTGTTTCGCAAGCTGGACGACCCCTTCGGGATCGGTTGGTCGGGCTTCATGGCCGCTTTCGGCGCCATCGGCTCTGGTCTCATCGAAGAGGCCCGGCCGTTGCTGCAAGAGGGCATAAAGCTGTTCGCCGGCTTCTCCGACATCTCCGCCCTCACCCTGCATCTCAACGCCCTGGGAATGACCGAGGTACAGGCGGGCCGGACCCAAAGAGCCACCCGACTACTGGCCGCCGCCCGCCGGCTGCGCGACGTCAGCGGGACTGGGATGCTCGACCTCAACGAGGTCATGCTCGCCGAGTTCACATCGATGCCCGGTCTCGATGAAGCGCGGGCGCTGCTGACCGACGAAGCCCATGCCGCCGCACTGGCGGAGGGGCTGGCCATGACCCAGGAGGAGGCTGTCTCCTACGCCCTGGGTGACGAGGACTGATCGGGAACAGCCAGCTCGTCGTGTGGTTGTAGCTGCCGGCACCCAGAAGGAGGAAGCGGTGACCCTGAGCGAACGCGACCGTGAACTCTGCGAATCGAGTCGGTGGGATTTCTCCGACCTGCGCGCCGTGTACATCAACTGCACGCTGAAGCGGAATCCCGAGCAGTCAAATACCCAGGGCCTGATGGACCGGTCCATCGCCGTGATGGAAGCCAACAACGTGGCGGTGAAGACTTTCCGGCTGGTGGACCATCACGTAGCCACCGGCGTTTGGCCCGACATGACCGAGCACGGGTGGGAGCGGGACGAATGGCCCGAGATCTATGAGTCGGTGAGCGCCGCCGACATCGTCGTGGTCGGGACGCCGATCTGGCTGGGCCAAATCTCGTCGGTATGCGCCCGGCTCATCGAGCGACTGTACGGGCACTCCAGCATGCTCAACGAACACGGCCAATACGCCTTCTACGGCAAGGTCGGCGGATGCATCGTGACCGGGAACGAGGACGGGATCAAACACTGCTCGATGGCGGTCCTCTACTCGCTGCAGCATGTCGGGTTCACCGTCCCGCCGCAAGCCGATGCCGGTTGGATCGGAGAGGCAGGCCCCGGCCCCTCGTACCTCGACGACGGCTCCGGCGGGCCCGAGAACGACTTCACCAACCGGAACACCACGTTCATGACCTGGAACCTGCTCCACCTCTCCCGCATGATCGGGGATCGAGGGGGCATCCCAGCGCACGGCAACCAGCGCACCGCATGGGATGCCGGGGGCCGTTTCGACTACCCCAATCCGGAGCACCGCTGACCCGGGAACCGCGAGCGGCTCATTGAACGTGAAAGACGTGGACCGGCGTGAACCCTTCCTAGCCCGCACTCCTCTTACCATGGCCATCGCATGAAAACCCGAACGTGGCTCATCCTCCTCGCCGCCATCCCGGTGGTGCTGGCCGCCGCCCTGATCGGGGCCTGGGTGATGGACCGCAACTCCCACGAGGGCGAGGTGGCCCGCAATGTCGTGCTCGATGGTGAGGCCGTTGGTGGGTTCGACGATGCCGAGGTCGAAGCCACGGTGGCGTCGCTATCGCAGCGCTACGACGGTCAACCGGCCGAGTTGCAGTCCGATGCCGATGCAGTCGTGGCGAGCAACGGCGATCTCGGGTTCTCAGTCGACCAGGAGGCAACCATTGCAGCGGTCATGGCCGCGGGTCGTTCCGAGTCTCTCCCCCGCGAGTTCGTCACCTGGGCTCGGTCCTTCATCCTCCCCCACGAAGTCGAGCCGACTTACAACTTCGATCCTGAGGTTGCCCGGGAGACGCTCGCCGAGCACCCCGCCACCCAGCACACCGATCCAATAGAGCCCGATCTGGTTTACCGCAACGAGAACTTGCGCCTCGTCCCCGCGGTGCCCGGAGCCACATTCGACCTCGACGCCGCGGTGGAGTCGCTGCAGGCGGCGGACCCGGCAGTCCCGGTGTCGGTCGATGCCATGTGGACCGAGATACCCACCGTTGTCTCCAACCAGGAAGTGAGGGAGGCAGCGACCAAGGTGCGCCGGGCGACCGCAGACGGAGTGGAACTCCAAATCGGATCTCAGTCGCGCTGGGTCAGCCCGGAGGTCGCCAGGAGCTGGGTCCGGCCCCGCATCGGTGACAAGGTGACCCTCCGCGTGGACCGCAACGCGGTCGACGAACATCTGAGGAAGATCTGGCGAGGGGTCCGCATCGGCGGTACCAGGCCCGAGCTCACCATCTCCAACGGGCAGGTCCAGGTGGTCCGCAAGGGGACCGTGCCACAAGTTTGCTGCGCCCCCCAGGCGACCCGGCTCATATCCGAGGCAGTCCTTGGCAAGGGCTCGGCGACGATCGAGCTCCCACTGCGGCCGAGCAACGACCCCGAACTGATCGCCACGGCGCGCGGCCGGAACGTCAAGGAGATGGTGGCCGAGTTCACCACGAGCCACTCCTGCTGCGAGGCAAGAGTGACCAACATCCACCGCATCGCCGACCTGGTTCGGGGCAGCGTCATTTACCCGGGCGAGTCGTTCTCGCTCAACCAGACGGTGGGCCAGCGAACCGAGGTGAACGGATTCGTCTCGGCGGGAATGGTCTTCTACGGGCATCTGGTCGACGCGGTGGGCGGCGGTGTCTCCCAGTTCGCCACCACCCTCTTCAACGCCTCATACCTCGCCGGACTCGATTTCCTCGAGTACCAGTCCCACTCGCTCTACTTCCCCCGTTATCCATACGGCCGGGAAGCAACGCTCTCGTGGCCATCGCCCGACCTGATCGTGGAGAACAACACGGATTACCCCGTTCTGATGTGGCCCGTCTACAGCGACACATCGGTCACGGTCCAGCTCTGGTCGACCAAGAACGTCAACGTCGTCGAGACCGGCATCGAAGAGACGGCGATTCGGCAGTGCACCAGGGTCGAACGGTTCCGCACCCGGACGTTCAGCGACGGTCGGCGGGATGAGGACTCGGTGTTCGCCGTCTACCGCCCAGACGAGGGTCTGGATTGCGACGGCCAGACGGTCGAACCGCCCCCGGGCGTGGAGCCCTAGGAGGAAGTACTTGGTACCAGTACTTAGTACTTAGTACGGGCACGGGCCGAGTTCGCGGGTCAAGGCTTCGGCTAGCGGCGCGAGATCCGCAGGGTCGAACGGGGTACGGAGTGCAACGATGACGTGGTCGGCACCAGCCTCTACGAAGGCGGCGGCCTCGGCTGCAGTGGCGGGAAGATCGCTCTCGGCGAATACCTGGGTCGAGATCTCGATCTCCTCGATCGGCCGGCCCGACTTCCTCGCACCGCTCTGCGAGCACTCCGACAAGCCGGCGGAACTCTTCGGGTTCACCCCTCGGGTAGTTCCATTGATCCGCCCAGCGGGCCGCCGCGCCCAGGGTGCGCCGCTCCCCCTTTCCGCCGATGACAAGCGGGGGTCGTGGCCGCTGCACGGGTTTGGGCTCGCATCTCGCTTCGGTGAGCCGGTAGTGGGTATCCAGAGAAGTTGGCGACGGGTTGGGTGAGGAGCAGGTGGACCACCTCGAGAGCCTCATCGAAGCGGTCGAACCGCTCCCGCAAGGGCGGCAGGTCGATGCCGTACGCCTCATGCTCCTCCTCGTGCCACCCGGCGCCAAGACCAAGCTCGAGCCGCCCGTCCGATATGACGTCGACGGTCGCTGCCATGTTGGCCAGCACCGCAGGATGGCGGTACGTGTTCCCGGTGACCATCACCCCGAGCCTCAACCGCTGGGTCACCGCCGCCATGGCGGCCAGGATCGACCAGCCCTCCATGCACGGCCCGGTCGTGTCGCCGGCGATTGGCACGAAGTGGTCGAAGGTCCATGCCGCGTCGAAGACATCCATCTGATCGGCCTCGACCCAAACGGCCCGCATCGCTTCCCAGGTGGTGTGCATCGGTGAGGTCTTGATCGAGCAGCGCATGTTCCGGAGCGTACCGATGAGACCGTGTTCGGGCCTCGTAGGGCCGGGATCAGATCTTGGCGATCGACAGCCAGATGACCACCGCGATGCAAACCCAGGACACCGCGGTGAGGGCCAGTGACCACGCAACTGGTCGGCGATTGGGTGTCTCGTCGACCGGTGCACCGGGTGACCAGCCCATCACGATCGGGATCATCAGGCGGGTACCGAAAGTGAGAGCCACCGCAACCGCCACCAAGATCAGCTTGATCGAGAGCCAGGTGGCCGCGATCGGTCCGCCATCGGCACCGAGCGAGATGACGGCGGTGACCGCCAGGGCAACCGTCACCACCACCCGCAGCCAGACGTCGGCAGTTCGGGCGAGGCGCTGCCGTCCGCACCTGCCAGGCGCGCCTCTCTGCACCTTGGCGGGGGTGATCCACCCAGAATCGGAACAGGACCGCCAACAGCCAGACCCCTCCGAGCAGGACGCTGCCCCCCAGGATCACCAGTTCCGAAGCCGCGGTGAAGCCCCATCGCCCCAGATAGGTCAGAGTGATCCCCAGCGTCAGCAGGAGGATCGACGCCGAGCGGGGGCCGAGGTCGAGGTCCTCCCACAGACCGACCATCTCGGCCCTGGCGGAAGGTGGGCGGCCACCGTCGACGGCACGGCGAAGCACGACGGCGGCGGCGATATCGGTGCCCAGCCAGAGAGCGACGGCGACGATGTGCAGCGTCTCGAGCAGGTTGTAGTCGAGCAGTCGAGTCACTGGCCCTCCAGCGAGCAGGGTACCGGTAGGGGCATGCGGCCAGGCGGAACACGGAGGCGGCGGTACTCAGGTTCCCGCCGTGAGCGAGGCGTACGCTTCCATTCAGGGAGTCGGCGGATTCGGCCGATGAATTCTCAGTGATTACTCAGACGCCGTTCACATCATCCTTCATGTTGCGGCGTCATGCTGTTGTCGTCGAACATGAGGAGCGAATGGTCGACATACTGAGAGGTCGAATCACCCCGAGCGGACGGCGCCCGTCGGCCGTGCTCGGCAAAGCCCGCATCTGCGCGCATTCCGATTGCACTACGAAGCTCTCGATGTACAACCGGGGCAAGACCTGCCACGTCCACGCCCCGACCCGCTACCCGCGGGTTCGAGGGTCGGTCCTCCCGGCTTGATCAATCGTGCTCGGCAAGATGGCGGAATTCGTCCGGGACGAGCTTCTCGTCCTGGTCGAGGAGCAGCGATGCTCGCCCCGCTGCCGTCTTCCCGAATCGCTCCCTGACCCGGTCGAGCGCCTCCTCGGCCGCCAGACGGGTTGCACCGGCCGGGGTGCCCGGGCGGACCGGGTCGTCGCCCTCGACCGGCAACTCGAGTTGGAGGGGCGCCAAGACGGAGAGGCGACTGACCGAGATCGCCACCAGGGTCACCGGGGCATCGCTCGCCGCCAACCCATCGGCGAGGAGGGCCATCCCCACCCGGTGAAGGGCGCTGCTGGTCGCCACCGGGGCCGTCAGCGTCTGCGCCCGGGTCACCGAGCGTTCCTGGCGGAAACGCACCCGGACCGTGATGGTTCGCCCCGCCCGATCCTTGGCGCGTAATCGCCTCGCCACGCGCTCGGCGATTCCGAGGAGGACATGGCTGAGCCTTTCCGGGTCGCGCGTGCCGCGGATCGCCGACTGAGACCCGATCGACCCCGCCGCACCGACATGGACCACCGACCTCGGGTCGCGGTTCCAGGAGAGCGCATGGAGGTGCCTCCCGGCCCCCGGTCCGAGCCAGCTCACCAGCGCCGCCTCGGGAACCTTCGCCAGATCGCCGACGGTGAGAATCCCCCTTTCGGCCAGCCGGGCGCCGAGCACCTCGTCCGACACCCCAGACCCGGGTGACCGGGAGCGGGTGGAGAAATTCGAGTTCCTCGCCCGCTGGCACGACGACGAGTCCATCGGGTTTGGCCACGGCCGAGGCGATCTTGGCGAGGAACTTGGTGGTGGCGATACCCACCGACAGGGCCAGCCCGGTCTCGCGACGGACCCGTTCCCTCAACTCCCGGGCGATCGTCACCGGTTCACCGAGGAGCCGCCTCGCCCCGGCACCTGGAGAAATGCCTCGTCGATCGAGATCTGCTCGATTGCCGGCGTGTAGTCGCCACAGAGGTCGAACACCCGACGAGACATGTCGAGGTAGTCGGAGAAGGAGCCGCCGACGACCACCGCCCACGGGCACAGTTCCAGAGCCCGCCAAGTCGGCATCGGTGCGGTTATGCCGAACTTCCTCGCCTCGTAGCTTGCGGCGAGAACGACTCCTCCACCGACGAGCACCGGCTTCCCCGCCAACTCGGGATGGAGCACCTGCTCGACCGAGGCGTAGAAGGCGTCGAGATCGCAGTGGAGGATGGTGGCGCCCACCCCCACAGCTTGCCACCGGCCAGCGACATGGCAGACGGAAGTCGAGGACGGAAGGCGGAAGTCGGATGCTCGCGGATGAGCGGATCTCGGGATGGAATGAAGATGGGTCACTGTCGCTCGCGGACCTCTGATGAGCATCCGGTCCGCCGTCGCGTTCGCTGGCTGCCCTCCGCCGTCTGCCGTCTGCCGTCCTGCCGGCACTAGCCTGCTTGTCGCCGATACCGGGAGGCGGACGGGCGTGGACAGCACGCCGTGGGCGAGTGATGCCGAGGTGATCGTGGCCTCGTGGCACGATCCGGTGCGCTTCGAGGTGGTGTTCAGCCGTCACTTCGGAACCGTGTACCGGTTCCTTGCCGGGCGGGCTCCGCGCGACGAGGCCGCCGACCTGGCCGCAGAGGTCTTTGTCCGTGCATTCGCCCGACGGCGCAAGTACCGGCCCGATAGGCCATCGGCACTGCCCTGGCTGTCTCGGGATGGCGGTCAATGTTCTTCGCGAGTGGACGCAGGCGGCTTGGCACGCGCCGACCGGGCGCACCGCCGCAGTTCGTCAGACTTCCAAGTCGACCTCGACACCGGCGATCCCGAGGCGAGGATGGACGCAGGCGAATCCGCCCCGGCGCTGCGACGGGCGCTAGCCGGGCTCAGCCTCGACGAGTACAACGTGCTGGTCCTCGCTGCACTCCATCAACTGACATATCCGGAGATCGCCGACGCCCTCGGCATCCCGCTTGGGACGGTACGCTCGCGCCTGGCTCGGGCTCGCCGACGGGCGAGAGAACTGATTGGGCCTGATCGACGAATCTACATGGACGGCTGACGGGGACGACCCATCGTGGATGACTTGAACGGGCTGGGCGACGACTTCGAACAAGTGTCGCCGGACCCGGCCGACGAGGCATCGGCAAGGGCCCGGCTCAGGGGGGCGATCAAGAGTCGAGAGGCGACACCCGGCAAGCGGTGCCTGGGTGGCCCTCGCAGCGATGGTCGTGGTCCTGGCCGCCGTCGGTGCAGTTGCGCTTCGGCCTCTCCCCGTCGAACCTCCGGTCGCATCTCTCCTCCAGGTGGCCGATGCGGTCGCCGCTTTGCCGACCACCCCCTTGGAAGGAGACGGCTACTACCTGACCCGCTCCGAGAGGCTGGTGCTCACCACGGTCCAGGCCGAAGAGCCCGTGGTCAGCTTCCTTCAGCCGTCGCAACGCGAGGTGTGGGTGGCTGCGGACGGCACCACCCGGGTCCGGACCACATACGGGACCCCCCGATTCCTCACCGCCGAGGACCGGACGGCGTTCGAGTTGTCGGGACTTGCGCCAAACCACGATTCGGGCGACACCGTCGTCCAGGTGTACGGGCCGGCCGAGTACGTCGCCGATCCTGACGTATGGCCATCCGATGCTCCCCACCTTCAGCAGGCGCTGCTGGAGCGACTCGGCCCGGCCGACCAGCAACCGCACGCCCTGCGGCTGTTCCAGAGCGCGGTCGAGTTGATACGGGAGAACGGTGCCGACCCGTCACTGCGAGCCGCCGTACTGCGGGTCATCGCCGGGGTGCCCAGGGATCCAGGTGAGCGGTACCCCTGAGCTGGTGACCGTGGTCTTCGACGGCGCTCTCCCCGAGCGCACCGAGCGCCGCGTCTACACATTCGACGCCACCACTGGCCACTTGGTGAGCGAATCGGTGACCGTCGTGAGCGGCGAGCATCCACGGCGCACCGTGTTCAGCTCGCGCTACGAGCCGCCCGTCCAGGTCAGCGGAGACCTCGGCCGTTCCTGACCGGGCGAGAACCGCCCACACCCTTTCGGCCAACACTTGATGAGGGGGCGTTGGTGCGCCTTCTCGGCAAATCGGAAGGAGCATCGATGAAGCGACTGATGTTGGCTCTGGGCCTGGCGGGGATTCTCGTTCTTGGCGTCGCCTGCACGTCCGATGGCGGCGCACGACGGAACGGAGTCCACGGTGAGCTCGGAGACCACAGCAGGCGGCTGACCTCCAACGGCCGCTTCCCGGTCGTGACGGCCCGGTCCGCGCCGGGCCGTCACGCGCGTTCGGGCTACGTTTGCGGTCATGGCAAAGCAGTACGAGGTGACGGCTTGCACCCGAATGGTCAACCGCCTCACCAGCGGGTTGGCCAAGCTGGGGATCGGGCGGCCATCGAGGTGCTCACCACCACCGGGCGAACCAGCGGCGAACCACGCCAGGTCCCGGTGAGCCCGATCGCAATGGGCGGCCAGGAGTACCTGGTGTCGCCGTATGGCAATGTCGGCTGGGTCCACAACGCCCGTGCCAATCCGACGCGATGCTGAGGCTCGGATCGAACGCTCGGCCCGTCCGACTCGAGGAGGTGGGCCCCGACGAGGCGGCACCCGTCATCGCCGCCTACTACGCCCGCGAGAACCACGCCCGCGCCTACATGGAAGCCCCAGACAACCCGACCGTGGACTACTTCCGCGAGTCAGCGCACCGCTTCCCGGTCTTCAGGGTCTCGCCTAGGACATGACCGTATGGGGCGGCAAGTCGGGATGGCGGAAGGCAGACGGCGGACGGCAGACGGCAGACGGCGGCCTATCCGGAGAGGCTTCCGTGGTGCGGAGAGGTCACACCGAGAATCTGACGACGATCACGTCACGATCCTGCACTGGGTAGTCGCGGCCTTCGACTCGGACTTTGCCTGTGCGCTTTGCCTCGTCCCATCCGCCGGCGGCCATGACTTCGTCGAGCGAGGCGACCTCGGCCCTGATGAAGCCGCGTTCCAGGTCGCTGTGGATCCGCCCCGCCGCCTCTTGCGCGGTCGCTCCGCTGCGCACGGTCCAGGCGTGGGCCTCTTTTGGTCCGAGCGTGTAGAAGGTGATCAGGTCCAGAGACCTGTAGGCGGCTTGCCCGACGGTAGAGAGGGCGCCGCTGCCAAGACCCAGTCCCTCGAGCAACTCGTCACGATCCTCCGGTTCGAGTTTGGAAGCCTCGGCCTCGATTGGCGCCGACAGAGCGACCACCGTGTCGTGCTCCGGCGCCACGGCGGTCACTGCATCGACGAGTTCCGTGGGGTCACCATGGTCCTCGGCGACGTTCACCACCCACACCATCGGCCTCAGCGTCAGCGGTGCGAGATCACGGAATGACGCCAGCTCACCCGATTCCCAGCGGACCGACCGCAGCGGCGTTCCGCCACCGAGCAGGTCGGCGGCGCGGTTCACCAGTCTCGGCCTCACCTCGCTTCGACGGGTCGGCAGCTCGCCTCCTTGGCGACCCGCTCACCCCGCCTTGCCATGACCTCGTGGTCGGCAATGGTCAGCTCGAGGATGAGCTCCTCGGCCTGGGCAACCGGGTCGGTTCCCGATTCGTCTGCCGGTACCGCCGGATCCTCGAAGGCGCGCAGCACTGCGGACAGTGCGTCCACCTCGCGCAGCCGGCCCAGGTACTGGCTGCCGAGACCTCCTCCCTTGCCCATCGCCGGCAGGTCGATCAGGTCGAGGGTGGAACCCACCAGCTTGGCGGACCCTTCGATCCGGGCAGCCTCCTCGAGGTCGGGATCGACGATCCTGGCGACGCCGACGTTGGGAGAGATCGTCGAGAACGGGTGAGGTGCGGTGGGAGCATCGAGACCGGTGAGGGCGTTGAAGAGCGTCGTCTTGCCCGTATTTGCGAATCCGACGATCCCGATCCGTGGCATCTCAGCGTCCCGCTTGCCCGACGAAGCGACCGATACAGGAGGTGCGGATCACCCAATCGGCGACGAAGGGCGCGCTCCAGATCCCCCTATCGGGTACAGGTTCTGTGGCGCCCGCGGGATCCTTGTGTGCGACGAGGCGAACCGGGGCAGTGTCGCCGTCACCCGATCGGCCCACTGTGCCGCCTCGGCCACCGGGAGATCGGCCGACGCCTCGCACCGGACGACGCCAGCCAACCCGTGTCCACTGCTCCCCGGGAGCCGGAAATACCACGAGTACCGCTCCAGACCGTGGTGGTCACGAAGAGTGGTGAGCGCTCGCCCGCCGCCAGGTCAACGAGCACCGATCGGAGCGCCGGCGGGAGATACATCACCCGGTGCGTCTTCACCAACCCGACCGCACCGCGCACGTGCTGCGCGGCCGGTGAGTGGGACCATCGACCACGACCAGGTCGGCCGGCGCCAGTCCGACCGTGACCTCACGCTCGAGTTCGCCCATCCGCTGCTGGACCCCGAGCCACAACTCCTCGGGAGTCTCGCCCGACACGGCACGGACCGCGTACGACGGCGAGGTGGTGATCACGTCCTCGGTTCCGGGAGCCGACGAGAAGAGCCCACGCTCGACCCGGGCCGCTTCGATCGTGGCAGTCGTCCTTGCAGCAACGCACCGCCCCGGCGGCGTATGTGGCGCAGACACCGAGCACCGGCAGATCACCCGGGCGGTCGATCCAGATGTTGGCGTCGACCCGCCGCACCCCGTCGACGAACAGGACGTCCGCTACGGCATCCACCTCGGGACGGAGTGGGCGCCAGGCTCGGGCCGGCATCTCTACGTCCACGTTGGGCGCTTCCGTGGGCTCTTCGAGCGTCGCGTCCACCGGCGCGCCGTACTCGGGTGTCCACTGCTCGACGATGAATCTCATACGTCCACCCGGGTGATGGTGGCCCCGCCGGTGCCCGTAGCGACCTCGAACCTGACCGGCGCCTGTTCCGCCAGAGCGGCGACGTGGGTGACGAAACCCACCGTCTTGCCCGTGGCGCCTATGTCGGCGATCACCGCCGCTACCACCTCGAGTGTCTCGGCGTCGAGTGTCCCGAATCCCTCATCGAGGAAGATGGACTCCAGTCTGTTCTGGTCGGACGC
Source organism: uncultured Acidimicrobiia bacterium (assembly GCA_963826825.1). Taxonomy (GTDB): domain Bacteria; phylum Actinomycetota; class Acidimicrobiia; order Spongiisociales; family DATADW01; genus DATADW01. The sequence continues at coordinate 115,077 of CAWGYV010000017.1, read as the reverse complement.
TGCCAACTCGACGATGTGATCGGCCAGTGAGAGCGCCAGCGCCAGCGAGACGAGGAAGGTCTCATCCGCCGGAGAGAGTGCGCACGCTGCGCCGCTCGTCGGCGGCGAAATGGTCGACCACCTCGAACCCGAGCGTGGAATCGACGGTCAGCGAATAGCGGCCGCGGGCCAGTTCGACGAGTCTGCGGTTTGCTCCATCGGCGAGCAGTCGCATCGCCTCCTCGAGCAGCCAGCGCTCGAAATGGTCGGCCCGGAGTTGGCGACCGACCTCACGGGCAACCACCGCTTCCTCCTGCTTGCCGGTGCGCTCCGAACGAAGATCGGACACCTCGATCAGCGCCTCGGCGATCCGGTCGCGCTCCGCCACCGCAGCCGCTCTCGCCCCGGCCACCGCCACCCCGGGACGGACGCTGCCCACCTCCACACCGGCGGCCCTGCAGCGGTCGAGCACGTCGGCCGCAAGTTCATCGAGTTCGACCCGGAGCGCGGCCGAGCGCCTCGTCGGCCTCGTCCGCCTCGCGCACCAGCACCGGTTTGCGCGCCTCGGCCCACGAGAGGAGCTGCTCCCATTGCTCGGGGACGTCCTCGAAGTCCAGCGGCGGCGGGTCGAGTCTCGGCCAGCGATCGCCAGGCAGCCTGTAGCTCGTTGCGGGCCTTGCGCTCTTTGGATGTGTGCCGGTCACGGCGGGTCGTGGCCGCATCGACCTCGGCCGTGGCATCGGCGTTGGCTTGCCGACTGTTCCGCAGCTCTTCCTCGGCTGAGGTGACCGCCGCCAGCGAGACTATCCCCTCGTGGGGCGTGGAGCCTCGGTCAGCTCGTCCGCCAGCGACTCCCTGGCGACGGTGGAGCGACCGGTTGTCCGCCTCGGCGGCGGCGTGGGTGAGCCCCGCCCTCCTCGCCCGGTCGGCGGTCTGGTCTCTGCCGCGCCTCGCCTCCTCCAACTCGGCGGGTGGCGGCTCGTCGGAGAGTTCGTCGATGCGGCGATGGCACACCGGGCACTCCTCGCCGACGGCCAGCCCGGAGCGGAGATGAGCGGCGGCATGTGCCTGCTGGGCCTCCTCGAGCACGCTGCGGACGCCTTCTCGGCGGACGTCGCCGTTTCCACCGCTTCGATTTCTGTCTCCTCCAGAACCGAGCAGCCTTCTCGAGAAGTTGCTCCAGATCGGAGAGCTCGGTTCGCCGCTCGCGCCACCGCTCCAGGATCGCCCGAGCAGGGAGGGCCAGCAAAGCCGCCTCCGCCTTCTCCAGACGACCGACCGCCATTTGCTGCTCGGATCGGGCCGCCTCGAGCTGGGTGCTCGCCTCGGCGAGTTGCTGGGCGAGTTCCTCCAAACCGGACGGTGCTGCAGCTTGGCGAGCATGCCGACCCGCCGGCGCTTGTCGGCGGCTGTTCTCTCGGCTTCGGCGCGGCGACCGGTCAGGTCCTCGAGCGTCTTGGTGGACGACTCGACCGTTACGGCCAGTTCCTCCAGCAGTGTGACCCGCGCCGCCGCCCGCTCGAGGTGCTCTGGTTCCACATCGCCGATCCGGGTGAGCCGGGCATCGATCTCTCCTACCCGAGCCTCCGCCACCTCCTTGCGCACCGTCGCCAGTCGACCCACCTTTTCGTAGATCCCGAGATCGAGCAGCGCCACGAGCAGGTCCTGGCGGTCGCCGGGCTTGTCGTGCAGGAAGCGGGCAAACTCGCCTTGGGGAAGCAGCACGCAACGACAGAACTGGTCGAAGCTGAGTCCGAGACGTTCTTCGATTTCGGCCGTCACATCGGAGGCTCCCGAGGCGATCACCTCGTCGCCCATCTCCAGACCGCGCCTCGGTCGTACTCGCCCTCCCCGTCTTCGGATCGCGCCGAACCACCCGCGCCACTCGGTAAACGGCGTCGGCCACGGTGAAATCGAGACCCACCCTCGCCTCGAGGAGACCTTGGGTCACCACTGCGGTGACCGCCTGTTTCCCGTGCCGCGGGACCGCGCCGTAGAGGGCGAAGAGGATGGCATCGAGCACCGACGTCTTCCCGGCACCGGTCGGCCCGGTGAGGGCGAACAACTCCGCGCCTTCGAAATCGACCACGGTTCGCTCGGCGAAGGCGCTGAATCCCACCATCTCCAGCCGTTGGGGTCGCATCAGACCCTGTCCGGCTCGTGGACCTCGGACAAGAGCTCGTCAAACAGTCGGAGAAGACGAGCGTCGTCGATCTTCCGCTGCTCGAGATATTCGGCGAAGAGGTCACGCGGGGTTCGACCGATGCGGCTCGGTCCCGCAGGGGGCACCTCGACACCCGGCAGATGGGCTGACCAGGACATCGATCGTCCCCGGGATCAGGTGGCGGACCTCATCGGCGAGACCGGCCCGGGTCGGCTCGTCGAGCACGACCTGGATCCATGCATCTTCGAAGGAGGCCGCCTGCTCCGCCACCTGGTCGAGTGTTCCCACCAGCCTGACCAGTTTTCGGCCCGAGACCAACGGAACCTGTTCGACCTTGGCGGGGAGCCCCGGCTCGACGTCCACAACGAGAAGTCCCTTGATGTCCTGTGTCTCACCGAAATCGAGTTGCAGCGGAGAACCCGAGTACCACAGAGGCGCAGGCCCGGGGACCCGCTGCAAACGGTGGAGGTGACCAAGTGCCACGTACGAGAGATGGCCCGGGAAGGCAAGAGCAGGGACCGAGTAATCGAAGATGGTGTGCGCCGAACGCTCACCGCCACCGAGAACGCCACCGTGCACCATCACATGTCCGACCACGAGGTTGACGGTGTCGGTGGTGAATCCATCGCAGAGCAGGTCGATCACCGATGTCATCCGCTCGGCATATGCGCCACCGTGACCGGCGGCCGTCTTCGTCATGAGGTCGTCGATCCGGACGATCGCCCGCTGCGAGACGAAAGGAACCAACGCCACCCGTGCCGGCAGCCCGGGTACCTCGATCACCCCGCCCGACTCGGGTCGTTCGAGCACGGCACCAACCGAGACTCTGCCCAATTCGAGCAACGGCGCCACCGCTTGGAGACGGCTGGGGTGGTCGTGGTTGCCTGCGATCATGACCACAGGCGCCACCTCGGCCAGGTCGAGGAGGGCCCGGTAGACGATCCTCTCCGCCTCCGGCGGCGGTGTGGCGGCGTCGAACACGTCCCCGGCGACCAGTACGAGGTCCACTTCCCGGTCGGCGGCCACCCGGGCGATCTCAGCGAGCACGACCTGATGCTCGCCTGCCCGGGAACGACCTCGGATGTTGCGGCCGACATGCCAGTCGGAGGTGTGGAGGACACGCACTTGCCCGGCGATCGTACCGGCGAGCCGTACCGCGGCCGTCGATCCAAATGACCGCTAACCACTCCGTTGGCATTAGTTTTATCCTTATCTCCGGCGTGTATAAGGAGAGAAGGTGGGACCGCCATCGGGTTACGGTGCGACGAGATGCCGTTGGAGCGCCCTTTGCACCTCGAGCACATCGGCGACGGCGAAGTCGGACCCGTGAACCTCGCCACACCAGCGCTCCTCTTCACCGATCTCGATGGGACGCTGCTCGACCATGCGACCTACCTGCCCGGGCGCGCCGCCGAGGCGGTGAGATCGCTGATCGACCAGGGAGTAGTTGTGGTCATGGCGACGTCCAAGACGGCGGCGGAGACCCACCATCACGCCGTCGATCTGGGAATCCCCCACCGGGCGATCGTCGAGAACGGGGCCGCCATCATCTGGGACGGGGTCGAGGCGGCCAGCTTCGGGGCGGCGTACCACGAAGTACGGCAGCATCTCGACTCGGCCGCCCTCGAGACAGACGTGTCGGTTCGCGGCTACGGGGACATGACCGCCGATGAACTGTCCCATCTCACCGGGCTCTCACCGTGCAGCGGCGGAACGGGCCAAGCTGAGGAAATGGTCGGAGACCTTCATCATGGAGCCGGCCGACGATGCCCTACTCGAGCGACTGGAAGGTGCGCTCAGCGCCCGCCGAATGCGATTGACGAGGGGCGGGCGGTTCCACACCGCCATGGCGACCACGACAAGGTGAGCGGCGTTCCATTGGCCGTCGAGCTGAGCGGCAGCGCCAAGAGTCTCACCTTTGGCGTGGGTGACGCCGGGAACGACCTCGGTTTTCTTGGGATGGTGTCGCACCCGATGGTGGTGCAACGCCCCGATGGGACTTGGCTCGACGCTCCTGGAGCGGTGCCGCTTTCTGGCATCGGCCCCGACGGTTTCGTCCTCGCGGCGAGGCGCGTCCTCGAGATCGCCGGCCGCGCCGTGGAAAAGGGCGGGAGCTCGGCTACCCGGTGAGACCGGCGAAGGGATCTGCGATGGGTGTCCCCGTCGGCGACGGACCGGCCTCGGCGGCGCGGGTCGCCCAGGCAGGGAAGGGGAACTCGACGAGCAGCGGCACCGGCAGCTCGGGCTGGTTGACCAGCATGGTCCCCGGCTTCATGATCGTGGCCCTCTGCCGCTGGACTGCTGGGAGGAACCCGTACTCGTCGCGGCCGCCCTCGGCGGCGTCGAGCCGGCCCACCACCCGGATCGACGAGTTGGCCACGATCCGCCGCTCGACTTCGCTCGCCGTCTGCTGGGCCCCGACGAGGATCACCCCGAGCGAGCGACCCCGTTCCGCCACGTCGAGCAGCACTTCGGCGATGGGGCTCGAACCTTCGCGGGGCGCGTACTTGTTGAGCTCGTCGAGCACCAGGAAAAGCAGTTCAGCCGACTGGCCCGCCCTCTCCTTGTCCTCGAAGGCGCGCCGCACGGTGACGCCCACCACGAAGCGCTTGGCCCGATCGTGGAGGTTGTGGAGGTCCACGACAGTCACCTGGTGACCCTCGAGCGACACCCGGTTCTGGGCCGGATTGGGAATGTCTGACCGTATGAGCCGCTCGACGTGGCGGACCGCGCCCTGGAGCCGGCGGACGAATGCGTTGACCGTCCCCATGCCGATGGCCGGCCCTGCCCAGTCGTACCGGGTGGCATCGTCCTGGACCATCTGGGTGACCAGATCGGCCAGTTGCCTGAAGGTGCGCACCGTCTCGCCCTCGATACGAACGCCGCCGTCCCCAGTCGGCTGGGCGCGCCGCAGTTGTCGCCATGACGTTGTAGATGACCGTCGTGTACTGGGCCCTGTCGTCCTCGGCGTCGGCGAAGAGGAAGGGGAGCAGGTCGTCACGGCAGAAGTCGTGCAGGGTCCAGAAGAACGAGGTGACCCCGGTGTGACGCGAGGCCACGTCGGGTGCACCGGTGGGATCGTCGTGGCGCGCCGGGGCATAGATGGCCACCGACCGGAAAGGTTCTGCGGGCAGGCCGAGCAGGGCGTAACGGGCTCGCTGCTCCTCGTCGAGCTTGGTATTCGGATGGTCGAGAAAGAGGAGGTCCTCGCCCTTCACATTGAAGACGAGGGCTTTGGTGTTGACCGCCCTGTTGCCCAGCACCGGCGAAGTGAACAGTGCGTGGAGAAGGAAGGTGGCGTAGGTCGTCTTGGTGGCGACGCCCGAGATCCCGGAGATGTTCACGTGCGCCCCGCGTCTTCCATCGATGAACTCGAGGTTTGCGTAGAGGGGTTCCCCGCCCCGTGATAGTCCGATGGGGAGCTTCTCTTCCATCTGGTCGAAGTACAGCGCCTGGTCCCTCTCGGCGTCGCGGGCGACCCGCACCGGCTGTCCGGGGCGGGGAGGCACCAGGACCTCGGGCTCGAAGCGGGTCGTCGATATCTGGGCGGCCTCGGCGACCTCGGCGGGGAGCACCCCGTCCTCGATGAGGAACACGTCGGAGTCGAAACGGGCACCCTCGTGCCGTGCCCTCACCTGCCCCACCGTGCCAAAGATGCGGACGGTGCGTCCGTCGGGGAGATCGCGCTCGAGGGCGACAACGTCGTCCAATTGCAGATAGCGGCCCGGGGTCACGCCCACCCAGAACTCGAGCGGGGTGGCGTCCTCGGTGCCAATGACCCGTCCGACGACGTCGTCGGGTTGCAATTGCTCCATCGAGGGAGGGTATCAACCGAGGTCGGCGGAGCCTCGTCGGCCTTTCTAGCCTCGCAGCCACCGTGGAAGGGAAGGCGAACGTGGGCTGGCTCGTGATGCTGGCGGTGGCCGGTGGCCTGGCGGTGACGCTTCAGGCCCAGTTCATGGGTGTCATGACCGATCGGCTCGGCGCGATCGAGAGCATCTTCATCACCTATGGGACGGGTGGCGTTGCCATAGGTCTGGTGATGCTGGCGATGCGTGGGGGCAACCTGGCCGCCTGGACTTCTGTCCCGTGGTATGTCCTCACTTCGGGGCTGCTCGGGCTGCTGATCGTCGGAGCAATCGGGTACACCGTCCCCAGACTCGGTCTGGTCGCCGCCCTCAGCCTGTTGATCCTCGCCCAGTTCGCAATGGCCAGCGTGGTAGACCACTTCGGCCTGTTCGGTGCCGAGGTGCGGCCTTTGGATGTGAGCAGAACGGTTGGACTCGCCGCCGTCCTGATCGGGTCGTGGCTCGTGCTGCGATGACGCTCAGCGGGCGGGGACGACGCGGAGGACCGCCGAATCGGTGGTGACGTACACCTCACCGTCTCCCCCCACGCCCATACCCAGCACCGGACCGACGACACCGGCACTCTCGGTCCAGTCCCGGTGATCGGTCGCCTGTCCTTCCGCAAAGCGAAAGCTGCGCAGCCAGCCACCGCAGTAGTCGGAGTACAGATAGTGCCCGGTGAGCTCGGGGATGGCCGACCCCCGGTAGACCACACCGCCGGTGATCGAGCAGGTGCCCGCATCACCGTGCGCCACCTCGACAACCGGCATGGTGAGGCCGTCGGCGTCGCAATCGGTTGGGGGCTCGTAGCAGTGGAGCCCCTCGGTGATCGACCATCCATAGTTGAGACCCGGGTCGCTCGCCGGTGCCACATCGATCTCCTCGAAGGCGTTCTGACCGACATCGCCGATGTAGATGAGCCCGTCGTCGAACCAGAACCGCCAAGGGTTTCGCAGCCCCATGGCCCAGGTCTCGGGGGCACCACCGCCATCGGCGAATGGGTTGTCCGGTGGGACGGTGTACCCGTCGCCTCCGGAGACGTCGAGGCGAAGGATCTTCGCCAGCAGCGAGTCCGGGTTCTGACCGTTCCCGAACGGGTCGCCACCTCCCCCGCCGTCACCGAGGGCGAGGTACAACATGCCGTCCGGCCCAAACAGCAGCATCCCCCCGTTGTGGTTGGGGGCGGGCTGCGATGCGGTGAGCAATACCCCGACGGCTTCAGGCTCTGCCACGTCGGGGTCGTCCGAAACGCGGTACTCGGCGAGGACGGTGTCACCGGCTGTGTCGCTGTAGTGGACGAAGAAGCGTCCGTTTTCGGCGTATCCGGGGTGGAACGCCATTCCAAGAAGGCCCTGCTCCCCCGAGTTGCGTATCAAATTGGAGATGTCGAGGAACGGCGTCTCTGCGATCCCGTTGGCCTCCATGATCCAAACCCGGCCGTCCTTGGTGACCACGAAGCTGCGGTCATCGCCCGGGGCGGAAGTGACCAAGACAGGCTGGGCGAGACCGGACGCCACCTCTTCGTAAGCCAACCCGGAGAGCGATGCCGGCCCCGCGGTCGAACCAGGAGCGGTCGAGCCGGCGCCGGTGGTCGCTGGAGCCTCACCCGAGGTGGTGCCGGCCGGCTCAGTGGAGGAAGAAGACTCGACGGTCGAGGTCTCCGCGGCTGACCCGAGTGAGGTCGCACCAGCCGAATTCGCCGTTCCCTGATCCGGGGTGCAAGCGAGCAACAGGAGGAGGAGCAGGGCGACGAATCGCATTTCCGGCGAGACTATTGACGACCTGGGGCTACTAGGGAGGTGCGCCGCCCGACGCCAGGTCTAGCTTGACTTGCGACGCACAGTGCGGGCGCGAACTGACGCAGGGACTACCGAGGAGGGCTGGGGGTCATGGCGCTCACATTCACTTGCGGCCCCGACCAGACGCCGCCGATTCCCGTCCACAAGGCCCTCACGCACTGGCACGAGGTCTTCGAGACGCCAACATGAGCCCCGATCTGATGCGGCTCGTGTTGGGCTTCCGGTATTCCCAGGCCATCTACGTGGCCGCCAGCCTCAGGATTCCGGACCTGTTAGCCGAGGAGCAGCGGCAGGTTGACGAATTGGCGGGCGAGGCGGGTGCCGATCCGGAGTCCCTTTATCGGCTCCTCCGAGCGCTGGCTGCGATCGGCATCCTCGAGGAGGACGAGGGACGTCGCTTCGCACTGACACCGCTCGGCGAGCCGTTGCGTAGCGATGTGCCCGGGTCGCTGCACGGGTGGGTGCTCCTCATGGGCCGGCCGCACATGTGGCAGTCCTGGGGAAACCTCGAGCACAGCATCCGCACGGGCGAGAACTCCTTCCGCTCGCTCCACGGTATGGATGTCTGGGAATGGCGGGCGGAGCGGCCGACGGAAAGTGCGATCTTCGACGGCGCAATGAGATCTGCGACCGCTGCCTCGCACCACGCGGTGCTGGAGGCGTTCGATTTCGGCCGCTTCGACGCGATTGTCGACGTCGGAGGTGGCAACGGCGCTCTGCTCGCTGCGATTCTCGGAGCCCATCCGGATACACGCGGCGTCCTCTTTGACCAACCGCACGTAGTGGCCGGCGCCGGCCCGATTCTCGAGCATGTCGCCGATCGGGTGGACGTCGTCGGCGGCAGCTTTTTCGAGTCGGTGCCCGCCGACTGTGACGCGTACGTCCTCAAGCTGATCCTCCATGACTGGCAGGACGAAGAGGCGATCGAGATCCTCCGGGTCTGCCGGGCCGCGATGGCATCGCATGCGCGGCTGCTCGTGATCGAGCGGATCCTCGCTCCCCCGAACGAGGGCGCCGAGGGGAAGTTCTCCGACCTCAACATGCTCGTGATGGCCGGCGGGCGAGAGCGAACGGAAGACGACTTCGCCGCGCTCTTGGCGCACGCTCGTCTCCGACTTGCCCGGACCGTGCCGACCGCCTGGACCCTCTCCGTTATCGAGGCCGTTCTATCGGACGCTTGACCGAGTTCGGGCCGCTACAGCAAGGCCGGCGTCGGATGGCCGGTTTAGCCTGACCTTCTCATGGGGAGTGGAATGACGGACGGCTTGGGCGCGATGCGCAACGACCGTCGGACCATCTTCGGCTGGGCGATGTACGACTGGGCAAACTCGGCGTACACCACCACCACGCTTGCGGTCGTCCTTCCTGCCCTCTTCGCATCGGAGATCGTCCCACCGGGCGGGGTGGGCGTATTCGGGCGAAACCTCGACGCCGAGTCGCTCTTCAGCCTGCTGGTCTCGGTCACTGCGCTCGTCGCCTTCGTGCTCTCCCCGGTGCTCGGTGCCATCGGCGACTTCAGTGCCTCCAAGAGGAGATTCCTCCAGATCTTCGCCTACGCCGGGGCCCTTCTCTCGCTCCTCTTCTTCTTCATGCGCTCTGGCGACGTCGCGCTCACCATGGTCCTCTTCTTGGTGGTGGAGACGTGCTGGGCTGATTGCGGCCGTCTTCTACGACAGCTTTCTCCCCCACATCTCGACCACGGCAACCATCGACCGCGTCTCATCGCGCGGATTCGCCTTCGGCTACCTCGGCGGGGGCATCCAGTTCGCCATCTCCTTGGCCCTGATCCAACTGGCACCGACGATCGGAATCGAGGACGGCTTGGCGGCGCGGCTGGCGATGGTCATGGCCGGGTTGTGGTGGCTGGGCTTTGGGATCTTTGCCATCGCCCGTCTCAGGGAGCCAACTGCTCCCGATTCGACGGCGATGAGGAAAAGCATTCCCGAGTACGTTCGACTGGGATTCTCCCGAACCTGGCAAACCGCGAGGAGGCTCGGCGGTTTCCCCCACCTGCTGCTCTTTCTCGTCGCCTTCTTCGCCTATAACGACGGAGTGCAGACCGTCATTGCCATCTCCTCCGTCTACGCGACCGAGACCCTGGGGCTAGCCGTTGGTCAGGTGGCGATCGCATTCCTCGTGGTCCAGGTGGTCGCCTTTGCGGGGGCGCTCCTCTTCGGCCGGCTCGCAGCCTGGATCGGCGTGAAGCGGTCCATCCTGCTCTCCTTGGTGATCTGGACCGGTCTGGCCGTGTACGGCTACCGCCTACCCGACGCCGATTTCGTCGCTTTCCTCATTCTCGCCGGGTCGGTGGGCCTGGTCCTGGGGGGTACTCAGGCGCTCAGCCGAAGCCTGTACGGCTCGATGATCCCCGAAGAGGCCTCTGCGGAGTTCTACGGCTTCTATTCGGTGTTCTCCCGATTCTCTTCGATCTGGGGACCGCTCACATTCGGGGTGGTCAACGCCATCACCGGCTCATCGCGCACCGCTGTGCTGTCGCTGGTCGTTCTGTTCGTCATCGGGTTCGTGCTGCTCGCCCTCGTCAACGTCGAGAAGGCCAGGGCATCCAAGGAGCGGTGGGCATTCGTCGGTGATGAAGTCGAGGCAACCCGGGTCTGAACCACGGTCCCATCCTTAGAATGCACCCATGACAGATCGCACCGACGACACCGTGGGTGACGAACTCCCTCCACTGCCACCGCACGAGGAGATCGTCGCCGAACCCAGTCCGCCGACGTCGCAGCCGATCGTCGAGAAGACACCAAGTGGCACGGGACCGCGTTGGGGTCTGATCATCGGGATCGTCCTAGCGATACCACTGATCGTGTTCCTCGCACTGAACACCCAGTCGGTGGAGATCAACTTCATCAACTGGAGCACTGAGGTCCCGCTCGTCTCGGTGTTGGCCGCCACCGTGGTGCTCACCGTCATCATCACCGAGGTGATCGGTCTCTTCGTCCGGCGCAGACGCCGCAAGATCCTGGCCGAACGCGCCGAGTTGAGGCGTCTCCGCTCTTCGTCGGGCTGAACCGACGGTGGACCGACTCGTCGTCATCGGGGGGACGCGGCGGGTCTGTCCGCGGCGAGCCAAGCCCGACGCCGGCGTCCCGAGGAAGACCTCGAGATAATCGCCTTCGAGCGCTCCCACTACGCCTCGTATTCGGCATGTGGCGAGCCGTATTTCGTCGGTGGTTATGTGAAGAGCCTCGACGACCTCATCGCCCGCACGCCCGAGGAGCACACCAAGCGCGGCGTCGACGTGCTGACGCGGCGCGATGTCAGGGGGATCGACCTCGACAAGCGTCAGGTCACCGTGTTCGACCTCGACGGAGCCGGGTCTAGCCACGTCGGTTTTGATCTGCTCATGGTCGCGACCGGGGCCCGCCCCGCCGATGGCGGGATCGAGGGCATGGAACTCGACGGCGTCCACTCCCTCCGGGTCCTCGAAGACGCCGAGCGGTTGCGCAAGGCCGTCGGCGCCGACGGGGTGAAGCAGGCGGTGGTGGTCGGCGCGGGGTACATCGGTCTGGAGATGGCGGAGGTGCTGCAACGGCTCGATGTGGCCGTCACCGTGGTGACCTCGGCCTGGGTGATGGAGAAGACGCTCGACCCCGACATCGGCGAGTTGATCGCCGAGAAGATGCGCGGCATGGGGATCGAGGTGATCACCGACACCCGGGTCAAGCGCATTGAGGGACAGAACGGTCACGTGACCCGGGTGGGGTGCGACGGCCTCGACCTGCCGGCCGACCTGGTGGTCGTCGGGCTGGGAACCGTCCCCGATGTCGCCTTGGCCGAAGAGGCCGGGATCCCCCTCGGACCCTCCGGGGCGATTTCGGTCGACGACAGGCAGCGGACCGAAGTCGACGGGGTCTGGTCAGGCGGCGACTGCACGGAGGCGATGCACCGGGTCAGCGGGCGGCCGGTCAACATCCATCTTGGCACGGTCGCCAACAAGCAGGGCCGGGTGGCTGGGATCGACATCGGTGGTGGTGACGTGAGATTCCCCGGTGTGCTCGGCACTGCGATCACCAGGGTGAACGAACTGGAGATAGCGCGCACAGGGTTGACCGAGCGCCAGGCGGCCGAGGGCGGACTCGATGCTGTCTCCGCCACTGCCGAGGGAACCACTACCGCCGGATACTGGCCCGAGGCTGCCGAGATGAAGATCAAGGTCGTGGTCGAGCGAGGGTCTGGCCGCCTGCTCGGCGCCCAGATAGTCGGCGGCCCCGGTGCCGGGAAGCGGGTGGACGTCTTCGCCACCGCCCTGTGGAACGAGATGACGGCCGACGACCTCGCCTGGACAGACCTCGCATACGCCCCGCCCTTCTCCGGGGTATGGGACCTGATCCACATCGCTGCTCGCGCCGGAGCCGAGGCCGCCGCTGGCTGATCGCGGCCTGAGTGCCGCACCGTCATTCCGGATCATCCGGCTCCTCGCATCCGCCGCCATCCTCTTGTCTGCGTGTGCCTCATCGAGCGATGCGGCTCGCGCCGAATCGGCAGCGGTGCTCCACGTGTTCGACGGGGACAGCTTCCTGGCCATGGTCGATGGTGTCGAGGAAGAGGTAAGGCTCATCGGGATCAACGCACCGGAGCGGGGAGAGTGCCTCGCCGAGGATGCCCGGGACGCACTGGTGGAACTCGCCGGTGAGACGGTGGACCTGGAGCCAGACGCCGAAGACCGTGATCAGTACGGCCGGCTGCTGCGGTACGCCCGAAGCGGCGACGTGCTGGTCAACGTCGAATTGGCAGGACGAGGGCTTGTGCTGGCAGGCGATTTTCCTCCCAATGTGGCGCATCAGGAAGCGATCGATGCCGCCGCCGAGGAGGCGCGCTCCGAGCATCGGGGCATCTGGAGCGAAAGGCCCTGCGGCGGCGAAGTCACCGGTGTTGTGATCGACCGCGTCATCTCCGATCCGCCCGGGTCCGACGAGGGCAACGAACGGGTGGTGATCTCCAATACGCGGTGCCACCGAAATGGACATCGGTGGCTGGACGATCCGTGACGGTTCCTCCGTGCACAGGTTCGTCTTCCCCCCAGGAACTGTCCTCCCCTCAGGATCCTCCATCGAGGTGATCACCGGCTGCGACCGGCCACCCCCAGGCGCCATCTGCTGGGAGGCGGGATCGGCGGTGTGGGACAACAGAGGCGACGTCGCCTTTCTGCTCGACGATCAAGGACGGCAGGTGCATAGCCTCGACACCGAGGAGTAGCGTTGACCAGACCGACGACTGGAGGGCTCACATGGGTTTCATGGACACCGTGAAGAAGTGGTTCGGAGACGGCCCAGGAGCAGACATCCGAACTGGCCGACAAGGCGGGAGACGTCGCCGGCGATGCCTGGGAGAAGACAAGGAGTCGCCGACAAGGCGGGGACGTCGCGGTGATACCTGGGAAAGACAAAGGACGTCGCCGGAGACGCTTGGGACAAGACCAAGGAGACGGCGGACAAGGCCACAGATCAGGTCAAAGAGTGGACTAGACTCCGCTGGCGACAAGGCTGAAGACGCCGCCGACAATGTCAAGGACGCGGCCAATGATGCCGCGGACAACGTCAAGGACGCGGCCGGTGATGCCGCCGACAACGTCAAGGACGCGGCCGGTGATGCCGCCGACAATGTCAAGGACGCGGCCAACGACGCCGTGGACAACGTCCAAGACGCCGCCGACACGACGCGAAGCGCGGACGCCGCCGACAACGTGCAGAACGCCGCCGAGGACGTAGCCGAGAACGTCGGCGACGCTGCGCAGAGCGGAGCGGACACCGTCGCCGACAAGGCCGACGATCTGAGCGACAACCTGGACGACAACCGGCCCTGACCGGTCGCCGGTATGGCCGGCTATCTGATCTGAGGGAGCAGTTCGGCGCGCCGTCGTGACGCGCGGGTCGTTACACCATGACCGGGACCACACCCGTCGCCGGACGAAAGCGCCGAAGGTCGAGCGCGGATAGATGGACCAGGGGGTGGGCCACCACCACCACCAGGGTGCCCGCCAACACGGCCCGATTGACCGCTTCTCCGATCCTCTCCGCCGTCCAGATGCGGTGACCGGACACGGCTACCGCCGGCGCCAGCAACACCTCCGCCCCTTCCGGCGGGGCGCGGCGCACGGCGAGCGGCAGATAGCTGAGCCCCCGCTCCACCGCGACCTGGTCGGTGACCAACTCCGACTCGGAGTCGCCGAGTTGGACGGCGGCCTCGAGCACCGCCAGCGTCCACGTGCCGATCGACATCACTCCGATTTGCTGGCGGCTCGCCACCGATAGTCCGATCCGTGTGCACCACTCGGTGTCGTCGAGGGCTCTGCTGCAGGTCGGCCAGACGAGCGCGCGCCGTGTGCGCGTCGGGATGGTCTGCGGCGTCGCTGACGCGGAGGATCATCGGCTGATCGGCGTGGACCGAGCGGAGACGGCTGACCTCGGACGGCGCAGTGGCCGTGCCACGCCGCGGTATCCACCGACTCGAGATCGTCGATGCCTGTCTGGCCACGCCGAGCGGATCGACCCACTGGGACGGCAGAACGGGCGGGACGTTCCCGCTCCGACTCATCTGGCCCGTCGGTCGCTGCGCTCACGTAACCAGGTGACCGGACACCGGACCCAGCCTATCGGCGGGTGGGCGGCACCCGCCAGCACGTCGATAGGCTCAACTCCGCACCGCCGCGGTTCGAGGAGGATCTGTGTTCGAGCCCTACCGCAACGAGCCGTATTCCGATTTCTCCCTCTCCGACAACGCTGCGGCCTATCGGGAGGCTCTTGCCGCGGTGCGCGCTCGCCTCGGCGAGCATCACCGGTTGGTGATCGCCGGTGAGCGGGTCGACACCGCAGACCGCATCGAGAGCGTCAACCCATGTCGCCCGGAGGAGGTTGTCGGAACCACCGCCTCGGCAACGTCCGAGGATGCCCTCGCTGCTCTCGAGGCCGCCTGGCAGGCATTCGACTCGTGGTCACGGCTGCCGGCCGAAGCCCGGGGACGTGCCGTCGCCCGTCTGGCCGCCGTCCTCCGCCGGCGCAAGCTCGAGCTTTCGGCTTGGGAGACGTTCGAGGCGGCGAAGAACTGGTCCGAGGCGGAGGCGGACGTGGCGGAGGCCGTCGACTTCTGCGAGTACTACGCCCACCAGGCGATCGCCATGGCAGAACCGCTCCCGGTCGTGCCCTATCCCGGCGAGGACAACCGCTCGCACCTCGTCCCCATCGGCGCCGGAGTGGTGATACCGCCGTGGAATTTCCCGCTTGCCATCTTGGCGGGGATGGCGGTCGGGCCGGTGGCTGCAGGGAACACCGTGGTGATCAAGCCGGCATCGGCCACGCCGGTGATCGGCGCCGTCTTCATGGAGGCCGTGGAGGAGGCGGGGATCCCCCCAGGGGTGATCAACTTCGTCCCCGGGCCGGGAGGAGAGATCGGTGACACCCTGGTCGATCACCCCACGACGAGGTTCGTCAACTTCACCGGGTCACGCGAGGTCGGGGTGAGGATCGCCGAGCGGGCAGCCGCAGTACATCCCGGGCAGCGCTGGCTCAAGCGTGCCTACATGGAAATGGGTGGCAAGGACGCCCAGATCGTCGACGAAACCGCCGACCTCGCCGCGGCCAGCGCAGCCGCCGTCACGGGTGCGTTCGGCTTCCAGGGTCAGAAGTGCTCTGCCTGCTCCCGGCTCATCCTGGTCGATGACATCCACGACGAAGTCCTCGACCGCGTGGTCGAACTGACTGCGAAGCTGGAGGTGGGACCCGCCGAGGAGAACGTGGCGGTGAATGCGGTCATCACCGCCGCACAACATCGCTCGGTTCTCGACGAGATCGAGAAGGGCCGGGGCGAGGCCGATCTGGTCCACGGAGGTGAACCGATCGAGCGCGATGGCGGCTACTACATCCAACCGACCATCTTCGCCGGGGTCGATCCCGACGCTCGGCTGGCTCAGCACGAGATCTTCGGTCCGGTTCTGTCGGTCATACGGGCGGCCGACTTCGACCAGGCGCTCGAGATCGCCAACGGGACCGAATACGGGCTGACCGGCGGAGTTTTCTCTCGGGACCGCGAGAGGCTGGAACGGGCCCGGCGCGACTTCCGGGTGGGCAATCTCTACCTCAACCGCAAGATCACCGGAGCCCTCGTCGGGGTCCAGCCCTTTGGCGGGTTCGACATGTCGGGGTCGAACGCCAAGGCGGGAGGACCCGACTACCTGCGACTTTTCCTCGAGATGAAGTCGGTGGCGGAGCGCCTCTGACAAGGCTCTAACCTCTGCTCGCCCCCGGCATCTAGGACGAGCAATGGGCCGAATCTCGCAGCGAGTCGCCGCAATCGAGGAATCGGCGACTCTGGCGATAAGTGCCAGGGCTGCGGCGCTTCGGGCGGAGGGACGACCCGTGATCGGGTTCGGTGCGGGCGAGCCCGACTTTCCCACCCCGGCACACATCGTCGAAGCAGCGCAGCGGGCATGCGCCGAACCCCGCTTCCACAAGTACACCGCCACTGCCGGCCTCCCCGAGTTGCGCGCCGCCATCGCCGAGCGGTCGACCGAGTCCGGTTTCGCCGTGGAGCCGTCGCAGGTGGTCGTGACCAACGGTGGCAAGCAGGCTGTGTTCCAGACGCTGGCCACCCTGATCGATCCCGGCGACGAGGTGCTGGTCACTGCGCCCGTACTGGGTGACCTACCCCGAAGCGGTCGCCCTCGCCGGGGGCGTCACAGTTCCCGTAGCCACCTCCGCCGACTCGGGCTATCTGGCCAGCGTCGACCAGTTGGAGGAGGCGACCACGCCCCGCACCAAGCTCCTGATCTTCGTCTCCCCCTCCAACCCGACAGGTGCTGTCTATCCGCCCGACCAGGTGGCGGCCATCGGGGCGTGGGCTGCGGAGCGCGGCCTATGGGTGCTGACCGACGAGATCTATTCGCGGCTCGTCTACGGGGATGCAACCTTCACATCGATCCCAGTTGCCGCACCCGAGCAGCGCGAGCGCACCGTGGTCGTGACCGGTGTCGCCAAGTCATACGCAATGACTGGTTGGAGGGTCGGCTGGATCATCGCCCCCAATGACGTGGCTGCGGCCGCAGCCAACATGCAGTCCCACCTCACCTCGAACGTGGCCAACGTCGCCCAAGCGGCTGCTCTGGCGGCGCTCACCGGGCCGCAGGAGGAGGTCGAGGCGATGCGGCTTGCGTTTGACCGGCGCCGCCGTACCGCCCACGCCATGCTCGCCAAGGTTCCCGACATCGAGTGCCCCGAGCCGATGGGTGCCTTCTATCTGTTCCCCTCGGTGGCCGGGATCCTCGACCCGTGGGGTTGGCGGGAGGCACCCTGCCACGTCGCTCGAGTTGTGCGCCCTGCTCCTCGACCAGGCGGAGGTGGCGGTCGTGCCGGGGGAGGCTTTCGGTGCTCCGGCCGCATTCCGCCTCTCATACGCCCTCGGTGACGCCGACCTCGAAGAGGGCCTGAGCCGTCTCGTCTCCACGCTCTCGGAGGTTTAGATGGTGCGGGGAGAGGCTGCGATGACCGGAGGATCCAAGGCGAAGGCCATGCTCCTGGTCGAGCCGCGCCACATGAGCGCTACCAGCCTCCCCGTCCCCGACGTCGATCGCGGTGGGTGGCTCGCCATCGAGGCGACCGGGCTCAGCGGTCTGGACGTCCAGGCATGGCTTGGCGCCAACGACCTCCGCTACCCGCTGATCCCCGGTCACGAGGTGGTGGGTCGCGTCGCCAGCGCCGGGACCGATGTCGATCTGCCGGTGGGGTCCAGGGTGGTCGTCGAGAGCTCGATCCGTTGCGGTGCATGCCGCCGGTGCACCAACGGCCTGGCCAGCTGCAACCTGCGCCGTCCGGTCAACGCATATGGCCGGTTGCCCTCGACCGAGCCTCCCGCCCTATGGGGTGGTCTGGCCGAGTACCTCTACCTGGACCCGGCTGCCCGGCTCCATCTGGTCAGCGACGACATCCCGGCCGTGGTCGCCACCTTCGCTCATCCGCTTGCCTCCGGCTTCACATGGGCGGTGGAGGCTCCCGAGTTGCAGCCCGGCGAGAACGTCCTGGTGATGGGGCCGGGACCGCGCGGTCTTTCCGCGCTCATTGCCGCCCGGTCCGCCGGCGCCGGATGGGTCGGTGTCACCGGCCTCTCCCACGATGGCGACCGGCTCGACCTGGCACGGTCGCTCGGCGCCGACATGACGGCCTCGGTCGAGCACGGTGACATCGCCAGTTCGGTGGCCAACAGCCTCGGGACCCGGCCCGACGTCGTAATCGACGTCACCTCGAGCGATCCCGAGGCGATCTACATGGGTCTGGACCTGGTGCGGGCGGGAGGACGCGTCGTCCTCGCCTCCACCAAGGGGGCGAACACGGTCACCCAGCTCTTCTCCGACATCGTGGTGCTCAAGGAACTCACTCTCAAGGGGGTGTTCGGCGCCACTTCGGCGGGGTACCACTGGGCCACCCGGCAGCTCGAGGTTGACGCCCGCCTCGACCAACTCGTGTCACACGAGTTTCCTCTCGACGAGGCGGACCGGGCCATACAGGCCGCCGGCGGTCTCCTCGGCCGTGAGGAGCTCATCTCGGTCGCGGTCACCTTCTGATCGCTCGGGGTGGCCATCGCCCCTCCACCTAACCTGCACGCGTGAGCAGCGTCGATACCTGGGTCCCTGACCGGCGCAGCGTCGCCGGGTGGGTCACCTACGACCTCGCCAACACCGTCTTCGCCCTCGGCATCCAGGGTCTGTATTTCGCCACGTGGGTCACCGTGGTCCAGGGGTATCCCGACGGTGCCCTGGCCCTGGCGACGGCGGCTGCCATGCTGGTGGTCGTCTTCGCCGGGCCCCTCATCGGTGCCCGCACCGACCATGCACCCAAGAGGAAGCCGACGCTGGTGGCGACCACCGTGGCCGCGGTCGCCGCCACCGCCCTCCTCGGCATCGGTTCGGCGGTGTTGTCGCTGGTGGTGTACGCCGTCGCCCTCATCGCCTTCAACCTGGGATCCGTGGTGTACGACGCCCTGCTCCCCGACGTGAGCACGCCAGAGAATCGGGGCTGGGTTTCCGGGCTCGGCGTATCGGTCGGCTACGCCGGTTCGGCTCTGGCGGTGGGGGCCGGCTACGCTCCTCCTCGACCGGATCGGCTACCCGGGTCTCTTCCGCACCTTGGCGCTCATGTTCCTGGTCTTCAGCCTCCCCTGCTTCCTGTGGCTCAGAGAACGGCCGCGCCCGCGACCTGCCGGGCCTGCGCCGTCGTGGCGGAACGTGATCTCCAACCTCGTCGTCTCGTGGCGCACCGCATCGGAGCATCCCGGTGTGGTGCGATTCCTGGTGGGCCGGTTCTTCTACACCGATGCGATCAACACGCTCATCGGCGGCTTCCTGGTGGTGTTCGCCCAGAAGGAGATCGGGTTCGACGCCGGACAGGTCCAAGCGCTCACCGTCATCGGGATCGCCAGCGCCATCGTCGGTGGTCTGATCGCCGGACGCCTGGTGGACCGAATCGGACCGAGGGTCATCCTCCATGTGGTGCTCACGGTGTGGATCGCCACCATGGTCGTCGGCATCGCCGCCGCCGCGTCCGACGTGGAGGACTTGGGGTGGGCCGTCGGAGTCGCCGGCGGCCTTGCCCTCGGCGCCACCTGGGCGGCCGACCGGGCATACATGGCCCGCCTCACCCCCCCGCATCTCTACGGCGAGTTCTATGGCCTGTATGGAACAGTCGGCCGGTTTGCCACGATCCTCGGACCGCTGATGTGGGCATTGGTGGTGGACGTCCTGGGCTGGGGCCGGCTCGCTGCGCTTGGCCTGCTTGCGGTGAACGTGTTGGTGGCAAGGATCATCCTCCAGGGTGTTCCCCGGCTTCCCTCCACGGCCGGGACACCATCCGCCACGGTGGGACAGAGCGGGTGAGGCTCGCCATCCTCGCCAACCCGGCGGCGTCGGGATTCAGTGGGGACGCCCTGCGGAGGGTGACCGGGATCCTCCGCACCCGTTACGAGGTCGAGCAGTTGTGGCCGTCGGCGGCGGGAGGAATCGAGGCGACGGTGTGCGAGGCAATCGACAACGGCGTCGATGTCGTGGCGGCGATGGGCGGAGACGGTGTCGTTCACCACGCCGCGGCAGCCATGGTGGGGACCAGCGCGACGATGGCCGTCATCCCGGTGGGGACCACCAACGTCCTGGCGCGGATACTCGGCATCCCCGACGACCCCGTCCGAGCAGCCGAGGCGCTCAGCTCGAACCCGCGGCGCGTCGACCTCGCCGTGGCCGGCCTGGAGGGCAGCGGAGCGCTCGGCAAAGTGGACACGATCGCCACCTTCTCTGCCGGCATCGGCCTCGACGCCGACATCGTCCGACAGGCCGAAGCCGAGCCCTACCGCAAGTACCGGCTTGGAGGTCTCCACTATCTGCGCACCACACTCCGCACCGCGCTTGGCTCATACGTGGGCCGGCCCGCATCTCTCCGCGTCGACGACGGCGAGCGCCGCGCCGATGGGGTCGCCGTCCTCGTCCAGGTCCACGAGCCCTACACCTACCTCGGGCCGTTCCCGCTGAGGATCGCACGACGCTCCCCCGCCTCGCTGGCGGTGCTCGTGCTCGAGGAGCTCGCCGCGGGAAGGATCGCCGAGATCCTGGCCAGCGTGCTGGCGGGGAGACGTCTCGACGGGGTGGCCGGAGTGACGGTATGGACCGGCGTCGATCGGCTCAACATCTCGGCCGAACCGGCCATGGCGGCGCAAACCGACGGCGAATCGCTCGGCTTGGTTGATCGGGTCGAGATCGGCTACTGCGATCGGGCGCTGAAGATCCTCGTCCCAGCCTGATTCAGGGCAACTCGGGTGCGACTGCCCCGCTGGCGGCCAGTTCCGACACCTCGCCGGGGGAGAGCACGCCCAGTTCGGTGATCACACCGGTGACCGCCTTCAGCGGCACCACCTCAGAGACCCCCATGCGCCCCTGCAGCCTCGCCGCATCGTCGAACAGCGCCGCCGGGAGCACCTTCCTGGTCGACGCGACCAGGTAGATCGGGACTCCACCGCGGCGAGCCGCGCTCGCCAGGTCACCCGTGCCGACCTTGTTGATCGCCGATCCCGGGCCGAGCGCCTCCGCCCCGGCGAGAACCAGGTCCATCCCGCCGATGACCTCGGCGGCGGTCTCGTCGCCGAGCAGTTCCACCTGATAGCCGGCCGATGCGAGCTCGGAAGCCATCTCGGCCCCCTCGCCGGTGGGGAGCGCCTCGGTGCACGAGACGGTGAACCACCTCCCTCGGCTGCGAGCCTCGTCGAGAACGGCGCGCACCGAGGTCGAGTGGGCGTGTACCAGCACGGTCCCGGCGTCGGAGATGAGATCCGCCCCGACCTTGGCAAGCCGATCGCTGGCGTCGGCCATGTGCTCGACGTACTCATCGAGCGCCGCGATGAGGCCGTCGATGCCATCCCCCGCCCGCAGGTACACGAGGTTGCGCAGGTTGGCGATGGGGGCCATACCCTGCCGGCGTTTATTGAGCAGATCGACACCATCGAGCACAGCCTCCGGGTATGCCTCGGGTGCGAGCGCCGCCACCGTCTGCGCCAGTTCTCTGAGGGCACGCGCCGCATCGACCCCCACGGCGGCAGCGCTTTCCATCGGGTCGTCCGCCACCCGGACGATCCGGCGCCATGCGACCCATTCCCGCCACTCGGTCAAGAACCGTTCCCGTGATCGGCACCCCCGCCGCTGGCGGGGAGGATCAGGGTACCGCTTGACCGCAAGACGGACGGACGGAAGACGGAAGACGGAAGACGGAAGCAAGGCCTACCACCTCCCACCCTCCCCGCTCTGCCACAATCGGGCGAGCGATGGGGACCACCGACCCGGCGGCCGGATTAGGCCCCGCTCTCCACGATCTCGCCTCGAGGCTGGATGGCGTCAGCTTTGACCTTCCCACGCCCACCCAGGCGGACGACAGGTCGGCGCGCGCCGACGTGCTGTGGTCGATCCGCGAGTACCTGTTGCCCCGTCTCGCCGACTGGGAAGCGCCGATCCTTGCGGTGGTGGTCGGATCCACGGGTAGCGGAAAGTCGACGATCGTCAACTCTCTCGCCGGCCGGGCGGTCAGCGCGGTAGGGGTGCTGCGGCCCACCACGACAGCGCCCGTGGTCTGGTGCCACGAGGACAACGCGGACCGGTACCGCCAGCGGTTGGTCGGCTCATTCGGCATGTCGGACGAGCGGCCGTTGGTGGTGGAAGCCTCCGACGATCCCCTGCTCGAACGTCTCACCGTGGTCGATGCGCCGGACTTCGACTCTGTCGAGGGCTGGCACCGCGAGATGGTCGACGAGTTGTTGGCCGCGGCTGACGTCGCGCTGTTCGTCGCAAGCGCCCAGAGGTACGCCGACGCCGTTCCGTGGGAATTCCTCGAGCGCCTTCGTAGGCGCGACCTGACCTCGGTCCTCGTGCTCAACCGGGTCACACCGCGGTCTGAAGCCGTCCTCGACGACTACACCAGGATGCTGACCGCCGCCGGCCTCGTCGGTCCGGTGATCGTGATAGCCGAACAGGCCATCGACCCCTCCACCACTGCACTCCCCCCGTCTGCTGTCGCCCCCATCCGTGCCCGCCTCGAGGCGGTGGCCGAAGCCGCCGGACGGGACGCCGCCTTGTCGCAGGCCATAGCGGGCACCACCAGCCAGGTCGGCGACGCCGCCCTCGACGTGGCGGATCGGGTCGATCGACAGCGTGATATCGGCGCTCGGCTGACGGCGGCCGCCGCAGTTCCCTACCAAATCGAGGTGGACCGGCTTGCCCTATCTCTGGCCGAGGGCACTCTCATTCGTGGCGAGGTCCTGGCCAGATGGGAGGAGTTCGTAGGAACCGGCGAGATGACCCGGGCTATGGCGACGGGGGCGACCCGGTTCCGGGAGTGGGCTCGCCGCGTGTTCGGCGGGCGACCGGTGGTTGCGCAACTCGGCGCCGAGGCGGGATCTGAATTGGTCGCCACCGTCACCCGACGCGCCGACGCCGCCGCCCGCTCGACGGCGGCTGCGTGGGAATCCGACGAGACCGGTCGGACGCTTCTCGCCGAGGTGCCCGAGGGTGCCCTGTGGAGGCACGATCCACAGACCGAGGATGGGGCACGCCACGCCGTCGCCGACTGGATGAGCGATGTCGTCAGGCTGGTGCAGAAGGAGGGTAAGGGAAGGAAGAGGCAGGCACAGGCCGCCTCGTACGGAGTCAACGCCGCCGCTGTGGTGCTGCTTCTGACCGTGTTCGTTCATACCGCCGGACTCACCGGTGCCGAGTTGGGAATCGCCGCCGGAGCCGCGGCAGCACAGCAGAAGATCCTCGAGCACGTCTTCGGAAAGGCAGCGGCACGGTCCCTCGTCGAGCAGGCGCGCCGCCGCCTGGCGGACGGGGTGGGCGAGGTCATCGAGAAGGACGGCAAGAGATTCGCCGCTTTGGTTGCGGACCGCAGCGAAGGACCAGATGTCGCCGCCGATTTGCGCGAGAGCGTCGCCCTCCTCGGGATTGTGCGATGACCCCTGACCTCGACGCCGCGGTTGACATCCTCGATCGTGCCGTGGCCAGAGCCGCAGGGCTGGTGGACCCGACTCTTCTCGCAGCCGCCGCCGAGCGCACACAAATGGTCCGTCGGCGGGCGGGGTTCATGGGCGAGACGGTGGTCGTGGCGCTTGCCGGTGGGACTGGCTCGGGAAAGTCGAGCATCTTGAACGCGCTGGCCGGAGCCAAGGTGGCACCGACCGGACCCATTCGGCCGACCACGGACCAGCCGCTGGCGCTCGTCCCCGCCAACCCCGAACCCGGCCTGGTCCGGTTGCTCGACGACCTCGGTATCGAAGAGCGCGTCGAACAGGAGGGCCTAGCCGCGGTAGCTGTCCTCGATCTGCCCGACTTCGACTCGATCGACCCCGATCATGTGCTGTCGGTGCGGCGTCTCATCCCACGCGTGGACGCCGTCGCCTGGGTTCTCGACCCGGAGAAATACGCCGACGCGGCGATCCACATGGTATGGCTCGCTCCGCTCGCCCGGTATAGCTCGACGTTCCTTTTCATCCTCAACCAAGTTGACCGTCTGCCCGAGGGGTTGCGTGAAGAGGTGATCGCCGACCTGTGCTCCCGGCTCATCACCGACGGAATCGACGACCCGATCGTGCTCGCCACCGCTGCCGACCCGACGATCGGCTCGCCCAGGGGATCGAAGAACTCCGGCGGATGCTCGACGAACGGGTGGCAGGCAAGAAGACCGTCATCGCCAAAATGGTGGCCGATGTTCGGCGGACATCGGCCGAACTGGCCGAGATCACCGGGGTGACGTCGGGTGGGCTCGACCTGGATCGCCGTTGGGTGGATTGCCGCGACCTCGCTGCGACCTCGCTGTCGGCGGCGATGGTGGACGTCAGCGTCATCGACGCCACCCAACGTGACGGCGTCCGCCTGGCTCTAGCCGGCGGAAGCGGACCGATCGGCCGGCTTTCACACCGCATCCGCCGCAGCGCCGCTGGACGGGCGCTGGGGGCGACAACCGATGAGGCGGCGACCGAAGCCGGGAAGCGAGCGGCGGCAGGGGCCGGCTTGCCGTCGGCGGCGGTGCTCGTCGAAGAACTGGTCGGAGATTTGTCTTTCGAAGCGGGCGGAGCCTTTGGTGAGCACCTCCGCCGAGAATTTTCCTCTCAAAGGGTTGAGAGCGAGATGGAAGCCGCGGCCGACTCGGTTCGCGCTCTGCACCGCTCCGGGCCGGAAGTGACCCGCAGCCGATGGTTGCCGGTGGCTGCGGTCATCCAGACTGTGCTCCTATTGGTGCTCATCGGGGCCGCAGTGTGGGCTTGGGCCGAGCCTGAAGTGCTCCGACCGGGCAATTGGCCCTGGCCCTTGATCGCCGCACTTGGGGTGGTCTTGGTGGGGTCTCTGGTTGCCTCGATGGTGAAATCGTCGGGCCGCCGGGCCGGGCAGCGGGCGGCAGACCTCTACCGGACCGAAGTCAGGACTGATCTCGCCGAAGAGATCGACCGCCGGCTGGGTCAACCCCTCCGCACCATGGCCCGAGACAGAGCCGAGCTTGCCGGCATGCTCACCGAGTTGGGCCAGGCCACAGCCAAGGTCGAAGCCCGATCAGCCAGCGGTTGATCGAGGCGGAGGTGCGGCGGACGGCGGACGGCAGTATTCCCTCACGGCCAGGGAGAGAGCCGTTGCCCCTCGCTCCGCAGATCTTCGGGAGGGATTCCGCTTCCGCCTTCCGACTCAGCGATTCAGCCGACCCCGCGGCGGGGTAGATCGACCACGTCGGCCACGGGCGAGCGGGCCAGGTCGGCGGCTGCCTCGTCGACCAAAGCGAGAATGGTTGACCGCAGCGTGCCCAGGTTGACCGAAACGGTGTCCACCGACTTCGAGACCTCGGTGAGCTGCCGGCGGCTCGAACCTAGATTGCCGGCCAACTCTCGTATGGTCGACAGCCGCCTCGCCAGAGCCTCGGCGTCGAAAGCATCGCGGGTCGAGGCCGCGTTCCGCTCCGCCAACAGCGCGGCGACCCGGACCGCCGCCTCGAGCAGAGTCCCTTCGCCATCGTCCACGACCAGCACCCTGTTGCCGTAGATCCCGAACACTCCTACCTCACCGGGATAGGCATCGATGGCGGACACGCACACCGCGGCATCGGCGCCGCGATTGACCAGGGCGTCGTCGAGCTCACGGAGGATTCCCTTGGGACCGTGGAGCGTCAGCTTGTTGGTGTTCTTCACCTCGATGACCAGCTTGCGCGTGTTCGGGAGCGTCATCACCACGTCGCCGACAATCGAGCCGGCACCGAGTTCACCCGTGGTCCGCCCCGTGTGCTCGATCACGCAACCGCCCATGGAGCGACCCATCATCCGCAGGCGCCCTTCGATGACCTCCTCGAAATCGAAACCCTTGCGGGTACCCCGCTCGGCCTCGACCTCGGCGCCCTGCTTCCGGAGCACGAGATCGCGTAGTTCGGTGAGCTTCTCGTCGAAGGTGGCGGCCATCGTGGCGAACCCCGACCCGTCGGCGGATGGATCGAGAGACCGCTCCAGGACGCCCTCGAGCTTGCCCCCAGGCCCTAGAAGCTCGTCGAGCTCACCCAGGAATTTGGAGGTGAGGCTGTCGCGGTGACCCGGGTCGATGGCCTCGAGGAGACCGTCGCGGACCAGCCCGAACTCGGTGATTGCCCGGGCGGTGGCTGAAGTGCGGTGCTCGGGGTCGAACGATCCGGACAGCTCGGCCACGGCGCGCTCGAGGATCTTCTCCAGTTGGCGCCTGGCGTCAGCAGTGCCCTCGGCGACGCTCCGGCGGACCCGGTCGTCCACCTCGGCGAGGTCGATACCGAGCCCCATGGTCATCAACCCTCGGGCACCGACGGATAGAGCCCGCTCGACGAGTTCGACCCAACGCTCTTGCGGCTGATTGCGAAGGACAGAGCAGAGCAACGGGTCGCGCACCGTCATCTGCTCGATGCGGACCTCGCCGTCCGACAATTCCACTACAGCCACCATGCGCGCACTGTATCCGGGGGGTGCGACATCCCCGTGTCATCCCGAAACAGCCCGGTGTCAGAGTTCCTCTGCCAGAGCTTCGTCGAGCCGGTCGTGTCGGAAGGAGAAACCGCTGTTCATGAGCCGCTCGGGCACGACCCGTGCACTCGCCAGGACCAGCCCTTCGGCGAGATCAGACCCCAGGGCGAGCCGAAGCGCCGAGGCAGGCACGGGGATCGCTGCCGGCCGGTGCAGCGCCGCAGCCAATCGCCGGGTGAATTCCTCGTTCCTCACCGGCGACGGGGAGGTGAGATTGACCGCCCCCTCGAGCTCGTCGGTGGCGATGCAGTGCGCCATGGCGCGCGCCTCATCTGTGAGCGATATCCAACTCCACCATTGACGCCCCGATCCGAGCCGACCGCCCAGTCCGAGCCTGAACGGAATCAACAGTCGCGACAGTGCCCCGCCCCGCGAGGTGAGCACCAGACCTGTTCGGACGTGGACCACTCGGATCCCGCAATCCGCCGCCGGCTCCGTTGCCGCCTCCCACTCCCGCACCACCTCGGACAGAAACCCGGATCCCGAAGCGCTCGTCTCCGTGAGCGTTTCGTCTCCGCGGTCACCGTAGAAGCCGATGGCCGATGCGCTCACCATGACAGCGGGCCTGTTGTCCAGCCCGGCCAATGTGGAGGCCAGCAGCCTGGTGCCCTCCGACCTGCTCCGCAGTACACGATCTCGCTTCCCACTGGTCAGGGGGGGCGATATCGGCTCGGCGGCGAGATGTACCACCGCGTCGGCGCCTTCCAATCCGGCGGTATCGATGCGCTGACTGTCCGGATCCCAGGTGATCGCGTCGGTGCCTGGGTCTCCCCGGGTGAGCCGGACCACGTCATCCCCGCGGCGTCGCAGCAGTCGGGTAAGCGCAGTGCCGATCGGACCGCCGGCTCCGCTGATCACCACGCGCATCGAACCACCTCCGACTGTCTACGGCGCCGGAGCGCTCACCGGATCGAAACCCACGGCTGCCATGCCCTCACCGCACCCCTCCAGCAGGGGGCAGTACCGGCACCATGGCCCACCGCACAATTCGATCTCGGCCCCCGATGCCCAAGCTGTCCTGAGCCGCGTGACCATCTCCGCAACCTGCCCGGCAACCATCTCGAGGTCGGTACGTGATGGGACGGTGGAGAACCGCTCGCCCGTTCGCACCGAGACAGCCTCCAAGCGGCCGGGAATCTCGTCCTCTTGGAGCGCCCAGAGCAATGCGTAGAAATGAAGCTGAACCAGCGGATCCCCCAACTCACCTGTCTTCCAGTCGACCAGACGAGGACCGCTGTCGTCGCCAAACACTGCGTCGACCTTCCCCACGAGGCTCACCCCGTCGGCCGGTTCCGCAGCCAGGTCGACCTCGGCCCCGACAAAGCCATCAACCGGCACACTGCGGAACCGCTGATAGAGCGCCTGCACCTCTTCGATGAGTGGGGCGAGCATGCTCGGCTTGCCCAGCCCGAGCCCGGCCATCTTCATGTTGAGCGATGACGAGCCGATCTCCTCGCGACACACCTGATGGAAGCCCTCGGGGTCGATCGAGCCCTGTCCGAGGTGCCGGGCGAAGACCCTGTGGGCGAGCCCGCCGGAGAAGGATGCCCGACTGTCGGGACCGAAGACACCGCGCAACCGCGCCTCGGCAGATGCCGGGCACTGCGTGTATGTGACGAAGGTCGAGGCCGAAATCCGGACCGGGTCCCCGGGCGGCACTGGGGGAAATTCGATCACGCCAGGCATCGTATCCAGCGATGGATTCCGTCCTGGGCATCGCGGTCCCCTACACT
The DNA here is from genome assembly GCA_963826825.1 of uncultured Acidimicrobiia bacterium. Classification (GTDB taxonomy): domain Bacteria; phylum Actinomycetota; class Acidimicrobiia; order Spongiisociales; family DATADW01; genus DATADW01. The sequence continues at coordinate 87,005 of CAWGYV010000017.1, read as the reverse complement.
CGTTCCAGGTCCCGGAGAGCAACCGCTCGCACATGGCACGAAGCTCCCGCTCCGTTCTCCTATCGGTCGTAGCCGTGATGGCGGTCGCTCTGTTGATCATCGGCGGCTACGCAGTCGATCGCGCCCTCCATCAGGGCAAGGTGCTGAGAAACGTCTCGGTCGGTGACGCCGATCTCTCCGGGCTCGGGCCGGCCGCGGCAGAGCGCGCTGTGCTCACCCTCGAGGACGAACTTGCCGTCCAGCCAGTGGCAGTCAACGTCGTCGAGGAGAACTTCCGGATCAGTCCCGATGCGATCGGGTTCCGGCTCAACACCGCCGAGCTTGCAGAGCGGGCGATGCAGGTGGGCCGCGAGGGTTCGATCATCCAGCAGTTTCGTTGGTGGCTGGGGCACCAGTTCCGCGACGAGGTGATAGCGCCTATCGGACGGGTGGACCGGAGCAGGCTGGAGCCGGTTTTCGACAGTTGGGATGAGAACGTCGTCGGTGACCCACCCTTCAACGGAGCCGTCCGGCTCGATGGCACCCAACCGGTCCCCCGCTATCCGATGAAGGGCCGCGGGGTTGATCGCGATCGATTGACCTCCGACCTGGTCGATCAGCTCCTCCGCAAGGACCGCCGTCCGGTGGAAGCACAGGTGATCGAAGTCAAACCCACGGTCACCAGGAAGGATGTCAACCGAGCTGTGACCGTCGCCGAGGCGCTCCTCGCCGGACCGGTCGTTCTCTACCGCGAGGACCCATACGCCGAGGTGACCTTTGAGGTCGACGACTTGGCGGCGGCTTTCCGCAACAGGGCCATCGGGGGCGACAACCCAACCATCGAGGTGGGATTTCTTCCTGACGAAGTCACCGCCCGGCTGGAGAGTCTCAGGTCCGAGCTCGAGCTGCCACCGGTCGACGCCCGGTTCATCGTCAACTCCGACGAGACGGTGGGTATCGAGCCCGGGCGGCCCGGGACTGTCATCGACCCCGAAGGGGCGGCCGATGCCCTCCGGGCGGCGGCGCTTCGTGGAAGCCGGTCGGGGGTGCTCCCATTCAGCGAGGGTGCTGAGCCCGAGGTGACCACCGAAGAGCTCGAGGCGCTGGGGATAGAGCACCTCGTCTCCAAGTTCACCACCTATCACGCCTGCTGCGAGGCCCGCGTCGACAATATCCACCTCATCGCCGACGAGGTCGACGGCGCCATCGTGCCCCCTGACGGTCAGTTCTGGCTCAACGACTACGTCGGTGAGCGGACCGCCGAGGAGGGTTACCAGGAGGCGCCCGCCATCATCGGCGGGGTCGTGGTGGACGACAACCTGGGCGGTGGGATCAGCCAGTTCACCACCACTCTCTACAACGCCGTCTTTTGGGGCGGGTACTTGGACGTGAGCCACACGCCCCATAGCTTCTGGTTCAGCCGCTATCCGCAAGGGGTCGAGGCGACGCTGTCATGGCCCTCACCCGATCTCGCATTCGGGAACAACGGGAGCTGTGGGGTCCTCATCCGGACCGAGTACACCGATACATCGATCACGGTCAGGCTCTATGGATGCAACGGCGGCAGGTCGCTGGTGGGCGAGCACATACCTGGCAACCGGACCGCCGATGTCTACGTGGCAACCGAGGGCAACGGCGAGTCCAAGGTGGTCGAGGCAACCACCGGAGAGCCATACAGCTTCACCGATCCGACAACCACGGTGTACGAGGGCAACAGCGGGCTGGCGCCCGGGGACGAGCGCCGGGTTTCGGACGGAACCCAAGGGTTCTCGGTCGACGTCGTTCGCACCATCACCCACCCCGACGGCACCGAGGACGAGACCACATGGACGTGGCGCTACCGACCGCAGCCGATCGTCGTGGAACGGCACCCCTGCCACCTCCCGCCCGAGTCCGAGGACTACACGGGCGAGCCCTGCCCGGCGCCGCCAACCACGACGACTTCACCCCCCGACACGACCCAGCCGCCACCGGACACCACATCACCCCCGCCAGACACGACCCAACCGCCCCCCGACACCACCGAGCCGCCAAGTACAGCGCCTCCGACGACCGCGCCATGAAGACGGCGGATGGGAGCATGTCTCGGTCCCCCCGGAGGTGGGAGAGGGCCCCGCTGCGAAGCAGCGGGTGGGGGGGAATCCCGAACTCCCAACGGTGCTCGACACGCGGCTTACGCACCTCTGGGAGTGAACCATTCCCCCCTCCCCCGACGCCTATGGCGTCGGGTACTCCCCCCGCCGGGCGGAGGGAATGAAAGTCGGGTGGCTTGCTATCCCTCTTCGGGTGCCGCCCCGGTCTCTTCGTCAGTTTCCTCGGCCGCTTCGGGCTCGGGCTCTTCCATCGCGCCGGGGGGCTTGTTCTCCTCGTAGATGATGAAGAAGGTGCGGATGATCTCGGAGGCGTTGTCGAGGGCCTCTTCGGTCCAACCATCGGGTCGGCGCAGCGAGAGGCTGTTGGAGAGGACATATACCGAGTCCAGGCTGTCATCCGACTCGAGCAGGCGGGCGGCGATGGCGCTGCCAAACGTGTCGGCGCGCTCGGTATCGGCCATGATCGAGTAGGTCTCCCCATCCTGACCGGTGAGGGTGCGATCGGTGTCGAACAGGGCGACATCTCCCAGCACGACGCGGTCCATGACCTGAATCGGTTGACCCACCTGACGGCTCCCTCGACTCGGTCGGCGGACTCTACACGGGGCCGCTCAACCCCCCCATCGACCCCCGCCCGTCCCGCTGCGAGTCGACGCCCCGGTCTCTCTCCCCGATCACATGGAGCTTCATCAGGTTGGTTGATGCCTGCCGGTTGGCAGGGATCCCGGCGACCATCACGACACCCTCCCCCCGGTTGCAAAGTCTCTCTTTCTCGAGGTACTTCTCGGCGGCGGCGATCTCGAGGTCTGTGTAGGCGCGCCGCTCGAACGGGACCGCCCGGACCCCCCAGTAGAGGGCCATGCGGCGCAGGGTCGAGTCTCTGGCGGTGAAGGCGACGATGTCCGATGCCGGGCGGTACTTGGAGAGGAGCCGTGCCGTGCTCCCGGTCTCGGTGAAGGCGACGATGGTGGACAGGTCGAGGTCGACGGCGGCTTCAACGGCCGCCTTGGCGATGGCCGAGGCGAAGGTGGGGACCGAGCTCAATTGGGGATGGGCGCTGCGACGCTGCGGTCGGAGACCTGTCTCGACCTCGCGGCAGATGGTGTCCATCATCCGTACCGCCTCAACCGGGTACTTACCCACCGCGGTCTCGCCCGAGAGCATCACCGCGTCCGTGCCTTCGGTGACCGCGGTGGCGACATCGGTGACCTCGGCCCGGGTAGGCCGGGGGGCCTCAACCATCGATTGCAGCATCTCGGTGGCGGTGATGGTGAGCAGTCCCGTCGCGTTGGTGCGCTCGAGGATGTCGGCCTGGACCAAAGGGATCCGCTCCAGTGGCAGCTCGACCCCGAGGTCGCCCCGCGCCACCATGACTCCGTCGGCGGCGGAAAGGATGTCGTCCAGGTTCTCGTACGCCGCCGCCAGCTCCACCTTGGCGATGATCGGCGTGCCCGGCTCGACCAGGGCAGCGACCTGTCGGATGTCATCAGCGCTGCGCACGAACGACATGGCGACGTAGTCGACCCCGAGCTCCCGTCCAAAGGCGATATCGGCCATGTCCTTTTCGGTCAAGGAAGGGACCCGGAGCTCGGACCCGGGGAAGGCGACCCCCTTGTGGTCGTCCAACTCGCCGCCCGTCACGACGACGCAGCGCAGACGGTCATGCAGCCTCTCCGCCACCTCCAGCCTGACCAGCCCGTCGGCGACGAGCACCGAACGACCCGGGGCGACATCCTCGAGAAGGTGCTCGTAGTCCACCGGGATATGCGAGCTGTCCCCACTCGTCGCGCCGGGCACCAGGTCGATCTGCTCGCCACGATCGAGCTGCACCTTGCCGTCGGGCATCGTTCCCAACCGGAGCTTTGGTCCTTGTATGTCCTGGAGCAGGGCGACGTTGGCGCCGGCCGCAACCGCAGCCTCCCGTACCCAGTCGGCAAACTGGCGGTGGGTGTCGTGGTCGCCGTGGGAAAAGTTGAGCCGGGCGACATCGAGCCCGGCATGGATCAACTCGCCAACTTTGGCGAGCGAAGCCACGGCAGGCCCCATGGTGGCCACGATCTTGGTCTGTCGACGCATGAAGGCCTCGTTGAGCTCCTGGTCCTGGTCCTGCCGGCCCGCCCGGAGCCTACCGGTGGTCGGTGTACCGCCAGACACCCCTCACCCCACCGTTAGCCTGCCGCAGTGTCGATCATCGGTATCCCGGTCAAGCCGCTGGCGGGGGCAAAGGCAAGGCTCGCCGGTGACGTGGACCCCGCCGGCCGTCGCCTTCTGATGCGGTGCTGCACCGAACGAACCATCGCCACCGCCCTGGCCACCGGATCGAGGGTCGCAGTGGTGAGCGATGACGCCGAGGTCACTCAACTGGCAAGAGACGCCGGCGCAGAGGTCATCGCCGAAACAGGACCGGGCCGCGGTCTCGACCGGGCAGCCGCCACCCTGGTGACGGCGGCGGGGGCCGATTCATGGCTGGTGTGCCATGCCGACCTTCCCCTGCTCGGTGTCGCCGACCTGAACGCCTGCATCGAGGTCATCCAGCGCGGCCACGTGGTTCTCGCCCCGTCGTGGGACGGCGGGAGCAACCTCGTAGGCGGCACGGGCGCCTTCAGGTTCTCCTATGGACCGGGGAGTTTCCATCGTCACTTGGCGACCGCGGTCGACCCCGAAGTAGTGATCCGGGTGGGGCTCGCCTGGGACCTCGACAGAGCGGTTGACCTGCCCGCGATGGCGACTCTGCCGGCAGGCGGGTGGCTGCGCGACATGTCTGCGCCCCGGGCTGTCGGATGACAACCGCTCCCGAGACACTCGCCACACCGGGCCGGGCGCTCACCATCGGCGCACATCCCGACGATGCCGAGTTCGGCGCCGGAGGCACCCTCGCCCGCTGGGCCGCCGGCGGATGCGAGGTCACCATGCTGGTGATCACCGATGGTTCCAAGGGGACATGGGATCCCGCGCTCACCCCCGAGCAGCTCATCGAGGCTCGTCGCGCCGAGCAGCGAGCCGCAGCGGACCAACTGGGAGCCGACAAGGTCGTGATGCTCGGGGCGGTGGACGGAGAGCTCGAGCCCTCGCCTGCGCTGCGCCGCGAGCTCGCCGGTTGGATCCGCAAGCTGCGTCCCGACGTCGTACTCACCCACGACCCTTGGAAGCGGTACATGCTCCATCCGGACCACAGGGTCACCGGGTTCGCCGTGGTCGACGCGGTGGTGGCGGCGCGTGACCACCTCTTCTTTCCTGAGCAGCTCAACTCCGACGTCGAGAAGCATCGGCCGGGCGCGCTGTTGTTGTGGGCGGCCGACGAGCCAGACCACTTCGAGGACATCGCCGACACCTTCAGCCGGAAGCTGGCCGCCCTACTGCGGCACTCCAGCCAGACGCAAACGACGATGGGTGACGCCCTCAGCTCCGATGTGGCGAGGCGCGGCTTTCGAGGACCGGATCCGCGAATGGGCGGCTCAGCAGGGCGCGCCCGCCGGGCTTCCTCTCGCCGAGTCCTTCAAGCGCCTCACACCGTGAGCCGCAGCCTCAATCCCAGATTGCCAGACCGGTGTCGAGGTCGAAGAAGTGGAGCTTGGAGGTGTCCACCCATAACCGGATGGTCTCGCCACTCTTGGGGGCCAGGTCGGGGTTGACCCGAGCCACCATCTTGGTCTCGTTGCCCAGCGAGGTCTCGTCGAGCCCCTCGTCTTCCAGCAGCTCGCGGATGTCGGGTGTGACCACCGGCCGCTGGGGGCTGATGAAGTGGACGTACGCCTCGCTCCCCAGCTGCTCGGTGATGTCGGCGGTGATCTCGATGGTCTGCTCCGCATCGGCACCGGTGATCGCCGAGGCGACCTCGAAGCTCTCCGGCCGCACCCCGATCACCGTTTCTTTACCGGCGTAGGCCGTCAAGCCGGGTCGGGAGGCAATGGCAGAGCGGTCCACGGCCAGCTTCTGTCCGGCGAACTTTATCGATAGCCCGCCATCTTCCTCGAGCAGGGTCCCGTAGATGAAGTTCATCGACGGTGACCCGATGAAGCCAGCGACGAACAGGTTGATGGGTTCGTCGTAAAGGACGCGGGGAGTGTCCGCCTGCTGGAGCGTGCCCTTGCGAATGACCGCCACCCGATCACCCATCGTCATCGCCTCGACCTGGTCGTGGGTCACGTATAGCGTGGTGGTCTGCAGCCGGGAGTGGAGCAAACCCAGCTCGGAACGCATCTGAACACGCAGCTTGGCGTCGAGATTGGACAGCGGCTCATCCATCAGGAACGCCGACGGCTCGCGCACGATGGCCCGACCCATGGCTACCCGCTGGCGCTGCCCACCGGAGAGCGCCTTCGGCTTGCGGTCGAGGTATTCGGTGATCTCGAGGGTCTTGGCAGCGTCGGCGACCCGGCGCTTGATCTCGTCCTTCGGCATCTTGCGGAGCTTCAAACCGAACGCCATGTTGTCGAAGACCGACATGTGTGGATAGAGGGCGTAATTCTGGAACACCATGGCGATGTCGCGGTCCTTGGGTGGGACATCGTTCACCACCCTGTCCCCGATCTTCAACTCGCCCTCGCTGATGTCCTCCAGTCCGGCGACCATGCGGAGCAGGGTGGACTTCCCGCACCCAGACGGGCCGACGAGCACCATGAACTCGCCGTCGTCGACCTCCAGGTTGACATCGGTGACTGCCCTCGTGCCACCCGGGTAGACCTTGCCAACCGAGTCGAAGGTGATCCCAGCCATGGCCTTCCTCCAGTCAGGCTCGCCCCGCGGCGCAAGCTACCAGCACTTGAAAGAGTGTGTAGCCAAGCAGGGTCGGTTTGAGCCAGGCTGACCGCCGTCGGGCCGAGCTGCGACGTAATCTGTGGGCCCAGTTAGTGGAACCTGGCAGGAGGAAGATGAGAGACAAGCCCACCGTGGTCATCACAGGCGGCACCGGGGGCCTGGGGACTGCGCTGGTCAAGAGACTGGCCAAGGGAAACGCCCGGCTGGCTGTGACCTACCTCATACCTGATGAGGCGGAGGCCTTCGAGCGTCAGGTCGAACTCGAGGAGGACCGCATGCTCCTCCGGAGGGTTGACGCCAACGATGCCGAGGAGGTCGCTGCGTTCCTCAAGGCGACTGCCGAGAGGTTCGGGTCGATCGATGCCCTCTGCTCGCTGGTGGGTGGGTGGGCCGGTGCCCGCGACGTCGAGGAGACCGATGACCTCCGGTTCGAGCGGATGCTCGACCTCAACCTGCGATCAGCGTTCATCGCTGTCCGGGCGGCTGTCCCCTACCTCCGCCAAGCCGGAGTGGGTCGGATCATCCTCATGGGGAGCCGAGCGGCGGCGGACACGCCGTCTGGACAGGTCGCCTTCAACATCGCCAAGGCCGGGGTGGTGGCTTTGGCTAAGACGGTCGCCTCCGAGCTCGATCAAACCGACGTCACCGCCAATGTCCTGATGCCATCGGTTATCGACACCCCGGCCACGAGGGCGGCGCTCCCCTTCGCCGACTATGTCTCCTGGCCAACCCCCGACGAGATCGCGGCCGTGATCGAGTACCTGCTCTCCCCCGGCTCGCAAGTGATCAACGGAGCAGACATCCCGGTTTACGGGCACACGTAGCTCGCTCGCTGCGCTCGCTGCGCTCGCAGACGGCGGACGGCGAAGACGGACGGACCAGGCCCCAATGCAACGTTCCTCTGGTGTCTTTGGGGGTGCCCGAGGGGGTGGCTCCTGCCAGCCCCCTCGGCCTGATCGGGCTGGCGTGTACAGCCCGATCAGCACAAATGAGCGCGGCGAAGCCGCTCGATTCAACTGCCCGGCGGCCTGCCGCCGGGCAAGTCATTGAGTGAGCCACCGGCGGCGAGTCTCATCATGTCTGAATCGAAGTCGATTCCGTCGTCGGAGGCCGCGGCGCTATCGAACTCGTGGCGGTATCGGCTCCAGGAGATTTCTCTCACATGCCTCGAGAACTCGCTGTCCATGAGAAGGACCAGTTCCATCGCGGCGCGGTCGATGCGTGAGCCCAACTCGCGGTCGTTCCAGTCTTCCGCCGCGGCGAACAGGGCGGTGGGGACGGTCAAGGTACGTAAGTACGCGAACATGGGACGCATCTGACCGTCGACGACGAGGGAGTGTCGTGGGGAGGCGGCAGTGGCGCCAAGTATCACCGGCTTGGCGATGAGCAGATCGTCGTCGATGGCTTGGAAGAACGAGGTGAACAGACCACTGGGGCCTGCGTTGTACACAGGTGTGCTGACGATCAATCCGTCCGCCACGGCCAAGGCGGACACCGCCTGGGCCAGTCCTCCACTGATGACGCCTGTGGTCAACGCCGATGTGATCTCACTGGCGAGCCGGCGAAGATCGATCGGAACAGCGTCCACCTTCAGTCCGCGACTGTCCGCGGCTTCGACCGCGGCGGTGGCGGTCCGATCGGCCAGCAACTTGCTGGATGACGACTCAGAGGCTCCTGCCGTCACAACAGCGACCGTCAGCGCGCTGGCATGGGAAGTCATGGCTGCTGCTCCTCGCCTCGTCGTTCGCCTGGCTGGGCCAACGTCTGACAGATCTCGCGAAGCTCGACGAGCTGGGCATGACTCAGAGTCGTGGTCATGGCTCTGGCGACGCTCCGGGCATGACGACGTCCTATTCGACGCTGTGTGGCGAGACCCTCCACGGTCAGCGAAAGCAGAATGCCCCTGGCGTCGATCGGATCGGTTTCTCTATTAACGAGGTCACGGCCCGCCAGCCTGTCAACCATCCGGGATAGAGCGGGCTGACTGAGCAATACATGTCGCTGCAGGTCGCCCAGCCGGATCGGTTCCGAACACTTCGACAGCGTGTAGAGAACGTCGTACTCCCTGATCGACACCTCGACCCAGATGTCCTCGACGACGAATCGTTTCATCAGCGAGGTATGGGCAAGGAGCAGAGACTCCCATGCCTCGTTGGCGAGGCGTGTCGATCCCCGGGTGGTGATATCGGTGCTCACTGCGTGGGGTAGGTCGCGGCCAGCGTCGAGTCGGTGTCTTGATAGGGAGACCCGCCGGTCACGTTGTCACCCCGGTTGGCGTTAGGGCGCGGATGTCGAGGCTCGGCGTCCCCGTACTTGGCTTCGACCAAGCTCCGATGAGTCGGAGCCGGCGCCGACTCGAGGTCACGGCTTCTCGCCATCTCTTTCCTCAGAACCGGGACCACCTCCCCTCCCAACAGCTCCAACTGGTCGAGAACCCTGCTCGGCGGCAGACCGGCGTGATCGACGAGGAAGAGCTGACGCTGGTAGTCGCCGAAGTGCTCGCGGAAAGTCAGCGTCTTCTCGATCACCTCTTGAGGGCTGCCCACACTCAGTGGTGTTGCCCTCGTGAACTCCTCCAGCGACGGGCCATGCCCGTATACAGGCGCCTCGTCGAAGTAGGGACGAAACTCGGCCACAGCATCCTGTGACCGGCGGGCGATGTACGCCTGACCTCCGAGACCGACGATTGCCTGCTTCTCCGATCCGTGCCCGTAGTGGGCAAAACGCTGCCGATAGAAGCCGACCAGGCGCATGAAATGCTCCTTCGGCCAGAAGATGTTGTTGGCGAAGAACCCGTCCCCGTAATAGGCCGCCTGCTCGGCTATCTCGGGAGTACGGATCGACCCGTGCCACACGAACGGTGGGACATCATCGAGAGGCCGCGGCACCGAGGTGAAACCCTGCAACGGTGTCCGAAACCTGCCCTCCCAATCGACCACGTCCTCCCGCCACAACCGGTGCAGCAGGTTGTAGTTCTCGAGCGCCAGCGGAAGTCCCTGGCGAATGTCCTGCCCGAACCACGGATACACCGGAGCCGTGTTACCTCGACCCAACATCAGGTCCACCCGCCCCTTCGACAGGTGCTGCAACATCGCATACTCCTCGGCGATACGCACCGGGTCGTTCGTGGTTATCAGCGTTGTCGCCGTACTGACGATCAGCTTCTTGGTGGACGCTGCGACATAGGCGAGCAGCGTCGTCGGCGAAGAGGAGAAGAAGGGGGGATTGTGATGCTCACCGATTGCGAACACATCGAGACCCACCTCCTCGGTCTTCATGGCCAGCTTGACCACAGCATCGATCCTCTCCGCCTCGCTGGGTGTGTAGTCCGAAACCGGATCGCGGGTGATGTCACTGACCGAGAACACACCGAACTGCATGACGACCTTTCTGGTACCGAGCTGATATATGCAAGTGCATATATAGCAACGGACGAGACGCACGATGTATTCCGAGGCTCGGTCGCAGTGCTCCTTGGAATGGCGGACGGCGGACGGCGGACGGCAGCCAAAACCGCGACAACACCCCTGCTCTGGTCTTGTGGGGGGTGCCCGAGGGGGTGGCTCCTGCCAGCCCCCTCGGCCTGATCGGGCTGGCGTGTACAGCCCGATCAGCGCAAACGAGCGCGGCGGAGCCGCTTGATTACTGACATGCCCGGCGGCCTGCCGTCGGGCAAGAAATGCCACGGCGGCGCTGCCGCCGGGCAGAGAGCAGTCCCGACCGGATTCGAACCGGCGTTACCGGCTTGAGAGGCCGGCGTCCTAGGCCACTAGACGACGGGACCGGGCGGCGGGCGTTGTGATCCCGCCGGCTCGGGGGGAAGGACTCGAACCCTCAATAACAGGGCCAGAACCTGTCGTGTTGCCTATTACACCACCCCCGAAGGGCCATCGAACCTACCGCCGCGCCCGTGGGTTTGGCAAACGGCCGAAGGGTCGATCGATTCTAGGGGAGACCGGCGAGGAACTCGCCCACCTGAGCTGGGTCCAACTCGCCGGATGCCCGTGCCGCCACGTTCCCCGCACTGTCGAGGAAGACCCAGAACGGGAAGCCCCGCAACCCGAACAGCGTTGGCGGCGGTGCTCGACTCGTCGTCTACCAGGACCGGTGGTGTCCAGCCCTCCTCCTCGAGCCACGTCGCCGGTGGGAAGTTGGGCAGCGTCGGGTCCTGAGCGGTTGCCACCGAGAGGATCTGGGTTCCCTCGGGCAGCCCTCCGCCATCAAGCCACTCCTGCATGGCCGGCACCTCTCTCTGGCAGTGCGGACACCAGTGCGCCAGGAAAATCACGACCGTGGGCTCGCCACCGGACTCGAGCGACACCGGTGCTTCGGAGAAGTCGGTACCGCTGACCACCGGAGCCGGTGTTCCCAGCACCGGATCGGTCGAGGGATCGGCGCCTTCAGCGAGCACCGGGAGGGCCTCGCCCTCGACAGACACCTCGCCGAACACCGGCGCCTCGGCAGCCTCGCCGCCGTCTGAGGAGCGGGTGACGAACCAAGCGACCAAACCGGCGACCAGGACGAGGGCGACCACCACCCCCACGACCAACGGAGTGCGGCTCGGTTGGGGCTCGGCCGGGTCACGGCGGGTACCGGGCGATGTCATGTAGAGGTCTCCGAGGAGGGGATAGTCCGATGGTACCGGGCCATCAGCAGTAGAACGATGATGATGGCGAACCCGCAGCCCGCCATGAAGGGGATACCGACGAATCCGAACTCGGTGACGTACGCCGCGCTGCACGGTACGTCCGACGAGCAGAAGCCGGCGTCGAGGTTGGGGAACCACTCGATGAAGGTGTGGTAGATCGAGATCGCCAGGCCGACCGCCGCCACCGGGACCGCGTATCGCCAGACCCCGTCATCACGGCGGAAGGCGGCGATCCCGAGCACGATCGCCAACGGGTACATGGCGATCCGCTGGTACCAGCACAGCGTGCACGGGATGAAATGGGCCACCTCGGAGTAATAGAGGCTCCCCAACGTCGCTACCAGCGCCACCGCCCACGCCAGCCAGAGCGCCACCGGCTGCACCGCGGTCGCCAAGCGGGCCAGCGCCGGTCGAGCCACCAAGCCGAGCACCACCACCACCAGCACGGCAGCACCACACGCCAGCGCCAGGAGGGCGAAGAAGAGAGAAAGGGTGTCGGTGGTCATGGGAACGGAGTGCCGGGGAACCTAATGCAACATCGTCGTCGCTGTCAGCGTTACAAGAAGGACGCCGGGCTGGGCACGGATCTGGCCCTCATGCTCCCTTGCGTGATCGGGATCGCCGTTGCCTGGACCTTGTTGTTCGTGGTCTGGTTCATGCTCGGCATCCCGCTCGGTCCCGGCTACCCCGTCGCCGGCTAGGGCGGACAGACGACCCCTCCCAAATCCCTGCCGCAACACATCGTGGTCGTAGCGTGAGGGCAATCAAGGAGGACCGATGGGTGAAGTGATCGGCGATGTGCTCGGTGAGGCCGTCGGCGTTGCGATCAGCCCGGTCCCCATAATTGCCATGGTCCTCATCCTCACCTCGGCGAAGGCAAGGAGCAACGGGTTCGCGTTCCTCATCGGCTGGCTCATCGGATTGGCCGTCGTGGGCACCATCGTGCTTCTGGTTGCCGACCCGCAGGTGCGTCGTCCGCCTCTGGGCCGGCGGTCTGGGTGGGGTGGTTGCTGCTCGTGCTCGGGTTGCTGCTCGATCCTGTTCGGTTTCCGTCAGTGGGGAGCCCGACCTGGTCCGGGCGAGACACCCAAGATGCCCGGGTGGATGCAGGCGATCGACCAGTTCAACGCCGTCCGATCCCTCGGCATCGGGTTCGTGCTGGCGGCGGTCAACCCGAAGAACCTGATGCTCACCGTTGCGGCAGCGGCGACCATCGCCTCGGCCGGGCTGTCTACCGGTGCCAGCTTCGGTGTTCTGGCCGTCTTCGCCGTGATCGGGACGATCGGTCTGCTCATCCCTCTGATCATCTACCTGGTCGCCGGCGACCGGGCGGCCCGCCTGCTTGCCGATCTCCAGCAGTGGATGTCGGACAACAACAACGCAGTGATGGCGGTCTTGTTCTGGGTAATCGGGGCGAAGATATTCGGCAACGGCTTGGGGATAGTTCTCGGCTGACCTTCGACTCTCTGCGACGCCTTGCTGCCTCAGCTTTCAACTCTGGAACAGTGATCTACCTGGGAAATCGACGCGCTTCGTGGCGGCTGCGAGCCTCGGCCCCTCGTCTCCGCCACCGGGTTCTTCGCCCGTTTCAGCCTCCGAGAATGCGCGCCTTCTCGGCGGCGAACTCCTCGTCGCTGAGGATGCCCTGCTCCTTCAACTTGGCCAGCTGCTGCAGCTCGGCGATGCGAGCGTCGCCTGCCGGTGCCGCAGCCGGTGCCGCCGGAGGAGCCGCGGCCTGCTGGGCGGCAACCGCATCCGCCGCCGCCTGCTGCATCGCCGCCTGTTGCTGCTGCGTCCTCCCAAGCCGCCGCATCAGCGGCCTGCTGCTGTTTCCCCTGCTGGTGTGCGCTCACGCCACCGACGACTGCCGTGGCCGTGCCCGCAACCACTGCGGTCCGAGCCATCGTTCCGACGAGGCTGCGGCGGCCGACTCGGCCGACTCCACGTCCCATCCTCATCTGATCCTCCTCATTCGCTCTGAGCTGCTGTCAATGCCTGCTTGACGGTCTCAGCATCCAGCCGGTCGTGGGCGACCAAATGCCCGCCTGCTTCGAGGATGGCATTCACCAGCGTCCGCGCCCAGGTGTTCTCCCACACGATGAGAGCTGCGGAGCTGCCCGGGTCGAGCAACTCACTTGCCGCCTGAAGATCCTCGTCGCTGAGCAGCCCGTTGACCTCCCCCTCGACATCGTCGAACGCTGCGGGGTCCTCCATCTCGTTCAGTTCGATCCCGAGGACGTTCCCGTCCTCGTCCTTGGTGACGAACACCAGGTCGAGGATCGAGACGACCCCTCTCTCCACCAGGTCGGCCAGCGCCGGGGCGATGGCACCGGTGAACCGGGTCTCCGGGAAGCGCGATCACGGCCAACTCGACGGGCCCGACGATCACGTCATCTTCCATTGGCTCCTCCTCGACTTGTCTCGGCGGGAACCTACTCGCCGCGGGCGAAGGAAGGATGATCGGCTGTCCCATGGCGTGTAACTTCGCTGGTCGAGGCGGACATGCCCAACGAGCAGACCACCATGTCGCCGACGGGGGCTGGGTCGTGATGACAATCAAGGACAGCTGGTCGCATGTCTTCTCCGACGACTGAGCGTTCGGCCCTGCTCTTCCCGTCACTCCGCGGCTATCGCCCCGACTGGCTGACCAAGGACCTCGTCGCAGGGGTCACGGTGTGGGCTGTCCTCGTCCCCGAGGCGCTCGCCTACGCCACAATCGCCGGCGTTTCCCCCGAGGTTGGGCTCTACGCAGCACCTGCCGCATTGATTCTCTATGCCTTGTTCGGAAGCTCGCACCACTTGGTGACCGGACCGATGGCGGCCACGGCGGCATTGTCTGCCGCCACGGTTGGTGCGGTAGCCGGGAGCGACGCCGAATTCGCCGGGTTGACAGTGTCGCTGGCGCTCGTGGTCGGGGTCATGGCACTGCTCGCCGGCCTACTCCGACTCGGCTTCATCGCCAACTTCATCTCCGAGCCCGTGCTCAAGGGATTCATCATCGGCCTGGCGCTGACGATCGTCGCCGGGCAGGTTCCCAAACTCTTCGGGATCGAGGCAGCCGAAGGCAACTTCTTCGAGAAGATATGGGGGTTGCTCACATCGCTCGACGAGACCAACGCCGCCACGCTGGCGGTTGGGGTGGTCTCCCTGGTTGTCGTCCTCGGCCTACGGAGGTGGGCTCCCGCTGTGCCGGGATCGCTGGTTGCCGTGGCACTCGGGATTGCAGCCGTCGCCCTGTTCGACCTGGCTGACCGGGGCGTAGCCATAGTCGGTGAGATCCCGCCGGGCTCCCCCCCATGGGTCTCCCAGACGTGGATTGGTCGAACGTCGTCGCTATGACGGGGGCAGCCGTCGGGGTGATGTTGATCGGCTTCGCCGAGGGCCTCGGTGCTGCCAAGAACTACTCAGCCAAATTCCATTACGAGATCGACAACAACCGTGAGCTGATCGGTCTCGGGGCGGCCAACATCGGGGCGGGCCTCACAAGTGGAATGGTGGTCAACGGCAGCTTGTCGAAAACGGCGGTCAACGCGGCGGGTGGTGCAAGGAGCCAAGTGTCGGGTCTCGTGGTCGCGACGCTCACCGTCGTAACGCTCCTCTTCCTCACCGGCCTCTTCGCCGATCTTCCCGAAGCAACGCTGGCGGCGGTGGTGATAGCCGCCCTCATCGAACTGGTGGACATCAAGGCGCTCATCGCGCTCTACCGGGCATCGACCAGCCGGCTCAACAAGATCTTCGGGAGGGTCGGCGCCCGCCCCGATTTCATCGCCGCCCTGGCCGCAATGCTGGGGGTTCTCGTCTTCGACACACTCCCCGGCCTGGTAATCGGCATCGCCGCCTCGTTGATCCTGCTCGTCTATCGATCGTCGCGGCCGCACATCGCCGAGCTGGGGGCGGTCCCGGGGTCGGACGGCGAGTTCGGTGACGTGGATCGCCACCCGGATAGGACAGAGATCCCCGGTCTCAAGGTGGTCCGGGTCGAGAGCGGACTCTTCTTTGCAAACGCCGATGCCGTCCGCTCCCGCATCCTCGAGCTGGCGGGTGAAGAGGACGTGAGGGCCATCGTCCTCGACGCCGAGTCGATGCCCTATATCGACGTCACGGCAGCCCTGATGCTGCGAGGTCTCGCCGATGACCTGAACAGTCGCGGCGTGACCCTGGCCATGGCCAAGGAGATCGGTCAGGTCCGCGACATCCTCCGCGCCGAGGGCGGTGACGAGATCCCGCTGTACGCCACCGTGGCCGAGGCGGTCGTCGCCCTCAGCCCATCCGGGTGAGTTCAGAGCGCATATCTGGCCTGATGCCTGTCCAAATTCCGGGTCCGGACGCCACATGGTTAAAGTGCAAATGAGGGAGAGCAGGGATAACTAGGGAGGCGGGATGAAAACCGTTCGTGGACTTGTGTTGGGCGTGCTCGTAGGCGCTCTTTTGATGACGGCGGCCCCAGCAATGGCCACGTTTCAGGCCAATAACCCCAGTGGTGATGGCGTCCAGCCAAAGATCATCAGCCACTATTCGGGCGATGACTGTGCCGACCCGGCGGTGGATACCGAGGCCACTCAGTCGCTGTTGATCAGCACGGTAAAGACGGGCAACTACACCGACTCCGACACCGGCGTGGTGATCAACCTGGTGGTCAACAAGACCAAGAAGACGTTCGACTTCACCATCAACACGCCCGGCTGGGTCGCCTACGACGTCGTCGTCAAGGGCTTGCTCAAGGCGAACCACTACGACTATCTGGCGTCTTCGGCCGGGGCTCAGGCGTCCGACACGCTGCTGCATGCACCACCGCTGCTGTTCTCGTACGACGCTCTGGACGATGTCACCTTCTGCTACGAGGAGCTGCCGGTGGCCAGATCGGTCTCCGGTCTGAAGTTCCACGATCGGGACACCGACGGGGTGCAGGACGACAGCGAAGAGGGTCTGGCCAACTGGACCATCACGGCCTTCCAGGATGGAGAGGAAGTGGCCTCGGCGGTGACCGACGCCGACGGCAACTACTCGATGGAGCTCGGTTCGGGCACCTTTGTGGTCTGCGAGGTCCTCGAAGACGCAGAGGCACCTTTCGTCTGGCAGGAGTCGGCCCCATCGGGCAACGAAGCCTGCACCGGACTCGGGGACGGCTTGGCCCCAGCGGGGCACACGGTGATCCTCGACGAGAGCGACGTAACTGGCGTCGACTTCGGAAACCACCTTGCCGTCGTGCTCGGTTGCGGCGATTCGGCCACCCTCGATGAGGAAGGCATGCCTTCGGCAACGGTGACACTGTCCGCCACCGGGTGCTCCTCGCCGGAGCGGGCATACCCGTTCGACGCGGGAGTCGACTCCGACGAGGGGTACACGCAGTTTGTCGTCTTCGGCGGAGCGCCCGACGGGACAGTGGTGTTCACCGAGGAGATCGACTGGCTCCCCTATTTCCTCGAACTACCAGCCCGACGGGACGCTCCTGATCAAGCCGACCTTCGTGATCCTCGAACCGGGCGGCGAGGAAGTGGTTGGGCGTTGACTGCGACCCGGGACAGCCCAACGCCGATGTGCCCGACTGCCGTACGGTTCGGCAGATCGATATCGACATCGCAACCCCCTGGCTCGGAATTCGACGTTCAGGTCGATGAGTTCGAGGTCTGGCAGTTCCTGGGTGACCCCACCCGGGGCAAGCGGTAAGCAACAGCACCGATCTTCCCCCTCCCGCCACGGGAGGGGGAAGGCAGGTCCTAGGCGAACTCGACGCCTAGATCGGCGAGCGTGCGCCTCGCCTCATCGATGGCGGTGTCGTCCACCGGCTGTCCGAGACGGTGCTCCAGATCGGCGAGCGCCAGGGTGAGCATCGCCTTTTCGTAGGGGTCCTGGCGGCGATCGGCCACCTCGAGACCCTTGAGAAGCTCCAACTGGGCCTCGTCGTCACGGCCCATGGCAGACAGGGCCCGGGCCCTCACCCGGTGGAGCCGCGCTCCATAGGCCTCCGCGGCCGCCGAGCGTGTGCCGGCGCCACCGAGCTTGTCGATAGCTTCCTCGTGCTGGCCGGCAGACACGAGGGATGACGCCAACTCGACCGTTGCGTCGATGGCGGTGATCGACTGACCCATCTCCTTGATGTGGTCGAGCGCCCGTCCGATCATCGTCATCGCCTCGGTGAGCTGACCTCTGACTTGCCAGCACCCGTCCCATCTGCACCTCGGCGAAGGCGACCGAGTCGAGACCAGCGGCGGCGAGCGTCGGTACCGCCTCGACGAGCAACGCCTCCGCCGCCGCCATCTTCCCCTGGTTGATGAGGACCTCGGCGATGTTCGCCGACCATATGGCCGCCTGGACTTCGTTGCCCGCCTTCAGATGGAGGTCCCGGCTCTCCTCGTAGAGACCGATGGCGTCGTTCCAATGCCCTTCGAAATATGCCGCGATGCCTAGGTTTCCGGTCAACGTCGCCTGGCCGGAGAGATCGCCCAACTCCTCGTACAACCGGCGGGCCATGGGGGCGTATACCGCCTTGTCGGTCTCACCGAGCCACCGGTACGAGGTGTCGAGCACCGCAAAGGCGACGGCGAGCGCCTGCTTCTCGTCCGCCGCCTCAGCCTCGACAATGGCGCGCTGGGCCATCTCGATGGCCATCCTGTCCTGTTCCTGGGCAAACCTCACTTGGGCGCCGTGCGCCAGGAGTTGTGCCCGCACCCGCGAGGCCTCGACCGAGTTGACTCCCTCGAGCAGCCGCTGACCCGCGGAAACATCGCGCAGCGCCTGGCTGAACGAACCCAGCCGCATCCGGACCACAGCCCGCTTGTACTTGAGATCGGCCAGCGCCACCGGGTCATCGGTGAGTTGGGAGGCCCGCCGGTACGCCTCTACCGCCTCGATGAAGAGCCCCGCCCGCTCCTTGACGTCCCCGAGCGAGCGGAGCACCTCGGCCCTCGCAGTATGTCCGATCATCGGCATGAAACGTGCCGCCTCTGCGGCTCGCTCGTAGAAACGCGCCGCTTCGAGGTTGGCATATATCTCCTTGGCACCGTCGCCGGCAAGCAGCGAGAAGCGCCAGGCATCGTTCCATCGTCTCGCCGCGAAGTAGTGGAGCGAGAGCATGGCGGCATGGGCCTCGGGCTCCCCTTCCGAGGTGGCACATATCGAGTCGCCCACACTGGCGTGGAGCTCGAGCCGCGTCTTGAACGGAAGCTCTTCATATGCGACGTCGCGGATCAGCGCATGCTGGAACACGACCCATCCGTTGGCACTCAGGCTGAGGAAGGCACCCAACCGCCGGAACGCCCTGAGCCGCGCTTCCTTCGGGATCGCAGGCAGGACCCAGCCGGTGTGATCGGCATCGAACTCGTTCCCGAGGACGGCGACCCGCCGCAGCAGGTTGCGGTCCGTTGAGGGAAGCCGGTCGATGCGGGCCGAGATGAGGCCCTCGACCGAGCGCGGCAACGTCTCGACGTTCCCTCCCTGCCGTAGCGCGTTGAGCAGTTCGATCAGGAACAGGGGGTTGCCCTCGGCCCGCTCTGCCAAGCTCGCCATCTGGCGCGGCAGCAGGGGCCGGTCTGCAGTGGCAGCGGCGATCAGTGTCTCCGCCTGCTGCCTGCGAGAGCGGCTGCAGCTCGACGACCGTTGTCACAACCGAGTCCGTGGCGAGAGAGCCCTGTTCACCTGGCCTGCGAGTGAGGACGAACATCCACGGCCGCTCGCCAAGTTCGGCCAACAACGCGCCAAGGACCTCCTGGGACGCCTCGTCCATCCAGTGGGCGTCTTCGATGACGAAGAGGGTCGGAGCTCTGACCAGAGCGACCATGAGCGACACGACGGCAATTGCGGTGCGGACCGGTAGGAACTGATCGTCGAGTTGGGCCACCGCTGAGGATTCCTCGATGTCGAGGTCAAGCACAACCCCGAGGAGCGACAGCCATTGCGTCAACTCTGGGGCGACGCGCTGTACGACATCGCGCAGCACCGCCTCCGTTTCTGCCGGACCCATGCCGGTGGTGCCAACAAGGTCCGCAAGCAGGGTCCTCACCGGGAAATAGGGCGTCCCTGCCTGGTAGAGGCGGCATTCTGCGGTCACGACACGGGCATCGCCGATACGGACGAGGAACTCCTGGAGAAGCCGGCTCTTCCCCATCCCCGGCTCGGCAACGAGGTCGACCAGCCTTCCCCTCGGAGGCCTCGGCCGATCGCCAGGAATCCTCCAACGCTGCCAGCTCCTCGTCGCGCCCGATGAGCGGGATCCCGGCATCGGCGGCCTCGCGAGTGCCGCAGGGGGCACCCACCTCATGAGCGGTGACCGGGTGCTGCTTTCCCTTGACGTGGAATGGCTCGCGCCGCTCGGTCAAGAACAGGGTGCGGGAGAGACCGAGGACGTCCCGGGTGGCGAGGACCTCTCCCGGTCCGGCCTGCGCCATCAGCCTGGCGGCGAGGTTGACCGTGTCCCCCATGACCGTGTAGGTCCGGCGGTAGCCCGGCCCGACCTCGCCGGCGAACACCGGCCCCCAGTTGACCCCGATGTGAACCGGGAGCGTCGAGCGGCGCCTGGGCGATCTCATTGGCGGCGAGCAGCATCTCCTCAGCATCGAACCCGGTGGTCTGGGGGACACCGGAAGTGAGGATGATCTTGCCGCCGTCGCCGGCCGCATCCGATGCGAGAAAGGTGACCGAATGCCGGTCGACTGCGGTCTGGACCGTCCTCACCAGGCGATCGAGCGCCAGCGCCGCCGCTTCGGGACCATCGCCGAGGATCAGCCTGTCGAAGTCGGTGAAGGAGATGAAGGTGACCACCGCCGGGCGGTGCTCCGGTTCGACCTGCACCGGCGAGCAGCGGTTCGCGAAGGGCCAGCGGGACGAACTGCGTCAACCGCGGATTGGGCTGCGCCACGTCGATATCCACCCTCGGGGCAGCAACGTGCCCGGCGAGTAGGAAGCCGGTCTCCACGCTCTTGCCGATGGCACGCTTGGGCAGTTCGGCCGCGGTGGTCGGCGTGATGACGATCTGCCCTGCGCCGGCGACCTTCTCGGCCATGATCGTCGCCGTCGCCGCAGGCCCGGCAACGATCAGCTCCCGGTGCGAATCACCCACCATGAAGAAGTCGAACGAGCCGGTGTGGACCCCGACCGACATCCGCAGCCTGACCTGTCCGGCGGTGGTCTGGAACACACCGATATCGCGCAGGGCGTGACGCATCTCATGGGCGGCCGCGCATGCCCGTTGGGGGTGTCCCTCCCCCCTGAAGAAGAGGAGCAGGGCGTCGCCACCAAACTTGACCAGGGTCGCACCGAAGGCATATGCCTCGGCGAGCAGCCGCTCGAAGGTGCTCCCGATGACCTCGGTGACTTCCTCGGCGCCCACCTTCCCGTGCCGGGCCAGCCTCTCCGACATCGAGGTGAACCCGGAGACGTCCACCATGACCATCGACCCATCGATCGCCCGGTGCAGGGCCCCCGGAGCAACGTCGTCCCACTCCCGGACGAGCCGAGAGAGATAGGGGTGCAACGAGGGGGTCGGCACGCCCTGAGCCTAGAGAGGAACCGTCGGCGGTCCCGCCTACTTCCGCCTCCAGACGTGCCGTCCCTCCGCAGGGCGGAAGGGCTCCCGCACGCTTAGCGGCGGGTGGGAGGCTCCCAACCTCCCGACGGTGCTGGTCTGCCGTCTGCCGTCCGCCGTCCGCCGTCACCTGGCTCACCGATACCCTCCCCGACGATGTCCATCGAGGTGACCTGGCCGCAGGTGCTCGCCTGGCGGTTGAAGCGGCAGTTGCTCGACCCGGTCGGCACGGTCAGCCGGTCGGCGGTGTGGTCCGGCGTCTCGGTGGTGTTCAGGCACAGGTGGCATCGTCCGCCGAGCTTGCGGTTCGGGTCCGCCGCACCAAGTCGCGCAAGGGTGAAGTCTCCACCGCGCTCTCCGGCGGCCGGCTGATCAAGACCTGGGCGATGCGAGGGACGCTCCACCTGCTCACCCCCGAAGAGGGCGGTGCCTTTCTCTCGCTGATGGCATCGGGCAGGTCGTGGGAGCGTCCCAGTTGGCAGAAGTACTTCGGAGTCAGCCCCGCTGACGTCGAGCGCTGCGCGTCCGTGGTGCGTCAGGCTCTCGACGGCCAGGTCCTCACCCGTGAGGAGCTCATCGCCGCGGTCACCAGCAAGCGTCGGTCTCGCCCACGTCGGAGAAGCGCTCGCATCTGGTTGGGGGACATTGCTCAAACCGCTGGCCTGGCAGGGAGATCTCTGCTTCGGACCGCAGCGAGGCAATCGGGTGACCTTCACCCTTCCCGGGTCGGCCAGCGACCGCTGGTCCGGTCTACCCGATCCGGACGAGGCAGCCCCGGTCGCCATCGCCACCTACCTCGGCGCCTACGGACCGGCGACCGCCGACGCCTTCGGGACCTGGCTGGCGGGCGGTTGGTTCGGCAAGCGCAGCTTCGTGACTGGTTCGAAGGGCTCGGTGACCGGCTGACCGAGGTCGATGTCGAGGGCGAGCGTGCCTTCATCATGTCCGAGCACCTCGATGACCTTGCCTCCACCGCCCCGACCTCCGGCGGTGAGGCTCCTACCTGGGTTCGATCAATACGTGCTCGGTCCGGGCACCAAGGATCCTCATGTGATCCCTACTGGGACGCCGACCCGACGTGAGCAGGCAGAGCGGCTGGATCGCTCCGGTCGTCGTATCGAAAGGGTGTGGTCTGCGGCACCTGGGAACTGGACGGTGACCAGTGTAAGAATCTCCTGGTTCAAAGAGACAGGGAGGGTCCCGCGACGTGCCTTGGGCGCCGAGGTGGAACGGCTCGCCTCGATCCTCGACCGCGACCTCGGCTGGATCGTCGTCTGAACAGGAGCGAGCGCCAGGCAGCCGCCACCCGATTGGCTAACATCGCCCCGATGCGACCTGAGCGGCGGTGTCCCAACTTCCGGGTGATCGACCCGGACGCCTGGCTCGGTTGCCGGCGCTCCTGAGACGCACCACCCGGAAGCCCGGTTCGCCCCGCGTCTCAGCCCGCCCCTGATCCCCGAGGAGCGTCCTGATGATCCCGTCGCATCACCCCCGTCCGGCTCGACCATGACCGCCCGTACCGCCGATGTCTGCGGACAGCCGATCCCTACCGAGACACAGAAGTAATCGACTCGCGGGCTCCCCGCTTCAACCAAGCCGTGATCGGCTCGCTTGCGCTCATCGCATTTCTCCTCGACTGGTGGCCGCTGCTGGCGATCCTCGCCGCGCAGCTTGTAGTCGGGCTCCTCTTCGGTCGCCGCTACTGCCTGCCGTGCGTCGCCTACTTCGAATGGGTCCAGCCCAGGGTCGGGGAAGGTGCGATCGAGGACTCCCGTCCGCCACGGTTCGCCAACACCGTCGGTGCGGTCGTGCTCACCGCCGCCAGCATCCTCCACCTGGCTCGGTCTCACCGTTGCTGGATGGGCGCTCGGGCTCCTCGTTGCCGGTCTCGCGCTCCTTGCCGCCGCCACCGGGCTCTGCGTGGGATGCGAGCTCTACAAGTGGGGGGCACGGTCTGCGCCGGGTGCGGAGAGGTCAGTTGCGACGGGTGGACCTGGCCGACCTCGACGGACCGCTCCCCGATGAGGGCATCGTGGTCCAATTCACCCACCCCTGGTGCACCGACTGCCAGAACGCTGGCCGAGCAGCTTCGTAGCGAAAGCCGTCCGGTGGTGGAAGTGGATGTCTCCCGGAGGCCCGACCTGGGCCGAAAGTACGGCATCGCCGCCGTGCCCGTGGCGGTCGCCGTGGCCGCAACCGGAGAGGTCACCGCCCGCCTCCACGGGTGAAAGCGGTCGATCGAGCGAAGGCACCTCGGCCCGTTCATCGTCAGGCATGCCGCCCGAGCCGTGATGTCGACCGTCGTCTGTCCGCACCGAGTCGGGCGAGCAGTGACTCGTATCCGTCTTCCGAGATGGTCTGGCAACCCGTAGAACTCATCGAGGATCACGCCGAGCCGCCGGGATCGTCGCTGCTGATCATCCACACCACGACCTCGCCTCCTGACTCGACCTCGTAGGCCATGAACGGGCAGCAGGCAGCTTCGCGCTCCGAGAAGTCCTCAACCCACTCCAGGAGCCCCGGCCCTGCCCGGAACGTGAACTCGACTCCGGTGGAGGTTCGTCGCCGCTGCGTCGAGGCCGTGGCGAAGAGTCGGTCGTACTCGGCCAGGCGCTCTGTCGGGCGTGTCCGGATGCCGATGACATGTCGCAGACGATCGGCGGAGTATGTGGTTCTGTTCAGCCATAGTGCGTAGCGTAAAGTATGGAGTAAGGTCCAGAGTCAAGGGAATTCTTGATGAGAATCGGCGAAGTCGCCAAGAGGGCCGGCGTCACGTGTGGACACCGTGCGTTTCTACGAGCGATCCGGGATCCTGCCACCCGCCCCCCGCACCGAATCCGGGTACCGCGACCATCCCGAGGGAATCCCCGAGAGGATCCTCCTCGCCAAGCGGCTTGCAGTCGATCGGGCTCACGCTCGCCCGAGATCGTGGAGGCCCTCCAGAGCCATGACTCCAGAACGGTCGAGCTGCGAGAGTGAGCTCTGGCGATTGGAACGTGCCCTCGAACGCATCGAACAGCGCATCGCTGAACTCAGGAGCACCCGCACCGCCCTCAGGTCGGTGATGAGGGCTTGTCGATCAGGCGACTGCCGGTTGGCACTGCCGTCGACCAACACCGAGTGATCCCGCCCCTACGGTCGGGGCCGTAGAGACCGTCGGCGGTCACCGTACCGACTCGATCCGCCTGGCACTCGTAACGGACCGGTAGCTTCGGTCCGATGTCCGAGGCGATTGAGACGCGGGACAAGTTGCGCCGGTACGCCCTCACTCTCCCTGGTGCCTGGGAGGACTACCCCTGGGAGGAGGTGGTGGTCAAGGTCAACAAGAAGGTCTTCCTGTTCCTCGGTGTCGGCGAATCGGACGAATGGCCGATGGCCTTCACCGTCAAACTGGACGACTCCCACGAACAGGCTCTGGCACTGTCAGGATCTGAACCATCCGGCTACGGGTTGGGCCGATTCGGCTGGGTGTGGATCCGATTCGAACAGGATCTCCCACCCGACGAGGTCCTGTACGACTGGGTCGAGGAGAGCTACCGGCTGGTAGCGCCCAAGCGCTCTGATTGCCGAACTCGATGCCAGATAGGCGAACACACCGATACGCGACGCCCAGGTTCTATGATCATCTCGGAGATGCTCGAACGACTATCCCGAATACGTTCCGCACAACATCGAGATCTGGACCAAGGCAAATCTCGAGCACACCGGGCCGGCGGCGCACGGAGCCTGGTCGCAGGACGATATTACGTGGGGGGTCTTCGGCATCCCCGACTCGTCCGTGGGTGTTTTCGAAGACGTCGCCGGACTCGACGTCGTCGAGCTCGGATGTGGTACTGCCTACTTCTCGGCCTGGCTAGCCAAGCGCGGGGCGCGACCGGTCGGTGTCGACCCGACCGCGGCTCAGCTGGCTACGGCACGCGAGATGCAGCGAGTGTTCGACCTCCACTTCCCCCTGGTGGAGGCCGCAGCCGAAAGCGTCCCGCTGCCCGACGCATCCTTCGACCTCGCCATCTCCGAGTATGGGGCCTCGATCTGGGCTGACCCGTATCGCTGGATTCCAGAAGCGGCGCGACTCCTCCGCCCCGGCGGACGTCTGGTGTTCCTGCGGAACTCGACGCTGGTGGTGCTCTGCTCCACGCCGGAGCCGCCGGTTGAAGAGCGGCTGACCCGTCCTCAGAGGGGTCTCTGGAAGGTCGAGTGGGACGATACCGGTGAGGTCGAGTTCCATCTCGGCCATGGCGACTGGATCGATCTGCTCCGAGGTAACGGGTTCGTGGTTGATCGGCTCATCGAGCTGTTCGCCCCCGAAGGGGCGGCCAACCACGACTACTACGACTACGTCACTGCCGAATGGGCCAGCAAATGGCCCGCCGAGGAGATCTGGGTGGCAACGAAGGTGTGATTGCCCGCGTGCAGGTCGAACGGCATTGGGACGTGCAGGTATCGGCAAATGGGCCCCTCGGCAAGGTCCAGTGCCGCACTATCACCCCGGATAGAGTGCGCGCATGCAATCGGTTGCGGGAATGGAAAGCTGTTGGCGCCGCCGAAACGCTGTTGTTGCCCGTTCGCGGGACCCTCGAGATCGGTGCCTGTTCGACTGGGGCATTGGTGCCCACAGCGAGTGACGCCTCCACCCTCCAGCCTGGTCCGAGCCCGGTTGGACCCGCCCGCGGGACAAGGCGTTCTAAGACTGCGTGGCAGCTTGTCGTGGGCGTACTCATTCTCGCCGGGATCTTCACGGTCCTGTACCCGGATCAGTTCGCCACCGTTCGCAACGTCGAAAACATGGCGCGACAAGGTGCGGTCTTGGCAGTTGTCGCGATAGGGCAAAGCTTCGCCCTGCTGGTAGGCGGCTTCGATATCTCCGTGGGGGCGAACATGGGGCTTTCCAGCACCGTCGGTGCTCTCGTGATGGTGGACTCCGGTGTCGTTCCCGGAATCCTTGCCGGTCTTGCCACCGGTACGGCAGTCGGCCTCATCAATGGAGTGCTCATCGCCTGGGCGCGGGTGACGCCGTTTGTGACGACACTCGCGATGCTCGCCATAGCCCGTGGATTGGCCAACCAGCTGAGCGATGGAGCATCCGTCTCAGGCCTTCCACCGGGTTTCCAGGTATTCGGCGGTGGTGATTGGGGACCGATCCCATCGACGGTGGGCATCGCAGCAGTCGTTTTCTTGGTGGCCTCTGTACTTCTGTCACGAACCCGACCTGGCCTCTACATATATGCGATCGGAGGCAGCCGTGAGACGGCAGTGCTGGCTGGCGTCCGCGCTCGGCGATACGAACTGCTCGCCTATACCGCTTGCGGCTTTCTCGCTGGAGTGGCCGGTCTGATGCTGGCATCGAGGGTTTCTGTCGGACAGGCGAGCCTGGGCCAGGGCTTCGAACTGCTCTCCATCGCCACCGCCGTTATCGGCGGCGTCGCCATAGGCGGAGGAGTGGGACGGCTCTCGGGAGTGATCCTTGGTGTTGCCCTGCTCAGCGTCATGACTACCGGTATGAACATCGCCGGGCTCTCCGAGTTCATCCAGGAGATCCTCACCGGAATCGTGCTCGTGGCCGCAGTGCTCATCGACCGTATCCGCTCGAGCAGACCGATCTGGCCGGGCCGTCGATCTCATCCTGCCTCACCAAGCATGTCATCTGGAAGTGATGTCGTGTGAGCTCGTGAGACCTGCAAGCAAACGAAGGAGGAGACCGTGAGTTGGAAAATGTTGGTGAGCTACAGACCGATGGTGCTGACGATTCTGCTGGGTCTGCTTGTGATGGCGTGCGGTGGCGCGACCGGTGACACAACGTCTGGTACCGAGACAAGTTCGGTTGGCACCACGGCGGGCTCGGCGACAAGCGCGGTTGACACCACAGCCGGTGGCTCTGCCGATGACGCGCTCCGGCAGACACTGGCATGTGATGAAAGCCCGACGCCTGAGGAGGTAGTCGCATATGAGCTTCCTGAGCCCGCAGAGCCGTACGACCTGACCCTCATGCAGGTGAGCCTCGCCGGCTACTACTACCAAGCGATCGATGATGGCGCCCACGATGCCGGAGCCGAAGCGGGCGTCGAGGTGACCACTCTTGCCGCCGAGGGCTATGCATCCCCAGACCTCCAACTAAACCAGATCGGCGATGCGATCTCACGAGGCACCAATGGTCTTGTCATGGCGCCGTCTGACATCCAAGGGTCGGTGCCGGTGGTCGACACAGCAATCGAGTCGGAGCTACCGGTGGTCAACATTTCGACCGAGGTTGCACACGCTGACGTGACCATGGTGATGCAAGACGACTATGTGCTCGGGCAACTGGCAGCAGACAGGGTGGCCGAAGTAGTTGGTGACGACGGAGGCGCCGGAATCATCATCGCCGGCCCCGCCAATGCGACCTGGTCGAGGAAACGGACGCTCGGCTTCACCGACCGAGTTGCCGAGCAATATCCCAACCTGGAGATCGTGGCGGCGCCGACCCAACTCGTAGATCCAGCCGAGGGCCTTGCTTCGTTCGAGGACGCAATACAGGCAAATCCCAACATCGATTGGATCATGTCGGTGCACTACTTCATCCTCCAGCCGGCGGCCCTGCCAGCCGAGTACCAGGGTCAAGTGCCTTACGTCAGCTTCGGGTACGAACCGGACTCGATCACCGCGCTCGAAGAGGGGTGGCTCGACTCGGTATTTGGCATTGAGCCAGTCACGATGGGAAGGATGGGTGTCGGCAGAGCGATCTCGTTGCTGAATGGCGAAGAGGTTCCGCAAGTCACTTGCATACCTGCCCCGCTATTCACCGTGGACGACATCGGAACACCCGTAGCCGACCATGAGCTCATAACCGACAATTGATGCGAACCCGCCGCTCGTGACCAAGGCCGAGTGCACGTCACGCCATCGCCGCCCGATGGCGATGGCATCATGAGCGCGCTTCCGGCTGTCTCGCTGCGGTCAATCTCCAAGGCGTACCCCGGCGTCCAGGCGCTTGACCAGGTCGATCTCACACTCGAGCCCGGCGAGATTCACGCAATCGTCGGCCTGAACGGCGCGGGGAAGTCAACCTTGGTGAGGATCCTCGCCGGGCTCATTACCCCTGACTCGGGTGTGATCGAGTTGCACGGGACCCAACTGGTTGACCTGCGCCCATGGGAGGTGCGGCGTAGGGGTATCACGGTGGTGCCGCAGGAGGTGGTCGCGCTTCCATCCCTCCCCATTGGCCGCAGTGTGCTGTTGGGGCAGGAGCGGTTCTGGGTGCGCCGCGAGCAGCTGGGCGCTGAGGAGGGACGGCGGGTAGGCGCCATGTTGCAAAGGCTCGGAGCGGGGTACGCCGACTCGGCGTACCCCGCCGACTTGGGGGTCTCCGAGCTCCGCCTTGCCCAAATCGCCCGCGCTCTGCTCGCCGAGGCACAAGTGATGGTTCTCGATGAGCCGACGGCTGTTCTTCCCGAAGCCGACACCGAGTGGTTGCTGGCACGGCTCCGCCAACTCCGAGAGGAGGGCGAAGCGATCCTTTATGTGAGCCACCGGCTAGGTGAGGTGATGCAACTGGCCGACCGGATAACCGTGCTCAGGGACGGGCGCAGCCTGGGCACGTACGCGGCGGGAGCGATGGACCGCGAGGAACTCATTTCCTTGATGGCCGGTGATGAGGAGGTCGTCGGCCGGACAGCCCGCGTTGCCCCGCTCGCCGAGAACGAGATCGCAGGCGATCCAGTACTGACCATCACCGGCCTGACTCGGGCCGGCGACTTCTCCAACGTTGAACTCGTGGCAAGACCAGGGCAAATAGTGGCTCTTGTCGGGTTACAGGGCGGTGGACAAAGCCGTCTCCTGGCGTGCCTCGCCGGTCTCCTCGACATCGACTCCGGGGGTGTAACGGTCCGAGGGGCCGAGATCCGCATGGGTTCGGTTGCCGAGGCAATCCGACACGGAGTGGTTTTGGTCCCTGCGGACCGACGGTCCGGTGGGGTGGTGGCGCCAATGTCGATCAAGGACAACATCGCTTTGCCCAGCCGCTCCTCATCGAAGCGCGGAATCATCCGGCTCTTACGCAGAGAGCAGCAAGTCGCGAATGAATATGTCCGCCGCTTCGCTCTCCGACCCGCATCGAGTTCAACTCTCGCCGGTGCGCTCAGCGGAGGAAACCAACAGAAGGTTGCTGTAGCAAAGGCCCTCGAAGCGGATCCTGTCGTCCTATTGCTCGACGAGCCAACCCAAGGCATCGACGTCCACTCCAAAGTCGAGGTTCTCGGCTTGATTCGAGACGTGGTTCGCAACGGAAACCGCTGCGCGTTGATCGCTAGCTCCGAAATTGAGGAAGTCATCGATCGCGCCGACGTGGTCTACGTGATGCGCTCGGGCAGGATCGTCGCCAGGTTGGGTCGCAACGAGTTAGACCACGATCGAATCCTGCAGTTGATGGTTCCGTGACCTAGGAGGTAGAAGGACATGAGCCACGCCGATGAGCGTTTGAGCGCGGCTGCGGCGGCGGCAGGGGACGATACGGCCGATCTCGTCCTGCGTGGGGGCGCCTACGTCGAGGTCTACACGGGCCAGATTCTGCATGGTGACGTCGCGATCAGCGGCACCAGAATCGCCGCCGTTGGTGAGATCGATCACTGTTTGGGATCCACCACTGAGGTGGTGGATTGCTCAGGATTGATACTGCTGCCGGGCCTGATCGAGCCTCATATCCACGTTGGTGGATCGCAGTTGACCATCGAACGCCTCGCTGAGGTTCTGGTTCCTCGTGGGACTGCGGCGATATGCACCGACTTCTACGAGCCGGGAGTCATCAGCGGTCGGGCGGCAATCGAGGAACTCATTTCGAGAAGCGAAGGCACAGGACTCGACATCCTTCTCTCCCCATTCCATGCCACCGCGCTCGGGTTTGGGCCTTTCGGCAATACCGACAGGTTCGGATTGGAAGACCTGGTTCACCTGGCCCAGCATCAATCCGCTGTCGCGATTCGTGAATGGAATTTCGCCTCGAGCCGCATCCCACTCGCCGAGATCCGCCGTTTCTACGAAGTGGCGCTCGAACGGCGCCTTGCCGTGGAGGGCCACCTCGAGGGGCTCACCGGACCAGCCCTGCAGGCTTCTGTGGCCCTGGGGGTGATGACTGACCACGAAACCGGCACCGCTGAGCAGGCAATCGAAATGGCACGCCTTGGTATCACCGTCCAGATCCGGGAAGGGTCAGGCTCTCGAGATATGGCAACAGTGGTGCGAGCCATAACCGAGAAGGGCGGCGATCCGAGAAACTTCAGCCTCGCCACCGACGAGCAGGAGTTGCACTCGCTATCACGCGATGGCCACATGGACTACAAGCTCCGACTTGCGGTCGCTCATGGGGTCCCACCAATCGAGGCGGTTCGCATGGCCACGCTGACCGCGGCGGAGGGGCTTGGGGTGGCCAGAGATTACGGGTCAATCGCTCCGGGCCGCATCGCCTCCATTGCTGCCGTGCGCGATCTACGCGACTTCGCCGTCGAACTGGTCGTCTCTCGTGGACGGCTCAGTGCTCGACAAGGCGAGTATCTGCTCGACACCCGAGGCGTTGCATATCCGACCGAGTGGTACGAAACGGTTCACGTCGACCGCCGCTTCGAGGCCACGGACTTCGCTTTCGATCCCAGTCTCGACCGGGCTCGAGTCCGGGTCATCGGGATAACTCCGGGATCCCTGGTGACCGAAGAGCTTGTTGAAGCCGTGCAGTTCAACGCGGGGTCACCGGATCGGACGACGGGTCTGGCCACACTGGCCGTTATCGACCGACATGAAGGAGGCTCCCGCCAGGGTCTAGGGCTCTTGCGCGGGTTCGACCTTGCCGCAGGTGCCGTAGCAACGACCATTAATCCGGGTTTGATGAACCTGATGGTCCTAGGAGTCAATGAAGATGACATGGCGGCCGCGGCCAACCGGGTCATCGAGTTGCAGGGTGGGATCGTTGTCGTCAGCGACGGTCGAGTTCGGGCCGAAGTGTCCACTCCGGTTTTCGGGATCCTTTCGGACAAGCCTTCGGCGGAGGTGATCGAATCCTGCCGGGCGGTGGCAGACGCCATCGCTGCAGACCTGCGCGTCGAGTTCGACGGGATGATCACAGCGGTGGGCTTCGCCTGCCTCGCCGTGATCATCCCAGCTCTGAAATTGTGCGACCGCGGCTTGGTTCGTATCACTAGAGAGGGCGGCCAAGAGGCCGTCGACCTCGTTGTGGACGGCGGCTAGAACCCGTCGGTCGGGTGTCCTGCACGAATCGATATTCGAGATCGC
Source organism: uncultured Acidimicrobiia bacterium (assembly GCA_963826825.1). Lineage (GTDB taxonomy): Bacteria > Actinomycetota > Acidimicrobiia > Spongiisociales > DATADW01 > DATADW01. The sequence continues at coordinate 55,753 of CAWGYV010000017.1, read as the reverse complement.
TCGTGTCGGCAAAGGTGCCTTGAATCCCCAGAGAGCTCACTCGGCCACATAGGCCACCGCCTTGAGCTCCAGAACCAGTCGTGAGTCCGTAGCAAGTCGCGCCACCTCGACTGTTGTGGTTGCCGGGCGAAGCGACCCGAACCGAACGCCCAAAACCCGATTGATCGCATCCTGGTTGCGGTCGATGTCCACGATGTAGCGAGTGACCTCAACGACATCGCTCAAGTCTCCTCCGACCGCCTGGAGCACCCACTCCAGGTTGTCCACCGTCATCTCTGCTTGAAGATCGGCGCCCTCTGGAATCCCGTCAAACTCCTCGGGGACGTGCGGATGACTGTGATAGACCGGAGCCGCAGTCACACCTGCCAAAAAGACCGGCAACCCACCCAAGACCCTGATCGCCGGGGTGTACGGCATGTTGAACTTGTCCGTTTCGCCGATGTTTATCAGTTCTATTCGGTCGTGAGTCACGCTCTCTCCTGACGATCCATCCGGAGGGTCTACTCGTTCTGGGGTCACTTGGCGTTTCCGAGGCTCTGGGATGGGCAGATCCTCGGCGTAGACCCGAAGCCTCGCCCGTTGGAGGCCGATCGAACGATTGCACTCACTCGGCCACCCAATCAGTAGCCGCCGGCGAGCACCGGCTTGATGTCGATTACCGGCGTTCCGTTGATGGCTTCCAGGTTGCGCACGAGGATGCGATTCCCCTCGATGGCGACGACCTCGACCCGGTGCAGCCCGATCGGGTTGGGTCTGTCCTGTGACCGAGTGCTGAACACGCCCAGCTGAGGCTGGAGCGGGTCGTCGCGGGGATGGACAACCATCACGTCGCGAAGCCCTCGATGGAGCCAAGTGAGCAGGAAGAGATCGTCGCCGGCACGTAGATCTCGGGCCGCCGGCTCGACATCGTCTTCGAGTACCACCCAGACATCGGGAGTGCCCTCCCTCCCCTGTTTGGGCGCGTCTTCGGGCCGCAAGATCGGGGATTCGACGCGCCCGATCGGTCGGAGAACGGGCAAGGGCTCCTTCTGCGTTTCGTCCATCAGCACCTCTTGGTTCGCCTGGCGATGTTCGCGCACTCAGTCCGCTGAGGTCTCGCATGATGGTTGGAGATTCTTTGTCGACTCATCGAACATTTGTTCGGTTTGTCAGTGTGTTGTGGTACGCTGAACGCGCTTCCCCAATATGAACCGCGCTCGAATGGAGCGAGTTGTCGTGTTGACTGGCGAAGCGACCAGGGCTGGGAATGGCCCGACCCGGTGGTGGACCCCCGGGCGGTGTCCCTCCCCGACGGATTGGCGGAGACGCCCCCCGGACCCGAGCTCTCCGTGCTGTTGGCCTCGATCGACCGCACCCGGCTGACCGGTCACGACCTGGTGGTGCTGCTGGAGGCATGGTCCCGACAGGTCGCCCACGACCAAGCGCAGTTCCATGCGGTGGTGGCCGAGGTGGCCCACGCCACCGAACGCCGACACCACGGAACGCTCCGCGGTGGTGGTGGAGTACGCCTCCGACGAGATCCGAGCAGCGTTGCACCTCACCCGGAGAGCAGCCGACACCACCCTCGACCTGGCTTTGGGATTGCAACGTCTCCCCAGAGTCTGGCAAGCGCTGCATGCCGGTCTGATCGACCTCCCCCGGGCCCGGGTGCTCTGTGACGGGACGGACCACCTCGACGAGTCCACCGCCCGAGAGGCGGTCGATGTGGTGCTCTCGGCGGCTGCTGGGTTGACCACCGGTCAGCTCGCCGCCCGGCTGAGGAGGGTCACCCTCGGATTGGACCCCACCGACGCTGCCCGCCGCTATGACACAGCGGTGGAGCAGCGGTGCCTCGTGTTGCACCCCGGAGCCGACGGCACCGCCGAACTGGTCGCCAGCCGTCTCCCCGCCGAGCAAAGCGGTGGCGGCGATGAGACACGTCAACCGACTGGCCCACCAGTTGAAACGGGAAGGCGACCCCCGCAGCATCGACCAACTACGAGTCGACATCACATTGGACCTGATGTGCGGGGGGACACGCCGGGAACGGGAACCGGAGGGAGTGGTGGACATCACCGTCGACCTCGCCACCCTTGTCGGACTGTCCGAGTCCCCCGGTGAACTCAACGGCTACGGACCGGTGGTGGCCGACCTCGCCCGCCAAGTGGTCGCCAACCAGCACCGCTCGGAGTGGCGGGTGAAGGTCACCCACCCCGATGACGGTGGCTCCTGTGGAACGGGACCACCCGGAGAAGACCGACCACCAGCCTGCGCCGCTCGGTGGAGGCACGCTCCCCCACCTGTGTCTTCCCCGGGTGCCGCATGCCGGCCACATCGACTGCGACCTCGACCACACCATCGACCACGCCCGGGGCGGAGCGACCACCGAGAAGAACCTCGAACCACTATGCCGCCACGACCACAACGTCAAACACCACGCCGGATGGACTCTGCGACGGACCCCCAACGGGTACACCTGGACCAGCCGACTCGGACACGAATACAACACCGGGCCCGACCCACCGTGAAACCGGCCCCTGGCCCGGGCCCGGGCGATCAACTCCGGCCTTCCCAATTCTGGCGAACTCTGTCAGCGGTCTCGGCTTCGCTCGATTGGGTGCATCCACTCGATAGGTCAACTCGTGAGTGAACACGTCCTCTGACGAAACCGCGCCTTGTCCGGCGCTGGAGGAACACTTGGCAGCCCCGACGGGATTCGAACCCGCGTTACCGGCTTGAAAGGCCGGCGTCCTGGGCCGCTGGACGACGGGGCCGGACGTGGGCGATCGTAGTGGGTGCGATCCCGTCGGCCGGGCAGCTCTCCTACTGAGCTCGTGATGACCGGCGGCGCTGCCAGATCAACCCGAGGACGGCACCGAGCACGAGAAATACCACGATGAGCAGCCACAGCGACATGGTCAGGGTCATAAAGAGGAAATCGATCGGGATGTCTTGGCGGTTCTGCATGATGAAGGCCACGACAGCGGCGATGATCACGACAGTGACGACGATCCGCGCCACGTTTCTTCCGTTGCTCGAACCCGTGGTTGCCGGTTCGGTCACGTGATCCTCCCTTGAAGCCTGGAGGCAAGCTATCAGCCCGACCCCGCCTTCCGGTCGCGCTCAACCTTGCTCTTCGAGTCGGACCCGCACGCCTACCAGACGATCGAGGGTGGTTTTGCGGCCCAGAGCGGCCATCGATTCGAAGAGCGGCGGGCTGACCGACGACCCGGTCACGGCTACCCGGATCGGTTGGAGACCCTTCCGGGCGCCGATGCCGATCTCCTCCAACATGGCCCGCAGTGCTCCCTCGATCTCCTCCGGTTCCCAACGTTGCACAGTCTCGAGGTGGCTGAGTCGCCGCCGAGAGAACCTGCTCGACCTGATCGCCGCTCATCACCTTGGTCCAGGAATCCTCGTCGTAGGTCGGTGTCGCCTCAGAAGAGAAACGCGGCCATTGCCGGCACCTCGGATAGCAACCGCACCCGTTCCTGGATGAGGGGCGCTAGGCCGACGAACCGGTCCCACCCCGAGCCCACCATCTCGGCACCGAGTTCCTCCTCGAGGAATGGCCTGGCATCCTCGAGGAATCGATCGGGCGGCAGCGCCCTCATGTACTCCCCGTTGATCCAGCCCAGCTTGTCCAAGTCGAAAACGCCGGGGTTCTTCGACACCTGGCTCAACTCGAAGCGCTCCACCGCCTGTTGACGGTCGAAGATCGTGATCTCCGGGGCGTACGACCAGCCGAGCAGCGCCATCGCGTTGAACACCGCCTCGGGCAGGTAGCCGTTTTGCCGGTAATAGCGGAGAGAGACATCGCCATGCCGCTTCGACAGCTTGCGCCCATCTGGACCAAAGAGGAGCGGGAGGTGGGCATACGAAGGTGACACCGCCTCCATCGCCTCGGTGATCATGATGTGGCGGGGAGTGGATGGGAGCAGATCCTCACCCCTGGCAACGTGGCTGATCTCGTAGTCGACATCGTCGACCGTCGATGCGAGGTGATACGTCGGAGTGCCGTCGGAGCGGAGCAGCACGAAGTCGTCGATGGTGTCGTGGTCGAACCGGACCGCGCCCCGGATCAGGTCCTCGAAAACGGTGACACCCGGGCGGGGGACGGCGAAACGGATACTGGCCGGCTCCCCATCATCGCGGCGCCGGGCCGCAACCGACGGGTCGATGGCGCGACAGGTGCCGTCGTACCCGGGCGGTCGTCCTTCCTTCTGCGCCGCTTCCCGCTTGGCTGCCAAGACGTCCGGGGTGCAGAAGCAGAGGTAGGCGCTGACCGCTGCGCCACGAGGTCGTCGGCCACTTCCCGGTAATGGTCGATCCGATCCGACTGGCGGTAAGTGCCATGCGGTCCGCCGACGCCGACACCCTCGTCCCAGTCGAGACCCAGCCAACGGAGACCCTCGAGGGCGTCCTCCTCGAACTCGGCCTTGCTGCGCGCCACGTCGGTGTCATCCACCCGGACGATGAACACGCCGCCGTGGTGACGGGCGAAGAGCCAGTTGAACAATGCGGCTCTAGCGTTCCCGACGTGGAGTAATCCGGTTGGAGATGGGGCGATCCGCACCCTGACGAGATCGGGGGTCACGGTGCCGCTCGGACCACCGGGTTCGCGAGCACACCGATCCCCTCCACCTCGACCTCCATCACCTGGCCCGGCTCGACCGGGCCCACGCCCGATGGCGTCCCGGTGAGGATGACATCACCAGGGAGCAGGGTCATCACCCGGGTGATGAACTCCACCAGTTCTGCCACACCGAAGACCATGTCGGCGGTCGACCCCTCCTGGCGGACCTCGCCGTCGACGCTCCCGGTGATCAGCAGACCCACGAGGGGATCGAGTTCGGTCTCGATTGCCGGGCCGAGCGGGCAAAAGGTGTCGAAGCCCTTCCCCCGTGCCCATTGGCCGTCACGTCTCTGCAGGTCGCGGGCAGTGACGTCGTTGGCGCAGGTGTAGCCGAAGATCACCCGGTCGGCGTCCTCGGCCTTGATGTGCCGGGCAACCGTTCCAACCACCACGGCGAGCTCTGCCTCGTGGTGGAGGAGTTCGGTGTCGCTCGGGTAAACCACTGGGCTACCCGGACCGATCACCGAGGTTGGCGGTTTGAGGAAGATCACCGGTTCGTCAGGGAGCGGGACCTCCATCTCGGCGGCATGGTCCACGTAGTTGCGGCCGACGGCAATCACCTTGGTGGGGATCACCGGTGCCAGGAGCTGGACGCTCTCCCATGGGACCACACGCTCGGTTGGCTCCCATGCCACGAAGGGCGAGCCCTCGTAGACGGTGACCCCGTCGGTATCGGCCAACCCGTATGTCAGGTCGTCGCCTGCCCGGATGCGGACGATCTTCACGAGGTCAGTTGCGCACGGAAATGGTCCACCACCTCTTCGGGGGTGGAGCGCATCAGATCAGGATCGATGGAGGCGATGAACGCAGTCCCCCCTATTTTCTCGTGGGCGGCGGCATCGAGCCACTTGCGCCGCTCGAGGGCGAGACGATCGGCCAGGTCGGGCGGGAGTTTGTGCGGGCGCAGCCCAAGCAGCACCAGCGCCACCTCGATGTCCTGGGGAACCGGCGCCCGCCCGTAGAGCGAGGCGCGGGCGGCAGCCATGTTGGTCACGACCTGCTCCAGCTCGTCCGGACGGTCTCCCCGGTCGAATTCGGCGAGATGCACCAGACGCAGAACCCACCCGGTGTCGGGACCGGGCCTTCCGAACGCCCCACCCCAAGGAACCTCTTCCGGAGCGCGCAACTCGCCCGGTCGATGCGGCGACCAGCGGCGCGGTGGCGCCGGCGGAAGGTCCTGGCGGGCCAGGGCGGCGCCGTCTAGCTCGATGTTCGGCTCCTGGGCCACGATCAGACCGGGTCTAGCCAGTGGCGGAAAGCGGGCAACTGCCCGGTCACCGCCCAGCGATAGAGATCCTGAGCGGCACGCGTCACCGGGCCGGGCTTGCCCTCCCCGACCGGGCGGTCGTCGATCTCGCGTACCGGGGTGACCTCGGCGGCGGTACCGGTGAGGAACACCTCGTCGGCGTGGTAGAGGTCGCTGCGCTGCAGAGTCGTCTCGCGTACCTCGTGACCCTGGTCGGCGAGCAGCGCCATGACACTGCGGCGGGTGATCCCGTCGAGCACGCCGGAGCCCACACCGGGGGTCAGCACCACCCCATCGCGCACCGCAAACAGGTTCTCCCCGCTCCCCTCGGAGACGGCGCCGTCGCGGGTGAGCATGATTGCTTCGTCGTATCCGGTCCGCGCCGCTTCCTGCTTCGCCAGGATGCTGTTGAGATATCCGCCGCTCCCCTTTGCGTCGGGGATGAGGCTCTGGGAGTCGATCCGGCGCCAACTCGAGATGCGAGCCCGGATCCCGTTGGCAACGCCCTCCTCGCCGAGATAGGTCCCCCACCGCCAGCATGCGATCACGGCCCGGACCTCGTTCCCATCGGGGTTGAGTCCCATCGAGCCGCCCCCGTAGAAGACGATCGGCCTGATGTAACAGGCCTCGAGCTCGTTGGCGGCGACGACCTCCTTGGTGGCGGCACACAGCGCCTCCACCGACCAGCTCAACGGGATCCCGTACGCCGCCGCCGAGCGGTGCAGTCGCACCATGTGGTCGGTGAGCCGGAAGACGGCGGTCCCCTCGTCGGTCTGATAGGCGCGGATGCCCTCGAACACACCGGTCCCGTAGTGGAGACCGTGCACCACGACGTGGGTGTTGGCCTCCTCCCAAGGGACGAGACGACCGTCCACCCAGATCCATTTCGAAGCTTCCATGCCGGTCAGTTTGGCAGAGACCGAAGACGGCAGTCGGCGGACGGCAGACGGCAGCCAATCCGGGAGGAGGTGGCCTGTCAGTTGCCTCGACTCTCAGCCGTCGCCGTTTGGGTCTTGATCCGGCAACAAGTACCTACCGTGCCAGTCGAGGACGGCTTCGAAACGCTCCTGGCGGTGGCGGGGTTTGCCCGAGCGGCTCATCTCGTGGCCTTCGCCGGGGAAGCGGAGCATCTCTACCGGGGTGCCGGCGCGCAGCAGCGCCAGGAAGTACTGCTCGGCCTGTTCGATCGGGCAGCGGAAGTCGTTCTCGGAGTGAATGATCAGGGTGGGGGTGGTCACCTGATGTGCCCGGGCCAGGGGACTCTTCTCCCAGAGCACGTCCCAGCCCTCGGGTGGCGAGGCCTCGTAATAGGCGAGCGAGAAGGTCTCGGCGATGTCGGATGTCCCGGCGAAGGAGTTGGCCGCCAGCGCCCCTCGCTCGACGATGGCCGACGCCCACCGCTGGTCGTTGGCGGTGAGCCAGGCAGTGAGGAACCCGCCGTAGGAACCACCCATCACACCCATCCTTTGCCGGTCGAGCCGGGGCTCCCTCTCCAGGGCGGCTTCGACCGCGGCGTTGATGTCGGCCAGGTCAACGGTTCCCCAACCCTTCCCCACGACCGCCTTGAGATGCTCGCCTCCTGAGCCGCTCGAGCCGCGCGGGTTGGTCGCCACCACGCCGTACCCGGCACCCACCCCGACCTGGAACTCGTCGAAGAAGGTCCAGCCGTATGCGCTTGCGGGCCCGCCGTGGATGTTGAGCAGGAGGGGCACCGGGTCGTCGCCTGGCGGGAGATAGATCCAAACGTCGAGCACGGCATCATCGGTGCGGACCTCGAAGTGGTTTGGTGTCACCAGATCGACCGCATCACGGAAATCGGCGTTGAGATCGGTCAGGCGACGCTCGTCCCCGTCGACGTTGAGCCAGACATCGCCGGGGTCGGTGGGCTCGGTGGCCACGAAGGCAACCACCGACCCGTCGGGTGACGGGCTCGCTCCGGTCACCACACGATCTCCTCCGACAACCTCTTCGATGGTCCCGTCGTCGCCGACCCGGATCACCCTCACCTGGCCCCGCTCCTCGATCAGCGTGGTGAACCCACCGTCCACCCATTGCGGGCCCGAGGGAGAGGGCGAGACCTGGAAGGGGTCGACGCTCCGATCAAGGTGCCCGGTGAGATCCGTGAGCCCGCCGTCCGATTCAGCCCTCCATACTGCGCTGATCGCCGGCCAGCCAGCCGGGTCAGGATCCCCGATCAGATGGAGCACACCGTCGGGGCGGTAGGCGACGCTGATCCAGTTACCCCGCGGCGCGATAGTCGTGGTCTCGTCGCCTCGGACATCCACCTCCAACACGTCGACCCCGGGCTCGAGTCCGCGCCGGTCGCTGCGATCGGAGAGGAATGCGATGGCGCCCGAATCGGGGCGCCATGCCGGGTCGGTCTCGTCCCATTCTCCCGGGGTCAAACAACGTGGCTCCTCGGCCCCGGTCGGGTCGACCAACCAGAGGTGTCGGCGCCGGTCGTGGAGCCAGCCCATCCCGTCGAACCGGTAAGGGAACGAAGCGATACGACGCGGCTTCCTGGAGCGTTCATCGTCATCCAGGTCGGACCAATCGTCTTCCCATGTCACGGCCACTGCCACCAGCCAGCGCCCGTCGGGCGACCACTCGATGGTCTCCGCTCCCCGGTCGAACGAGGTGAGCACCTCGGCCTCGCCACCATCGACCGGCATCACCGCCACCTGGGACTGGGCGTCCTTTTCGGGGCCGGTCCTGAGGAAGGCGAGGCGAGACCCATCCGGCGACCAGCGAGGAGAGCTGTCACCCGGTCCCGAGGTGATAGGACCGGGCACCGCCGTCGGCCGAGGCCAGCCAGATCGACCGGTTGTAGCGATCCTCCTCTAGATCGGGACGGTTGACGGTGAATGCCACACGATTGCCATCGGGGTGGAGTTGGGGGTCGGAGGGCAAGGCGAGGTGGGCGATATCGGTTGGTTGCATGAACGGAGGGTAGGAGGCTCGATTCAGAAGGTATCCCGGCTCACCACCCCAGCCCAGCCTGCACAGCCCAACCTGCCCCGAGCCCGTAGAGACCGGCGATCAGGTCGTCGGCCATGACTCCCCAACCCCCGGGAAGTGATTCTGCGGCGTACACGCCGGGGAACCAACGCTTCTGGATGTCGGCGAGCCGGAACACGACGAATGCCACGATCGCCGGAATCGGTCGCAAGCCAATCATGGCCACCGCCAGCCCGGCGACCTCGTCCACCACCACCCAACCCGGGTCGCCCAACTCGGCGGCGAAGAGATGGCTGGCCCACACCGCCAGCGCGGTGAGGCCGACGGCGGTTGCCAGTTGAACCGGCCAACCGAGGAGCGAGACCGCCAGCAGGAAAGGGAAGGTGATGGCCGCGGCCAGCGTGCCCGACCCGGCGTCCGACCCTCGCCACCGTCGCAGCATCAATCCGGACCCGAACCACGAAGCGATCAGACGGCGCACCCCTACGAGGCTAAGCACACTGCGGGTCAGGAAGCGGGCGGCTCCAGCTTCCGAGCCACCTCGGCGAGCCAGGGCATCCCGATGGACTCTTGGACACACCGGGCGAACAGCCACAGCCGGGATCGCTCCGGGTCGAGCCCGGTCAGCGCGGTCATCGTGCCGAGAAGTGCGTCGGGGTCGGCCAGGAGACGATCCTCGCAGTTGATCAGGTGCTGGAGGATGTCGTAGGTGGGGTCGCCGACGTACGGCTTGGGGTCGATCACCAGCCATGGCTCGCGCTGGGCAGCGAGCACGTTGCCGGCATGGAGATCGGTGCAGAGCATCACCTGTCGCTCGGCGGAGTCGGGCAAGGTGCGGAACAGGGTCATGGCCTTGGCGACCAGGGCTGGGGCGAACCGTGGATCGATCAGCGACCCGCTCGAACTCGTCGGCCCATCGCCCGCACATCTCGGCGAGCGGGCGGAGCCGATGACCGGATGGCGGCTCCCGCCACAGCCTGACGAGAAGCCCGGCGATCACCCGGTCCTGCTCTTCGTCGGGTGCGACCGAGAGAGGCGTTCCCGGAGAACACCGCTCCAGCAGCAAGGCCATCGTCTCGGCATCGATTTCAGCCGCCTCCCTGAGCAGGACCGCCCCATCCCCCGCCCAGATGGCGAGCCCGTCCGACTCGTGCTCGGCTTCGTAGTGCCGCCACATGACCTTGAGTACCAGGGGAGTCCCGGCGGGGTCTTCCGCAGGAGCGACCCACGCCGTCTGCCCGCCCGGCTGGAAAGGCGGCCCAACCCGGAGCGACCACCTCTGCGCCAACATCTCCACGAAACTCGGCAGCCGTTCGAGCCAGTCCCCCCGTCCGTCACTTGATGGCGGCAGCAGCCAGATTGTCCGGCACGGGAAGCGGGCCGAATCCGGCTCGCCCGTGGGCGGCCGGTTCACACCGGCAGTGCCACGGATACCGCTTCTTCGATCCCGTCGATGTCGAGAAGACCGTCCACCTGCTCGTCGGTGAGCGCCTGGTCGAGGTTGAGCCCCATCATGGCGGCTGCACCCGTCTCGGGGGCGCGGCCCACCACCATGTTGGCGATGTTCACCCCCAACCCGCCGAGGTAGGTGCCGACCCGGCCGATCATCCCGGGGACGTCGGCGTTGCGGAGGACCGCCATGTGCTGCGACAGCGGAAGCTCCACCTCGTGGTCGAGGATCTCGACGAGGATCGGGCCCTTGCGCCCCAGGGTCCCAGCGACCGAGATGAGCCGACCGCCGGTCTCCCCGGACAACCGGACCAGAGAGACGAAGTCGCGCGGCTCGGGGTCGGCCTCCTCGACCACGGTGATGCCACGCTCGACCGCAAGCGGCGAGGCGTTGACGTAGGTCACCGGGATCGTGCTCACCGCCGCCAGGGTCCCCTTGAGCGCCGCCAGCCCGAGCGGGCGGACCGGGTACTCGGCGATCCTGCCCTCGGCCCGCACCGTCACCCGGTCTGGGATCCCACGCGCCAGGGCGACGAAAACACGGCCCAACTGCTCGACCAGGGGGAGGAAGGAGCGCACCTCGTCGGCCACCTCGGGACCGAGGTCCACGTTGACCGCGCTCAGCACCAACTCACCGGCGAGCGCCAGCGCCAGCGAACGGGCGACGTCCACACCGGCCTTGTCCTGCGCCTCCACCGTCGAGGCGCCGAGGTGCGGGGTGAGCACCACCTGAGGCAGCGCCAGCAACGGGCTGTCACCCAACGGCTCCTCGGCGAATACGTCGAGTGCGGCCCCGGCCACCTTTCCGGACTGGATCATCTCGGCCAACGCCGCCTCGTCGATGATCCCTCCGCGCGACGTGTTGACGATCCGGACCCCGTCGCGCATCTTCTCCAGCGCCTCCTTGCCGATCAGCCCGTCGGTGTCCTTCGTCTTGGGGAGATGGATCGTGATCACGTCGGCGTTGGCGTAGATACGGTCGAGGTCGTCGGTGAGCTCCACCCCGATCCGCCTGGCACGCTCGTGGCCGACAAAGGGGTCGTATGCGAGAAGCGCCATCCCGAAGGCGTGGGCGCGCTGCGCCACCAGGGTGCCCGACCCGGCCCAGCCCGATCACCCCCAGCGTCTTGCCGTGCAGCTCGATGCCCTCGAAGCTCTTCCTGTCCCAGACACCGGAGCGCAGCGTGGCGTCCGCCCTTGGCACGTTGCGCGCCTGCGAGAGGATCAGTGCCATGGTGTGCTCCGCCGCCGAGATCACGTTGGCGGCGGGGGCATTGACCACCAGCACGCCTGCGGCGGTGGCCGCTTCCAGGTCGATGTTGTCCACTCCGATCCCGGCCCGCCCGATCACCTGGAGCGACGGCGCGGCGGAGATCAGCTCGGCGTCGACGGCCGTAGCCGACCGGACCAGAAGCCCATGGGCGGGTCGGACCAGCTCGATCAGCTCGGAGCGTGAGGCGCCGACGGCGTCGATCACCTCGGCGTGCTGGCCCAGTTCGGCGAGCCCGATGGCGGCGATCGGCTCGGCTACGACGACGACCGGACGGGTTCCCACGTCTCGCATTGTGGCGGGTGCACCGCTACCGCGACAAGATGGGGTGCCGGCGTGCCAACATGACCACTCGATCACGGGAGGAGCGGTGTGAACGGCGAATGGGACCCAAGGATGATCGTGGTGGCCACGGACGGGTCCGAGCAGAGCATCCACGCCGCCGGTGTGGCGGCAGGCATCGCCCGCGCCCACGGGTCAAAGGTGCACTTCCTCACCGTTGTCCGCCCCCCCGAGGGATGGTGGGGAGTGGGCGGCGCGCCGCCACCGCCCGAAGCCGTCTCCGACGCTCTGATCGAAGGTCAGGGCGAGGTACTCGACGCCACGATCATGGCGGTGGACCTCACCGGCGTGGAACATGAGTCGACCACCGAGCTTGGCGACCCGGCTGCGTCGATCATCTCCTTCTGCGAGGAGAACAGCGCCGACCTGCTGATCATCGGGAGGCGCGGCGCCGGGTTGATCGAGCGATTCGTCATGGGGTCGGTCGCCGACCGGCTGGCCCACTACGCACCCTGCCAGCTTCTGGTCGTCCCCTGAGCCCGGCTTGAGCGACGCCGTCGTCGTGGGCGCCGGGGTCTCCGGGCTGACCTGCGCCATAAGGCTGCTCGAGGCCGGCTTCGCTGTCGACGTCATCGCCGCCGTCCCCACCGAGAGGACCACGTCCTCGGCGGCAGGAGCCATGTGGTACCCGTACCTGGCCGCGCCCCAGCACCTGGTATTGGGATGGGCCCAAACGACCCGGAAGGTTTTCGACCGGCTCGCCGCCGAAGACCCGGCGAGCGGGGTGAGGCGGCAGACCTTCATCGAGCTCCACGAGGGGCTGGTGGCCGACCCGTGGTGGGCTCCCGCGGTGCCCGGTCTGCGCTATGCCCGTCCCGATGAGCTGCTATCGGGGTTCGGGCACGGGTGGGTCTTCGATGTCCCCATGGTGCGGACACCGGTCTACCTGGGATGGCTGCAACGACGCCTCACCGAACTTGGGGGAAGCGTCGAGTTGCTCGAGCAGCCGCTCGAGCGTCTGCCCGATGTACCCGTCGTGGTCAACTGCGCCGGGTGGGAGGCGGGCCGGCTCGCCGGGGACGACACATCGGTGATCCCGACCTCGGGTCAGGTGGTGGTGGTCGCCAACCCTGGGATCGAGGTGGGTCTGATGGTGGAGCACGGCCCCGGCGCCCCGCTCTACATCATCCCAAGGGGTGAGGACTGCGTGCTCGGCGGGACCGCCAACCCTTCGGTACTCCCAGGAACGGCACCAGACGATGAGGTCACCGCACAAATCATCGACAAGTGCGCCCGGCTGGAGCCGATGTTGCGCGACGCGATCGTGCTCGACGTAAAGATCGGTTTCCGCCCGGTCAGGGAGACGGTGAGGGTCGAGTCGGTCACCCGGGACGACGGGTCGACCGTCGTCCACAACTACGGGCACGGTGGCGCCGGCTACACGCTTTCGTGGGGGTGCGCCGAGGTTGCTGCTTCGCTCGTCGCCGAGGCGATCACTCTTCGCGGATGACGGCGACGGTGGGCGGAGGGAGGTATCGAAGGTTCCTCCGGTGGCGGTGGCGGCTCCGCCGCGGCCAGCATCTCGGCCTCCATGGCGGCCACCTCCGCGGGGAACGGCTCCAGGTCCCAGAGCCGCGCCCAGAGGAACCTCGCCACCTCTCTCCCCGTTGCCACCGCAGGGACCGCCAGCAACCCGCCGAGGACGCCGAAGGCCCCGAACATGGCCACGACGCTTATCAGCACCACCAGCGGCGGCAGTGAGACGGCCCGCCCCTGAACCTTGGGGACCAGGAGGATGCCCTCTATCTGCTGCATCACCATGTAGATCCCGATCACGATCAGCGCAATGATCCAATTGGGGAGCGGGATCCAGGTCGAGCCCTGGGTGATCGCAACGATCACCCCGGGAACTGCAGCGACTATCGGCCCGAAGGTCGGGATGAAATCGAGGAAGAACATGAGCACGCCTAGAAAGAGGGCTCCCGGGATCCCCGCCGCCCACAGGCCCAGCCCGGTCAGGATCCCGACCGCAGCCGCCACCGCCGCCTGACCGAGCAGGTATTGCGTCCACACCTTCTTGACCCGCCTCCCCAGCAGCCTCGGCTCGACGTCGTGGGGCGGAGGGAAGAGGTCGTCCAACCCGGAAACCAGCCTGGGCCCCGCGGAGGTCATGTACAGGGCAATGGCGATGGTGAGGAACAGGAATGCGATGGCGCCCACGAGGAATCCCAAGAAACCGAACGTGGCACTGAGGGCGCCACCAAGCATGTTGCCCAGGAAGTCGACCGGGACTGAAATGCCGCCACCGCCGCCCCCGCCCCCGGTGCCCTCGAGGGCGTCGATGATCGGGTCGACCATCGTCGCCAGGTTGATGTTCATCCCGAACAGGTCGAGTTGGCGCATGTTGTTCAGCGTCTCGAGCGCCCAAGCAGTCAGATCGTCGAGCAATGCCACCCAGTCGATCGAGGCGAAAGACGATGCGAAGGCGGGGATCCCGACTGCGAAGATGAGGACCAGCAACACGATCAAGGTGACGTAGCTGACCACCACCGCCAGCCACATGGGGAAGTGGGCCCGCTCGTGGAGCAGTTTCACGAGGGGGGCCACGATGAAGGCGATGAGCGAACCGAGAACCAGCGGTGCGATGACCGGACGGGCCAGCCACACGACCGCCAGCAGGGCGAGGACCATCGAGATGATGACGATCCGCTTGGTGTTGGGGCTCCAGCGCTGCGATGGCGGGGCGGTCACAGCGTCACGCTACCTCCCCGCCAGACTTCGGCTGTCACATGACACAGGCAGGGATGAGCGCGGGCACCACGCGGTCGGCCGCTTGGAGGTCCTCCGGCGTGTAGCGGTCCCTGAGCACCGCCACCACGGTCATCCCGGCCGCCCGTCCCGCGGCGACCCCGGCGGGGGTGTCCTCGACGACGAAGCAGGTTTCGGGGTGCGTCCCGAGTCGTCGGGCCGCCTCGAGGAAGATGTCGGGTGCCGGCTTGGCATGCTCCACCTCGTCGCCGGCGACGGTGATCGGGAACAGCCGGTCGAGGCCGGTGACGGAGAGGGTGCGGTCGAGGCGGCGCCGCCGCGACGACGACGCCACGGCCAGCGGCACGCCCAGCCCGGCCAGATGCTCGGCCGTGTCCAAGGCGTCGTCGTAGACGGTGCAGGTCGGCGAACAGCTCATCGAGCACGTCACCGAGACGATCCAGCGTCGCCTCCTCGCCATCGAGCGACCCTCGCTCGGCGACGAGCCGGTAGACGTCCGAGTCGGTCCGGCCGGTGAGAGCATGCTCGTCCTCGGCGGTCAACTCGACGCCGTACGGGGCGAGCACTTGGCGCCATGCCTGCCACGCCAGGTCCTCGGAGTCGACCAGCACGCCATCGCAATCGAAGATGACCGGCCTAGGCGATATGGGCCCGCACCAACTCGGTAACGAGACGCGGATCGGCCTTGCCCCTGGAGGCCTGCATCACCCGACCCACCAGGAACCCGATCAGCTTCTCCTCACCGCCCCGCGCCCGGGCAACCTCGTCGGGGTGACCGGCCAAGACCTCTGTCACCTGGGTCTCGATCTCGGAGCGGTCGCTCACCTGGAGGAGGTCCCGACTGATCGCCACCTCCTCGGGGCGACCCTCCCCCGACATGACCCCGACGAGCACCTCCTTGGCGGCTGATGCGGAGAGCCTTCCCCCACCGACGAGCGTAGCTGAGCTCGGCGAGTGCCCCGGCATCCAGCCCGATCTCCGCCAGGTCTCCGCCATCGCGCCGGAGGTGCGCCCTGACGTCGCCGGTCAACCAGTTGGCCGTCATCCGCGGGTCTGCGCCCTGGGCGGTCGAAGCATCGAACAGGTCTGCCAACCCGTCGGTGGAAACCGACAACGCCGCCGCCACCTGCGGCTCCACACCCAGCTCGCGGTAGCGGAGCAGTCGGGCGGCAGGCAGCTCCGGAAGCATCTCCGCAGCCCTTCCCCTCCATTCGTCGTCCACGACCACTGGGACGAGGTCGGGCTCGGGGAAATAGCGGTAGTCGGAGGACTCCTCCTTGCTCCGCATCCCATGGGTGACTCCGGCCTCCTCGTCCCAGTGGCGGGTCTCCTGGACGACCACGACCCCAGAGTCGAGCATCTCGCGCTGACGCTCGATCTCATATTCGAGCGCCCGCTCCAGCGAGCGGAAGGAGTTCATGTTCTTCACCTCGACCTTGGTGCCGAGGACGTCGCTCCCCTCCGGACGCAGCGAGACGTTGGCGTCGAACCGGATGCTCCCCTCCTCGAGCCTGGCGTCGGAGGCGCCCACCGCCAGCACCAGCGATCGGAGCTGTTGGGCGTAGGCGCGCGCCATGCCGGGCGACTGGATGTCCGGCTCGGACACGATCTCGGCGAGCGGGACACCGGCCCGGTTGAAGTCGAGGAGAGTGCTTCCGGCGGCGTGGATACGCCCACCGGCGCCGACGTGGATGCTCTTCCCGGTGTCCTCCTCCATGTGAGCACGATGGATCCGGACACTGGTGGAGCTGCCGTCCATTTCGACCTCGAGATGGCCCCCTCGGCACACCGGGACGTCGTATTGCGAGATCTGGAAGTTCTTTGGCATGTCGGCGTAGAAGTAGTTCTTGCGATGGAACATCGAGCGGGGGACGATCTCGCTCTGCAGCGCAAGCCCGATCGCCACCAGTAGCTCGATGGCCCGCTCGTTGGGGACGGGCAATGCACCGGGGAGCCCGAGACAGACCGGGCAAACGTCGCTGTTGGGCGGGGCGCCAAATCGGACCCGGCACCCGCAGAACATCTTCGACGCCGTGGCCAGCTCCACGTGGGTCTCCACCCCGATGACCGGTTCCCAGGTCACGACGCCACCGCTTCGACGATCGGACGGCCCATGACACCTCCGATCCGTTCCACCGCACCGGCAACACGGAAGAGCACCGCCTCCCCCAGCGCCGGCGCCATCACCTGGAAACCGATGGGCAGCCCGTTGGCGTCGACGCCCGAGGGGACCGATATGGCGGGATGCCCCGCCAGATTGGAAGGGATGGTGCAGACATCGCTCATGTACATGGTGAGCGGGTCCTGGGTCTTGGCGCCCAGCGGAAAGGCGGTGGTGGGCGAGGTGGGCGATACGAGCGCATCGAAGCGGCCGTATGCGTCCTCGAACTCGTCGATCAGCAGCGTCCTCGCCCGCTGCGCCTGACCATAGAAGGCGTCGTAATAGCCGGCGGAGAGGGCATAGGTTCCGAGGAGGACACGCCTGGTCACCTCGGGCCCGAATCCCTCCGCCCTGGTGCGCGCCATCATCTGCTCGGCAGTCGCCCCATCGACCCGCAACCCGTACCGCACCCCGTCGAAGCGGGCGAGGTTGGACGAAGCCTCGGCGGGGGCGATCAGGTAGTAGATGCTCACCGCCTCGGCCGCGGTCGGCAGCGAGACCTCGTCGATGACGGCCCCTGCGGACTCCAGACCGGAGAGGGTGGCGGTGAACGATTCGGCGACCTCGGGGTCGATGCCTTCCCGGGACAACTCGGTGACCACCCCGATACGGAGCCCTTCGACCCCGGCTTCGACCATCCCGGCGATGCTCGGAGGATCCCCGCGGTAGCTGGTGGCGTCGGCCGGGTCGTGACCCCAGATGCCCTCGAGGAGGAGGGCGGCGTCCTCGACCGTCCGTGTAATGGGGCCGATCTGGTCGAGCGAGGAAGCGAAGGCGACAAGCCCGTAACGGCTCACCAACCCGTATGTCGGCTTCATCCCGACGACACCGCACAGCGAAGCCGGCTGACGGATCGAGCCCCCCGTGTCGGAGCCAAGCCCGACGATCGCCGAACCCACCGCCACCGCCGCCGCCGCCCCGCCCGAGGACCCACCAGGAACCCTCTCGGGGTCCCAAGGGTTGCGGGTCGGCCCGTATGCCGAGTTCTCGGTGGACGAGCCCATGGCGAACTCGTCGAGGTTCGCCTTGCCGGTGATGACCGCGCCCTGCCGGTGCAGCCGGGTGACCACCGTGGCGTCGTACGGCGGCAGGTACCCGGCGAGTATCTGGGAACCGCATGTCGTCTCCACCCCGTGGGTGCACATGTTGTCCTTGAGCACCACCGGGATCCCGTAGGAGCGGCCCACGGTCTTCCCCCGCCGCCAGCGCCCGGTCGGCATCTTCGGCGGCGCTCCTCGCCCCACGGTGGTCGATGCGGAGATAGCAGTGAAGCTGGGCCTCGGTGAGGGTGGCGCGGGTCAGGACGGATTCGAGCAGTTCGGCGGCGGTGAGCTCGCCCGACCGCAGCGCCCGGCCCGCCTCGGCCAGGGTGAGGTCGGCCGGCGAGTCGGTCACGGTGTTCCCAGGGCGGGCGGGACCCGGAAGAAACGGTCCTCGCGGTCGGGTGCGGCGGCGAGAACCTCGTCGTGGTCGAGCGGGTCGGCCACCTCGTCGGAACGGAAGCTGTTGATCATCGGTAGAGGGTGCGCCGTCGGCTCGACGCCATCGGTGGCCAGCGCCTGCACTCTGGCGGCATGGTCCAATATCACGCCCAACTGCTCGGCGTACCGGCGTAGCGACTCCTCGTCGAGATCGATCCGGGCCAGACGGGCGACGTGGGCGATGTCTATCTCGATGGGCATGGCGGTCGAGTGTAGGAAGCCGCTTTGCGGCGGACGGCGGACGGCGGACGGCAGCCAATCCGTGCAAGCGAACTTGATGTCTCAGGAGTAAAAGGGCTTGACTCCTTATGTGATCAGTGGCATACTGATATTGACACTGATGCAACTAGAACGGACCCTGCGGGGTTCTGACCGGTAGAGGAGGAAGAGATGCAGTACCTGACGCTGGAGATGGCCAAGGCGCTGACCGACTCGTTCCGGGAAGTCGCCGAGAAGGACCGACTGGTGCGGCGGGTGCGCCGTCACCGTCGCGGCGAGAGGAGGGCCTGATGTTTGCTCCGTACTGCCCATTTCACCGTTCGCGGGTGCTGCTGGGAACCGACGCCATCGAGTCTCTGCACCACACGGGCAACGGCTTCGAGGTCGCCTACCAATGTCTTTGCGGCTATCGGGGGATCTGGCGGCCAAGGCCGGCGAGGAACCGGATGGCCCGACACGGCGAAACCGCCGCCGAGTTGTGAGAAGCTGACGTCGCCACGCAGGTTCGACAGCTTGGCCCAGAGGATGAAAGATGAGTGAGCCCGCCCCGGGTCGGCTCGAGTTGCTCCAACAGTTCGTCAACACGCTCGACGTCGAGGATGGCAAGGACGACTGGGCAGACGCCCGAGCAGTTGTCCGAATGGATGGTCGGTCGCGGGCTCTTGGATGAGGGGGTCGAGTTGACCCCACTCGATTTGGCCCGGACGGTTGCGTTGCGCGAGGCGGTGCGCGAGCTCGGTCGGGTCAACGACGGCGTCGATCCCCACCACGAGACGCTGGCCGCCCTGGACCGGGAAGCGAGAGCGGCTCCGATCGGGCTCCGTATCGACTCAAACGGACACTCCGCCCTTGGCCCCCTGGGGGAGGGGCTCGACGGAGCGCTTGGCACCCTCCTCGCCATCCTGGCCACGGCTGCCGCCGACGGCAGTTGGGAGCGGATGAAGGCGTGCCGCAACGACGAGTGCGCCTGGCTGTTCTACGACCACAGCAAGAACCGGTCACGTCACTGGTGCGCCGCCAATCCCTGCGGCAACCTGGTCAACGCCCGTGCCTATCGGGCACGGCAACGAGCCACTTCCGATTGAGCCCGCCCGACGAGCCGGTCACCCGACCCTCGCTCCGGCCGGCATTGGGTGTCGTCGCCCTGGTTCTCGTCGTCGGTGGTCTGGCCTTTTTCCTGTGGCCCGGTGTGCCGGTCGAGTCTCAGGTGACCGGCGGGTTCGTGGCGCGTGCCGGCGCGATGCTCGGGGCCATCTGGTTCGCCTGGCCGGTGCTGACCGCCGTCCGCCCGTGGGTGGCCGTGGTGCTGGTTGTCGTCCTCGGTGTCGCCGTGGTCAGGCCGATCGCTGTTGCTGGTGGCGATCCCAGTTGGTGCTGATCGTCGGCTACCTCGGCCGGCGCAACCGTTGATGCAGCCGGCCGCTCAGCGGATGGCGACGACGACCCTGCCGTGCGGAAACGACGCCTGCCTCTCCCAAGCGGCATCGACCTGGTCCAGCGGGAACACCTCGTGCTCGACGCGCAACTCGCCGGCCTCGAGACCCGCCAGGACATCGCGGTAAGCGGCGACCTTGTCGGTGATATCGGTCCAACCCGATGAGAGCCCGATGACCGCGCTCCGGTACTGGCGCATCGACGCCAGCGGCAATTCGACGTCGGTACCCGCGACGTTCCCCACGTTGATCAATCGACCGTGGTGGGCGAGTACCGATATCGCAGCCATGGCCGGTGCCCCCCACAGCATGTCCACAACCACGTCGATGCGCCCACCGGCGGCGTCCACGAGGCTCTGGGCGAGGTCGCCGTCGAGGGTCACGGGGACGCCACCCAGACCGGCCACCAACTCGAGGGCGCCGGCATCGCGGCCGACAGCCACCACCACGGAAGCCCCCCCTGCCCGGGCAAGCTGCACCGCCATCTGACCAACCCCTCCGGTGGCTCCGAGCACGGCGACGCGCTCGTCCGGAACGAACCCGGCGCGTTGCAGGGCGAGCCGGGCGGTGACGCCCACCACGCCCGCCGCCGCCGCCAGGGAATCGGGGACATTGTCTGGCAGCTCGACAAGGGTCTCCTCATCGACGGCGGCGATCTCGGCGAGGACGCCGTTGACGCCCGAACCGGGCAGGTCGCCCTCGAACCGCACCCGCGTCCCCGGAGCGAACTGTGATGAGCGCACCACGGTGCCGGTGCCCTCCAAACCGGGGACGTAGGGAACCTGCGGTTGCTGTGGCATCCGACCGGCGGCCACCCGCAGCTCGATCGGGTTGAGCGCCGCCGCCGACACCTCCACCAGTGCCTTCCCCTCCCCCGCCACGGGCTCCTCGATCTCCCCCACCCGCGGTGGAACCCCCACCTCGCTGACAATGGCTGCCCTCACCTCGACCTCCGCATGATACGTGAGCCTCGATGTTGGCACGCGCCCAAGACTCCGCGATCCGAGCCGGAGAGGATTGGCTGCCGTCCGCCGTCCGCCGTCTAGCTTCGCAAGTCGATGCGATCTGCACTTCCCGACCGGGAACAACGCAATGAGGGTCCTCCTCGCCGCCGCCGAGATGTCGCCGCTGGCTCGCACCGGTGGATTGGGCGAGGCGGTGGCCGGGTTGGCGGCGGCACTCGCCGGCCGGGGTGTCGAGGTCGGGGTGGCGATGCCCCGCTACCGCCACCTTCGGGACCTCGGTGAGCCGATCGGACCAGCCGGGCCGGCCCAACTCGTCTATCACCACCAGCAGGGCGAGGTCTCGGTGTTCCTGGTGGACGACCCGCCGGCGTTCGACCGCCAGGGGATCTACGGGCCGGTCCCGGGACGGGTTATGCCGACGAGTGGTGGAGGTGGGGTCGCTTCTCCCGGGCCGTGGTGGCCATGTCGGGAACGTGGGACCTCCTCCACGTCCACGACGGCCACCCCGGCCCAGCCTGCATGCTTTCGCCGGTCCCGTCGGTGATCACCATCCACAACGCCGGGTACGCCGTCATGGGACCGCTCGTGGAGAGCGCCATCCTGCTCGGTGTGGGCCTGGAGCACGTCATCCCGCAAGGTGCCTTGGAGTGGTGGGGCTCGGCCCACTACCTGAAGGCGGGGATCGTCGGCGCCGACCGGGTGACCACGGTCAGCCCGGGGTTCGCTGCCCAGCTCTACTGGGATTCGGCGGTGTCCGGAGGTCTCGACGGGGTGATCCGCTCGCTGCCACACCCGGTGGCCGGGATCCTCAACGGGATCGACACCGCGGTGTGGGACCCGGTCACCGATCCGTCTCTACCCACGACCTACGGCCCGGGCAGGGTATGGAAGAGGAAGGGGAACCGGGAGACGTTGCTCGACCTCGCCGGGCTGGACGACGGCTTCCTCCTCGGCAACGTCGGTCGGATGTCGGCACAGAAGGGGATCGACCTGCTCGATCCGACGATCGACCGGCTGTGCGACGAGGGGGTGCGGCTCGTGCTCGTGGGCAACGGCGAACTCGATCCGCTGGTGGACGGCTGGTCGGCGCGCCACCCCGGAGCGATCCGCCACCTTCCCTACGACGAGCAACTGGCCCGCCTGGTGTACGGCGGTGCCGATGCCTATCTGATGCCCTCGCTGTTCGAGCCTTGCGGGATCGGTCAGATGTACGCCATGCGCTACGGCTGCCCGCCGGTGGTCCATCTCACCGGGGGCCTCAACGACACCGTCGTCGACCTGGACGAGGACCCGGACGGCGGGATGGGGTTCGGCTTCCGGCTCCCCATCGTCGAGGAGATGGCCAAGTCGATCCGCCGCGCCGTCCGTGTCTCCAAGCGGGATCGATCCACCTGGCGGGCGATGCAGCGCCGCGGGATGGAGCACGACTGGTCCTGGGACGCCGCCGCCGACCGCTACCTCGAGGTGTACCGCCAAGCGATGGGATGACGAGCCCGCACTACGCAGATCGCCCGTCAGCCCCCGGTGAGGAACCGCTTCATCGCTGCCATGGCCAGGTCGAGGTTGGCGGCGGCGACGCTCTCCGTCGCCTGGTGGGCCTGCGCCACTTCACCCGGTCCGAAGTTGACCGCCGGGATTCCCCGAGCGGTCAACCGGGCGACGTCGGTCCACGCCTGCTTTGGGGTGCGGGGAGCACCAGTGGCGCGCTCCAGCAGATCGAGCAACGGGTGCCCTTCGGGGACCGGCGCCGCCGGCGCCCGGTCGAGCACGACGACGGTCGTCGGCGGGCCCGGCGATCTCACGTAGCCGCTGCTCCGCCTCCTCCACGGTGAAGCAAGGTGGGAAGCGGTGGTTGAGGTTGATCTCGAACGATGGTGGTATCACGTTGCGGGCGATCCCACCGTGGGCCGTGGTCACCGAGAACACCTCGAGATACTCCAGTCCCGACACGAGGAACGGCTCTGGTGCCCGGTGGTGGAGCATGGCGAGCCACTCCCCCGCTTTGGTCACCGCGTTCTCCCCCAGCCAGGGCCGGGCGCTGTGTGCCGACCGGCCATTGAATGTGACCGTGGCGTTGAGCACCCCCTGGCACCCCAGCTGCAACTCGAGGTCGGTGGGCTCCATCACCACGGCGAAATCGGCCTCGCCCAGCCAGGGGAAGGCGTCGAGCGTCGGCTCCAGACCGTTGTCGGCGGCGGGGCCTTCCTCCCGGTCGTAGAACACACCCACCACGTCGAAGGGCCCATTCGCCACATCGCTGTCGTCGAGCAGATGAGCCATCACCGCCAGACCCGACTTCATGTCGGAGGCACCAACCCCGTTGACCCTGCCGTCGGCGATGTGCGCCGGTGGCTGACCCTGGTAGGGCACGGTGTCGAGATGGCCCACCAAGCAGCACCAGAGGACGGTCGCCGGCCTCCCCGACCACGAGGTTGTTGCCATGACGGGCGACGGGCCGATCCGACCAGCGGGCGGCGAGGTGGTCGGTCAGTTCCTTCTCATCGCCCGTGACCGACCCGATGTCGATCAGTTCGATCAGGGTCTCGGTGAGGGTCACACCGGACACCTCGTGGGTGCGCAGCGCCTCCTCGAGCGAGGTCTTCTCGTCGGTGGATGCGGTCCGGTGGCCGATGATGAGGGCGCACGGAACCTCGTATGTCCCGGCGGGGAACTCCTTGGGGCGCGTACCGGGTATGACCACCGATCGGGCCGGGACCCGCCCTCTGTGCTCGACCGGCTCATCGCCGGTGACGTCCACGATCGGGGTGGACGAGGTGATGGTCACGTTGGCCCCGAGGACCGCCCCCTCCTCCACCAGCACACCTTCAACCAGGATGCAGCGGCTCCCGATGAACGCCCCGTCCTCGACCACCACCGGCCGGGCGGAGGGCGGTTCGAGGACACCGCCGATGCCGACCCCTCCCGAGAGGTGGACGCCGCGCCCGATCTGGGCGCACGAGCCGACCGTGGCCCAGGTGTCGACCATGGTCCCGCTTCCCACCCGGGCGCCGATGTTGACGAAACCGGGCATCACGACCACCCCCGGCTCGCAGAACGCACCGTATCTGACCATCCCCGGCGGAACCACACGGACCCCGGCGGCCGCCAGGTTTTTCTTCGTGGGGATCCGGTCGTGCCATTCGAACGGCCCGACCTCCACCGCCTCCATGGGACGCAGCCGGAAGTAGAGGAGGATCGCCCGCTTCACCCACTCGTTGACCACCCAGTCGGCGCCGGCCTTCTCGGCGACCCGGATATCGCCGGCGTCGAGCGCGGCGATGGCCTCCTCCACCGCTGAGGTGGCGTCCTCCAACCGGTCGAGGTCGGCGTACGCGGCGTCGATCACCTCAGAGTCGATCATCCGAGGGCCCGCTCCAGGACCTCAACCGCCTGCTCGCACTCTTCGACCGTAGGGACGAGGGCGAGCCGCAAGAACCCCTCACCGCCCGGTCCGAAGGCTCGTCCCGGCGACACCACCACGCCATGGGACAGGAGCCGCTCGGTGGCCTCGAGGTCGTCACCGACGCGCACCCAGCAATAGAGGCCGGCTCGCGATGCGACGAGCTCGACACCGAGCGCCTCGAACGCCTTGCGCAGCACCGATCGCTTGCGGGCGAACGTCTCCCGCCGGATGGCGACGTGGTCGTCGTCTCCCCATGCTGCGATGGCGGCGCGCTGGACGAACTCCGGGGATGCGGTGCCGGTCGAGGTGCGCAACGCCCGGAGCAGTGCGATGGCGGCTGCGTCGCCGACGATCACACCGCTGCGGTATCCGGTCATCCCCGACCTCTTGGAGAGCGAGAGGTAGCTGAGCACGCCCTCCAGCGACGGAGCCGCCACCTGGAGAACCGACGCCGGCGGATCGTCCTCGTAGAGGTCGGCGTAGCACTCGTCGGCGCAGAGAAGGGCGCCCGACGCCCGTGCGGCGGCGTGAAGTTCCGCCAGGTCGTCGCGCGACGTCACCGACCCGGTCGGGTTGTGCGGCGAGCAGGTCCAGACCAGCGACGCCCGGTCGAGGATCTCATCGGGAATGTCGGCGGCCCGGAGCACGAAATCGCCTCCGAGCCTGACCTGGTGGCCCTTCGCCCCGGCGAGCAGAGCCCCCCGCTCGTAGATCGGGTACCCCGGTGTCGCCCAGACCACCGTGTCCCCGCGTTCGCGGTCGACGAAGGCCAGTGGGGTCGAGAAGATCGCCTCCTTGGAGCCGGCCACCGGGAGAACCTGGCTGTCGGGGTCCACCTCGACCCCGAACCTCCGCTTCGACATACCCGGCCACCGCCCCGCGTAGCTCGGCCAGCCCCGCCGTTGTGGGGTACTGCGAGACCTCGGGGACCGCCTGTCGGAGCGCTTCGCGGATGAACTCCGGGGTCGGCTCCCTCGGGTCGCCGATCGAGAAGTCGATCAGCGGCTCTCCGGCCGCCCGCATCGCCCTGGCTCGCTCCTGGATGATGGCGATCGGGTAGGTGCCGAGACCATCCAGAACTGGGTTGGTCCTCATCGCCGGCGAGGGTAGACCGGTAGCTGCCAACCCTGGGTTGGGGAGCTGCGGGTAGCGCCAACCCTGGGCTGGAGTGGTTGCGGAGGCGCGTTCGAACCCTGGGTTGGCGGGGTGCGGCCATACACTCCGGGGATGACCCCGGCCCGATACCGGCTTGTTCTCGGCGGGCTCGGGCTCGCCTTGGTGGCCGTCGTCGTTCTCGCCGTCGCCTTCGGGTCGCCAGAAGGCGAGGCACCCGATCGGCCGGCGGCGCTGGAGCGGATCTCGCCGATCCCCGACGAGCGGGTGCTCCGCCAGGCGGTGCTCGAGGTGGACCTCCCCACCGGTTACCAGGCCGAGATCTACGTGGACGGTTTTCGGATCCCCGACAACGAGTTCCTCGGGCCCGAGGCGATCGACGCCACCGGGACCTACCGGTGGCGGCCCTCACCGACGAGCACGGTTCTTCTGGAATGGACGCCCGGCGAGCACACCATCCTGGTGCGGTGGGATACGGTCACTGGGCTCCCCGACCCCGGCGAGTACGAGTGGAGCTTCCGGGTGACGTGAGTCGCCCTGCAGCCGACGGGATCAGCCCTCCAGCGCCGCCAGCCCCTCCTCGAGCAGCCGTTGGAAGCGCGCCTCGTCGATCACGGGGACACCGAGCTGCTCGGCCTTGGCCAGCTTTGAGCCGGGGTTCTCGCCCGAGACGAGGGCGGTGGTCTTCTTCGAGACGCTCGAGGTCACCTTGCCCCCCCGCTCCTCGATTGCAAGCTGTGCCCGTTCCCGGCTCACCCCCTCGAGGGTCCCCGTTATCACCACGGTGACACCCTCGAGCAACCCGGCGTGCTCACCCTCGGGCTCGGGATCTGCCACCCGAACCCCGTTGCGCGCCAGTTTCTCCGCCAGGGCGCGATTCTCCGGGTCCTCGGCCCACTCGCGCACCGATCGGGCGATGGTCGGTCCCACCCCCTCGACCCCGGCGATCTCCTCCTCCGAGGCCTCGAGCAGCGCCGGCAGGCTGCGGAACCGGCGGGCGAGGAGCCTCGCCATCGTCGCCCCGACATGGCGGATGCCGAGAGCCACCAGCAAGCGAGGCCAGCGGCCGGTCTCTGGCGGCGTCGATGGCGCGCATCAGGTTGCCCACCGACACCTCGCCCCATCCCTCGAACCCGAGCAGGTCCTCAGTGCGGAGCGTGAAGATGTCGGCTGGATCCTTGATCAAACCCTTGGAGAGCAAGAGGTCGATGGTCTTGTAGCCGAGATGCTCGATGTCCATCCCGCCGCGGCCGGCGAAGTGCGAAAGCCACTCGCGCAGCCTGCTGGGGCAGGTGAGCCCGCCGGTGCACCTGGCCACCGCTTCGCCCTCGGGTCGGACGATCGGGTTGCCGCACGATGGGCAGTGGGTCGGCATCGACCATTCCCGCTCGTCACCGGTGCGCAGCGACACCACCGGAGCCACGACCTCGGGGATCACGTCGCCGGCGCGCCGCACCAGCACCCGGTCGCCGATACGAACATCCTTGAGCCGCACCATGTCCTCGTTGTGCAACGTGGCCAGCCCCACCGTGGCGCCGCCGACGACTACCGGCTCGAGCACGGCGAACGGGGTGACCGCCCCGGTCCTTCCCACGTTGACCTGGATGTCGCGCAGCACGGTGGTCTGCTCCTCGGGGGGAACTTGAAGGCGATAGCCCAGCGTGGTGCAGCCGAGGTGAACCCGAGCACGTCCTGGTCGCCCAGCGAGTCGACCTTGATCACGACGCCGTCGGTCTGGTACCCGTTGGCGTGGCGGCGCTGCTCGGCCCGTCCCACATACTTCTCGACCGCATCGAGGTCGGGGACGACGGAGTTCTCGGGGTTGACCCTGATCCCGAGATCTCTCAGGTACTCCATCGTTTCGTTGTGGCTTCGGAGCCTGGGACCGCCCTCGATCACCCCCGCCTGGTAGCACCAGATGTGGAGGGCGCGCGATGCCGTCACCGCCGGGTCCTTCATCCGAACCGACCCGGCGGCGGCGTTGCGCGGGTTGGAGAACAAACGGAGCCCGGCCTCCGCCTGGCGGCGGTTGAGCGTCTCAAACGCCTCCTCGGGCATGTAGACCTCGCCACGCACCTCGAGGACATCAGGGGCCTTGCCCCGCAGCCGGAGCGGGATCGACTCGATGGTCCGCAGGTTGACCGTTATGTCTTCGCCAACCCGACCGTCACCCCTGGTCGCACCTTGGACGAAGACCCCGTCCTCGTAGACCAGAGACACTGCGAGGCCGTCGATCTTGAGCTCGCAGGAGAAGCCCTCGGGCTCACGCTCCAACTGACGCTCCAGTCGCTTCGCCCAGCTGCGCAGATCGTCGACGTCGTGCGCATTGTCCAGCGAGAAGAGACGCCGCCGGTGGGCCACCGGGGCGAACATCGACGATGGCGGCGCCCCCACCCGTTGCGTAGGCGAGTCCGGCGTGACCAACTCGGGATGCTCCTCCTCGACGGCGCGTAACTCGGCGATCAGGGCGTCGTACTCGGCGTCGGAGACCACCGGATCGTCGAGCACGTGGTAGCGGTGCCCGTGGAAGCGGATCTGCTCCCTGAGCTCCTCGACTCGGTCCTCGACGGGCACCGTTCGCCCCGGTGTCATGCCTGACGGGCCGTCCGGTCGAGCAGGGCATCGATCCCCAGGATCACCGGGAAGGCGGCGAGCCCGATCAGCCCGGGAACAGCCGGGTAGAGGCCGACATCCACGGCGACAAGCGACATGATGCAGGATGGCTGCCCCGGAGACCGCCGCCGACCTGGCGGCGGGGCGGCCCTTGGTGGTGGCGGGGAGGACGAAGCCGGCCCCTATCCCGAAGACGAGGGCGCTGGCCAGCCATGGGTCGAGCTGGCCGAGCGACGCACCGACCAGACCCAGGGCGAGCATCGTGGCCCACACCAGGAGCGATCTGCTGAGCGCATCCCCACGGCCGGCGAGACGGGCCGAGACGTAATAGGCAGCCAGCCAGGCCAGCGCCCAACCACCCAGCGCCGCCCAGATGAGCTGCGATCCCGCGATCTGCGCCCAAACCCCGAGGCCGTAGACGGGCAACCCCACGACGGCGACGATTGCGGTCCCCACCCACGCTCCCCGTCTTATGTCGTAGGCAAGCGGCGCGGCCGCAGACGGGGTCGCCGCGCTGGCCGGCTCCGATCGACGGCCCGCCGCTGCTGTTCCTTGCCGACCCCGCCCCGGCTCACCGTTCCACCTCCCCGATGGTGCCGCCACCGAGCACCTCGTCCCCGTCGTAGAGCACGGCGGCTTGGCCCGGTGACACGGCCATCTCGGGACGGGCGAAGCGGATCGACGAGACCGCCGTCGGCCGGTCGGGCGAACCGGCAGGGCAACGGCTCCCCGTGCGCCCGGATCTGGACCGCCGCCTCGCCAGCTGCGCGGCGGGTGCCCCGCCACCCAGGTCACGCCGGTGACCGTCATCCCCTCCGCCAGGAGATCATCGCGCCGACCGACGGTGATGGTGGCCGTTGCCGCGTCCACCGTGGTGACGTAGCGGGGGGTCCCCGCCGCCACGCCGAGCCCGCGTCGCTGCCCGACGGTGAACCCGGCAACTCCGTCGTGGTGGCCGACGACCCGCCCCTCGCGGTCGACGATCGAACCGGGACGTGACGCATCCGGAGCGCGCCGTCTGACGAAACCGCGGTACCCCTCGCGCCCCACGAAGCAGATGTCCTGGCTCTCCGGCTTGGCCGCGGTGCGGAGCCCGAGCCGGGCAGCCTCCTCCCTGGTCTCGGTCTTGGTCAGTCCGCCCACCGGGAACCTGACCCGCTCCAACTGATCCTGGCCGAGCATGGCGAGCACATAGGACTGGTCCTTGTCCCGGTCCACCCCGCGCCGCAGACGCCATCGGCCCATCCGACCGGTCCACCCTGGCGTAGTGACCGGTGGCGAGCAGGTCGCAGCGCAACCGGCGCGCCTGCGCCAGCAGTGAGGAGAACTTGACCGACCGGTTGCACTCGACGCACGGGTTGGGTGTCATGCCCTCCAGGTAACCGGATACAAACCGGTCGACCACCCCGCGTCTCGAAAGGACCGGTGTGGTCGAGGACGTAGTACGGGATGTCGAGCCGGGCGGCGACCCGGCGGGCGTCCTCGGCGTCCTCCACGGTGCAGCAACCGGCGACCGGTGCCTCTCCTCCGGGCCCCTCCCACAGCTTGAGGGTCACCCCGATGACGTCGTGACCCTCGGCGACCATCAGTGCCGCCGCCACCGACGAGTCGACTCCACCGGACATGGCGACGAGCACCCTCATGATGCGAGGTCCAGCGACGCCACCGCACCTGCCACCCGCTGGGCCGCCTCCTCCGCCTCGGCTGGTGTCGAGGTCCACCCGAAGCTGAAGCGGAGACACTCCCCGGCCTCGGCGTCGCTCATCCCCATAGCGCTGAGGACATGCGAGGTCGTGGCAGCTCCGGACTGGCAGGCCGAGGCCGCCGAAGCGGCCACTCCGGCCCGGTCGAGGGCGATCAGCAGCAGGTCGTTCGGCACGCCGGGGAACCGGATGTGCGAGTGCTGGACGAGGCGGTCCGCAGTGGCGTTGACCACCATCCCGGGAATTGCCGTCGACAGATCGTCCTCGAAGCGTTCCCTCGCCTCGGATACATCGCGCCGGAACCGGTCCCGGTCGGCGACCGCCATCTCGAGCGCCACCGCCATCCCGACCGCACCCATCACGTTCTGGGTACCCGAGCGCCTCCCCAATTCGTGGCCGCCACCGTGCAAGACCGGCTCGAGGCGGACCCCGCGCCGCACATAGAGAGCGCCCACCCCCTTGGGCCCGCCGAACTTGTGGGCCGCAATCGACATGAGGTCCACCCCGAGGTCCTCGACGTCGAGCGGCTCGGAGACGACCGCCTGGACGGCGTCGGTGTGAACGCAGCACCGCGTGCGACCGCTCTTGGCTTCGTCGGCGATCTTCCGCACCGGCTGAAGGGCGCCGACTTCGTTGTTGGCCGCCATCACCGACACCAGGCCGGTGCCGGGTGTGACCGCGTCCGCCACCTCGCCGGGGCTGACGATCCCGGCGCGGTCGACACCGACAAGGCTGAGCGGACAGCCCAGGCTCGCCGCGAAGCGGGCGCTGTCGAGCACGGCGGCATGTTCGATGGCGGTGGTCACCACTCCCCGCCGTTCCCCGCCGGCGAGCGCCGCGCCCTTGACTGCGAGGTTGTCGGCCTCGGTGCCCCCGGCGGTGAAGACCACCTCCAGCGGCCGGGCGCCTATGGCGTTAGCGACACGTTCCCTGGCGTCCTCGAGCGCCTCCTTGGCCACGGCGCGCCGCGGTATGGCCACCGGATGCGTTCCCAAAGGTGTGGGCCGCGAATGGGGCCATCGCCTCCCACACGCCCGGTCGCATGGGCGTGGTGGCGGCATGGTCGAGATAGATCACCGGGTCGGACATGGGGTGACCCCAGGGTACTGCCGATGTGGCCTGTGGACGTCCGACATCCGGCTGGGCAACGTACCCTCGGGCGCATGGCCGAGGTCACCACCGAGATCGTGATCGAGTCGCCTCCCGAGACGGTGTGGAGCCATCTATCCGACCTCGGCTCGCACGCCGAGTGGATGGCCGACGCCGAGTCGGTTCGCTTCCTGACCGAACGGAGGTCGGGCGTCGGTACCCGGATGGAGGTCGCCACCAAGGTGGGACCGCTGCGCACCACGGACCTGATGGACGTGGTCGCCTGGGAGGATGGCCGGCGGATCGTGGTCCGTCACCGAGGCGTGGTCGCCGGCACCGGGTCGTTCACCCTCGAGCCAGAAGGTGCGGGGCGCAGCCGGGTGATCTGGCATGAGACCCTCGACCTCCCGTGGCGGCTGGGTGGCCGGATCGGCGGGTTGGTCGCCGCCCCGCTGCTGCGCTGGGTCTGGGGGCGGAACCTGCGTCGGCTCAAACGCCAGATCGAGCTTGGCCCAGAGCGGGGCGAAGACCGTTAGCGTCGGGCCGGCACAGCAATCAGGAGACAGACATGCCGCTGCAAAGTACCGGTACCGCCCACTGGGAGGGTGACCTGTCTCTCGGGGACGGGGACGACCAGCCTCGAGTCGGGCGCCGCCACCGGGCTCCCCCTGACCTGGAATGCCCGGACCGAGGAGCACGGGATCCTCACCAGCCCCGAGGAACTCATCGCCGCCGCCCACGCCTCGTGCTTCTCGATGTCGCTGGCGAGCAACCTCGCCAAGCTGGGCAATCCCCCGGCCAACCTGGTGACCAGCGCCACCGCCACCTTCGACCGGACCGATGCCGGGTACCGAATTCTGACCATGGAGATAACCGTCCGGGGCGACGTCCCCGGCCTCGACGACCACTCCTTCCGCGAGGCGGCAGAGGTGGCGAAGGAGAACTGCCCGGTCTCCCAGGCTCTCAAGGGGAACGTCGAGATCAGCGTCGACGCCGCCCTGGCGTAAAGACCCGTTTTGGCGTCACTCAACGGGCTCTGACCGCGTCCGGTGACGCCAAAACCGATTTTTAGCGGCCGTGGAAGGTGGGGTCGCGCTTTGAAACGAAGGCGGTGACACCCTCGGTGGCGTCTTCGCTGCGGAACGTCTCGTTGAACGCATCGGCCTCGATCTCGAGCGCCTCCTCAACGGGTTTCCCCCACCCCTCGGTAAGAGCCCGCTTCGCCGCCGCCAGCGCCACGGTGGGGCCGGAAGCGAGGGCGGCCGCATCCGCCATGGCAGTTGCGAACAGCTCGTCGGGTGGGACCACCTTGTCGGCCAGCCCGATCGACAGAGCCTCGTCGGCACCGACGAACCGACCCGTGTAGACGATGTCCCGCGCCTTGGGCAGCCCGACGAGCCGGGTGAGCCGCTGTGTCCCACCCGCCCCCGGTATCAGCCCCAGCTTGATCTCCGGCTGGCCGACACGGGCGTCGCTCGCCATGTATCGCAGGTCGGCGCCCATGGCGAGCTCCAGCCCTCCACCGAGGGCGAAACCGTGGATGGCGGCGATCGAGGGCTTGGGAAGCGTCTCCAGCGTTCGGATAGCGTGGCGCAGCGTCCCGGCGATTGGCTGGTCGGAGGCAGCTTCCTGTGCCTCCTGGAACTCCTTGATGTCGGCGCCGGCGGCGAAGTTCGGCTCCCCGGTCAACACGACGGCGCGCACTTCCGGGTCCTCCGCCATCCCAAACGCCTCGCTGAGCTCGGCGGCGAGCTGGTCGGATAGGGCGTTGACCGGTGGCCGGTTGAGCCGCACCACCGCCA
Source organism: uncultured Acidimicrobiia bacterium (assembly GCA_963826825.1). Lineage (GTDB taxonomy): Bacteria > Actinomycetota > Acidimicrobiia > Spongiisociales > DATADW01 > DATADW01. Next base: position 23,182 of record CAWGYV010000017.1, on the reverse strand, counting down.
CCGCCCCGTCGGTCGAGTACTGCACCATCTCCACGGCGGTCCTCCGCATCGTTCAGGTCCGCTGAGCCTATAGCCACCCCGCTGTCGAGGCCGTGGTCTCGACCCGTGCCGCCAGGATCCATACTTGAGGCCGTGAGCGATCTCTACCCGACCACCGAAGCCACCGCCCTCCGAAGGAAGCCCGAGCGAGGATCGCACCAACGCGCCGTGGTGAACCGGATCCTCGACGAGGGCCTGGTGTGCCACGTTGGTTGGGTGCGGGCGGGCAGGCCGGTGGTCATCCCGACGCTCTACGCCAGGGTCGGCGAGACCCTCTACCTCCATGGCTCGCCTGCCAGTTCGACGCTCCGCGGGGTGCGAGGGTTGGAGATGTGTGTCACCGTCACCCTCGTTGACGGCTTGGTTCTGGCGCGCTCCGCCTTCAACTCGTCGGTCAACTACCGCTCGGTCGTGGTCATGGGCAAGGCGAGCGAGGTCACCGACCCCGAGCAGAAGCGGGTGGCCCTCGAAGCCATGGTCGAGCACACCCTTCCCGGGCGGCTCACCCACCTGCGCCCGATGACCGACAAGGAGGCGAGGGCGACGATGGTGCTCCGGCTCTCCATCGAGGAGGCTTCGGCCAAGGTGCGGACCGGCCCTCCGGACGACGACCCCGCCGATCTCGATTTTCCCGTTTGGGCCGGCGTCCTCCCGCTGACCACCTCCTACGGGCCGGGCCAGCCCGACCCGCTTCTCACCGGGACGGCCGAGCCGCCGCCGCACGTCACCAAGTACCGCCGGACACCGTGAGCTCACGGATCCTCTCCACCAGCCACGGGACACACCGGGCCGCCTTCGGTCCGGTGGAATGGGCGCTGTTCCTCGGGGTGGGGATCACCTGGGGGGCGTCCTTCCTGTTCATCGATGTCGGGCTGGAGGCGTTCTCACCGGGGATGGTGACGCTCATCCGCGTCGGTCTCGGTGCCGCCACCCTTGCCCTCTTCCCCTCCTCTCGCCGGCCCATCGACCGATCCGACTGGCCCCGCTTGCTCGTGGTATCGGTGCTCTGGGTAGCGGTCCCGCTGTCGCTCTTTCCCATCGCCCAGCAGTGGATCGACTCGGCTGTGGCCGGAATGCTCAACGGGACCATGCCGATGCTGACCGCACTGATCGCAGCGGCGATGTTGTCCGAGATGCCCGCCGGCCGGCAGATAGCAGGGTTGGTCGTCGGCTTTGGAGGGGTGGTGTGCATCAGCCTCCCCACCATCGGTGAGGGCACCAGCGCCGCGCTCGGCGTCGGCCTCGTGGTTCTGGCGATTGTCTGTTACGCCCTGGCGGTCAACATCGTCGCCCCGCTCCAACAGCGATACGGCTCATTGCCGGTGCTGAGCCGGGCACTGGCGGTCGCCACGGTCCTCGTGCTCCCCCGCGGTCTGACGACCTGGCCGACATCGGTCCCGGATTGGACGCCAATCGGCGCCATGCTCGCTCTGGGCATCGTCGGCACCGGTCTTGCCTTCATCGCCATGGGCACGCTGGTGGGACGGGCGGGGGCGACCAGGGCATCGATGATCACCTACGTGATCCCTGTGGTGGCGTTGGTCCTCGGTGTCGCGGTCCTCAACGACCATGTGACCCCGCTCCAGGTCGGTGGGTGCGGGTTGGTCGTCGATCGGCGCCGTACTCGCCTCGCGCCGCGAGGTCTGACCTAGGTCCTGGCCATCCAGCAGGCGCCGGGCCGCCGACCACGGGTCGATGGTCCTCTGCCGCCACCGCGCTCTCTGCTTCCTCGAGACCGTCGGTCTGCTCGAGATGCCCGCCGCAACGTCTCATCGTGTAATGCCCTGCGGAGCTCGGATCCGAGCCGCCGGCGACGTGAGATGGCCAGGCGGTCGTCGGCGGAGAGATGCTGCCAGTGGGCCGCAACCTCGGCAGCGAGGTCATCCATGACCCTCACCGGTGGTGGCCACGGTGAGCACCACCGGTGGACGCCAGGTCCGGGTCTTGCCCAATTCGACCGTCTCGGTGAGATCCCGGGACGTTTGATCGGCGCCCTCTCGGTCGGCCTTGTTGACCACGAATATGTCGGCCACCTCGAGCAACCCGGCCTTGGCCGCCTGGACCGAGTCGCCCCACCCCGGGTTGAGCACGACCACCGTCGTGTCGGCGGCATCCACGATCTCGAACTCGGACTGGCCGACACCAACCGTCTCCACGATCACCGTGGCGAACCCGAATGGCGTCCAAGAGGGCGACAACCTTGGTGGTGGTCGCCGCCACCCCGCCGATGCGGCCGCGGTTGCTCATCGAACGGATGAACACGCCGGGGTCCAAAGAGCCGTCCTGCATCCGGACACGGTCGCCGAGGATGGCGCCCCCGGTGAACGGGCTCGATGGGTCAACCGCCACCACCGCCACCTCACCCCGGGACCTGAGCCGGCCGACAAGCCGATCCACGAGGGTGGACTTGCCCGACCCGGGCGGCCCGGTGACCCCGATCACATGGGCCCTGCCGGTATCTGGGAACAGCGCAGCGATCGTGTCGTCGGCGCCGGGACGGCCCTCCTCTACCAACGAGATGAGCGCGGCCCAGGGCCCTGCGGTCTCCGGAGCGAGCCGCGTCGACGATCCCAGCGGTGTCCACACTGAAATCTAAGTACTAAGTACCAAGTACTAAGTACTTCAGGTTCGCGTTCACCTCGGTGACGCCGGGGACCCGATCCATCAGGATGCGCTCGATTCCTGCCTTGAGGGTCATCATCGAGAGTGGGCAACCGCCGCAGGCACCCACCATCTGCAAGGTCGACCTTTCCGCCTTCGACCCCGGTGAGGACGATGTCGCCGCCGTCCATCTGGATGGCGGGCCTGATGTATTCGAGCGCCTCGTTGAGCTGATCGAGGTCAACCGGCGCCGAGTCGGACGTGTGGGACGAAACGTCTGTGATGGTGAGCTCTTCGGCCATGTCAATACCAACGATCCCCGGAGTCTTTCTCTTCCAGTTTACGCCTCGTCCGGCGCCCGGGTTATGGAGGCGCCCAGCCCGGAGAGACGCTCGACGAAGCCCTCGTACCCCCGGTCGATGTGGTTGGTGGCGGAGATAACCGTCTCGCCTTCGGCGCGGAGCCCGGCCAGGGCGAGAGCGGCGCCGGCCCGGATGTCGGGCGCCACCACCGGACACCCCGACAGCGAACCGACCCCGCGCACCACTGCGTGCTGCCAGTCGATGGTGATGTCCGCCCCCATCCGGGCCAGCTCCCCCACATAGCGGAAGCGGGCGTCGTACAGGTTCTCGGTGATCACCGACGTCCCCTCGGCGACGCTGAGCAGCGCCACCATCTGGGGGTGCATGTCGGTGTGGAACCCGGGGAAGGGAAGCGTGGCGAAGTCGACCGCAACGGGCCGCTCCGGGCCCGGTGACCCGAAGCCAATCGTCGCCCCGGTCCACCACGCACCCGGTCTGTTCGAGCTTGCTCATCTCCATCCGGAGGTGGTCGGGGACGCACGAGGCGATCTCGACCTCACCGCCGGTGATGGCGGCGGCGACTGGCGTAGGTCCCCGCCTCGAGCCGGTCGGGAATCACCGAGTGGTCGGTGGGGTGCAGAGCCGGCGCCCCCTCGATGACCAGTGTGGAGGTGCCGGCGCCCTCGACCACCGCACCCATCTTGGTGAGCTGGCGCACCAGATCCTGGATCTCGGGCTCGCGGGCCGCGTTGTGGATCACCGTCACCCCGTCGGCGAGTGTGGCGGCAAAGAGCAGGTTCTCGGTGGCGCCGACGCTCGGAAAGTCGAGGGTCACCTCGTGCGCCCCGCAACCTCCCATCGACCCGGGCGGTCAGCACCCCGTGCTCCAGGTCGAAGACGACTCCCATCTGCTCCAAGCCGTCGAGATGCATGTCGATCGGCCTGGCGCCCGAGATCGTCTCCACCGGGAAAGGCGACCGCGGCACGTCCACAACGCGCCAGCAGAGGCCCGAGGACGACGATCGATGCCCGCATCAATCGCACCAGTTCGAGAGGTGCCTCCGCTATCAACTCGTCCGGGACCTCGATCTCGATTTCGTGATCGGTCCGCCGCACTTCGGCCCCGATGTGTCCGAGCACGTCGCTCATCAACGCCACGTCGAGGATCCCGGGCACGTTGCGCAACCGGTGCGACCCGGGTGCCAGCAGACGTTGCCACCATCTCCTTGAGCACGGCGTTCTTGGCCCCGAGCACCTCGACCCGGCCCCTGAGGGCGCGGCCGCCTTCGATGACTATGCGGTCCATTGACCCGCGAGGTTAGGGAGTGACGGGCTCCGGACGAGACAAGAGCCGAAGACGGCAGACGGCAGACGGCAGACGGCGGACGGCAGGTACGGAATGAGAGACCGGTAGCCGGAGGTACGGTTGAGCCGGCTGTGTCGCTATCGGTGCTGATCACGCTCGGGTACGCAGCTGAAAGAGGACGCTCCTCGCCGGTGAAGTTGGCGGCGACGTGATCGATCTCGGGACATTCTCCACCGAGCCAGTCGACTATCCGGACTATCGCCGCTGCCGTCGGTGAAGCGGTGCGCGATGGTCGGGCCGATCGAGGGATTGTGGTCTGTGGCTCGGGTGCCGGCGCTGCAATCGCCGCCAACAAGCTCCACGGAATTCGGGCGGCGATCGCGCCCCTGACTCCTACACCGCCCACCAGTCGGTCGAGCACGACGACGCGAATGTGCCTCGCCCTAGGCAGCAGGGTGATCGGGGTCGAGCTGGCGACGAGATCGGTGGAGCACGTTCCTCGCCGCCGATTCACCGGCGAGTAGAACGTCACGTACGCCGAGGCAAGCAAGATCGCTGCTTCGAGGAATCCGGCTGATCAGTCGCCTCATCGCAATGCCGCATGACGCGAACGCGTACCTGCTGGTTCCCGCCACGCGGTTTGCTGTCGCCGTCGGGGTCGGCGCCGTCTCCGCTGCGCCACCGGCCGCCGTCCGCCGTCCGCCGTCCTAGGCGATGAGCCGATGGCTCTCCCGTAGGGCAACCGAGAGGCTGGCGAGGTCGGCGGTGGCGCCGCCTTTGATGTCGGAGACGACTTGTGAGACGCGGCGGGCGGCGGCTTCGACGTGACCGAGCCAGGCGTCGATCCGCTCTTCCGGGCCGAGGTGCTCACCGCCCAGCCGGAGCACCTGGGCGGTGATGGCCCTCTGCTGGCTGTATAGGTCGTCGCGCAGCGCAGCCCGGGCCAGGGTCTGCCAGCGGTTGTCGCGTGGGAGGGCGTTGATCTGGTTTCGCAGCCAGTGGAGATCGAGTTTTTCGCCAAGGGCGTAATAGACCGCCGCCACCTCCTCGACGGGGACGTCCTCGGCGGCTGAGACCTCGGTGATGTCGAGGGTCCCGAAAAGCGGGTCGAGTCCGGCGACGCGGTGCGCCAGGCCTTCGGGCACGCCGGCCTCCTCCATGTGCTCTGCCTGGCCGCGGAACCGGTCGCGGTCGCTCGGTGCGAGCAGAGCGGGGAGCGACGCAGCGATTCGCGCCGCCCCATCGGTGAACCGCTCCACCTCGGCGGCGACGTCGATCGGTGGCCGGCGTTGTCTGAGCAGCCAGCGGGATGCGCGCTCCACCAGCGTCCTCGCTTCCAGCAGCATCACCGTCTGGATCCCGGCCGGTACCACGTTGTCCAGCGCCTCGATCCCGGACCAGATCCCGCGGATATCGAAGACGTCCCGGGCGACCGTGTAGGCGCGGGCGATATCGGCGGCACCGGCACCGGTTCCCTCGGCAAGCCTGTAGGCGAAGGTCGTCCCTTGGTGGTCGACCATGTCGTTGACGATCCCATTGACGATGATCTCCCGGCGCAGTCTGTGGCCGTCCATCCTCTCGCCAAAGCGGGCCGAGATGGCAGCAGGGAAGTACCGCTCCAACTCGGCGGAGAGATATGGATCTTCTGCGATGGCGCTGGCGAGTAACTCCTCGTAGAGCTCGATCTTGGTGTATGCCAGGAGGACGGCGAACTCGGGCGAGGTGAGACCCTCGCCGGCCGCCTTGCGCTCGGCCAGCGCCTCGTCGCCGGGGAGTCCTTCGAGGTTGCGGTCGAGACGGGCCGCACTGTTCGAGCCATCTCATGTACCTGGCGTGGACGTCGACCATGGGAAGGGCCTGCGCCACTGCGTTGCTCAGCGCTTGCGTCTGGCGGTAGTTGTCCCTGAGGACCAATTGGGCGACGTCGTCGGTCATCTCGGCGAGGAGGCTGTTGCGCTGCTTGACGGTGAGGTCACCTTCCCCCACGACGGCGTCGAGCAGGATCTTGATGTTGACCTCGTGGTCGGAACAATCGACGCCGGCCGAGTTGTCGATGGCGTCGGTGTTGATCCGTCCCCCGATCGGGCGTACTCCACCCGCGCCAGTTGGGTGAAGCCGAGGTTGCCGCCCTCGCCCACCACCCGCGCCCTCAACTCGGTTGCATCGATGCGGACCGGGTCGTTCGCCTTGTCGCCGACATCGGCGTGGGTCTCGGTCGATGCCTTGACGTAGGTCCCGATCCCTCCGTTCCACAGCAGATCGACCGGTGCGGCGAGCAACGCATGGATCAACTCGTTGGGCGTCATCTGCTGGGCGTCCACCTTGAGCACCTGACGTACCTCGGGTGACAATGGGATCGACTTGGAGGTGCGCGGCCACACCCCGCCGCCCTTGGAGATGAGATTCGGGTCGTAGTCCTCCCAGGTGGACCGGGGCAGCCCGAAGAGCCGCTCGCGCTCCTGGAACGAGGTCTCGGGGTCGGGGTGGGGGTCGAGGAAGACGTGGAGGTGGTTGAAGGCGCCGATCAGCTTCAGGTGGCGCGACAGGATCATCCCGTTCCCAAACACGTCGCCAGACATGTCCCCGATCCCGACCACGGTGACATCGGTGCTTTGGATGTCGGTGCCGAGGTTGCGGAAGTGGCGCTTGACCGACTCCCAGGCGCCGCGGGCGGTGATCCCCATCTCCTTGTGGTCGTAGCCGGCCGACCCGCCAGAGGCGAAGGCGTCCCCCAGCCAGAACCCACGCTCCAGTGAGATGCTGTTGGCGATGTCGGAGAAGGTGGCCGTCCCCTTGTCGGCGGCGACCACCAGATATGGGTCGTCGTCGTCATAGCGGACGACGTCCACCGGCGGTATCACTTGATCGCCTTGGCGGTTGTCGGTGAGGTCGAGCAACCCGGACATGAAGGTGCGGTAGCAGGCGACGACCTCTTCGGCCAGCGCCTCCCTGCTCATCGGCGGCCTCTTGACGACGAACCCCCCCTTGGCGCCCACCGGCACGATCACGACGTTCTTGACCATCTGCGCCTTCATCAGACCGAGGACCTCGGTACGGAAGTCCTCGCGGCGGTCGGACCACCGGATCCCGCCGCGTGCCACCTTGCCGCCGCGTAGGTGCACGCCCTCGGTCCGCGGGGAGTAGACGAAGATCTCGAAGCGCGGCCTGGGGAGAGGCAGTTCGGGTATCTGGGTCGGGTCGAGTTTGAACGAGATGTGCAGCTTCGGTTCACCTCCCGGGCCGCTCTGAAATGCGTTGGTTCGCAGCGTCGCCATGATCAGGTTGAGGAAGCTCCGCAGGATGCGGTCCTGGTCGAGGCTGATCACGTCGTCGATGCCTACGGTCACCTGTGCCGCAAGTTCGGGGACCACATCGCGATCCGTCATCGTCGGGTCGAACCGGGCGTGGAACAGCTCGACCAGCTGGGCGGCGATGCGGGGATGGGCGCTCAGCGTCGTCTCCATGTAGTCCTGGCTGAAGGTGACGCCGGTCTGACGGAGGTACTTGGCGTAGGCGCGCAGCACGGCGACGTCGTTCCACGGGATCCGACCGCGCAGCACCAGCCGGTTGAACCCGTCGTCCTCCATCTCTCCTCGCCACACCCGGGCCAGCGCGTTCTGGAAGAGCTCGGCGACCAGTCCGGTGTCGAGCAGGGCGACATCGCCGCACTGCAGGTCGAAGTCGTAGATCCAGAGCGGCGATGCCCCGCGTGGCTCGATGTCGTATGGGTGCTGTTCCACGACACGGGCGCCCATGTGCTCGAGGAGGGGTAGGACGTCGGATACGACGATGGGTAGGCCCGAGCGGTAGAGCTTGAGCCGGAACAGCCCCGCCTCAGCCTCCAGAGGTCGGCGCAGTTGCATCCCGAGATCCCCGGCAGGATCGAGTTCCTCGAGACGCCGGATGTCGGCCACGGCCACCCTGGGAAGGAAGTCGGCCCGGTAGCCGGGCGGGAAGGCTTCGCGGTACTTCTCCGCCAGGGCCAGACCGCGGTCCTCGCCGAGCTGCTCGACCAGTGCCTGGCCGAGGTCGTCCACCCAGGAGCGCACCGCCTCTTCGATCCGCTTCTCGATCGCCGCCACGTCGTAATCGACCGTCTCGCCGGGGACGATGCGGATGACGAAGTGGAGCCGGGCGAGCACCGACTCCGAGAGGCGCGCCTCGTAGTCGATCGATACACCCTGGAGCGCCTCCATCAGGATGCGCTGTGCGGCGAGGCGGGTGTCGGTGTTGTATCGCTCCCGCGGCAGGAAGAGCAGCGCCGAGAAGAACCGGCCGAATCTGTCGCGGCGCACGAAGAGCCTGACCTGGTGCCGCTCCTGGAGGTGGAGGATCCCCATTGCGACCTCGATAGAGCTCCTCCGGCTCCATCTGGATGAGCTCGTCGCGGGGAAGCGTCTCGAGGATGGCGATCAGGTCCTTGCCATCGTGGCTGTCGGAGGGGAAACCCGCCTTCTCGATCACCATGGCGACCTTGCGGCGGAGCAGCGGGATTCGTCCGGGGTCGGTGTTGTAGACGATCGACGTGTACAGACCCAGAAAACGCCATTCCCCGATCACCTCGCCGTCCGCGCCGAAACGCTTGACGCCGACGTAATCGAGATAGGCGGGGCGGTGGACCGTGGACACCGAGTTCGCCTTCGTCAGGTTGAGCGGGTTCGGCTGTCTGGCCAGCCGGCGCACCTCGGGCGGTGCCTTGGCGAAGCTCTGCGAGATCGTCTCACCGGACTCCTCGCGCAAGATCCCCAACCCGGACCCGGCAACGGGGACGAGGGCGTCCTCGCCATCCTCGAGCACCAAGTCGTATGACCTGTACCCGAGGAAGGTGAAGTGGTTGTCGCCCAGCCAATCGAGGAAGGCACTCGCCTCGGCGAGTTCCTCGGCGTCGATCGGTGGCGGGTTCTCCTCGAGGGCGGCCACCACTTCGTGGAGCGCTCCCAGCATCGACCGCCAGTCCTCGACTGCGGCACGTACATCGCCGAGCACAGATCTCAGATCACCCGGCCAGCTCCTCGAGGACGGCGGGATCGCCCTGACGGTCGACCTCGATGTGGATGAACGACTCACGAACGCCGTCTTCGTCGCCCCTGGCCGCCAACCCGAGCAGAACGCCCTCATCGTCACGTTTCACCGGGATCACCGGGTGGACCACGCGTGTGAATCCCGAGTCCGTTCCGGCTCAGCGCCATCCGCACCGAGTCGACCAGGAACGGCATGTCGTCGACCACGGTCTCGACGACGGTGTGCGTCGTCTGCCAACCGTCGCGGTCGAACAGGGGGTTGTAGGCGCGCACGTTTGCCGTGTTGGCCGCCCGACGGGCGGCGAGGCTCCAATGGGCGATGGCGGCGCCGTACAGGTCGACGGGGTCGACCTCGGTGAGGTCATCCGGGGCAGCGTTGGCGTAGTAGCGGCGGACAAAGGACTCGAGGTCATCGGCCTGCTCCGGCCGGGCCCGGTCGCGGGCGATGGCGGCCACCCTGTCGATGACCCCGGCCTTGGCCTCGTCCGCTTTCACGTGGCTCCTACGTCCTGTGCCGCCGCCCGACGACGATGCTCAACCTAGCCCTCTACCGATGTTGCGGATACACATCGATGCGAGCCTCAAGCCAAGCCGTCGAGCCAGGACACCGTCTTCCCGGCCACCTCCTCGACCACTTCGCCCATCGACCTCCCCTTGGCTCGCCAACCGTGGTCCACGCCCTCCAGATCCACCGTGGTGACCGTTGGCAGCGGACGGACCCACCGGTCGTATTCATCGGGACGGCTCATCGAGTCGTTCGACCCGCGGAATGAGAGGACGGGAACCTCGATGTCCGGAAGGTGCTCCACGCGCAGCCGGTCGGGGCGACCCGCAGGGTGCACGGGGTAGGCGTACAGGACGAGAGCACGACAGGGATGGCCGGACGCAGCCAGCATGCTCGCCATTCGCCCCCCCATCGACCTTCCACCGAGCACGATCCGGCCGGGGTCCTCACCGCTTCGATCGGCAAGGTACGCAGCCGCCGCGCCATGGCACTGGAGAAGGGTCTTCTCCGGGTCAGGCGCTCGTCGGCCTTCGGTCATGTAGGGGTAGTCGAACGATGCCACGCCAATTCCTCGCTCGGACAGAGCCGATCGAAGCGCTGCGTTGAGAGGATGGTCCTGCCCCGCCCCTGCCCCCGGCGCGAGCAATAGTGGCGGTCCGTCCCCGACGAGGACCATGCGGACGCTCCGCCCCTCCGCCCAGGTGACGGTGAACTCGCTCAAAATGGGGCATCCCCGGCATCGCCCACAGCCGGCCCTACAGCGGCGCCCTTCCGCAGCCACCCTTTGAGCACCTTCCCGGTCGAAGTGCGAGGCAGTGGATCGGTGCGAAGCTCCCAGGTCTTGGGGATCTGGTAACCGGCGAGCCGCTCCCTGCAGTGTGCTTCCAAACCGGCTCCGGTGACGTCACCGGTGGCGGCGATCACCACAACCGCCGAGACCGCCTCTCCCATGTCGCCGTGAGGAACTCCGAACACCCCCGCCTCGATCACCGCCGGGTGTTCTTCGAGAACACTCTCCACCTCGAGCGACCACACGTTGCGGCCCCCGCTGATGATCACGTCCTTCGCCCGATCGGTGAGGTGGAGAAACCCGTCGTCATCGAGAAACCCGATGTCACCGGTGCGGAACCAGGTGCCCGAAAACGCATTCGTGTTCTCCTCGGGGGATTTCCAATACCCGGTGATGACATTGGGCCCGGCGACCCATATCTCACCAGGTTCACCCGCGGCGATCAGATCTCCGTCGTGTGACCGGATCGCAATGTCGACCACCGGTGGGGCGATCCCCACCGAGCCCGGCCGCTCCAGGTAGTCGGGCCCGGCGTTGAGAGTGCACAGACCCGAGGTCTCGGTAAGTCCGTACCCATTGGCCATCCGGCTCCGCGCCTGCGGGAAGGCGGCAGCAACCCTGGCTGCGAGAGCCGGGGCTGCCGGAGCACCGCCGTAGGACACCTGCTGGACCGATGAGAGGTCGTACCGTTCGTGAACCCCGGCCGCCAGCATCGTCGCCACGACCGTGGGCACGCCCCCGAGAGACGTCACTCGCTCGCGCTCGACGATCTCCCCGGCCACATCCGGATCGAACCGCCCAGGCGGCATGAAGACAAGGCGACGACCGGTGGCGACATACGGCACCAGTTGCATCAGGCACGCCGTGACGTGGAAAAGAGGGATCGCCATCAGGGCCGCCTCCTGGGTGCCTTCGGCCACGCCGGATCCGGAAACGAGACGGGTCGCCGCGGTGAACAACCCGCTGGTCATCATGTTGCTCAACACGTTGCGGTGCGAGGTGGCCGTCGATTTGGGTCTGCCTGTGGTGCCAGATGTGCCAAACAGGATGGCCACGCTGTCTTCGTGGGCGGCGGGGACCGCATGGAGCGAGGTGGGCTCGTAGGCGGCGACCAACTCTTCGAGCGAGCCCGCCCCGAGCCTTCCACCCCAGACCACAACCTGTTGAGCGGTGAACCCCGCGGCCAGGGCAAGGTCCGCCCGGGCCCGGTCGCTGAGCACAGCCTTGGCACCGGTATCCATCCGCTTGGCGTCGAGTTGCCGGTCGGTCTCCCAAGGGTTGAGCGGGACCACGATGGCCTGGACAACCACCAGAGCCCAGAAGGCCACGACCCACCCCGGCGAGTTGCCGCCGAGAATGGCAACGCGGTCACCCGGCGAAATCCCGACCCGTTCGGTGAGCGCCGCGGCCAGTCGGAGCGCCTGGTCGAACGTATCGGAGAAGGTGAGTCGCTCGTCGCCCTGCGCGACGTACTCCAGGTCCCCGTGCCCGGCACCGATCTCGACGAGATGCCGCAGATTCAACAACCGGTTGCGGTAGGTGAGCACCCCGCGGTCGGTGTCTGGAACCGTTTCGAAAAGGCTGCCGGGACCGCTCAACTGCTCGAGCACCGGGCCGAGGACCGAGGCCATCTCGAGCGGAGCCTATCGAGCCGGCGGGTCGCCTTCTCCGCCTGGCTAGCCTCCCGTGCGGTCCCTTGAAACGAGGAGAGAAAGCGCTTATGGCCCGTCTCCCCGATCCGGTTGCCGAAGTGCTCGACCGGGCATTGGTGGGCGAGTTGACGGTGGTCACCCCGAGCGGGCGGCCAGTCACCCACCCTATGATCCCGTTGAGCGACGGAGACCTGATCTACCTCCACTCCAGCGCGCTCTTTTCCAAAAAGGTGGAGCACATCCGCGCCAACCCGAAGGTGTCACTCGCCGTGACCGATCTAACTGCAGCACACGGGGACCCGCTCGCCCATCGCGTCACCGTGCAGGGCGATGCCACCATCGACGAGGACGATCCGCACTCGACCTGGGAATGGCTGCTCCCCAAGTGGTTGGAGAAGGAACCGGGCGTCGAGGCGTTCTACAAGCAGCGGGTCGCCCTTCCCCTCTTTTGGGAGAGGGCGGTGATAACGATCACACCGCGCCGGGTGCTCCTCTGGGAGGGCGGGCGAACCGACATGCCGCCGCGGGTCTACACGATGGAGCCGGCATGACCTCCCCCGGCATCGATCTGATCGAAGCGGGGGCATACGACCGCGCCGTGCTCGCCTTCGTCGACGACGACGGGTACCCCATGGAGGTGGCCACGACCTTCCGGGCCGAGGAGGGGGTGCTGATTCTCGACACGCCGGCCGGAGAGCTGGCACCGTCAGACGGCACGCTGGTGGATGTGCTCTTCAGCCACATCAACCCCGTCACCGGTTACGGCTACGACCAGCGCCGCTACGTGTCGGTGTGGGGCCCGGTCCGGCATGGTGATGGGGTGCTGATCGTCGCCCCGGAGCGGGCAAAGGGATGGGACGAGAACGACGTGCCCTTCTTCGAGTACTCCGAGCGCTCGGTCCCCCAAGCCCACCGCTACTTCCGCGATCTGGGGAGGCTCCAGGGTCGTGAGGTGCGGCCAAAGTTGGCCGGCTTCTGGTTGTTCCTCCGGGCCACCCGACTCCCGTTCCTCACCGCCACGTTCGTCCCCGTAGCACTGGGCGTGGCCGCCGCCGCCAGCAACGGCGCGTTCGACATATGGCTGGCGCTGCTGACCCTCCTCGGGGCGGTCTTCATCCACCTCGGCCTCAACGTCACCAACGACGTGTTCGACACGCTGAGCGGCGCCGACGCCGCCAACTCGACGCCGACCCCGTTCAGCGGCGGTTCGCGTGTCATCCATTACGGCCTGGTCAGCATGCAGACCATGTCGTGGATGGCCGGGGCGTTCTTTATGGCCGGCGGCGCCATCGGGGTCTACCTGGCCGCCACCCGCGGGTGGGAACTGTTGATAATCGGAGCGGCGGGGATGTTCTTCGCCATCTTCTACACGGCGCCGCCCTTCAAGCTGGTCTATCGCGGTCTCGGCGAGATCGCCGTCGCTCTCGGATTCGGGCCGGCGATGCTTCTTGGTGGATATTTCGTCCAGGCACAGACCATCACCGCCGAGGCGTGGGTCCTGTCGATCCCGGTTGCGATCTTCATAGCCCTCGTCCTGTACGTGAACGAGGTCCCCGACCGGCCGGGTGACGCCGCAGCCGGCAAGCGCACCCTCCCGGTCCGCTGGTCCAAGGAGGCGGTGATCCGCGGCTACCAGGTGGCGGCTGGGCTCGCCTTCGCCACCATCGCCATCGGAGCGGTCACCGGGATCATGCCGCGGCCCACAATCATCGCTCTTGCCACCATCCCGCTCGCCCTGGAGTGCGCCCGCCAGCTAGGCAAGTACTACGACCAGCCGTACGCACTGATGCCGGCGATGCAGACCAACATCAGGCTCCACCTCTTCACCGGTCTGCTCCTGCTCGGCGGCTATCTGGTGGCGATCATCGCCGGCGCACTGATGGAGGACCCACCCTTCTTCCTGGTGTGATCTCGGCGGTACCCTCGGGTTCATGAGGATCCGTGTCCTCTCGGGCCCAGACGCCCTCGCCGAGATGGCGGCGACCACCATCGCCGGTTTCCTGTCGAACTCCCCAACCCCCCGGGCGGACCTCGCCTTGTCGGGAGGCAGCACCGTTCGAGGGACCTACAGCCGGCTGCTCGAAGAGGATGTCGCCTGGGACCGAGTCGATCCCTGGCTCTGTGACGAGCGGTGGGTACCCCACGACCACCCTGAGAGCAATGGCCGGATGATCGAAGAGATCCTGACCGGGCGTCTCTCCGCCAAGTTGCTCCGACCCGACTATGCCCCGGACCTCGATCCGCACGTCTCAGCCTCGCGTTACGAGGAAGCAATCCGCCAGGTGATACCCGACGATGGCGGAGGTCTCCGGCCCCACCTCGCCGTGCTCGGAGTGGGAGATGACGGTCACACCGCCTCGTGCTTCCCCGGGAACGACGCACTAGAGGAACGGGAGCGCATCTACATAGCGGCCTGGGTTTCGGCACTGGCGGCCTGGAGGCTGACTTCGACCGTACCGCTACTCCACGCCACCCGGCATCTCGTGTTCCTGGTGTCGGGTAGCGGCAAGAGTGAAGCGGTCGCCGCCTTCCTCGAGGGTGAAGGTGACCCGGTGCCTGCCCGGATCGTGGCGGATGGGGCGGAGGACGTCACCGTTCTCGTCGACGCCGCCGCCGCCGAGCGGCTCACCAGAACGGGGTACGAACGGATCTGACCGATCTGACCGGTCGGCTCCGCTGGATTGGCCCGATCCGTTCTTACACTCCTGCCGTGTTCCGCCGGTCATCCGCCGTTCTGCTCGTCGTGCTGCTCGCCGCATGTGCGTCCGGCGCCGACAGCCAGAGCGCCCGGCTGGTCGATCCCTACTCCGCCCGGGCGCCGTCGACCACATCGGTCAAGGTCAGGACCACACCCACCACCAAAACGACGACGGCAGCGAGCGAACCCGAGGACCTCGAGGGGCGGGTGCAGCGCGAGGAGGCGATCGAGTTCGCCTCCGGCTTGATGCTCGACATCCATGCCCCGCGCAGCGGTGGGAGCCACCCGGTGGCCGTGCTGGTCCATGGCGGCGGGTGGGTGACAGGGCACCGATACACCATGTCTCGGCTGGCCGACGCCCTCGCCGCACGAGGGGTCGTTGTCTACAACGTCGACTACCGGCTCATCGGGCAGGGGGGCGGCTACCCGGCCACGTTCGAGGATCTTGCCTGCGCCGTCCGCTTCGCCCGCTCCGACTCTGTCCGCTTCGGGGGGGCGGGTAGCCGGGTCGCCGTCGTCGGGCACTCGGCCGGCGGTCACCTCGCGGCGGTGATCGGGCTTGCCGGCGATGGTTACCGCGGCGATTGCGTCGAGGACGATGGCTCGGCGCTGCCCGACGCGTTGGTGGGGCTGGCAGGCCCCTACGACCCGAGCCGGTTCCTGGTCCCGCTGTCCTCTTTCTTTGGAGGGCCGCCCGAGACCGCCTCCGAGGCATGGTCGGCGGGCAACCCCTTCCAACTCCTCGGTGCCAACCCCGCGCTCGTCGTCCGGTTGGCATGGGGCGACCAGGACACCATCGTCCCCGAGTACTACGGCACCTCGTTCCAGGAGGCGCTCGCCGCAGCCGGGTACGACGCCACCTTCACAGTTGTGCCCGGCGCCGACCACGGCGGCATCCGCAGCCCCGGGACCGAGGGCGCACCGGTGGTGGATCTAGTGATCGAAGCACTGACTACCGCCGGCCAGACACCGGTGACCACCACCACCACCTCGGGCTAGTCAATCCCGGCAACCCGGGGTCGACGTCACATCTCGGCGATGGAGCGGATGCGGTGACGTGGTCCGTACGCAGGCGGGCGGGCCCCCACCGTCTCCACGAGTCTGATGACACGCTGGCGGTGGCCGCGGTAGGGGTCGAGCAGGTCGATCATCCTGGCGTCGTCGCCACGTGGCTCGCCGGCGAGGTTCCACGCCACCTGGTTGGGGAGGTGGAAGTCGCCGACCTGGACGGCGTCGGCGTCACCCGCTGCCACCGACAGCGACTCTGCGGCGGTCCACCACCCCACACCCAGGATCGATGTGACCCGGCCGTACATCTCGGCCAGCGGCAGCTGCAGCGACTCTTCGAGCCACACGGCCCGCTTGGCTACGCGGCGTACGGTCTCCGCCCGGCGCCGTTCCATCCCCAGCGGGTGATAGCGGTAGGCGGGGAGGGCTGCCAGGTCCTCGGGGGCCGGTGGTAGCAGCAAACCACCGGGCCCGGGCGCCGGGCCAGACAGCAGCCTGACAAGACGGCGCCATGCCGAGAATGCCTCTTGACCGGTCACCTTCTGGGCGATCACCGTCGGCACCAGGATCTCGAGCAGCCTGCCGGTAGCCGGGATCCGCAACCCTGGCGCCCGTCGGTTGAGGCGGCGCACCGGCCCGGGGGGCGGGTCGAAACTCTCCGCCGGGTCGAGGAGCCCTGCCGTGGCCGCGGCGGCGCCGAGAGCCCACGCACTCCCCTGGCCCCACGCCTGCGCCTCGAGATGGCCGGCGGTCACCCGCAGCCGCAGGGTGGCGGGCCCTTCGGGGGTTCTGGTGGCCCGCCACACCTCGTCGCCGACGAGCCGGTTGCAGGGATCGTGGTGGCCCTGGGCGAACCTGGCGCAGGTGCGAACCAAGTCGAGCGGCCCGTACAGCGGCACCACGATGCGCTCAGCACCGAGCACTGCTGAGGTGGTCAACGGCATCGGGGGCGCACCGTAGCCGGTGGCCACGACGCCACCCGGCCTCCTCGGCGAACGGCCCCGACGCCTACCATCATCGTGTGACCACCCTCCAGGCGAGCCGTTCCTCCACTCCTGTGCTGGGGACATCGGTGACCACCTCGGCCATCGCCTCCTACCTGGCCGCGGTCCCTTCGGTGGACGAGGTGGGCGTGGGTGAGCGGGTCGCTGCGCTGGGGACGAGGAGCATCAAGAAGGCGTCGAAGCGCGACGCCCTCCTCCTGGCGGTGCGGATGATGGACCTCACCACGCTGGAGGGGAAGGACACCGCGGGGAAGGTGGCGCAGTTGTGCGCCAAGGGGATCCGGCCCGACCCGGTGGACCCTTCGGTCCCACCGGTGGCGGCGATATGCGTTTACCCCAATCTGGTGCCATTCGCTCTCGAGGCACTGAGCGGCACATCGGTCAAGGTCGCCTCCGTTGCCACCTACTTCCCAAGCGGTCAGGCGCCGCTCGAGGTCAAGCTCGATGAGACCAAACGGGTCGTGGCCATGGGGGCACACGAGATCGACATGGTGATCGATCGCGGCGCCTTCCTCGCCGGCCGACATCTCGAAGTATTCGAGGAGATCACCGCGGTCAAGGAAGCCTGCGGCCCCGCCCACCTCAAGGTGATCCTGGAGACGGGCGAGTTGGGCACGCTGGATGCGGTGCGACGCGCCTCGATGCTGGCGATGGCGGCCGGGGCCGACTTCATCAAGACCTCGACGGGCAAGGTGCAACCCGCCGCCACCCTCCCCGTCGGGCTCGTGATGCTGGAGGCGATCCGCGACTTCGAACGTCTCACCGGTGTGGCGGTGGGGATGAAGCCCGCCGGGGGGATCAGGGTCTCCAAGGACGCCATCAAGTGGCTGGTGATGGTCCACGAGACGGTGGGGGCCGAATGGCTGACCCCGGACCGTTTCCGCATCGGTGCATCCAGCCTGCTCAATGACGTGCTGATGCAGCTTCGCTGGCTGGCCACCGGTCGGTATCAGTCCCCCGACTACTTCACCGAGGCCTGACGTGCCCACCGGTTTTGGCGTCACCAAACGCGGCGATAGCGCGCTCAGCGACGCCAAAACTTGGGAATACGAGGCATCGCCGCAGACGGCGGAGATGGTCTCGCTCCGCCAGCGCTACGGGTTGTTCATCGACGGGCGGTTCGTCGAGCCGGCCTCGGGAACGTGGTTCCCGACGGTCAACCCCGCCACCGAGGACCTGCTCGCCGAGGTGGCCGAGGCGGGCGAAGAGGACGTCGACCTGGCGGTGACGGCGGCACGGCGCGTCTCGAAGAGTTGGGGCGGACCCCCGGTGCGGAGCGGGCCAAGTACCTCTACCGGATCGCACGGATGCTCCAGGAGCGCGCCCGCGAGTTCGCCGTGGTCGAGACGATGGACGGCGGGAAACCGATCAGGGAGTCACGCGACGTCGATCTCCCCCTCGTCGCCGCCCACTTCTTCT
Organism: uncultured Acidimicrobiia bacterium; assembly: GCA_963826825.1. Lineage (GTDB taxonomy): Bacteria > Actinomycetota > Acidimicrobiia > Spongiisociales > DATADW01 > DATADW01. Next base: position 4,837 of record CAWGYV010000017.1, on the reverse strand, counting down.
ATCACGCCGGGTGGGCCGACAAGCTCGAGTACGCCTTCCCCGGGCTGTCGCCCGAGCCGCTCGGCGTGGCCGGTCAGGTGATCCCGTGGAACTTCCCGATGATGATGCTCGCCTGGAAGGTGGCACCCGCTCTTGCCACCGGGAACACGGTGGTCCTCAAGCCGGCTGAGACCACCCCGCTCACCGCGCTCATGTTCGCCGAGCTCGCCAACGAGGCCGGGCTACCACCCGGGGTGCTCAACGTGGTCACCGGCGGCGGGGAGACCGGCAGCGCCGTCGTCGCCCATCCCGAGGTGGACAAGGTTGCCTTCACCGGCTCAACCGCCGTCGGCAAGGCGATCCGCCGCCGGCTCGCCGGGACCGGGAAGAGGCTCACCCTCGAGCTGGGTGGCAAGGGGGCACACGTCATCTTCGACGACGCACCGCTCGACCAGGCGATAGAGGGGGTCATCAACGGCATCTTCTTCAACCAGGGACATGTCTGTTGCGCCGGAAGCCGGCTCCTCGTGCAGGAGTCGATCCACGACGTCTTCGTCGACAAGCTCAAGGAAAGGCTTGCCACGCTCCGTGTCGGCGATCCGCTCGACAAGAACACCGATGTCGGGGCGATCAACAGCAGCGACCAACTCGACAAGATCACCGAGTTGGTCCGTGCCGGCGAGGCCGAAGGCGCCGAGATGTACCAACCCGAGTGCGCCCTCCCCGCCAACGGCTTCTGGTTCCGACCAACACTCTTCACCGGGGTCTCGCAGAGCCACCGGATAGCCCAGGAGGAGATCTTCGGCCCGGTCCTCTCCATCCTCACCTTCCGCACCCCCGACGAGGCGGTGGAGAAGGCGAACAACACGCCATATGGCCTCTCGGCTGGGGTCTGGACGACAAAGGGGTCGCGGATCCTCTGGATGGCCGACCGGCTGCGCGCCGGGGTGGTGTGGGCCAACACCTTCAACAAGTTCGACCCGGCGTCCCCCTTCGGCGGCTACCGCGAGTCGGGCTTCGGGCGCGAGGGTGGGCGCCACGGGCTGCTCGGCTACCTCAAGGGCGGGCAGGGCTGATGGCCCGGCTCGACGTGCGCAAGACCGCAAAGCTCTACATCGGGGGCGACTTCCCCCGTTCCGAGTCGGGGCGCTCCTATCCGGCGGTCGCCCCGACGGCACCGTCCTCTCCCGGGTCTCCTGGGCATCGCGCAAGGACCTGCGCGATGCGGTTCGGGCCGCCCGCAAGGCACAGCAGGGATGGGCCGAGCGCTCCGGGTACAACCGCGGTCAGATTCTGTACCGCATCGCCGAGATGCTCGAGGACCGCGCCGGCACGTTCGTCGAAGCCCTCACCGACGGAGGCTCGTCGGGACGTGAGGCCCGAACCGAGGTGGCCACGTCGATCGACCGGTTGGTGTGGTACGCCGGTTGGTGTGACAAGTTCGCCCAGACCTACGGCAACCTCAACCCGGTGGCCGGCCCGTTCTTCAACCTGTCCGCCCCCGAGCCGGTCGGCGTGGTCGGGGTGGTTGCCCCCGATGAACCGGCGCTGCTCGGGCTGGTGAGCCGGGTTGCTCCCGCCCTGGTCCCGGGCAACGCCCTGGTCGTCCTGGCCTCCGAGCCCCAACCCCTCCCGGCGGTCGCCTTCACCGAGGTGCTGGCGACGTCGGACGTCCCCGGGGGCGTGGTCAACCTGCTCACCGGTCCCAAGTCCGAGCTTCTCCCCGTGCTCTGCTCGCACATGGACGTCCAGGCGGTCGACCTGGCCGGTGCCCCCCGGGAGATGGTTGGCTCGATGGAGGAACTGGCCGCCGAGAACGTCAAGCGGGTAATCGGGGCCGACGGCTCTCCCGACTGGCTCTCTCCCCGTGCCCAGCACCCCCTCCTCATCGCTGCCTTGACCGAGACCAAGACCGTCTGGCACCCCAAGGGGTTGTAGGTGGCGGGTGGTAGGTGCCAAGACGGCCGCCAGAGACGGAAGACGGAAGACGGAAGACGAAAGTGAAATCACCGAAGGGTGAAGCGTTCCTCATGGGAGGTGCCCGAGGTTCGTTGGGGGGTGCCCGAGGGGGGTGGCTCCTGCAACCTCCCTCGGCCTGGTCGGGCTGGCGTGTACAGCCCGACCAGCAAAAATGAGCGCGGCGAAGCCGCTCGCTTCAAACATGCACGGCGGCGAAGCCGCCGTGCATAGTCGTCTGATCTGGCTCGCCATCGCGCTTGCCGGGTTTGGGTGGGGTACCGGGACGGTGGCCACACGAGCGGCTCTTCTGGCGGGTGTGCCGCCGTTTCTCCTCCTCGCCGCCAGATTCACGCTGGCGACAGGTCTGGTCGTGGTATGGCTCCTGGTGAGGGGAGAGATACCCAGGAATCGGACGGTGTGGCGCGACGGCGCTATCCTCGGTGTGGTCAACATGGCGATGCCCACCTTCTTCTTCACCTTGTCGCTGGAGCAACTCTCCGCTGGGGTCGGCGGCCTGCTGATCGCCCTGGTGCCGCTAGGGACCGCCTTCTGGGCGCATTGGCTTCTCGACGACGAGCCGCTCCACACTCCAAAGATCGTGGGGATGGTGGTCGCTCTGGGCGGGGTGGCGGTGCTGCTCCTCACCGGCGATGTCGGCCTGCCCGCCGGGGCCAACCTCCCGCTTGGCGTCGGTTTGATGCTCATCGGGGTGACGCTGGCTGCGTTCGGCGGGGCGTTGACCCGGCGGTACGCCGAGCGCCACCGTGTCTCCGACCTCGCCCTGCCCCAGTTCCTCGCCGGCGCGGTGACGGCCATCGTCGTTGCCGCCTTCGCCGGCGAACTCTTTGCGGGCTGGGGCTTCGGAGGCGATGGTTGGACCGCCCTCCTCTACCTGGCGACGGTGTCGACCGTCCTTCCCTTTCTCGCCTTCCTGAGCGCCTCCCGACTCGCCTCGGCCACCACGGCTTCGCTCATCGGTTATGTCGTACCGGTGATCGGGGTGATCGGCGGCGTGGTGTTCCTGGATGAGACGGTCACATTCACACTGGTCGCCGGTGGAATCCTCATCCTCGCCGGTGTCCTCATCGTCGAGCGGAGCGAACGACTCCGAATTGCAGGCATCGGCGCACCATGACCCGAGGCGCCCCGTCGTAATCTCGGCGCGGTGACTCCAGTCGCCCGTCGTCTCCGGCCTTTCGGTGTGACCATCTTCACCGAGATGTCGGCGCTTGCGGCCGATGTCGGCGCCATCAACCTCGGTCAGGGGTTCCCCAACTGGGACGGGGCCGATTTGGCCAAGAGGGCTGTGATCGCCTCGCTGGCGACGGGCAACGACCAGTACCCGCCCAGCCATGGGATCCCCGAGCTACGCCGGGCCATCGCCCGGCGTTACGGACCGCGGCTCGGGCGGGAGATCGACCCCGATATCGAGGTCACGGTCACCACGGGATGCACCGAGGCGCTGGCGTCAGCCATGCTCGGGCTGATCGAGCCAGGCGACGAAGTCGTGGTGATCGAGCCCTTTTATGACGCATATCCGGCTGACCTGGCGCTGGCAGGCGCCATTCCACGGTTCGTCACACTGCGCCCACCCGGGTTCGCTCTCGACCCGCGACGAGCTGGCGGCGGCGTTCTCAACCCGGACAAAAGCCATCCTGGTCAACACGCCGCACAACCCAACCGGCCGGGTATTCACCCCCGACGAGTTGGACGCCATCGCCCGGTTGTGCGTCGAGCACGACGCTATCGCCATAACCGACGAGGTCTACGAAGAGATGGTGTTCGAGCGCCCCCACCTGCGACTGGCCCGGCGCGAGGGAATGTGGGACCGCACGCTCACACTGTCATCGCTGGGCAAGACCTTCTCTCTCACCGGGTGGAAGGTCGGCTGGGCGATCGGCCGTCTGATCTCACCAAGGCTGTCAGGGCCGCACACCAATTCCTCACCTTCACCACCCCGACACCCGTACAGCACGGCGCGGTGGCAGCCCTCGACGCTCCAGAGTCGTTCTACGACGAATTGAGGACGAGCTACCGGGCGAAACGCGACCTACTGGCAGCGGGGCTGACCGCATCAGGGTTTGAGGTCCACCCCACCGAGGGGACCTACTTCACGATGGCGGGATATCGGGGCTTGTCTCGATGCCGGCGACCGCGAGTTCTGCCGGCAGATGGTTGAGCGGGCCGGCGTGGTCGCCATCCCTCCGAGCGTCTTCTACCACGACCCCGCAGACGGCTCGGGCCTGGTGAGGTTCGCCTTCTGCAAGGACGACGCCACGCTTACCGAGGCCGTCGAGAGGCTGGGCAAGCTTCCAACGGCTGATATCCGGCGGGTGGTCTGGGGCATCGGCTGTACCCTCGCTCTGGGCCATGCCTGCCCGCGCCACATCCTGGTCGCCGTCGCCTGGCCCTATGCCAGCGGCTCGCTCCACCTTGGGCACCTCGGAGGCGCCTACCTGCCGCCTGACATCTTCGCCCGCTACCACCGCCTAGCGGGCAACCGGGTGCTCATGGTGTCCGGGTCCGACGCCCACGGCACCCCGATAACGGTGAAAGCTGACCAGGAGAGCACCACACCTCGGGAAGTGGTCGACCGATACCACCGAAATCCTTGGCTACTGGGAGTTTGGGGATCTCGTTCGACCTCTTCACGACCACCATGACCGAGAACCACCGTGAGGTCACCTGGGACGTCTTCCGCACGCTGCGGGAGGGCGGCTACATCGCCCCGACGAGCATCCAGTTCTAGACCCCGAGGCCGAGCGGTTCCTCCCCGACCGTTACGTCGAAGGGACTTGCCCCCATTGCGGGTACGACCCGGCGCGCGGTGATCAGTGCGACAACTGCGGGCGACACTCGACCCCCGACCAATTCATCGGGCCGAGGAGCAGGCTCACCG
>CAWGYV010000016.1:0-481753 GCA_963826825.1 uncultured Acidimicrobiia bacterium | reverse complement strand
TCGGGCGCGCGGCTCCGGGCACCGGCGCAGGCTACCCTCCGCGAGGCGATGAAACCGCCTCTAGTCTCCGTCGTCCTCGCGGCCCGCGACGCGCGCGCGACGATCGGCCAGGCGGTGGCGAGCGTGCTCGACCAGACGCTCGGCGACCTCGAGCTCGTCGTCGTCGACGACGGCTCGATCGACGGCACGGGGGAGCTCCTCGGCCAGATCGAGGACACGCGGCTTCGCGTCCTGCGGAACGACGAGGCGCTCGGCCTCGCCGGCGCCCTCAACGTCGGCATGGGCGAGTCGCGCGGGCGCTACGTCGCGCGCCTCGATGCAGACGACGTCGCGCGCCCACCCTGGCTCGAGCGGCTCGTGGCGCGGATGGGCTCCGGCCCCGCCGCGGCGGTCGTCGGGACCGGCGCGATCGACTTCGGGGACGACGGTCGGGTCGGTCGCGTCCATCGCATGCCGTCCGGGGCGCGCGCCGTGCGGTGGGCGGCGCTCTTCTCGTCGCCGTTCCTCCACCCGACGGTGATGGTCGACCGCGAGATGCTCGACGCGCACGGGCTCCGCTACGACACCTCGTTCGGCGAGAGCAAGGACTACGACCTCTGGTCGCGGCTCCTCGCGATCGCGGACGGCGACAACCTCCGCGATCCCCTCGTCCTCTACCGGCGCCACCCCGCACAGGCGTCGACGCGCCGGGCCGACCTGCCAGGGCACCGCGCCTGCCAGCGGCGGGTCGCGCTCCGGCAGATCACCGAGCTCGTCCCCGGGATCGGCGAGGAGCGCGCCGAGCTCGCGTGGCTCGTCGGCTCTGGTCGCGAGCTGCCGATGGACTCGGCCGCCGCGGCGGCCGACGCGCTCGGCGAGCTCGTCGACGCGTTCGAGCGGCGGCACGGTGGCAGCGAGGCCCGTCGGGCAGCCGCCTGGGCGCTCGCCACCGCGCGCGGGGACGACCGTGGGACGCTCACCCGGGCCGCGTTCGCCTTCGACCGCACGCTCCCGCTCCAGGCGGTCTCGCGGTGGCGGCGGCGGCGGTCGGCGGGGGCAGAGCGCGACGCCGCCGCGACGTGGCTTCGTCACGGCCTCGGCACGGCGCCCGTCCCGGTCGCGTTCGTGCTCCCCGAGCCGACGCCCTACCGCAACCCGATGCTCGACCTGCTCGCTGCCCGCGGCGAGATCGAGCTGACTGCGATCTACGCGGGGGCGTCCGTCCAGCGGCGGGAGTGGGAGCTCGAGGCGAGCCATCGTTCGGTCGTCCTCGAGGGGCGGCGCCTCCCCGGAGCGCATCGCATCCTCCGGCACGACTATCCCGTGACGCCGGGCGTCCTCGGCGCCCTGCGGGCCGCCCAGCCGGGAGTCGTCGTCGTGTCCGGGTGGAGCACGTTCGCCTCCCAGGCTGCGATCGCGTGGTGCCGCCTCCGCCGCGTGCCCTACGTCCTGCTCGTCGAGTCGAACGACCGCGACGAGCGCCCGGGCTGGCGCCGGGCGCTGAAGGGCGCGATCGTCCCGGCAACGCGGTGATCGACGCCCTCTGGTCAGCCGGTGTGGAGAACATCGACATGCCGGTCCTGCCGCACCGGGTGTGGGGCGCCCTCAACGGTGTCGAGGTGACTCCTTGACCGGCCGATGGCAGGTCCTTGAGCACCCTGCGGCGAGCCGCCGAGCTGGCTGAGTCGGGTCAGCCATTCGTGCTCGCCACCGTGGTGTGGCGGCGGGCGCCGTCTTCGGGGCGGCAGGGATCGAAGGCGATCATCAGCGCAAACGGGAGCGTCGAGGGGTGGCTCGGGTGGGGCCTGCGCCGCCCCCACCGTGGTGAGGCGGGCCCTCGAGTCGCTCGAGGACGGCCGGCCGCGGGTGCTCGTGCTCGGTGAGCACGATTCGCGGGAGGGGGTCGAGGTGGTGCCGATGGCGTGCGAGTCGGAGGGAGCCATGGAGGTCTATCTGGAACCGGTGCTCCCCACCCCCGAATTGGTGGTGGTGGGCGACTCACCGATGGTCGTGGTACTGGTCGAGATGGCCGCCGTCCTGGGGTGGCGGTCGCGCTCGGTGGACAGCCCCGACCTCGGTGCGGTCGGAGAGGGCGGGTTCGTCGTCGTCGCCACCCAGGGCCACTACGACGAGCCGGCGTTGAAGGCTGCCTTGGCGGCCCCGGCAGCCTTCATCGGTTTGGTGGCATCGGGGAAGCGGGCCTCATCGGTGCTCGAGGCATTGCGGGCCGAGGGGATGGACGAGGAGCAGCTTGCCAGGGTGCGGGCCCCCGCCGGTCTCGACCTGGGCCACACCACCCACGAGGAGGTGGCGGTGGCGGTGCTCGCCGAGTTGGTGGCGCTTGCGCGCCGCCAGCGGTGCCCCAGCGCCGGCCGTGGTGCTCCCAGAGGTGGCGATCGACCCGGTTTGCGGGATGGAGGTCGACCCGGCAACCGCCCGGTTCTCGGCGGAGCACGATGGGGATCACCTATTGGTTCTGCGCCGCCGGGTGCCAGCGGCGGTTCGAGGAGGACCCCCTCGTCCTACCTCGACATGCACCCGCTCGACACCGCTGGGAGCTCAAATCACATGGGTCTCCGGCGTGGCGGACGGCCGCGGCGAATCGATCCACGGAGAGCGGGCTGAGATCGAGTGGCGGTTCCAATCCGAGCGCCAGGCAGGCCAGGTACTCGCCGACCACGGGCGACTGCTGGAAGCCGTGACCCGAGAACCCGGTGCCGTAGAGCAGACCCTTGGGTTCGGCGGCGGCGCCGATGACCGCGTTGTGGTCGGGGCTCATCTCGTAGTACCCCCACCAGCCGGGGCGGATCCCGAGATCCGCCAGCAGCGGCAAACGGTGGGTGGCGAAAGGTGCCAACTCCTCCAGCGATCGTCTGACGTCCGCCGAAGAGCAAAGACTGGCCCTCGCGCTGGAAGTAGAAGCCGGTGTCGAAGTCGATGGTCAGCGGCAAGCTCGTGGGGGAGAGGGTCTCCTGGCTCGGTCAACCAGACGTAGCGCGGCTCCGGTGTCACCGGGAGGTGGAGCCCCGCCGCCGCGGCCAGATCCACCGACCACACACCGGCGGCGAGGATCACAAGAGGTGACGAGATCGTGCCCATCGTCGTGGCCACTCCGGTGACGCTTCCTTCCTCGACGGTCACCGACGGTGACCTCGCAGCCCTGGATCACCCGAGCCCCGCGGCGGGTCGCGGCTCCGGCATATCCCTGGCCCACGCTCTCGGGGGTGGCGTAACCGTCTATGGGACAGAAGGTGGCTCCAGCCAGATCGTCAGTGGCCAGTTGGGGGACGATCCGGGCGATCTCGTCGGGACCGAGCAGCTCCGACGGGACGCCGAGCCGGTGCTGCAGGTCGAGCGCCTCCCGGAACTGCGGCAGCGAGCCCGATCCGACCATGATCAGGTAGCCCCACTGCTTGAAGTCGATGTCCACCCCGATCTCGTCACCGAATCGCTCGAAGCGACGGATGTTCTCCAGCGCCATCCTGATGTTGAGCTCGTCGGAGAACTGGGCGCGGATGCCCCCTGCCGCCTTGCTGGTGGAGCCCGCGCAGAGCGTGTCCCTTTCCAGCAACAGCACGTCCTGGCACCCAGCCGCCGTCAGGTGGTAGAGGGCACTGGTACCGGTCACGCCTCCACCGACGACGACGACGGCAGCGGTTTGCGGGAGATCGGGCACCAGGAGGCTCCGGGTGGGGAGGACGCCGGATGGTACTGTCGGCCGCCGATGGGGGCTCCTGTCTGATACGTGTCGCGATCTCCGGGGCGCCTGGTCGTCTCGCCACCGCGGTGGCCGAGGCCGTCGAGGCCGCCGACGACCTCGAGCTCACCGGCGCCTACAACCCGAACCGCGGGGGCAGTTCATTTCGCCGGTTTGGAGGTGGTTGCCGATCCCGATGAGGTCGAGGCCGACGTGATGGTCGAGTCGACCAACCCGACGGTGGTCATGGACAACCTGCGCGCTTGGCGCCGGCGGGGGTTTGGAGCCGTGGTCGGGACATCCGGGTTCACCGAGGAACGGCTCGACGAGCTGCGCCGGCTCTGGGGGGACGAAAGACCGGGCTGTCTGGTGGTGCCCAACTTCTCGGTGGGAGCGGTGCTGATGGCGCGCTTTCGCCGAGCTGGCTGCGCCCCACTTCGAGCAGGCCGAGGTGATCGAGCGCCACCACGCCGACAAGCCCGACGCCCCGTCGGGCACGTCTTTGAACACCGCCTCACGGATCGCCGCTGCAGGAGGGTCGTCCTCGACCGCCTCCTCGGAACTCGTCGCCGGGGCGAGGGGTGCCGATGTCGGCGGGGTGCGAGTCCACTCGTCCGCCTCGAAGGTGTCATCTCGCAACAGGAGGTCGCCTTCTCCAACAGCGGTGAGTTGTTCTCGGTGATCCACCAGAGCACCACCTATGCGTCGTTCGCCCTAGGTGCGGTTCTGTCCATCCGGCATGTGGTGGGAGCCGTCGGCGTCGACTGTCGGGCTCGATCAGGTGCTCGGTATCTGAGATCAGGGGACGAGGACGGGGAGGGCGGCGTCGAGCAGCCGCGTGAACCGCTCCTTGGGCGGCGGTGGCGGTCTCCTGCACCTCGTCGTGTGACAGCGGGTTGGCCGACATCCCGGCGGCGAGGTTGGTCACCAGCGAGATACCGACCACCCTGGCACCCATGTGACGGGCCGCGATCGCCTCGGGCACCGTTGACATGCCCACCAGGTCGGCGCCGAGACGGCGCGCCATCTCCACCTCGGCGGGCGTCTCGTATGCGGGACCGAGCAGCCAGGCATAGACACCGCTTCCGAGTGACTCGCCGAGACCCGCAGCGGTCTCGGCCAGGCGTTGGCGCAGCCCGGCGGTGTACACCTCGGTCATGTCGGGGAACCGCAGCCCGAGCCTTTCGTCGTTGCGGCCCTGGAGCGGGGTGCGTCCTGTGAGGTTGAGGTGGTCTCGGATCACGACCAGGTCTCCCGGCGAAAGCCCTTCGCCGATACCGCCGGCGGCGTTGGTGAGCACAACCGTGCGGCAACCGGCGAGGACTGCGGCCCGCACCCCAAAGACGACCTCCGCCAGGTCCCACCCTTCGTAGGCGTGTACCCGCCCGGTGAAGGCAAGCACCGGGTAACCATTTGCCATCGCCGACACGAGGACGCCGCCGTGCCCTTCCACCGCGGGGACCGGCATCCCCGGAATCTCGTCGTAGCCCAACTTCGACCGGATCGGACAGCGTGGCGGCATAGCCGCCGAGTCCGCTACCCAAGACCAGGGCGAGATCGTGCCTGGTGCGCCCGGTGCGCTCGGCGATCAGGTCGGCGCCGGCCCGGACCGTCTCGAATCGTGCCGGCGGGATGTAGCTCAGGTGGCATCAGCCGACCCGTTCGATCACGAGAGGGCTGAGTGCTCGGGGCGTCGTCACCAACCTGCCAGGCCCCGGCGAGGAACGGAGCCGTGTCCTCCCACCGTTCCTCGGGACCGGTAGCGAACCCTGGCCACTGGCTGTCCCTTGTCCACCGGGTCGCCCGCCTTGGCGAGGAGCGTGATCCCGACACCATGGTCCACTTCGTCCTCCTTGCGTTCTCTCCCGGCACCTAGCCGCATCGCAGCCACGCCCACGGTACGGGCATCGCACCTCGTCACCCAGCCTGCACGTCCGGCCGTCACCTCGGCGATCTCGGGTGCCGATGGGAGGCCGGCCGGATCGTCCACCACCGAGGTGTCACCGCCTTGGGCGGCGACGACGCGGCGGAAGGCGTCGAGCGCAGCACCCGACTCGATGGCGCCTGCAACCGAGAGCGCCGCCTCGTCCGCCGAGCCGGTGATGCCCGCCGCGGTGAGCATCCGGGCGGCGAGGTCGGTGACCAACTCGATGAGGTCGTCGGGCCCTTCCCCGCGCAGAACCTCGATCGACTCTGCGACCTCGTTGGCGTTGCCCACCTCCACCCCGAGCGGCTCGCTCATGTCGGTGAGGACCGCCTCGACGGTCAGCCCGTGTGCCGCCCCCAGCCCGACCATGGTGGTGGCCAGCAGGCGGGCACGCTCGATGTCGCCCATGAACGAACCCGACCCCACCTTGACATCGAGCACGAGGGCGTCGAGATCCTCGGCGAGCTTCTTCGACATGATCGACGAAGCGATCAGAGGGATCGAAGGGACGGTGCCCGTGGCGTCTCGCAGCGCATAGAGCCGCCTGTCGGCGGGGACCAGGCTTTCCGACTGGCCCGCCAGGACGAGACCCTCGGCGGCGAGCACCTGGTTGAACCGGTCGGGCTCGAGAGCGGTGGTGAAGCCCGGGATCGACTCCAGCTTGTCCAGGGTGCCACCGGTGTGCCCCAGCCCCCTCCCGCTCATCATGGGGACCGCGGCGCCGCAGACGGCCACGATTGGTGCGAGCGGGATGCTCACCTTGTCACCCACGCCACCGGTCGAGTGCTTGTCCACCTTCGGCGCCTCGATCGAGGAGAGGTCGAGCACCTCTCCGGAGTGGAGCATGGCGTCGGTCCAGGTCGCCAGCTCGTCGGGATCCATCCCGTTGATGAACACCGCCATGAGCATCGCCGCCGCCTGGTAGTCGGGGATCTTCCCATCGGCGACCCCTGCGATGAACCATCGGATCTGGTCGGCGGTGAGCGCCCCCCGGTCGCGCTTCCGCTCTATCAACTCGACGGCGTTCATCCCCCGGAAGCTATCCGGTTGATCAGGCGACGCTGACGGTGCCTGCCGCCCAGTCGGCATGGAGACGGGCGTAGACGCCGCCCCCTTCGAGCAGCTCGGCGTGGTTGCCCCTCTCCACGAGACGCCCCTGGTCGAATACCAGAATCTCGTCGGCGGCCTCGGCCGTCGACAGGCGGTGGGCGACGGTTATCGAGGTCCGGCCGGCGGTGAGGCGTTCGATGGCACGTCGGAGCTGGACCTCGAGGGCTGGGTCCACCGCAGAGGTTGCCTCGTCGAGGACGAGCAGGTCGGGGTCGGTGATCCAGGCGCGCACAAGGGCGACAAGCTGCCGCTCCCCGGCGGACAATCGGCCACCCCGTTCGCCGACGAAGGTGTCCAACCCCTCAGGCAGTGAATCCATCCACTCGTCGAGACCGAGGTCGTAGAAGGCGGCCCGCACGCCGTCGTCACTGGCGGCGAGACGCCCGTAGCGGACGTTGTCCGCTACCGAGGCGTCGAAGAGAAAGCCCTCCTGGGGGACATATGCCACGCGGGAGCGGAGCGATGCGAACCTGACCCGGTCCACCGGGATTCCCCCCACGATGACCTCGCCCCCGATAGGGTCGAAGAGCCTGGTGACCAGCTTGGCGAACGTGGTCTTCCCCGATCCGGTTTCGCCCACCACGGCGACCCGCCGCCCCGAGTCGATCTGCACCGATACGTCGCTGAGGACATCCTCGGCCCCATCGGGATAGCGGTAGTTGACCGCCTCCATCTGGACATCGAGCCCGCCATCGGGCAGGTCCACCCCGCCGGGGGGGTCGGCCACATCCACCGGAGTGTCGAGGACCCCGAGGATGCGTCGCAACCCGGCACCTGCGGTCTGTGCCTGATCGAGCGTCTCCACCAGGATCTGGACCGGCTCCACCAAGAGGTTGAGAAGGAAGAGGAAGGCGAGAAGCGTCCCGGCAGATGTCCCGTCGGCGACACCGCTGATCACCCCGACCGCAACCACCGCCGCGGTGAGTGTCCCGGCGAAGAGGTCGGCCGAGGAGAACAGCCCGGCGCCGAGCCGAGCGGTGCGGAACTCGGCCTCGAACTGGGCGTCGAGCGCCCCCTCCACCTTGGCGGTGGTGGCCCTCTCTGCCCCATAGGCGCGCACCACCGGGAGACCGGCGATCGCCTCGCTCAATGCCGAGAGGCTGTCGGCGACCCGTTCCCTGACGTGATCGTGTGCCCGGCGGAGTATGCGTTGGAACCAGAGGAGGAGGAGTGCGTAGAGCACCACACCACCGAGGACGAGCAGCGCCAGGTACCAGCGGTAGATGGCCATCACCGTGAAGGCGAGGACCACCTGCGCCGATCCGACCAACATGCCCACGCCGCCCCAACCCATGAAGTCCTGGATGGTTTCCGGGTCCGACGTCACCCGCGCCACGAGGGCACCACGGCGCTGCGACTGGACATGGAGCATCGAAAGTTGGTGGAGATGGCGGAAGGTGCCGACCCTGAGGTCGGCCAGCCCGGTGGCCGACGAGGTGGCGAGCCGCGCCAATGCCGCTCGTTGCGCAGCCACCCCGGCAGCGATGGCGAGAAGGGCGATACCGCCGAGGGTGACTGCGCCCTGAACGTCCACGCCGCCCTCGGCGAGGATCTCGTTGTCGGTCATCTGCTGGATGAGGATCGGCACCACCACCTGCGAGGCGGTGCCGGCAAAAGCGAGCACGATCGTGAACCAGAGTCCGCGGCCAAGTGCCGGCGCCAGTCGGAAGGCGCGCGCCAGGGCCGAGGTCGTCGTCGCGGAAGGGGCGATGGTGCTCACGTGCGCACCTCGTCGGGCGCCCGATGAGCCCGGTCAAGCCTTCGCTCCTCGGCCTCCTGTTTGCGGACTGCGGCATCTTCGTCATAGGCGCGCAGCAATCGGGCGTACCCGGGGGCCCTATCCAGCAGTTCGGCATGGCTTCCCTGCGCCACGACCCGGCCGTCCTCGACGTAGATCACCTCGTCGGCCAGCACGATGCTCGAGCGCCGGTAGGCGACCACCACGACGGTGGACGGCAGCCCGGCTCGGCGCAGTCCCCGCAGGATCTCGGACTCGACCGAGGGGTCCACCGCCGAGGTGGCGTCGTCGAGGATGAGGAGCCGGGGACGGCGGACCAGGGCACGTGCCAGCGCCAGACGTTGCCGCTGGCCACCGGATAACGAGGTGCCGCGTTCCCCGATCCGGGTGTCGTAAGCCAGCGGGCAACTCGTTGATGAACTCGTCGGCACCGGCGAGACGGGCGGCTTCTCTGACTTCGTCGTCGGGGATGGTGAGGCCGAGTGTGATGTTGCCCCGCACCGTGTCGTCGAAGAGGAAAGTCTCCTGGGAAACGAAGGCGACCTCTCTAGCCAGCTCGGAGCGGGCGAACGATCTCAAGTCGCGACCGTCGAGATGGATGGTTCCGGTGGAGGGATCCCAAAGCCGAGCGAGCAGAACGGCGAGGGTGGACTTGCCCGAAGCGGTGCGGCCCACCATCGCCACCACCTTTCCCGGTGGGACGTCCAGCTCGAGCTCGGAGATGATGGTGCTCACCCTCGTCGTACCCGAACCCGATGCCCTCTCCTCCGACCCTTGCCCCGGACTCGTCGTCCACTGCGAGCAGCGAGCCGTGCTCCACCAGTTCGTCGGCGTCGAGAACCTCCCGAACGCGCCGCCAGCCAGCCAGGCTCTCGGCGAGGTCCCACAACACGTAGCCGATCAGCCGCATCGGGACCGAGATGAGCGAGAGCAGATAGGCAACCGACACCAACTCGCCGGGCGTGATGGCGCCGGCGGCGATCCGCATCGTTCCGAAGGTCAGCACGAGAACCGTGGTCACGGCGGGAAACGACTCGACCACCGACCGGTATGTCGCCGCGGCCCGCTCGACGGTGATCACCTTGTCACGCAGCCTGTGCGCTGCCCGAGAGAACCGCTCGGTCTCGAAGTCCTCCCTTCCCAGCGCCTTGACCGTCAGGGCACCGTCGAAGCTCTCGTGCGCTACCGCGCTGGTCTCGCCGCGCAGCCGCTGCACCTCCTGGAAGGCCTCGAACAACTTCCACGAGCCGCGCACGTCCACCGCCGTCACCACAACGAGCGCGACAAACGTGAGCAGGGCGAGGATCGGGTCGAGGGCGAAGATCACGACGATCGTGCCCACCAGGAGTAGGACGGCGCCGGTGCCGAAGGGGAGCGGAGCGAGGATGAAGGTGCCCTGGTTGGCGTCGGTCTCGCTCACCGCGAGGAGATCGCCCACCGACTGGCGACGGAACCAGCTCAGCCCGAGCCGAAGCTGGTGGGAGATCAGCTTCTTGCGGACATCGGCCCTTGTCTGGAACTGGAGCCACCCCGCACCGGTACGGCGGAGCACGATCCCGGCCGCCTTCCACACCGCCACCGCCAATATTGCGAGTACGACGGGGAGGACCAGACCGGAGGGCGAGGCTCCCTCGTCGAGCACGGGGATGATGAGCTGATCGGTTGCCCGGCCGATGACCCACGCCGAGAGAATCACGCCTGAGGCGAAGATGGCTGCCCCGCTCACGGCCACCAGGAACGAGACAGGGTGGACGCGCACGAACCCGGCGACCAGTCGGTAGCCGTCGCGCAAGACCTGAAGGGGCGACTCTCTAGTCGTCATAGGGGAACCATGGACGATCGTAGGGTGGGTGTCATCGGACCACGGTCGGATTGCGATCGGGAGACGTTGGATCAGCGGCCGGAGGGCGAGACGATGCGCACCCGCCCTTCGGTCACGATGACGCCCTCGCTGGCCAGCCTTTCAGCCTGGCGATGTACCGACGGCGACCGGAGCCGCCCATCGTGGCCGACCACTCGCCACCAGGGGATGGGGCTCTCGACCTCGGCGAGGATGCGGCCAACGGCCCGGCCGGCACCTGGCCGGCCCGCCTGGGCCGCCACCTCGCCGTAGGAGACGACCTCGCCTGGGCTCAAGGATCTCACCACGCCGATGACGGTTTCGCGGAACGACGAGCTCACAGCGTCCCAAACAGCCGGTCGCCCATGTCGCCGAGGCCGGGACGGATGTAGAAGTGGTCGTCGAGGTCGCGGTCGAGCGAGGCGGCCACGACCCGGACATCGGGGTGGTCACGCTCGATGACGGCGGCACCCTGTGGCGCCGCAACCACGCAAAGAGCCACGATGTCACGGGCGCCACCCTCCTTGACCTTCCCGATGGCCCATGACAGCGACCCGCCCGTGGCCAGCATCGGCTCGAGCACCAGGACGCGAGCCTCGGCCAGCTTGGGGAGCTTGGTGTAGTACTCGAGTGGGAGCGCGGTCTCCTCGTCGCGCTGGACTCCGGCGTATCCGACCTTGACCCCGGGGAGGAGGTCGAGCACCGCTTGGAGCAGTCCAAGACCGGCGCGCAGCACCGCCACCGCCACCAGGTCCTTCCCCAAACGGTGGCCGGCTGCCTGCTCGAGCGGGGTCTCGATGGAGATCTCTTCCACGGGAAGATCCGATGTTGCCTCCATCACCAGGGTGTACGCGAGACGGCGGGTGGTCTCCCTGAACAGCTCCGACCCGGTGTCGGCGCGACGGAGGATCGACAGGTAGTGACGCGTCAATGGGTGCTCGACGACGGTAAGGGGCACAGGCCTCGACTCCTCGGCTGCGGCAGGCTACCGAGACAGACGGAAGACGGACGGCGGAAGTCGGACGGCAGCGAGATAGCGGCTCTTCAACGTCAGCCGGTGTTGCGCATCCCAGCGGCGATTCCGTTCACAGTGAGCAGGAGGGCCCGTTGCAGAAGTGGATCGGTCTCGCCCGCCCTGCTTCTCGCCAGGAGGGCGATCTGGAGGTAGTTGAGCGGGTCGAGGTAGACGTCGCGCACCTCGAGGGTGCGGCGGAGCAATGGGTTGCCGGCGAGCAGCCCGGGCCGGTCGGTGAGCCGGAGGACCTCGCCCATGGTCGTGTCGTGCTCCTCGAGGATCATGTCGAGTAGCTGTTGCACTTCGGGGTCGACCAGTTCCTCCACGTACCGTCGGGCGATCCCCAGGTCGGCCTTGGTCAGCGTCATCTCGACGTTCGAGACGAAGGTTTGGAGGAACCACCACTGTTCGTGCATCTCGTCGAGCACTTCCCCGTAACCGCGTTTGCGTGCCTCGACGAGACCGGTGCCCACCCCGTACCAGCCGGGGATGATCATGCGTGACTGGGTCCATCCGAAGACCCAAGGTATGGCGCGCAAGTCGTCGAGCCCCGTTCCGCTGCCGGGACGTCGCGAGGGACGCGACCCGATGTTCATCGATGCCAACTCCTCGACCGGGGTGGCGGAGAGGAAGAACCGCACCATCCCGGGGTCGTCAACCAGGGTGCGGTATGACGAGTACGCCGCATCGGACACCACCTCCATCGCCTCGGTCCAGCGGTCGAGCACCTCCTTGGGCTGGCGCGACGACCGGTGGAGCAGCGACGCCTCGAGCACCGAGCCCGCTGCCAGCTCGAGGTTGCGCGCCGCCAGCCCGGGGAGCCCGTACTTGTCGGAGATGACCTCGCCCTGCTCGGTCACCTTGAGCGGCCCGTCGATTGTGCCGAATGGCTGGGCGAGGATCGCCTGGTGGGTCGGGCCTCCACCCCGGCCGATGGTGCCGCCGCGTCCGTGGAATAGCCGGAGCGTGACCCCGTGGTGGCGCGCCGTGTTCCGCAGCTGTCGCTGCGCCTTGTAGATCTCCCACTGGCTGGTGGTTATCCCGCCCTGCTTGTTCGAGTCGGAATACCCCAGCATCACCTCCTGGACATCGCCCCGCAGCGAGACCACCTGGCGGTAGGAGAGGTCGGAGAGCAACTGGTCGAGGATCTCGCCGCAGCGTCTCAACTCGTCGATGGTCTCGAAGAGCGGCACGAACCCCACCCGGGCAAGACCGTCGTGGAGGTCGATCAGTCCCGGCCTCACGAGCCAGCACCGCCGCGGCGAGGATGTCGTCGGCTCCCCTCGTCATCGAGACGATGTACGACTCGATGACCGCGGGCCCATACCGGTCGAGGGCGGAGGCGATGCCTGCGAAAGTGGCCATGGTTTCCTCGGCACCTTCACCAAGGCGGGCAGCCGCGGTTGCCAAGGGTCTGCCCTCGGCGAGCTCCCTGGCCAGCAACTCGAGACGCTCCTCGGAGCTGCGGTCCGCATACGCGATACCGACTCTGTCGAGGAGTTGAGCGACGACATCGTGGATCCGGTCGGCGTGCTCGCGGACATCCATCGTGGCGAGGTGGAACCCGAACGTGGCCACCACCCTGATCAGCCGCATCACCGAACCCTCTGCGATGAGCAGACCGGCGTTCTCGCACAGCGATGAGCGCAACAACTCGAGCTCGGCGGCCAGCTCGGATGGCCCCGCATAGTCGACCCCGGGCTGATGCCGGGCGCCCTCGCGGATTCGCGTTCTGGTGGCGCCCAGCCGGCTGTGGATGTAGGCGAGCTTTAGCCGGTAGGGCTCGTGGGCGTTGAGTCCGTGGAAACGCTGCCAGGTGAGAGGGAGCATCTCGCGGTCGCGCTCCAGGGATGCCATCAACTCGGCGGAGACATTCCACGTCCTGTCGGAGATCGACAGATCCTCGGCGAGCCGCTCGACCGCCTCGATCAGCCGCCGTAAGACCATGGTCGTGCTGCAGTTCGAGAACCCGCCGGGTGACATCTGCGGTGACCGAGGGATTGCCGTCGCGGTCGCCACCAACCCAGGTCCCGAATCGGATCGGTGTCTGGGTGCGGTCCCGGTTGGGATCGAGCCGTTCCAACTGGAGCGCCAACTCCTCGCCCAGATCAGGAAAGACGTCGCTTTCCAACCGGTCGAAGTAGAAGATCGCCGAGCGGGCCTCGTCCACCGGCTCGGGCTTGTCCATGCGTAGCTCGTCGGTTTCCCAGATCTGGTCGATCACCTCGGCGACCCTGCGGTCGATCCGCACCCGGTCGGCTTCGGTTGCCCGTGGGTCGAGCCGGTCGTCGAGCAGGTCGGCCACTGTGCGCAGCTTGTTGAGCGTGGTCGGGCGGGCGGCCTCGGTCGGGTGGGCGGTGAAGACGGGGCGCAGCTCGAGCCTGGACACGACCGACGCGATCAGGTCCTTGTCGAGTCCGGCTTCGATGATGCGATCAACCGTGGCTTCGAAGCGGCGGTCCTCGTCGACCATCTCACCAACCCGATGGGTCTGCTCGGCGACGTTGGCCAGATAGAAGTAGGCGGTGAAGGCTCGTACCAGTTGGATGACGGTCCCGAGATCGAGCGAGCTCAAGCGTCGCATCGAGTTGCTTGGTCGCTTCTGGGTCGTGGTCGTGTCGTATCGATTTGCAGAGCGCTCGCACGTGCTCGACCAGGTCGAGCAGTTCGGTGCCGTGTTGGCGGGCGAGCGCCTCGCCAAGCTGGGTGCCGAGGCGGCGGATGTCGGCTCGCAGCGCCTCGTCGCGGTCGACCGCCGGCGGACCCGTCATCTGGGATCTGGGTGAAGAGCGGCGAGATTCAATCGGCGCGTTCCGCGGCCAGCTTTCTCGCCTGCTCCACCCAGCGGTCGCGTCTGATGCGTTCGGCCCTGTTCTTCAGCTTGGGTGCGAGCTCGTCGATCGCCTCGTCGTTGAGCTCGGCGATCTGGGCGAAGCTGGTGAGTCCCTCGTGGCGGAGCCGGCGGGCCGTTGCCGGGCCTATCCCGGAAATGGCGGTGAGATCATCCTCGACTTCCCCGTTGAGCCTTGCCGCTTCCTCGCCGTGCGCTCGGGACAGGTGACACGGGTGGGGCGAACTCGGGGGGCAACTCGTTGGGCGGTGGGAGGACGGGATCTGCTTCGGGGGGCGCGACGATCTCGGACACATCATCCTCGACCTCGACGACCGGCGCAGCCACCGGCTCCCTCACCTCCTCGGCCACCTCCTCGACGACGGGCGCTGTCACCGGCTCGGCCACCTCCGATGACCGGCATCGACCGGCGCAGCCACCGGCTGCCTCGTTGATCCTTCGATGGCCGTCGGTCCCGCCGACTCCCTGATGGACTCCTTGAGCAGGAGGATCTCCTGCTCCTTCTCGGTGAGCAGGCGGTGGAGGGCATCGACCTCGGGTCTGAGCAGAGCGGCCTGTCCCTCCGCTCTGGCCAGCTCGCGCTGCGCCTCATCGAGGGCGGTCTGCAGTTCGCCCGTTTCGGCGCCCGATTGAACCGCCTCCAGACGGTTGGCCAGCTCGGTGGCGCGCCCCTGGGCGATCTCAGCCTCATGCTTGTGCCTGGCAACGAATGATCGCCAGCGCTCTTCGAGACGCCGGAGTCGGAAGTAGGCCAGTGAATAGCCCGCTATGCCCCCAACAACGAGCGCTACCACGGCCGATAGAACGACCACCCAGAGGTTATCCATAGATCTCCACGATTCCCCCCAGGCAACCCGCGGCTGACGGCCGCGGTCAAGCCCTCAATTATTAGCACAATTCGGTCAGTTTCGCGATACCCGTAACATCTCGACCGTGTTCGACACACTCACCGATCGGCTCGGCGGGATCTTCGACCGGATGCGCGGCAAGGGCCGGCTCTCCGAGGCCGACGTGGACGCATCGCTGCGCGAGATCAGGCTGGCCCTGCTCGAAGCGGACGTCAACGTCGTCGTGGCCCGCGATCTGCTCAACCGGGTGAAGGAACGTGCCGTCGGCGCCGAGGTGACCAAGAGCCTCACCCCCGGTCAGCAGGTGGTGAAGATCGTCAACGAGGAGTTGGTGGCGACTCTCGGGACCGAACCGGCGCGGCTATCCATGGCCCCTTCCCCTCCCACCGTGATCCTCATGGTCGGCCTGCAGGGGTCGGGAAAGACCACATCCGCGGCCAAGCTCTCGCGCCATCTGGTCCGCCAGGGAAAGCAGCCGATGCTGGTGGCAGCCGACCTGCAGCGTCCGGCGGCGATCGAGCAACTGCAGACGCTCGGCGAGCGTGCCGGCGTTCCCGGTGTTCACCGACCGCACCCAGCGACCCGCCCGTCTCGTCAAGGCGGCCCTCAAGGAGGCAACCGATTGGGCCGCGACGTCGTGGTGGTTGACACCGCGGGGAGACTGCAGATCGACCGCCAGCTGATGGGCGAGCTCTCCGATCTGGACAAGGCCTCCAACCCCACCGAGACGCTGCTCGTCGTCGACGCCATGACCGGCCAGGACGCGGTAAACGTCGCCAAGGGCTTTCTCGAGTACGTCGACTTGACCGGGATCGTTCTCTCCAAGCTCGACGGGGATGCGAGGGGCGGGGCGGCCATATCTGTGCGCGAGGTGACGGGGAGCCCGATCAAGTTCGCCGGAGTGGGGGAGAAGCTCGACGACTTCGAGGTGTTCCACCCCGATCGCATGGCTTCGCGGATCCTCGGGCATGGGCGATGTGCTCACCCTGATCGAGAAGGCGGAGCAGACCTGGGATGCCCAGCAGGCAGAGAAGCTCGCCGACAAGATGAGGACCGCCAGCTTCACCTTCGACGACTTCCTCGATCAGTTCCAGCAGGTGAAGACGGATGGGGTCGCTCGACCAGGTGGTTGCTATGCTTCCCGGCGCCGGGTCCCTCCTCCGCAATGTCGAGGTTTCGGACCGCGACGTGGGACGGGTCGAGGCGATCATCCGATCGATGACGCTCGAGGAGCGCCAAAATCCCAAGCTGATCAACGGCAGCAGGAAGCGGCGAATCGCGTCGGGCTCGGGCACAACGTCGCAGGAGGTCAACGGGCTGCTCAAGCAGTTCGGAGAGACACAGCGGCTCATGAAGATGGTGGCGGAGGGAAAGGGCATACCCGGGCTACCCGGGTTGCTCGGCGGCAAGCGTCGGCAAGCGCTGATGGACCGAGCGCGGCAAGCGCTGATGGACAGCGCTGACTGATTGGGACAGGATGGTGATGCGATGGCGGTGAAGATCCGCCTCATCCGAATGGGTAAGAAGAAGCAGCCGGTGTACCGGGTGGTCGTCGCCGATGGCCGCACCCCGCGGGACGGCCGGTACATCGAGCAGATCGGGCGGTACGACCCCCGCCAGGAGCCGACTCTCATCGAGATCGACAACGACAAAGCGGTCGACTGGCTCCGCAAGGGAGCCCAGCCAACCGAGCCGGTCCGCAGGCTGCTCGAGTCGTCGGGTGCCTGGTCGCGCTTCAAGGTGGCAAAGGGCGAGATCCACACCGTGGCGGGATCGTGAGCCGGAGCGACATAACCGAGCGCGTGGTGGGCTACGTCGTCTCACAGATCGTCTCCAAACCGGAGGCGGTGCGCCTCGATGTTGTCGAGCAGGGCCCGGAAGACGTCGTGGTCGAGGTGACAACCGCACGCGGCGACATGGGCAGGGTCATCGGGCGGCGCGGCCGCGTGGCGCAGGGCCATCCGCACCCTCGCCCAAGCTGCAGCAGACGAGGAAGGGCTCCAAGCGGGAGTCGAATTCCTCGACGAGTGAGGCGATGGGCCAGCCGGTGACGGTGGGCCGGTTGGGCCGGCCGCACGGTCTCAACGGCGAACTCGTTCTCTTCCCCGACACCGACAATCCGCAGCGCTTCGTGGCCGGAGCGCGCCTCACGGCGGCGACACAGCCGCCGCGTCAGCTCACGGTCGTCCGACGTCCGCCCCCATCGAGGAGCGATGCTGGTCAGCTTCGCCGGCGTGGCGACCATCACCGCAGCCGAGGACCTGGCGAACGTAGAGCTCACCATCGAGGAAGACGAGCTGCGGCCGCTGGAGGCAGGGGAGTACTGGCCGGAGGACCTGGTCGGGCTCGAGGCGCACACCGGCGACGGCCAGGTGGTCGGCCGCGTCGTCGACGTGATCGTCGGTGGCGCCCAGGACCGGCTTGTCATCGAGCGGGGAGAAGACCGTTTCGAGGTCCCGTTCGTCGAACCGCTCGTCCCCGAGGTGGATCTCGACTCGGGGTCGGTGGTCATCGCTCCGCTTCCGGGCCTTCTCGAATCGTGAATCCGAAGACGGTGTCCAACTCCGACCCGTCCCCCACCATCAACTCGCCTTCACCGGGCGGCCCGTCCTGGATGGTGGCGGCGAAGACCCCCCACGTCTCCAGCCAGTCGGTGGCGGGGGTACCGAGAGTGGCCACCTGCTCCCCGTCCACGGTGAGGCGGATCACCACCGCCGCTTCGGGCGTCCTGGCGTAGCCGCTCACCTCGATGGGGTAGGACGTCGCCGGCTGGTTGGGTGTCATCAGGACCGCAAGCGGTCCGGTGGCCGCCGAACCTGAGCCCTCGCTCGCCGACGGGCCGCAGGTCCACCACGACGCGGGCGGGCGCACTCGGGGTCATCGCCCTCACCTCGACGCTGGTCTCGGTATGCAGGTCGAGGAAGAGACCGCCCTCGATGTCGCGAACCACATAGGCGCCTGCAACGAGGCTTGTGTCCATCACCGCGTCGGCGACGGCGGTGTGCTCCACCTCTGTGCCGAAGTCGATCCGAACCACCCCCAGGTCGGAGCGGACCGACACCTCGACCTGACCGCTGCGGGTTGCCGGTGCCTGGTCGGCGGTGGCGAGCGAGACGACCACACGCTGGCACCCATCGAAGTCCTCCCATCGCAGCCCGGCGATGGCGGCGGCATCGCCGTCGGGCCGCCCGACCACGCCGGTCGTCCGCGAGGTGAACGGCTCGTCACCGGCGAGGCACGGGGGTGCGGCGGCCGCGGTCGTCGGGGGCGGGCCCGGGTCGGTGGTGGTGGTCACCTGGCTGGTGGTCGTGGTGCTCGCCGGGACATCGGTCGTCTGGGCGGCGCCGTCGGGGACGCACCCGGCAAGCAGGATCAGGAGGGCGAGAAGCCGGATCGCCATCGTGCCGAGGGTAAAGCGCCGTCCTCGAGCGTGGTGCCACGGTGGTCGGCCAGATTGGTCGGCCAGATTGGTCGGCCGGCACCGGTGCCGGGACTAGCGTGCCGCCTCTCATGGCCCACCCCGCCCCCGACCCCGGGCTCGCCTTGGAGTACCTCGAGGGTGCCCGTCCCTCCGGACCGCTCCTCGCCGAAGCGAGACGGCTGCGCGACGAGGGGAGAGGTCGGACGGTCACCTACAGCCGCAAGGTCTTCATCCCGCTCACGACTCTCTGCCGCGACCGCTGCTCCTACTGCACGTTCGCCAAACCTCCCGGTGCAGGTGGCGTCTACCTCGAACCCGAAGAGGTGATGGCCGTGGCGCGGGCGGGCGAGGCCCACCGGTGCACCGAGGCGCTTTTCACCCTCGGCGACCGCCCCGAGGAGCGCTGGCCACAGGCTCGGGCGTTCCTCGACCGGAACGGCCACGCCACGACGATGGAATACGTCATCGCCATGTCACAGCGGGTGTCGGCCGAGACCTCTCTCTTTCCCCACGCCAACCCTGGTGTGATGACCGAACCGGAGATCCTCTCGCTCCGTCCCTTCAACCCGTCGATGGGGTTGATGCTGGAGAACATCTCACCCCGGCTGATGGAGCCAGGGATGCCCCATCACGACTGCCCCGACAAGGACCCTGGTCTCCGGGTGGCCACCATCGAGGCCGCCGGGAGAGCGGGCGTGCCGTTCACCAGCGGGATCCTGGTCGGGATCGGGGAGCGTCGCGACGAGGTGATCGAATCGCTCTTCGCCCTCGCCCAGTTGCAGCAGCGCTGGGGGTGCATCCAGGAGGTGATCGTCCAGAACTTCAGGGCGAAGGCCGACACCCCGATGCGCCGGCATGCCGAGCCGGTCCCGGCTTGGTTCGCCTTGGTGGTCGCCGTCGCCCGTTGGATCCTCGGCCCGGAGATGAACCTCCAGGTCCCGCCCAACCTCACCGAGCGTTTCGAGCAGTACCTCGACGCCGGGATAAACGACTGGGGAGGCGTCTCGCCGCTCACCATCGACTGGGTCAACCCGGAAGCCCCGTGGCCGCACCTCGAGGAGTTGCGGGAGCGGACCGAGGCCGCCGGTTTCCGTCTGATGCCACGCCTGCCCGTCTATCCGGAGTACATCCGCCCGTCGTGGATCGACGCTTCGCTGCTCGAAAAGGTTCGGGGAGCGATCGACGCCGAGGGATATGCCGCGGCCCCGCAACTGGAAGGAGCGGCTTGATGCCCCGGACCATCAGCTATCTGCGTGTCCGCCCCGCCGAACGGATAATCGAGCTCGCCGCCTCCACCCGGAGGCGCGAGGGGACCACCACGCTCGAGGTGGCCGGTTTGAGCGAGGTCGACGTCGCTGCCGCCGGATCGGGCGGGATCCTCCCGGTGGAGGTCGGCGATCCGGCGGACAGTGTCGATTTCGTCGGGGCGGTCCCGGCGGCCTGGGTGGCGCTCCCGGCGACGGCACTGGCGCTCTCCGCTGACGGGATACCCGGTTTCCGCTTGACGGTTGCTGACGAGGGCCCCCGCGAGATCGTGCTCGATGCGCTGGCCCGGTCGCAGGCAGTCTTCCTCCGGACCGGGAGGAGCCGCGTTGCCGACGCCGCGGATCTCGCCGGGCTCCCCGGTCTGGTCGCCACCGTCTCGGTTTTCGTGGACACCATCGAGGACGCCGTGACGGCGGTTGCGCTCGGGGGCTGGGGATCTGCTCCTGCGCGACTGGGGGGTGGAGCAACTGGCGGCGCTGCGCGTTGCGCTCGCCCCCGACGCCCTGGTGGAGCGAACCGCTCTCCCCGTCGGGGCGGACGTGGATCAGGTCCGGGCGGAGCTTCCCGCGCCGCTCTTCACCGCCTGGCTTGGCCAGGTGGACGGGTCGGGGGCCGCCCGACCCCGCTACCGGTGGGCGCCTGGGCTCGAGGAACCGCTCCCGGTACCGGGACGGCGCCTCTCGGCGGAGTGGGGTGACGCCCTCTGGGTGGAGGGCCGGCCGCCGGAGGAGTTGGACGGCGCCGGTGACCTCGCCCCCATCTTGGAGCGGTCGCTCGATGGCATGACGCCGACAAAGTCGGAGGTGGAGGCGCTGTTCCGCGCCCGTGGCGACCAGGTGGACGCAGTCGCCTGGGTGGCCGACCTGCTGCGGCAACAGACCAACGGCGACCGGGTGACCTATGTGGTCAACCGGAACATCAATTACACCAACCTCTGCTACTTCCGCTGCGGGTTCTGCGCCTTCTCCAAGGGCCCCCGCTCGCTCAACCTGAGGGGCGAGCCCTACCTGATGGGTGTCGAGGAGATCGTGGAGCGAGCCCGCGAGGCGTGGGAGCGCGGGGCGACCGAGGTGTGTCTCCAAGGCGGTATCCACCCCGACTTCACCGGCGACTTCTACTCCGACGTGGTCGAGTCGATCAAGGCGGAGCTTCCCGACATCCATATCCACGGCTTCACGCCGCTCGAGGTGTGGCAGGGCGCCGAGACGCTCGGCGTGCCGGTGCGGCAGTTCCTCACCAGGCTGCGCGACGCCGGGTTGGGAACCCTCCCCGGTACCGCGGCTGAGGTGCTCGACGACCGTGTCCGCCACCACCTCTGCCCGGACAAGGTGAGGACCGCCGAGTGGGCCGAGGTGATGGTCACCGCCCACGAGTTGGGTCTGCGTGCCACATCGACGCTGATGTTCGGTCACATCGACGGGCCGGCGTCGTGGGCGGAGCACTACGAGGTGCTGCGGGCAATCCAGCGGCGCACCGGTGGTTTCACCGAGTTCGTCCCGCTGCCGTTCGTCCACATGGGGGCGCCGATCTTCCTGCGCGGTCGGTCGCGGCCCGGCCCGACCTGGGACGAGGTGGTGCTGGTGCACGCTGTCGCCCGCATCGCCTTCGACGGCCTCATCCCGAACATCCAGGCCTCGTGGGTCAAGCTCGGGCTCGACGGGGGGGCCCGGCTGCTCGACGCCGGTTGCAACGACCTCGGCGGGACACTGATGAACGAGATCATCACCCGCTCCGCAGGCGCTGCTCACGGTCAGGAGGTCACCCCCTCCGACTTCGAGACGGCCATCATCGCCGCCAACCGCGTCCCTGCCAGGCGATCGACCACATACGAGATCCTCGACGAGGTGACGGTCCCGCCGACTCGATAGGGTATTGCCCCGATCACGCCGATCTCTCGAGCGAACATGTCGTCAACCCGTTCTCAACCGGATGACGGGGTATCAGGCTGCCCTGGGGCGTATCGTTCCGTTCGTGGGGAGGTGACCCGTGGCTGATGTTCCCTTGGAACCGCCCGCCGACCTGGCGGGCCAGATGGACCCGGATGGCGCCGAGCGCTCCGATCCGGAGGTCAAGAAGTGGTTGGAGGATGAGCACCGGGCGCCGACATCGACGCTCCGCTCCTGGTGGGCTCCCTGGTACGCAGGTAAATCCGAGTTCGCCGACGTCAAGTTCTTCGGTAGGGGAGTGGGAGGTGTCCCGACCCTGGCCGCGCCGGCCTATGCCGCCCTCGAGCAGGCGCTACGGGCCGGCGGTTACACCCCGCAGTCCTCATGGGCGTTCAACGTGCGCAACATCGCCGGCAGCGATCTGCCCAGCCTGCACAGCTATGGGATCGCCATCGACCTCGACCCGGCGGCCAATCCCTACGTGCCCTGGTCGGGCTGGCACCAGACCAGGTTCACCCCCGATCAGATCGGCGCGGTGGACGCCATCGTCACCACACGGGGGGTGAGGGTGTGGAAGTGGGGCGGCCACTGGCGGCCAGACGCCGATCTGATGCACTTTCAGATCGACTGTCATCCCGACGAGCTGCGACACGGAATCGCCGGGCAACGCGCTGTCAAAAGCGACAGCACCATGGTGTCGGAAATCGCATCGACCAAGAAGGCCTCGGTCGAGGTCCAGTTGCCATACCTGAGAAAGGGGGACAAGGGGACCGCGGTGCGATCGCTCCAGGCTCTGCTCAGCGTCAGATCACCGCTCGAAATCGACGGTTCCTTTGGTAAGAACACAGACGCAGCGGTGCGTTCGATCCAAGGCGCCGCCGCCATCGATGTGGACGGTGTTGTCGGCCCGAATACGTGGAGGGCGCTCCTCGACATGTGACAACAAAATCCTCTTGACAAGATGACATCACTATGACATCATAGTGATGTCAGCAATGTCGATAGCGGGAGGAGTAGTCATGTACCTGGGATTCAGCGATCGTTTCCACGCAGAGAAGGTGAGGCAGTTCACCGCGGCGAGGGGCCAGCGTCCCCGGGGACGAGACAGCAGGCCGGCATCACGTCGTTCGGACGCCACCCGCCCAGCCGACCGTCGCCCGGCGGTGCCGGGAACGGCGGGTCGGGGGAACTGAGCGATGGACACAGCGGGTGCACTCACCCAGATCGAGGGGGCAGTGGCCGACCATCTCGCCCTGACCGGGAGCGACCCATCGGTCGAGCAGGCTTCGCAGGCCCTGCTCACCGCCCTCCGGCCGGCGTTCCGACAGGTGGCCTACGAGTTGGCCCAGCAAGCCGCCCACGAGGTGGCCGCCCAGCTTCCCGGCAGAGAGGTGGACGTGGTCCTCGAGGAAGGGGAGCCGGTACTCCGTATCCGGCACGCCGTCACCGATGAGGTTGTCGACCCCGATGACCTCGACGCCCGGATCACGCTGCGCGTCCCCGCCAACCTGAAGCTGGCCGTGGAGTCCGCTGCCCAGCAGCTTGGCGACTCGGTCAACTCCTTCGTCGTGCGGACCCTGGCGGCCCAGCAACGTGAAGTCGAGCAGCCAGACCGGATCAGGGAGGAGCATGAAGGGGACGATCCGGCTGTGAGGCACGAACAGTTCACGGTCGAGGCGCCGCCACGGATCGAGATCTCGCTCCGCTCTGGCGAGGTCAAGATCGTCGAGGGCGCCGAGGAATGGGTCGAAGTAACGATCGACGGCCCCCACCCCGAGCAGTTCGTCGTCAGTCAGACCGGCTCTTCGGTCGTCGTGCGACAGGAGTTCACCGGGTCGTGGCATAACGGGTCAGTCGCGGCGCCCACCGGGTGTCGATCACAGCCCCGGACGGGGTCGCGGCTTGGAGTCGTCGCTCGCCTCGGCCGACCTGGTGGTGGAGCTTCGACTGGAATCGCTCCAGGCGGATACCGCTTCGGGTGATGTTCGGCTCGGGTCGGTCATCGGCGATGCCGCGGTGAAGACGGCTTCGGGTGACGTGAGGGTCGAGGAGGTCGGTGGCGAGCTCCGTTTCTCGTCTGCATCCGGCGAGCTGCGAGTCGGCCGCATCGGGAGCGGTTGGCTGCAAGACCGCGTCGGGCGACGTGGTGGTCGACGAGGCCGACGGCAACAGCGAGATCAAGACTGCGAGCGGAAATGTCCGCGTGTCGCGGTTCACCGGCGCCGGTCTATCGGTCAAGACGGTGAGCGGCGACTTCACCGTGGGGATCCCGACCGGCACCGAGTTGGGTTTCGAAGCCGACACGATGTCGGGCCGGGTGGTTCTCCCCGATCCCGCACCCGCCGAGCAGCCGGTCGAGCGCTCGGCCCGGCTCAACTTCAAATCGGTGTCCGGGGACCTCCGCGTACGCCGCCATCGCGAAGCCGGCTCTACCCTCCCTGTGGTGGACCCCAGGGATTCGGCCGAGGAAGCCGCCTTCCGCGCCGAGGCACGAAGCTGGCTCGAGAATCACGCCCTGACGCGGCCTCGGCCCGCCGATAGCTCCGTCGGCGATAGTCGCCGAATGGTCTCCTGAAGAGGAGGAGGCCCGATTCCGGCGCAGCCATCGACTGGCAGCGTCTCAAAGCCGAGCGAGGGTTGGGCAGGGATCGCTTGGCCGACCCGATACGGGGGCCGCGGTGCCGGGTTCGTCGAATCGGTCATCTTCGACGAGGAGGAGACCCGGTTCGATCTGCCCCGCGATGCGCTCTGCGGTCGGGCTGGGTGGTGCGGTCCGGCGATACTCGTCCACGGGAGCGACGAGCAGCGCGACCGGTTTCTGCCACCCCTGCTGCGCGGCGACGAGGTGTGGTGTCAGCTGTTCTCCGAGCCCGACGCCGGCTCCGACCTCGCCGGGCTGAGGACCCGGGCGGTTCGT
Organism: uncultured Acidimicrobiia bacterium; assembly: GCA_963826825.1. GTDB lineage: Bacteria > Actinomycetota > Acidimicrobiia > Spongiisociales > DATADW01 > DATADW01. Next base: position 457,258 of record CAWGYV010000016.1, on the reverse strand, counting down.
GACGGCGAGGAATGGGTGCTCTCCGGCCAGAAGGTCTGGACCACGTTCGCCCACCGCTCCGATTGGGGGCTCTGCATCGCCCGAACCGATCCCGGTGTCCCCAAGCACCGCGGGCTGACCGCCTTCGTGGTGGACATGCGCCACCCCGGGGTGCGATTGCAACCCGCTCGTCCAGATGACAGGGTCGTCCAACTTCAACGAGGTGTTCCTCGACGAGGTCGTCGGTGCCCGATGACCGGGTGGTCGGAGGAGTCGGCCAGGGGTGGGCGGTGGTGATCACCACCTTCATGTTCGAGAGGATGGGGATCATCTTCGACACCGAGGGCGTCGTGGAGGCGCTCAAGGCACTCATCGGCGAGACCGGCACCGGCGGACCGTCGCACGGTTCGGGAGCGGTTCGCCCAGGTCGCCATTGGGTCGCGGCTCCTCCAGTTCCACAAGCTGCGCCTGCTGACCTCACTCGCCCAGGGCCGGACCCCCGGGCCCAGAGGGCTCGGTGGTCAAACTGGCCGCTACGAGGTTCCTCGAGCGAGGCATACGACCTGGGACTCGACCTGCTCGGTCCCTTCGGAACGCTCGAAGGGCGAGACGAGGCCGGCAGAGTGGATCTCGGCATTCCTCGGAGCGCCCGGATCTGCGGATCGGCGGGGGCACCGACGAGGTGCAGAAGAACATCATCGCCGAGAGGATCCTGGGCCTGCCCGGCGAACCGCGTCCCGACCGGGACCTGCCCTTTGCAGCTACGGACCTGACCTCACTCGCTGGTCTTGAGAGTGACCGCGGTGCCCGCGGCCGACACGACCACCCTCCCGGCAACCTCGACCAGGTCCACAGACACGCCGATCACGGCGTGGGCTCCCCGTGCCAGGGCATCGTCGACCATCCGCTCGACCGCGTCCTGTCGGGCGGAGCGGAGACCGCCCTCCAGGTTGTCGACGGAGACGGCCAGCTCCCCGGTGACCAGTCCGAGATAGGTGTCGACCTCCCACTCGGAGAGCGTGGCGGAGGTGGTGACGATGGGACGCCACACGGCTCGACCCGCCGGATCCTCCACCCAGCCCTGTGCCGACTGCCGCCAGAGCGCACCCCATCCCGGAGGTACCCGATCTGTCGGCACCCATGCTCCAAGCCGCCGCCTCGCTGCTGGCGGCGGGTGCCTCGGCGGCGCTCGGCCAGGGAAGGTCGATCGGTGCCGGCTGCGTGGGCGGCAGTCCTTGCTCGCTGGTGCCGCAACGGTGACGTCGTCGCCGGCCCCGAGGCTCGTCGTGCCGGCCGGCGTGCGCCGTCAGGTCGCCTGGGTTCGGCCTGTCGGGGCAGCCACTTCGCCGTGGGGTCACCGGGACGTCGGCGGCCGGGCTGGTTTGGTCATCCTGGAGGGGTGTCGGAACCGTGGGGTCGTCGACCTGCACGCCGGTCACCGCCGGTAGGTCGTGTCCGCCATCGGCGGCTGTGAGACCGGTCTCGGAAGCTTCGGTGGGCGATCTGCTCGATGCCTGAGACGACTGGTCCGGAGGTGGCCGAATCGGGCTCGGCGGTGACCGCAGAGTCGTCGGTCTCGACAGCCTCTTGGCGCTTCCTCGTCTCCCGTCTCAGCTGATCGGGTCTCGATCGTCGGGTTCCACCTGGCTGCTCCGCTTCGGGACGGCGAGCCTACCGCCGCTACCGTCGGCATGGTGCGGGTCTCGGTGGTCACCATCTTCCCCGGGTGGTTCGAATCGCCGCTCGGTGTGAGCGTCGTCGCCCGGGCGATCGCCCACGGCGCTCTCCAGGTGGATCTGCTCGATCTTCGCCAGCACGGGTTGGGCAGGCACCGTCAGGTGGACGACGCCCCGTTCGGTGGCGGGGCCGGGATGGTGATGATGGTCGAGCCGATCGACCTCGCCCTCGCCGGTCTCGAGGATGCCCACAAGGTGCTCTTCTCGCCGGCGGGTGCCAGGCTCGACCAGGCGACGCTCGACCGCTGGGCCGGGCTCGAGCACATCGCCCTGGTCTGCGGCCGTTACGAAGGTGTCGACCAGCGAGTGGCCGACAACCTGGTCGACGAGGAGATCTCCCTCGGCGACTTCGTCATCGCCGGCGGCGAGCCGGCGGCGATGGCGGTGATCGAGGGCATCGCCCGATTGCTCCCTGGTGTCGTCGGGAACCCGGTGTCGACAGAGACCGAGTCGTTCCGCTCCGGTCTGTTGGAAGAGCCGCAGTACACCCGGCCCGCCGAGTATCGAGGCTGGGCGGTCCCCGAGGTGCTGCTCAGCGGCGACCACGGGAGGATCGAGCGGTGGCGGGTAGCAGCAGAGGAACGAGCGGACCGAGCAACGCCGTCCCGACCTTGGAACCTGATGCGATGCCGAAACCGTGATGCCGCCGAAAGGTGTCGCCGAAAGGCGCCGCAGAAAGGTGCTTGTGGGCGACCTGGTAACATTGGATCCCGCCGCGGCGCTCCTGTCTGCCGCGTCCCGAAGGAGCCTCCCCCGATGAACGACCTCGAGCACGTGCAGAGCGCGCAACTGCGCGACGACGTCCCCGACTTCAGACCGGGCGACACCGTCAAGGTGCACGTGAGAGTGGTCGAGGGTGGACGCGAACGGGTCCAGGTGTTCGAGGGGGTGGTCATCGCCCGTGACGGCAGCCGGCTCAACGCCACCTTCACCGTCCGCAAGATCAGCTTCTGCGTCGGTGTCGAGCGGATCTTCCCGGTGCACGCCCCCATCATCCAGAAGATCGAGGTGACACGTCGACGGAGCGGTGCGGCGCGGCAAGCTCTACTACTTGCGCGATCGGGTTGGGAAATCGGCTCGAATCCGTGAGCGACGCACCACCTGAGCCCGCACCCGGCGGGGTGGTGACACCCGAGCAGGGCACCGATCGCACCGGCCCGGGCAGGCATGTCCGCGTGGACGAGAAACCACAGCGGTCGGGTGCCAAGTCCTTCCTCACCGAGCTTCCCATCCTGGTGCTGGTGGCATTGGCCGTGGCCGTCTTGATCAAGACCTTCCTGGTCCAGGCGTTCTACATACCGTCCGGCTCGATGATCCCCACGCTCGAGATCAACGACCGGGTGCTGGTCAACAAGCTGGCCTACCGCTTTGGCGAACCCACAGCGGGGGGACGTGGTGGTCTTCGACAGCAACGGCCCCGAAGTCGACGAGTCGGTGGTCGAGGGGGTCCTGCGGCACATAGCTGAAGCCATCGGGCTGCGGACCGCCGCCACCGACGACTTCATCAAGCGGGTGATCGCGGTGGAAGGCGACACGGTGAGGATCGCGGGAACCGGGTGCTGGTGAACGGGGAACCGATCGATGAGCCGTACCTGCCACCGGGGACCGTGATGCCCGAACGAGCGGGCGGTTCGGATCGGCCCCGGCGAGTTGTTCGTCATGGGTGACAACAGAGAGCACTCACAGGACAGCCGGGTCTTCGGCCCGATCCCGGTCGAAGAGGTGATCGGCCGGGCCTTCGTCCGGATCTGGCCCCCATCTCGATGGGGAGGGCTCTGAGCCTTTGCAGCTCAGCGGCCATTCTCCTGAGCCGCCGGGCCACTCAGAGCTGCCGAGCGGCGCGAGCGCCGGAGCAAGGTCAGAAGCGATGCCACCAGGCAGATGAAGACCACCCCGAGCCAACCGGGCAGGTAGGAGCCGGTGGCGTCGACCACGGCACCAAAGATCGGGGCGCCGAGGGCGAGGCCCATGAGGAAACCGAACTGGACCACACCCGAGGCGTGGCCGGCCGCCTCCTCGGGCACCACCGAGACCACTGCCAGCATCCCCACGGCGTTCCACGCGTTGATCCCGGCACCCGTGGCTACCGCTGCCGGCCACACGAGCCGCGGATCGATCGTGGCGGCGCCGACCATGAGCAATCCGGCGACGGCCCCGATCGACTCCGAGCAGCCCGAGGATTCCGATGTGCCGACCGCGAACGTCGGCGACTCCTCCCCACACCACCCGTCCCAGAACGCCCACCAGCCCAGCAACGGCGACGACCACGCCGGCGGTCGCCGGCGACAGCCCGAGCACGTCCTCGGCGAAGAGCGCCGTGTAGGCGATGGTGGCGCTGGCGGTGAGTCCCAGCAGAAAGCCGTAGATGGCGAGGAAACGGACCTCGCCTGGGAGGGGAGGGCGTTCGCCACGGTCGGCCAGCGGCGGCGCCGGCGGATCGGTTGGGCACGAAAATGGTTGCCAACAGCGTCCCGAGCAGCGGGATGGTCGAAGCCGCCAACAACGCCCCACGCCAACCCAGGGCGAGCGCCGCGGCCGGCAGAGCGAGCCCGGCGAGGAATGAGCCGAACTGCACCCCCGATTGCTTTATGCCGATGACGACGCCACGGCCGCCAGGCGGGTAGTGGCGGGAGATGACCTTGTTGGTCGCCGGGTTGGCCCAACCCTGGCTCACCCCGGTCAGGAGGGCGGCGCCGACGAGGATCAGGAATGTGGGGCTGGCAGCGAACAGGGCGAGCGTGAGCGCGCCCAGCCCCAACGTGGCAACCATGGACGTCTTGCCTCCCACCCGATCGGTGACTCTCCCCAAGGACGGCGCAAGCAGGGCGCCGACCAGCGGCGATCCGGTGACCAGCAGACCGACCTGCCACAGCTCGAGCCCGAGATCCTGGCGGACGGAGGAGGCGAGGACGCCGACGGCGGGGATGATGAAGGTTCCCGCCGCCATCGTCAGGGCGAGCAGGGTCACCAGGGCGAAGCGGCGGCCGGTGGATTCGCCGGTCACGACCATGAGCGCCGCACCGTACCGATGATGTCGCACCACGGTGGTAGAGGTTGCCGGTATGAACCCCCCATCGAGGCGGTCGAACCAGCCGCCGGCGGGTAGTATCAGCAACGCCGACCACGATCGTGGTCACCACCCCGGCTCGGGCGCGATGCGTGTACGGGGAGGATTAGACGGGGCGCGGGAGAAGCGGGATGAACGAAGAGGACCTGGAGAGGTACGAGACCGAGGTCGAGCTCCAGATCTACAAGGAGTACCGCGACGTCCTCCCGATGTTCAAGTTCGTGGTCGAGACGGAGCGGCGCTTCTACCTGGCCAACAAGGTGGATATCAACACCCGCCACGTCGATGGCTCCACGTACTTCGAGATCGAATTGGAGGATGCCTGGGTCTGGGACATGTACCGCCCGGCCAGATTCCTCCAGAACGTCCGGGTGATGACCTTTCGCGACGTCAACATCGAGCAGCTCGAGCCAGGGGTCCGGCTCTAACCGGCATCCGGGGGCGCACCGAGCTCGGTGCGATCGGCGAGACGCTCGCCGCCGACTTCCTGATCCGCCGCGGCGCCGCCATCGTGGAGCGGAACAGGAGGGTCGGCAGGTCCGAGGTGGATCTCCTCGCCAGGATCGGCAATGCCACCGTGGTGGTCGAGGTGAAGACCGTCTCCCGGACAGAGGGGGGGATCACCGCTGCGGCCCATATCACTCCGACCAAACTCGACCGGCTGCGCGCCCTCGCCCGGCGCTCGGGGCGACCCGGATCGACCTGTTGGCGGTGACGATGGGAGAAGAATCGGTGGAGTTGCGCTGGGTCCCCGGGGTGGGCTAGCTGGGAGCGGTCCCGTGCCGCCGCCTTTGCTCCCGGTACCAGCAGCCCCGATGCCAGTGACGGCGCAGGTCGGGTGCGTCCTCGGGGACCACCACCACGTGGTAGGTCCCGGGGGGGATGAGGCTCTCGCAACCCGGGCAGACGTACGACTTTCGGGCGGCGTGCGGCTGGACCGGCGTGACCACCTCGGCTTGGGGCCAGCCCTTCCCGCTCACCCTCCGAGCAGCGCCCACGCCACCACTGCCGCCGTGACCAGAACCGCCATGACGACGATCGCCACATCGGCGCCGTTGTGCCGCTGCTGACGGAACGGGTTGAAGCCCACAGGCAGAGGTTAGAGGGGAGCAGCCCCTTCGATGGGATGTCCCACGGTGAGTGTTTCGACGAGGTCGGCGTCGAGCCGGCGGTATGAGCCGTCCGGGGCGACACCCATGGCGTCCAAGAGCTTGGTGAAGAAGCTGCGTGCGGCGGCGGCGAGCACGACGTCGAGCACGTCACGCTCGCTCAGCCCGAGTTCCAACAGCAGCTTGATGTCCCTCTCGCCGACCGAGGTCGCATCGGCGGCCACCTTCTCGGCAAGATCCATCACCGCCACGTCCACTTCGTCGAGCCCAGCGGATGTCCGATCGGAGTAGATGGCGCGTACCTGATCGGGGTCGTAGAACCGCTCAGCGAGCACCTTGCCATGGGCAAGCGAGCAGTAACTCGAGCCGAGTCGCTTCGCCGCCGCCACCGTGGCGAGCTCGTAACGCCGCCGGTCCATTCCCTCCCTGATGGCGGCGATCAGCGCCTCCCACCCCGCATAAGCATCGGGATGGAGCGCGCCCAACCGTGCGTAATTGGGCACCTCCTCCCCGGCAGGCAGCCCCAACCGCGTCAGCCGCCTGCTCCGTTCCGAGAGCAAGTCGATGAAGGCCAAAGACCCTCCTTGTCCGTATTGTCCGATTCTGGCCGCCGTCTGCCGTCCGCCGTCCGCCGTCCGCCGTCCGCCGTCTACCGTCCCAGCCATGCTGACCATCGAGGACCGCGGACCTGTGCGGTGGCTCACCCTCGACCGACCGGAGCGCCGCAACGCCATACCGCCCGACGGGTGGGTGGGACTGGCCGAGGCGTTCGACGACTTCTCCTCGGGCCGACCAGCGTGTGCTCGTCATCACCGGAGCAGGTGGAGCCTTCTGCTCGGGCGCCGACTTGTCCGCCTCGGGCATCAGCAGTGGGCTCGGTTCGCACCGAGACCGTTACGAGCGGCTGCAGACCGTGGCCGCAGCGGCGCGATCGCTGCACCGGCTGACCAAGCCGACTGTGGCGGCGGTCGATGGTGCTGCCGTTGGTGCCGGGATGAACCTGGCACTGGGGTGCGACCTCGTCGTCGCCTCGTCTCGGGCCCGGTTCGCCGAGCTCTTCGTCCAGCGCGGTCTTGCGGTCGACTTCGCGGGCACCTGGCTGCTGCCCCGGATCGTCGGGCTGCAGACGAGCCAAGGAACTGGCGCTGACCGGTCGGATGGTCGAGGCCGACGAGGCGCGCCGAATCGGCTTGGTGCTCGAGGTCGTGGAGCCAGGGGAGTTGGAGGTCGTGGTGACCGAGCTGGCCGAGAGCCTCGCCGCAGGCGCCCCGCTGGCGCAATCCTTCATCAAGCAGGGACTCGACCGCTCGCTCGGCGCCACCTTCGAGCAGATGCTGGCCCACGAGTCCCATGCCCAGGCGATCAGCCTCGGCACGGAGGACGTTGCGGAAGGTGTCGCCGCCTTTCTCGAAGGGCGTGACCCGGCCTTTCGCGGCCGGTGATCCGCCTCGGGGCGATTCTGCTGGTCGCAGTCGCCGCCTGTTCCGCCAGCGCTGCGAGCGGTTCGGTGGAGCAGTTTCCCGACGAGGGCCGCGACCACCTGTCCGCCGGTGACCCTCTCCCTGAGTACGGGACGGATCCACCCACGAGCGGGGCGCACGCTCCGGTGTGGTCGCGTTGCGGGGTACACGATGAGCCGATACCCGACGTGGTCCAGGTGCACGATCTGGAGCACGGGGTCGTCGTGGTGCAGCACGACCCGGACCTGGCACGAAGAGGATCTCGCCGCGCTGCGGGGCCTCGCCGACGACCTGGGCAGCCACGTCATCATCGCCCCGAGGGCAGGCATGCCGGCGCCGGTGGTCGCCACCGCGTGGACGGTGATGCTGCGGCTCGACGGTGCCGACACCGCGGCCATCGCCAGGTTCTGGGAAGACCACGCCCAACGAGGCCCCGAGCAACGGGCCTGCCCGGTCGAATAGGGTGTGACCTGACCAGGAGTTTCCTGTTCAGTTGCCCGCTGACGGTGCCGATATCGACAACGGTCGGGGCGCGTGGCAGCAGCAGCCGGTCCGACCCCCGCAAGTCGATGACTGCGGGGAAGGGGCGATCCGGCATTTCGGCCGGCTCCAGGATGCCCGGAGAGGGCATGCCAATGGAGCGGACCGGACCGGGTCCGAGTGTCGGGGAGAACGGCAAGCATGATCATCAAGATGAAGATGGCGGCGACCCGTGCGGACGTCGAGTACGTCGTGGCCCGGGTCCACAGCCTCGGTCTCAAGTCGCATGTTTCCGAGGACGGCGGCCAGGTCCTCATCGGAATCCTGGGCTCCTTCGACGACGCGACGCCGTCGGCGTTCACCGGGTTGCGCGGTGTGGAGCGGGTGCTCCCAACCAAGCGCGCCTACCGGCTGGCCAGCCGTGAATACCGGCCCGAGCCCACCCAGATCGATCTCGGCGGCGGCGTCGTCATCGGCGGAGAAGAGGTTGTGGTGATGTCCGGGCCATGCTCGGTCGAGAGCCGCGACCTGCTGATCGAGGCCGCCATCCACGCCCAGAAGGCCGGCGCCACCGTCCTCCGCGGCGGCGCCTTCAAGCCCAGAACCTCGCCATACAGCTTTCAGGGCATGGCCGAGGAGGGGCTCAAGATCCTCGCCGAGGCGCGGGACCTCACCGGGATGCCGGTGATCACCGAGGTGATGTCATCCGAGACGGTACCGCTGGTATCCGAGTACGCCGACATCCTCCAGATCGGTACCCGCAACATGCAGAACTTCCATCTGCTCTTCGCTGCGGGCCGTCAGCCCAAGCCGGTCCTGCTCAAGCGGGGCATGATGTCCACGATCGAGGAGCTGCTGCTCTCCGCCGAGTACATCATGTCGCAGGGGAACACCAACGTGATCCTCTGCGAGAGGGGGATCCGCACGTTCGAGACGGCGACCCGCAACACTCTCGACCTCAACGCCATCCCGGTGCTCAAGGAGTTGAGCCACCTCCCGGTGGTGGTCGACCCGAGCCACGCCACCGGACGGCGCTCGCTGGTGACGGCCATGGCGCGTGCCGCCATCGCCAGCGGGGCCGACGGGCTGCTCATCGAGATGCACCAGAACCCGGAGCAGGCTCTGTCCGACGGTGACCAGTCGGTGACCCCCGATCAGCTTTCCAACCTGGTCGAGGAGTGCCGCCGGATATCGGTGGCCATCGGCCGGACCCTTTGACGAGGTGAGCCCCGTGATACGCACAAGCATCCTCCCCGAGACCGTGCCGGCGCGGCTCTACGAGCGTCTGGAGCGCGCTCCCGAGCAGCGCGCCCTCGCCTTCTACCAACCCGACGGCACGACCACCTGGCGCACCTACTCCGAGGTCCACGCTGCCGCCGCCGGGTCGGCGGGGCGAATGGCAGAGCTAGGTGTAGGCCAGGGCGACGCCGTCGTCATCGTGCTCAGCAGCGCAGAGCCGGCGGCCACGTTGGTGCTCGGCTCGCTGCTCCTGGGCGCCCGTCCTCTTCTGGTGGCGCCACCTTCGCTGCTCGGTGCCAACTCCGACCTGCCCAGGGTGCTCTCGGCGACGGTGCGCCGCACCGAGGCGCAACTGGTGGTGGCGCCGGCTTCGATGGCCCGCGACCGCGATCAGTTGGAACGGGTCCGACGCTCGACGCGCTGGCTCTTCTCCGAGGACGAGGCGCTGGGCGCTCCCGACGTGGACGCCGTCCCCCGTCACCTCCCCGACCCCTCCGAGGTCGTTGCGTACCAGCTCACCTCGGGGACGACCGGTCTCCCCAAGGTCTGTGTTTGGGAGCACCATGCGCTCACCGCCGCCATCGACGGGATGGTGGCCGCCATGGAGCTGACCGACCAGGACGTCTTCTTCAACTGGACCCCGCTGTATCACGACATGGGTCTGGTCAACAACTTCCTCACCTGCATGGCCACCGGCATCCCCCTGGTGTTGATGAGCCCCCACGACTTCGTCAAGTCGCCGGCGGCATGGCTCCAGGGAGTGCAGCGCACCGGCGCGACCGTCACCTGGTCGCCCAACTTCGGGTACGCCCTGGCGGCACAGAGGGTCAAGGACAGCGATATCGAGGGTGTCGATCTCAGCGGGGTACGCGGCTGGTGGAACGCCGCCGAGCGCATCCACCACGAGACGTTCGTCGAGTTCCACCGCCGGTTCGAGAGCTTCGGAGTGCCATGGGACCGGCTGCGCACCAACTTCGGCTGCGCCGAGAACATCGGCGGTGCCACCTTCACCCGTCCCGGGGAGCCGTACCGGGTTGAGTTCGTGGACCGCGACGCCCTGGCCGGAGGCGCGGACGGCGCGGATCGTCGACCCCACCGACGAGAAGGCGGTGAGCATCGTCGGATCGGGTCGAGCCCCATCCGGGGATCAAGATCCAGATCCTCTCGCCCCGCGGCGAGCCACTCCCCGAGGGTCACGTCGGCGAGATCGCCCTCGACACCGCTTCCCGGATGAACGGCTACCTGAAGAACGCCGAGGCCACCAAGCGGGCGATCCATGGCGAACTTCTCCGTACAGGCGACCTGGGTTACATGCGCGACGACGAGCTCTACTGGGCCGGTCGGGTCCGGGAGCGGATCACGGTCCGGGGGAAGAAATTCGACCCGAGCGATTTCGAGCCTTTCCTCCTCGAGGTGCAGGGGCTGCGCAAGGGGTGTTTCGCCGCCTTTGGTATGGACGAGAGCGGCCAAGGGACGCAGCGGGTCGTCGTCGTCAGCGAGGTGACCGACCCCATGCCCCGTCCCGCCGACGAGATCGCCGGCGAGATTCGCCGCCAGAGCTTCCTCAGGCTGGGCATCAATGTCGACGTCGTGCTGGTCCCGACGGGCACGCTCACCAAGACCTCGAGCGGCAAGCGCCGTCACAGCCACTTCAAGCGGATGTACCAGTCGGGTGAGCTTCAGCAGGTTCAGGTGAGCTGAGATGGGTCACCAAAGCTCCGCTGTCGGCACCACCGCCGGGTTCGATCCCGCCGCCGAGGTGTTCGTCGCCCAGTTCGCCCGGCCGGAGACGCTTCAGCCGGTCAATTTCAGGGCGTTGAGCCCCTTCTACCGGTCGCTGCTGGTGATCGACGGCACGGTGACGAAGTTCATCGAGGCCTTCACCATGGAGCCGGTCGTGGTCGAGCGGTTGTCGCAGGAGGAGTTGGTCCTCCCTGCCGACCACGAATGGCTCGAGGCTCCCGCCGGGACAAGGGTGATCGCCCGCGAGGTGCTGCTCACGAGGCACATTGCGTGGTGTCGTGTTCGCCCACGCCGCCTCGCTCCTGGTCGCCGAGCGGCTTCCGAGCAGCGTCCAGGATGAACTGGCCACCCACCCCGGTGGGCTCGGCAGGATCATGAACGATGCCGGTCTCGAGACGAGGCGCGACATCCTCTGGTACGGGCGGGAGCGCAATGCCGTTCCGCCCGAAGGGCTCGGAGGGCTGGGCGAGTTCATCGCCCGCACCTACCGGGTGGTCCACGATGGGCTGCCGTTCATGCTGATAAACGAGAAGTTTCCAGTGGGGGTGGACCCCGCTCCGTCGCTCGATTGAGGGCGGGGTCAAGGAGACATGGAGGGATGACGATGGAGTTCGAGTTTTCGACCGGGTTCGCCGAGACGCTGGGCCGCAACGCCTTGCAGGAGGTCCAGCTTGCGCCGCTTTCAGCTTCTGCTGGACGAGGTGCTCGACGGCAACGCCTTCTACCGGGGCAAGCTGGGTCGTGCCGGCATTCGCAGCTCCGACGACGTCCGCACCATGGACGACCTGAAGAAGATCCCGTTCACCACCAAGCAGGAACTGGCCACCGACCAGATCTCCAATCCGCCATACGGGACCAACCTCACCTATGCCCGCACCCGGTACACCCGGATCCATCAGACGTCCGGTACCACGGGTGAGCCGCTGCGCTGCCTCGACACCGAGGACAGCTGGCGGTGGTGGGCCCGCTGCTGGTCGCAGGTGTACCGCAGTGCCGGTGTCACCTCGATGGACCGCATCTTCTTCGCCTTCTCGTTCGGGCCGTTCATCGGTTTCTGGAGCGCCTATGAAGGTGCCCGTCTCATCGGCGCCCTCGCCTTCCCCGGCGGTGGGATGTCGTCGCTGCAGCGGCTCAAGGCGATCCTGGTCAACGACATCTCGGTGCTGGTGTGCACCCCCACCTACGCCCTCCACCTCGCCGAGGTGGCAGCCGAGGAGGGGATCGACATCGCCAACTCGGGTGTGCGAGTGGCCATCCACGCCGGCGAGCCCGGGGCAGGGATCCCGGCGACCCGGGCGAGGATCGAAGAGGCGTGGGGGGCACGGGCCTACGACCATGCCGGCGCAACCGAGGTCGGTGCCTGGGGCTTCGAGTCACAACTCCAGAACGGGCTGTTCGTCAACGAGGCGGAGTTCCTCGCCGAGGTGATCGATCCCGCCACCGGTGAGGAGTCGAACGACGGCGAGCTGATCATCACCAACCTGGGTCGCCCCGGGTTCCCGGTGATCCGCTACCGCACCGGCGACCATGTGGTCGTCGCCTCCGAACCCAGCGAGGACGGCAGGACCTTCATGCGCTTCGAGGGTGGTGTCACCGGGAGGGTCGACGACGTGCTCATCGTGCGCGGCGTCAACATCTTCCCCAGCGCAGTGGAGAACCTGGTGCGGCGCTTCCCCGAGATCGGCGAGTTCGCTGTCGACGTCTACCGCAAGGAAGAGCTCGACGTGATGGAGCTGCGCATCGAGGTCACCACGGGTGATCCCGACGCCCTCGCCGCCGCCGTAGCCCGCGAGATCCACACCGGGATCGGAGTCCGGCCGCTGGCCACGACGGTTCCGATGGGGACGCTTCCCCGGTTCGACCTCAAGGCACGCCGCTTCACCGACCACCGCAAGGATCTCCGGTAAGGAGATCTCAGCCGGCTGGCGGAAAAGGACCGGCGTGCACGCGTTTCTTTTTGGGTCTGTCTAGATTGGCTTTATACGCCAGGGTCGTCAACCGTGCCCGGTAGGCGAAAGCAAGGGGTGACGAAGGGAGAGCGACGTGGGTGGAGTTCGCACGATAGGGTTATGGCGGCTTGTCCGCTTCGGGGCTGAGAAGACGTTTGGCGGCAGTCGTGGTTGCCGCGTTGGTGGCGGTGCCTCTCGTGCTGGCAGTGCCGGCTCAGGCTCAGCTCCCACTCCCGACTTCACCTTCACGGGGTCGGACTTCTTCATCCCCCGTGACGCCGATCAGACCGACCAGGAAGGCGTGCAGCGGTTTGTCGCCAGCTTTGACCTGGTGGCCAACGGGTTCGAGGACCTGGTCGGACAGACCTGCAGGATCATCGTGTTGGCGGCCAATGGCGACAGCGTCCACGTCAACAACCTCGGGCTGATCGTGACCGGGGGCAGCGAGACCGACGTCCTCGAGACGGAATCGGAGCCCAATGTCCTGAGAACCGTGCTCGACGACCCCACCCTCGTCCTCGGCGAGACGATGGAGCTCTACAACATCATGGATGCCCGATGACGATGACATCGTGGGCACCTCCGTGGACTACACGGTGTTGGTGTTCTGCGCAGACCAGACCACCACAACGACAACTTCCACGACCACATCGACAACCTCATCGACCACGACCACGTCCACCACCTCGTCAACCACTACCACATCAACCACGGTGCCTACGACCACGACGGCGCCGCCCACGGTCCCGGTGGCAACCGGCGAGTGCATCAACGCCGTACCCCACCTGGTGGTCGAGTCGAGCGGCTGGCCGGCAAACGCCACCGGGATCCAGCTCCACATCTACGACCGTGACATGAACGAGATCGAGGTGATGACGGTCAACGCCGATGCCCAGGGGAACGTGTCGGTCAACCGCCTCTGGCCGGGCTACGACGACTCGACCGACCCGATCACGTGGCCGCCCGAGAGTTACCGGCCAATCTTCATCCAGCTCACGCTCAACCCTCAGACCGAGGTGTTCGAGGTGCCCTACCCGCCTGCGTCGACGCTTTGCAACGCCCCCTTCCAGACGACCGTCACCACCACACCCACGACCATCCCGGTCGTGACGACGGTGCCCCCGACGTTGCCCAACACCGGGCCCGGTGGCGGTGGTTGGCTGAGCCTGGGTGCGGCGCTCTTGATTGCGGGCGCAGTGGCGCTAGGAGCGGCCAGGCGCCGGAGCGAGGACACCGCTCCCGACAAGCCCTTCTCCTCCGGCTGAGCGAGTTTGTCCGGCTAGAACGCTGGCCGGCTGAGGGGTAGTCCGTACGTTGAGCCGGGTCTAGGGAGACCCGGCTCAGGTGCGGCGCAGCCGGGGGACGGCGCCCCCGAGCAGCTGCCGTCTTCGGAACGTGCTACCCCGGTTCGAACTAATGGTGCGCCGCTTCACCGATCAGGATCTGCAATAACCGAATTGGCTAAAGAAGTCAGTCGGTTTGCGATGCGTTTCCCTTGGGATCTATCTAAGTTGCCTCAACGCCTGGGTCGTCAACCGTCCCGGTAGGAAGGGGACAAGGGGTTGACGAGGGAGATTTGTCGTGCGTGCATCACGCAGCCGGGGTTCTTTCAACCTGTCCGGGCTGAAAAGGCGTCTCGGAGCAGTGTTCGTGGCCGCGCTGGTGGCGGTGCCTGCCGTTTTGGCGGTACCGGCCATGGCTCAGACGGTCAGCTTCAGCTTCACCGGGGCGGATTTCTCCGTCCCACGTCCGGTGGACCAGACCGACCAAGAGGGGGTAAGGCGGCTGCTCACCACCTTCGACCTGGCGGCCAACGGCTATGGGGACCTGATTGGGAGGACGTGCACGTTCAGCGTGGCGGCCGCCAATGGCCAGAGCGTCCATCTCAACAACTTCGGGGTGATCGCCACCGGCGTCAACGAGACCGACGTTCTCCAGACCGAGTCGCTACCCAATGTTGTCGAGACCGTCCTCCAGGACGCCACGCTGGTGCTTGGCGCAACCATCGAGCTGTACAACGTGATGGTTCCCGACGCCAATGGGATTGTTGCCACCTCTGTGGACTACTCGGTGACCGCCACCTGCACCGCTCAACAGACCACGACTACAACATCGGAGGCCACGACTACGACATCGGAGGCCACGACTACAACATCGGAGGCCACGACCACAACATCGGAGACCACGACCACAACATCGGAGACCACGACTACGACACCGGAGACCACGCCGACGGACCACCACCTCGACAACCGACCCAACGACGCCGACCACCTCGATTCAGATAACCAGCACCTCGATTTCCGCCACCACCGTGGCGCAGACCCTGCCCTTTACCGGGCCCGGGGCCGGTGGTGGTTGGCTGAGCCTGGGAGCGGCGCTAGTGGTGGCTGGCGCGGTGGCGCTGGGCGCTACGCGTCGGCGGAGCGAAGACGGTGCCCCCGACAAGCCCTGGTCATCCGGCTGATAACGCCCGCCGGCTGAGGGGTAGTCCGTACAGTGAGCCGGGTCTAAATGGGGGACCCGGCTCAGGTGCGACGGAGGCGAGGCACTGCTCCGCCGAGCAATTGCCGTCCCGCCTCGGCCACATCCAATGCCAGGCTGCGGCGCTTCTCAAACGCCCACCTGAAGGCCTCTCCGTAGCAGTCGACCCGTTGCCGCCACGACAGTGGTGCGCGGGTTGCAGCGCCCATCAGACCGCTCATGTACTCCCACCTGGGCATGTACGTCCCAGCCGATCGGCCGGTGTCGTACCAGCTGCGGAGGGCGTGGACCGAGTCATAGGCGCGCAGCGAGCCCGCAGGGTGGTTGCGATGGATGAAGTGAACAGTCGGCACGAAGGCGAACGTGCCGCGCAGTGCCAGTTCTGCGAGTTGGACCCGGGCACTGGCGTGGTAGGAGCCGGGTAACGCGGTCTCCCGGAGAGCCGCTGACCTGACAAGCCCGAAAATGGGGAGGTTGAGCCGCTCCCGGCGGACCACTTCGCGGAACCGCTCCACGGGATCGGCGGAGACCACCTGCGAGAAGCGTGGGATGTCACCGAGCGGCTTCCCATCGCCGTCCACCTGACGTGCCGCCGTGTATGCGAGCACCGCGCCGGCATCATCGTCGAGGGCGGCGACGCAAGACTCGAGGAAGCCCGGGTCGAGCATGTCGTCGTGCGCCGACCACTTGAAGAGATCGGCCCGTGCCATCCGGAAGACGTGGTGGTAATTGGGCGCGGCCCCGATGTTCGTGGGCTTGCGGAAGTAGCGGATCCGTCCGTCCCGCTCGGCCCACCCCCGACAGATCTCGCTGGTGGAGTCGGTGGATGCGTTGTCGGAGATGATCAGTTCGAAGTCTGCGAAAGACTGCGATGCGATCGACTCGATGGCATCACCGATGTGGTTCTCGCCGTTGTAGACCGGTAAGCCGATAGACACTTTGGGTAGTGGGGTCATTCCCATCCCTCTCCGAAACGGGCGACCCGACGGTCATGTCTCGTACCCCAGAACCTCCACCAGGTCACCCGATACCCGGCGCAGGTGGTCGAGGGCGCTGTCATTGAGCGCGGTCCGCCAGTCGCCCGGAGTTCCCTTCCTCAAATGGGCGTGTATGTCCTCTTCGCCTTGTTGGCGGCCGCCGCTCGCCTGCTGGAAGCTCTTGCGCTCCGCCAACGAATCCAACTCGGCAGATTGCGCCGGAATCTTGAGGAATTTGAACAGATCGCCGAGGAAGCCGCGGAGGTCGAGGGCGATGTCCTCATAGCGGAAGATACGGAACGAATCCGATGGCTCGACTTCCGTCCACGAGCGGAGCGCATCGAAGTAGCCGCGTGCGCTGATGGCGTCGATCATGTAGTGGATGCCCTCCTCCTGCGACATGGACGACAGGTCGCGGCGCATCTCCGGGATCGCCCCCATCGGCTTGTGCGAGTAGCGGGCAGCGAAGTACCAAGAGACCACCGCATCCCTCGGATCGCGCTGGACGAAGAAGAACCGGTGCGCTCGTGGCTTAGGGATCGAGAGGTAGGTTGGGTAGGAGATGTAGAGGTGGGTGACGATCGTCCGCTTGGGGAATGGTCCGTCGATGTGGGCACCGGCCAAACCCATCTCCTTGTATGGGATGGCTCGCAGTCCGGTGTTTCGATAGAAGACCTCGTCGTTGTAGATGTTGCGGAGCCACTGGCTGGCGGTCCGCTGGACACAGCAATGGTAGATATTGTCGAATTCAGAGCGATGCTCGACACCGAGGTGTGCCTTGCGTTTGAGCGCGGTGACGCGCTTCTGAAACTTCGTGGGCCGCTGGTTTGTGGGCATGAGGGCCGGGAGCGTAGGCGGGCCCATACAGAAACGACGAGTCGCCCCGAGTGGTACGATCGCCACGCTGAGTGAGGGAGGGGAGCGCATCGCGATGACTGCGTCATGAAGGTGGCGATCCTCGCCGGCGGTCTGGGAAGCCGTCTGGCGGAGGAGACCGAGATCAGGCCCAAGCCGATGGTGGAGATCGGCGGCCATCCGATCCTGTGGCACATCATGCGCCAATACGACCATTTCGGGTACAACCAATTCGTCATTGCCCTCGGCTACAAGGGCGATCAAATAAAGCTGTTCTTCACCGACTACCTCACCACGACCTCCAGCCTCCGCGTCGATGTCTCCACAGGCGATGTCAGGGTCCACGACGGTGGTGCGGCCGAGAAGTGGGTGGTCGACCTGATCGAGACCGGCCGGTGGACCGATACGGGCGGGCGGATCAAGCGGCTGGCGCCCTGGCTGGGAGATGAGACATTCATGCTCACCTGGGGAGACGGGGTGTCCGACATCGACCTCTCCCGGCTGCTCGCCTTCCACCGATCACACGGCAGGCTCGCCACTGTGACCGCGGTCCACCCACCCGCTCGATTTGGCGGCCTCCATATCGAGGGGAATCGGGTGGTGGACTTCTCGGAGAAGCCGCTCGACGTCGGGTGGATCAACGGAGCATTCTTCGTCCTCGAGCCCGGGGTTTTCGACTACATCGAGGGCGACGACACGCTCTGGGAGCGGGAGCCGATGGAGAATCTGGCCGCGGACGGCGAGTTGATGGCCTACTGCCACGAGGGCTTCTGGCAGTGCATGGACACCATGAGGGACAAGGCACTGTTGGAGCGGCTCTGGGATGGCGGCGACCCGCCCTGGAAGATCTGGGACTAAAGGCCATGCGGGTCATGGTCACCGGCCACAACGGCTATATCGGAACGGTGCTGGTGCGACTGTTGCAGCAGGCCGGCCACGAGGTCGTCGGCTTCGACAGCTACATGTTCGCCGACTGCACTCTCGGCCCCGACTGGCCCGACATTCCCGCGGTCCGCAAGGACCTGCGCGACGTCGAGCCGGACGACATCGCCGGTGTGGAGGCGATCTGCCATCTCGCCGGGATCTCCAACGACCCGGTGGGAGACCTCGACGCCGACACGACCTATGCCATCAACCACCATGCGGCAGCGCGCTTGGCGGAGATCGCCGCCGCCGTGGGTGTCGAGCGCTTCGTCTTCTCATCGTCGTGCAGCATCTACGGCGCGTCACCGGGAGCGTTCGTGACCGAGGAGTCGGAGATAAACCCGGTGACTCCATACGGGTTCTCCAAGATCAATGCAGAGGGAGACATCCGGGCGCTGGCCTCGACCTCGTTCAGCCCCGCCTGCCTGCGAAGCGCCACCGCATACGGCTACTCGCCGCGGGTCAGGGCCGACCTGGTCGTCAACAATCTCGTGGGCTTTGCGGTGACCGAGGGTCGGGTGTTGATGAAGAGCGATGGCAGTCCCTGGCGACCGCTGGTGCACATCGAGGACATCTCCCGGGCATTTGTCGCTGCCGTCGAAGCGCCGCGGGAACGGATCCACGACCAGGTGCTCAACGTGGGAAGCTCGGAGGAGAACTACCAGATCCGCGATGTGGCCGACATAGTCCAGGAGATGGTGCCGGGGAGCGAAATAGTCCTCTCCGACACCGCGGGGCCCGACATCAGGGACTACCGGGTCGACTGCTCGAAGATCGAGGAAGTCCTACCCGCCTTCGCCACGCAGTGGACGGTGAGGCGTGGTGCCGAGCAGCTTCACGAAGCTTTCGTCAACTACGGTATCGGGACCGACGCCTTCTTGGGGAAGCTCCTCCGCGTCAAACACGTGAGGTCGCTCCAGGACGCCGGCGTGCTGGGCCAGGATCTCCGTCTCATGAGCTCGACGGGTGATGCCCGTGCATGATGTGCCCGTGCATGATGTACCTGTGCATGAGGTAATAGCCGGGTGCCGCAGCTGCGGGGCGACCGATCTGGTCCCCGTGCTGGATCTCGGGATGGTCCCGCTGGCCGACGAGCTGGTGGCACCGGGTCTCCCCGCCGCCGACGAGCACCACTATCCGCTCACCGTGGTGTTTTGCCCGCGGTGCTCGCTCGTCCAGATCAAGGAGACAGTGCCACCCACCGTGCTTTTCGACGAGGACTATCCCTACTTTTCCTCCTTCTCCGATCAGGTGCTGGAGCACTCCCGGACCCATGCCGAAGGATTGGTCGACGAGCTCGGCCTTGGCGACCACAACCTGGTGGTGGAGCTGGCCAGCAATGACGGCTACCTGCTCCAATGGTTCCTCAAGGCCGGGGTGCCCGTCCTCGGGATCGACCCGGCGCCCGGTCCTGCAGCCGCTGCCGAGCAGAGGGGCATCCCCACGATCAGGGACTTCTTCACGCCCGAGTTGGCGCATCGATTGCTGGCGGACGGAGTGAGGGCGGATGTGGTCCTGGGCAACAACGTCCTCGCCCATGTCCCCGACCAGAACCGGTTCGTCGCCGGCATCGCGACGATCCTCGCCCCCGAGGGGAGGGTCGAGATCGAGGTCCCCTACGTGCGCGACATGGTGGATAACTGCGAGTTCGACACCATCTATCACGAGCACCACTGCATTTTCTCCGTCACCGCGCTCGCCGCTCTCTTTGGCAGACACGGACTCGATTTGATCCGGGTGAGGCACTTCCCCATCCACGGTGGGTCGCTCCGTGTGACCTTCTCGGCGGTGGCCGAAGCCGAGCCGTCGGTGGAGGAGTACCTCGAGGAGGAGCGAAGGATCGGGCTCACAGAGGCTGCGTACTACGCCGCCTTCTCCGATCGGGTCGAACAGGTCCGCCAGGACCTGATCGACCTCCTCTCCAGGCTCACCTCCGAGGGGGCAAAAATCGCTGCCTACGGCGCCGCGGCCAAGGGCGCCACGCTTCTCAACTACACCGGGGCGGCGGAGTACCTCGAATTACGTTGTGGATCGGAACGACCACAAACACGGACTGCATATGCCAGGAGTGCGGCTGCCCATCTTTTCCCCGGAGCGGCTTCTCGACGACCCGCCCGACTATCTGCTGATACTCGCCTGGAACTTCAGGGACGAGATCATGCGCCAGCAAGCGGAGTACGCCGCAAGGGGCGGGCGTTTCATCGTCCCTGTGCCGCAACCCACCATCCTGTGATCGGCCCGACCGACCTGCGCCCTCTGGTGGGCGACGACCTACTCGATCTCGGTGCCTCAGCTACCTGCCCGAGTTGCGGCGCCACCGGGCTGCTCTCCTTCTTCGCCGCGGGGGAGATCCCGACACAAAGCTGTGTGTTGCTGCCCGACCAACCGTCGGCGTCTGCCTACCCCATCGGCGATCTTGTGCTCGGGCTGTGCCCCCGTTGCGGGTTCATCACCAACATCTGCTTCGAGCCCGACAAGGTGGACTACGGACAGCCCACCGAGGAGTCGCAGGCCTTCTCGCCGCTGTTCACCAACTTCGCCCGCCGACTCGCCGGCGATCTCGTCGAGAGGTACGGCCTCGAAGGGCGGACCGTGCTCGAGGTGGGGAGCGGCAAGGGGGACTTCTTGATGCTCCTGGCCGAGCTCGGCATCGGCCGGGGCATTGGGATCGACCCAGGATTCGGGAGGCCGCCGGTTGGGGAAGCGGGCGATGGCTCGGTTGAGCTGATCCGCGCTTTCTACGGTGAGGAGCACACCCCGCTGACCGGCGACCTGGTCATCACCCGCCACACCATGGAGCACATCGCCCCGGTCGGCGACTTCTTCAGGCTGCTGCGACGGTCCGTGGAGGCAACCGACGGAGCAGCGATGTTCACCGAGGTCCCCGACACGGGACGGGTCTTGAGGGAGTTCGCCTTCTGGGACATCTACTACGAGCACTGCTCGTACTACACACCCGGCTCGCTGGGGCGAGCCCTCAGGGAAGCGGGGTTCACCGTCACCGATATCGCACTCGGGTTCGGTGACCAGTACCTGCTGGCCGACTCGGTCATCGGCGGATCAGTCGATCCGCTGCCGGTCGAGGAGTCACCCGACGAAGTCGGCGAGATGGTGCTCGCCTTCGCCTCCGGCGCCAACCGCCACATCGAGAGCTGGCGCCAACGGCTAGAGGGTTCGGCCGAACGCGGCGAGCGTGTCGCCATCTGGGGTGGCGGGTCCAAGGCGGTCGCCTTCCTCACCACAATCGGCCTCGGCGACAGCGTGTCGGCAGTGGTAGACATCAACCCCTACAAGCAGGGGATGTTCCTCCCCGGGACCGGCCACGAGGTGCTCGCCCCCGAGAGTCTCATCGAGCTCAAGCCCGACCTGGTGGTACTGATGAACCAGATCTACCAAGAGGAGATCACGAATCAGCTCACAGAGATGGGTCTCGACCCTGAGGTGGTATCGGTGTGAGATTCGTCTGAGTACTTAGTACTTAGTACTAAGTACTCAAGTCCCATTTGACCTCGGCGTCTCAGGTTGTTTGACTCCCGCCTCTTGTCGGCGGGGTAGTAGGCGCCGGCGGATCGGGGGTCAGTTGTGACCACATCCCGAAGGGGCCTAGCCAGGCGGCCGCGTTGTTGGGTGCTCTGGCTGACGCTGTCCGCAGTCACCTCGATGACGATGGCGCCCTCACCGGCCCTCGCCCAGCAGCCCCAGCCGTTCGTCGACATCGCAGGATCGGTGCACGCCGACTCGATCGTCGCCCTCGCCCAATGGGGGATCACCAAGGGTTGCAACGACGCAGGGACACTGTTCTGCCCGGAGGAGCCGGTGACCAGGGCACAGATGGCGTCGTTCCTCGCCCGATCGTTCGTCACCCCCGACGCCGAGTTCGACTACTTCGGGGACGACTCGGGGAACACCCACGAGGATTCGATCAACTCGATCGCATCGGTGGGGATCACCACCGGGTGCGGCAGCGGATCCTCCTACTGCCCCGACAGTTCGGTGACCCGCGGGCAGATGGCAGCCTTCCTCGCCCGAACTCTGGACCTCCCCCCCGGCCCCGACCGTTTCACCGATGACGGCACCAGCACGTTCCAGGCGGAGATCAACGCGCTGGCCGAAGCGGGGATCACCCAGGGATGCGGCGGCACCAGCTTTTGCCCAAATGAGCCGGTGACCAGGGGACAGATGGCCTCATTCCTGGTCCGGGCGCTCGAATGGCTCGACTGCACGTGAGCGAGGTAGGGACCGACCGTCGCACCTTCATCAAGGCGCTCGGGGCGACCGCGGTGGCGGGCACCGCAGCCGTCGCCATCGGGACAATGGCCGGTCCGGCGAGAGCCGCCACCAACATCTCTGGCAAGAAATCGGGCACCCACACGTACAGCGACGACATGGTGGTGCCATCCGGGAAGACGCTCACGTTCGACCCCAACAAAGACACCACGCTCAAGTTCAGCGGTGACCTCACCGTCCGCGGCACGCTGAGGATGAAGCCCTCCGGCCGGGGGATAAAGCACGAGATCCGGTTCACCAGCGGCGGCACCCTGTGGGTGCTCGGGGCCGGAAAGCTCGACCTCAAGGGCACGACGCGCACCCCCTGGAACCGGACGGGGAAAAGCGACACCTGGGCATCGAGCGACGACCTCAAGAGGACGCCGGTCGCCAAGGGCGACTACACCGTGCGCAATTTCACCAAAGGGGGCACCGTCCCCTCCGCCAACACTTCCCACGGCACATTCAAGGCGGAGGTGTTCAACCTCACCCGGAACGTGATCATCCGGGGAACGGCATCGAATCCGATGGAACAGATCCACGTGATGTCCTCCTCGCCCCAGAAGATCAAGTACGCCCTGGTGCGGTACGCAGGGATCACCACCGAGGTTGGGAAGTACCCCATCCACTTCCACCTCTGCGGCGGTGGGTCGCGGGGGAGCATCCTCCAGGGGGTCGTGGTGAGGGACTCCAACCACCACGGGTTCGCCATCCACGCCTCACACGGGGTAACCCTCAAGTCCTGCATCGCGTATGACGTCGTCGGCGATGCCTACTGGTGGGACCTCCCACCCGAGGACGACGCCAACGACGAGGTGAACGACACCAACGACATCGTGATAGACCACTGCCTGGCGGTGGAGGTACGCACCGACGATGGTCTCGCCACCACTCCCCGGGAGCTCACCGGGTTCCTTCTAGGCGGGGGCAGCGGCAACGTGATCCGCAACTCGGTGGCCTCCGCGATCAGGTTCGGCGCCAACTCCTCGGGGTTCCACTGGCCGAGCCAGGTCAACGGTGTGCCCAACGTGTGGGTGTTCGAGAACTGCCGAGCCCACAACAACGAGACCAACGGCATATTCGTCTGGCAGAACACGGCCACCACACCTCACTTCGTGGACAATTACCTCGCCTTCCACAACGGGCAGGCGGGAATCGACCACGGGGCCTACAACACCAAGGGGTACCACTACCGCAACTCGAAGTCGGTCGGCAACGCGACCGACGGGCTCACCCAGCACGCCCAGTGCACGGTGCCGGAGAACCGGCTCACCGACGAGCGGCTCTCGTTCGAGAAATTCGTCTTCGCCGGAAGCCCGGCGATCACCCTCACGACCCACTCGCTGCCGTGCTCGTTGGCCACCCTCTACTACCAGTGCTCCTTCGACGGGGCGATCGAGGTTGACGATGTCGGCCTGGAACGCGGCTGGTACGACTTCGTGGAGAGCGGGGTCGAGCCGTCGGACTTCGACATCGTGAGCTTTCACCCCGACTCGCTGATCCG
The DNA here is from genome assembly GCA_963826825.1 of uncultured Acidimicrobiia bacterium. Taxonomy (GTDB): domain Bacteria; phylum Actinomycetota; class Acidimicrobiia; order Spongiisociales; family DATADW01; genus DATADW01. The sequence continues at coordinate 433,486 of CAWGYV010000016.1, read as the reverse complement.
GGTGCAGCGGACCAGCGGCAGCGCCTACCAGATCACCTCCGCCGGAGGCGTCGAGGAGATCGGTGCCTTCTGGGACGGCTGGAAGACATTGGGCTCCGACGACGGCAACGGCGGTGGAGGTGGTGGTGGCGGCGGCGGCGGCGGTGGCGGCGGCGGTGGCGGCGGTGGTGGTGGCGGCGCCCCTCCGCCAGGTAACGAGAACCCCGGCTGGGAGCCTGGTTGCGGCAACCAGTGAGGATCCGCCTGGCCGGCGCCGCCATCCTGGCGGTTACGGTTTGGTTGATCCCCGCCGCGCCGGCGACAGCAGCGGGGACCTTTGATGACGACGATGGCAATGTCCACGAGGCGGCCATCGAGGCGATCGCCGCCGAAGGCATCACCGTTGGCTGCAGCACGAACCTCTATTGCCCCGGCCGCGCGGTGACCAGGGGGCAGATGGCGAGCTTCCTGCAGCGAGCGCTTGACCTCCCCATATCCGGGACCGATGCTTTTGGTGACGACGAGGAGAGCGTTCACGAGGAGGCGATCAACGCCATTGCCCAGGCGGGCATCACCATCGGCTGCAACCCGGCCGGAACGCGCTTCTGCCCGTCTGAGGCGCTCAGTAGGGCGCAGATGGCAAGTCTCTTGGTGCGGGGCTTTGCATTCCCCGCTTCGAGCGCCGACATCTTCGTGGACGACGAGGAGAGCGTTCACGAGGAGGCCATCAACTCCATCGCCGCAGCAGCAATCACCGCCGGGTGCGACGAGTCCGGGATCCGTTTCTGCCCGGAACAGGCGGTGAGGCGCGACCAGATGGCGAGCTTCCTGGCCCGGGCGCTCGGCTTGTCGGCAACAGGCCCCTTCTCCTGCACCAGGGTGGTCGGGTTCAGTCAGACCGAGCAGTGGTTCACCGGCGGTGGCTTCGAGCCGGTGGCAGGCGACGCCGGGTGGGACCTCCTCTGGGAGTCGGGAGCAACGATCGAGAAATGGGCCGATCCGGGTTTCGTCGGTTGGAGCAATCAGGTCGTATCGGGTGCTCGGACGGGACCCCGAGCCGGCTGTTGCTTACGGTGACGGGTGCCGAGCGTCCGGTGGCGCAGTGGGTCGAGGACATCACGTCGGCGGTAGCCACCGCCAGGGTCAAGTACCCCGGCGCGGCAATCGTGCTTCAGCCAATCGTCGGCGGTCCCGACGAGCAGCTATGTCCGGGGGACCGCAGGGAGAGTGTCAGGGCCTCGGTCAACCATCCGATCATCGACCAGGCGATCGAACTCACGGTTGGCGTCGAAAAGGGCGCCTCGCCCGAGGTGCGTAGCTGCGCTGACTACAGAGACGACCTGGGCCACCTCACCGAGGCGGCAGTTGGACCGATCGGTGAGGAGATCGCCCGCTTCTACACCGACTGACCGCCCTACCTCTCAGATGATCTCCCTATCGCGCAGCACGCGGTGGAACTCGCGGGCGATTGGGATCATCCGGTCCATGGGGAAGTGGGCGAAGTCGATCTGCTCCTTGACACCCTCGAGCTTGAGCACACGGTCGACATCCACCACCGATGCGTCGTGTTGGGCTGCGATGTCGGCCAGGGCCAGGTCGAACTCGATACGTCTCAGGTTCTGGGGGATTCTGACGAACTGGTAGGTGTGGGTCAGGTCGCCCGGGCTCACGGTCAGGGTGTTGAAAACCACGACATGCGCCCCGGTTCGCTGCTTGACCTCGGTGACGATCCGGCCCATGTTGTGATGGAATTCCTCGACGGGGATCTTGCCCATGGCGGTGAAGTTCTCCCTCATCCACGCCACCCTGTCGAGGTGCTCCATCACCTCTCCCATCGGCGTGGTCAACCACCAACCCCCCGGGTCCACCAGGTAGCCGTGCTCGTTGTTGCGGTACAGGCTGCGGCTCAGGTCGGCGGCGATGGACAGAACCACCACGGTCTTGGGGAAGCTGCCGAGAGACGGAACCGCCGGGATGCGGAACTCGGGTCTGAACAGGCGCGGCTCGAAGGCATCGGGCGGCAGCTTGAGATACTGACCGGCCTCGGCGACCGCAGCCGGGTCTACACCGTCGAGTGCCTGGAGCAGAAAATCCGAACGAGCATCTGCCACCTCACCGTCGCGCATGATGGCGCACACCCCGTTGAGGTCTTGCTCGATGAAGGGCTTTGCTGCGAAGACGGTGGGAAGGTCACAGGCACCGAGCATGTAGATGCCCAACCGGTTTTCGCTCTTGCCTCGGCGGAAGACGGTGGCGCTGCGGGTGGTGAGCTCGCCGCGGAGGCGGAACCGTGCGCTGGAGACCACGCCGCGCATCGCACGCTCGGTCTTCGAGTCATCGCCGGCCTCGTTGCGAAGCGCTGCCTGCCGGTATGTGCCGCGTAGCCGGCGCTCGATCGCCGAGTTCTCACCGGCGATCTTGCGGACAAGCCGCTGCACGTTGCGCGCCACGGCGCTCATCTAGCTCTCCTCACGATTGGGCCACCGGCTCGGTTACCACGCGGAACTTCCCTGAGGGCCCCGCGGCGGGATCCTCATCGGTAGTGGTGGTGAGCACGGCGAGCGAGTCACCGATTTCGATCATGTCGCCCGGTGCTGCCACCAGATGGCGTACCACCCCGCGGTCGGATGAAACCAGCCGCCACACCAGACTCACCCGGGTGGTCTTGGTTCCGGTTGCCACCTTGCGTCCCGCCAGCTTGGTCAGGTACTTGGCCGAACGGTGAACCTCGAGCGTGGTGAGCTCATCGGCTTGGATGTCGACCAGGGGGTCCCCGTAGCCGACCTCGGAGCCTTCGGCGACGTGCCACTCCAGAAGTCGCGCTTGTCCGACTCTGCGGTCGAGATGAGGAAGGTTCAGGTCGTAGCGCATCTCAGCCTCCAGCGGCGCCGATCTGGGCGACCAGAGGGCGCGGTTCGAAGAACCCGATGTCGTCGAGCACGCGCACCGTCTCCTCGGCAAGCGCCTCGGAAGCGGCCAGCGAGTAGTGGAGCGGTGCCACGACATGGTCGGCTCCACCGAGTTCCGCCACGATCCGGTCGGCGTCGATGAGCGCCACCCCCCGAGTCTTGGAAAGCCTGACCAATTCGGCGTCGAGCCGCAGCGCCCGGAGGGCGAAGCGTTCGGGTCGGGTGCGGTAGGCATCGCCCCCTTCCGGTTCGACGGTCGAGGCGGTGAACCAGGCGAGATGCGGTCCGTCCTCGTTGCGGACAGCCGTGATGATGCGGTCGGCGGCTGCGGCGAATTCTGTCGCCGGGGTATCGATCTCCGATGCGACGGAGAGGATCACGGCGTGGGCGCCGCTCCCGATGAGGGCGGCGGGATCGAGGCGGTCGAGAGCGACGTCGGGAACCGTCACCACTTCGACCGTGGGGGCCGATCCCCTCAGACGGTAGATCCGGTCGGTGAGACGGTCGGCAGCGTCGGGTGGGAGCAGGGCGGCGGCGGTGTCGGGGGCCTGTGCCACCGCGATCCGGAATGGGTCCATGCCGCCGAGGATCTCGCCTTCGCTCATCGCGACCGCTCCACCAACTGCTCGACGGCGGTCACGTTGCGGAAGTTGTCCAGGTCCACCTCGGACGCATCGATCTTGACGCCGAACCGCTGCTCGAGAAACCCGATCAGGGTGAACACCCCGAGCGAGTCGATTATCTCCTCTTGCAGGAGGTCGGTCTCAACGCCGACCGGAAACGAACCGTCCGACAATTCGGACTGGACGAACCGAAGGATCTCATCACCGACATCGCTCATGATCTAAAACCACTCATTGATCTTTGGACCGCCCCTCAAAGGCACCGCCCGAACCGATTGCGGCAGGCTCGGTGTGACCTAGTTGCCATAATCGGCGGTAAGAGCCAGAAGCTTGAGAGCGGGCAAGGCACCTTACCCATTACCGGCAACCACCATGGACAAGAGGCCTGCGGTCTGCGAGGCGGTACCATGCCCGCGCAGCCATCTGGGAGAGCAGCAGCAGCCATGACGTCGTCGATGAGCACCGCCGACGCGATCCGAGCCTTCATCGTCGAGGACCTCGGCTGGGAGGGGTCCTCCGAGGAGCTGACCGACGACGTATCTCTGTTCGAGGCCGAGATCCTCGACTCGATGGGAATCCAGCAGATGGTGGCGTTCATCGAGGAGGAATTCGACATCGAGGTCGCCGACGAGGATCTGGCCGTGGCCAACTTCGAATCCGTTGGAGCCATCGCCCGGCTGGTCGAGACCCGGCGGCAGCCGGGCTGACGTGACCATCTCCTCAGGGGGTGATGACCACCCTCTGGACATGGCGAACTCCGATCATGTCTGGAAATCGGTAGCACCCGATCGTATCGAGAGACCCGACGGGGCCTGGGTTCGGGTCGGCTTCATCGAGACGGCGACCGGCGATCTGTTCGCCGCGGTGCACGGCCCCACCGGCGAGCCCAGAGGGGTCGCCCTGATCTGCCCGCCTCCCCTTGCCGAGGGACCCCGCAACTACCGGCGCGAGTACCAACTCGCCGCCGGTCTGGCCGAAGGTGGGGTGGCTGCGATGCGATTTCACCCCATCGGGAGTGGGCAGAGTTCGGAGACGGCCCGTTCACGCTCGACCTCGATGTCGGCCGACGCCTCCAACGCCATGGGGGCGCTTCTCGCCCAGTTCGGCGACCTCCCGGTTGCCCTCGTCGGGACCCGGCTGGCCGCAGTGGTGGCGGCTCGGACCATCCCTGCCGGAGGGACGCTGGTTCTCTGGGACCCGGTGGTGGACGGCGCGACGTACGAAAAAGAGGTGATGCGGGCCCGGAGGCTGTCCGAACTCGCCTCGGGTGAATCCGTCAAGGATGAGAACCAGGCCGACGATGGGCCGGTGGACGTTGTCGGCTATCCGGTCGACAGGACGCTGCTCGACGAGGCGAGGTCGCAACCGTTGTCGGGGGTCGAGAACGTGGCCAGGCGGATCCAGATCGTGGAGATGTCACGCAAGGGGACTCCGCGTCCGGCCGTCCTCGACCTCGCCGAGCAATGGCGCGGCGACGGAGCGGATGTGCGGATCGACACGGTGGCGGCTGCCGAGTCCTGGTGGTTCGGGTCGGCGGGCAAGGGTGGTCGTCTCGAGGTCGAGGTGACCGCCACCGAGGCGGTGACCCTCACCCTCGGGTTCCTGCTCGGGGATGGCGCATGGTGACGGCATCATCGCCAACGAGCAGGCGATGTTCGTCGATGGTCCCGAGGGTGCCCTGGCGGCGGTGGTCACGAGACCCGAGATGCCCACCGGCACCGGAGTGGTGATCTGCCCGGGCGGTTGGTACGGGACCTCGACCAACCGCAACCGTGTCGTGGTGAGGCTGGCGAGGGAGATAGCCGCTCTCGGGCACACCGTCGTCAGGTTCGACTGGCATGGTGTCGGAGACAGCAGCGGTGAGATCGACCGTTTCGTGCTCGACCGGCCCTTTGTCGGCGATGTGGTGGCGGTGTGCGACACGCTGAGTGGGGCCGCCGACCGGCTTCTAGTGATCGGTGTCTGTTTCGGCGGACGATCGGCGCTGGCGGCGGCGTCGCAGTTGGAGAACCTTTCCGGGCTGGTGCTTGTCTCCTTCCCCTTCCCCGCCGAGCAGACCAAGGCCGACTGGAGGGCCCGCAAGATGGGATGGCGGGGTGTGGCCAACGTCGCCACCAACCCCGAGTTGTGGCGGCCGGCGGCGAGGTGGGCCACACGGCGACTCCGCCCCGCCCCGGCCGGCCCCAAAGCGCGCGACATCAGCCTCACCCCGGGGTCGTTCCGAGCGGATATGGGCGAGCTTCGCGATCGAGGGGTCACCGTCGATCTCGTCTTCGGAGCGGACGACCTCGAACTCGTTTCGTTCGAGTCACTCCGCCAGGGTCCGCTCGGGGACTACCTGGAGCGCTCTCGACCCGGGATCGAGGTGGCGGTCACCGAGCGGGGCGATCTGAGCAGCTTCCGCTCGCTCGAGGCGCAGCAAACCGCGATAGAACTGATCACCGCGATAGTGCGCCGGAGGCTGTGACCACCCTCCGCATCACCGTGGAGCAGCGGCGCGCCCGGCTGGCGAGACGGCACCTGCTCGCCAAGAGAACCGACGACCCGGTTGCGGTCGCCGCTGCTCTCGTCGGGCTCCACGCCACCGACCCGGCAACGGTGCTCCTCGGTGCGACCGCCCGGATGAACCCGCCGGACGTTTCGGCGCTGGAGAGGGCTCTCTACGAGGACCGCTCGCTTGTGCGGCTACTCGGGATGCGCCGCACCGTGTTCGTGGTACCCAGCGGATCTGGCTGGAGTGATCCAGTCGGCGGTCACCGCCGATATCGCGGTCAAGCAACGGCGCCGCATCGTCCAACTGGTCGCCCAGGCCGGCGTGGGGGACGACCCAGGGGCGTGGCTGGCCCGTGTCGAAGAGGCGACACTCGAGGCCCTCTCCGCCCGGGGTGAGGCGACCGCGGCCGAGCTGTCCTCGGATGTGCCCGAGTTGAGAGTGCAGGTCGAGGTCAACCAGGGGAAGAACTACGCGGGGAAGATCGGGATGTCCACCCAGGTCCTGTTCCTTCTCGGGGCCGACGGCCGGATCGTGAGGGGTCGCCCCAAGGGGACATGGTTGAGCACCCTCTATCGATGGGCGCCGAGCGAAACCTGGGTGCCCGGGGGCATCCCCGAGATTGCCGTGGACGAGGCGAGGACCGAGCTTGCCCGCCGCTGGCTCGCCGCCTTCGGTCCGGCACCGGTCAGCGACCTCACCTGGTGGACGGGGTGGACGGCCCGACAGACCACTGCCGCCCTCGCCGGGCTGCAACTGGTCGAGGTGGCACTCGACACCGGAACCGGTGTGGTGCTCGCCGACGACGCCGACCAGGTGGCCGAGGTCGAACCGTGGGCGGCGCTTCTCCCCGCCCTCGACTCCACCATCATGGGCTGGTCGGAGCGGTCCTGGTACCTGGGCGATCATCGCCCACAGTTGTTCGACCGGAACGGCAACGCCGGCCCAACGATCTGGTGGGAGGGGCGGGTCGTGGGGGGATGGGCGCAACGCAAGGATGGCGAGATCGCCATCCGGTTTCTGGAGGATGTCCCGACTGAGGGCGCCGAGGCGGTGGGCCTGCGAGGCCGAGCGGGTCGCTGGCGTCCTCGGAGCCTTGCGCGTGACGTCGCGTTTCGGACGCCTCTGGAGCGAGAACTCAGTTCGTGAGGATCAGTACCCGCTGAGGACGCCGATCGACCGCCCGTACTCCATCGACCGTCCGAACAGCCATATCGCCACCGGGAGCAGCAGCAGGTTGAACGCGGCCAGGGCGATGAGCGACTCGGGGATCCCGAATCCGGGGATGATGTCACCCGACGGCATCAATGCCTTGCGCAGCCCCTGGTTGACGTAGGTCTGGGGGATGGCATAGGCCAGGATCCGGAGCGGCGTGGGTAGCGCCTCGATGTTGAAGAACTGCCCGGACAGCACCTGCGTGGCGAGCATGTAGAGCGTGAGCACCGGATCGCCCTTCTTGGCCAGCACCTTGATGCTGGCGGAGAGCACACCGATGGCCAGCCCGGTGCCGAGACCGAGCACGCAGGATGAGCATCGCCACACCGAGCCCCGATGGGTCGTAGACCGCACCGAGCACGGTCGAGAGGACGACCATCACCATGATGAGGAGAAGCCGGAGACCGGTGGGCCAGACAACCATGGTGAAAGGCAGGAGTCGCCAGGGGACCGGCTCCACCAGGAGCATCTCCCAGTGGCCGTGGAGCATCGCCGCCTCTAGCTCGAAGCTCAGCCCGTTGACTCCCGGGGCCATGATCATCATCCCCACGAAGCCGAGCACGACGAAGGTGTAGTAGTCGCCTCCGACGGCCGGTGAGTTCACGTTGAGCTGGGAGATGAAGTAGAAGATCACCACCGGGAGCAACTGGCTGACCTGGCCGAGCCAGAAACCGAGTGGGTAGTTGGTGGAGTAGTTCCACCCCATCCGGAAGAAGGCCCCGGAGATGCCGGCGGCGCGGCGCGTGCTGACCCCGACGGTGGCGAGAGCGCTCATTCCGTCACCTCGTCCGCGACGATCTTGCTGAAGAGACGGAGCAGCGGCATCTTGGTGTGACGGAGGGAAACGATCCCATCTACCTGGCCGTCGAGCCTGGCGAGCAGCGCTCCGGTGGGGGCGGCGCGTGGCCACCGTCAACTGGGTGCCATCCAACTCGATGAGCTCCAGACCTTCCATGGCAGCGAGCCGGATGCTGGCCTCGGTCGCCATGGCCTCGGTGACGAACTCGATCTCGACCGTCGACTCCTCCCACTTGGATCGCATCACGTCCAGGTCGCCCCAGTAGATGATCCGACCCTTGTTGAGCATGGCCACGTTGTCATGGAGTTCCTCGACCTCCTCCAGCCGGTGCGAGCTGATGAGAACGGCGACCTTGCCCTCCTCTGCCACCCGCTTGATCAGCTGGACCAACCCGTAGGCGGCGACCGGATCGACCGATGAGGTCGGCTCGTCGAGGATCAGGACCCGGGGCCGGTGGAGGAGGGCACGCGCCAACTGGAGACGGGCTCGCATCCCCGAGGAGAGGGCGAAGCCGACACGGTCGCGGGCGTAGCTCAGATCCACCATCTCGAGGACCTCGTCGATCCGGTCGCTCGATATCGCCGGAGTCCATCCCCTGGAGACGCCCGTGGAACCTCAAGTTCTCGACGCAGGTGTTGCGGAGGTAGAGCGAGCGGTCGTCGGCGGGCATGAAGCCGACAATCCGCCGTACCCGCGACGACTGGCGGGTGGCGTCGAGCCCGCCCACCAATGCACGGCCCCTGCTCGGGGTGGTGAGACCGGTGAGGATGCGGAAGAGGGTCGACTTGCCTGCGCCATTGGGGCCGACGACAGCGCATATCTCGCCTGCACCGACCTTCAGGTTGACCCGGTCGAGCGCGGTCACCGCCTCCTTGCTCGAGGAACGGATGAGTACCCGGAGCCAGGTGGGCGAGGGGATATACACCTTGGAGACGTCCTCGACGGACACGAGTATCTCGCCGACTGGGACATCGGCCATTGTTGGGGTCTCCCTGCTCACGATGGTGGCACTCGGCGACTAGATCGCCGGCCGGGACGGGGTCACGGCGCGTCGCGCCGACGATCAACCCAGCAGATGAGTATATCGGCGGCAGTCCCCACCCTCCTGAGCACAGATTCGCCCGTCATCCTGCGTCGAAGAACGCCTCGAGCTGTTCACCGAGGATCTCCTGGCCGGCGGTATCGGCATGACAACCGTCGCGGGTCACGTCGGAGGGCAGAGGGCCTTGAGGAGGACCAGCCATGACCTCGCCGGTTGCGACCACGTCTGCGGCCAACTGCGCCATGCGCTCAGGCCCGCCGTCGCCCGCGATCTCGCACACGTGGCCGTCGGTGTAGGAAGGCTGGGGTGAGACGTAGATGGGGAGGCCCGGCGCCGAGGCCTTGATCTCCTCGAGCACGGCGAGCGCCCGGTCGAGGTCGTCCTGAGCACCTCCGGCGAAGGTGCACAGCTGCCACCAGATGGCGGCGGTGTCGGGCTGATCCCTCAACTGGCCGCGGAAAATGGCCCACAGACGGCTGCCGGCCTCGGCGCCGAACGCCCAGCGTCCCACCGTGCCCCCGCCGTAGCGACCGAACCTGGGCCAGAACTTGTCTCCGCCCAGCGCGGCGTAGCCGTCCACCGCGTTCTCGGTCATCGAGCACCCCACAAAACCGACCAGGCCGTCTACGTCGGTGGGCTCACCGACGGGCGCCGTTGGGGTCGGGCCGCCCGCGGTGGTTGGCGTCGCCGAGGGAACCGTCGTCCTCGAGGGCCTGGTGGGCAGCGTCGTCGACGGCCTGCTTGGCCGGGTGATGGAGTCCCGGGGACGGTCCGTCGGCCTGGTTGAACTCGGTGGGGCCCGCGCCCCCACCGCTGCACGCCACCAGCGCCAGGACAAGCCCGGCTGTGAGCAGTGGACGAGCGGACTTCCAGCGCATTGGCGGAGCGATGGTAGGACGGACCGGTGTCAAGCGACCTCGACGGGCTCGCGGCGGACATCCCCCGGGTTACCCTCGCCGCCCGATGTCCCCGGCTCGTACTGCACGTGATCGACTCGCTCGGCACGGTTGGCGGCGCTGAACAGCAGCTCGTCGCCAACCTGCGCCGGTTCACCGACCCGCGCCTCCGTCACGCCCTGGCCGTGGTCTACGAGGACACAGTCGGGAGCCGGAGCGACGAAGTGCCCGAGAACGGTGCCGATACACCTCCTCTACCAGGGCGACGCCCGGCCGTCGGGCCGCTGGGACCTGGTGCGGACCTTCGACCGGGCGGTCGCCGAGATCCGGCCCCACCTGATCCACGGTTCGCTGGCCAACGCCGGGCTGGCCGCCCGGCTGGTCGGAGCCCGGCGTCGAATCCCGGTGGTGGAGAGCCTGGTCAACATAAGCCACGAGCCGGTGCGGGTGACCGACAACCCGGGGGTGACCAAGCTCAAGCTGGAGGGTCACCGGCTGCTCGATCGGATCACGATGAGAACAGTGAGGCGCTTCCAGGCGCTCACCCCGGCGGTTGCCGAGTCGTGGCAGAGCGTCGTCGGGCTGCGCCCCGAACGGATCGATGTCATCCCGCGGGGGATCGACCTGGCCGAGCTCGACGCCGGCGGCTCCCGCGACGAGGCGAGGCGATCGATCCTCTCCGAGCTGGGCTTGGCCGACGATGCCTTCGTCGTGCTCGCCGTGGGCCGGGTCGAGCCTCAGAAGGGACACCGCTACCTGATCGAGGCGATGCCGGCGATCTTGGAGCAGGTTCCGGGCGCCGTGCTCCTGGTGGCGGGTCGGCCCGGGGCATCCAGCCCGATGGTGGAGTCCCTCATCGAACAACTCGGTCTCGCCGACCGGGTCATGCTCCTCGATCGGCGTTCCGATGTGCCCCGGCTTGTTGGGCGCCGCCGACGTGTTCGTCTTCCCCTCGCTGTTCGAGGGTCTGGGTGTCTCGCTGCTCCAGGCGATGGGCCGGGCGCTCCCCGTCGTGACCACCGACCGGCGTCCGATGAGCGATGTGGTGGACGACGGCAAGACCGGGGTGCTCGTTCCCGCAGAGGATCCGGCGGCGATCGCGGCGATGGTGACGCGACTCTTCGCCGACCCGGCGGAGCGGAACCGGCTTGGCGCAGCCGCCCGCCACGAGGTGGCAAGCGTGTACGACGCCGACGAGGTGGCGGCGAGGGTGGAGCGGTTCTACCTGCGAGCGCTCGACGTGGTAGCTGAGCGGTCAGGTCTGAGTCATCACGTCTGAGCGGTCAGGTCCATTTGGCATCCCACCCCAGCATCGCCTCCAACTCCCGGTTGTCGGCGGCGAAGGATCTCGGCGAGCGCCGTGGCGATCTCCGGGTCGATCTTCTCCTTCGCCGGTCCACCGCTACTCGAATAGCTCCAGTTGGCGAACTCGGACGGCCGCCACGGCTCCAGTTGGAGGAAACTCACCACTCGGTCGAAGGTGGCGGGTGTGTCGGCGTAGAAGTCCTCGCTCCGAATCACGAGAAGATGGTCTTCGGGATAGTGCTCCAGCCACTTCTTCAGCTGGATGGCGTAACGGCCCCGACCCGAGTAGGACAGCATGTTGTGGTTCCACGGGTCGTAGCCGGGGTCGGCCATGATCCGCTCTTCCTCGCCGGCAAGCCGCTCGGGCTCCGCTTCGATCGCGGCGGCGAAGTCGAGCGGCTCGACACCGAGCCTTCGGTTGTGCTGCCAATGGGAGAAGGCGCGCTTGACCGGGTCGCGCAGCATCACCACGAGCCGGGCGTCTGGGAGCAGTTTCGCCGCCCTCTCGGCGGCGAGGGGGTGGAACATGTAGTACGGGTCGGCCTCGAAGGTCATGGTCCCTCGGCTGTAGCAAGCGGGAAGTGCGCCCGGTACCAACCATCGCCTTCGGTGTAGCGCCGCGTGAAGTACTCGACCTCCTTGCGGAGCGAGGGCACCACCTGCGGGTGAGACCCGAGGTATCGGTAGAGAGAACTGGTGCCACCCCGCTGGGTGCCGATCACCAAGAGCCCGGGGAGCGCCCGCCACGTCGAGGTGGGACGGCGCGCCGTCACCCGAGCGATGGCGATCCTCCGCCGAGCAGTGAACGAGAGCCGTTCCCTGAGCGCGTCGCGGGCGCGTGACGTCAACGGGGGACGATCCGGCATGACAGCAGTCTACGAGGCTGGAGCTTGCCGGCGGACCCGCCGCCGGCGATTGGACCCAGCACGACGGCGTCGGTCACATCGGCGCACAATGGGCGGATGAGACTGTATGCCGATCTCCCCACCGTGCGCCGGCGCCAGATCATCGTGGACCTGATCGTCTTGGGCTGGATCATCCTGTGGATCTGGGTCGGCGTGAATCTCTACGAGTTGGTCGCTCAACTGGCGATCCCCGGTGAGCTCCTCGAAGACGCCGCCCAGGAGGTCGCGGGTGCGTTTGGAACTGTGGCGGACACCTTGGCCGATGCGCCGCTGCTCGGCGATGCCCTCGCCACCCCCTTCGAGTCTGCGCAGTCCGCTGTTGCCGGTATCGCAGACGCCGGCGAGTCACAACAGGAGGCGGCGGTCCGTCTCGCCCGTTGGGTCGGGGTGGTCGTAGCCGCACTCCCCATTGCATTCGCTCTCATCCTGTGGCTGCCGGGCCGCCTGATCTGGATCCGGGCCTCCCAGGCGGCGAACGCCATGCGCGACGACACGACCCTCTTCGCCATCCGAGCGCTGGCCAACCGCCCGATCCGCCAGCTCGCCGCCATCGACTCAGCCCCTGGCTCGGCATTGCTGCGGGGCGATACCCAGGTCATCGAGGCGCTCGCAGCTCTCGAACTGGGGGCGTTGGGTGCACGGGAGACTCCGCCTCGGTCAGGTGGCGCCCAAGCCGATACGTGAGGCAGCGAAGAAGTCGTTGCCCACGGGTGTGGACAGCACTCGCCCGCTCACCGTGGACCCGTCGCGCTGGCAGTGAGCGGTTGACGCCGGGGCCACGGAGAATGTCGCAGGTGGGTCATACGTTGCCGCCATGTTCGCCGCAGTCACCTCAGCGACCATTGGTCGGCGTGGAACCACGGCCGGTCCGGGTGGAGGTCCACGTCGGCGGTCAGCTCCCATCACTTCGTCTCGTAGGGCTGCCCGATACGGCGGTCCGCGAGGCGAAAGACCGGGTGCAGGCGGCTCTCCAGTCGTCCGGGTTCCGAATGCCGGACCGCAGGGTCACGGTCAACCTCGCCCCGGCCGATCTGCCGAAGGCGGGTTCGGCATATGACCTGCCCATCGCGCTTGGGGTGATCGCGGCATCGGGCGGGGCACCCCCGGGGTTGGCCGACGTGGTTGCGCTGGGAGAGCTGGCACTCGACGGGACCGTCCGCCCGGCCAGGGGAGGGATGGCGGCGGCGGTGGTGGCCGCCCGGTCTCGGCCGGCCCTGTCTGCTCCCACCGGCGCTGATGGCGGAGGGCGCGCTGGTGGTGGGTGCCGACACCAGGGCGGTGACCTCCTTGGCCGAAGCGGTCGCCGTGGCGTTGGGTGCGCCTTCATCGGCGGCCCCCACCGATGGTGCCGACGTCTGACCAGCCACCCGACCCACCCGACCTGGCGGTAGTGAGGGGTCAGGCCACTGGCGCGCCGGGCCCTGGAGGTGGCGGCGGCGGGGGGGCACCACCTTCTGATGTGGGGACCTCCCGGTTCGGGGAAGACGCTCCTCGCACGGTGTATGCCTGGGCTGGTCCCCGAGTTGACGCCCGATGCAGCGGTCGAGGTGGCCCAGGTTTGGTCGGCCGCGGGGAGGAGCGACGCTCCACGCCGGTACCCGCCGTTCCGCGCCCCTCACCACACCGCAACGGTTGCGGCGCTGGTGGGAGGGGGGAGCGGCATCGTCACCCCCGGAGAGATCTCGCTCGCCCACCATGGGTTGTTGTTCCTCGACGAGTTGGGTGAGTTCCCGACCAACCTGCTCGATGCCCTCCGCCAGCCGGTCGAGGAGGGCTGGGTGACGGTCGCCCGCTCGGGAAGGTCGGTCACGTTCCCGGCCAATGTCCAACTCGTCGCCGCCACCAATCCCTGCCCCTGTGGGTTCGAAGGTGATCGTGCGGTGGCGTGCCGCTGCCGGCCGAGTGGTGTGGAGCGCTACCGGAGACGGCTCTCGGGGCCGCTGCTCGACAGGTTCGACCTCAGGGTTGCGGTCAGCCGCCCCGGCTCGTCGGCGCTCTCCGGCCCGGCAGGGGAGAGCAGCGCCGATGTCAGAAGCAGGGTGATCGCCGCACGTCGGCGGCAAGCCGCACAGAGGGTCGCTCAACCGGTCGCTCGATCGGCGCCGCCTCGACGCCCTCCCCTGGGAATCGGCCGGTGTCGGTCTGCTCGAGCGAGCAGTGGAGAGGAGCGCCCTCAGCGGACGCGGTTACGACCGGGTGCGGCGGGTGGCGCGCACTCTGGCCGACCTGTCCGCCAGCGATGCCGTCACCGAGGCGCACATCGCCGAAGCACTCTCCTTTCGGGAGTCGTGGTGATCTCCGACGCCCGGCTCGTGCTCGCCTGTGTGGGGCTGCACCCGGAGAGGTCGGCGGCACTGGTGGCATCACTCGGGTCTCCGGACGCTGTGGTCGCTGCGCTCCGGGCGGGGCGGGTGAAAGCGACGCAACCAGTCCGTGAGGCTGCCTCGGTGAATGTCACCCGAATGGCGCCGGCGGCTCGCCATTGGCGCGTTGCTCGGTGCTGACAAAGGAAGACCCCGAGTACCCGCCCTGGATGTCGTCGCTCCCCGGCGCCCCGGACGTCATCTTCGTCAAGGGTCGGTTGCCCGAACTGCCCGGGGTGGCCGTCGTGGGCACTCGCACACCCACGGGCTACGGGTTGCGGCTGGCGGAGCGTTTCGGCGCTGCGTTGTCGGAGGCCGGTTGGCCGGTGATCAGTGGCCTGGCGCGTGGGGTCGACGGCGCAGCACACAGCGGCGGACTTCACGGCCCCACGCCGGGTGTCGCCGTTCTCGGCTCGGGTGTGGACGTCTGGTACCCGGCTGGTCACCGCTCGCTCGGTGAGGACCTGCTCGCCGCCGGTGGGGCCGTGGTGAGCGAGTATCCGCCTGGCACCCGCCCCGAGCCTTGGCGGTTTCCTTTGCGCAACCGGATCATCTCGGGGCTGGCCGTCGCCGTCGTGGTCGTCGAGGCTCGGCCCGACGGCGGGGCATTGATAACCGCCCGATATGGGCTCGAACAGGGTCGTGAGGTTCTTGCCCTGCCCGGCGACATCGACCGCGACACGTCGGTGGGGTGCAACCTCCTCATTCGCGACGGAGCCCATCCCGTTCTCGGTGAGGCAGACCTGGTCGAGGCGCTTTCGCTGCTCACCGGGGCTCCACCACCCATCGGGATCGAGGCCGACACCGACCCAGTGGTTCGGCTGGCCGGCCCGGTGGGACGACCGGTCGATTGGATGGCGGGCGAGTTGGGGTGGCCGATCTCTGACCTGCTGACCCGGATCACGCAACTGGAGCTGGAGGGCCGGGTGCGGCGACAGGCCGATCTGGTCGTGGCGACGGCGGGCAAGGCGAGAGCGAGGCAGGCTGGAGGCGAAGGTGCGCCGTAGCATGGCGGCGTGGCCATCCCCGCTATCCCGCCGTGGGCTGAGTCCCCGGTGGAGGCATATCTCGACAGGGCGCGGCACCACCGACGGCTGTCGGCGCACACGGTCGCCGCCTACCGGGGCGACCTGGCGCAATTCCTCGCCTTCTGCGACCGATCAGGCGTGGCGTCGCTCGCCGACATCGATCGGCGGCACGTTCGACGCTTCCTGGCTCACCTCGACACGAGGCGGTACGCCCGCCGCTCGATCGCCCGCAAGGCCTCGGCGGTGCGCGCCTTCTTCGCCGACGCCACTCGCCGTGGCGAACTGCCCCTAAACCCGGCGGACCAGGTCGCCAGGCCAAAGCGTCCCACCTCGCTGCCGCACGCTCTCCCTCAGCGGGCCGTCCGCGAGATGCTGGAGAAGATCGATGGCGATGACCCGGTGACTTTGCGCGATCGAGCGCTTCTCGAGGTGCTCTACGCAACCGGGCTGCGTGTCTCGGAGGTTTCCGGGATGACCGTGGGTGATGTCCACGGTGCAGACCGGGTGAGGGTTGTCGGCAAGGGAGGGACCGAGAGGGTGGTGCCCCTTGGCATCCCGGCCCAGGACTCCGTGAGCACCTACCTCCGCTCGGCCCGTGGCCGTTTGGTGTCGGCAGCGAGCGGCGATGCCCTATGGCTCGGCCAGCGCGGCGGCCCGCTCGGTTCGCGGGGAGTCCGCAGGGTTGTCCAACGAAGGGCGGCCACCTTCCCCCATGCCCTCCGCCATTCATTCGCAACCCACCTGCTCGAGGGTGGGGCCGACCTGCGCGCCGTCCAGGAGATGCTGGGCCATCGCGAACTGGGGACGACACAGCTTTACACTGCCGTCACCCGCCACCATCTCAGATCCACCTATGAGCGCACCCATCCGAGAGCATGAAGTGAGCGACCCGGTCAGCAGCCTTTGGGAGCAGTGGAAGTCGAAAGCGGACGCCCATGCGCGCGAGGCTCTGATCATCCACTACGCCCCTTTGGTCAAGTTCGTCGCCGGCAGGGTCGGTGCCGGGTTGCCGGCCAACGTCGAGAACTCCGACCTGGTGAGCTACGGCGTGTTCGGTCTGATCGATGCCATCGACAAGTTCGACCTCAGCCGAGGCTTCAAGTTCGAGACATATGCCATAAACCGGATCCGTGGGGCGATCTTGGACGAGTTGAGGGCCCTCGACTGGGTTCCGCGGTCGGTGCGGGCACGTGCCCGCGAGATCGAGCGGTCGCTGACAGAGTTGGAGCACCGGCTGCAGCGCACCCCCAGCGAGGAGGAGCTGGCCGAGCACATGACGATGCCGTTGGACGGCCTCCAAGACGCCCTCGCCGAGATCTCCAATCTCGGGATGGTGGCTCTCGACCAGATGCTCTCACCGGAGCGGGGCGGGGCATCGGCGGGCGACATGGTGCCCGACCGCCGTGGGATCACGCCGGAGGCGGCGTTCCAGGACGAGGAAACGCGCCAGATGCTGCATGACGCCATATCCCGGCTCCCCGAACGGGAAAGGCTCGTGCTCGGTCTCTACTACTTCGAGGGACTCACGCTGGCCGAGATCGGAAAGGTGCTCGGTGTCACCGAGAGCCGGGTCTGTCAGATCCACACCAAATCGGTGATGAGCCTCCGCGGGAGGATGGCCGAGCCGGCAGCCTGACTTCACCGGCCAGCGGCGAGGGCTTACACTCCCGGTCATCACACACGCCCGCCGTCCTCCAGCGGTCGGAGCGGCAACGCTCCGGTGGAGGAGCCGGTAGGCCCGGCTGCGTCGCATCGCGCCCGTCATCGGCGGGCTCAGACGGCACCGGTGGGCGGAGGAACCGAAACCGAAACACCGAGGAGCCAACGTGGCCTATGTCACCATGAAGCAGCTGCTCGAGGCTGGCGTCCATTTCGGGCACCAGACCCGGCGCTGGAACCCAAAGATGCGCCCCTACATATACGGCGAGCGCAACGGGATCCACATCATCGACCTCCGTCAGACCCTGGAGCTCACCGAACGCTCCGCCGAGTTCGCCCGCGACCTGGGCGCCGACGGCGGCGTGATCCTCTTTGTGGGGACCAAGCGCCAGGCCCAGGGGGCGATCGCCGAGGCGGCGGATCGGTCCGGGATGCCGTACGTCAACTTCCGCTGGCTGGGCGGCATGCTGACCAATTTCGCCACCATCCAGAAGCGAATCTTCTACATGAAGGAACTGGAACGGATGGAGGCGTCAGGGGAGATGGACTCGCTGCCCAAGAAGGAGCGTCTCCGTTTGCGGCGCGAACTGCTCAAGCTCCAACAGAACCTCGGCGGGGTGCGGTCGCTGACCCGACTTCCAGAAGCCCTCTTCGTGGTGGACCTCAATGTGGAGCACACGGCCATCCGCGAGGCGGCGCGCCTCGGGTTGCCGATCATCGCCCTGGTCGACAGCAACTGCGACCCCGACCCGGTGAATTACGTCATACCCGGCAATGACGACGCCATCCGGGCGGTCGACCTCATCGCCGGCGTCATCGCTGATGCTCTGCGCGAGGGTGCCGGGATCGCCTCCAAAGAAGACGAGGCCTTCGAGGAGCCGGCTGCCGAGTTCGAACTCGAGACCGAGCCCACCAAGACTCCCGATGCGATCGCTGTCACGGAGCCCGTCACCGCAGCGGTGGATGTCGGGGCGGCCGGCTGATGGCCGAGCAGACCAGCGCGCCGGCGGTGTCCGCCAAGGACGTCCAGCGGCTTCGACAGACCGCATCGGTCGGGATGATGGATGCCAAGGCGGCGCTCACCGAGGCGGGCGGCGACTTCGACAGGGCCTTTCAGTTGTTGAGAGAGCGCGGGCTGGCCGCCTCGGCCAAGCGAGCCGACCGGATGGCATCAGAGGGCGCGGTCGGTGCCTACCTGCACCGTCAGGCAGGACGGGTGACCATCGGGGCCATGGTCGAATTGGCTGCGGAGACCGACTTCGTCGCCAAGAGCGAGGAGTTCATGGCCGCGGCCGACGAGATCGCCAAACACGTTTCTTGGGCCAACCCCACATGGCTCCGCAACGAGGACGTCCCCGAGGACCGACTCGAGGAGGAGCGCCGGGTGGCCACCGTCCAGGCCGAGAACGAAGGGAAGCCCGAGCACGTCGTCCCCCGGATAGTCGAGGGGAAGATCCAGCAGTTCCTGCGCCAAAACGTCCTCTACGAGCAGGAGTTCGTCAACCCGGCGATCTTCGAGGGGTCGGTCGGTGAGATGGTGACCCAGTTGGGAACTCGGATGGGGGAGAACATTTCGGTCACGCGCATCGCCCGCCTTGCGGTCGGGGAGGGCTGAGTCTTGAGCGAGGCGATCCGGCGCCGGGTTGTCCTCAAACTGTCCGGCGAGTCGTTCGCCGATCCTGAGCTCGGATATGGGATAGACCCCAAGACTGTCCACCGCGTGGCCGGTGAGATCGTCGCTGCCCACGGCGAAGGGGCCGAGATCGCCATCGTGGTGGGTGGCGGGAACATCTTCCGCGGTGTGTCGTCCCAAGCATCTGGGATGGACCCGGCGAGCGCCGACTACATGGGGATGCTGGCGACGGTGATCAACGGGTTGGCGCTGCGCGACGCACTCGAAGCCACGGGCGTGGCCACCAGGGTGCAGAGCGCAATCTCGATGCAACAGCTCGCCGAGCCCTACATCAGGTTGCGCGCCATCCGGCACCTCGAGAAGGGGAGGGTGCTCGTGCTCGCCGCGGGGACAGGAAACCCGTTCTTCACCACCGACACCACGGCGGCCCTGCGCGCTGTGGAGATCAACGCCCAGGTGGTGCTCAAGGCGACGATGGTGGACGGGGTGTACGACGCCGACCCGGTAACCCACCCCGACGCCATGCTGATCCCGGAGCTGAGCTACATGGACGTGCTCGCCCAGGAGCTCAGGGTGATGGACTCCACCGCCATTACGATGTGCAAGGACCACCGCCTGCCCATCGTCGTGTTCAACATCACCGTCCCTGGGAACATCGTCCGGGCAGTCAGGGGAGAGCGGATAGGGACCCTGGTTCATTGAATCGGAGTGCGGATGATCGATGACCTGCTTGCCGAGGCTGGGATCAAAATGGATCAAGCGGTCGACCACGTCCAGGCAGAGTTCGCAACGGTCCGCACGGGTCGCGCCAATCCAGCCATCCTCCATAGGGTGATGGTCGACTATTACGGCTCCACGACGCCGTTGCAGCAGCTTGCATCGTTCTCGGTGCCCGAGCCCCGCCTCCTGATGATCGCGCCGTACGACAAGAGCTCGGTCAGCGCCATCGACAAGGCCATCCGCAGCTCGGACCTGGGCCTCAACCCGTCATCGGACGGGTCCGTGCTCCGGGTGTCCTTCCCTCCACTGACCGAGGAGCGAAGGCGCGAGCTCATCAGGCTGGTGCGGCACATGGCCGAGGAGGGTCGGGTGGCGGTGCGCAACGTACGCCGCCACATCAAGGAAGACATGGAGGCGTTCACCGGGGAGATCTCTGACGACGAGATCCGCCGCGGCGAGAAGACCCTCCAAGAGGTCACGGACACCCACACCCATCGGATCGACGAGCTGCTCGGACATAAGGAGTCCGAGCTGCTCGAGGTCTGATATGGCAGACGACCAGGGTGGTGAGGTCGTCCGCTTTCCCGGGCGACGGCACCCATCGGCCTGGGAGGAGCCGTCAGCCGAAGAGGAGACCGGGCTCCAGGACGAACCGATGCCGTGGGAGGAAGAGGGCGAGGAATTCGACCTCGACTGGGAGGAGGCGCCTGTCACACCGGGCGATGTGCCACCGGCATCTCCCGGTAAACGGCCGCCACCAGACAGTTTCCGCGATGCGCCTCCCGCCCCTCCCGGCGCCGACGAGCGCTCCCGGCCATGGGAGAGGGCTGGAGCCGAGCCGGTAGAGGAAGATCCGATCGCGCCGGCCTCGGACCGCCCCTTCGATATCGAGAGCTCGCCGGAGCTCGAGGACTACACCCACGAGGACTACGTCCTTGCCACCACCCAGGAGTATCAGGGTCTGGCCGAGGCCATCGCCGCTGCCGAGCAGGAGGAGCACGAGCCACAGGCTGTCGCCGCTTCCATGCCGGGGCTGGAGACCGGTGTCGTCGGTTTCGAGGACGTGATCGGGGCCGAGGGCAAGGAGATCGACGAGACGCCACCGGCCCGTTCCGACCTGGCACTGCGGCTGGGGACAGGTATCGCACTGGCCGCCTTGTTCGTCGCTTCGCTCTTCGCAGGTGGGTGGTGGTTTTTCGCCTTGGTGGCGGCGCTCTCGGCAGTGGCGTTGATCGAGCTCACCAGGGGTCTGCGATCGGCCGGCCTCGTGCCGCTCACCCTGTTCGCCCTCGTTGGACTTCTCGGCGCCGAGGTAGCCGCCTGGTTGTCCGGACCTGCGGCCATGGGCGGTGTCGTAGCCCTGGCCATCCTCGTGGTACTCCTCTTCTACGCCGTGGTGCCGAGGCGCCAGGCCCTGGTCAACGCCGGCGCCACGGTCCTCGCCGCAATCTGGATCGGGCTGCTCGCCTTTGCCTTTCCCATCGCCAGGGCGCCGGAGCCGGTGGCACTGATTTTGGCGGCGGTTGTGGTGACGGTCGCCTTCGACACGGCGCAGTACTTCGTCGGCCGATCGTTGGGACGCCGGAAGCTCGCCCCGGCCGTATCACCGAACAAGACGGTCGAAGGTTATGTCGGTGGGGTTCTCGTGGCCATCGTGGTGGGCGTTGGCCTCTCCTTGATCGATTTCTTCGAGCCCATCGGGATCGGTGCAGGACTGGCGCTCGGGGTGGCTGTTGCGGTGCTCGGCATCCTTGGAGACCTCAGCGAGTCACTGCTCAAGCGGGCGCTCGGGGTCAAGGACATGGGTGGGATCCTGCCCGGCCACGGTGGGGTGCTCGACCGGATCGATGCGATCCTCTTTGTGGTTCCGGCGGCCTATGTGATCTACCTCTGGGCCGGCTACCTGTGATCCCATGAGCCTGGTCCTGCTCGGCGCGAACAGGCTCTATCGGCTCTCAGACCCTCGAAGTGGCCACCCGGCTCGGCATCCCGGTGGTCGGGCTGGCCGCCAAGTCGCCGTCCGATCGGATGGTTGCCCTGGCGGAGGCCCACCCCGATGCCGCCATCGTGGTGGTCGGCGGCGCAGGCGAGGAGCGCGCCCGTTTCAGCAGCTTGCTGGGCAACCGGGTCTCATTCGGGGCGCAGGCGGTGGATGACCTCGCCGCCGAACCGGGTCACTCGGTGATGAACGCCATGGTCGGCTCGGCCGGGCTTTCGGCGACCATTGCCGCGCTCGGCGCCGGGAACCGTTTGGCGTTGGCGAACAAAGAGAGCCTGGTGGCGGGTGGTGATCTGGTCACCGCGGCGCTTGCCAAGGGCGGGGGAGACCTGATCCCGGTCGATTCCGAGCACTCCGCCGTCCTCCAATGTCTTGCCGGGGAGCAGGCAGATGCCGTCAAGCGGATCATCCTGACGGCGTCGGGAGGCCCTTTCCGGGGATGGACCGCCGAGCGACTCGCCATGGTCACGCCGGCGGAGGCGCTCCGACACCCAACCTGGTCGATGGGCCGGCGCATCACCGTCGATTCAGCGACATTGATCAACAAGGGCCTCGAGGTGATCGAGGCACACGTCCTCTTTGGCGTCGGCTACGACCGGATCGACGTCGTTGTCCACCCCGAGAGCATCGTCCACTCAATGGTGGAGTTCACCGACGGGTCGGTGAAGGCCCAGATCGGCGAGCCGGACATGAAGGTGCCCATCCAATACGCCCTGACCTATCCCGAGCGGCGCGCCGCGCCCGTCGCCCCGCTCGACCTCGCCGGGCGGAGCCTCACCTTCGAACGGCCCGACCATGAATCATTCCCCGCCCTTGACCTTGCCTACCAGGCGGGCCGTCGTGGCGGCTCGGCCCCGGCCACCCTCAACGCAGCAGACGAAGTGGCCGTCTCCGCATTCCTCGAGGGGAGGCTCGGGTTCCTCGGGATCCCAGCCGTGGTGGAGCGGACCTTGGAACGTGCCGATTGGACGAGACCGGCGAACGTCGAGGAGGTCATCGCCGTCGACCGGGAGTCGAGAGCGATAGCGGCCGAGTTGGTGGGAACCTGCTGACGATTCGGTCCGTCCGACAAACCAGCATGTCCATGCCCCACCCCGAGATAGCAACCTCGCCCTGGCATACTCGCCATGTGCGGCGAGGCGACATCACATGATCGGCGGAATCGCCGCGTTCCTGGCGATCGTGTTCTTCGTGATGGCCCATGAGGCGGGCCACTTCATCGCGGCCAAGGCGACGGGGATGAAGGCCACCGAGTTCTTTTTCGGCTTTGGGCCCAGACTCTTCTCGTTCCGCCGCGGTGAGACCGAATATGGCGTCAAGGCCCTCCCCTTCGGCGGTTACGTCCGGATCCTGGGGATGAATTCGCTCGAGGACGTCGACCCGGCCGACGCCGGCCGGGCCTACCGCGACAAGAAGTTCTGGCAGAAGTCGGTCGCCGTTCTTTCCGGGGTGGCGATGAACTTCCTCATTGCCTATCTCATGTTCTTCGGCGTCATCGTCGCCGAGGGCGTTCCGGAGACGACGTCCAACGGTGATCCCGTCGCCTCCACCACGCTCGACCTGGTACTCGCCGAGCTGGACGACGGGTCGCCGAGTCCGGCGGCGGAGGCGGGTCTGCAAAGCGGTGACCGGATCGTCGAACTGAACGGGCGCTCCGTTGTCGAGTGGGAAGACGCCGCATCGGCTATCGAGCAGAGCCCGGGCGAGACGGTGGAGATCGTCGTCGAGCGCGACGGCGCCGAGGTGACGCTGACCACTCAGCTTTCCAGTCGCGTCGAGGAGGGAAGCACGAGCCCGGTCGGCTACCTGGGGGTGTCGCCGGAGATCGCCTTTCGATCGGTCGGCGTCTGGGAGGCGATGGGGCTGGCCGGCGAAGCGTTCGCCGATGCCATCGGTGCCACCTTCAGTTTCCTAGGCAAGATGATCCAGCCCGCCTCGTTGGTCCAGCTGGGCGGGGTATTTGGCGGGAATACCGACATACCCGACGAGATCCGTCCGGTGAGCCCGATCGGGATGGTGAACATCGGCACCCAAGCGGAGACGCTCGGGATCGGCAACCTCATCTGGTTGCTGGCCTCGGTCAACGTTGTCCTCGGCACTCTCAACGTACTGCCGCTCTACCCGCTCGACGGCGGGCACTTCGCCGTGGCGGTGTACGAGAAGGTGAGCGGGCGGGTGGCCGATGTCCGCAAGCTCGCCCCGGTGGCGGCGGTGGTGATCGCACTGGTCGCCTTTGTCGGGCTGGTCGGCGTGATATTGGATCTGATCAACCCGATCACGCTTCCCGGCTGACACGCCGGCCCGCGACCTACGATTCACCCATGATCGCTCGCAGGAATAGCCGCCCGGTGCGGGTGGGCGATGTCGAAGTCGGCGGCGGGGCCCCGGTGTCGGTCCAGTCGATGACCACCACCAAGACGGCCGACGTAGACGGGACGCTGGCCCAGGTGTACGCCCTCAAGGGGGCCGGTGCCGACATCGTCCGGATCACCTGCAACGACGTCGAGGCGGCACAGGGACTGGCTGAGATCGTGCCCCGGTCACCCGTGCCCATCATCGCCGACATCCATTTCCAGTACCGGCTGGCGCTGGCGGCGCTCGAGGCGGGCGTCCAGGGGCTCCGGCTCAACCCCGGAAACATCCGCAACGAGGAACACATCAAGACGGTGGCTCGGGCGGCGGGCGAGGCGGGAGTCCCCATCCGTGTCGGGGTCAACGCCGGATCGCTCGACAAGGAATTGTTGGAGACTTTCGGGGCCCCGGTCCCCGAGGCCCTGGTCGAGTCGGCCCTCCGGGAAGTCCGGTACCTCGAGGACGTCGGGTTCTTCGACATCAAGATCTCGGTCAAGCACTCCCACGTTCCGTCGATGGTCGAGTCATACAGACTGCTCGCCGAGAGGGTCGAATATCCCGCTCCACCTCGGCGTCACCGAGGCGGGCCCGCCACCGGGCGGGCCTGATCAAGTCGGTGGCCGGGATCGCGACGCTGCTTCTCGAGGGGATCGGCGACACCATCCGCTTCTCGCTCACCGCCGACCCGGTCGAAGAGGCCAAGGCTGGGCGCGGGCTGCTCGAGTACCTGGGGCTACGGGAGAGACGGGGTCTCGACCTGATCGCCTGCCCCTCGTGCGGACGGGCCGAAGTGGATGTCATCGGGGTGGCCGCAGCCGCCCAGAAGGCTCTCGAGGCCGAGCAGATCCCGATCCAGGTGGCGGTGATGGGGTGCGTGGTCAACGGGCCCGGTGAGGCGCGCGAAGCCGATCTCGGGATCGCTGCAGGGCGTGGCAGGGGGCACCTCTTCGTCAAGGGTCAGGTGGTCAGGGTGGTCCCCGAGGCGGAGATGGTCACCGCCCTGGTCGAGGAGGCCCGCCGCCTCGCCGAGGAGGGGGTCGAGGCGAGGCTCGCCGCCGCCGACCAGGATGCCGCCGCCATCGCCGAGGCCGACCGGGTCCAACTTCTCGAGATCCGCGGCGACGTCAACCGGACACGGGAGCGGCGCACCCGGGTCGAGGAGGCGGCGAGGGGACCCGCTAGCTGAGGAGGGCTAGCTGAGCCAGGTCAGCTGAGCCAGCCGCACGCCGGTGGCTCAAAGGTCGAGCTTCGGTTTGGACCGGCACCTAATGTTGCGCCTCCATGCGATGGTCCCGCGCCTTCATCCCCACGCTGCGCGACGACCCAGCCGAAGCCGAGGCGGTCAGCCACCGGTTGCTGGTGCGAGCCGGTTACATCCGCCAACTCGCCGCCGGCCACTACTCGATGCTCCCCCTCGGTCAGCGGGTGCGGTCGAAGGTGGAGCGGATAATCCGCGAGGAGATCGATGCCATCGGCGGGCAGCAGTTTCACCTTCCCGCCATGCACCCCGCCGAGATCTGGCGCAAGTCGGGCCGCTGGGATGCGATCGGTGACGAGATGTTCCGGTTGCGGGACCGCAAGGGCGCCGAGTTCGCCTTGGGGTTCACCCACGAGGAAGTGTTCGCCCTACTCGCCACCGAGTTGTCCTCCTACCGGGACCTTCCACAGATCTGGTATCAGATCCAGACCAAGTTCCGCGACGAGCCCCGGCCCAAGGCCGGGGTACTCCGGGTACGCGAGTTCACCATGAAGGACTCATACTCCCTCGATATCGACCGGCCCGGCCTGGACACCGGGTTCGACCTGCACCACGTCGCCTATCTCCGCATCTTCCGTCGCATGGGCCTCGACCCCGTCGATGTACAGGCATCCTCGGGGGTAATGGGCGGCGCTGAGTCGGTGGAGTTCGTCGTGCCCAGCCCCGCCGGCGAGGACCGGATCGCGACCTGCGCCTCCTGCGGCTACCGGGCGAACGTGGAACGAGCCACATCGCGCCTCGATCCGGTGGCCGACCCCGACGAGGTGCCCTCGGATCGAGGAGTTCGACACCCCGGGAATTCGGACCATCGCCGCGCTGGCCGCCGGCTTTCCGGGCGACGCCGACCCGGTCCGGCAGATCAAGACCCTGGTCTACACGATCGACGGGGAGCTCACCCTGGTGCTGCTGCGCGGCGACCACGACCTCCAGGAGCAGAAGCTGATCGACGCCACCCTGGCGACCGCGGTGCGTCCGGCCCGCTCGGAGGAAATCCTCGAAGCGCTCGGGGCTCATCCCGGGAGCCTGGGAGCCGTCGGGGTGAGCGAGATGCCCGTTCTCGCCGACCTCGCCCTCCAGGGGAGACGCGGGATGGTGACCGGAGCGAACCGCGACGACGTCCATGTCCGCAATGTGGACGTCGACCGTGACATAGAGGTGACGCGCTGGATCGACCTGCGCCAGGTCACCGAGGGCGAGGCGTGCCCGGAGTGCGGCGAGCCCATCGCGGTGTGGAAGGGCATCGAGGTTGGTCACATCTTCAAACTGGGGACCAAGTTCTCCGAGGCCTTCGGCGCTGTGGTCCACGACGAGCAAGGGGTGAGCCACCCGATCGTGATGGGGTCGTACGGGATCGGGTTGGAGAGGGCCATGGCGGCGGTGGTGGAGTGGTCCCACGACGACCGTGGGATCGTGTGGCCGGTGGCGGTGGCCCCATACGAGGTGGTGGTGACGGTCGTCCGGGTCGAGGACGCCGATTCCATGGCGGCGGCCGAGCGGCTCACAGGCGAACTGGAGGCCCAGGGGGTCGAAGTGCTGCTCGACGATCGCCAAGAGAGGCCAGGGGTCAAGTTCGCTGACGCAGAGCTGATCGGCATCCCGCACCGTATGACCGTCGGTCCCAAGGGCCTCGCCCAGGGGGTGGTCGAGTTGACTCGCAGACACGGTCTGGTCACCGAGGAAATCGATCTGGAGGCGGCGGTAGCCGAGGTCGTCGCTCGGGTCAGCGAGGAGCGGCAGGTCGGGCGCGGCCAGAGTTGAGCCGCTAGCCGGCAGGCGGCTGAACCGCGCCGACGATTCGTTCCGGGTGGCTGTAAACAACGAAGCCCCCCGCCCGAACGAATCCGACGATGGTCACACCCAACTCCTCACCGAGTTCGGCTGCCAGTGACGAGGCAGCCGAGATCCCCGCCACCACCGGAATCCCGGCAACTGCCGCCTTCTGGGCGATCTCGTAGCCGACGCGGCCGGACACAGCCATGACCAGGTCCCCGATGGGCCAGCGTTTGCCGGCTAGCCGCCCCACCAATTTGTCGACTGCGTTGTGACGCCCGATGTCCTCGGCGATGTCGAGAAGCTCTCCGTTGGGGGTGAAGGCGGCGGCGGCATGGATCCCGCCGGTCCGGCGGAACGCGTCCTGCGCCTCACCCATCCGCCCGGGGAGCCCGAGCAGCGTCTCCGGCTCGATCGATGGTCCCTCGGGCAGTGGCCGGGCGGCGATCCGCACCGCATCGATCGACGCCTTGCCGCAAACACCACAGGACGACGAGGCGTAGAGGTTCCTCCGGAATTGCTCGGGATCGATGACGACACCCTCGGCGAGCACCAACTCCCACCGGTTCGGGTCAGACGACGCCTTCACCTCGGCAAGCTCGGTGGGGGCGAGGAGGATCCCTTCGGTGAGTGCGAACCCCTTGACGAGGTTGGCGTCGTCGCCGGGTGTCCGCATCACGACGGCGATCGGCACCTCACCCAGCCTGATCTCGAGAGGAGCCTCGGTGACCACGGTGTCGTCCGACCAACGCGAAGCCGTGCCCTGTGGCGCGGAGCACGGAGCGGCTTGTGATCGGGCCCATCCAGGGAGGATACGGGTCGGGGGCGGACCGGCCGGTCCCCCCGTTAGGGTCGCCCCGTGGTCTCTGGCGATGCGCTGGCTCAGCGGGTGCGGGAGTGGATCGAGGGCGATCCCGACCCGGCGACCCGAACGGAATTGACCGCGCTGCTCGACAGAGGCGAACTCGCCGCGCTCGAGGACCGGATGGGAGGTCCGCTCGAGTTCGGCACCGCCGGGATCCGGGGAGAAGTGGCGGCGGGGCCCAATCGGATGAACCGCGCCGTCGTCATCCGCACCACCCGTGGGTTGGCCGACTACCTGCTGGAGCGCAACGGGGGCAGATGTGGACCGCCCGGTGATCGTGGGCCGCGATGCCCGGCTCTCCAGTGAGGCGCTCGCCGCCGACACCGTCGGGGTGCTCGCCGCCGCCGGGATCCGGGTCCGAGCCTTTGGGAGCCATGCTCCAACCCCGCTCGTGGCGCATGTCGCCAAGCGCCTCGGGGCCGAGGCCGCCGTGGTGGTCACCGCCAGCCACAACCCTCCAGCGGACAACGGGTACAAGGTTTACGACAACAACAGCGCCCAGATCATCCCCCCGGTGGACACCCAGATCGCCGATGCGATCGAGCGGGTCGGTCCCGCCGCCGGCGTGCCCCGGCTCGAGCCGGGCGAGTGGGCGTCTCCCTTGGTGGAGACCGTCCCCGGGGACACCGAGGCGGCCTACATCGCCGACGTCATGGCGACACGCACAACGCAGGGAGGCCGCCGGCAAACCATCGTCTACACCCCGCTTCACGGGGTGGCAGGCGAGATGACCAGGCGGGTCATGTCAGAAGCGGGGCACACCGACATGGCCATCGTCCCCGAGCAAGCGATGCCCGATGGGCGCTTTCCCACGGTGAGGTTCCCCAACCCCGAGGAACCGGGTGCGCTCGATCTCGCCGTTGCCCTGGCCAGGGAGAGGGACGCTGACCTCATCCTCGCCAACGACCCGGACGGCGACCGGCTTGCGGTGGCTGTTCCCGCCGGCGACGGCTGGCGGCAACTCACCGGCAACCAGGTCGGGGTGCTCATGGCCGATCACATCCTGCGCAACGCCCCGAACCCGTCGGGGCCGCCGCCCATCGTGCTGTCGAGCGTGGTGTCGACCCCGTTGCTCGGCGAGATCGCGGCCAACCACGGTGCACACTGGGAGCCGACGCTCACCGGGTTCAAGTGGATCTGGAACGCGGCGCTGGCGCTCCAGGAGCAGGGGAAGGGTCGATTCGTCTTCGGGTTCGAGGAAGCGCTCGGATACTCGGTGGGGCAGGTGGTGCGCGACAAGGACGGCATGTCGGCCGCGGTCGTGCTCGCCGACATCTCCGCCGAAGCCGCATCATCGGGCCAATCGATGTGGGACCTACTGGCCGGACTTGGCGTCGCGGCACGGGTTGTGGGTGTCGGCACAACACTCCGTCACCCGACAGGGGCCGGAAGGGGGGTCCGAGATTGGCGGGGCTGTCGATCGAGTGGCTGCCTCCCCGCCGCAGAGCCTCGGCGGTATGACGGTGACCGATGTGGTCGACCTCCGCAGTGGCGGCGAGGCGCGTCCGCCGTGGCTGCCCGACAATGACCTGGTCGAGTTGCGCTTCGGTGCCGAGGGAAGGACCCTGGTACGACCATCGGGGACCGAGCCGAAGTTGAAGATCTACGTGGACCTGAGGCTCGATCCACCGTCGGGGTCCTTTGTCGATGCCGACGACGCCGGGAGGGCCAGGGCGGCTGCGATAGCGGCGCAATTGGCTGCTGAACTGGGCCTGTGACCTAGCATCCGCCGGTGAGCGCTCCGGAGCAGGTCGACGAGGCGGAGCGGACGGACCCTCCCTCCTCCCAACCTGCGGAGCCGCCCGGATTCGTCACCCGCCTGAAAGCTCTCATCGACGAGATGGGTGCGCCCGACATGGTGGTTCCGCCCCCCACCACGGGACCCTTCCGGCGGCTCCCCTTCTTCATCAAGGAGGTGGTCGACACCTTCGCCCAGAAGAATGCCTCGCGCATGGCCGGCGCCATCGCCTACTTCGGGATCTTCTCCTTCGCCCCGCTTCTGATCGTCGCCGTGCTCATCGCCGGGAGCGTCCTCCGTTCGAGCGACGCCAATGAGATCATCGTCGAACGTCTCGGTGAGTTCGTCAGCCCGATCGTGGCCGACGCCGTCGGTGAGTTGCTCGAAGCAGTGATTCGACCGAACGCCACGACCATCGCCGGTGTGGTGAGCGCTGTCGCCCTCTTCTTCGGCGCATCATCGGTGTTCATCCACGTGCAGATGTCGCTCGACGACATCTTCGAAGCGGCTCGCAGGCATCGCAACGGGTTCATCGGGATGCTCTTGCGGCGCGCCGTGGCTTTCGCCGCCGCTCTCGGTATCGGGCTGTTGGTGGCTTTCTCGGTGCTGGCCAACCTGGTGGTGCAGACGATCGACGATCTCGTGCTCGCCAGGTGGCTCCCCGACGAGTGGGAGGCGGGGGCCATCGCCGCGCTCAGCGCCAGCCTTGCTCTCGCACTACTCCTCTTCGTGTTTGTCGTCGTGTTCCAGTACATGTCCACCCATCGGGCCCCATGGCGGGCGGTGCTGGCAGGGGCGACACTGACCACGGCTCTGGTAGCTGTCGGGACCCAATTGTTCGCTCTGTTCCTCGATCAGCTTTCCTTCGTCAACATCTACGGCGCCGCCAGCTTCTTACTGGTCCTGCTCCTCTTCTTCTATTACCTCTCGATGATCCTTCTATTCGGGGCTGCCTTCGTCAGGGTGCTGGGAGACCGGGTCCTCGCCTTCGGCTGATTCAGGCAACCAATAGGAGCGCCGCGGTCACCGCGTCGGGGTGCTCGGCTGTCAGTTGATGCCCGCCGGCGATCTCGATCACCGTGGCGTGCGGGATTGCTGCCGCCAGTTCCCGTCCCCCGGCGATGGGGAGCATCCTGTCGTCGCTCCCAAGGACCACAACGGTCGGGCATGTCGACCGCTGCGGCGGCTTCCAGGGCGCCCCGGTACCGGTCCGACGCCTCGAGGTCGGCGACCAGCGGTCCGTTCAGGCCGCGTTCATTCAGTCGGAGAGTGAGCGCCGGGGGCCAGTGCCCCGGCACCGGGCTGCCGACGGCGCCACCGCGGAGATGCGACCAGTCCGCTATCAACTCCGGGGCCAGGTGGCGGCGCTCGGCGGCGGCCGACATCAAATCGGGGTGGACCTCCATCAAGGGCGCCGCAGCCACCAGGCCGAGGCCGGTGACCCTCTCTCCGGCATGGCAGCGGTCGCCAAAGCGACGGCCGCTCCCAGCGAGTGACCGGCGAGCGCCACCTCTTGCAGCCCAACGGCGTCGAGCACCGCCAGCAGCCACTCGGCCATCGCCTCCACCCGGTCGAGGAGACCGCCGCCTGATCGGCCGTGGCCGGGCAGATCGAACGCCAGCACCGATCGGCCGTGGGCGGCAAGCGCCCTCGCCTGCAATCCCCAGACGGTGTGGTCGTTCCCCGAGCCGTGGAGCAGGGCCACCGTGGGACGTCGCGCATCGAACCGACCACCACCCGTGGAGGCGAAGACCCGGTCTCCGTTGACCTCGACCTCGATGCTCATCCCGTCTGCGATGCGCGCAAAGCCCGGTTCAGGTCGTCGCAGATGTCGGCGGGGTCCTCCAGCCCGACGGAGAGCCGCACCATGTCCTCTCCGATGTCGGCGGCAGCGAGTTGCTCGGAGCTCATCTGGCGATGGGTTGTGCTGGCGGGGTGGATGACCAGCGTGCGGACGTCACCGACGTTGGCCAGGTGCGACGCCAACCGGCATGACTCGATGAAGCGGCGCCCTGCCTCCCTCCCCCCGTTGACCCCGAAAGCGACCATCGACCCTGCCCCGTTGGGGAGCAACCGCATGGCGACCTCATGATCGGGGTGATCCTCGAGATCGGGGTGGGACACCCATCCGACTGCGTCGTGGGAACCGAGGAACTCGACGACACGGGCAGTGACCCGCTGATGGCGCTCCATCCGGGCGGTGAGCGATCTCGATCCCCTGGAGAACCAACCAGGCGACCACCGGGTCCATGCAGGCTCCAAAGTCCCGCAGCCCTTCCGCCCGGGCGCGCATGGCAAATGCAGTGGGGCCGAACTCTTCGGCGAACACCACCCCGTACGGCTCGTAGCGATCGGTGAGCGTCGGAAACCGGCCAGAGCCCTCCCAGTCGAAAGTCCCTCCGTCCACCAGGAGGCCGGCGATCACCGCGCCGTGGCCGGCGAGCCACTTGGTGGCCGAGTGGACGATGAGGTCGGCACCGTGATCGATCGGACGACACAGGGCCGGCGTGGCGAAGGTGTTGTCGACGAGCAGCGGAACGCCCGCACCGTGCGCTATCTCGGCCATGGCGGGCAGGTCGGCGACCTCCAGACCCGGGTTGCCGATGGTCTCCACCATGAGCAACCGGGTCTCGGGTCGGAAGGCGGCGCGAACGGCGTCGAGATCGCGGGGATGGACGAGCGTGGCCTCGATCCCGAACCGGGGGAGCGTGTGATTGAGGAGGTTGACCGTCCCGCCGTAGAGCGCCGACGACGCCACCACGTGACCCCCCGCTCCCATGAGAGTGGCGATGGCGAGGTGGATGGCTGCCTGGCCCGATGCCGTGGCCACGGCCGCCACCCCGCCCTCGAGCGCCGCGATCCGGGTCTCGAGCACGGCCACCGTCGGGTTCGACATGCGGGTGTAGATGTGACCGGCGCGTGCCAGGTCGAACAACCCCGCGGCGTGCTCGGTGTCGTCGAACACGTACGACGTTGTCAGGTGGATGGGAACCGATCTGGCGCCGGTGGCCGGGTCGGGCGATGCGCCGGCATGGATGGCCAGCGTGTCGAAGCGGGCAGACCGAGGCTCGACCACAGCCCGACTCTATTGGCTCGCTCGCTTAGCTCGCTCCCCGTAATGGGTAGCGGGTAATGGGTAATGGGTAAATCCGGGACCAATAGCGCCCACTACCCGATTCGCGATCGATCGCGGGCTGAGCTGAGCTCAAGACCTCCGACTTCCATCTCGGCTCTGCCGTCTTATCCTCCGCACGTGGGGCGTCGCGTGACCAACCTCAATCCCGGCCCGGCGGTCCTGCCTCTCGAGGTTCTGGAAGAGGCTCAGGCCGAGTTGGTCGACTTCGGTGGGACTGGGATGTCGCTGCTCGAGATGAGCCATCGCGGTGATGTCTACGAGCAGGTGCACCACGAGGCCATCGCCGCGGCACGACGTCTCAGCGGGGCGCCCGACGACTTCGAAGTCCTCCTGCTCCAGGGCGGGGCGACCCTCCAGTTCTCGATGGTCCCGCTCAATCTGTTGGGGAGCAGCGGGCGGGCCGGCTACGTCCTCACCGGGTCGTGGAGCCGCAAAGCGTTCGCCGACGCCGGGCGGCATGGGGACGTCACCGCCGCCTGGGTGCAGGGTGCCGAGCCGTGGAGAGTCCCCGACGTGGCAGACATCGTCGTCCCGCCCGGGGCTCGCTACATCCACATCACCTCGAACGAGACGATCGACGGCGTCCAGTGGAGGTCGTTCCCCGATGTCGGCGTCCCGCTGGTTGCGGATATGTCCTCGGACTACATGTCACGTCCCATCCCATGGGACCTGTTCGACCTCGCTTACGGAGGTGCGCAGAAGAACCTTGGGCCTGCCGGCGTGACCGTGGTCTTCGTCCGCCGCCGGGTGCTCGACGCCATTCCCGACGACCTGGGCTCGGCTCTGCGCTACGACACCCATGCCGCATCGTCTTCCCTCGCGAACACCCCGCCGGTCGCCTCGATCTGGCTCACCGGGCTGGTGCTCGCCTGGATCGAGCGTCAGGGTGGCATCCCAGAGATGGAGAGGCGTGCCCACCGGCGTGCCGAATTGGTGTACGGGGCAATCGACCGGAGCGACGGCTTCTTCCACGGCCCGGTCTCCGGCGCGGCGCGGTCGCTGATGAATGTCGTCTTCCGGCTGCCTACCGCAGAGCAGGATCGCCGATTCGTCGCCGGCGCCGCTGAGCGGGGGATCGTCGGGCTGGCCGGTCATCGCAGCGTCGGTGGCGTTCGCGCCAGCCTCTACAACGCTCTCCCGGTGGAGGCGGCCGAGCTCCTGGTCGACTGGATGGAGGAGTTCAAGGCCGGCGCCGACACGGCGTGATCATCCCCTTCGAGGCCCACCTCGCCACGTCCGCCGCAGTGTCGGTCCTCTCCACGGTCGACTGGACCGATGAGGCGGCGGTCTCCCACCTCCCGTCGGGGGCGGCACGCGCCGCCCTCGACCGGCTCATCGCCGATGGTCTGCTTGTCCACCGACCTCAACCGTGAGCTCTTTGCCGCCGAGATCTCCGCTGACGGGCGTGTGGTTACCGGCTTGCTGGCCGTGGTTTCGGCCGATCACGACGTCCGGCCCCACGAGCGGGTTTTGGCCGATCGGGTGGCATCGCTGGCTCGTCACCTCGGAGTGATCGGCGCCGAGACCGTGCCCGTAACCCTGGCCCACAGAAGCAACCAAGCGCTTGTCGACGGTGTGGCCGACGTCATCTCGGGTTCACCACTGGTCGAGGCCGAGATCGGGGGGGCAAGCGAGAAGCTCTGGGCCGTCGATCCAGGTTTGGGGGATCTCCTCTCCGGTGCGCTCTACATCGTCGACGGCCATCACCGTGTCGCCGCCGCCTCCGACCGGGGAGCCGGTTTCCTCGCCCTGATAGTCCCCGCCGACCAGTTGCGGCTCTCCTCCTTCCACCGGGTCGTCTTCGGCGACGGAGCACCCTGGGAGGCTGCTCGAAGCGTTGGGACGGATGGGTTTGCGTCCATCGGAACCGGTCGAGCCCCGACCGGGTGAGGTGACGGTCGTCATCGACGGGTCCTGGTACACGCTGCCCTTGCCACTGTCCGCCGATGGAGGAAGCCGAGTGATGCGCCTCGATTCCCCCCGTTTGCACCACTTCGTTCTCGGGCCCGCTCTTCGGTGTGGGCGATGATTGTGTCACCGGCCGGGTGGAGCCGGTTCCAGCCACCGCCGGGCTCCAGGCCCTCGCAGAACCAGGGGTGCTCGCCGGGTTCGCCCTGGCCCCTCCGTCCATCGAAGATGTGCTCTCGGTGGCCGACGGTGGCGAAACGCTCCCCGCCAAGACGACCTACGCAACGCCGAAGCCGCTGGCCGGATTGGTGGTCCGTTTGATCGTTGCCGGCTGAGGAGCCGGGCGCCTACAGGCTGATCGCGGCGTATACTTTCTACCGCAACCGACGGACGCTTGGCGAAAGTGGGCGCCCCGCCCGCTTTTTTCATGTCGGGACCGTCACGACCGCAATGGAAATGGACAGAGTGAAGAACCGATCCCCGCACCGATGCGATGTGGCAGACGGTTGCCGATTACCTCGCCGCCGAGGACCTCGAGTTGGATGATCTCGAGCTCCGTGGCAGCGGCGGCAGCCGGATCTTGCGCGTCGTCGTCGACGCCGATGGCGGGGTCGACCTCGGCCGGTTGTCGAATGTGTCGAGGGGTTTGTCAAGAATTCTCGACCCACTCCCCAGCCTGCAGACTCCGTACCGGCTCGAGGTGACGTCACCCGGCGTGGAACGCAATTTGAGACGGCCGGAGCACTACGAGAAGTCGGTAGGCCGCGAGGTGGTCGTCAAGACCTCGTCGCCCGTTGACGGATTCACGAGCCATCAGGGCTTGCTGGTGGGCACCGAGGATGATTGCGCTCTGG
Organism: uncultured Acidimicrobiia bacterium; assembly: GCA_963826825.1. Classification (GTDB taxonomy): domain Bacteria; phylum Actinomycetota; class Acidimicrobiia; order Spongiisociales; family DATADW01; genus DATADW01. The sequence continues at coordinate 398,039 of CAWGYV010000016.1, read as the reverse complement.
TCGAAGTCGACGGCATCCGCCGGTCGTTGCCATACGAAGCGGTGACTTCGGCCAGGACCGTGTTCCGCTGGGAGCCATCCCCCCAACCCGGGTCGCCCAGGACCAGGAAGGTTTCCCGATGAGGATGGACGACCAGGTCATGGAAGCGCTCGAAGTCCTGGCAAAGGAGCGCGGCGTCGACGTCGAGACCATCCTCGACGCCCTGGCCAACGCGCTGGTTTCGGCGTACAAGCGGAGCCCGGGCGCGGCAGAGGAAGCGAGGGTCACGATCGACCCCGACAGCGGTGACATCAGGGTCTATGCCCAAGAACTGGACGAGGACGGCAACGTCATCCAGGAATGGGAGGACACACCCGAGGACTTCGGTCGCATCGCAGCCCAGACCGCAAAACAGGTGATCGCGCAGAGGCTGCGCGAGGTGAAGCGCGAGCAGGTTTTCGACGTCTACGAGGGCAGGGAGGGCGATCTCGTCACCGGGATCGTCCAACAGGTCGACCACCGGTTCACCATCCTCGATCTGGGGGATGCGGAAGCGCTCATGCCGGGGTCGGAGCGGATCCCATACGAGAGGCTGGAACGGGGCAACCGGGTGAAGGCGCTGATTCTCGAGGTGCGCCGTGACGTGAAGGGTCCGCAGATCGTGGTCAGCCGGAGTCATCCCGACCTCGTCCGCAGATTGCTCGAGCTCGAGGTCCCCGAACTGCTCGATGGGACGGTCGAGATCAAGGCGATCGCCCGCGAACCGGGCCATCGGACCAAGATCGCCGTCGCCTCGAATGAGCCAAACGTGGATCCCAAGGGCGCCTGCGTCGGTGCCCGCGGCTCGAGGGTCCGCCAGGTGGTCAACGAGTTGCGCACCGAGAAGGTGGACGTGGTCCAGTGGCGCGAAGACCCGGGACAGCTCATCGCCGAGGCGCTTGGACCGGCCAAGGTCAGAGAGGTCCGCATCGACGAGGAGGCGAGGGCGGCAGTGGTGGTTGTCAGCGACCATCAGCTCTCGCTCGCCATCGGCCGGGAGGGCCAGAACGCCCGATTGGCCGCCAGGCTCACCGGCTACCGCGTCGACATTCGGTCCGAGAGCGAAGAGGCGGGGAGTACCGCTGCGAGCCAAGCCGCGACCGCCCAACCGGTAGCGAGGAGCTGCCGCCCAGCCAAGCGTGGCGGTGGAGACCGCAGTCGCCGACCAGGTTGAGGAGCCGGTGGCGGAGACCGCGGCGCAAGTCGAAGAGCCGGTAGCGGAGGCCGCCGAGCAGGTTGAGGAGCCGGTGGAGAGGCTGCTGACGGAGGTTGAGGAGCCGGTGGCGGAGGCTCCTGAGCAGGTCGAAGAGCCGGTGGTGGAGGCCGTCGAGCAGGTCGAAGAGCCGGTGGCGGACACTGCTGAAAACGAGACCGCCGAAGGCGAGACCGCAGATGACGAATCGGTGGAACACGCCGATCCAGAACCGGCCGGCGTCTCCGGCGCCGAGGCAGCGGCAGAGAAGTAAGGGCGCGCGCCCTGCTGGGGCGCCGTCACAAGTAGTCAATATGAGACGAACCAGCGACAGGAGTCGGTGAGAGAGCGTGGCGAAGATCAGGGTCTACGAGTTGGCCAAGGAACTCAGCCTCGAGTCCAAGGAAGTACTGGAGCGCGCCCACGCGTTGGGCGTTGAGGTGAAGACCGCTTCGTCCAGCCTCGAGGATGAGGCAGCAGACCTCATCCGGTTGGCACACGAAGAGGAGAAGTCCCCCGAGGTTCCGGAGTCTGAGCTTGAGCCGGAACCGGAGAGCCCAGAACCGGATGGCCCAGAACCGGATGGCCCAGAACCGGATGGCACTGGGGAGGAACCGGTTGCGGACGAGGAAGCTTCTACGGAGTCCCGGCTTGTCGAGGTGCCACTGGGCGTCACGCCGACTGTGTTCGCCGAGCGCGTCGGGGTCCCGACAGGTGATGTGGTCAAGGCGCTGCTCCAGATGGGCGAGATGGTGGCCGCCACCGGTCCGATGCCTCCTGAGGCGCTCGATCTCATCGCAGAGCAGTTCGGGGTTCGACTCGAAAAGGTTGCCGAGGAGCCCGAGCCGGCGCTGGTCAAACCGGCGCAACCCGAATACGACGACGACGAGGCATCGCTCCTGCCTCGGCCCCCGGTCGTCACGGTCATGGGCCATGTCGACCATGGCAAGACCACGTTGCTCGACACGATCCGCAAGACCAACGTGGTCGGTGGCGAGCACGGCGGCATCACCCAGCACATCGGCGCGTACCAAGTGGACGTCGGCGGGCGGCGTGTCACCTTCCTCGACACCCCGGGCCACGAAGCGTTCACCGCCCTGAGGGCGCGCGGCGCAGAGGCTACCGACATAGTGGTCCTGGTGGTGGCGGCAGACGACGGCGTCATGCCGCAGACCGCCGAGGCCATCAGTCACACCAGGGCCGCGGGCGTCCCGATGATCGTCGCCATCAACAAGTCAGATCTTCCGACCGCAAACGCAACAGCGGTGAGAGCGGCACTGACCGAGTTCGGTGTCGTCGCCGAGGAACTCGGTGGTGACGTGACCACTGTCGAGGTCTCCGCACTGTCGGGCGATGGCGTCGACGAGCTGATCGAAGTGCTCGACCTCACCGCCCAGCTAGAGGATCTCAAAGCCAACCCCGATGCGGCCGCCTCGGGAGCGGTCATCGAGACCCAGCTCGACACCGGTAAGGGGCCGGTGGCGACGGTGATCGTCCAGCGGGGCACGCTGCGCCAGGGAGACGCAATCGTGGCCGGCACTGCGGCGGGCAGGGTCCGGGCGATGCTCGACGACACCGGTGACCGGGTGAATGAGGCGGGGCCGTCCAGCCCGGTGCTCACCATGGGGTGGGACGAGCTTCCCGCCGCCGGCGACCGTTTCGAGGTCGTGGGGAGCGAGAAGGAGGCTCGGGCAATCGCCCAACAGCGCTCCGACGATCTTCGCCAGAGCCATGTCGATGTCCCCAACGCGAGAGAGCGGCTCGAGCAACTGCTCGAACAGCTCCGGACCAGCGACGACGCCGAGCTTCGGCTCATCATCAAGGCCGATGCTCATGGGTCGCTCGAGGCGATCCGCGACTCGCTCGCCCGTATCGAACGCGAGGGCGGCCGAATCACGCTGATGCACACCGCCGTCGGCGGGATCACCGAACAGGACGTGAAGCTGGCAGAGGTCACCGATGCCATCGTGATCGGATTCGCCGTCCGGCCCGATCCCAAGGCGCGCAAGCTGGCCGAACAGACCGGCATCGAGATCCGGACCTACCGGATCATCTACGAGTTGCTCGACGAGGTCGAGCAGATGCTGGTCGGCAGGCTGGCGCCCACCGAGGAAGAGCTCGGTCCGCGGGTCGGCAGAGGTGAGAGCTCTCTTCCGGGTTCCCCGGCTGGGCGTCGTGGCCGGCTGCTACGTCACCGAGGGGGAAATCCTGCGCGGCGCCCGAGCCCGGTTGCTCCGCGACAGCGTCGTGGTGTACGACGGCACCGTGGGCTCGCTGCGCCGTTTCAAGGAGGACGTCCGCCAAGTAGCGGCCGGTTTCGAGTGCGGCATCGGCCTCGCCGGGTTCAACGACATCAAGGAGGGGGACCTGATCGAGGTTTACGAGGTGCGCGAGGTTCCGCGCACCTGAGCCTGGGGAGGCGCCGGACGTGCATGGGGCATTGGTCCGATTCGAGTTGCGGCTCCCCGAGGTGCGCTCGCTCAAGACAAAGAGAAGCGTCATCAAGCCGCTGATATCGACTCTTCGATCCACCTTTGGCGTCGCTGTCGCCGAGGTGGACCATCAGGATCTCTGGAAGCGATCCACACTTGGGGTTGCCCTTGTTTCCGGTCAGGCGGGCCATCTCGACCGGCAGGTGCACTCGGTGCGCAGATTCATCGAGCGTGTTCCCGAGGTCGAGGTGCTCACCGTCGGGGTGAGCCATCTCGAGGATCCGGGTTGAAGGCGAGGTGAGCATTGGGGCCGGATCGTGGATGCGAAAGGTCAACGCATCGCTGCACAAGGTGATCGCCGCCGAGGTCGAGATGCTCAAGGACCCGAGGCTCGGGTTCGTGACCATCACCGCGGTGGACACGTCGCCCGACCTGCGCAATGCCGTCGTGAGCTATGCGGTGCTCGGGGACGACGACCAGCGGGCCGAGACTGGCAAAGCCCTGGCCGCGGCCACCCCGAGGGTGCAGCGCGGCAGTGGGGCGAGCAATCCGGCTCAAGTTCACCCCGCGGCTCGTCTTCAAGTTCGACGAGCGGGCCGACGAAGGGGCACGGCTGTCGGCGATCCTGCGCCGTATGGAGGAAGGTGGAGATGACGAGTCTTGAAACCGAGCTTCGGAGGTCGGCCGATGCCATCGCCGGCGCCGCCAGTCTCGCCGTGACCTGCCATATCAATCCGGACGGCGACGCTCTCGGTTCGGCGCTCGGTTTCGTCGTCGCAGCCCGCAACGCTGGACGCGACGCAGCGGTCTCGTTCGGCTCACCTTTTGTGGTGGGGGAGAGCTACCGGTTCCTCCCGCTCTCCCTGCTCGTAAATCCCGCCGAATTCCCCGCCGAGCCCGATGTGATGGTCACATTCGATGTCGCCTCCGCCGACCGCCTTGGCGAGTTGCAGACTGCGGCGGCTCGTGCCGGTGAGTTGATCGTCGTCGACCACCATGCCTCCAACCCGGGGTTCGGAACGATCAACCTCATCGACCCGGCGGCGGCAGCATCGGCGCAACTCGCATACCGTCTCATACTCGAGTTGGGATGGCCGATCGACGAGGTGGTGGCCACCTGCCTGCTCACCGGTTTGGTGACCGACACCGGCCGGTTCCAATACGGGAACACATCAGCCGAAACGTTACGGGCGGCGGCCGACATGGTTGAGGCAGGGGCCCGTCCCGACCAGATCGGCCGCCACGTCTACGAGGAGTCGCCATTTGGCTTTCTGGGCGTCCAGGCAGCCGTATTGAGCCGTGCGGTTCTCGAACCGGACAGGTCGATGGTCTGGTCGGTGCTGCTCGCCTCGGACCTCGAGCGGCACGGGGTCGGCATCGAGGACACCGATCCGCTGATCGACGCCATCAGGGTGGCACAGGAGGCCGAGGTGGCTGTGCTGCTCAAGGAGGTGGACGGCTCGGTCAAGGCCAGCCTTCGCTCCCGAGGATTGGTCGATGTCGGGACGGTGGCAGTGGAGCTGGGAGGTGGGGGGCACCACAACGCCAGCGGGCTCAGCCACCCGGGCCCTCCCGAGGCGACCATCGCCGCCATCCGCGATCTTCTGCCGGCGGCTGGCACCTGATGGCGGAGACGGCCTCCGGGTTTCTCTTCGTTGACAAGCCGCCAGGCATCACGTCCCACGACGTCGTCGCCACGCTCCGTCGCGCTCTTGGGGTGAGGAGAGTGGGTCATTCCGGGACCCTCGATCCCATGGCCACCGGTCTGCTGGTTGTCGCCGTTGGCCGGGCGACCAGGCTGCTCCGATTCGTCCAGGACCTCCCCAAGGAGTACCTGGCGCGTGTGATGTTCGGGGTGGCAACAGACACCCTCGATGCCGATGGCGCTGTCCTGTGGCGAGAGCCCATGCCCTTCACCGAGAGCGAGTTGGAGGAGGTGGTGCCCCGGTTCGTCGGGACGGTGCTCCAGGTCCCACCGATGGTCTCGGCCGTCCGGGTGGGGGGGCGCCGCCTCCATGAGCTGCACCGGGCCGGAGAGACCGTCGACCGAGAGCCGCGTCCGGTCGAGATCGAGCGCATCTCCGTCGAGGAGTTCGCCCCCGGCGACTACCCCGAGGCGGTGCTCTCGGTCCGATGCGGCAAGGGCACCTATGTGCGGGTGCTGGCCGACGACATCGCCGCCGCGCTGGGAGGGAGGGCCCATCTTTGCGGGCTGCGCCGGACCGGGGTGGGCTCTATCGAAGCCGACCGCGACGCCGTCCCACTCGACGACCTGGTCAACGCCATCGGAGAGGGAGACGGCAGTGCTCCATCCCAGCGAGGCCGGGTTGCTCGACCTCCCCGCGGTGACGGTCGATGGCGAGACGGCGCGGGGTGTGCGTCACGGTGCCAGCTTCGGGTTCGGGTTCGAGGCGCCATCGTCAGGACCGTTCCGGGTCCACGACGGCGAAGCCGGATTGATCGCCGTCTACCGTGTCGAGGGCAGGCTGGCGGTCCCAGAGGTGGTGTTGGATGCGGGTACTGCGGGGTGACCCCCTGCGGTGGGGTCCCCTCCGACCCCATGGGTCGGCCATCACCATCGGGGTGTTCGACGGCGTCCACCTTGGGCATCGCAAGGTGATCGAGGAGCTCACCGCACGCGCCGCTGCCGAACGGCTCGATACGGTCGCCCTCACCTTTGATCGCCACCCGTTGGAAGTGGTCGCTCCCGACAAGGCGCCTCGACTCCTCAGCTCGGTGGAGGATCGGTTGTCTGTATTCGAGCAACTCGGAGTCGACGTCTCGGGCGTGCTTCCGTTCGACGAGGTGAGGAGCATGGAAGCGGAGAGCTTCGTCGAGGGTGTTCTGGTCGGGGCGCTCGGTGCCCGGGTGGTCGCCGTGGGGACCGATTTCCGGTTCGGACACGATCGGAGAGGAGACATCGGATTGCTCGAGGCGATGGGGGAACGGTTCGGGTTCGAGGTCGACGAGGTGCCGTTGCTCTCCGAGGGCGAGGGGCCGATGTCGTCCACCCGGATACGGGAGATGCTCGAGGCCGGCGACGTCGCCGCCGCAGGTGAGGCGTTGGGGCGGCCACTTCACCCTCACCGGCGTGGTCGTGCACGGCGACGGTAGGGGCCGGTCGATCGGGATACCGACCGCCAACCTCGAGATCGACGAGCGGCTGGCGCGACCAGGAACGGGGGTCTACGCCGCGTTCGCCGATGTCGGCGACATCACCTACAAGGCGGCGGTCAATGTCGGGATGCGGCCCACCTTCGACGGGGAGCGGCTCACCGTCGAGGCGCATCTGCTCGATTTCCCCGACGACCTCGACCTCTATGGGAAGACGCTCACCGTCCATTTCATCGACCGGATCCGCCCCGAGCATCGGTTCGCTGGGGCGGATGAGCTGGTTGCCCAGATCCACGCCGACATCGAGGAGGCACGTGGGCGGCTGGAACGGGCCACTCCGGGCGCCGTTTCCTCAGGGGTCCCACCGGGTACCCCTGCGCCGTGACCAACCAGGTGTCGACCCCAGAGACCGGGCCAGGGGAGGGGCCAGAGGAGGGGGTTGCATCTGATGATGCCGTCATTGCGACGCGAGATCTGAGCAAGGTGTTCAAGGACGACACCGGGGTCCACGACCTCGACATGACCATCCCGCCCGGCACGATCTTCGGCTTCGTCGGCCCGAGCGGTTCGGGGAAGACGACCACCGTTCGGATGTTGACCGGTCTGACCAGACCCACATCGGGTTCGGTGGAGGTGCTCGGGTCGATCCCCACCCGGTTCTCCAGCGCCACCAAGTCGCGGATCGGGTACCTCCCACAGCTGTCGGCGCTCTACCCCCAATTGACGGTGCATCAGAACCTGACGTTCGCCGCATCGATCGCGGGGCTGCCGTGGTTCGGTCGCTCGGCGGCGCTCCGGCGCGTGATCGAGTTCGTCGAGCTGGAGGGTTCGGAGTCGAAGACCGTGACCGAGATCTCGGGCGGGATGCAGAGGCGGCTCGGTATCGCCGCCACCTTGGTGCACAACCCCGAGCTGCTGTTTCTCGACGAGCCCACCGCAGGGATCGACCCGGTGCTCCGTCGGAAGTTCTGGGATCACTTCGCCGAGCTGCGCGACGACGGCAGGACGGTCTTCGTGACCACCCAGTACGTGGGCGAGGCCGAGTACTGCGACCTGGTGGCGCTGATCGTCGGCGGTCGGTTGGTGATGATGGACACTCCCGAGGGCCTGCGGCGCGCCGCTGCCGGCGGCGATGTCGTCCACGTCCGGTTTGCCAGCGTCCATGGACCCGAGACCATCGCCGAGCTTGCCCGGTTCGACGGGGACACCAGGGTCCGTCCTCTCGACGAGCGGAGCCTGGAACTGGTCGTGCCCGACGCCGCCCGCGCCATCCCCGATCTGGTCTCCTGGGCTCAGGACCGAGGGCTGGATCTGGAGGAGGCGGAAGAACACCGGCCGCCGTTCGACGACGTTTTCGTCACGCTGGTCGAGCGGGCGAGAGGAGTCGAGGCACCGAGGGAGATAACCGGTGCAAAGTAGGGTCGCACCGCTCGTACGGGCCGGGGCGTTCGTCCGCAAGGAGATCGTCGAGGTGGTCCGCCAGCCGCGCCTCCTGGCATCGCTCGTCCTCGGGCCCTTTCTGATCCTGCTGCTCTTCGGGGTCGGCTACCAGGCGGTTCGTCCGCTGGACATGTACATCGTCGCTCCCGAGGACGACATCCTCGGTCAGGCGGTGATCGACTGGGCCGAGAACTCGGGTCAGGCGGTGACCGTGGTCGGCACCGGGAGCGACGAGGCCGAAGGGCTCCGCCTGCTGGAGAGCGGCGACGTCGATGCGGTGATCGTCGTGCCGCCGAACCCGCTCGAAACGATCCAGCAGAACGAGAAGGCCCAGTTCCTCGTCGTCCATGACGAGTTGGACCCATTCGAGCGCACCGCCATCGATTTCTTCGCCCGTTCCTCGGTCGATCAGGCAAACGACCGGCTCCTCAGCGAGTTGGCGGAACAGGGGATCGAGGTCGGGTTCAGCGAGGGGAGCGAGTACGAGGGGATCGACCCCGAGGTGCTGGTTGCCCCGTTCAGTGCCAGCACCGAACAGGCTGCAGGGGATCTCGGTGGACGTCACCTCGTACTACGCCCCGGCTGTGATCGTCCTCCTCCTACAGCACGCCGCACTCACGTTTGCCGCTCTCTCGCTGGTCAGAGAGCGCTACCTGGGGACCGCCGATCTCTTCCGGGTGAGCTCCGCTCACTGCGGGCGAGACCCTCTGGGGGAAGTACATCGGCCACTTCGCCATCGGCGGGGTGCTGGCAGCGGTGCTGCTGGGGGCTTCGGTCTTCGCCCTCGGGGTGCCCATGGAGGGGTCGTGGTGGCAGTTGGGTGTCTCGGTGGCCGGGGTGATCGTGGCGTCACTCGGCTGGGGAATGGTGCTGTCTTCGTTGGTCGAGACCGATGCCCAAGCGGTGCAGGCGTCGATGATCGCCCTGTTGGTCTCCATCTTCTTCAGCGGCTTCATGCTCTCGCTGGAGCGTCTCGCCCCGATCGTGCGCCCGGTGGCGTGGTTGATCCCGGCCACCCACGGGATCGCCGCCCTCCAGGACGTGATGTTCCGTGGTGTCCGGCCCTCGCTGGTGACGTGGGGGTCTCTGGCTGCCCTGGCCGTCGGCTTGGCCGCCATCGCCTACCTTGGGCTCCGCCGCCGGATGCGCGCCGCCTGAGGGAGGGCCGACGGCAGAGGTGCTACTATGCGCAGCGCTCCCGTTCGGGAGTGATGGGGATCGGGCCGTCAAGCCAGACCGTGGAGACGTAGTCCACTGCCAGGCCCGGAACGGCCGAACCCCGAGGCTCACGCCACCCGATCATCGGCTCGCGGAAAAATGAAAACCACTGAAGAAATCATCACCGAATACGGTCACCATGACAGCGACACCGGGTCACCCGAGGTGCAGGTTGCGCTGCTCACCGAAAAGATCAACCACCTCACCGAGCACCTCAGGGAGCACAAGCACGACCACCACAGCCGTCGTGGTCTGTTGATGATGGTGGGGCGGCGCCGACGGTTGCTCAACTACCTGCGACGTCAGGACGTCGAGCGATACCGGCAGTTGATTGGCCGTCTAGGTCTGCGCCGATAGATGTGAGAAGCGCCCTTGAGGGCGCTTCTTCCACGTTCTGAGCCCACGTCGGGTCGGGACGAGACAAACGAGGACGGAGAGCGCGCCAGTTGTCAGTTGCCATCCCTGACCGAAATTTCGGAGGGATGACCACTGGGAATTGGCCGCTCTCCCCGAAACATGAGGAGAGAGAGCGTGCCTGAAATTGTGGTACGCGGAGCTGTCGGTGACCGGGAGATCGTCTTCCGGGCCGGCAAGCTCGCAATGCAAGCCGACGGCGCCGTCACCGTGAGCCTGGGGGACACCCAGGTGCTGGTGACTGCGACCGCCAACAAGTCCCTGCGGGAGGGAGTCGACTTCTTCCCGCTCACCGTTGACGTCGAAGAGCGGATGTACGCCGCCGGGAAGATCCCGGGGTCGTTCTTCCGTCGTGAGGGCCGCGCCACCGAAAAGGCGATCCTCACCGCCCGTCTCATCGACCGTCCGCTCCGTCCGGCATTCGCCGAAGGTTTCCGCAGCGAGACGCAAGTGGTGGCGACGATCCTGTCGGTGGACAACGAGAACGCGTACGACGTCATCGCCCTGAACGGGGCGTCGGCGGCGCTGGCGGTCAGCACCATCCCCTTCCAGGGGCCCATCGGTGCGGTGCGTCTTGCGCTCCGCAACGGGGAGTGGGTCGCAATGCCGACCTACGAGGAGCTCGACGAATCCGTGTTCGAACTCGTCGTCGCCGGACGGCGCAACGAGAGCGGCGAGATCGACATTTTGATGGTCGAGGCCGGCTCCACCGAGGACGGGCTCCGTCTCATCGCCGGCGGGCAGCCGCCGAGCGACGAGGAAAGCGTCACCCGGGGGCTGGAGGAGGCCAAGACCTACATCGCCCAGTCGATCGACCTCCAACTCGAGCTTCGCAGGCTGGTCGAGGTCGGCGAGGGCGACTGGCCCGTGGTGGTCGACTACCCGTCCGAGCTTTTGGACCGGGTCGCCGAGCTGAGCCGGGTCCCGCTAACCGACGTCGTGACAACATCCAACAAGACAGACCGCAAGTCAGCCGAGGCAGCGGCGTGGGCAGGTATCGAGCTCGAGCTCGCTATCGAGGATCCTGTCGAGCTGGCAGCCGCCAGAAGGGCATTCGGCTCAACCCTCAAGCGGATGATGCGGGAGCGTGTCATCAACGAGGGCATCCGTCTCGACGGGCGCGGGCCATCCGATCTTCGGCCGCTGAGCGCCGAGGTCGGGGTGGTGTCACGGACCCACGGTTCCGGGCTCTTCCAGCGAGGCGACACCCAGGTGCTCAACCTGGCGACGCTCGGGATGCTCAAGATGGAGCAGATGCTCGACACCCTCTCCATCGAGGAGTCGAAGCGGTACATGCACCACTACAACTTCCCGCCGTTCTCCACCGGAGAGGCCGGGTTCATGCGCGGCCCGCGCCGGCGTGAGATCGGGCACGGCGCTCTCGCCGAGAAGGCGCTGCTCCCGGTGATCCCCGACGAGGAGGAGTTCCCGTACGCACTCCGTCTCGTATCGGAGGTGCTGTCGTCCAACGGCTCGACGTCGATGGCGTCGGTATGCGCTTCGAGCCTGTCGTTGATGGACGCCGGTGTCCCGATCAGCGACCCGGTTGGCGGCGTTGCCATGGGGCTCATCGCCCAGGACGGCAAGTTCGTCACCCTGACCGACATCATCGGGGCGGAGGACGCCCTCGGCGACATGGACTTCAAGGTGGCCGGCACCGCCGACGTGATCACCGCCCTCCAGTTGGACACCAAGATCCAGGGTCTGCCCAGCCAGGTCCTCGCCGACGCTCTCGCTCAGGCGAAGGAGGCGCGGCTGAAGATCCTCGAGGTGATGCGCGAGGCGATCCCGTCGCCGCGCACCGACCTGAACCAGTGGGCGCCGCGGATCGAGGCGATCAAGATCCCCAAGGACAAGATCGGCGAGGTCATCGGGCCCAAGGGCAAGGTGATCCGCGAGCTCGAAGAGCAGACCGGGGCGACCATCGAGATCGAGGAGGAGGGTGCCCACGGCATCGTCCGCATCGGCTCCAACAACGCCGAGAGCCTCAACGCCGCCCGCGATCGGATCAACCTGATCGTCAACCCACCAGAGGTCGAGGTCGGCGCCGACTACGAGGGCGAAGTGGTGAACATCACCAGCTTCGGTGCCTTCGTCAACATCCTGCCGGGTCGCGATGGCCTGCTCCACATCTCCAAGCTCGACACCGAGCGCCGTGTCGACCGGGTCGAGGACTACCTCAGCCTGGGCGACTCGGTCAAGGTGAACGTGCGTGAGGTGGACAGGAACGGCAAGGTCAGCCTCGACCTGTCCGAGCCCATCGAGCTGACCGAGGAGCAGAAGGCCAAGACTGGCCTCCGCTCCGCGGAACGGCGGGCGTGACCAGGGGCGCGACCGGGACCGTGACCGGGGGGGACGCGACCGAGACAGGGGCGGACGCGACCGGCGCGGCGGTGACCGCGACCGGGGCGGCGATCGCAGGTCGAGCTACGACCGCGCGACGCAGCAGCCGGCCCAACCCGGCGCAGGGCTCCGGCGAGCGGCGCCGGGCAGCGGTCTCGCTCGAAGACGTGATGGAGGAGATGGACGGCGAGTAGCCGACCCGGATCCAAAGAGAGCAAGGGCGGCCCCGGGCCGCCCTTCTCGCGCCGTCCCGTTCCTGCGTGGCTGAGGAACCGAATCGGTACTCCCGCACGCAAGAAGGCGGCGGCCGTTACGCCCTATCGACCAGCGGCTTGTACTTGATCCGGTGCGGCTGGAGCGCTTCCTCGCCGAACTGGCGCCGCATCCACTCCTCGTACTCGGTGTAGCCGCCCTCGAACCAGCGGATCGTCGAGTCTCCCTCGAAGGCGAGGATGTGGGTGCACACCCGGTCGAGGAACCAGCGATCGTGCGAGATCACGAGGGCGCACCCGGGGAACGCCTCGAGCGCCTCCTCGAGCGCACGCAATGTGTCCACGTCGAGGTCGTTGGATGGCTCGTCGAGCAGGATCACGTTTCCGCCTCGACGAAGCATGGTCCCGAGGTGGACCCGGTTCCGCTCCCCACCTGAGAGCGTGCCGACCTTCTTCTGCTGGTCGGCGCCCTTGAAGTTGAGCGAGGCGACATAGGCCCTGGCGTTCACCTCGCGCCGACCGATCCGGAGCGTGTCGGCGCCGCCGGAGATCTCCTGGTACACCGTGTTGTCGGGGTCGAGCGTGTCGCGGCTCTGGTCGACATACGCCAGGTCCACCGACGGACCGAGGTCGATCGGTCCCCTCGTCGGGTGGTTCCTGGCCGGTGATCAGCCGGAACAGCGTGGTCTTACCGGCTCCGTTCGGGCCGATGATCCCGACGATGGCGGCGGGTGGCACGTCGAGGTCCAACTCATCGATGAGAAGACGGTCTCCGTAGCCCTTGGAGACACCCGACAGGGCGATCACCTTGTCGCCGAGGCGCTGGGTGAACGGGATGACGAGCTCGAGTCGGTCCGGTCGGGCCTCCACGTCAGCCGCCTCGGCGACGAGCCGCTCGTAGGCGGTGAGGCGCGCCTTGCCCTTGGCCTGCCTGGCCCGTGGCGACATCCGAACCCACTCCAACTCGCGCTCGATCGAGCGGCGCCGCGCCTTCGACTCGCGCTCGCTCCTGGGCGAGCCTTGCCTGCTTCTGCTCGAGCCAGCCCGAGTAGTTGCCCTCGAAGGGGTAGGCACGGCCCTGGTCGAGCTCGAGGATCCAGCCGGCGACCTGGTCGAGGAAATAGCGGTCGTGGGTGACGGCGATGACCGTCCCGGGATATTCCTTGAGATGTCGCTGCAGCCATGCGACCGACTCGGCGTCGAGATGATTGGTCGGCTCGTCGAGCAGCAGAAGATCGGGTGCGGAAAGCAGAAGCCGGCAAAGCGCAACCCGGCGGCGCTCGCCCCCCGACAGGGTGGCTACCGAGGCATCTCCCGGTGGCACGCGGAGGGCGTCCATGGCGATCTCGACCTTGCGCTCCAGGTCCCAGGCGCCGGCCGCCTCGATCCGGCGCTCCAACTCGGCCTGCTCGGTGCCGAGGGCGTCGTAGTCGGCGTCGGGATCGGCCCAACCCGCCAGCACCTCCTGGTAGCGGTCGAGTAGCGCCTGGACAGGCGCCACCCCGTCCATCACATTGCCGATGACATCCTTGTCCGGGTCGAGCACCGGTTCCTGCGCCAGCAGACCCACGGTGAACCCATCCCCGAGCCTGGCCTCGCCGGAGGTGGGCTCGTCCTCGCCCGCCATCACCCGCAGCAGCGTGGACTTCCCCGCCCCGTTGGGGCCGATCACCCCGATCTTGGCGCCGTGGTAGAAGCCGAGGGTGATCTCGCGCAGCACGTCCCTGTCCGGAGGGACATGACGAGTGGCGCGCACCATCGTGTAGATGAATTCGGGCACGGTGGGCGACGGTAGTGCTCGCAGAAGTGCCCACAGAATTGCCCGGAGCCTCCGGTACCCTCGCCGACGTGCCCGAGCTTCCCGACATCGTGGTGTACATCGAGGCTCTGGAGAAGCGCGTGCTCGGGCCGAGAGGTGACCGGGATGCGGGTGGCGTCGCCGGCGGTGCTCCGCACCTATGACCCGCCGTACGACGCCGTGGTGGGCAAGAAGGTGATCGGGTTGCAACGTGTCGGGAAGCGGATCGTGCTCGGGCTGGAGGACGACCTCTTCCTCGTCTACCACCTGATGATCGCCGGGCGGCTGCGGTGGAAGGCCGCAGGTACCGCCGTACCCAAGAAGGTGGGGCTCGCCGCCCTCGACTTCGACGAGGGGACGCTGATCCTCACCGAGCAGGGGTCGAAGCGGCGGGCTGGGATCTGGGTGTTGCGCGGCGCAGACGCCGTGGCCGATGAGGATCGCGGCGGAATCGAGCCGCTCGAAGCGGATCCCACTGAGTTCGCCGCCGCGCTGCGGAAGGAGAACCGCACCTTGAAGCGGGTGCTCACCGACCCCCACATATTCTCCGGGATCGGAAACTCATACTCCGACGAGATCCTCTGGGCGGCCCGGCTCTCGCCGGCCACCCGCACCGGGCAGCTCAGCGACGAGGAGGTGGAGCGGCTTCGTTTGGCCGTCCGCGAGCAGTTGGACAAGTGGACGGAGCTACTTCGCCAGCAGGTGGGGGAGGGTTGGCCGGAGAAGGTCACCGCCTTCCGAAAGGAGATGGCGGTCCACGGCAAGTTCAATCAGCCGTGCCCACGGTGCGGTTCCCCGGTGCAACGGATCGCCTACGCCGGCAACGAGACCAACTACTGCGCCACCTGTCAAACAAACGGCCGGCTGCTAGCCGACCGTTCGCTCTCCCGTCTTCTCAAGGACGATTGGCCCCGGACCCTCGACGAGCTCGAGGAGCAGCGTCGCAGGTGACGACTTGGGCGTCCAGATGTGCCTCAGGGCTGGGTTGTGGGCTCGTCCTCTTCCAGCAGTTCTGAGTCGAGCAACTCGCCCTCGCGCTGGCCGCGAGCGAAATCCGGCGCCTCGGGGTCCCGCTCATCTTCCCGCTGGCCGCGGGCGAAGTCGGGCTTGCCCGACTCGGGGGCTTCGTCTTCCTGGCCGCGGGCGAAGTCGGGTCGAGCGTCGCTCTCGGGGAGAACTTCCTGGCCTCGGGCAAAGTCGGAGCCGTCCTCCTCCTCGACCAGTAACTCTTCCCCCTCGGCGAGTGGTGGTTCCGGCTCCACTGCGACTTCCTCGATGACGATCTCCTCTACGACTAGCTCGTCGTCATCCTGATCCGGGTAGCGATCATCCGACATTGGTGCCTCCTCGTCGACGTGCAGGACCTCATACCCGTTGCAGGGCCGAACAACCCTCAATTCTCCATCAATCCGGGGTTGCCCATCGAACATATGTTCGATAGATTGACCGGTCCGTGATCGGCGTGAACCTGACCCAACCCGATCTACAGAACCTGCTTCAACTCCGCCCGGGTTGGGTGGTGGGTCTGGTGGGCTCTCCCGGGAGCGGGCTCACCCGCCTTGGTCTGGCCATGCTGGCCCCCCCTTCCCGTCTTGCCCCGGTGGTGGCACTCGATGTGCGCGGCTGGCTGTGCCCCTCTGCGGCGTGGGAGGTGGGTATCGAACCGGAACGCCTGGTGGTGGTCCGATGCCCGCAGAGTGAGGTGTGGCCGGCGGTTGTGGCGGCGTTGCTCGAGGGGGTCCGTGCGGTCTATGCCGAGATCCCTTCGGGGGTGGGCGATCAACAACTGCGGAGACTGGGGGCTCTTGCCCGGGCGCGGCGCTCGGGTCTGGTGCTCCGCCCACTGCGCGGCGATCTCCCCGACGGAGTGGCGCACATCCGGGTCAGGGCGGAAGGCGTGGCATGGGATGGGGCAGGCCAGGGACACGGACGGCTGCGGGAACGCCTGCTCACCCTGCAGGCATCGGGCAAGGGAGCGGCGGGGATGGACCGTCTGCTGATGGTGGAGGACGATGGCACGGACGCTTTGCGTTTGGTTTCCGGACTGGCCGCTGCGCCGGCCGGACGCGCCGCCGGATAGACCCTGTCTGGTGGTGGAGCCCGCCACCGGCGGGCAGCGGGTGGTGGCCTGCAATGCGCTCGCTGCCGCCGTCGGGGTTGAGTCGGGGATGCTCCGCCGCCAGGCTGAGGCGCTCTGCCCAACCGGGGTGGTCCTCGACCGGCTGCCCGAGGTGGAGGCGGTCGGTTTCGAGATGGTGGTCTCGGCAGTGGAGGAGGTGATCCCCCGGGTCGAGGTGACCGAGCCCGGGTTGGTCTTCGTCCCCCTCCAGGGTGCGGTTCGCTACTACGGGAGCGAAGCCGAGGTCGTTGAGCGGGTGCATTCCGCGGTGGGGCCCCATGGCGGGAGGATCGGGGTGGCTGGTGGCCCCTTCGCCGCTCGGTGCGCTGCCGCCACCACAGCCGACGGTGGTGTCATGGTGGTGGGGGACGACACCGGGTTTCTCGCCTCGCTCGAGGTCGGGGCATTGGGCGATTCCGACCTGGTGGCGACGCTCCGCTGGCTGGGCATCACCACCCTCGGCGAGCTGTCCAGCCTGCCGCGGGCGGCTCTCGCCTCTCGGTTCGGGCAGCAGGGGATCGAGGTCCACCGCCTGGCAGCGGGTGAGGACCGCGACCCGGTTCCTCGCCTGCTCCCCGATGACCCGGTGGTGGAGCAACGATTCGAGGACCCGCTGGAGACGCTCGACCAGGCCGGTTTCGCCTCGAGACGGCTCACCCACCAGTTGGTGAGCGGGTTGGCCCGGCTCGGGGTGGCCGCTCATCTGGTGGTGGTTGAAGCGGAGGCGGGTGACGGGTCGCTGCGGCAACGGGTGTGGCGCAGCGCCGACCCCTTCACCGAGTCGGCGCTCGCCGATCGGGTTTGGTGGCAGTTGCGTGCCTGGATCGAGTCGGGTGGAGTTCCCGGAGGAGTGATCCGGCTTCGTCTTGCTCCCGACGATCTCTCCGGTGAGGGCCGCCAACTTCCGATGCTGGAGCATCTGCCCGCATGGGGGACGGGAGGGAGCGAGGCGTGGGGGCGCTGGCAGGAGGTGATACCGGCGCGCATGGAGGCGGAGCGTTCGCTTGCCCGCGCTCAGGCGGTGCTGGGGGCGGATTCGGTCTTGGTGGCCAGGCCCCAGGGCGGTCGGCTACCGGGGGATCGGGTCCATTGGCGTCCATGGGGAGAGCCGGCTGGACCAGCCGAGCGAGACCCGGGAGATCCTTGGCCCGGCTCGACCCCAGCGCCGACTCCGGCGCTGGCACCCCCCGATCCGCCGATTCTCGAGGTCGAGTGGGAGGAGGGCATGCCGGTGCGGATCCGTCTCGGGTCACGATGGGAGCCGGTGAGTTCGTGGGCGGGACCTTGGCGGCTCACCGGTCGATGGTGGAAAGGTGAGGGCCCGGCAGATCGGTACCAGATCGTCACCAGTGCCGGCGCCTTCCTCTGCCTGGTGCGAGAGGGCCGCACCTACCTGGTGGGCATCTACGACTGAGAGAGGTTGTCCACCATCCTCGCCAAGGTGCGAACGGTGGTCCGGTAGTCCTCGTCAACTATCCCGTCCACGGCAGCCCGGCGGACCCTGGTCACCGTGGCGAGCAGATCGGCGTGGGCAGCTTCTTCCCTGCTCGGTCACCTCGATCGGGTCGGTGTCGGTCACCCATCCCCGCTCTGCCAGGTTCCCGACCACGGCGGCGACCGAGGCCTCGTCGGTGAAGCTGGCCAGTGCGGACGCCACCTCCCCACGTGGAACCTGGCCGGCGGTCGCCACCGTGTTGAGCACCTGCCAGCCGGTCCGGTCGAGGCTCTCTCTCGCCGAGCGCGGTCGTCGAGTGTCTCGGTCAGAAGCCGGTCGACCTCCTTGACCCACCACCCGATGGGACGATCTATCCGGGACTTGGCCATCGGGGATCCGGCCATCGGTCACGCCACCAGTGCCCGGAGTCGCTCGAAGTTTTCGGCGATCTCGGCGCGTGCCGTGTTCGCGGAGCCGCTCGGCTTCGCGTGGATCGCCGGGGTTGACCTCGATCGGTGCAGAAATCACCACATGGACCACGCCGGGGTTGATGACTCGCTTCCCCGGCTGCCATACCTCGAGGGTGCCATGGATGGTCACCGGCAGGACGGCCAGATCGTTGTCGACGGCGATGGTGAATGCTCCCTTCTTGAACGGGCCCAGTTCGCCTCCCCGTGCCCTTGTGCCCTCGGGGTAGACGATGATCGACCGTCCCAGGGCGATGGCGGTGCGAGCGTCCCGGCTCACCTGCTTGTGGATCGACGCACCGGCTTTCCGGTCGACCTCGATCATCCCCACCGCCCTCATGGCCTGGGCGAACAGCGGGATCCGGAACAACTCGGCCTTGGCCAGGAACCTCACCGGGACCGGCAAGGCGGATACGTGGACAAAGATGTCGTAGGCGGACAGGTGGTTCCCGACCACGACATAGGAGCGAGTCGCATCGACCTTCTCCGCACCTTCGACCACCACCTTCACCCCAGCCGCCCGAATCCACACCATTCCCCAGGTCCGGATGACCCGCTCCAGCCAATGGCGAGCCGGGCCGAATCGCCGAGACGACGAGGGCGGCGAGCGAGCAGAAGATGGTGGCGACGACACCGGCGACCAGGGTGAAGAACGACCGCACCGCCGCCAGCAGCGTCATGCCTGCCGAGGGTAGCGATCGGGTGCCGCGCTCGATCACCGCGGCCGCCCAAGCCGTGATGCGCTCGATCCGCAGACAAAGCACCGTCCCAGCCGGCGGGTGCTCGCGGTACTGGGGGTATTTCGCGACCGAGCGCGGCCAGGGCCCGATCCCGGAGGGGCGGGTCGGTCACCGGGCCGCCTCGCAGGTCGGTGCGCACCCACCACAGCCGATCCCAATCGTCGTCGTCGGCGTGGACGAGCAGACAGGCCGTCGGCGTCCGCTCCAGGTTGACGACGCGTTGCAGCCGGTCCGATCGCTTCGGCTTGTGATCCACCGCGGTCACCACCATGTCGTCCACGATGGCAAAGGTGATGGGGACGGCGTGGGGCGAGCCGTCCGGGGTGATCGTCGCCAGCACCCCGAATCGGGCGGCGACGAGCCGTCGGTGCGCCTCCGCCTGGTCGAGGATGGGGCTCATCCAGGTGGCGAGCCCCACTGCCTCATGAGGTGGCCGACGGCGGCGGTGCCCAGTTGGGCAACGAACAGCGCCACCCCGAGCGCCACCAGTGCCAGCTTTGCGAATCGGCGGGTCTGCGTCAGCTCGTCGATCTCGTCATCCAGTGTCGCCCGAGCCTGCGAAGTCGAGGTCTGGACCTCGTCGAGGAGGTTCTGAGCCGAGTCCGACCTGTGTCGGCCAGGTCGCCGACCGCGGTGCCGAGGTCGGACACATCCTCGGGGAGATCTGCCGTCTCCTCGGCCAGCGAGTCGAGTTCCTCACCTTCGGCGATGAGCTCCTCGGGGAGCCCTTCGAGGCTGTCCTCCAACTCGGTGAGCGCCTCGTCGAGCGGCACCTCGGGGTCGTAGTCGACCCCGACCACCGACAATGCCGACAAGGCGTCCTGTCGAGCACGGCCGCCGTCGAGATGAGCCCGGGGAGGGCGTCGAGCACCGCGGAGACGCTGTCGGGGAGAGTGGTCGTCATGACATCGGCGGTGTCGGTGGCGACCGCCTGCATCCCGGTAACCGTCTCGGCGGCGCTGGCGAGCACCGTCTCGGCCGATTCGAGACCCGGGTCCCACGTCGCCAGCGCATCCGACAACAGCACCGCCGACTCGTCAACCGTCTGCCAGCGAGGTGTCGACCAGGACGGCGGTGTCTTCGACCGACTTGATCAGCGAGTCGGTGAGCCGCCAACCGAGCACGACCCCGACGACGTGGCCACCGCCCCGACCCACCCGAGCGTGATGAGCACGGTCGCCAGTCTGCGGCGGCCGATCGTCACCTCGCCGGCGCCCGGTCGCCGATGGTGTTCACCGCCTCGCGGAAGCGCTGGGATGGCCGCCTCGGCCCACACCGTGTGCCCGGCGACGTTGGGGTGGTACTTGTCCGGGCTGAACACGTCCTCCCGTCGGAAGGCCGGAGTGGTGAGGCGCCGCATCGGGATCATCCAGACATTGTCGTGCCTGGTGGCGGCGCGCTCCTGGATGCCGTTGATGAGCGCCGACCATGTGGTCAGCAGCGAGCTCAACGGGAAAGCGGCCCGAGGAACCGTCCCCAGGTCGCCCATACCGGGGAGGAGCACGACACCCGAGCATGCCGCCAGCCGCTCGACGATCTCGGATAGCTGGGCGGCGAACAGCCGGGGCGGCGTGCGGTGGGTCACGTCGTTGGTCCCGACGGCGAGAAACGAAATGTCGGGGTCGGCGCCTCGGCGGCCTCGAGTTGGTAGGCGAGCACATCGGCGGCGCGGGTCCCACCGGTGGCGAGGCACCGAAGCTCGATTCGCTGTGGTCGGTGCTCGTCGATGGCACGCCCGCACACCTGCCGGAGCCAGATGTCGTCGGGGTCGACCAGGCCGGGCCCGGTGAGAGCGCTGTCCCCCAGGGCGACGATGCGGATCAGGGGATGGTCGGGTGAGCCGAAGTCGCCAGAGGGGTCGTACCCCTCGAAGGTGGGAAGGTCACGCCGGTACCCGGCGCGCAGTGCCTGGAAAAGGGCGGTCGCCAGGGCACCCGCGATGAGCACGGGAAGTGCGAGGGTGAGGCGGCGGCCCGGGGTCGGGTGCACGGACGGATAATGTAGCCCGCCGTCCGGGATCGGCCGGTCCTCGGGAGGAGTACCGGATGAGGAGGCCCACATGCGGCTCGGGCTCAACATCGGCTATTGGGGCGCCGGCATGGGACCGGCGCTCGACCTGGTCATTGAGGCCGAGCGCCTGGGGTACGACGCCGTCTGGGCGGCCGAGGCATACGGGGCCGATGCAGTAACGGTCCTCACCTGGATTGCGGCCCGGACCGAGACTATCCGGGTTGGGTCGGCCATACTCCAGATGCACGCCCGCACGCCGGCGATGACGGCGATGACCGCGGCAACCCTCGATGAGCTGAGCGGTGGCCGGTTCCTACTCGGTCTGGGCGTTTCCGGGCCCCAGGTTGTCGAGGGCTGGCACGGGGTCCCCTATGGGAAGCCCCTGCAACGAACCCGAGAGTACCTGGATGTCGTGCGGCGGATCCTCCGCCGTGAAGAGCCGCTCGAACACCACGGCGAGGAGCTCAGCATCCCCTATCGCGGGCCAGGGGCGACCGGTCTGGGGAAGCCGCTCAAGCTGATCGGACATCCCCGGAACCCCGAGATGCCCATCTACCTCGCTGCGATCGGGCCCCGCAACGTAGAACTGGCCGCCGAGATCGCAGATGGCTGGCTCCCGGTCTTCTGGTCGCCCGAGCGGGCCGGTGAGGAGTTTGGCGCCGCTCTGGACCGTGGCTTCTCCCTATCAGGCGACGATTCGAAAGCAGACCGCTTCGAGATCGCCCCGACTGTGCAGGCGCTGGTGACCGAAGACCTCGCTTCCGGACGTGACACGATGAGGCCCATGCTCGCCCTCTACCTCGGCGGGATGGGGGCGAAGGGGCGCAACTTCTATGCCGACCTCGCCACCCGTTACGGCTATGGCGAGGCGGTGGAGCGGGTGCAGGACGCCTATCTCGAGGGCCGCAAGGGTGAGGCGATGATGGCGGTCCCCGACGAGTTGGTCGACGAGGTGTCGCTGGTAGGCCCGGCAGAGCGGATCCGCGACCGGCTCGCTGCCTACGCCGAGTCGGGCGCCACCCAACTGCTGGTCGGGACCACCGACCTGGCGACCCTCCGCACCCTGGCCGAGATGGCCGGGTGAAGCCGCGTCGGTGACTCTCCCACTGACCGACCCGGCCTGGGTCTTCCTCGTCCTCGCCGTCGCCATCCTGGTCGTCGCCGCTGCTGGCCGAGCGGATCCGGCTTCCCGGGATCGTCGGACTGGTCATCGCCGGCCTCGTGCTCGGTCCCCACGTCACCGGGCTCCTCGAGCGGAGTGGCACCGTGGAGCAACTGGGCGGCCTCGGCCTGCTCTACCTCATGTTCCTCGCCGGTCTCGAGCTCGACATCGACGAGCTCTACCACTACCGGCGCGCCGCCGGAGTATTCGGTGCCCTCACCTTCGCCATCCCCTTCGCCACCGGGGCCGTAGTCGGTTGGGCCTTCGGGTTCGCCGCAGCAGAGGCTGTGGTCCTCGGGCTGCTCTTTGCCTCGCAGACGCTCGTCGCCTACCCGGTAGTGCGGCGCTATGGATTGGTGGGCAACCGGGCGGTGGCCTCGACGGTGGGTGCCACGGTCATAACCGACACGGTGGCACTCGCCTCGCTAGGGGTGGTGGTCGGCCTCTCGAGCGCGGGTGGCGGTCTCGATGTGGTGCTCCGGCTGTTCCTCGGTCTGGCCGTCCTTTCCGCCTACTGCATCTGGGTGCTGCCGCGGGTGGCCAAGTGGTTCTTCGCCGGGCTCGGGCAGGAGCCCGTGCTCCGGTTCGTGTTCGTGCTCGCCGGCTTCCTCTCGGCGGCAGCGCTGGGAGAGCTTCTCGGCGTCGAGTCGATCGTCGGGTCCTTCTTCGCCGGGCTGGCGCTCAACCGCCTGGTGCCCAACCGGGGGACGCTGATGCAGAGCATCGAGTTCGTCGGCGCCGCTCTGCTGGTCCCGCTCTTCCTCATCTCGGTGGGGATGCTGGTGGACCCGGCGGTGGTTGCCGATCCGGACACGGTGATCCTCGCCGCGGTCGTGTCGGTGCTCATCCTGATTGCTAAGGCGGCTGCCGCCTGGATTGACCGGCCGGATCTTCCGGTTCAGCGGCGCAGAGATAGGGGTGATGTTCGGGCTGTCGGGCGCCCATGCCGCGGCGACTCTCGCCGCCACCATCGTCGCCTTCGAGATAGGGCTGTTCGACGAGGAAGTCGTCAACGCGGTGCTGCTGGTCATCCTCGTCACCGTGGTGGTCTCGTCGTGGGCGGCGCGTCGTTGGGCGCCGCGGGTCGACGGGAGCCAGGAGCGACCTCGCAAGCTGGGCGAGGTCGTGGTCGTCCCCGTCGCCAACCCCGGCTCCGCACCCCAACTGGCGCGGTTCGCCGCCCGGCTCGCCATGGCCGACGGCGGTGTGGTGGTGGCGACGCACGTTCTGGTGGACACCGACCAGGAGGCGGTGAGCGATGCGAAGCGCTTGCTCGAGGACGCCGCCCAGCCGGCGGCCGCAGAGGGGGGAGAGGTCGAGCTGCAGATGAGGGTCGATGCGTCACCTACAGCCGGGATACTCCACACCGTCGCCGAGCGGGCGGCGTCGCTGTTGGTGCTGGGCTGGCAAGACCTGACGCCCATCCAGGACGTGCTGCTCGGCAGCAGGATCGACGAGATCGTCGCCGGCTGCGCCGTTCCGGTGGTGACGATCAGGCTCGGTGGAGAAGCGCCCTCCACGGCGTGGCTGGCACTTGGACGACGACGACTTGCGGGATTCGCACGCCGGCGACCTGGAGGCTGCCGTGGAGGTCTGCCGGCTGCTCGCTCGGTCGGGCATGCCCCTCTCGGTGTGCTGCCCCGAGCGGTGGGCGGCGGAGCAGTTGCTGCCCGAGGCGAAGGTCCATGCGGTGCCGGTCGACGGGTCGCGGGCGGCGACCGTGCAGAAACTCGTCGGTCAGTCCGATCTGGTGGTGCTCCCGGCGGGCCACCACCGGACGACATTCGGCGGCGACGCCGCCTCGTTGGCGTCACGCCGACCCGACCTCACAGTGGCAGTGGCGATCGGGGCCGCCCCCAGGGAGCGGTTTGGCCGGGGCGACGAGGCCCCCATCCCCGGCCTCCTCGGCGGCCCTGAGTAAGAAAGACGGCGGACGGCGGACGGCGGCAGAAGCGCTTGACGCGAGCTGCCTACTACCGTCACCTCGAACATATGTTCGATAGTATCCAATGAGTGAGACACCAATACGCCGAGCTCCACTGCCACTCAAACTTCTCCTTTCTCGACGGTGCCTCGCATCCCGATGACCTGGTGGAGCGGGCCGCAGATCTCGGCTATCGGGCTTTGGCCATCACCGATCACGACGGTTTCTACGGAGCGGTCCGCTTCTCCGAGGCCGCCCGCCGTGTCGGGCTTCCCGCCGTCTACGGGGTCGAGGTAGGGCTGCCCCTCAGACGGCAGACGGCGCAGAGAAGACGGCAGACGGCAGACGGCAGACGGCGGCCGATCCAATCGCCAGAGCAGAGCAGCGCGATCAGGAGCTACCCACTACCGCAATACCCAGAACCCAATACGGGCCGCCCTCGAAGAGGGCGGACCAAGAGGATGCACGGCGCCAAGCCAACTGGGCCGGACGAGACAGATCACCTGGTCCTGCTCGCCCCCTCCGCAAAGGGACACGCCGCCCTTTCCCGACTTGTGACCAGAGCGCAGTTCCGCGGCGAGAAGGACCGACCGGTCTATGACTGGGAGGACCTGGCCGAGGCCGCTTCGAGCGGGCGGTTGGTGGCGCTGACCGGGTGTCACCGTGGGGCGGTGCCATCAGCCGCGCAACGTGGTGATCTCGATGGAGCGGTTAGCTGCGGCCGCCCGGCTGCGCGACCTCTTTGGGTCGCGTCTCCACATCGAGTTGTGGCACCACGGCATGCCCGAAGATGATCCCCGCAACGATCTGATGGTGGAGGTTGCCGGCCGGCTGAGTCTCCCTGTTGTGGCCACCAACAACGTCCACTACCACGACAGGAACGACGCCCACCTCTCCGAGGTGCTGGCGGCCATCGGCGGCCGGCGGAGCCTGGCCGCTCACGACGGGTTCCGCCCGGCAACCGATGAACGGTTCCTCAAGCCCGCCGATGAGATGGCGCGCCGCTTTGCCCGTCATCCCGGTGCGGTGCCCCGTGCGGTGGAGCTTGCCGAGGCGCTGGCATTCGATCTGCGGCTGGTTGCCCCCCAGCTTCCCGACTTCCCGATGCCGGGTCACTTCCAATCGGAGATGGCCTTCCTGCGCCACCTCACCTTGGAGGGCGCCAGACGGGTCTACCCCGACTCCTCCGGCGGGATCGACCCGATAGCGGAATCAAGGCTGGAGCATGAGCTCGTCATCATCGAGAACCTTGGGTTCGCCGGGTACTTCCTCGTGGTGTGGGACATCGTCAGGTTCGCCCGCGGACAGGACATCATGTGCCAGATAAGGGGATCTGGCGCCGATTCTGCGGTTTGCCGCTGTCTCGGGCTCACCAGGGTCGACCCCATCCGGCTCGGCCTCCCTTTCGAGCGATTCCTCTCCGAGGAGCGGGGGCGTCCTCCCGACATAGACCTGGATCTCGAGGCCGACCGGCGCGAGGAGGTGATCCAGTACTGCTACCGCCATTACGGTCGAGAACGGGCGGCGATGGTGGCCAACGTCATCACCTACAGGCCAAGATCGGTCCTGCGCGACGTCGGCAAGGCATTCGGGTTCACCCAGGCGCAGGTCGACGGGTTGTCGAAGTACGTGGACAGCCGTGACGTCTCCCAACTGAAGCTCGAGGCGCCGCTACCCGAGGGTCTCACCGCCGAGCTCATCTACGAGGTGTGCCACCGCCTCGACGGGTTCCCCCGCCATCTCGGGATCCACTCCGGGGGGATGGTCATCGCCGACCGCCCGCTGTGGCAGGTGGTGCCGTTGGAGTGGGGGCGGATGGAGGGGCGCACCGTGCTCCAGTGGGACAAGGACGACTGCGCCGCCATCGGAATCGTCAAGTTCGATCTCCTCGGGCTCGGCATGCTCAACGCTCTGCACCTCACCGTCGACGCCGTCGAGGAAGTGCACGGGGTGGCCCTCGACCTCGCCACCATCCCCCAGGAGCCCGCGGTGTACGAGATGATGACCAGGGCAGACACCGTGGGGTTGTTCCAGGTCGAGTCGCGGGCGCAGATGGCGACGCTCCCCAGGATGAAGCCGCGTACCTTCTACGACCTGGCGGTCGAGGTGGCGTTGATCCGACCCGGACCGGTCCAGGGTCAATCGGTCCACCCCTACCTGCGCCGGCGCAACGGCGAGGAGCCGGTTCGCTACCCGCATCCGCTCACCGAGTCGATCCTGAAGAAGACCCTCGGGGTACCGGTGTTCCAGGAGCAATTGATGGAATTGGCCAGGGTCTGCGCCGGTTTCGACGGTGGTCAATCCGACCGGCTCCGTCAGGCGATGACCCACAAGCGCTCCGACCGTGAGATGGCCAAGCTCGCCGACGAGGTCTACTCGGGGATGGCCGTCAACGGGATCGCCGGCGCAGCCGCCGACGAGATCTGGGAGAAGCTGCAGGGCTTTGCCAGCTTCGGGTTTCCCGAGAGCCATTCGGTGAGCTTTGCCTACATCGTCTACATGTCGGCCTGGCTCCGTTACCACTGGCCCGCCGAGTTCCTCGTCGGGCTGCTCAATGCCCAGCCGATGGGGTTCTACAGCCCCAATTCGCTGGTGCAGGACGCAGGGCGTCACGGGGTGGTTGTGCTCTCTGCCGACATCAACCGCTCCTGGCACGACTGCACCATCGAGCAGTGGGATGCCGACCCAGACGACACGGTGAGCTTCTCCGGGGCGGTATGGCGGCGGGGGAGGGGGCCGGTAGACGACCCACAGCGACCGGCGGTGGCGGTGCGGATGGGGCTGCGCTATGTGCGCAACCTGGGCGAGGGGGAGATAACGAGGGTCGAGGCGGCGCGCCAACTCGGTGGCGAGTTCACCTCACCAGAGGACCTGGCACAGCGGACGGGGCTCAAGGTGGACGCCCTCGAGGGACTCGCCGCAGCCGGGGCGCTGGAGTCGATCGGGCTCGCTCCCCGGGAAGGGATGTGGGCGGCAGGCGTGATGGCGGAGATCGGCCCAGGCCGGCTCCCGCTCGGTCCGGGGATCGACCCTCCCACATCTTCCAGAGATGAACGAGTTGGAGCGGCATCAAGCCGATCTATGGGCAACAGGTGTCTCGGTGACCCATCCTGTCCAGTTCGTAAGGGACACATTGCGCCAGATGGGCTGTCTCACCGTGGCAGAGGTGCTCGACCTGCGGGCGATGAGGTCGCGGGTGGCGGTGGGTGGCATCGTCACCCACCGACAACGCCCGGAGACGTCGGCTGGGGTGATCTTCTTCAACCTGGAGGACGAGACCGGACTGCTCAACGTGGTGGTGCTTCCCGACGTTTGGACGGTCCACCGGGAGGTTGCCCGCCGCAATCCCAGGCCTGGTGATCGAGGGGATGGTGGAGTACCGCGACGGGGTGACCAACCTTGTCGCCCGCTCCTTCAGGCCGATCCCTGTGGAAGGGGTGGCGGCGCGGAACTTCAGGTGAGTCACTCGACAGCGGCTTGGGTCAGCCTGAGGCTGACCATGGATGACAGAGGCGCTCGAACATCCCGACCCGCCGATCTCGTGGGACACTCAGGATGCAGCGGAACCCTCGGGAGGCTTGGCGACCATGTCCATGCTCGAAACCGATGTCCACGAACCAGAACGGCAATATCAGCCGCACCACACACAGCATTCGCCGGTCGTCCTGTATCACGTCAAGAGGCGAGCCGACGACTGGCAGTTGCATCTCGCCGACCGGATCACGACGTTTGCCGGTTCGATGGTGTTCGTTTGGGTCCACGTCGCCATCTTTGCCATTTGGATCGCATCCGGCCTTTTCGGCGCCGATCGGTACCCGTTCCAGTTCTTGACGTTCGTTGTGTCGCTGGAAGCGATCTTCCTGTCGACGTTCGTCATGATCGGCCAGAACCGACAGTCGGTGTTCCAACAGGCGAAGGCCGACCACGACTTCCACGAAACGGAAACTGAGCTGAAGCAGAACACCGAGCTGACTCGTGCCATCCACACGATGACATTGGAGATCGACGCGCTCGTCCAAGAGATGCGCGAGAGGATGGGCGACGGTACCGATAGCGCCGATGAATGACGGTCGTCAACAACAGGGGAGGCTGGACCGCCCCTGTAACTTTCCAGGTCCTGGCGCTCAAACCCAACAATGCGGTTAAGCTTGGTTTCGACGACAGCCGTCGTCGACGGTCGGCGCTCCGATCAAATGCCCCTCGGGGCTGGCGAGGAGCGAGCTCGTCGAACGCCAAAGGAGCTCGCCGCTCCCGGAGACACCGGGGGTCGCCGTTCCACGAGGAGCACACAAGCATGAACCTGTACGTGGGCAATCTGCCCTTTTCTTACGACTCGGCCAGCCTGAGCACGCTGTTCGCCCGCTTCGGCGAGGTGGCATCGGCGCAGGTGGTGACCGATCGCGACACCGGGCGCTCACGCGGTTTCGGGTTCGTCGAGATGGCCGACGAGGACGCCCGCCGGGCGATCGAGGAGCTGGATGGCTCCGACATCGACGGGCGCCGCCTCACCGTCAACCAGGCACGGCCACGGGAGAACCGCGGCCCGCGTCGCGACGACAGATCGAGCGGCCGCTCGCGCTGGTGAGTTCAGAGGATCACTACGTCCGAATGAGGGGGACCGTGGCGGGCGTTGATCGCAACGCCACGTTCCGGGTCCGCATCGAGGGGGGTCTCATCGTCACCGCCAAAGCGGCGGGGCGTATGAGGCGGGGTCGGGGGATACGAATAATCGAAGGGGACGAAGTCGACGTCGAGGTCTCGGTCTACGACCCGACCAAGGGCCGCATCGTCTGGCGGTACACCTAGCCGTCAGCCGACGGAGCAGCGACCGTCCCAATGCCACCAGCCGCCGCCCTGGTAAACAAGCCAGGCGGCGGCTGCTGTATTTGCCTCGGCATCGAACGGGCTCGGCCCCGGCGAATCCGGCACCGGCCGCCCGCTCTTCCCAGCCGCCCGGCCAGATGTTGGAACAAACCTGATGCTCCGCTCGCCGGGTTGTACGCCGACGGATCCCACATCGACTCGCAGTAGGACACCTGGAGTGCCTTCTCCACGTCTTCCCCGGAGAAATACGACTCGACCAGGGAAGTCATCTCTGCCTCGGTGAGCGGCGACGACGGTGGTGGCTCGGCGCCGGGGGCGACCGTCGTCGTCGTGGGGGCGCTCGTTGCTGGTGGTTGCGTCGTCGTGGGCGGTTGAGTGGTCGTCGTCGGCGGCTGTGGTTGTCGTCGGTGGAGCGGGTTTCGGTGCGGGCTGCGTGTCGGGCGGTGCGGTCGTGTCGACCGTCGAGACAGTCTCGGCCGATGCGGTATCGGTCGATTGCGCCTCGGTGGTGGTCGTGGGTGGCGGTGTGACCACGGGGGAGAAGGCGGATGCGGCGAGCCGGCCTGCGACTCGACCTCGGCCCGGCGCGGCATCTGCACGCCACGCTCGTCGTGGTCGAAGACGTGGCGGGCTGGGAGCGCGTCGAGAACACGGCAAAGCCGGCGATTGTGAGCAACGAGACTCCGAGCCACGCCGCAAAGGCGACGAGGCGAGTTCTCCGGATCAGCCCTCCGCCTCCTCATGTATCGCGGTCCAGCGAACCGCGACGGACAGGCGACACTACCGGTCATGCAAACGACTGCGCCAGGGAAATGCCCTCCAGAATCTTCCAGGTGAGGAAAACCGGCGAGTGGTGGCTTCAGGCAGCGTCGAGCAGCAGGGCGGTCAGCCTGGCGGCAACCTCGGGCCACGCCTCGTCTCTCGGATCGGTCAGGTCGAAGTGGCTGCAGTCGTACTCGGCGGTCTCCACCGGATCTCCCGCGGCAGCAGCCACTGCCACATAGTCGGCGGTGTGGGCGGGGGGAACCACCGGGTCGGCGGTGGCGGTCACGGCGAGGTGCCTGGCTCCGCATGGCAGCCGAAGCAATGGGTTCACCACGGCGAGATCCTCCGGGGCTGTTGGCTGCAGCCAGGAACTGCTCGACGGCACCGCCACCCAGAGCGGCCGCTGCCTCGACGGGTCGCCGAACCCGGCCAGTGTCGTCACCACCAGCAGGCGTCGTCCCCGGGTTCCCCAGTCGTCTCCAAGCCCGGATCGCCAAGCCCGGCTCGGGTCGCCGCCCACACCGCCAGATATCCCCCTGCTGAGTGGCCGACGAGGGCCACCCGATCGAGGTCGAGCGGTGCGTCCAACCCGCTGATCGGCATCGACCGGCCGCCACGTCACGCAGCGTGGCCGGGTAGCCACCGTCCCTATCGAGCCGTCGGTACTCGACATTCCATGTCGCCGAGCCCGCGCCGAGCCAGGTCGACCGCGGCACCGTCCATCAGGTCGCGGGTGTATTGCCCCAGGAAGAACCCGCCGTGGAGCAGCACCGCCACCGGGTGCGGGCCGCCGCCCTCGGGCAGCCTCAGATCGGCGACCTGTTCGTCGTCATGGCCGTATCGGATCGTCGTGAACGGCATGGCATCTCGGGCGACGAGGTGCGACAGGGCGTTCTGGTAGCCGTAGATCCCCCGTCCGTAGATGCGGTGGACGCACGCCGGTCCAGTCAACGAGATGCGGCGCCACGCCTCGCGTTCCTCCACGTTGGAGATGTGCACCTCAACGGCCGGGATCTCGACGGCCTCCGAGCGTGTCATGGAGCGAATAGGAGGTGTGGGTGAACGCGCCAGGGTTGATCACCACGCCATCGACCACGCCCCTCGCCTCGTGGAGACGGTCGATCAGCGCTCCCTCGTGGTTGGACTGGAAGGTCTCGACCTCGACCCCGAGCCTGGTTCCCCACGCGACGCACAGTCGTTCCAGATCGGCGAGCGTCGTCAGACCCGTACACGTCGGGACGCCTCGACCCGAGCAGGTTGAGGTTGGGACCGTTGAGGATCAGGCACCCGCCGCATCACCAGCGAGGCTATCGAGCCGGTACTGTCGTCGCATGGCTCTCCGCACGGCAGCAGCCACGGCGCTCTTCGCCTCGCTCGCCATCGGTCGGGTGCACCGCCGAGCAGACGACGCCATCATCGGTCCCGGCGGTCACACCGTCGACCTTGGTCACCGCGACCAGCGTCGCACCGGAATGGCGGACGTTGGCCGAGGCGCCGACCCCCGCACCGAGATCGCCGGCGCCGCTCTCGACGACCGGATCCTCTTGATGGGCGGTTTCGTCGAAGGGGGCGCGACGGTGTCGTTGGTGGAGGTCTACCTGCCCGGCGAGGACCGCTGGGAGGAGGGCCCGCCGCTCCCAATTGCGCTCAACCATGCGATGGGCACCGTCGTCGAGGGCACCGTGATCGTGGCCGGCGGGTACCGCGGGCCCGGGTTGACCAATCCGTCCGATCGTGTCTTCGCCCTGTCCGGTGCCGAGGGACTGGGAGGAGATGGCGCCGCTCCCCGAGCCGCGAGCGGCGGGCGGTATGGCGGCGGTCGGCGGCACCCTGGTGGTGGGCGGCGGGGTGGGATCCAACGGATTGGTCGAGACCACGGCGGTCTGGCTCCCCGAGACGGACGAGTGGGAGGAGGTCGCCGGGTTGATCACTCCCCGCGAGCACCTCGGTTTCACCTCCGCCGACGGCGCGGTCTACGCCGTCGGAGGCCGGACGACCGGGTTGGGGAACCTGGCCGCCTTCGAGGTCTTCGACCTCGAGGAGATGGACTGGGAGCGGCTCTCGGATCTCCCCACACCGCGCGGCGGACTGGCTGCATCAGCGATCGGAGACATGATCATCGCTGTCGGCGGCGAGGAACAGGCCACCTTCGACGAGGTGGAGGCGTATGACATCGGCAGACGAGGAGTGGGTCAGCCTCCCGCCGCTTCCAACCGCCCGCCACGGGCTCGCTGTCGTGTCGTTGGAGGACACGCTGTTCGTCCTCTCCGGCGGGACGACGCCCGGCTACTCCTACTCGGCGGTCAACGAGGCGCTGACTCTCGGGATCGGCTGATCGTCGACCACGTGTCGGGGCGCCAGTTGCTCGGCGAGCGCAATCGTCGCCGAGTCCGGTTCGATCTCGACCAGGTCCGCCTCCTCGGCCACCCGGGTCAGCATCGAATCTGCAACGGTCTCCAGGTCGATGCCAGGCAGCGCCGAAGCCAAGTCTCCCGTCGTCTCCGGGTCCCATTCGATGCCGAGTTCGCGGTACACCGGGAGGAGCACCCGGCGCACCTCCGCTGCTCCCTCCACGACCACCACACCGCCGACGTGGGCGGCTCGGGCCACGAGTCGCTGACCGACACCCACGATCTTGCGACGACCCTCCGATGTTGATGCTGTGCGATCCCGGGCAGTACTCGCCCGGGACCTCCCCGATCCGGGCGTCGGCCCCGAGACTCCGGAGTGCATCCGCTATCACTCCCGCCACCGTGTCGAACCGCCGGCGCACCCGCTCCCTCGGCGTCTCATCGGGGAAGGTCCAGGCGAACGCGATCGTGCCCGGGTGGAAGACCGCGGCGCGGCCCCCGGCAAGCCGCTCGATCGCCTCGAAACCTTCCGCTCTGGCTGCGGCCACGGCAGCACCGAACCGCCGGTCGACCACGTCGCGCCGCCCGAATGCCACAATCGCTCCCGGGCGGTGCAACCGAATCGTCTCACCCATCTCGCCGGCGGACACCCTGAGCAGGATGGCGTGCGACGAGCGCGGTGTCCATGCCCGGTCGTTCGGGGAACCCGGCGCGGACGACATCGATACGCGGCATGACATCAGCGTAAGCGGAGGAACTTTGGGCGGGGCCGCGTCGTCGGTAGCGTGAAGGCATCCGTCGAGGAGTGCGTTGAACCGGGGCGCCGTCATCAGGGTCGCCACCACAGCCGTGGTTGCTGTGGTCCTGCTCACGTCTTGTGGTGAGTCGCCGCTGCGTGGGATCGGCGCCCGCAGCCAGAGTTGGGTGGACGCCGGAGCACCGACCACCGTCCAAGGGACTGTTCGTCGCGACCTTCCGATCCACGCGACCTCGCGCGCCGACTGGGCCAACGACCGATATGGCAGTCCCTCGGCGCAGGCCAACGTCAATGCGGTGCTCCGCAGGGTCTGGAACCGTCGGGAGGCCGGCGAGGAGTACCTCCAGGCAAGCCGGTTCGAGATCGCCAGGGTCTCTGAGGGGGCTCGAGTTCCCCACAGCCCTCCCCGAAGACGTGATCTATGTCACCAGCCAGTTGGTGTTCACCGGCGATGGCAAGATGGCCGACCCCTTGCTCGCCGCGTTCGGTCTGTGGACCATTCCTCCCTACAGCCAGAGCCGAACCGTGGGCCAGAGCGGGGTGCTCAGCGTCATGCGGCGCTTCCCTTCAGGCGCATTGGCCGAGGGCGACGATGGGTGCAGTCGCTTCACCGACAGGGTGATCGAAAGCTGCGTCCGGATCCGTCTCGAGGACCGCCCAGCCTGGGTGCTCAAGCGATCCGGTGGGGACGACGATCGTGTGGGAGGAAGGTCCCTACCGGTACGAGCTCTTCTACCGTGACTCGGTCAAACCGGTGGTGGCACGGGCCATGGCGGTGGGGATGGCACCGATCAACCGCGCCGTCTCGACCGAGCCCGACCTCCCCCGGCTGCTGCAGCGAGCCCGCCAGACCCAAGCAGGCTGATCGAACGGGCTGCTCCCTGGGTAAGGGTGTCGGGCCTATAACCTGGCCCGGCTTCCCCCGGAGGGTTCATCATCTACCACGGCGGGTGGTTCACCTACCTGAGTGCAGACGAAGACGCCGAGCCGCCCAAGCTGGACCGGGCGCTCTTGCGGCGCGTCTTCGAGTACGGGCGTCCCTACCGCCTGTTGCTCGTCGGGGTGCTAGCGACGATCTTCGTGATCTCGCTCCTCTCGGTGATTCCCCCCGTCCTTTCGCGTCAGTTGGTGGACGTCGCCATCCCTCAGGGCGACATCCAGCTTCTCACCCTGCTCGGGGCGGCCATGATCGTCGTCCCCTTCGCCAACGCCCTGATCGGCGGGATCCAGCGATGGCTCTCGGCACGCGCCGGTGAAGGGATCATCTTCGACCTGAGGACGACAGCTCTACGTCCACCTCCAGGGGATGTCGCTGCGGTTCTTCACCAACACCAGGACCGGGGAACTGATTTCGCGGCTCAACAGCGACGTGGTCGGAGCCCAACAGGCGGTCACCGGAACCTTCGTCTCGATCGTCTCCAACATCGTCCAGGTGGCGATCATCCTGGTGGTCATGCTCCGGGCCGACTGGCGGCTGACGCTGCTGGCGGTGGCGGCGCTGCCCCTCTTCATCTGGCCGGCGCGCCGGGTGGGCCGGGCGCTGCGCAAGGTCACCGAGCAGCAGATGGAACACAACGCCTCCATGTCGAGCATCCTCCAGGAGACGTTCAACGTCAGTGGGGCGCTGCTGGTCAAGCTCTTCAACCGGACAGGGCACGAGGTGGATCGGTTCTCGATCGAGGCCGGCGAAGTGCGCGACCTCGGGGTACGGCGGGCCGTCATCGGCCGTTGGTTCTTCGCTGCTCTTGGTCTGGTTTCAGCGGTGGGGACCGCCGCCGTTTTCTGGGTGGGCGGCTACATGGTCATACAGGGGACGATCACCCTCGGGGTGATCGTGATGTTCACCGGACTCCTCGTCCAGCTCTACGGGCCGCTGTCCGCCATCTCCAACAGCAGGGTCGAGTTCGCCACCTCGTTGGTGTCGTTCGAGCGCGTTTTCGAAGTGATCGACCTGCCGAGCGACATCGAGGAGGTCCCGGATGCCGAGGCTCTTCGCCCGATGCACGGCGCCATCGAGTTCGACCAAGTTTGGTTCCGCTACCACACCGAGGGGGCGAGCGGGCTGGCCGATGCCAAGCGGCCCAGGCGCCCTGCCCCATTGGCCGTCCCCGATCTCGCCGCCGGTGCGCGTCGGTGGGCGCTGCAGGATGTGTCGTTCCGCGTGGAGCCCGGCGACCTCGTTGCGCTCGTCGGGCCGAGCGGCGCGGGGAAGACCACCGTCAGCTATCTCGTGCCCCGGCTCTACGACGTCGAGCGAGGCCGCGTCCTCATCGATGGCCACGATGTGCGCGCCGTGACCCTCGACTCGCTGGCCGACGGGATCGGCGTGGTCACCCAGGAGACCTACCTCTTCCACGACACCATCGCCTCCAACCTCCGCTACGCCAGACCAGACGCCACCCAGCAGGAACTCGAGGAGGCTGCTGCCGCGGCCAACATCGACGAGTTCATCGCCTCGCTCCCCGAGGGGTACGAGACGCGGGTGGGGGAGCGGGGCTACCGGCTCTCGGGTGGCGAGAAGCAGCGGATCGCCATCGCTCGTGTGATCCTCAAGGACCCGCGCATCCTGGTGCTCGACGAGGCGACGTCGCACCTCGACTCACAGTCGGAGGCGAAGATCCAGGAAGCGCTGGAGAGGGTGATGAGCGGCCGGACCTCTCTGGTCATCGCCCACCGACTGTCGACGGTGCTCGCCGCCGACCGGATACTCGTGTTCGATCAGGGGCGGTTGGTCGAGCATGGCAACCATGTCGAACTGCTCGCCGCCGGTGGGCTCTACAACCGGCTGTTCGAGACCCAATTCCTGGCGCAGCGCGCCGGGATGATCGATGTACTCGGCGCCGAGCCGGTGCTCGAGGCTGGCGCGAAACCCGACCCGCTCAGCCGCTGACCGGCTCGAGCCTCCTGCCGGTGCCGATGTTGCGGGTGAGGTTGGCGGCGAGGAGCGGGTCGGATGGCGCCAGCAGCAGCATCTCGCCGTCGTGACACAACCACAACTCGGTCGTCCACGCGGAACCAGACACCAGGCTGGAAGGCGGTGAGATGCGACCGCATGCGGCGTCCGGGCGGCCGGTAGAGCAATACCCAATCGGCCGGACCTCGCACCGAGGGGAGGCGACCCACCAGGTCGTACTGACCAAAGGCGCGGTTCATCGCCTCGGCGGGGTCGAGTGGGCCCGACGGACCAAACCACTGCACGGTGCCGCAGTCGGCGCACGCCACGACCGACATCCCGGCGATTTCGACCGGCAGGTGGCGGCAGTTGAAGTTCTGCCCGTTGAAGTTCTGCCCGTTGAAGCTATTCCCGTCCATGGGAGTCATCCTGTCACCAGGGTGTGACATTCCTCGGCGGTGAGACCTCGAGCCGGGTTCGGGCCTCGTCCGAATCAGGCGGGATCGGCGACGAACGGCCTCTCTGTGGCGTCCTCGGTATCGCGGGATGCCCCGGGCACGAGGAGCAGAGGTCGGCGGGAGTTGCGCATCACGTCTGCCGAAACGCTCCCCCAACTGCCGTCGGCGAAGATCGGCCGCGTCGCACCGATGACGATCAACCCGGCATCGATCCGGTTGGCGGTGTCGACGATCGCTGCAGCCGGGTCGGAGCCCTCGACGTATAGCGCCGCGGTCGTCAGACCGCGGGAGCGGAGCGCCGCCACCACGGGCTCGGTGAGCCGTCTGCCCCGCTCCGCCACGTAGCGGGCAACCGCCGCTTCCCTGGCGGCGACACGATCGTTGGGGTCCTCTTCGAACGGCCGCCACTCCTCGGCGCTGAGCGAATCGAGGAAGCTGCGAGGCACTTCGATCACCGAGAGGACCGACACCTCACCGTCGTCGCCCCCGAACCGCTCCACCAGATCGGCCACGGGGCCAGGGGGCAACACTCCTGCCGTGGCGATGAGGATCCGCACTGCCAAAGAGATTAGGCCGATGACCTGCGGCGGGGCCGGTCGTCGGGGATGCCCGGTAGCCTGACGAGCCCGGCACCGAGGAGAGCGATGGACGACACCCTGACCGACGAGTTGGTCAACGCGGTCACCTGGCGCATACCCAACGCGCTGGTGCTCGTCGGGTCGCGCCACGAGGACGAATGGAACGGGATGACCGCCAGTTGGGTGACCCAGGTCTCGATGGAGCCGGTCCTCATCGGCATCGGGGTGGACAACAAGGCGGTGACCCACCGGTTGATCAGCGCCTCAGGGGTGTTCACCGTCAACCTCTGGTCGCCCGAGGACACCCGGGTGTTCGTCAAGTTCTCCAAGCCGGCGAAGTACGAGGACGGCAAGCTCAACGAGCGGCCGTGCATCCGGGTCGCACCGGAGCACCGATCTTCGACGAGGCCGTCGCCTGGATGGAGTGCGAGGTGAGGAACTCAACGGATCTGGGCACCCACACCTTCTTCGTGGGAGAGGTGGTGGCTGCCGGGCTTCCCTCGCCGGAGGTGGAGAAGGCTGCGGCGATCGGCGACACGCGGATGAAATACGGCGGGGTCAAGCGAGGCGGTCACTGAGCCGGGAGCGATGACGCAGTGGGCGAGCCGGGCGATCGGCACAGCCACCGATTGAAATACGGCCAAGCGGGCGGTCATTGAGTCACCGGGGCGAGCCGGGCGATCGGCACAGCCACCGATTGAAATACGGCGGGGTCAAGCGAGGCGGTCACTGAGCGGACCCTGCGAGGAGTTGGAATGGACGCAAGGGTCGACGACAAGGTGGCCATCGTCACCGGGGCGAGCAGGGGAATCGGCGCTGCCACCGCTCTCGAACTGCTTCGCAGCGGCGCTCGGGGTGTGGTCATCACCGGCCGCCGTGCCGAGAACCTCGAGGAGGCCGAGGCCTCACTCACCGACGCCGGCGCAGACCCGTCGTCGATCCACGCCAGGGTGGCAAGGGCCGATGAGGAAGAGGACGCGGTGGCGACCGTGGCCGCCGCCATCGAGAGGTTCGGTGGCTGCGACATCCTGGTCAACAACGCCGGGACCAATCCCTCCGGCGGGCCGATCATGGAGGTCGACCAGGGTGCCATCGACAAGACGTGGTCGGTCAACCAGAAGGGCCCGCTGCTCTGGTCCCGCCAGGCCTGGCATCAATGGATGAAGGAACACGGCGGTGTGATCGTCAATGTCGCCTCGGTCGGTGGCATGGCTCCCAGCCACGTGCTCGGCGCCTACAACCTGTCCAAGGCGGCGCTGATCCACATGACGAGGCAACTCGCCTTCGAGTTGGCGCCGACGGTGCGGGTCAACGCGGTGGCGCCCGCCGTGGTCAAGACCAGGCTGTCCAAGCTGTTGTGGGAGGACGAGGCCGGTGCCGCCGCCCTCCATCCGCTGGGGCGCCTCGGTGTTCCCGAGGATATGGCGGACGCAATCGTCTTCCTCTGCTCGGACCGGGCGACGTGGATCACCGGGGTGACCCTCCCCGTCGACGGCGGTGTGATCGGGGCCAGCGGGTCGCTGGGATGATGCCGTCAGACCAATGGGTAGCCGGGGCGCCCCTTCGCCACCCAGTCGTCGAAGGCGACATCGGTCCCGACATCGAGCCCGCGGTCCTTTGAGATCGCGTAACGGTGGTAGAGCACGTCGCAATAGGCCTGGACCGGATCCACCACCCCGGCGGTGCCGCGCAGCCTGATCAGCATCGGCTCGAACTGGTTGACCCGCCACCTCACCGCGTCGATCGCCTTCCCTGTCAGTGTCTCGCCGCCCGTTGAGTCCGACTGGAAGTAGTAGAGGTCCGACAGGATCTGTCTCGCCTGGAACTCGAGGGCATCGACCCCGGTCAGCTCGCGCAGCTTGTCGGCGTGGAAGGCCCTGCCGCCCACCCGAGCCCTCACCTGGAATCGGTTGCCATCCTCGGTCGGGACGAGATCAACCTCCTCGACGATGAACCCGAGCTCGTTGAGGCTCTCGATCCTCTCGTTGATCTTGTACCGCTCATCGGGCCCGATGGTCCACACCTCGGTGAGCTCGTGCCACAACCCCCGGTAACGATCGGCGATTGCCTCACCGAGGGCCATGTCGGCCTCCTCGACGTCCACGCCCTGTTGGGCGGCGATATCTGCCATGCCCCAGGCGACGTTCTCGATCATGATCCCGAGGTCCTGCTCGCGCTGACCGCTGCTCAGCTGGGTGTGGATCTCTGCGGTCTCGGCGTCGACCAGCATCGTTTCGACCTTGTCGGCATCGAAGCGATAGAGCACGTTCGAGAGCGAGCCGTCGCCCCAGAAGCATCCTGCGACATGGAGCTCGGCAAAGAGACCGGCGAAGGCATCGAGCATCTGGTTGCGACGTATCCCGAAACCCGGACCCTGGAGCAATTCGAGGTACGAGTAGGAGAAGTCCTCGTATCGAGTGATGAGGGCCGCTGCCTGCTCGGCGGTTGAATCGGGGTGGCGGCCCTCGACGAGGCCGACCGCCCGGACGGCTGGTGCATCGACCAACTCGAGCCGGCGGAGGACGTCGTAGTCACGCCGCGCCGGTCTGGTTGGCAGCTCCTTGATCGCGTATATCGACGGACCCATGGCGATGAAACGGACCTCGTGACGGGAGATCCCCTTTGGCAGGTCGATCAAGCCTCGAGTCGTCCCATCCTGCGAGCGGGGTATCCCAAGGTAGATCGAGGAAGTCGGGGTGCCCGGCACGGACGGTGACGGTTGCTGCAGGGACCAATGGCCAGGTAGCGGCGATGACCGAACGGTACCCCCGAGGCGCCGGCGGTCAGCCGGTGGGGTCGGTCAGGTACTCGGAGATGGCGAGGATGTTGCCCTCGCTGTCGCGGAACCATGCGGCACGCTCTACTCCGCCGAGCTCAGCGATCCCATGTACGGTCCGCAGCCCAGGCATGTCGTACTCCTCGAAGACGACGCCGCGCTCACGCAACTCGTCCACCGTCGCCTCCAGGTCGTCCGTGACCCAACCGCCGAGCGTGTGTCCGGCCGTCCCCGCCGACGATGTCGGGTAGAGCTGGAAGAGGGTCGATCCGCACCGATAGCTGATCCAAGCCTCGGTTTCGACCAGAGGTGACAGCCCGAGCTTCTCGGCGTAGAAGATCTTGGCCCGCTCCAAGTCGGCAGCGGGCAACGTGGGCCAGAAGTCCATCCTGTCGAGCACGGTGCCTCCGGTATCGCGGGTCGCGGTGAACGCTATCGGGATCCTCGGGCCGGTTGGCATGATGGGCACCAGGTGGTGTCCCGGGGGGGATCGCCCATGTAGGCGTGTTCGATGGTCGATCCACACCTCAGGCATGGCTTTCCGGCCCGCCCGTAGACCCAGGCCGGACGCCGCCGATCGCCGGTGGTCGATCGCCCGGGCCGGTCGAGACCAGGTGGATCGATGTTGGCCCGCAGGAGCCGGTGAGCCCGATGGGCCAGCGCCAGCAATCGGTCCTGGTCGAGGGCAGCCACCGGTGTCGCCGGGTGGACCCGCTCCAGGAAGAGGACCTCGCACTTGTAGGCATTGCCCACCCCGGCGAGCACCGACTGCGACAGGAGGAGATCGCTCACCGGTCGGTCGGGTGGAAAGGACGCGGCGCGCCGCAGGTACTCCTCCTCGTCGAACTCCGACGCGACCACATCCGGGCCGAGATGGGCGATCCCCATCTCGACGATGCGCCGGCGCTCGACCTCGACGCGCGGCGCCGAGAAGCAGACCGCGGTCACGGTGTCGGTCGCAATCACCAGACGGGCGGCTCCGTATGGCCGGCGCCACCGCTCGCCCGACCTGTATACGTGCCAAGCGCCCGGCATCCCGAGGTGGGTTCGGATGCTCAGCCCGTTGTCGAGGTGGATCAGCAGGTGCTTGCCGTGCGATCTCACCTCGTCGACCCGGGAGCCGACCAGACGTCGGGCGCTGCGTCGCACCGCGGGGTTGGTCCCATCGACATGGGTGATCAACTCGCCCCCGAGTGCCTCCTGCAGCCGCTTCGCCGCCCTGGCGATGACGTCTCCCTCAGGCATTGGTCCTTCAATTCCCCGAAGGCGTTACCCGCGCCATGCCAGCCCGCGAACTGCCGTGGCGAACCCGGCGGCCGCAAGCGCATCCCCGAGGGGGGTCTCCGCCACCGGCCTGCCGTCCACTGTGGTGAGCAGGAGGCGGTGCCTGCGTCTGCCCAGGTCTGCCAGCGCCGCGGCGACCGGTTCCAACGCGTCGCCAAAGGTGACCACCCTGCGACCACCGCGCTCGACGAACGCCGCCAGCGACCCACCAAGCAGCACCACGGCGGCCCCTGCTGCCCGCGCCGGCTGGGCTCCCTGGCTCTCCGGCCACGGCAATGCGGCCCCGTATGGGTTGGCAGGGTCGGTGGCGGCGAGCACAATGACTCCGCCATCATCGGACGACCGCAGCCGGTCGACCGCACCCGGCATGGCGAACTGGGCACCACCCAGGCCCTCGACGAAATAGCCGCGCCGCACCCTCCCGGTCTCCTCCAACCTGGACAGAACCGGGTAGAGCCCGCTGAATCCGCCGGGCAACCCCTCGGCCGCCACCGCCGCCCGGGTGAGGACACCGTGGCGGTCGAGGAGTTGTAGCGCCCATGCCGTGGCCGACTCGGTCGGATCGGGTGCCTGTCCCCATCAGGTCGGCGACCAGGTACCACCGGCCGGTTGCGGAGGGCGGCGATGCCATCACCTGGGCCATCACCTGGCCCGGTCGTCGAGTGGAGGAGCGGCGCACAGACCGTTTCCCTCCGACCAGGGCGCGTAGCGGGGCAAGCGTGTCGTTGGTGATCTCGCCTGACCACACCAGGTCCCAAATCGCCTCGACCACGGTCTCGGGGTCGCCGCCGCCGGCTGCCTGGTACAGCTCACGGAAGAAGGAGGCTCCCCGTTGAGAAAGGTGCTCGCGGATCGCATCGTGGACCTGCCCCTCCAACGGCTCGGCGCCGGCACGGCCGAGCAGTGGAAGTTGATCTGCGAAGAAGAGACCCACCCGACCATCGCGGGGTCCGATCGAGCCCGTTCCCACCCACACCAGGTCACCGCCGACCATCAGTCTGTCGAGGTCCTCTGGGCGATAGTTGAGCCGAGCGGGGAGCACATCGGTCTCGAGTGCCGAAGCGGGGATGGCGGCACCTTGAAGCTGGCGGATGACCTCGGACAATCCGGGACGGTCGGTGGGGGGTGTGCCCACTCCGTGCCAGGCGGGGAGGAATCTCCCCAGTGCATCGGGCGCCACCGGCTCGATCTCCTTGCGGAGGACGGCGAGCGAGCGTCGCTTGAGCCGGCGCAGCACCTCCACGTCCACCCATTCCACCCCGTCGCCACCGGGGCGGAACGCCCCACGCACCACGCGGCCCTGGGATTCGAGGCGCTCGAGGGCTCCTCTTGCCACGGCCGGCGCCAGCCCGAGGGCAGCTGCAGCGGCGGTCTCGCTGAACGGTCCATGGGTCCGGGCAAACCGGCCAACGACGTCGCCCATCGGGTCGGGCACCGGCTCGAGGAAGGTGAAGGGGACGCCGGCCGGGGGCTGGACACCGAGCGCATCGCGCAGGCGGGCGCTGTCCTCGATGGCGGCCCAGGTGGCAACGCCAGCGACCCGTACCGGGATGGCGCGCCTCGCCGCGGTGAGCTGGTCGAGCAGGGCCGAGCAGCGTCCCCCTCGGCGAGCCGGGCACCGACACCATCGACGGTGAGCGGTCCCAGCCTCATCAAGAGGTCGTGTACCCCGTCGAGGCCCTTCACCCGCCGTTCCTCGGCGAGAGCCTGCAGTTCGAGTTCGACCTCACCCACCACATCGGCGTCGAGTAACTGGCGCAGCTCTCCCTCGCCCAGCAACTCGGCCAGTAGGTCGCGGTCGAGGGTGAGCGCTGCGGCACGGCGTTCCGCCAGGGGAGTGTCGCCCTCGTAGAGGTAGGCGGCGACGAAGTCGAACAGCAGCGACGCGGCGAAGGGACTGGGGCTGGTGGTGACCACCTCGGCGAGCCGGATGCGGCGGGACTGAATGCCGCCGAGCACCTCACGCAGCGCGGGGAGGTCGAAGTCGTCCTGGAGTATCTCCCTGTAGGTCTCGAGAACGATGGGAAAGGAGCCGAATTGACGGGCCACGGCCAAGAGGTCGGCGGCACGGCGCCGTTGCTGCCACAAGGGGGTCCGCGAACCGGGGCGGCGGCGGGGGAGAAGCAGGGCCCGAGACGCCGCCTCGCGGAAGCGAGCGGCGAACAGGGCGGTGTCCACCAATTGCTCCATCAGGTGCCCCTCGGCCTCCTCCGGGTCGATGGCGATCTCCTCGGCGGAGGCGACGTCGTCGGTGTCGGGGAACCGGAAGACCATCCCGTCATCGGACCAGATGACGTCGACGTCGTGGCCGTACCGCTCCCT
This sequence comes from uncultured Acidimicrobiia bacterium, assembly GCA_963826825.1. Lineage (GTDB taxonomy): Bacteria > Actinomycetota > Acidimicrobiia > Spongiisociales > DATADW01 > DATADW01. Next base: position 354,993 of record CAWGYV010000016.1, on the reverse strand, counting down.
GAACCTCCGCACCAGCGCCATCGCCCAGGGAGCGTGGACCCGGGCGCCGAGGGGAGAGAGCACGACGAGGCGCCAGTCGCCGATCTCGTCGCGGAATCGCTCGACCACGACGGTCCGGTCGGTGGGGAGCGACTCCGACGGCCTCCTGCTCGTCGGTCAGATAGGTGACGAGGTTGGAAGCGGCCAGGGGGTCGAGCCGGTAGCGGTCACGGAGCATCTCCTCCGCTTCGGCCGGGGGCATGGCCGCCACCCGGCGGATGAACTCACCGATGGCGCGGCCGGTCTCGAGTGGCCGCCCCGGGGCATCGCCGTGCCAGAACGGCATGTTGGCCGCCGGGGCCGCCGGCTCGGGGACCACCTCCACCCGGTCGTGCTCGATGTCGACGATGCGCCACGAGCTGGCACCGAGGAGGAAGACGTCACCGGGACGGCTCTCATACACCATCTCTTCGTCGAGTTCGCCGACACGAGCGCCGTCCGGGAGTGTCACCCGGAAGAGTCCCCGGTCGGGGATGGTGCCGGCGTTGGCCACCGCGAGCTGCCTTGCCCCGGGTCTCGGGGTGATGGTCCCGTCCACCCGATCCCAGGTGATACGCGCCCTGAGCTCGGCGAACAGGTCCGATGGGTAGCGCCCCGCCAGCATGTCGAGCGTCGCCTCGAACGGTCCGGCTGCCAGGTCGGCGTATGGGGCGCTCCGCCGCACCACAGCCAGCAGTGAGGCGGCGGTCCAGGGCTCCACCGAAACCATCGAAACCACCTGCTGAGCGAGCACGTCAAGCGGGTTGCGTGGGATCCGGGTGGACTCCACCGCCCGGTCCACCATCCTGTCCACGACGACGGTCGCCTCGAGCAGGTCTCCGCGGAACTTGGGAAACACCTTGGCCCGGCTGATCGCCCCGACCTGATGGCCCGCCCGCCCGACTCGCTGCAGCCCGGAGGCGACCGAGGTTGGTGACTCGACCTGGATGACCAGGTCCACGGCTCCCATGTCGATACCCAGCTCGAGCGACGAGGTGGCAACCACAGCGCGCAGCTCGCCCCGTTTCAGTCCTTCTTCGATGGACACCCGCTGCTCGCGTGACACCGAGCCGTGATGCGCCCTGGCCAGTTCCTCGCCGGCGAGGGCGTTGAGCTCGGAGCAGATCCGCTCGGCGAGCCGGCGGCTGTTGGCGAAAACGATCGTCGATCGGTGTTTGCGGATCAGATCGAGGACCCTCGGGTAGATCGCCTCCCACACCGACGGTCTGCTGGTGGGCAGCCTGGGATCGGGGGGATCGACGGTGCCGTCCGGGCGGGCACTCACCTCGAGGCTCCGGCCGGAGCGGTGCGGTCATGTCCTCCACCGGCACCACCAACTCGACCTCGAGATCGTGGTTCCCCGGAACATCGACAACGCTGACCGGCCGGGGCACCCAGTCGCCTCCTTCTCCCTCCAAGGCTCCTTCCAAGGTCCCTCCACCGAGGAAGCGGGCGATCGTTTCGAGCGGGCGCTGGGTGGCCGAGAGCCCGAGCCGCTGTGGGGCGACCCGGGTCAGCTCCTCGAGCCGCTCCAGGGAGATGGAGAGGTGCGCTCCTCTCTTGGTGCCGGCGACGGCGTGGACCTCGTCGACGATCACCCAGCGGACCGTCTCCAGGATGCTGCGCGTCGCCGAAGTGAGGATGAGGAACAGCGATTCGGGGGTGGTGATGAGTATGTCGGGAGGGTGGCGCTGCATCCTCCTCCGCTCATCGGCAGGGGTGTCGCCGGTGCGGATCCCGGGGACCAGCTGTGCCGGTGCCGGCAACCCAAGCCGGTTCGCGGCGTGGCCTATCCCGGCGAGCGGCGCCCTGAGGTTGCGCTCCACGTCGTAGGCGAGTGCCTTGAGCGGCGAGATGTAGAGCACGCGGCAGCGCTCTGCGGGTTCGGGGACCGGTTCGTGGAGCAGCCGATCGAGCGTCCAGAGAAAGGCAGCGAGCGTCTTGCCCGACCCGGTGGGCGCATGGACCAGGGTGTGCTCACCACGGGCGATGACCGGCCATCCCAGCGCCTGAGCCGCGGTGGGCTCGGCGAAGGTGCTCTCGAACCAGCCCCTGGTGGCCGGCGAGAACCCGGCCAGAGGGTCGGGAGCCATACTGGCATCGTAGAGCCAGGGTGGGACAGTGGAAGACGGGGGTGATCACTTCGTGATCACCGGTGGTAGGTGGTAGGTCGTGGGTGACGACAACAGCCATCTGGCGGCGAAATCTGCTGATTACAACCCGAGAGATCTGTCTCCGCTCTGGCTGCCGTCCGCCGTCCGCCGTGCGGTCTGAGGTCCGGGTCTTGGCTTCCGTCTTCCGACTTCCGCCTTCCGACTGTTTTTAGGCGGCTACCAGCACCGGGAGAGCGTCGGCCACGATGAGATCTTCCATGGCCTCGACCACATTGGGGTCGAACTGGGTGCCGGCGTGGGCGATGAGCTCGGCCACCACCACTTCCACGGGGAGCGATGATCGGTAGCAGCGGTCGCTGGTCATGGCGTCGTAGGTGTCCGCCACGCAGAGGATCCGAGCCAGGTAGGGGATTTCGGTCCCGGCACGACCCAGCGGGTAGCCCCGCCCGTCCCACCGCTCGTGGTGGCAGAGCACCGTCTCGGCGATCTCGGGGTGGAACACACGGGCGGTCATGGCGTACCCGAGCTCGGGATGCCGGCGCATGTGGCTCCACTCGTCGGGTGTCAGCGGGCCCGGCTTCCCGACAACATCGGGGTTGAGGCGGATCTTGCCGATGTCGTGCAACATCGCCGCTACCTCGAGGTGGTCGAGCTGCGACGCCGAGAGGTCGAGGTGGCGGCCGAGCGACAACGCCAAAGCGGCGACCCGGAAACCGTGTCCCTCGAGGTCGTCCACTCCCTGGCCCAGCATGGTGAAGAACTCATCCACCTGCCGGTCCACTGTCGATCCTGTGCGCATCCCCCGCATTCCTTCCTGGTCCCTCTTCTAGATCAGGCCCACCCCCGGCCGATACACAGTGTCGACGATCTCTTCTTCGCGGTCCATGGGGCGGGCGACCCATTCGGCCTGGCAACTGACTATTCGGAGCGAGGGATCGATCCGGTTTGGGTAAATTCCGGTGAATCGGCCGGGCCGTTCTCGAATGAAGCATGCGTCGCCCTCTTCGGGCCCGGCAGAAGGCTTGGTCAGGGAGAGATCGGCTGACGGGCGGCTGCGACCAGCGCCGCGGCCCGGGCGGGGTCGACAGCATCCGTGGTGACCCCGTCGCGCTTCAGGGCGGTGCCGGCGATGACGCCGTCGGCCGCCGTCAGGAAGCGGGCGACCGTCTCGATGGTGACACCGGAGCCGACCATCACAGGCGCCTCGGGGACGGCGCTACGCACTCGGGCGATGTCGTCGATCGACGTCGGCTGTCCCGTAGCACGGCCGGAGACGATGAGGACGTTGGCTGCGGCTCGGTGGAACGTGTCGCTGGCGGCATCCTCCAACGAGACCGAGCCGAGGGGGACGGCATGCTTGACGTGGACATCCGCCCAGACGGACGCGTCCCCCAGCGTCGCCCGCTCTCTGGCGACCTCGGCAGCACGACCCTGGACCAGTCCCTGGTCGGTGACCATGGCACCGGCGAGGACGTTGACGCGGATAAAGGATGCCCCGGTGGCGGTGGCAATGGCCAGCGCCGCTATTGCGTCGTTGCGGAGCACGTTGACACCAACCGGTAGGGGCACCGCATCGCGCACCGCGGCCACGGCTCGGGTCATCGCGGCGACGGTGATCTTGGGCACGTCATCGGCGAAGAACGGCTCATCGCCGTAGTTCTCCACGATCACGGCGTCGAACCCGGCCTCCGCCAGGACGGAGGCGTCGGCGATCGCCCGGTCGACGACGGCTTGGAGCGACCCACCGAACCGGGGAGCCCCGGGGAGCGGCCCGAGATGGACCATCCCCACCAGCCGGGGAGGGATCATCGCCGCTTGCCGAGAACGCGCACCGCAGCCTCGGCGAGGTCACCCTCGACCTTGAGCGTCAATGCGCCGGGTGGGATCCGACCCACCACCAGCCGGCACCAATCGCCGGCAGGCCCCTTGATGAGACTTTCGCCACCCTCGGGGCCCCACACCCACTTCGAGTACCCAGGCCCCATCACCTCGAGCCTCACCTCGCCGTCATAAGACTCGCCGGCGGTGGCAAAGGCCTCGGGGAGTTCGGTCCATCCGATCCAGGCGACATGGCGCAGCCGGGCAGAGTCCTCCGGCTCGCCGCGGAGCACCCCCTCGATGTCGAGGGCATGCGCCCAGGTGTCACGCAGACGATCGGCGGCGATACGGCGCCCCTCGACCGGCCCGTCGAACCAGGGAACCTGCTCGTCGCCCTCCATGCGGGACAGAGCCTCGACGACCCTTGCCCTCGCCTCACGCCACCACTCGATGACGTCCTGGGGACGCATGGCGTTGGCCCTGGTGGCGCGCTCAGCGAGCACCGCGTCGGGACCCTCGGCGATGGCGCGGTCGAGCATCTCGCCTCCACCATCGAGCGAGTCGCGCGCCAATTCCTCGTCGGAGGCCAGATGGGCCACCAGGTCCTTGACCGTGGTGCTGTTCCTGGCCTTCACCGACCAGTCTCGGATCGGGGCCCGTTGCAGGAACTGGTCGAGAGCCTGTTGCTCCGCGACCAAATCAGAAAGGATGTCACGCACGACCTCAAATTGTAGCCGTCATCCAGGGGTCAAAATGACGGCCGGGAACCGCCCCAGGACCCCTCACCAGGGTCGTTCTGCCTGCTCCTCGCCGAATGCCGGCGGAGGATGGATCGGCTCTTCCGGCTGTTCGACCAGGTCGTTGAGTGCGTCTATCAGCTGGCGAAGCCGACCGTAGCTGCGGCGATCGAAGACGAAGGCGATCCGGGCGCGGTCGATGACATCGTTGTCCTCGATCTCCTTGTCGGTGGGCTCGACGACTTCGATCTTGCCCTCCACCACGACGTCGGCGAACTCCTCGTTGAGACGTCCGAGTTGTTCCTCGTTGGGCGCGGTGGCGAGGCGGAGCACCAAGCGGCCGCCCACGTAACGCTGCGAGTGGTAATTGGCGTAGAAGCGGATCACCTCGTCCACCGCCTCGTCGGCATCGTGGATGATTCGATACAGGTTCAGGTCCTGCTCGGCGATCATCCCGCGCCCGGCCAGGCGGGTGCGGATCAACTCGTCCCACGCCTCCCAGAATCCGGTCCCCTCGGCTTCGAGCATCACGATCGGGTGGAGATCGCTCTTCCCCGTCTGGACCAGCGTGAGCAGTTCGAAGGTCTCATCGAGGGTCCCGAACCCCCCGGGCATGAGGACGAAGGCATGTGACTCTTTGACGAAACCGAGTTTGCGGGTGAAGAAGTACTTGAAGTTGATGAGCCGCTCGGGGGCGATCGAGCTCGAAGCCGCCGGCTCGAACGGCAGCCTGATGCTCACCCCGAAGGAGTTCTCCCTCCCGGCGGCGGTGGACCCGGCCTCCATGATCCCTGGTCCGGCCCCGGTGATGATGTCCCATCCCTTCTGCGTGATGAGCTCGCCGAATCGGTACGCCAGTTGGTAGTTGGGATCGTCGGCGGGGAGCCGGGCAGAGCCGAACAGGGTGACTTTTGGCTCATCCTGGTGCCGCGAGAACACCAGCATCGAGTAGCGCATTTCCTTGAGAGCACTGTTGAGCAGCTTGAGATCCCCCCTTTGGGCGCGATCACGCGCCAGCTTGAGGGCGGTCACGATCAGCTCGTGGATCAGCTCGGGGTTATCGCCGCCCCCGGCGGCATCGACCAGATCCCGGATCTTGGCGTCCAGTTCCGGGTTCCCCATCTCATAGGGGCGCATCCGGCCACCGTAGTGGCCCATCCGATCCACGCCAGGCTGCCCGGCGACCCCCGTTTTGACCGACCATCCTTGACATGACACAATGTCACATCATGAGACAACCCACTGAATATCGTCGAATATCCTGGATTGCCGTCCTGGCCGGCCTGGCGTTCACGGCATGTTCCGGTGGCGACGTGACAACCGAGACCTGGGTTCCGGTCTCAGCGGCCGGGTTCACCATGGAGATGCCCGCCGAGCCGGTGGAGGAGACCTTCGAGGCACCGTCGGCGGTCGGGCCGATTTCGGTGGATACCTGGCTGGTCGAGGAGGAGGACAGCGCCGTTGCTTTTGCGGTGAACGACCTGCCTGAGGAGTCCACCGCCAGCGGTCCCGACCCGGTGCTCCAGGGCGCCGTTGCTGGCGCCTCCTCCAACCTGGGGGGTACCACCGTGTCCGACGAGGCCGTCGAGGGGCTCGACTATCCGGCGCGCGACGCCGAGATCACGGCCACGAGCGAGGGGACAGATGTCGTCGTCTTCCTGCGGGCGATGCTGATCGAGAACCAGCTGATCCAGTTGCAGTCTCTCGGCCCGGCGGAGAACCGCGAGGAGATCGAGGCCAGATTCGATCGTCTCGTCGAGAGCTTCGCCGTCGACGGATAGCCCGGTCAGCCCTCGAACGGCGGGCCGGCCGGTCCCTTCCTGACCACGGCGTTCCACACCGTGTCGTAGTGGTCGCGGTCGTATGGATCGACATGAGGGAGGACCATCGAGTCCCAGGCGTGGCGGAGCGGGTCGGTCTCGCCGGCGTGGATCATCAGACCGGCGGGGACACGGTCGAGCACGGTACGAAGGCTCATCGGTGTCTCCACCCTCGTTCCCTGGTCGGTTGTCCTGAATGAGGCGTTCACCTCGACGGCGAGCCGGGCGATCGCCTCGACGAACGGGGTCTGCAACGCCGGATAGCGGACCTCGAGCATCGAGGTGATCTCTTCGGAGGTGGGAAAGTCCTTCTCCCAGATGACCCACCGGTCGGCGAAGGCCTTGTTGAGCGTCTGGGTCCCGGCGTAGTCCCGCAGGTCGGTCGGGTTCATCGTCCCGAACAAGCGAATGTCACCCCTCAGTTGGACGGTCTCCCCGTTCGGGAGGTCGAGCGCTGCATACCGGTCGAGCAACCCGTGGAGGGCGAACAGGGTCTCGGCACCGGCCGCGTTGAGCTCTGAGAGGTTGACCAGAGCCGGCCCGCGCAGCGCCCTGGTGATATCGCCGTCCTGCCACCGGCTCTCTGTTCCCCCCTTCCCATCGCCGTGGAGTTTGGTCGACCCGATCAGGGTGACGTCCCGCACCTCGCCGGTCAGAGGTATCCGGTAATAGGGCAGGCCGAGCATGGCGGCGAACTGCTCGATGTCGTGGTCCTTTCCTGTCCCCATGTGACCGCGAACCGCCACATGGAGCGGGGCGAACCCTGCCGGATCCTCGCGTCGCACCTCTTCCAGCCGGGCGAAGCGGTACAGCATCCCCAGATCCACGTAGTGGGGGTCGGGGTCTGGAATCTTGCGGAGGCGATGGTCTATGTCCGCCAGGTCGCCTGGCAGCGAGAATCGCTCCAGCGAGATTGGCTTGCCTGCGCCTGCAGGGTCGTTGAAGGTGACGTTCATCGGATTCCTCTCATCGATCGATGGTCTGCAGGCCGCGCTCGGGCGTGCGGCTGGCGCGCTGCCACCAGGCCTCCATCCCCCACATGGCCAGGCTGCGGCGCAGAGCCTGCCTGGTGCCGTCCACGATCGCCCTGGTGAGCGCCTCCGGCTGGCTCACCACCTCGCTGCGACGGTAGGCGGCTTCGACGGTGGCGTCGCCGATCCCTATACCGAGAACCGTCGTCCCACCGTGCTCGACACCGTTGACCGCGGCGGCCAGTGCCTCGACCGAGCCGCGGGTCATGCCGTCGGCGAGCACCACCAGCACTCGGACCGTGGCGCCAGTGCGCGCCATCCGCTCGGCTGCATGGATCACGTTGAACTCGTCCACGTTGGCCGCCTTCTCGAACATCGAGACAGGTGGGCTCGAGTTGGGGTACCGCTTCGCCTCCATTACGGCCTCCGCCGGTTCGGCGGCGGTCCGAAACAGCCCGGCGAGCACGTCCTCGGCATCGCGCCAGCGCCTCCCGAACGGCTTCACCACGTAGTGGTTCACCGTGGATATGAGCCGCTCGGCGGCGGCGCCCTGCGTCTGACGGAGCCCGGCGGTGGCCCTTGAGCGGCTCGCGGTGTACCTGGCCTCTGTATCGCCGCGGCGGGCGGCGAAGGAGCGGTTGAACAGCGCCACCTCGAACTCGATCTGAAGCTCGTCGCACAGCCTGGCCAGTGTCCATGCGCCGAGAAGCGCGGCGGCCATCCCCCATGGCGACTTGACGGTAACGCCGGCCAGGCGGGGCTGGAGCATCGAGGCGGAGGCGTCGACCAGAAGGCTCACCGCATACGAACGACGGTTGGGAAGCGCCCTCCGTTCATATATCCGCTCGTAGAGCCCGGCACCGATGAAGAGGGCGGCGTGGGGAGAGAGATCGCCGGCGTCGTACCCCGAACGCAGCCCGCGGCGCTGATTGGCTACGAACAGCGGGTACAACTCGCCCGAGACGTGCCGCTGCGCCACCTGCCACCGCCGGGTGAAGCGGTCGAGCGCCTCCCTGCCCTGCTTGCCAAAGCTGCGGAACTGGTCCGGTATCGGGGTGACCAGGAGCCTGCCCCGCATCCCGTTTGGCAGGTAGATCGTGGGTGCCTGACTCACCCTGAGCAGTTGGTCGACGCCCTCCTGCCCGGCGACCTCGCTGTCGGCACGGCGGGGGGCGTCGCCCGCACGCGATTGTGCCGATCTGCGGGTCTCCTCGTAGCCCTCGGCATCGCGCAGCACTGGGCTGGTCAGCCTGACCCGGTCCACGCCATCCGCAACGGCGCGCCGGTCGTTCTCCTGGCGGTCCTTGCGCTCCATGACCGACTCCGCCGGGCTGCCCTCCTTGACGAGTCCGTGGAGGCTTGCCACCTCGAGCAGCATCAACGCCGCCACGGCGACGTCCCAGGGGTCGGCCGCCGTGGCCGCCTGCTCCACGTACGGCGCGGCGTCGGCTAGAGCGACGGCGACCCGCCCGTCGACGCGGCGCTCCAACCGGTCCCGATCCTCGTAGCCACCGGTCATGAGGAAACAGGCGAGGGCGAATTGCCCGAGCAGGCGGGCCTGCCCGAGGTGGACCTGGGAGGCTGCCGAATAGATGTCGGCCAATACCGAGCGTGCCCCCGGGTATACCGCGAGGTTGACCCGCTCCTGACGGGCGTCCTCGAGGGCGAAGAAGAGCGCCTCGAGAGCGGATCCGCCGGCGGCGCGCAGCACCCCGATGAGATCGCTCTCACCGGTGACACCGTGGGGGGCGAAGACGTCAGGAACGGGGCGCCGCTCGTCGAGATCGGTGGCCACGAGGTGGACGACTTCGTGGAGAGCGGAAGCGATGGCCACCTCGTCGGGTGTCACCGGTGCCGAGACGGCATATGCCGCCTGGAAGACCCGAGGGTCACAGACGATCTCGTCGGCGCCGGACGAAGATTCGGGCCCGAGTCGCACCACCAGTTGGGGGTTGCCCGAGAGCGTGCGGGCGAAGCGCGTCACCGCAGGTGCCACCCGTTGGTAGCGGCCCACCACCTCCTCGATGGCGCGCTCATCCGGCCGGACCAGCTGGGTGAGGCTGGAGCGGTGATCCAACGGGCGGGTGGCGGCCGGCATAGCCGCCCATTCTCTCACTCCAGCGGGGCGTCATGGCACGGCGACGTCGGGCCGGCGACTCGCTCCCGGCATCTCCGTATCATCCGGCTCATGCACTATGAACTCACCACTCTTCCCAATGGGCTAAGGGTGATCACCGAGGCGATCCCCGGGCTCCGCTCCGTTGCGGTGGGGTGCTGGGTGGATACCGGGACGAGGGACGAACTCCCCAACGAGGCGGGCGCCTCGCACTTTCTCGAGCATCTCCTCTTCAAGGGATCCGAGACGCTCACCGCCCGTCAGATCTCCGAGACATTCGACTCGATGGGCGCCGAGTCGAATGCCTTCACAACCAAGGAGTACACCTGCTTCTGGGCGCGGCTGCTCGACGAGGACCTCCCCAAGGGTCTCGGTGTCCTCGCCGAGATGCTCCAGCGGCCCGCCTTCCGCCCCGAGGAGATCGACTCTGAGCGCCAGGTCGTGATCGAGGAGATCAACATGAACGACGACGACCCATCGGACGTCGCCTTCGAGGAGTTCACCGTCGCGTTGTTCGACGGCCACCCGCTGGAGCGCCCCGTCCTCGGCACGAGGGAGTCGATCCGGGCGATGACCCGTGACGACCTCGACGGCTACTGGAGGCGGCGCTACCGGGTCGATTCGGCGGTGCTCGCCATGACCGGGTCGATCGACCACGACGACGTGGTGGAGCTTGCCGGGTCGCTCTTCGGCTCCTGGGGCGGTCCCGGGGTCGACCACGAGTTGGCTGCGCCCCTGGTCGAGCGGCGGGTAAGGGTGGTGCGCCGGCCGACGGAGCAGACCCACCTGATCATCGGTGGCGAGGGGCTCACCCGCTCCGACGAGAGGCGCTTCGCTCTCGAGGTGATGAACCATGTCCTCGGTGGGGGTCTCTCCTCACGGCTATTCGCCACCATCCGCGAGGAGCGCGGTCTGGCGTACTCGATCTATAGCTTCCGGCTGCCCTTCGCCGACACCGGCGCCTGGGGTGTCTACATCGGAACCACGCCAGACCTGGTGGCCACCGCCATGGAGTTGATCCTGAGCGAACTGGAGCTCATGTCGGAGAAGGGCGTAAGTCAGGATGAGCTCGACCGCGCCAAGGGAAACATGCGGGGCGGTCTTGCCATTGCGCTCGAGGACGCCAACAGCCGGATGACCCGCCTGGGCCGCGACGAACTCATCGGCAATCCCCACCTGTCGGTGGACGAGCGGATCGAGCGGATCGAGAGCGTCACCCTCGACGAGGTGCGCGAGGTGGCGGCCGAAGTTCTCGGTGGCCCCCGGGTGATCGGCGCAGTCGGACCGTTCGACCCCTCCGACCTCGAGCAGTACGTGGCCTGAACGAACCCAGGGTTCGTAACGTCGCAGAGGACCACATCAGGCCCCAACGGAACGCCGGTCATTCGGTCAGGCGCGCTCGACAAAAAGAGACAGGAGCAGCCCATAGACCAGGGAGGCTGCGGCGAAGATCCCGAGCCATCGCCACCACCGGGCTTGTAGCGCCTCGCCGGCCAGTCTTGTCAGCAGCCCGCCGAGCAGCAGCCAGACGGTGACATCGAGCGGATAGGCGACAGCCAGCGTCCCACCCGATGCGGTCATCGCTCCGACGGAGGTGAGCAGACCGGAGACCGGGGCGCCGGCGAACGCCAAGGTGAACCCGAGCCGCTCGCACCCACCGACGCAGGTGTCACTCAGGGTCAACGCCAGCCCGGTGCTGAAAAGGGCCGCCCCGATGAGGAGGAGCGCCAGCCCCGAAGCGAGCGTCGTCCGACAGCCGGGGAGCGTCGACTCGGGGGTGGTTATGGGTCAGCTCTCGCGGATCTCGACGGATCGAATAGCCGGCTCCTCCACGGGACGCTCGCCGCGCAGTTCGAGGTCGGCGATGGCGTCGACCGTCTCCATCCCGCCGGTCACCTCGCCGAAGATGGTGTATTGGTGCGGTAGCGACACGTCCTTGAGCGTGATGAAGAACTGGCTTCCGTTGGTGTTCGGTCCGGCATTGGCCATCGCCACCGTGCCCCTCGTGTAGCGGCGCGGCTTGTCCAACTCGTCGCGGAACCGATACCCCGGCCCGCCGCTACCCGTGCCGGTGGGGTCGCCACCCTGGATGACGAACCCGGGGACCACCCGGTGGAAGATGACGCCCTCGTAGAACCCCTCGCCGGCGAGGAAGGTGAAGTTGTTCGCCGTGATCGGCGCTTCCTCGGGGAACAACCGGATGGTGATCTCGCCGTGGTCGGTGTCGAGGACCGCCTCGTATGTCTTGGCGAGATCAATGGTCATCTCGGGCGGTGCGGAGTACTGCTTGGCCACTGCGGTCCTTCCGGTGAGGGGTGCCGAGGGTAGGGAGACCCCGAGCGGTGTTCGAATCTCAGAGTCGGGTGGCGAAGTCCCCGTAGTCGACCACCAACCCATCCTCATCCACTGTCAGCGGATACCCCGAGCCATCACCAGTGGCGAAGGAGAAGCGGTAGCGATCGAGCCCATCGGCGGGTGGAAGCCGCTCGTACCGCTGGGTCACCACTTCGACCACCAACTCCGGAATTTGCACCCAGAGGACGGGGATCTCGGCCGATTCACCCACCCCGAGCCCGAGCCGGACCAGTGGCGGCGTGTTCGTCAGCGGAGTCGAGGCGATGTCCACGTCGTCGCACGCCGCGCTGTCGGCGATCGGGTCGTCCCCCAATCGCCACCCGCCGTTCTCGGCCCGGACCAGCGCCAGTCTTCTGGCGCCACCCTGATCGAAGACCTCGGCTTCGAGACTCTCCGATTCCCATTCTGTCCCGACTATGAGAGTGAACGAGACGGAATATTCCGGGTTGACGACGATCTCACGACCGGAAAGGACGACGTCGTCATCATGCTCGACCACGCGACCCAGCCCGATCCCATGAACGTCGGTCCGCCGCCAGGCGAGAAAGCGAGGGTATGTCACTCGGACCAGTTTGCCCATGCACGGATTACTACGGGCGACGACGCCTACCCGTTTGTCGCTGTTCTCAGAAGAGGGCGGTGGCGAGCTTCTTTCGATAGTCGGCGGTGAGGGGGTGGTCGGGACCGAGCACATTGAACAGGTCGAGCATGCTCTGCCTGGCCTCGTCGGCCGCTTCGCCCTTCGCCTCGACGATCGCCAGCAGAAGTTCGAGGGCGTCGGCCGGTCGCCCCTGCGCGGCGAGCCCACGCCCGGCCTCCAATTTCACCTCGTCACTTGCGTCCGGCTGTCTGGCCCGATCGAGCAGGGCGTCGAGGTCCTCGGCCCCACCTGCTTGGAGCCGGGCAACCGCTGACAGTTGGGTCACCTCGGGCGTAGGGGAGAGCCTTCCCAGGACCTCCTCAGCCTCCTCGGGCTTGGAGTCGGCCAGAAAGAGCGAGGCCAGCGAGGTCCCCGCCTCGATGTGACCGGGCTCGGACTCCAGAGCGGCACGAAGCAACGTCTCGGCCCCCGCGGTGTCTCCATCGAGCGCCAGTTGCCGTGCCCGATCCACCGCCTTGTCGACCTCGCTCGGGAGGAGTTGCTCGACCCATTGGCGGACCGCCTGCTCGGGGAGCGCGCCGGTGAACCGTGACACCGGTTCACCATTGCGAAAGGCGACCACGGTGGGGATCCCCTGCACTCCGAACCGCATCGAGAGTTGCTGGTTGGTGTCGACATCGACCTTGGCCAGTTCGACCGCACCTCCTTGGTCCTCGATGGCCCGTTCGAGTGCAGGGCCGAGCACCTTGCATGGGCCGCACCACTCCGCCCAGAAATCCACCACCACCGGGACCTGCCGGGAGCGCTCCTCGACTTCGAGTGCGAACCCGGCCTGGTCAACGTCCTTCACGTACTGCATTTCCAAACCTTTGCTCGCGATCCTGTCCGTTTCAACGTACCGCCGCGCTATCGGCTTCCCCGGCAAAGTGCCAACTGCCCGGGCTCCGGATCTAACGTTGTCCCCGCAGCCACGGGAAGGATGCCATGGAGCCCTTTGGTCGGGTGCTCACCGCCATGATCACCCCATTCACCGACGAGGGGGCAGTGGATCACGAAAGGGCGTGGAGACTCGCCCGGTTCCTCGTGGCCAACGGGTCCGATGGGCTCGTGGTCAGCGGCACGACGGGTGAGTCGCCCACGCTGTCGGGCGACGAGAAGGTGGCGCTGTTCCGGACGGTGGTCGAGGCAGTGGGGGAGCGCGCCCACGTCATCGCCGGCACCGGCACCTACGACACCGCAGAGTCGATCCACCTGTCAGAGCGGGCGGCGTTGGCAGGCGTGGATGGGATCATGGCGGTGACCCCCTATTACTCGAAGCCGCCGCAGGCAGGCCTGTTAGCCCATTTCCGTGCCATCGCCGATGCGACCGATCTTCCCGTCATCCTTTACAACATCCCGGGGAGGACGGGACGACTCATCGAGATCTCCACCCTGGCCGCCTTGGCCGAGCACCCAAGGATCGTGGCGGTGAAGGACGCCGTGGAGGATGCTCAGTTCACGGCGCGCACCGTGTCCGAAATCGGCGATGGAATGGCGGTGTATTCGGGGCAGGACAGCATCACGCTGCCCCTCATGACGGTCGGTGCCGTCGGCGTGGTCTCGGTGGCCTCGCACCTCGCCGGCCCGCAGGTGGCGGCGATGGTCGGGGCGGCGGCGTCGGGTGACATCCCCGAGGCGCAGCGGCTCCATCTCGGACTGCTGCCTCTTTTCGACTCGCTCTTTGTCGAGCCAAATCCTATCCCGGTCAAGGCCGCCATGGCAGCCCTGTGGGAGCCCGTGGGGGAGCCGCGGCTGCCGCTTGTCCCGGCCCGTCCCGAGACCGTGGGGTTGGTCAAGGAGGCGTTGGGGAAGGCGCAAGCCCTATGAGGGCAGACACTGCGAAGGTAGTCGCCGTGAGCGCAAGCGGGCTCGTGTGAACGGATCCAGGTCCGACCCCCCAGCCGGGGGTCCGCCACGAGAGTTGGAGGGGGTTCGGGTCACCTTTCTCGGTGGTCTCGGCGAGATCGGGCGCAACTGCGCCGCCATCGAAATTGGTGGTCAGATCGCCCTGGTCGACTGCGGTTTGATGTTCCCCGAGGAGGACATGCTCGGTGTTGACCTCGTCTTCCCCGACTGGAGCTGGCTGGCGCACCGTCGTGAGGACGTCCGGTGCGTGGTGATCACCCACGCCCACGAGGATCACATAGGAGCGCTCGCCTACTTCCTCAGGGAGATAGAGGTCCCCGTCTATGGCACCCAGCTTTCCTTGGAGGTGGCCAGGGGGAGGATCGAGGAGCTCGGCGTCGAGGTGGACCTTCGGCCCATGGTGGAGCTGGAGTGGGTCGAGGAAGGGCCGCTCCGGTTCATGCTGGTGGCGGTGACGCACAGCGTCCCCAGGGGGTGTGCTGTCGTGTTCGACACCGACCAGGGAGCGGTGGTCCACTCCGGCGACTTCAAGCTGGACCCCACCCCGATCGACGGGAGGGTGACCGACCTCCGAACCTTCGCCGATCTGGGAAGAAAAGGGGTTCGGCTGCTTCTCTCCGACAGCACCAACGCCGAGCGCCCCGGCTTCGTCCCATCGGAGCGATCTCTCGCCGAGCCGATCAGGCACATCGTCGAGCAGGCACCGGGTCGGGTGGTCGCCGCCTGCTTCTCATCGCACGTCCATCGCGTCCAGCAGATCGCCGACGCCGGGTTGGCGGCGGGGCGTGACATCGCCATCTTCGGCCGCTCGATGAGGAGGATCACCGGTGTCGGGGCGGAGCTGGGGGAGCTGAGGATCCCAGCCGACCGGCGGCGCGACATCGCCGACCTGGGCGACCTGCCCGCCGACCGACAGATGTTGATCACCACTGGGAGTCAGGGTGAGCCGTTCGCTGCTCTCTCGCTGATGGCCTCGGGGCGGCACAAATGGATCGAGTTGCGGCCCGAAGACACGGTCCTGATCAGCGCCACCCCTGTGCCGGGCAACGAGACGGCCGTCTCGAGGGTGATTTCCCGGCTGCTGCGCAGCGGCGCAACCGTCTTCCACGGGCGCAACGCCGAGGTGCACGTCTCGGGGCACGCCGCCCGGGACGAATTGGCGACCTTCATGAACGTGGTTCGGCCATCGGTGATGGTCCCCGTACACGGTGAGTACCGGCACCTGCGAGCCCACGCCGAACTGGCGGAGACCGCAGGGGTGCCCGAGGTCCACGTTCTGGAGGATGGCGACTCGATCGTCCTGCGCGACGGTGAGACCATCGTGGAGCGGAGGGCGGTCCCAGCCGGGTACGTCTATCTCGATGGGTCCGAGATGGGTGACGTGCGCGATGCGGTGCTCCGCGACCGGAGCCACCTCGCCGACGAGGGCGTGGTGGTGGTTACCGTCGGGGTGCGCCTCGCCACCGGCGAGATCGTGCTCGGCCCCGAGCTCGACAGCCACGGCTTCGTGACCGACCCCGAGCAGCTACTCGAGGCGGCCGGGATCAAGGTGGCAGACACCGTTGCCGAATTGGTGGCTGCGGGCCCAACCGACCCCTCCGAGCTCCAGCAGGCCATCCGCCGCACCGTGTCGCAATTCCTCAAAGCCGAGACCCGTCGCCGCCCCGTGGTCTTGCCGGTGGTGCTCGAGGTCTAAGGCTCCGCCAGGACCGGGGCGCTGTCGTATCTTCCGTCTTCCGTCTTCGACTTTTCTCTCCGTCTACCCTCCAAGCCATGGTCCTGGTGGGATCGACCGGCACCGTCCTCGACGGGATCGGCAACACCCCCCTCGTCGAGTTGGACGGGCTCTGGGTCAAGCTCGAGTTCCTCAACCCATCGGGTTCGGTCAAGGCGCGCATCGCCCGCTACATGGTTGAACGGGCCGAGGAAACCGGGCTACTCCAACCGGGCGACACCATCGTCGAGGCGTCGAGCGGCAATACGGGGAACGCCCTCTCCATGGTGGCTGCGGTCAAGGGGTACCGGATGGTCGTGGTCATGCCGCGTGGACTGAGCTCGGAGCGGGTGGCAATCTCTCGCGGCTTCGGCGCCGACCTCGAGCTCATCGGCGACTTCCACGTGAACGAGGCCCTTTCGAGGGCGGCGGAACTGGCCGAGCAGGATGGGTGGTGGGGGCCCAAGCAATTCGACTCGGAGTGGAACGTAGAGGAGAACCGGCTCTGGCTGGGGCGCGAGATCCTCGAAGGCCTACCCCGTCCCCCCGACGCTCTCGTCATGGGGATCGGCACCGGCGGCACCTTGATCGGCGTCGGCCAGGCGATGCGCGCCGTCAACCCAGAGGTGGTCTTGGTCGGGGTCGAGCCCGACGAGTCGTGCACATTTCTCTGCGGTGAGATCGGGCGTCACGCCATCGAGGGCATCGCCGATGGCTTCGTACCGGGGATCATGGCCAGACACGGGTCCATGGTCGACGAGTTCGTCCCTGTGGAGAGCGACGAGGCGTTGGAGGCGATGAGGTACCTGGCCCGCCGCCATGGAATGTTCGTCGGCCCATCGTCCGGCGCCAACTTCGTGGCGGCGCAGCACTTCCGGGAGCGGCAGCCTTCGCACGGCACCGTCGTCACCCTCTTCTGCGACGAAGGCGAGAAATACATCTCGGACCACTTCTAGGTTGCACGGCGGCTTCGCCACCGTGCATGTCCAGATCGAGCAGCCTTCGGCCGCGCTCATTGGTGCTGGTCGGGCCGTACACGCCGGCCCGACCAGGCCGAGGGGGGCTGGCTCAGCCACCCCCCTCGGGCACCCCCCAACAAATCAGGCTAGGTCTCGCTCGGTGGTCTTTCCTCCGTCCTCCGTCTTTCCGTCTTGGTTCGTGCGCCGCCGTCCGCCGTCTGCCGTCTGCCGTCCCCGCCGTCGGAGACACCCTCCACCTATCACCTACCACTAGAGTCTTTCCCCAATGCCCAAGCGGACACCCACCCGCCGGGGCGTAGCGGGGCGGAAGCGGGTGTCCACCAAGAGCAAGGCCGGGGCGCGCCCGGTTGCCAAGAAGACGGTGCGGCGGACTCCCGCCGCCCTGTTCGTGGCGTTTCGGGAACGGGTCCGCAACCGGTTCGGGCGACAGGCCGACGACATCTGGGGCGTGGTGCTCATCGTCGTGGCCGTTCTGATCGGTCTCGCATTCATCCGACATGCCGGGCCTGTTGGTCGTGGGATCGTTGCGGTCCTGAGCGTGCTCGTTGGTGTATGGGCGTATGCGGTCCCCGTGGCCATCGCCGTACTCGGGGTGCTCCTCATCGCCGGCCGCCGTCGCGACGACTACGGGCGGATCGCCGCCGGGCTGCTGCTCACCTTCGTCGGCACGCTCGGCATCTTCCATCTGATGACAGGAGCGGTCTCGTTGTCCGCTGGGCTCGAGGCCGTATCGCAGCGTGGCGGGGCGGTTGGTTCGCTGATGGCGTTCCCGCTGCGACGGCTCATCGGGCAGTGGGGCGCGGGGGTTGTGCTCGTGGCGGTGAGCGCCATAGGGATCCTCGCCGTCGCCCGCAGTTCGATACGCGAATTCGCCCTCGGCTTCGTCGAATTGGTGCGGCGCATCCGTCGTTGGGCGCGAGCCACGGTGCCGGCACCGCAACAGACCACCCGCGATCAGGCCAAGCACCGCGTTGTGCAGACCGCTCCGCCCGCCCCCACCCGGCCCAAGCGGCAGGCACCGGCGAACCGGGAGAGCAAGGAGCGACCCCCGGCCGAGACACCACAGGACCGGCCCAGCGGTGCAGACGGTTACCACCTTCCACCGCTCGACCTACTGGCGCTAGGTGGAGGAGAGGAGCAAAGCAGACGCTCGCTCGAGGAGACCGCCCGGGTGCTGGAGGACACGCTGGTGCAGCACGGCGTGGATGCACGACTGACCAAGATCGTTCCCGGACCGACGGTGACCCGCTACGAGATCGAACTGGCGCCTGGGGTCAAGGTCAACCGGGTCACCGGACTCTCTCACGACATCGCATACGCCCTGGCGACACCCGACGTCCGGTTGCTGGCCCCCATCCCAGGGCGGAGCGCCATCGGCGTAGAGGTGCCCAACCGAAAGCGCCGGCTGGTGACGCTTGGTGACGTCCTCCGCAGCAGCGAGGCCACCGGAGCCACCCATCCACTCGAGGTCGGCTTGGGGATGGACATCAGCGGACGTCCCCGGCTGCTCAACCTCTCCGATTTGCCCCACATGCTGATCGCCGGCGCCACCGGTGCCGGGAAGTCGTCGTGCATCAACTCGATCGTGACCTCGATCCTGATGCGGACCAGCCCGGAGGACGTCCGGCTGATCATGGTGGACCCCAAGCGGGTCGAGCTCGGCCAGTACAACGGGGTCCCGCACCTCCTCACCAAGGTGATCACCAACCCGAAGAAGGCGGCCGACGCCTTGAAGTGGGCGGTGGCCGAGATGGATCGCCGCTACGACCTGATCGCCGACGCCAGGGCGCGCGACATCATCGGGTACCGGGAAAAGTGGGATACCGACCAGATCGACCACGACCGCTTCGACCGTTTCCCCTACATCGTCGTGGTCGTCGACGAGCTCAACGACCTGATGATGGTGGCCGGCCGCGAAGTGGAAGAGGCGATCGTCCGTATCGCCCAGATGGCTCGGGCGGTGGGCATCCACCTCGTCATCGCCACCCAGCGCCCATCGGTCGACGTGATCACCGGCGTCATCAAGGCCAACATCCCCAGCCGGCTCGCCTTCTCCGTGGCCTCGCAGACCGACAGCCGGGTGATCATCGACGGGATCGGCGCCGAGAAACTGGTCGGGATGGGCGACATGCTGGTGATTACCGCCAAGGAGCCCCGTCCGGCCCGGATCCAGGGGGCGTGGGTCTCCGAGGAAGAGGTCCACGAGGTGGTGGAGTGGGTGAAGAACCAACGCGAGGTGCTCTACCAGGACCATGTCATCGAAGAAGCCGCTGCCGAGGCCCGGGCCCAGGCCGCCGCCGACGATGACGACGAGGACGCCGCACTGATCCGTCAGGCCACCGAGTTGGTGGTCCGCTCCCAGCTCGGTTCCACATCGATGCTGCAGCGCAAGCTGCGGGTCGGTTTCGCACGAGCGGGGCGGATCATGGACATCCTGGAGCAGCGGGGAGTTGTCGGCCCATCGGAGGGCTCCAAGGCGCGTGCCGTCCTGATGACCACCGAAGAGCTCGAGGACGCCTGGTCACGCCAGGACGCTTAACAAACCCGTTTTGGCGTCACTCGAGGGGGAATGACCGCGTTTGGTGACGCCAAAACCGGGGTGGGATGACCCCGCGACCGGCCCAGCGGTACGCTCCTGCGGCCATGCTCCAGCTTCTCGACCCGGCCGGTGAGCTGCTCGGTGACGCCCCTGTGGGTCTCGATGAGACCCGCCGGCTCTACGCCTCCATGGTCGAGGCACGCCTCTACGACCGGAAGTGCACCGCGCTCCAGAAGCAGGGGAGGCTGGCGACGTACGCGCCTTTCGAAGGTCAGGAGGCTGCTCAGATCGGGGCGGCGGCGGCGTTGCGCCCCGACGACTGGGTGGTGGCCACCTACCGGGACGCGGCTCTCATGTGGATGCACGGGTACACATGGGAGGCGCTCGTGCTGGGGCGCACCGGTGACGAGCGAGGCGGATCGCCGCCTGAGGGTGTCAACGTCATGCCTCCTTCCATCACCGTCGGCGCCCACATGCTCCATGCCGTCGGTCTGGCGTGGGGCGAGCGGGTGCTGGGGACCGATCGGGTCGCTCTGACATCTTTCGGAGACGGTGCCACATCGGAGGGCGACTTCCACGAGGCGATGAACTTTGCCGCCGTCTTCAGCACCGCCACGGTCTTCCTCTGTCAGAACAACCAATACGCCATCTCGCTTGGCCGAGCAACACAAACACGGGCGGAGACGATCGCCGACAAGGCCGCCGCCTATGGGATGCCGGGGGAGCAGGTGGACGGCAACGACCTGTTTGCAGTTCTCACAGCAACGAGAGCAGCGGTGGCGAGTGCGAGGAATGGCGCCGGGCCAACCCTCATCGAGGCGGTGACCTACCGGATGGGACCGCACACCACGGCTGACGATCCGGGTCGCTATCGACCAGCCGAGGAGGTGGAGCAATGGCGCGAGCGCGACCCGCTCGAGCGGGTCCGCCTCTACCTGTTGTCGCAGAATCAGTGGGACGATGAGTGGCAAAGAGAGCTGGAAACGACGGCATCGGAGCGGATCGAGCGAGCTGTTGTCACCGCCGAGGGTCTTGATCCTCTGCCTGCGAGCGATCCGTTCGAGCGGATGTTCGCCAGCCCAAACCCCCTCCTCGCCGAGCAGCGCGACGAGGCACGCTGATGGCGGTGCTCACCTTGGCGCAGGCCATCACCGACGCCCTCGACTGCGCCCTCAAGGAGGACGAGCGCGTGATCCTTCTCGGGGAGGACGTGGGGCGGACCGGCGGCGTCTTCCGGGTCACCGACGGGCTCATCGAGCGTTATGGCTCGGAGCGGGTGGTCGACACCCCCGTTGCCGAGTCCGGGATCGTGGGGACCGCTTTCGGTATGGCCGTCGCCGGGCTTCGACCGGTTGCCGAGATCCAGTTCATGGGATTCTCCTATCCGGGCTTCGACCAGGTGATCAGCCACGTGTCACGGATCCGCAACCGCAGCCGGCACCGGTTCACCGCCCCGCTCGTCATCCGCATCCCGTATGGCGGCGGGATCGGCGCCGCCGAGCACCACTCCGAGTCGGCCGAGGCCATATACGTCCACACGCCCGGTCTCAAGGTGGTGGTCCCGGCGACACCGCACGACGCCAAGGGTTTGCTGCTGGCCGCCATCGAGGACCCGGACCCGGTGATCTTCCTCGAGCCGATAAGGCTCTACCGGGCGGTCAAGGAGGAGGTCCCCGACGGCCCCTACACGGTGCCCATCGGGCCGGCCCGGATCGAGCGGACCGGGACCGACCTCACGCTGGTCGGCTGGGGAGCGATGCTGCGCGAGGTGCGATTGGCCGCAGACCAGCTTGGCGGCGACGGGGTCTCGGTCGAGGTGATCGACCTCCGCACCCTGGCCCCGCTCGACGCCGATTCCCTGGTGGCATCCGCCGAGAAAACTGGCCGGGTCGTCGTCGTCCACGAGGCGCCTCGCACCGCAGGCATCGGCGCCGAGGTGGTGGCGCTCATCCAGGAGAGGGCCCTCTACTCACTCCAGGCGCCGGTGCAGCGGGTGACCGGTTGGGACACGGTGTTCCCGTTGAAGCGCACCGAGCACGTCTACCTTCCGGGCGTGGAGCGGATCGTGACGGCGGCGCGACGGACCCTGGAGGGCTGATTTGGCATACGAGTTCCGGCTCCCCGATATCGGCGAAGGGTTGACCGAGGCCGAGGTGGTGCGGTGGCTGGTCGATGTCGGATCCGAGGTGGATCTCGATCAGCCCCTGGTCGAGGTGGAGACCGACAAGGCGGTCGTGGAGATTCCGTCCCCACGAAAAGGGGTCGTCCTCCACCACGGCGCCCCGATTGGATCGGTGCTCGATGTGGGATCGGTGCTAGCGGTGATCGGCGAGCCGGGTGAGACCTGGGGCGAGGGCGGTGCCCACGCGCCAGCCGAGGAGCACGAGGTGACGGAGCCCGATGAGATTGCACCGCCGGTTGGCGCGCCGATAGTGGGCAGCATCTCGGAAGAGGCGGAAGTGCTGGGCGCGACGGCTGCGTCGGAGTCGGCGCGGCCCCAGGCGCTGCCGCTGGTTCGGAAGCTGGCTCGAGAATTGGGGGTCGATCTGGCCGCAGTCGCCGGCAGTGGGCCGGGGGGCAGGGTGACCCGCGACGACGTCGTATCAGCCTCCCAGCCCGACGGCTTCACAGGGCACGGTGGCGACGAGCGGGTCAGGTTGAGCAAGCTGCGCCGCACCATCGCCGAGCGGATGACGCAGTCGTGGAGAGAGATCCCACACGTCACAACGTTCGACCAGGTAGACGCCGGCCGGCTGTTGGCGGCGCGTCGGGCGCTGGCCGAGCGGCACCAGCGCACGTTGCCGATCGAGGCGTTGGTGGCCAAGGCGGTCATCCCCGTGCTGGCGTCGTTCCCCGAGTTCAACGCCACCTTGGAGGGCGATGAACTGATCCTCCACCGGCGCTACGACCTGGGATTCGCCGTCGACACTCCCGAAGGGCTGGTAGTGGCTCGGTGTCCCGACGCCGACAAGCTGGGGTTGCTCGAGTTGGCCGGTGAGGTCTCCCGGCTCGCCGAGGGGGCCAAGGCGCGCACGCTCCGCCCCGACGAATTGACCGGGCAGACCTTCAGCATCTCCAACATCGGCGCCGTCGGTGGAGGGTTCGGTACCCCGATCATCCCATACGGCACCACCGCCATCCTCTCCGTCGGCCGGGCTCAGGACCAGCCCGTGGTCAGGGATGGGGCCGTCGTGGTGGCTCCGATGATCCCGTTGTCGCTCTCCTACGACCATCGGGTGATCGATGGCGGTCTCGGCCGCCGCTTCATGGCCCAGCTGATCGAAAACCTGGAGGAACCGGCGCTCTTCCTGGCGGGGTGACAGCAACACGACTCAAGCGGCGGCTCTCTCATTGGGAGCCGGCTCGCGTTCGAGCGACGACGAGGTCCACTCCTCGGTGGGCGGCCGACGATATTGGCGAGGACCGGACCGGCCACGGCCAGCAACATCACGAAACGCGGCGGTGAGGGCGTTCAGATCGGCGGCGACTGCGGTGCCCGTGGCGAGGGCAGCGATGACCAGGGAGAACTCGCCGTGGGCGATGAGCATCACCCCGGCCCGGTTCTGACCACGCGCCGCCACACCCGCCCGTCCTCGCCGCCGTCCGCCCGCTGAGCCACTTGGCCAAACCCACCACGACGGCCAGAGCGAGAGCCGGTAGCAGCACCGGTGGGATCGCCGCCGGGTCGGTCTGCAAACCGAAGAAGACGAAGAACACGGCGGCGAAGAGATTCTGCAGCGGGACCAGCATCGGTCGCACCTTGTCCGCCGCCGGGCCGGAGAGGACGATCCCCACCAGAAATGCCCCCACCGCCGACGACAGGTTGATCAACTGGGCCAGCCCGGCGACCAGCAGGGTGATCCCAAAGACGGTGAGCAACAGAGCCTCGTCGTTGTGGTGGAAGGCGAGATCGCTGAGCCGGGCGCTCGCCCGGTAGGCGACGAAGAGCACCGCTGCCACCAGGCCCAGTGCCAGGGCAACCGATCCCACTATCCCGAGAGCGTCTCCCCCCACGGTGAGCACCGCCACCACCGGGAGGAACACCGCCATCACGAGATCCTCGAACACCAACACCGAGAGAACGGTCGGGAGTCTCCCGGTTCCCCAGCCAGCCCAAGTCGGTGAGGAGCTTGGCCACCATCCCCGATGACGAGATGTAGGTGATGCCCCCGAGGAGGACCGCCGGGACGATGCCCCATCCGAGCAGCAGCCCGGCGACGAAACCGGGCGGGAAGCAGAGTGCGAGATCGATCAGCCCGCCGGCGCCACACGAGCGCAGATTCCCGACCAGTTCCTCGGCCGAGTACTCGAGACCGAGCATGAAGAGAAGCAGCACCACACCGATCTCGGCGCCTACCTCGATGAACTCCTCCGAGGTGACCAGAGGGACGATGCCGCCCTCCCCCAGGACCAGCCCGGCAATCAGGTAGAAGGGGATCGGTGAGAGCCCGATGCGGGCACCGAGCCGGGCGAGCAGGGCGAGGACGAGGGTGACCCCGCCGAGCTCGATCAGCAGGAGGGCGAGGTGGGGCACCGCTCAGCCGGTGGCGATGATCTCGATGACCTGCTCGATGCCGTCGACTGTCCCCACCACGAGCATGGTGTCGCCGGCTTCGAGGGTGAAGTCGGGAGCAGGCGCCGGGAAAGCCGTTCCATCGCGGAGAACCGCCACAACCGATACCCCGGTCCGGGTTCGGATCCGGGCGTCGCCAATCGTCTTCCCGGCGTATGGGGATCGAGGCTCGAGGCGTAGCCAGTCGATCGCCAGTCCCTCCACCTCTTGATGGAGGCTCTCCAACTCGCGCACCAACTGTGACCCGCCGAGGATGTCAGCCAGGGCGTTGCTCTCGTCCTCATCGAGCTGGACCGAGGCCCGGCAAAGGTCAGGGTCCTCGGCATCGTTCACGTACAGCTCGCGTCGACCGGTGCGGTGCCGGATCACCCCGATCCGGTGCCCCGACTCGGTGTTCAGCTCGAACCGTTTCCCCACCCCGGGGAGGGCGGTCTCCTCGATTCGGCTCACCTGAACCTCACCGGATGGGACCCTACCGCAACCAGGTGACAGCCTCTAACCTCGGAATTCATGGCCGATGCACCGCAGTTGGTACGTCCTCGCCAAGGCCGGGTGATTGCCGGGGTTTGCGCCGGTCTGGCGCAGCGGTTCGGGTGGGACCCGACACTGGTGAGGGTGGTCTTCATCCTCTCCATGTTCCTCCCCGGTCCCCAGGTCCTGATCTACATCGTCCTCTGGGTGGCAGTACCTCCGGAGTGAAGGCTCCTCAGAAATGACGTGCCGCGTCGTTCAAACGTGCCGTTGGACGAACTCGTATATCTCTGCCATCTCGATCTGCGGGATCGGAGAAGCGGTGAGGGCGGTGACCACATTGCTCTGCGCCCGGGACGAGGCCCAGACACGCCCCGCCCAACGCTCGGTCAATTCGGTGGCGAGCGTCATGCAACATCCCGGCTCGGGGCAGCCCGAGCGGGTGTGTCTGTCGGTCTCACGTCCCCTGAAGAAGCGGGCGTGGTCGAAGTCGGTGCCCAGAGTGATCCCCTGGTGGGGAGTGCGATCTGCGGGAATGTGGGTGGAGCACCAGAAGGTGCCCGCCGGGGTGTCGGTGTACTGGAAGTGCACGCCGAACTTGTCCTCCGAGCCGAAGACCTCCCGCGCTCCCCAATGCCGGCAGGCACGTTGGCCCTCCACACCGCCGTACGCATCGTGGACGAAGGGGAATCCGTCGTTCTCGTACCCCTTCCAGATGAGACCGTCCTCGTCGGCGTTGATGAAGTGGGTCGGTATCCCCAGGTGGTGGGTGGCGAGGTTGGTGAACCGGCGCGCCGCGGTCTCGTACGAGACGTAGAAAACCTCCTTGAGGTCCTCGACGGCGAGGTCACGGCGGCGGCGGGCGTCCTCCAGGAAGGGCACGGCGGCGCTCTCGGGGATAAGCGCTGCCGCGGCGAAGTAGCTGCACTCCATCCTCTGTCTCAGAAAGGCGGCGAAGTCGCCCGGGGTCTCGTGGCCGAGGGCGACGTGCCCCAGCGTCTGCAGCACCACCGAGCGGGCGGCGCGGGTGCGGAGGGCGTCCCGCTGCGGTATGTAGACACGGCCGTTGGCCATGTCCACCACCGAGCGCACCGATCGCGGCAGGTCGGCGGCGAGCTTGACCGCGAATCCGAAGGCTGTCGCCAGGTCCTGGAGATGACGGGGCGAAAGGGCGCCGCTCCCCGGGTACCCGGCTGAGGAGAGGGCCTTGGCCGCCACCTCCTCCACCTCGGGCAGATAGCCGTCGTGGGCTCTGGCGTCGGCGAGCATCGTGGCCGCGGCGACCCTGACCTCCTCCTGGGTCTCGGGGCGGACCCGGACCCGTTCCTGGAGAGCCCTAAAGAGAGCCACCAGATGGGCCATGGCATCGTCGGGGACCCTGACCCCCGGCTTGAGATAGGGGAGGCCGAGCGATTGATAGAGAGGCTCTTGCTGGATCCTCTCCACCTCGATCTCGAGTTCGGCACGCCTGCTGGGGGGCGATTCCTCCAAAAGGACGTCCGGGTCCACCTCGAGTGCCTCGGCGAGGGCGGTGATCGTCTCCGGCTTCACCCGCCGCTTGCCGTTCTCCACCATCGAGAGAAAGGAGGCTGGGCGACCCAGCCGTAGCCCCAACTGCTCCAAGGTCAGGTCGCGGGTGCGCCTCAGATGCCTGATCCTCTGCCCAAAAACCAGCCGGTCGGCCGGTAGCTCCACCACACACCTCCTGTGAAGATCAGCGCAACTTCTGCCGAAGACTATGCATGAGGATAGACGGAGGCGGAACTTTTCACTACCGTCCGCCTATGAGTGAGATCCAGGTGAACGGCACCCGGGTGGAGCGGGTGGACGAGGTGCTGACCGACGAGGCTCTCGGCCTGGTCGAGCAGTTGCACCAGACATTCGAACCGACTCGGCTGGCGTTGCTCGACGAGAGGGCGAAGCGACAGAGGGCCATCGACGGCGGCGAGCTCCCCACATTTCACCCTGAGACGAGCGATATCCGGTCGGGCGAGTGGCAGGTTGCGCCTGCCCCCTCCGACCTCGCCGACCGACGGGTGGAGATCACCGGCCCGGTGGAGCGCAAGATGATGATCAACGCGCTCAACTCGGGGGCCAAGGTCTTCATGGCCGATTTCGAGGACTCACTCGCTCCGACCTGGCAGAACGTCATCGAGGGCCAGGCCAACCTGGTCGATGCCTGGAACCGCACCCTCTCGCTCGACACAGCCGAGAAGAGTTATCGACTCGGTGAGACGCTGGCCACATTGTTCGTTCGCCCTCGCGGATGGCACCTCACCGAGCGTCATGTCGAGGTGGGCGGTTCACCGGTGTCGGCAAGTTTCTTCGACTTCGGGATCTACATGGCCAACTGTGCCCGGAGGGCGATGGATCGAGGGAGCGGTCCCTACTTCTACCTGCCCAAGTTGGAAGGCCGCCTCGAGGCGAGGCTGTGGAACGATGTCTTCCTCGCCGCCCAGGATGCCCTCGGGCTCCCCCCAGGCACGGTGCAGGGCCACGGTGCTCATCGAGACGGTCCTTGCCGCCTTCGAGATGGACGAGATCCTCTGGGAGCTGCGCGACCACTCCGCCGGGCTCAACGCAGGACGCTGGGACTACATCTTCTCGGTGATCAAGAAGTTCCGGAACCTCCCCGGGTTCGTCCTTCCAGATCGCGCCCAGGTCACCATGACCGTCCCTTTCATGCGCGCCTACACCGAGCTGCTGGTCAAGACCTGCCACCGCCGTGGCGCCCATGCCATCGGCGGTATGGCGGCGTTTGTGCCCAACCGGAGGGATCCGGAAGTCACCGAGCAGGCGATCGCCAAGGTACGAGAGGACAAGAGCCGAGAGGCGGGCGATGGGTGCGACGGGACCTGGGTGGCCCATCCCGACCTGGTCCCGGTCGCTCTCGAGGTGTTCGATGCCGTGCTCGGTGATCGTCCCAACCAAATCGATCGAAAGCGCCCCGACGTGGAGATCGACCCGGCGGCACTCGTCAGGGTCGAGGTGCCCGGTGGGACGGTGACCGGTGCTGGCCTCCGCACCAACGTCGACGTCGCCATCCGCTACCTCGCCTCCTGGCTCTCCGGGACCGGGGCAGCGGCGATCTTCAACCTCATGGAGGACGCCGCCACCGCCGAGATCAGCAGGTCGCAGGTGTGGCAATGGGTCCGCGCCGGCGTTGCCACCGATGACGGCGAACTGATCACCGCCGATCGGGTGCGCCTGGCCATCACCGCGGTGGGCGAATCGCTCCGCCGTGACCTTGGCGACCAGGCATATGAGATGGGCCGCTTCCCCGAAGCGGAGGAGCTTTTCGCCAGGGTGGCTCTGGCCGAGGAGTTCCCCGAATTCCTCACCCTCCCCGCCTACGAGATGATCGATTGATAGGAGCCGAGCAATGAGTCAGGAACAAGCAGCGGAGCGACTCGAGACCGAGTGGGCCACGAACCCGCGCTGGGACGGGGTCACCCGCGATTACTCGGCCGCCGACGTGGTGCGGCTCCGTGGGTCGATCGCCGAGGATCACACCATCAGCCGGCTCATGGCGGAGAAGCTCTGGGGGATGCTCGCCAGCCGGGATTACGTACACGCCCTCGGCGCCATGAGCGGGGGGCAGGCGGTGCAGATGGTCAAGGCCGGGCTCGAGGCGATCTATCTCTCCGGCTGGCAGGTGGCGGGCGACGCCAACCTGGCCGACCAGGTCTACCCCGACCAGAGCCTCTACCCGGCCAACTCGGCCCCGGCGCTGGTGCGGCGGATCGTCAACGCGCTGCGCCGCGCCGACCAGGTCCATTGGGCGGAAGGCGACCACGCCATCGACTGGATGGTCCCGATCGTCGCCGACGGTGAGGCCGGCTTCGGTGGAGCGCTCAACGTCTTCGAGCTGACCAAGTCGTTCATCGAGGCGGGGGCGGCCGGTGTCCACTTCGAGGACCAACTCTCCTCGGAGAAGAAGTGCGGGCACATGGGCGGCAAGGTTCTCGTTCCAACGGCCCAGCATGTCAGGGCGCTGACCGCCGCCCGGCTCGCGGCCGATGTCAGCGGGGTGCCGCTCCTCGTCGTCGCCCGCACCGACGCCAACTCGGCGACCCTCCTCACCAGCGACATCGACCCGGCAGACCGCCCGTTCTGCACCGGGGTGCGAACCGATGAGGGATTCTTCGAGGTGGAGGCGGGTCTCGATCAGGCCATCGCCCGCGGTCTGGCCTACGCCCCATACGCCGACCTGTTGTGGTGCGAGACGGCGCACCCCGATCTCGACGAGGCGACCAGGTTCGCCACTGCCATCCATGCCGAGTTCCCCGACAAGATGCTCGCCTACAACTGCTCTCCGTCTTTCAACTGGCGGCGTCACCTCGACGATGAAGAGATCGCCCGCTTCCAGAAGGAGCTCGGTGCCATCGGGTACAAGTTCCAGTTCATCACCCTCGCCGGGTTCCACGCCCTCAATGCGTCGATGTTCGAACTGGCAACCGGGTACAGCCGGGAAGGGATGCCGGCCTACGTCCGGCTCCAGGAGCGGGAGTTTGCGCTCGAGCCGGCTGGGTACACCGCCACCCGGCACCAGAGGGAGGTCGGGGCGGGATACTTCGACCAGGTGGCGACGGTGATCGCCACCGGCAAGGCGTCGACGCTCGCTCTGGCAGGGTCGACCGAAGAGGAGCAGTTCTGAGCCGTTTTGGCGTCACCAAACGCGCCCATACAGCGCCCGGCGACGCCAAAACGGGGTAGGTTGAGGGCAGGGGAGGCCGTCATGTCGAACATCGTCCACATCGTCGGAACCGGCACCATCGGGGAGCCGCTCATCGGGCTTCTCGCCGACGACCGCGAGGCCTTCGGGATCGACGAGGTGACCTTCCACAAGCGGACGCCACTCATCACCGAACGGGGGAAGGTCAACGACCTGGTCCGGCGGGGCGCAGCCTTGGTGGTCGACGACGACAAGCGGGCGACCTTCGAGGAGTTGGGTCACGCCCCCAAGTGGGAGTCGCGCGAGGCGATCGAGAGGGCCAGAGTCGTCATCGACTGCACCCCGGTCGGAAACGAGAACAAGGCCGAGTTCTACGAGTCGGCCTCTGGGCCGATGGGTTTCATGGCCCAGGGATCCGAGTTCGGATTCGGCAAGATGTACGCCAGGGGGATCAACGACGAGGCACTGGTTCACGGCGAGGATCGCTTCCTCCAGATCGTCTCGTGCAACACGCACAACATCGCCGTGCTCATCAAGACGCTGGCGATGGACGAGGACGGGACCAACCATCTGGTCGACGGCCGCTTCCTCTGCATCCGTCGCTCCAACGACATCAGTCAGGACAGCGGTTTCGCCCCCAGCCCCTCGGTGGAGCGCCACAAGGACGAGCGGTTTGGCACCCACCACGCCCGCGACGCCCATGAGCTCTTCGCCACGATGGGTCAGGACCTCGACCTCTATTCGAGCGCCCTCAAGCTCAACACCCAGTACATGCACGCCATCCACTTCAGCCTGACCCTCGATCGGGAGATGACGCTCGAGGAGGCGAAGGAACGGCTGTTCGCCAACAAGCGGGTGGCGGTCACCTACAAGCAGTCGGCCAATGCGGTCTTCTCCTTCGGCCGCGACCACGGCTACTTCGGACGGATCCTCAGCCAGACCGTGGTGGCGCTGGAGACGCTTGCGGTGCGCAATGGCAACGAGCTGGTCGGCTTCTGCTTCACGCCCCAGGACGGCAACCCGCTGCTCTCGACGGTCGGCGCCATGCTCTGGTACCTCCACCCCGACGAGGTCGACGATCGGATGGACGTGCTCCGCCCCTACCTTTTCCAGGAGGTTTGAGCACGCGGAAGACGGAAGGTGTCGGGCGAGGGCTGACCCTCACAGACGCCAGCATCAAATAGTGCTTTTCCGGAACCTCTCTGACATCGGTCGGCGTCCAAGCAAGCGTCGACCCACCAGAGAGGACATCATGACCAAACCGAGAATCCCCTTGCTTGCCCTCCCCGCCCTGGCGCTGGCGCTGTTCGCCTTGGCCGCCTGCACCGTCCCCGCCGCACAGGCGCAGGTCACCGAAGAGGCGGCGACCGACAGCACGCAGGGGATAGCCGTCACCGGCACCGGCTCGTCGCGCGGCACCCCCGATGTGATGCTCGTCAACCTTGGGGTGTCGGTGGTCGCTGATCAGGTCGGCCAAGCCACCGCGGAGGCATCGCAGTTGGCCGCCGATGTGATCGCCGCGGTGCGCGGTCAGGGTGTGGCCAAAGAAGACATCCAGACCACCGACTACTCGATCTACCCCGAGTACGACTACTCCGGTGATCGCGAGCGGATCGTCGGCTACCGGGTGACCAACATGCTGCAGGTGACAGTGCGCGACATCGACAAGAGCGGAGCCATCATCGATGCCGCCACCGCCGCGGGTGGCGACGCCAGCCAAGTCGGCGGCGTCAGCCTGGTGATCGAGGACGACGCAGGCATGATCCAGCAGGCTCGAGAGAGCGCCTGGGAAGATGCCACCGCCAAGGCGGAGCAGCTGGCGGAACTCGCCGGGGTGACGCTTGGCGCACCCGTCTCGATCATGGAGACGACCGACTCCCCACCCCCTGCCATCCCGTACGCCGAAGAGGCCGCCCTGGACGCCGCCCGGACGCCAATCGAACCGGGCCGGCAGAACGTCGAGGTGACGGTGAAGGTCGTCTACTCGATCGAGGGCTGACGACACCCGGGGTTACCATCGGCTCCGCCGCGTGAATTAATCGCCCGGCGGAGCCGATGATGCTTTCAGCCATGCTCACCCTCTTCTCCCGCGCCGCCGAGACGCTCGACGACGGTCTCACCGGTTTCACCGGGTTCGCCGCCGATGTGATCGTTTCGATCGGCGAGATCGGGGTCGGACTCCTCACCTTCGTGGAGACGGTCATACCTCCGATCCCGAGCGAGATCGTGCTCTCGCTCTCCGGGTATCTCGCAGAGCGTGGGCGGATGAGTCTCCTCGGTGTCATCGTGGCGGCGACGCTGGGCGGCGTCCTCGGTGCGCTGCTGCTCTACGCCCTTGGCGCCTGGCTTGGCGAGACCCGCGCCAAGATGCTCCTGGCCAAGCTTCCTCTGGTCGACCTCACCGACATGGAGATCGCCTCCGGATGGTTCCAGCGGCACGGACCCTCGGTGGTGTTCTTTGGGCGGTTCGTCCCGATAGTGCGCAGCCTGGTGTCGCTCCCGGCCGGGGCGCAGCGGATGCCGCTGTGGCGCTTTGTCGGGCTGACGACCCTCGGCAGCGTCATCTGGAACACGCTCCTGATCGGCGCCGGCTACCTCCTGGGCACCCAGTACGACCGGATTGAGGGGTATCTCCGCTACCTCGATTATCTGGTGGTGCTCGCCGTGGTCGTCGTCGTCGGTTGGCTCATCATCCGCAAGCAACGTCAGCGGAGGGTGACGACCGGCGGGTGATGCGTGGCGGCGCCAAATGCATGACTGCTACTGGGCCATATGCCAGACTCGCCGTCGTCCCGTCCGCCTGGAGCGAACCTGCCCGCCGCATCAATCTTCCTGCTCCTCGCCGGCCTCGCCGCCGGTCCTCTCGCCACCGGCGAGGCGCCATCCTCGGCCGACGATCAAAGGTTCGTCTCGGTGCTCGTCGGGGCGGATCGTGTCGCCGATGGCGCGGTGGATCCGGCGGTTGCGCTACGCCCGCCCCCGCTCCAATCGGGAGACACCGGGCGGTGGGTGAACCGTCTGCAACACGAGCTCACACGGCTCAACCTCTACCGAGGCAAGATCGACGGCGACTACGGAACCGAGACCGCATACGCCGTGATGGCCTACCACAAGGTGGCAGGGCTCGATCCGGCATACGAATGGCGCGGTGAGGACTGGGACCTGCTGGCTAACTGGAAGGTGGAGGGAATCCTCGAGCGCCACCCCGAGGAGCCGCACCGGGTGGAGGTGGATATCGGCCGCCAGGTCCTCCACATCATCCGTGATGGCCGGATCATGGCGACCATCCCGGTGAGCACGGCAAACGGCGCTACCTACTTCTCCGAAGGTGCCGGCGGTCAATACGTCGCGGCGTATACGCCGCGGGGCGATTTCAACATCAACCGACGAATCGACGGGTGGAGGTTCAACTACCTCGGCGGGCTGTACAAGCCGTGGTACTTCACCGAGGCCTACGCCATCCACGGCTCCAACAGCGTGCCCTCCTATCCGGCATCGCACGGTTGCGTCCGCATCCCCAACTGGGAGGCCGACCGGCTGGTCAATTGGCTCTTCATCGGCATCCCGGTTCACACCTGGGACGTGTGAGAGCAGACGACACTCGGACGGCGCGGTGAGTGGAAGTCCGCCGTCCGAAGTGACACCTGCCGCTCCGCTCGACTTGCCACTAATCCGATAGACCTATTGCGGCATCGGTGTCTCAGGTGCCGGGTTGTGGGGGCCGATGACGTGTTTGGGGCCAGCCGGCCTTCCATTCCCCAACAGACGGTCTGCAAATGTCGCAACCCGACTTCGATTCCATCGCTTCCCGCCTCCGCTGCGAGCCACGGGCTCACCAGCCTGGGCAACGGGGATGTCGGGGGGACCATGCACGGACTCGTCGTGCAGTGTGCGACGCGGGACGGGCACCGTGTATGCCGTCGATGTGTCTGTCGATGCCGGGTCGCAACAGGCTCCCAGGGTGCGCCGATCGTTGGAGCATCGCGTGCGTGGGGCTGCCCTCGGAGGTCGCCGTGGAGATCGGCGGGAAGGGTCCGATCATCCGAGCCCGGGTCACCGATCCCGGGGTCGATGCTCGATTCCCTCGCCATGGTCGGTGCGATAGAGGCGGTGGTCAATGCGGTCTCGCTCGTCGTCAACACCCAGCCGGCAGCGGCCGGTCGCCATCACCGTCGTGTACCTGCCTTGAGCTCGGCGGTCCGCGAGGCCTGAGCTCGATTGGTGCCTCCATGGGCACCAATGCACACTGAGCGTCGATGGGTGACCACCACCTCCATCTCCATCCCCATGAGCCGGCTCACGGCGGACCTCCACCCGGGTGTTACCCCGATGGGCTGATCGAGGCCTATGTCGAGGCGGCGGCATTGCGAGGGGTGGACGAGATCGGCTTCACCGAGCATCTCTACCGCTGCGTCGAGTCCGAGTCGGCCCTGGGACGATGGTGGGAGCGCGAGCCTGATAGCCGCCTCGCCGATCACACCAGGGCATTCGTCCACAGGGACCGCAATCTCAGCCTGGACAGCTATGTGCAAGCGGTCCAGGGAGCCAAGCACCGCGGTCTGCCGGTCGCGCTCGGCCTCGAGGTGGACTTCTTCCCGGACACCATCGATGCGGTTCTCGAACTCATAGCTCGATACCCGTGGGACTTCCTCATCGGGTCGGTGCACTGGATCGGGGGTGGGCGGTGGACACCGCTGAAGTGACCGATGAGTTCGACAAGCGCGGCGTCCGCCGCGCCTGGGAGCAGTATTTCGAGTTGGAAGCAGCCCTTGCGGCTTCCGGTTCGGTGGATGTGCTGGCGCATGTGGACGTGTGCAAGAAGTACGGACACCGCCCCGAGAGAGAGCCGTTGGACCTCTACCGCGCCGTGGTCGAAGCCGCATCGGCCTCGGGGACCGCGGTGGAGGTGTCGAGCCAGGGGTTGCGCAAGCCGGTTGGCGAGGTGTATCCCGCCCCCTCGTTCCTCGAGATGTTCAACCGGGCGGGGGTGCCGATCACGCTGGCCAGCGACGGCCATGCCTCCGCCGAGGCGGCGTGGGGACACGACGAGGTCGTGGCTGCGGCGCGCGCCGCCGGGTACACGAGCAGCCTCCGATTCAAAGCCCGCCGTCGCTGGGAAGTCCCGTTGCGGTGAAATGGCCGAGAAGTGCTTCAAGAGGCCGGCAGGCATACCATCGGGGCGGTGAGCGGCAGGCCCGTGACGGCGATGGATCGGGGTGAGTCGGCGTGGCGGTCCGCTGCGTGATCCACGACGAGCATCCATTTCGGCCAACCGACCTCGGCGATCCGGCAAGGCGCCTCCGCGGGAGGATCGCTGCGGGGGTGACCGTGGTCACCTCAGGGGGTCCCTCCGAGCGTTCCGGCTCCACGGTCGCTTCCATCCTGGTGGTGGAAGGGGCACCGGCCCGTTTGGTCCTCTCGCTCGCCGAGGGGAGCGATGTGCTCGAGGTGATCAGACAGACCAACAGGTTCGTGGTGCACGTGCTCGCCGCCGGGGACAGGACGCTGTCCGACCGGTTCGCCCTCGTCGCTCCGAGCCCGGGTGGGCTGTTCGCCGGGGTCGCAGTCGAGGACAGCGAGTGGGGTCCCGAGCTGGCGGTTGCCGGGACGAGGGGCAGGGCCACCTTGGAGAGGGTGGAGCGGGTCGGGTACCAACAACTCGTGGTGGCCACGCTCGACGAGGTTGCTCTCGACGACCTCGATCGCCCGCTCATCTGGTTTCGGGGCCGCTACCTGGGTGTTCCCTGATGGCGGACATCGGATGATCGTCGAGGTCGTCGCCGTCGGGACCGAGTTGCTGCTCGGCCAGATCGTCAACAGCAACGCCGCCTTCATCGGCCGGGCGCTGGCCGACGCCGGACTCGACGCCCATGTCCAGGTGACGGTGGGCGACAACATCGACCGGGTCGCCTCGGCCATCCGCCAGGCGCTGGAACGGGCGGACGCCACGATCATCACCGGAGGGATCGGCCCCACCCAGGACGACCTCACCCGCGAAGCGATCTGCGCCGCCACTGGTCGTGAGATGTGGTTCTCCGAGGACTACGCCGCCGAGTTGCGACAACGTTTCGCCTCTTCGGGGCGGGTGATGCCGGAGAACAACCTCCGCCAAGCGGAGTACCCCGCCGGCGCCACCCTCCTTCCCAACCCCAAGGGAAGTGCCCCCGGTATCAGGCTGGACCACGGCGGACGCCTCATATATGCGGTCCCCGGCGTCCCCGCCGAGATGGAGTTGCTCGTGCAGTCGGAGGTGATACCCGACCTGCGGCTGGCTGCGGGCATCGAGGAGGTGTTGGAGAGCAGAGTGCTCCGCACCTGGGGCATGTCCGAGTCCCAGGTCGCCGAGCTGCTCGACGACCTCTACCGGGCCACCACCAACCCTTCGGTCGCCTTCCTGGCATCGGCGGGCGAGATCAAGGTGCGGATCAGCGCCAAGGCGGGCTCGCGTCAAGATACGACGGCGTTGATCGCTCCGGTCGAGGAGGAAATTCGCTCCCGCCTTGGCAGCGTCGTCTTCGGAGCCGATGAGGACACCATCGAGGAGGTCCTGCTCCGCTCGTTGGGCGTTGCCGGATGGTCGATCGCCACCGCCGAGTCGGTGACGGGTGGGCTGGTGGCGGCACGGCTCACCGACATCGCCGGTGCCTCCGCGGTGTTCCGTGGGTCGGTCGTCGCCTACACCGCCGAGGTCAAGCAGCGGCTCCTGAACGTCCCGGTCGAAATGATCTCCGAGCACGGCGTAGTGAGCGAGCCGGTCGCCGAGGCTATGGCAGTGGGGGCGGCGCATCTGCTCGGAGCGGATGTGGCCATCGGCCTCACCGGTTCTGCCGGACCGGACCCACTGGAACAGGACGTGGGGACCGTGGTCATCGCGGTCACCACACCCGAGGGATCGGCGGCGCGCACCATGCGGTTGCCTGGCGACCGGGAACGGGTTCGCGCCTATGCCACCACCGCTGCTCTGCATCTGGCGCGGCGGGCAGTGGCGGGGGAGTGGTGGACCCGGTAGGGCGGCTCTTCGTCGCCGTCCCGCTCGAGGACGACGCCCGGCACGCTCTCGCCACCCGAATCGCCGAGGGCTCGGTGCTGCCGGGCGGTGTGGTGCCGCCGGCGAACTGGCATCTCACCCTCCGTTTCCTCGGCAATGTGGACCCCGTCGCATACGACCGCATGCTGGAGGCGCTCGGCCGGGCACATCTCGGTCGATCGTTCCGCATCGCCTTCGGGGGGCTTGGCGCCTTCCCCCGCGCTTCCCGGGCCACCGTGCTCTGGGTCGCGTTCGACGAAGGGGCAGAGCGGCTATCGGCGTTGGCGGGCCTGGTCGGAGAGCGCCTTGGCTGAGGCGGATATCCCACCCGATGACCGTCGCTTCGCTCCGCATCTCACGCTGAGCAGGCTCCGTCCTCCACAGGATGTGCGGCCCTTGCTCGAGGGCGTGCCTCCGCTCGGGGTGCGGCAGATGGTGACCAGGGTGGTGATGTACCGCAGCCACCTCGGTGGCCGTCGCCCGGCCCGCTACGAGGAACTGGAGAGCTTCCTGCTCCGGCTGGAGAATCGCGTCTTCCGTCATCCGACTTCCGTCTCGATCTAGAGGCTTCCCCCCGAACACTCGTTCGACTATCGTGCGGGTCGAATCACATCACTGTCGTTTGTCGTATGGACCCGGTACTTTGACGCACTGGACGGAAATCGCAGGGCGGGACCGACCAACGAAGGGAGCGGACCGTGGACCGTGACAAGAGCCTGGAGATGGCGAGATCGCAGATCGAGCGGCAGTTCGGCAAGGGCGCCATCATGAAGCTCGGCGAGACCGCCAACCAGCGGATGGAAACCATCGGCACCGGCGCTCTGGCCCTCGACCTCGCCCTCGGGGTGGGTGGCGTTCCCCGGGGCCGGGTAGTGGAGATCTT
This sequence comes from uncultured Acidimicrobiia bacterium, assembly GCA_963826825.1. Taxonomy (GTDB): domain Bacteria; phylum Actinomycetota; class Acidimicrobiia; order Spongiisociales; family DATADW01; genus DATADW01. Next base: position 317,676 of record CAWGYV010000016.1, on the reverse strand, counting down.
CGGTCCGGAGAGCTCGGGAAAGACCAGCCTGGCGCTCCACGTCGTGGCCGAAGCACAGCGCAACGGCGGGCTGGCCGCCTTCATCGACGCCGAGCACGCCCTCGACCCCATCTACGTCAAAGCCATCGGGGTGGACATCGACGAACTGCTCATCTCCCAGCCCGATACGGGGGAGCAGGCGCTGGAGATAGCCGACATGCTGATCCGTTCCGGTGCACTCGACGTCATCGTGATCGACTCGGTTGCCGCCCTGGTGCCGCGGGCCGAGATCGAGGGTGAGATGGGAGACGCCCACGTCGGTCTTCAAGCCCGGCTGATGTCTCAGGCTCTGCGGAAGCTCACCGCCAACCTGAGCCGCTCGCGCACCACCGCGATCTTCATCAATCAGCTCCGGGAGAAGATAGGGGTCATGTTCGGGTGCATGAGCTATCAGACGAGGGTGACGCTGGCAGATGGAACCCAGGAGAAGATCGGCAAGATCGTCAACCAGCGGCTCCCGGTCGAGGTGCTGACTTACGACCCCGAGGAGGGTCGATTGGTGCCAAGGCGGGTCACCAACTGGTTCGACAACGGAAAGACCGACCAGTTTCTTCGATTCACCGTCGCCAAGGCCGGCGGCAACGGTCGCTCTCAGTTCGCCTGCACCCCCAACCACCTGATCCGGACGCCGGGGGGGTGGCGCCAAGCCGAAGACCTCGCAGTGGGTGACCATGTGATGCAAGCGGTCCCACAACGCCTTTCGGATCAGCAGTGGGAGGTCGTGCTCGGTGGTTTGATGGGCGATTCCGCCCTCTCGCCGTCCCGGAGCGGGCACGGAGCCAGGTTGCGGTGGGGTCACGGCAAGGCACAGGCGGCGTATGGCGAATGGAAGGCGTCGCTCTTCGGAAACCTCTCCATCTCTCGGAGCGGTAATGACCGGGGGGCAACTTTCTGGGATATGCAGCCTCTCCCCGAGTTGGCCGAGCTGCGACACGCCGTCTATCAGGGCGGGAAGAAGGCGCTCAGCTGGGATTACCTCAAGGCGCTGACCCCGCTTTCGCTCGCCGTCTGGTACATGGACGATGCCAGCTTCACGGTGCGGTCCAAGGGTCTGCAGGAGCGGACACAGGGTGGGAGCGGGCGAGCCGAGATCTGCATCGAGGCCCTCGAACCGACTTCCCGCTTGCGTCTGGCCGACTACCTGGCCGACACCTGGGGCGTGGAGAGCAAGCTCATGACACGGGCGGGAAAGTCCGTGCTGCAGTTCCCCACGCAGCCGACGGCGAAGCTCCAAGAACTGATCGCCGGCTACGTCCACCCCAGCATGGACTACAAGCTCCTACCCCGTTTCCGGGGTCGCTTCGGAGTGGCGCCTTCCTTTGCCCCGCCCGGTAGGGAACTTGTGCCCATGCCTATCGTCTCTATCGAGCGGAAACCGCCCAACGGCGGAGCAACGCATCGCTTCGACATCGAGGTGGAGGGGTCACACAACTACCTCGTCGACGGGGTCATGGTGCACAACTCACCCGAAACCACCCCGGGAGGACGGGCTCTCAAGTTCTACGCCAGCGTTCGGATCGATATCAGGCGGATCGAGTCGATCAAGGACGGCCAGGACGCGGTCGGCAACCGGGTCAGGGCCAAGGTGGTGAAGAACAAGTGCGCCGCTCCCTTCCGTCAGGCCGAGTTCGACATCATGTTCGGTGAGGGGATATCCCGTGAGGGAAGCCTGATCGACGTCGCAGTCGATCTCGGGGTGGTCCGCAAGAGCGGCGCCTGGTTCACCTTTGACGACGACCAACTCGGGCAGGGTCGGGAGAACGCCAAGCGGTTCCTCCGGGAGAACCCCGAGGTATCGGTTCAGCTCCAGCAGAAGGTGTTGGAGATGGTGGGGCTGGACCGGTCAGGTGACGAGACGGTCGAAGAGGTCGGAGCGGTCGAAGAGGTCGAAGCGGTCGAAGCGGTCGAAGCTCCCCCCGAGATCTAGACCGTGTCATCGGAGATCGTCGGTCGGTGTCGTTCCCGGCCGGCGATCCCCGGCCATCCCATTGTCGGGCTCGTCAGGTGGGGTACCATGAGAGGCAAGAGGCACAACCACACTTGACCGGGCGAATGGGAAAAAACCGAAACAACAAGATCCCGAGTAACGGACGGAGGTTCCCGCCGAGACGCTGAGCGGGCCTGCGATCGTGGGAGTGCGGACGTGCCGAACCGTCAGGTTCGGCTCGTCGCGTTCCAGGGGATCGTGAAGGGCAGCCGAGATGGAATGGATCATTGGCGGCATTGCAGCAGTCGTCTTGGGGGTGGTGGGATTCGTAGTCGGCTCGATAGTCGGTCGGGACCGGGCGCGGCGCAATCGAGAGGGAGCCGCGGCCACCGCCGAAGAGGTGCTCGCCTCGGCCCGGCTCGAGGCGCAGCGGGTACTTGCCAAGGCCGACGAGGAGGGCCGGGCTCGCGCCGAGAGCTACCGCGAACGCGAGGAAGCGTCTCTCGAGATGAGGCGGGTCGAGGTGCAGGCAGGCGAGGAGCGCCTTGCCTCTCGAGAGCGGACCCTCGAGCAGAGGGCGAGCAACCTGGCACAACGTGAGCAATTCCTGATCCACCGCGAGCAAGAAGTAGCCGAGCTTCGAGTTGAGGTCGAGGCTCAGGGCGAGGAGGCACGGGAGTCACTGGCCCGGGTCGCCAACCTGGACGTGGCGGCGGCCAAGCGCGAGCTGTTGGAGCAGGTGGAGGCCGACGCCAAGCGGGACGCCATGGTGCTGGTGCGCGATACCGAGATCCGGGCGCGCGAGGAAGCCGACCGGCGGGCTCGACGCATCCTGGCCACAGCAGTCCAGAGGCTGGCGTCGGAGGTGGTGACCGAAACGACGGTTGCCGTCGTCGAGCTTCCGTCTGACGACATGAAGGGGCGGATAATCGGGCGCGAGGGTCGAAACATCCGTGCTTTCGAGGCGGTGACGGGGGTCAACCTCATCGTCGACGACACCCCCGAAGCTGTCTCGGTTGCCTCGTTCGACCCGGTGCGGCGCGAGGTTGCCCGTATTGCCCTGGAGAAGCTCGTTGCAGACGGGCGGATCCATCCGGCGTCGATCGAGGAGGCCTTCGAGAAGGCGAGCGCCGAGGTGGAGGCGAGCGTGCGTGACGCCGGGGAGTGGGCGCTACTCGAGGTCGGGATCTCGAAGATGCACCCGGAGTTGGTGACGCTTCTCGGCCGGCTCCGCTACCGAACCTCGTACGGGCAGAACGTCCTCAACCACCTTGTCGAGTCGGCCCATATCGGGGGAATGCTCGCCGCCGAGTTGGGGCTCGAGGCGACACCGATCAAGCGGGCCTCTCTGCTCCACGACATCGGCAAGGCGGTGACCCACGAAGTCGAGGGATCGCACGCCCTGATCGGCGCAGAGATCGCAAGACGGTTCGGCGAGGATCCCGCCATCGTCCACGGGATCGAGGCCCACCACAACGAGGTGGAGCCGCGCACCCTGTTGGCAGTGCTGGTCCAGGCCGCCGATGCGGTGTCGGCAGCCCGTCCCGGTGCGCGTCGCGAGGCGCTCGAGTCATACGTTCGCCGGCTGGAGCGACTCGAGAACCTGGTGTGGGACTTCGAGGGAGTGGAAAAGGTGTTCGCCCTCCAAGCTGGGCGGGAAGTTCGAGTCGTAGTCGACCCCGGCCGGGTCGACGACCTCGGCGCCGCCGACCTCGCTCGCCGTATAGCCAAGCGGCTCGAGGAGGACCTCCAGTACCCGGGCCAGATCCTGGTGACGGTGATCCGCGAACTGCGCGTCACCGACTACGCCCGATAACCATGACCTCGTCGATCACGCTGTCCGCTCCCGCTCGCCGAGAGCGGAGGGTGCCCCAGCGGGTTGGAAGTACATACTTCCTGCGCACCTTCGGCTGCCAGATGAACGAGCACGACAGCGAGCGGGTAGCCGGTCTGTTCGCTGCCGACGGGATGACCCCAGCCGACCAGCTCGACCAAGCCGATGTGGTCTTCATCAACACATGCACCATCCGGGAGAACGCCGACAACCGGCTATACGGTCACCTCGGCCACCTCAAGCTGCTCAAGCAGGAGCGCCCGGGCGTTCTCCTCGTCGTCGCCGGGTGTGCCGCTCAGAAGGACCGGGAGTTGGTCAGAACCAGGGCGCCATGGGTCGATGTCGTCCTCGGAACCCACAACCTCGACCGGGTGCTCGATCTTCTCGACCATGCAGAGCAGTGGGGGCCGGTGGTCGAGGTCGTCGACGAGCTTCAGGCGATGCCATCATCGCTCCCGGCTCGCCGCGAGGTTGCCCATTCCGCATGGGTCACCATCCAGGTCGGGTGCAACAACACCTGCACCTTCTGCATCGTCCCCGCCGTTCGAGGACGCGAGATCAGTCGCCGGCCGGGAGACATCATCCGTGAGGTCGAGCAACTCGCCGACGACGGCGTGGTCGAGGTCACCCTCCTCGGGCAGAACGTCAACACCTACGGCCGCGACCTCGCCATAGACGGGCGGCGGCGCCCGATCTTTGCCGACCTGTTGCGGCGTGTCGGGGCGGTGGAAGGGATCCGCCGGGTCAGGTTCACCAGCCCGCACCCCGCCGACTTCCGGCAGGACGTGGCCGAGGCGATGGCCGAGACACCCGCCGTGTGCGAGCAACTCCATCTCCCACTCCAGAGCGGTAGCGATCGGGTGCTGGCCAAGATGCACCGCGGTTACACCGCCGACCGTTATCTCGACAAGCTCGTGTTGGCGAGACGGACCATTCCCGGCCTGGCGGTCTCGACAGACCTCATCGTTGGTTTCCCCGGCGAGACCGAGGAGGACTTCGTCCGCACGCTCGAAGTGGTGGCTGAGGCGCGGTACGACCAGGCGTTCATGTTCCTCTTCTCGGCCCGGCCCGGGACGGCGGCCGCCACCATGACCGATGAAGCGGTGCCGGCTTCAGTGGCACAGGAGCGGTTCGAGCGCCTAGCCGAGCTGCAAAACAGGATCTCTTTGGAGCGAAACCAGGAGCAGGTGGGCCGGGTGCTGGAGGTCCTGACCGAGGGACCCTCGCGCAAGGACCCAGAGGTGGCAGCGACACGGGCCCGAACCGGCAAGTTGGTGCACGTCGAGGGTCGGTTGGATGCCGGGGAGTTTCTCGAGGCGGCCGTGGTGACGGCGGCGCCGCACCACCTGGTGGGGCGGAGGGTCGCCTGACCCGGTTGCTCGCCGTCCTCGGCCCCACGTCGTCGGGCAAGAGCGCTCTCGCCATGAGGCTCGCCGCCGACCTGGGGGGGTCGGTCCTCTCGGTGGACTCCATGCAGGTCTATCGCGGGATGGACATCGGCACCGCCAAGCCCTCTCTGCAAGACAGGGCGAGGGTCACCCACCACATGGTCGACATAGTGGACCCGGAGGAGCGCTACACGGTGGCTCGGTTCCAACGGGATGCTCGGGAGGTTCTGGCTTCGACGGTGGGACCGGTTGTCATCACCGGTGGTTCGGGTCTCCACTTCCGCTCGGTGGTCGACCCGCTCCGGTTCCCCGGTGAGGATCCGGCTCTGCGTGAAGCCATCGCGGCGCTTCCCGCCTCCGAAGCCGGGACGCGGTTGCTCGAGATAGACCCCGGAGCGGCGGTTCATGTTGACCTGGCCAACCCGCGCCGGGTGGCGCGGGCGCTCGAGGTTGCGATGATCGAAGATCGCAGCCCCACCGCACGTGCTGCTTCCCCCCAGCGGGAAGCAGTCGCCCGCTACCAAGCGGAAGTGCCGTTCGCCGCAATTGGGGTGGATCCCGGCCCGGTTCTCCGGGAGAGGGTGGCCTCTCGTCTACGGGGCATGGTGGCCGCCGGTCTCGTCGACGAGGTCACCGCACTGGCGCCCCGGCTCGGGCCAACCGCGGCGGCAGCCGTGGGTTACCCGCCAATTCCTCCCGGTGGCGGCGGGTGAGCGGTCCCTGGATGAAGGGCTGGCCCTGGCGGAGCGGGCCACGATGAGGCTGGCGAAGCGCCAGCGGACCTTCTTCAGACGTGACCCGAGGATCAGATGGCTCGAATGGTCCGACGATCCCGACGAGGTCTATCAAGCTGTCCGGCGGGCGCTGATCGAGGAGCCGGCGTGGAGTTCGTGAAGATGGAGGGACTCGGGAACGACTTCGTGGTGCTCGACGGTCCGATCGAACTCAGCGGCGACGACGTATCTCTTATCTGCGACCGGAGAAAAGGGGTTGGGGCGGACGGTGTCCTCGTTGCAGAGAAAGTGGGACCGCAGCGGGTTGCCATGGCCTATTGGAATGCCGACGGTGGAGCTGCCGAGATGTGCGGCAACGGTCTGCGCTGTGTCGCCCGCTTCGCCGTCGACCGGGGATGGACGGACGGTGGCACCTTTGTGGTCGAGACCGCTGTGGGACCGAGGCAGGCCATGGTCGATGGCGATGACATCACCGTGGAACTGGGGCCCTTAGAGGTGGCCGGTTCATCGGTGACCGTCGGCGGGTTGGAACTGGTTTCCGTCTCGGTGGGAAACCCACACGCAGTGACGTTCGTCACCGAACCGGCCGAGGCTCCGGTCTCCGAACAGGGGAGAGTGATCGAGCATCACCATTTGTTCCCGCGGGGTACCAATGTCGAGTTCGCCTCGGTCCGCGACCCCGAAACCATCGAGCTGCGGGTGTGGGAGCGGGGCGTTGGGGAGACACTGGCTTGCGGCAGCGGTGCGGCCGCCGCGGTCGCCGTGGCGAGGCAACGCGGTGAGGTCGGGGACCGCGTCACCGTGCAGCTACCCGGTGGGTCGCTGCTCGTGGAGCTTCGCGGAGGAGACGCCTGGCTCACCGGCCCGGCGAACACCGTCTATCGGGGGACGCTGCCCGACTAAAGGCTCAGCGGACCCTTCTGAGCACGGCGACAACCTTGCCCAGTACCTCGACACCACCGTCAAAGACCATCGGCGGGTAATCGGCGTTCTCGGACACGAGCTGAATCGATCCGTCCTGGCGATGTAGCCGCTTGATCGTCGCCTCCTCGCCGTCGACCATCGCCGCCACGATCTCGCCGTTGTCGGCGTCTGGCTGCGACCTAACGACGACGAGGTCACCGTCGAGTATCCCGGCACCGATCATCGAATCGCCCTTGACCGTGAGCAGGAAAACAGGCCCGGTGCCAACTATGTCGACGGGGAGCGGGATGATGTCCTCGATGGACTCCTCCGCCAGGATCGGAGTCCCAGCGGCGATCCGTCCAACCCAAGGAACTTGGCGGACGCGGTCTCCACCCGGCGGGACCGCCGCCGGCTTGAGGTCGAGGACCTCGATGGCCCGCGGCTTCGATGGATCGCGCCGCACCAGTCCGGCGGCGACGAGCGCAGTGAGGTGGCTGTGCACCGTCGACGGCGAACTGAGGCCAAGCGCCTCACCGATCTCCCGCACCGATGGCGGGTAGCCACGCTGCGAAACGGTCGCCTTGATCAGATCCAGAACCTGCTGCTGGCGCCCGCTGAGCGCCCGACCCTCATGCACCACGGTGGCCCTCCGAACGTCTGTTCCGGGCACGCTACCTCGCAGAGGCGCCTCAGGGCAAACACCTGTTCGATAACCGTTCCTCTTGACATCGAACAGGTGTTCGGGCATAGTGACCCAATGCATCGAACATCCGTTCGTCCCGGGGTCGGGGAAGCCGCACCTACCGCAGGGCGGCGGAGTTCGAGCATCCACTCCTGCAGGCAGACAGGAGCAGGTGGGAGCGACCCGGAGCAGCGGGGCGAGGCAGGCCTAACAAGAAATCGCCATCACACTCTGTCCAGAGTGCTGATCTCCGTCACGGCGATGATGGTCCTTGTTCTCGCGCTCGCCTCCGGGGTCGCTGCCCGCGATTCCGCCAATGGTTCGGTCACGGTCGTGGTCGACACAGGGGACACCTTGTGGGATCTCGCCGTCCAGACCACGCCGCCGGGAGGAGATGTGCGGGCGACCGTGTTCGAAATACGGGAGAACAACGGTCTCACCGGGTCGGAGCTCCGACCCGGACAGACGTTGACGATCCCAGCGGTCCCCTAGAAGGCCATCGGTCTCCTAGAAGGACCGCATCACCGCAGGATTGGTATCGCCGCTTCGGTCCCCGGCCAGACGCGGCCCGAGAGCGCCCCAACGGCCGCTCTGCCTCCGTCAGCACCGTGCGCTGCGGTGTCGGCCAGAGCCATCAGGGTGGTGCGCAATGCGCTTGCGGAGGGTTGCCATTCCAAGTCGATTGCGTGCGCCAGGTCTAGGCCGTGGATGGTCAACTCGACCACTCTCGTGACGAGATACTCATCGAGGGCGATCAGCCCATAGGGCGTGGCAATTGCGGGGAACGGAGCCTCGAGGGAGTCGAAAGCCTCGACCGAGGCTTGCAAGGCCCGATCGAAGGCCGAGGTGATCGAAGCGGTGCCCCCGAACTCTTCCAACTGATCACGCGCCCGCTGCGCCACCGCGGCCCGTCCGTCCTCACCACCCGACAGGTACGAGGCGAAGTAGGCGCCTGCGTCGACGAGCATCGGGAGGTCTGTCGAGGAATCGGCTGCGAGATAGATGGCGGGTGATCCCGCCACCCGAACCATGTGGCCCCCGAGCTCGCCTACGTTCCAGGACCCCAGTGCCGGCTCATCCCATCGGTCCTCTGCCGCAGCGAGCCCGACGGCCGCCGCAGCACCGCAAGCGGCGAACACATCACGTATATCCCCCCAGGTAGTCACGGGTACCCTCCCTCCAATGCTGTGCCCAGTGTGCGCCGCCGACGGTACCCGGGTGATCGACAGCAGACCGGCGGATGCGGGGGCGACCATCCGTCGCAGACGCGCCTGCCCGGTCTGCGGTCACCGCTTCACCACCTATGAGCGTCCCGAGGCGGTCGTCATGGTCCTCAAGCGCAGCGGTCGTGTGGAGCCCTTCCAACCGGCCAAGCTGCGCGCTGGATTGGAAAGGTCGCTCGCTGGCCGCCCCGTGGCACCCGGGACGCTCGACCACATCGTCGACGAACTGGAGATTCTGGCGCTGAACGAGGCCCCGCAGGTGACGAGTGAGCGGTTGGGTCGAGAGGCGCTCGCCCGACTACGGGTGCTCGACGAAGTCGCCTACCTCCGCTTCGCCAGCGTGTACAAGAGCTTCCGGGACGCCACCGACTTCCAGCGCGAGCTCACCGAACTCGAGGTCGAACAGATGGGGAGTGCTCAGGTCGAGGGCTGACGGAGCTGACGGGCGAGCTCGCGCAGCCGGTGGGCTAGATCGAATGATCTTCGATGTGCCCAACCGTCGAGCTCCCGCAAGGGATCGGCGAGGTCCGCTTGCAACTGGCTCACCTTCCCGTGCAATTGGTGGATGAGGTTCGATGTCTGTTCGGGATTGTCGACACGCAGCGCGGCAAGATATCGCCCCTGCCAACCATCGAAGTAGTTGAGCAACTGCATAGCTTGGAGGCGATGGCCCTTGAGTGCAGGGTCGCGGGGGATCGAGGAGAGAACCTCGCCTGTCCGGGTGCCGACTTCCGCCAGCCGGGTTTCGAGCGGGCGGAGATCGCGTGGTGAAGCCGAGACGGGAAGTCGAGGGAGCACGAATGTCTGGCGCAGCCCGGCCCGGTAGGCGAGCGCCGCGGTCAACCGCTCTTCGATTCGATTGGTCGCCCCGGCCAACCTGGCGGCGGTCCGTCTGGGGCCCCGCAGGGCATCGGTTGGCTCGTCGGACGAGAACGGGGCTGCCCAGGGGAGGGGACGGTTGGCTTCGAGGGACAGTGCCCTCGAGGCGCTGCCCAGGTCCACCAGCGTCCCCGACGAGGAGATGAGTCGCTCTTGGCCGGCCCCGGGGTTGGTGACCGGACCCAACGCCCTCATCAACCGAGGAAGGCTTCTGCCGAGTTGACTCGCCGCAACGGCCAGGTCGTTTCGCATGTCGTCGGCGTGCCTGGCCGGGACATCGACGAGCCACTTCGCTCCGGTGAGCAGCGCCAGGCAGATCCCGGTAGCAATGAGGAGGAGTGGCCAACGGCGGCTCTTTCGCTCCTCCAACCCAGCGACCGGTCGCGGCTTCCAACCCTCCATGGGTGACCCATCGATGGTGGATTCGAGGAGCCGGGCCACCAGCACGCTGGTCGAAGGCGCCGGCGTGTGACCGTTCGCTCGAAGGATCTCGGGCGGTGGAGGTGGTTCATATGGCGCCGGCCGAACTGGACCTGCTGGTGCCACCTCAGGCGGCACAGGCGGGGGCTCGGCGAGATCCGATGGCGATGGGAGCGGCGCCGGCGGGGCTTCAGCCGGAGCCGACCTGCCGAGAGGGGGCAGATGAGGGCCGGTGAGCGATGTCGGCGGCTCGGCCATGCCCAGCAGTTCAAGCAATGGTGAGCCAACCCCCTTGACGCGCGAAACGGGGGCAGGGGGGTGGGAGGGACGCGTGCGGATAGGAGAGGACGTTTCCGGAGTGAACGGGGGGCGGTCGCCGTTGAGCGGCCATCTCGTTCTCTTGGTGTCCTCGGGCCGGCGTACCAACTCCGGGGTGGGGGGACGCTCCGACCCTGGTTGGTGGTGCCGGCCCTCGCTTGGTGGGGTCTCTGATGAGCCGAGTGACTTTCGCACCTGGCGCAGAGCAACGGCAAGTGTCGAACCGGCATCTGAACGGGAGGCGTGCCGCCCGGGCTCTCGCCTGTGAAGCGGGGTGTTGACCTGATGACCCGCCAGACAGGCGCCTTGGCGCACGGTGACGTGGGTGCGGCACTCAGTACAGTACGCCTGTGGCACGGGCCAACTCCTGGGTCGGCTCCGCCCGTAACGCCCCGTTGCTACTCCGCCATGGAGATTACCTTCCAGAAGCTCGACACTGAACTACCTACGCCGCAGCACGCCCATGCTGGTGATGCCGGCATCGACCTCTACAGCCGAGTCGATGTCACCCTCGCGGCCGGGGAACGGGCCGCCGCGCCCACCGGGATCGTCGTTGCCATCCCCGAGGGCTTCGCCGGGTTGGTTCTCCCCCGCAGCGGCTTGGCGTTGCGCCACGGGGTGGGTGTGGTCAACGGTCCCGGGTTGATCGACCCGGGATACCGAGGCGAGGTTCAGGTCCTGCTGGTCAACCACGGAGCGGAGCCGGTGCAACTGCGGCGTGGCGACCGCATAGCTCAACTGGTGGTTGTAGCCGTTCCCGAAATCGTGCTTGTCGAGTCCTCCGAATTGCCGGGATCGGAGCGGGGGGAGGGCGGTTTCGGCTCGACCGGGGCTTGATCGGCCGCTGGAACGTCTGGGGCCGTTGGGTATGATGATCGCCGCGCGGAAGTAGCTCAGTTGGTAGAGCGCAACCTTGCCAAGGTTGAGGTCGCGGGTTCGAGCCCCGTCTTCCGCTCCCGGCCCGGGTACCCCCGGGTGTCGTTCCGTGATCTCCCGCCCGGTCCGACATTGTCGATTCATCTGGGCCGGGCCGCGGGGGCAGGGCGACGTGGCCGAGTGGTTAGGCACGGGTCTGCAAAACCCGTTACCCGGGTTCGATTCCCGGCGTCGCCTCGGTATTACCTGACGCCTGCAACGGTGCCCACGATGGGCCCCCCGCATCAGCAACTGCATCAGCCCCCGAATCGACTGGGAGCCTTGAGGGTGTCTCGGTGTGGCCGGGCGCCGCGAAATCGACCTCGCATCAGACGAGGGCGTGCGAGCATCGAGGCCCGCAGAGAGGGTGTTGAGATGGTGCATTCGAGTGTCCGGGCCGAGTCCAGCGGGTCTGGTCACGACCAAGACCAGCTCGGCGAGCTGGTCGATGGGATCGCCGCCGACGTGGGCCTGTCGGGTCTGATCCGGGTCGACCTCGATGGCAGCCTCGCCGTGCAACGGGCGTACGGCTTGGCGCACCGTGGTCTCGGCGTCCCGACGACGGTCGACACGCAGTTCGCGATCGCCAGCGGCTCGAAGAGTCTCACTGCGCTGGCGGTGATGAGCCTCGTCGAGCGTGGCGAGCTCAGCTTGGACACGACGGCCCGGTCGGTGCTCGGCACCGACCTGCCGCTGATCGACGACCGGGTCACCGTCGAGCAACTCCTCGCCCACCGATCGGGAATCGGTGACTACCTCGACGAGGACGAGGTGGCCGACGACAACGACTACGTGCTGACCGTGCCGGTCCACGAGCTGGCGACGACCGAGCAGTTCCTCGCCGTGTTGGACGGTCACCCGATGAAGTACGAACCCGGCGAGCGGTTCAACTACTGCAATGGCGGCTACATGGTGCTGGCGTTGCTTGCCGAGCGGGCATCAGGTGTCCAGTTCCATGATCTCGTCGACCAGCGCGTGTGCCTGCCGGCCGGCATGACCGACACGTCGTTCCTGCGATCCGACGAGCTGCCCGGCCGGGCCGCGGTTGGCTACCTCGACGACGAGGGGTTGCGCACCAACGTCCTGCACCTCCCGGTGCGCGGCAACGGAGACGGCGGGATCTACACCACGGCTGCGGACGTCCACGCCTTGTGGGGCGCCCTGTTCGCCGGGCGGATCGTCTCCCCGGACACCGTTGCGGAGATGGTGCGCTCACACAGCGAGGTGCCGGAGATGTCGATGAGTTACGGGCTCGGCTTCTGGCTCGACGACGCAACCGGCACGGTGTCGCTGCTCGGCGGCGACGCCGGCGTCGGTTTCGTCTCCACCCACCACCGCGGTCACCGGTTCACCTCCACCGTGTTTTGCAACCAGACCCGGGGGGCATGGCCGGTCAGTCAACGCCTCAACCAACTGCTCGTACCATCGACCTGACGACCGATGGCCGTCTAGCTGGAGTTTCTGACAAGGCCTGGAGCGCGTTGCGACGGCCTTCACCGGGTTCGATTCCCTGGATCGCCTTGGTAGGTACACTCGGCCGCGCTCTGGGGCCCTTAGCTCAGGGGGAGAGCGCTTCCCTGACACGGAAGAGGTCAGTGGTTCAAATCCACTAGGGCCCACCGACAAAACCGCCTGGGTGCCCGTTTCAGATTCGGGCGTGTTTGCGACAATGTCGCCGATCGGTGCCGCATCTCGAACCACATGAGGACCCACGAGTCATCTCAAGGCGCCGCCGTTGATGCCGTCGGTCTTACCACATGGAATGCGTCCAGTTGGCTGCTGAAGGCAGTTGAAGCGAGATGGCAATTGGCCGTGGATATGGCACAATACGATAACTTCGATCGAAAGGAGCCCGATCATGGCAATGAGCCAGGCCCACAAAGAAGCGCTAGCTCAAGGGCGGCGTGAATCCAAGGCCATTAGCAATTACCTCGGAGCGATCCAGTCCAGGAAGCCTGGGCGGAAGGTGACCCGAGAGAGCCTTGAAACCCGTCTCGCCGGCATCGACGACCGGATCGCAGCCGAGCAGAACCCGCTGAAGCGGGTCGAATTGGTGCAATCGAAGCTCGACTCGCAAAAAGCCCTCCAACTGATGGGTGAGTCGCAGGACGAGGGAGAAGTCGAGCAGGGATTCATCGAGAACGCAGCTGCATACTCCGACCGCAAGGGAATCACCTACGGCGCCTGGCGTGAGGCCGGCGTGCCCGCCGCCATACTCAAGAAGGCCGGTGTCGCCCGCACAAGGGGCTGACCGTTTGCTCGCTGGGATGCCTCCGAGTGAGGCATCCCCCCTATTCATAACCGAGTTTGTCCAGCCTTTGGTCGTCGATTCCGAGATGATGGGCGAGTTCGTGTAGCACGGTGCGCCGTATCTCTTCCTCGAGTTCGATACGCTCCAATTGCAGGTCGAGGTGCGGCTGGCGGAAGATTGTGATGCGATCGGGCATGGCGCCCCAGTAGTCGCCGGCCCGCTCGGCCAGAGACACACCTTCGTAGATTCCGAGTAGCCCTTCGTCTTTTGGATCCTGTTCTGGGGATGGGTGCTCTTCGACTACGACCACGAGGTTGTCGATACGATCGATGACCCATTCCGGCAGGTCATCGAGAACCCGGTCGACGACATGCTCGAAATGCCTCCGGTTCACGGCTCCATTCAACCCGAAGTCCGGTGGTGACTGCCAGGCTAGGATTTCAGCGCAGGGCGCTTAGCTCAGCGGGAGAGCGCTGCCTTCACACGGCAGAGGTCACTGGTTCGATCCCAGTAGCGCCCACCAGACATCGGCCGCGTCGTTTCTCCGTCACGTATCCAAAGCTGGTATCGGTGATGGCGCCGACAGATCTCTACATACGTGCACCGTCCCCTTGCACCAGATGATTTGATCGGCCGCGACAGAGAGCGGGACGAAATTGATGCGTTCGTCTCCGCCGTGCCCGACGGGCTCAACGCGCTTCTCATCACCGGCGACCCCGGTATCGGCAAGACCGCCCTGTGGCGGCATTGCCTCGAACGGTGCAAACGAGCGGGCCACGACGTCCTGGTTGCCCGCCCATCCGAGGATGAGATGTCCAATTCGGGGCTCGGACTCCTCGACATCTTTGACCGCGTCGAGGTCGACCGAACAAGGTTGATCTCCGAGGTCGATCCGCTCCGAAGGGCAATGGCGGCAGTTGACGCTCTCAGGACTCTTGCCGACAGGGGGCCAACGGTCATCGCCATCGACGACGTGCAATGGCTCGATGCCACCTCGGCGAAGGCGTTGCGGTACGCCTTGCGACGAATCGAGGACGCGCCTGTGGGTGTCGTCGCCACTTGGCGAGCCGAGAGACCGGTAGAGGATCGGCTTTCCCTGTCGACAACCCTTCCGCCCGGAAGGAGCCATACACTCGACCTCGGCCCACTCGATATCGGGGAGACACGCCGCCTTGTCGGGAGAGTCGTCGAGTCGATTTCGCCACGGACGCTGCGCCGCATACACCGGATCTCGGGCGGGAATCCGTTGTTCGCAATCGAGCTGGTTCGATCTCTTGTCGAAGGCAATAGAGCGAGCGGCTTGACCGACGGCTTCCGGTTGCCCGGCTCGCTGCGCGGGGCGATCGAACACCACCTCGAGCAGGTCCCGGAGACGCTGATGCGGATGCTCGAGGTCATCGCAGCCAATGGCCCCACCGGCTACAACCAACTGCGCTCATATCTGCCCGCTCACGACCTCGAGGGGTTGTTGGGCCATGCGGGAAGCCTGGGTGTTCTCGTAGTCGAAGATGACCTGCGGGTCCGATTCGCCCACCCGCTCATGGGTTCTGCCGTCTATGGGCGGGTCAATCCGCTGGCCCGCCGCGCCTTGCACGCCCGTCTTGCCGAGCAGTCGATAGATCCAGAGGTTCGCATTCGCCATATGGCTCTCTCGACCGATGAGCCGGATGGCGATCTGTCCGGCTTGCTCGAGGCCGAGGCAAACCGGGCCCGTGATGCCGGTGCACTCGACATGGCCGCCGAGCTCGTTTTCCACAGTCACCGCCTCACACCACAAGATGACACAGATGCGGTGCGCAGGCGGGCCTTGGCGCAGATCGCCGACCTCACCGCTGCCGGAGAGACTTTCAAGGCTCTTGAGTTACTCGACAACCTGGTGGCCACGTTGCCCTCGGGTTCTCTTCGGGCAGAAGCGCTCATCCAACGCTTCTTCCTCGAGAACAAGGACGTCGACAGGAGCGAGGCTTCCTTGTCGAGGGCGCTCGAGGACTGCGGCGACGACGAACTACAGAGAGGACGCGTGCTCGACATCCTCGGATGGCACCGCGGCATCTTTTGTGGCGACCTCCGCGCCGGTATCCGAGCTGCCGAGGAAGCACGAAGCATCGCCACCACCGCTGGGCATGAGGAGCTGTGGATGCAGTCGGCAGCTCATCTAGCCCATATGCAGGCACTAGCCGGCAACCCGCAACCGGCCATCATGAAGCGCGCCGTCGAGATCGTCGAAAGGACGTCGGCGACCATCCTGGGGGGTGGTCCCCGAGCCTGGATCGGCAAGCAGATCCTTTGGGCTGGCGACATCACCGGTGCGCGCGGTCTCTTCGCTGCTGCGTTGGACGGCTACGCCGTCATTGGCAACGAGACAGAACGGTCATACCGCCACTACGACCTCGCCTTGGTGGAGTGCGCTTCGGGCGACTTCGAGGCGGCTCGAACCCACGTTGACATGGGTATCCAGGCGGCCAGAGATTGTGAGAACTTGGACGCCGAGGGTTGGATGCAGTATCCCCTCGCATTGGTCGAAGCCTGGACCGGTCGAGCGGATGATGCCCGGGAAGCGGCGGGTCGGCTCCTCACCTGGCCGGGCGGGCCCGGGAGGAGTCTCGGGACGAATCGAGCAAGAAGCGTGCTCGGGGTCTTGGCGATCTCGGAGGGCAACCACCCGACCGCATCGGATGTCCTTGTCGAGGCCGTGGAGCTGGCCGAGGAGGTCGGATTGGCCCATCCGGGTGCGGACCCAGTGCTCGCCGATGCCGTGATCGCTCTCGCATGTAGTGGCCGAAGCGAGGCGGCTCACGAGCACCTGCGGATGCTCCATGACCAAGTCTCGGCTCTCGATCTCGAGCGGACCTGGGCGATGCTCGACCATGCCCGGGGATCCGTGCTCCTCGCCGATGGCGAACTCGATGAGGCGGTGGGTCACCTCTCCAGAGCGGTGGCGAGGTTCGACGCCATGGGGCTGCGTCCCGATGCGGCGCGGGCTTGCTTTGCTCTAGGGCGTGCCTTGCTGCGCGCCGGGCAACGGACCGCCGCCGCCGGCCGACTCGAGGAGTCGATCGGCAGATTCTCTTCGATGGGCGCCACCATCTGGGAGGGGTGCGCAGCAGCCGACTTGGAGCGGGCCAGCCCGGGCAGAACCTCGGGCACGCTGACCGCAGCTGAGTCGCGCATCGCCGATCTGGTCGCCGAGGGTGGCAAGAACCGGGAGATCGGGGCGGCATTGTTCATGAGCGTGGCCACTGTGGAGGCCCATCTCACCCGCATCTACCGCAAACTGCAGATCCGGTCTCGGGCCGAATTGGCCCGTCTGGTTGCCAGCGGCTCGCTTTTCCTAGACGTCCCATAGGGCTTCTAAACCGACCGCTAGGGAAACCCCGCTAGCGACCGCCATCCCTGCGATCCGATATTCCAGTAACTCGCCAAGACCGGCGAGGACCGCCCGGATGGTCCGGGCATCCGGCCAAGGCCGGTTCGATCGAAGGGGGAGACAATGCGTCTTCGTATGTTCAATTCGCTGGCGGCTGGTGCCCTGGCGATATCGATGATGGCGCCGGGGGGAGCAGCTCTCGGCGTCGAGCAGGCCGCTGCCCAAGCAGCGGTCGATACAAGCTGCACTCTGGTCCCGGAGGGCTCGAAGCACGAGTTCGCTTCGTGCCTGAGGGTCACCGCGGCGCTCGACAAAGCTCCTGCGGTGGGCGAGACGGCAACTTTGACCGTCAACGTCGAGGCCCAAAGGGACCTCGGTGAGGTGACGGTCAGCGTGAACGTGCCGACTGGTTTGGACGTCGTGTCGGGTCCCGGCACCGACGGCGCCGCCGTCGGTGCAACCGCAGGGCCGGGCGAGATCGTCCCCAGGCTGGCGACGGTTGAACCCGGTGTGGGGTCGGAGGCGCTGAGCTTCGACGTCAAGGCTGCCGACAACGGCGCCGCGCTGATCGAGGTCTATGTGACCGCCCAAGTGGACGGATTCACCGACGGAGCGATGACCATCGTTCCATTGACGGTGGCCGACAAGTCGGGCAAGTCGCAACTCTCGATCGAGACCCCGACAAGGGGTGCGGCAGTCGAGGCGACGGGTCCGCGGTCGATTGCACAGCCAGATCCCAACCACGAGGCGGCACCGGCGGCCAAGGTGGATTCCGGCCAGGCAGCTGCAGCGGCGGGAACCAATGGGCTTCAGTCATGCACCGACGGTCGCTGGGTCTACGACAACCCGACCTTGGGCTCAACCGGAGTGCCCAACTACGGGATCCAGGTCTGGGATGAGGACGACTTCGGCCCCAACGACCTCTTGGGATCGACTGTGACCGCATTCGACGGCTCCTGGGAGGTCTGCTGGACCGACAAGGACGGTGCCGCCGAGGGCCCTGGGGCCCAGGAGGTCTACGTCCTTTACCGGGCGGAGAACTCGGTGTGGCGGGTCCGGGACACTTCCGCCTCCGATGAGACCTACGAGAACCAGAGCGCGACGGTCCAGATCGACGAGGGCGACGACTTCGGCTGGGGCGACAGGTCGCCGGGCAACGGCATCGACCGTGCCATCCACGCCTTCCATGCCATCGACAAGCTGTGGCAATGGGGGAACGACCCGAGCGGGGACTGCTTCGACTGGGGTGCAACGGTCTGCCGGCAGCTGACGATCAACTGGACGTCGACCTCGACGGACGGAACGTTCTACTCGCTGAGCGGCAACGACGTCCATCTCTTGGCGGCAGACCCTGACTCCGAGCACGTGGTGATCCATGAGGCGACCCACGCGGTGATGGACGACGTCTACAACGACAGCTTTCCGTCGTTCCCGAATTGCAGCCCGCACTTCATCCAGGGCGTCAGCTCCACCGGTTGCGCCTGGACGGAAGGGTTCGCCGAGTGGGTTCCGGCGGCGGTGCTCAACGACCCGTTCTTCCGGTTCATCGGCGGCAACAACGATGTCAACCTGGAGAACGTCGACGTCAGCTCTGCGGGCTGGAGCGATGGTGACGCCGTTGAGGGTCGAGTGGCCGGTGCCATGATCGACATCCAGGACAGCGCGGTGGCCACCCTCGACTTCTTCGACTTCTGGTCGGAGACCGACATGGACCAGTACGAGGTGTTCCAGGACTTCGCCACGATTGGCAACGGAGTCCGTCCGGCCACTTACGCCGAGTTCTGGTCTGACCGGGGCACGGCGGGGCTGAACAGGGCCAACACGGGTGCCAACGGATCCAACAACCAGAACACGATCGACTACTCGTTCACCGCACCGGAATGCGCCGGGTTCACGGTCACCGAATATGGGACCAAGGGGAACAACACCATCAACGGTACTTCCGGGGTGGATGTGATCCACGCCCTGGCCGGCACCGACACCATCGACGGTCTCGCCGGCGCGGACGTGCTCTGCGGCGGTGACGGAGTCGACACCATCGAAGGCGGCAGCGAGGCCGACGAGATCCAAGGTGGTCCCGGCAACGACACCATCGAGGGCCAGGAGGGTGAAGACGACATCGAGGGCGACGATGGAGCCGACACCATCGAGGGCGGCACCGAGGCCGACGAGATCCACGGTGAAGTCGGCAACGACACCATCGAAGGCAACGACAGTGCCGACGACATCTGGGGGGACGACGGAGTCGACGACATTGAAGGCAACGAAGGTGCCGATGTCATCTTCGGCGGCGACGACGCCGACGAGATCCGTGGGGGTCTGCACGGCGACACGATCGAAGGTGACGGCGGCAACGACGACCTCTACGGCGAGGACGGGCCCGACGAGTTGAGAGGTGAAGGCGGCTCCGACGACGTCATCGCCGGCTCCGGGGCCGACGACCTGGGCGGTGGCTCTGGGTCCCCCGACTATTGCGATGGGGGAGATGGCAGCGACACCCACCTGGGTGGCTGCGAGGACCGCGACAGCATCCCGTAGCCGAAGCGGATTGGGGAGGCGGCGCAATGCCGCCTCCCCAATCTGGTAGGTGTTCAGAAGGTGGCAGCTTGGAAGAGCTGCCACCTTCCGTTGATGAGGATGAGCCCGCGACCCGGTGGGACGTCTGGCGGCATCGCCGGTGTCGGACGGTGCCAAAGGTCGCCGTCGGCGCTCGATGCGGCGCCGAGGAGGATTCCGGAGCCGCTCCGTCGAGCCATCTGGGTCCAGTGGCCATAGGCAAGCCGGAGCGAGTCGGCTCTGCCGGCCATGAGCACCCTCAGATGGTGGAGACGATCTGCGAGCAGCCGGGCCAGCGCTCCGCTCGGGTCATCGATCATCTCGGCGTCGTCGACGAGAAGGACGTGCGGAGAACTTGCCGACCGGATGCGGCCGCAGAGAACCTCAGCATCGTTCGGAGCGGTGACCGCGGTCCCTGATAGCCCGAGCAAGGGTGAACGCTCCAAGGCGATCGTTTCGACCGTCGCACCGGACGAGCCGAGCATCTGAGCGATGGTCATGAGGACCGTGCTCCTACCCGATTTCGGTGGGCCGGCGACGAGCACAGGCTCGCCGCCTGCGAGGGTGAGGTTCACCGGAGCCAGGGTGTCGTCTCCGATCCCCACCGGCACCAGCCACTCGCCGCCATCGAATCTCACCCGGTCGATCAACTCGCCGGCCGAGACCCGCAAGGGGAGCACTCCGATCGGAGCGGGCGGACGTAAGCATGGTGGAGCCGCTCGCGGCCATAGCTGCGACCTCATTCTCGAGCGGGCCGTCGAAGGAGGCGACCTGCAATTCGCGTCCGGTCTGGGCCTCGATCGCCCTCCCTGGTGGCACTCGTCCTGCCGGTGGCCGCAACCCGAACGCGGCGTAGTCGTAGGGGTCCGCCAAGCGGAACACCAACCGGTCGGTCACCAAGCCGGCGACCGATGCCGGTATGGCTCCGGGCCGGTCGGCGCTGGCGATCACCGTCACACCGAACCCTGGGCCATCGGCCATCAGCCTGGTCAGGGTTTCCTTCCAGACGAGGTCAGCCGGGTAGTCATATGCGCTGCTGAACCCTTGAAACCCGTCCAGCAACAGGATGATCCGGCTCGGACCACCATCTTCATCCGGTCGCGGCCCTCCCGACGCAGCGGCTTCACGTCGACGCTCGACTTCGGCCCGGAGGAAACGGAGCAGCCGGGTCTGCCGCTCACGCTCGGAGGCGCCGATGACGGCGCCGGTGTGGGGAAGAGCAGCCAGCGGTCCGAGCGTCTGGCTGTCGAAGTCGAGCACGTAGACGTGGAGGCTGTCCGGGGCGCAGTTCGCCGCCAGCGACAGCGCCACACGAACAAGAGCGGTGGTGGTCCCCGAACCACGCGTCCCGTAGAGGAGCAGTGATGAGGTGAGTTGGTGCGCCACGGAAACGGTGCGCTGCCGATGAGGCTCATCGACCAGGGCATAGCAACCTGGGTCGAGCGAGATGGTGATCGATGTGGTCGGGTAGCGGTGGCGGCCATGGCCTGCGGGGAGGCGGGTAGCGGGTGGCTGCGATGGTGATGGCTGTCGCCAACCGATCGAGATCGGATCGGACCGTCCTGACTCGTCTGGGACGGTTCCGGTGGCGGCTCGGAGAAGGTGAAGCGTCTCACCCGCGGTCCCACCTCGGTTGTTGCGATCGAGGCTGTGATCAGCGCCGATTGGAAGGCGACGCGGTCCGCCGGGCCCAATCGGAGAAACGCCCGCCCCGGGGTGTGCCTGCTGAGGAAAGCCGCGTCCGGAGAACCCAGAACGTCCGCTGAGTCGGCCTGATCGTGAACCCGCAACGCGATCCGGATGTTGGTGTTCGCCTTGATCCCATCGCTGACCACCCCGGCTGGCCGTTGTGTGGCGAGGAGGAGGTGGACGCCAAGGCTCCGACCACGCTGGGCGATGTCGAGAAGGGCCTTCATGAAATCGGGAAGCTCGGCGGCGAGGGCGGCGAACTCATCGATCGCGACCAGGAGGCTCGGCAGCGGCTCGGAATGACCGGCCGCCCAGTAGGTACCGAGATCGGCAGCGCCGACACGGCGCAGCTTCTCCTCCCGGTGGCGCAACTCTGCCTCGAGACAGATGAGCGCCCTCCCTGCCAGCCGCTCATCGAGGTCGGTGACCAGTCCAACCGTATGAGGGAGGTCGGCACAGGCGTCGAAGGCGCTTCCTCCCTTGTAGTCCACCAAGACGAACACGAGATGATCCGGGTCGACGGCAGCGGCCAGCGACATCACGATGGCGCGGAGCAACTCGCTCTTCCCCGAGCCGGTGGTCCCTGCCACCAGCCCGTGCGGCCCATCCGTCACCAGGTCGACGACCAGCGGGCCGTCCTCGGAAACCCCGAGGGTGGCGGCGAGTCGTGGTTCGCTGCCTCCTCGTCGCCCAGCGGGCTGAGATGACCTCCGGCGTCGGCTCCTCGATCCCGATCAGGTCGAGGAGGCGCACACGATCGGGTAGCCCTGCTGTCCCATCCTCGGCCTCGGGATCGGACAGCCCGGCAAGGGCTCGTGCCGCATTCTCGGCGATGTCGGCGGACATACCTGCGGCGAGGGCCACTTCATATGCAGGGCTGCCCGACTGGGCACACCGGCCTCCGACCCCTGTCAACTCGACAATCGTCGAGCATCGCGCCGGGAGATGGCGACGCTCGTCGGTCAGGAAGAGCAGCGCCGACCGGGGTGTGATGGCACGACGTGCCTCGGCGGGCAACGGTCCTGCGATGTCGACCAAGACGAGATCGATTGGCACATTGACGTCCGGAGTGCCGACAGGCCCCCTCGCCGGCCGTCCCGGCTCGGCTGGAGGCGGACAGAGGCTCGATATCTTGGCCGAGGACGGTGTGGCGTCGGCGGTGAGGGAGCCACTTGAGCCACTCCCAACGCTCTACCCGCTCGGGTGTGGCGATCAGTGTCACCGCCAGATCGGCTGGGCCGTGGAGGACCACCGCCTGTGTGATCAAACCGGTGCCGACCCGAAGCGCGGACGAGTCAGGCCCGACGATGCCCGCCCCAGAGCCGGGTTCCAGTCGGATGGCGATCGGCACGAGCGGGAGGTGCGAGCATTCCTCGACCACTGTTGCGATCTCGGGCGCGGTCGATCCGACCACTCCGGGCTCGGTCGGGGGCGTCCAGCGACGCGGGCCGAGACCAACGGAGACGGTGAGGAAGTCTTCGTCGCCGCGCCGGCGCTCCCATACCGTTGGCCGGCCGGTGATAGCCCGCTCCACGATCTCGGCCGGATCCGGATGCAGCGCCCGGATCCGATCTGTCTCGGCGGCAGCGGTCGAGCCAAGTTGCACCCGCAGGCGGTGGAGATCGGACTCGAATCCTGCCGCCTCTGCCGATCGCCGGCGCCGATGCCCGGTCCGGTCTTCTGCCCACTGGGCAAGAAGCATCAGCGGCCCGACCACCGCGAACAGCGCCATCATCGGGTTGAGGAAGGCCGCCATGACACCGCCCATGGCGACCGGGGCGAGCAGGGGTGCCCAACCGATCCGTGGTCGTGGTGAGGCGGGCGGGGGTGAGCCGGGGAGCAGGATTGGCGGCGGCGAAGCGGGAGGCGAGGGCCGCGGGGGACGGCTGTGGGGTCCACGCCCCGGCTTGCCATTGCGTGGTGGTGAGACACGGAGGCCAAACCGGCCGATCATCACGGGCTCTCCCATTCGGGCCCTGTGGGGCGCGGTCGGTGAGCGTCGCCATTGCGTCCCAGATTCGGACCGAGCCGTCGCCACCTACATCGAGTCGAGCAATGGGCACCCCGGCATCAAGCA
The DNA here is from genome assembly GCA_963826825.1 of uncultured Acidimicrobiia bacterium. Classification (GTDB taxonomy): domain Bacteria; phylum Actinomycetota; class Acidimicrobiia; order Spongiisociales; family DATADW01; genus DATADW01. The sequence continues at coordinate 294,471 of CAWGYV010000016.1, read as the reverse complement.
CGAGCCTGTTGTCGTCTTGTTCCCCCAACGTGTGGCTACCCGGGGGGAGAGCCAGGCTCCGGCCCGCGTCGGGCCCGGCGACCACATGGACCTGTGCGACATCGTGAGACGCATCGCCGCGGGGGAACGGCTCGACCTCGAGCGTCGACCCAGGTCGGACGTTCGAGAGCAGAAGCCCCGCATCCACCGGCTCCCCATCGAGTTCCAATGCCCATCGCCGGTCGACCTCGCCGAAGGCGGATAGGAGCAAGTCTCCGACGGTGTCTTGCAGGCCCGCCATCACTTCAAGGTCGTGGCGCTCGCTGGACAGGATGACGCTGAATCGGAGCGTCACGCTCCTCGCCTATGGCTCGAGCAGCCAGGCCTCGGCGACCATGGCTCTGGCTTGTTGCCTCAGCGTCTCGGCCACGGCGAGACAGATGACGTCCCACGCTCGGAGCGAGGTATGCAATCGGTCGGCCGCCGGTCCCGACCACGCTGCGCTGGCTTGCGATCTGATCGCGGCGAATGGCTGCTCGATGGCCGATGCCAGGACATGGAACCGTCCTGCCGCCTGCTGGAGGAGGTCGGCTCGCTCCACCACGTCACCCGGTAGCCACTGCGATCGCCTCGCGCCGGTTGGCCACCACGTTGGCGTTTTCCGCCAAGGCCTCAGCCAGTCGGTTGAGGGCGGGGACGAACTCGCCGCTCCATGCGGTACGGAATCGCTCCGCCGCGGGACCCGTCCAGGCAGTCGACCCAAGGGTGCCCGTTATCCGCGACTGCAGTTGCCTTACCGCCTCGTTTTCCTCGGTGAAGCGGCGTTGCAACTGGTCGAGTTGCTCCAGATTGGCTCCGAACATGTCGCTCATCTCGCCTCCTTTGGGCTGCACTCGAACGTAAACAAACGCCAACTATCCTGTCAAGTGTCTTGGCGTCGCCGGCAGGTGGGGCGAGGCATTACGCCCATGAGGATGCGGCCCAAGGCGAGGGGAGCCAGCAGCGGGAGCACAGGCGCAGTGATGGCAACCAGGAGCCGGTCCAGGGGCGAGGGCGCCCACATGGTCACCTCTCGCTCGCGACCGGCGGCGATCAGCGCAACATTGTGGAGCGATTCGGTCCCGGCGCCGAGGTACTGGTCGAGCCCATGCCCGGTGGCTCCTCCAGTGGCAAACCGGCCGGCCCCGAACTCAGGGTCGGTCGGGTCGCTGCCATGGATGCTCTCGGGGACCGTCCCGATCGGGTCGCCGGATGCCCTGGCTGCCCATACCGACCCAGCTGGCCCCAGTTCTGCGGCATGCGACACTCCGGCGCCGGGGCTGCCAAGCAGCACAGCCACCGCCTCGATCGCCTTGGCCCCGAGGGCGGCGCCAACCGCCACCGAGCCATACGAGTGGCCGACCAGCACGATCCGGCTCCCTGGGCGGATGGTGCCGTCCGCCAATGCGGCTAAGGCGGGGACCGCACCACATGCCGCTTCGATATCGATTCCTGCCGGGATCAGCCCGTCGGGAGAGTCATACCCGAGCCATGCAACCACCGCGACCTCGTGGTCGGCCAAGGACGCCACCTCGGCGGCGAGACGCGAAGCGGCCTCGCTGAGTTGTTCGACGTTGGCGACGTCGGAGCCGACACCCGGAATCACCACCACCACGGTCTCTGCCCGCTCGAGGTCGCCGAACACCTCGACCATCCGTCCATCTGCACCCGGTTGATAGAGGAGGAGTTGGCGATCGAGCCAACGCCTCAACCGGTCAATCCTGGCCCGAAGGTCGGACTCGATACGACCGAGGGCCGCCCTGGTGGGTAGCGGTAGACGTGGATCGCGTCGAGCCGCGGAAAGACGTTGCAGTGAGGCGCTGTGCCGGACCAGGTCGAGCGAGATCAGTCGGCGGTTGGCCCGAAATCGTGCCGCCGGTGGTGCTCCATCGAGCCTTCCTACCACCGCTGGGAAGCGGTCGGCGAGACGGTCTGCCTGTTCCGCCGACCTTCCTTTGAACCAGAAACGCCAGCCGGCAGCATCGAGTCCGACACTCAACGCCTCGCCGAAGCTGGCCTCCAACTCTGTCTGTGACCGGCGCTCGCCGTCGAGCGGGGTCGGAATCGTGACACGCCAGCGTGGTGGAGATGTCGCCCAGGATCGTTCGACGGAACCGGCTCGGTGGACGAGGTCAGATGCGCTGGCTCTCGCCTGGGCGGCCACGGCAACGAGAGCTTCGAGCGACGAGGAGATGTTCCCGGAGAGCGGTACCGCCTGCGCCGCTCTCACCGACGCTTCGAGGCGTCCGGCCGCCTCCTCCAACCCGGCAGCGATGAGGGATACGAGGCGCGGGTCGATCGTGACGATCACATTGCGGAACGTATGTCAGATGTCCACGCTCGTCAACGTTGCGATGCGGTAGTCCAGAGTGAAAACCGGAAAGGAGCGATAGGACCGTGGCGAGGGGAGAACGTTGCAGGACGAGGACCGGCAACGTACCGTGCCGCCGATTGTGTGGTCACGACGCTGGCTCCTGTCGCTTGCGGCGCTCAGCGTCCTCTTGGTCTGCTGCACCGAGAACCCCGCTCCAAGCGGCGAGACGTTGCCGCCCCCTGGCACGACTGTCGCTGCAGAAACCCCGGCCGGGGTGCCGCTCACCGTCGCTGTGCCCGCACTTCCTGCTCCTGGATCGTCGCTGGGGACGATGGCGACCTCGGGGCGAATCGCTTGGGGGATGGTCCTCGACGGTCTCACCGCCATCGGCGCCGACGGGTCACCTCAGCCTGCCCTCGCTGCCAGTTGGGAAGCCGTTGATGACAACACCTGGCGCTTCCAACTTCGGCCGGGGGTGGTGTTCCAGGACGGCACCGCACTCGACGGGGAGATCGCTGCCGCCTCGCTCCGGGTCGCCCTCGACGATCTGAAGCAAGGACCGGACCCGTTGAGTCGGGTGGCTCGGGCGATCAACCGGGTCTCCGCTGCTGGAGGGTGCCGTGGAGGTGGGCACCAGAGGACCGCAGCCTCTGATCCCTGCTCTGCTGGCATCGGCATACATAGTGGCTCCCAGTTCGTTGGAAGGGATCGGCTCCGGGGACGAAGCCCCGCTCGGCACGGGTCCCTACCAGGTCGCAGTCTGGAGGGGCCGGCGGACCCAACTGGTGCGGTGGAACGGGTCATGGAGGGGCGTCCCCCGTTACGACCCGGTGGTGCTCGCTGTCGTGGCTACCGCTCCGGGGCGGGCGGAAGCACTGCTCGACGGTGCAGCCGACGTTGCGATCGGCCTCCCGGTTGACCTTGATCTCGGCGGGGAAGGGGTGACGACGGCAGCGGCGGGGACCAGCGAAGTCCTCTCGATCACCTTCGTCGATGGGAGCGGGCCCACCGACTCCCCCCTGGTGCGACAGGCCATGAACCTTGCGGTGGACAAGGACGCAATCTCATACTCGTTGCGCGGCGACCTGGAGGACGCCTCGATGTGGGCACCCGCCGGTGTGGTCGGCTATGACGCGGAGCGGATTCCATGGGGCTTCGACCTGGACCGGGCGGTGAGCCTCCTGGACCAGGCCGGATACCCCGACGGCTTCAACTTCTCCATGGAGGTCGTCGAGGGCCGCGTGGCCGGTGACGGTGACGTGTACGCCGCCGTCGAGGGCTACCTGGAACTCGCCGGCATAACAGTTGATCGAACCGTGATCGACCTCCCAGCTTGGAGGGCCCGGTTGGAAAATTCCAACTGGCGGGGCGACGGGTTCTCGCTGACGTGGAGCGCCGGCGCGCTCGCCGATGGCGCTGTCCCCTTTGGCCTCGTCGGTTGCGGTGCGCCCCGACCCGTTGCTTGCCATCCGGACACCAGAGAATCACTGGCGGTGGTCCGGACGACAGCGGACCCGGACACACGGCAGGAGGCGCTCGGCTCGGTGCTCGACGCCACGGCCGAGGACCCGCCGGCGTTGTTCCTCACCGAGCCGGTCGAGGTGTGGGGATGGGGTCAGGCGGTCGACGGGATCGGGTATCGAAACGGCGAATTGGTCCTCGACGGCTGACGCTTTTCGTATCACGCCGGTGGCGGGACGCTCCGCATCGGTATGGGTGACCACGAACACACCTGGGTGCTGTGCCCCTCGAGCGGATGCTCGTACGACGCCGTGCTGTCGGGACGCCAAGCGCTCCCTTCCACGGACGGTCCTGTCGAGCACGCCACAGTCAGCTGCGCCGCCGGGCATCAGTTCTTCATGCCGATCGACCGGCTCGCTAGTGCGACCGACCTGCTCCCCGCCGAGCGCGCCGACCGCTCCCGCACGCTCTGAACGTACAGCGGCCGGCGCATCGAGCCATCACGCCGGAACGCCAGTCAGTCATCCGGGTCGATTGACCCCCACCGCCGACCCGAGATGATCGTGCAGGACCGACCACACCTCGGGTTGGGCAAGAGTTCGTCTGAAAGAGACAAGCGATCGGACAAACGACGGGACTGCTGCGTCGGGAGCCATCACGTTGGGCCGCATCGCCGCAAGCACACTCGTCGGCGGACGGAAGACGAGCACCTCGACATCGGGCCACGCGGCGCGCAACGATGCGATCTCGGCGGTTAGCGCCGTCGTCCCCACCCGATCGAACATCCGCTCATGGAACCATGCGCCGCTCCGCTCCTCCTCTGCTGCCATCGGCGCCAGAACTATGACGACGTCGAGCGGGTCGGCGCTTCCAAGCAGCAGGTCGGCGTGCGTGCCTGAGAGGATCCCGCCATCCACGTAGTCGCGGCCGTTGATGCGGTGCGGGCAGAAGAAGAGAGGAACCGCCGACGAGGCGGCGACGGCGTCGGCGAGGGTCACGTCGGGTGCGCCCTCGGTGCCAAAGGCGACCCGCTGGCGGGCGCCGAGATCATATGCGGTTGCGATTGTCGGCCGGGCGGGCCAGTGCAAAGCGGATTCGCCCACCTGCTCGGTGAGCCAGCGCCCAACGCCGGCGGGATCGAAGCGAGCGGGCGACCCGAGTATCAGCGATACCCCGGGGCGTCGCAGCCCGGGGACGATTCCATGTCTGAGCCACCGGCCCAGATATGCGGTCCGGCCGACCTCGCCATTGCTGGGACGGCGGAACACGTGGCTACGCAACCGATTGGTGACATCGTCCCGGGTGTCGTGCGGCTGGACCAGCGTGTCCAGGTTCAGGCTCCCACAACGCAGTACGGCGCCCACGAAGGCGCCACCCGAGGTCCCGACCACGACGTCGGCGTCATTGGGGTGCCACCCGGTGGCGAGTTCGAGTGCCATCAAGCCCGCCATCTGGTAGGCGGCGCCGGTGATGCCGCCGCCCCCCAAGACGAGCCCTACTCTCGCCACGGTCCCGAGAATACCGTCATGCCTTCCCATCGGCGGTGGACGCCGGCAACCTGAGCGCCGCCGCCCGACACGCCGCTGGGTGCGGGTTCTCCCAAAGCTGGCTCACTACCGTGCCATCCATGCAGTTTCGGCCGGTCGAGGTGCCAGGCGACCTCACCTCCCTGCAGGAGCTGTTCGAGTTGTGCCGGACAGCCGACGGCCATTCGCCGCTGGGCGAGCACAAATACCTCGATCTCGTCGCCGGGGGTGAGGGCGACGGGGTGGGGCTGGTGGGGGAAGAGGAAGGGAAGATTCTCGCCTATACCCACCTCACGCCGAGCCGGGAACCGGGCCGGTGGACGTTCGAGATGGCGGTCCACCCTCTCCACCGCAATATCTCCGTGGTAGAGAAGACGGCGAGGACGGCGATGAGCACGGCGGCGAAGCACGGTGCTGCTGGGCTCAGGGTCTGGGTCTTCCGCCCGGCCTTGGCCGAGGTCCTTCACCAACTCGGTTTCGAGGAGGAGCGTGAGCTCCGACAGCTGCGTCGGTCGCTTCCGCCCGAGGAGCACCCCAGCTTCCCGCCGGGTATCTCGATTGCCGGCTTCAGGATCGAGGCTGATGAAGAGCCCTGGCTCGATCTCAATAACCGCGTCTTCGCCGGTCACCCCGAGAACGGCGCCTGGGACCACGAGGTGGTCGCCGATCGGCTCGCCGCCCCATGGTTCGACCCGCAAGGCTTCAAGCTCGCCTGGCAGGGCGACAAATTGGTCGGCTTCTGCTGGACCAAACTCCACGACCACGACCTGGGCGAGATCTACATCGTCGGCGTGGCGCCAGAGCTGCAGGGCACGGGATTGGGCAGGGCGCTCACCCTCGAGGGGCTCTGGGACCTCGCCGACCGGCAGGGCGCCACCACAGCCATGCTCTATGTGGACGCCGCCAACACCGGGGGTCTCAAGCTCTACGAGCGACTCGGGTTCTACCTCGATCACGTCGACCGCGCCCTCGTGCTCAGATGGTGACGGCGGCGCCGGCGCGGGGAGAAGCGACCTAGCGGAGAACGAGGGGGCCAAAACGGCGTCCACACGAAGGGCAGAGCGGGTCTTCCTCGGTTGTGGGTGCCTCACACCACGGACAAGGCAGATCGGGCACTTCCTCGTGACCGATCGTCGCTGGCTCGAGATGGAATTCGGGCTCGGGCGAGCGCCTCATCCTCACGGCCAGCATCACGGCTCCCGCCGCCGCCATCGCCACGACCACCGTCTCCACGACCTGTCTCCTCTTGCGGATTTGCCCGTCGGTGCACCGGGCAACTCACCCGCGGCACCGTAACGCCACCCTCGTCAACAACCGCGGATTTCGCGATCCGGCCATGGAGAAACCAAGGATCGAACGGGGAAGCGGCCGGTACGCTAACCGGTCCCCGCACGAGCAGGACCATCCGAACATGTCGATCGAGCTGATCCTCCCCGATGGATCACGGCAACAGCATCCCGACGGCGCAACCGGCCACGACGTCGCCGCCGGGATCGGCGCAGGGCTCGCCCGTGCCGCGGTGGCGGCGCGGCTCGATGGCCGGCTGCTCGACCTGAACCGCGCCCTGCCGGGTGGAGGGCCCTTCGAGGTGGTGGTGGCGGGCAGCGACGATGGGAGGGAGGTGATCCGCCATTCGACCGCCCACGTGCTCGCCCAGGCGGTGCTCGACCTCCACGAGGGAGCCCATTTCGCCATCGGCCCTCCGATCGAGGACGGGTTCTATTACGACTTCGACATCGGACGGCCCTTCACACCCGACGACCTCGCCGAGATCGATCGCCGGATGAGCGAGATCATCGCCGAGGACCAGCCATTCCTGCGCGAGGAGCTGGGCCGCGACGCGGCACTGGATGTGTTCGCCGGGCAGCCCTTCAAGAGGGAGATCATCGAAGCCGTCGATCCGGGGGAAGTGGGTGGCGGTGAGGTCGTCTCGGTTTACCGCAACGACGGGTTCGTCGACCTGTGCCGGGGGCCGCACCTGCCTTCAACAGGACGCATCCCCGCTTTTGCCCTGCTCCGCACTGCGGGTGCATATTGGCGCGGGGACGAGCACCGGCCACAGCTACAGCGGATCTACGGCACCGCGTGGGAATCGAAGCAGGCACTCGACGACCATCTGCATCGGCTCGAGGAAGCCGAGTTGAGGGATCACCGCAGACTGGGCCCAGAGTTGCGGCTCTACGCCTTCCCCCGAGAGTTGGGTCACGGATTGGCCGTATGGCTCCCCAACGGCGGGATGGTCCGCAAGGTGATGGAGGACCACAGCCGCCGGCTCCACGAGCGGTTCGGGTTCCAGTTCGTGATCTCCCCGCACGTGGCGCGTTCGGAGCTATGGCACACATCCGGGCACCTCGATTACTACGCCGAGAACATGTTCCCGGGTATGGAGGTCGACGAAGGGGTCGAGTACCGGGTCAAGCCGATGAATTGCCCCTTCCATGTGCTCATCTACCGCACCCACGGGCACTCCTACCGCGACCTTCCAGTGCGGCTTTCGGAACTCGGCGCGGTGTACCGGCGGGAGCGTTCCGGCGTGCTCCACGGGCTGCTGCGGGCCAGGGGCTTCACACAGGATGACTCGCACACCTTCTGCCGCCGCGACCAGGTGGGGGCCGAGCTCGACCTGCACCTCGATTTCGTCCTCACTTGGCTGCGCCACTTCGGGTTCGAGGAGTTCGAGGCGGACCTTTCGACACGCGATCCGGAGAAGGCGATGGGCGACATCGCGCTTTGGGAAGAGGCGACCGCCGCCTTGCGCGCCTCGCTCGACGCCGGTGGTGTGCCCTACCGGGTTGCCGAGGGCGAGGCCGCGTTCTACGGGCCGAAGATCGACGTCCATGTCAAGGACGCCATCGGCAGGCGGTGGCAGATGTCCACCATCCAGCTCGACTTCTTCTTCCCGGAGCGCTTCGATCTGGACTACGCCACATCGGACAACCGGCGCGAGCGTCCCGTGATGATCCACTGCGCCAAGGCGGGCTCGTTGGAGAGGTTCGTAGGGGTGCTGGTCGAGCACTACGCGGGCGCATTCCCCATGTGGCTGGCACCGGTGCAGGCGACAGTGGTCCCGGTGGCCGACAGGCATCTGGACTACGCCGCAAGAGTGGCCGAGCGGCTCCGCAGCGAAGGTCTACGGGTTGAGGTCGACGGCGCCGACGACACGGTTGGCGAGAAGATCCGACGTGCTCTCACTTCTCACCACCCCGCGGTGCTCGTTGTCGGCGATCGAGACGTGGAGGCGGGGACTGTCGGGTTGCGTCGCCGCGGTGACGATCACGAGCGACGCGGACTGGCGCTAGACGAAGCGGTCTCAGAACTGGTGGCCGAAGCGGCCCCCCCGGCGTGAGCGGACCCTGCTGACGATGCGGGAGATCCCTGAGGATGTGGCGCGAGAAGCCGGCGTGCCCGAAGACCTCGATTCGGGTGCGGCCGGCCCCTACACGTTCCCCAGCCCGCTGAGGCGGCGCACCGCCGCCTGGGTCTATCTCGCCGCCGCAGCGCTCGCCGCCCTCTCCGTGCTCTGGCTCGGTGCAGCGATGTGGTGGGTCGCGGCATTCCTGGCGGCGCTGGCCGTGTACCACCTCTTCGCCGCATGGGACCTCAGTGTCGGCGATCGCGTCGCCCTCGACACGGCGGGTAGGGAGGTGTCGTTCACAGTGGGGCACGCCGCAGCGGGGGTGGGTTTCACCGGGTGGCGGGCACGGCCGGTGTGGAACGTGATGGTGTACTCGGCCGACGAACCACCCGCGTGGCGTGCCCTCGTCCAGGTCGACGGGGTGACAGGCGACGTGCTCACCGTCACCGAGGAACCACTCGTGCATTCCGTCCCCCCGGAGGGGGAAGGGGCCCGCTGCGGACCAGCGGGTAGGGGGTTCCCGAACTCCCAACGGTGCGGAATTCAGTCAGCGGTCCGAGAGCGGGACGTAGTCGCGCTCGATGACCCCGGTGTACACCTGGCGGGGTCGGCCGATCCTGGTGTGCGGGTCGGCAGCCGACTCGCGGAACTGGGCGATCCATCCGGGCATCCGCCCGATGGCGAAGAGCACCGGGAACATCTCGATCGGGAAGCCGAGCGCCCGGTAGATGATCCCCGAGTAAAAGTCCACGTTGGGGTACAGCTTCCGCTCGACGAAGTATTCATCGGTCAGAGCGACCTGCTCCAACTCCATCGCCAGGTCGAGGAGCGGATCGTCGACGTCGAGCTGGTCGAGCACCTCGAGCGCTGTCTTCTTGATGATGGTGGCTCGTGGGTCAAAGTTCTTGTACACCCGGTGGCCGAACCCCATAAGCCGGAAGGGATCGCTGCGGTCCTTTGCTCTCGCCACAAAACGTGAGATGTCGCCGCCACCTTCGTGCATCTCCTGCAGCATCTCGACGACTTCCTGGTTGGCGCCACCATGAAGCGGGCCGGACAACGCATGGATCCCGGCAGAGACCGCCGAGAAGAGGTTGGCGCCCCCCGAGCCGACAAGCCGGACGGTCGAGGCGGAGCAATTCTGCTCGTGGTCTGCGTGGAGCACGAAGAGCAGGTCGAGCGCCTTGGCGATCGTCGGGTCGATCTTGATGTCCACCGGGGGGATCGAGAACATCATCGCCAGGAAGTTGGTCGCGTAGTCGACGTCGTTGCGGGGATAGACGTATGGCTGGTGGACGCTGTATTTGTAGGCCCATGCCGACATGGTGATCGCCTTGGCGATGAGCCTTCTGGCGCTCAGGTCGAGCGCCTCCTCGTCGTGCGGGTCGAGGGCGTCGGGGTAGTACGTGGCCAGCGCAGAGACCGCCGAGGCGAGCACCTGCATCGGATGGGCGTCATGGGGGAACGCCTCGAAGAGGTACTTCATGTCCTCCCGAAGGAGTGTGTGACGGGTGATCGAGTCCTCCCACTCGGCGAGTCCATCGGGGGTGGGCAGGTCGCCGTATGACAGGAGGTAGGCGACCTCGAGGAAGGTGGATTGCTCGGCCAGTTGCTCGATGGGGTAGCCGCGGTAGCGGAGTACACCGGTCTCCCCGTCGAGCAGGGTGATCGAGCTGCGCGTCTCGGCGGTGTTCCCGTAACCGGGGTCGAACGTCACCACCCCCGTCTCCGCTCGCAGCTTGGAGATGTCGAGCGCACCGCCGCCGTCGCTGCCTTCGAGGAGCGGGAGGGCGAGTTCTTTGCCGTCGATGCTCAAACGAGCGGCGCCGTCGTCGTTCTCGGCGCTCATCGCTCACCATCCTGACGGGCTGCCTGGCTGGCGGTGATCACCTTCTGTGCCTCGTTGCTCGGCATCTCGGCGTAATGGTCGAATTCGATCTCATAGACACCCCGGCCATGGGTCATCGAACGGAGGTCTATGGCATACCGCTGAACCTCCCCCATCGGCATCTCGGCTGTCACCACCCGCATCGTCGCGTCTGAGTCCATCCCGAGGACCTTGCCGCGCCGGGCGTTGATGTCGCCCATCACGTCGCCCATGTGCTCTTCGGGAACGGTGATGAGAAGCCGCATGATGGGCTCGAGCAGGACCACTCCGAGATCGGGGGCCGCGGTACGCAGCGCTTGTATCCCCGCCATGCGAAAGGAGAGCTCGTCGGAGTCGACCGAGTGGTATTTGCCGTCGTACACCGCGGCGCGCACGTCCGTCACCGGGTATCCAGCGAGAATCCCCCGGTCCAACGCCTCCTGGATGCCCCTGTCAACCGCCGGGATGAACTGGCGCGGGATGGAGCCTCCCTTGACGTCGTCGACGAACTCATAGCCGCTGCCCCTCTCACGAGGCTCGAACTTGACGAAGGCGACCCCGAACTGACCTCTGCCACCGGTCTGCTTCTTGTGCTTCCCCTCGGCTTGACCGGGCCGGGTGATCGCCTCGCGGTATGGGACCTTGGGGGTGGCGGTGTCCACCGACACTCCAAACTTGCGGGCGATCCGGGCAAGGGTGACCTCGAGATGCGAATCGCCCAGACCGGTGAGCAGCGTCTCCCGGGTCTCGGGGCGTCGCTCCACTTGGAGGGTGGGGTCCTCCTCCAGAATCCGCTGCAGGGCGGTGGATAGCTTCTCCTCGTCCTGTGAGGTATGGGGATTGACCGCCACCGCCATGACCGGGGCGGGGAAGGACACAGGGACGATCACGACGCTCGACCCTGCGCTGCGCAGGGTGTCGCCGGCATGTGCCGCCTCGAACTTGGCGATAGCGGCGATGTCGCCGGCCGGGACCTCCTTGGCCTCGTTGTGCTCCTTGCCCTGCATGAAGAAAAGGTTGTGCATCCGCCCCCGCACTCCACGGCCCGCAACCTCGAGCTCGTCGTCGAGCCGTAGCGTGCCGGTGAAGACCCGGAAGAATGAGATCCTGCCGACATACGGGTCGGATAGCGTCTTGAAGACATAGGCCACGGTCGGGCCGTCGGTCCCCAGCTCTTCCAGTTCACCGGCCTGCAGGGGAGGAGCAGCGTGCTCGAGCGGTCTCGGCCCGAAGTCGATGATGAACTCGGCGAGCGCGTCGATCCCCACCAATTGGGTCGCCGAGCCGCACAGCACCGGGAAGATCTCGCCTTCGAGCATCCCGTTGTGGACTGCAGTGACGATCTGCTCGTCGTTGGGCTCATCACCCTCGAAGTACGCCTCGAGCATGGCGTCATCGGTCTCGACGACCGCCTCGACCAGGGCCTGGCGAACCTCGGCGGCCTGCTCGCCGTCGCCGCCGTCACTGAGACTGCCGTGAGGGTCGCCCGCGGTGTACCGGTAGGTGCGGTTGGACACCACTCGGGTTATTCCCTCGAGCGCCGCCTCGGCGCCGACCGGGACCTGTACGGGAGCGATCCGCTTTCCGAATGCCTCCCTCAGCTCGTCGAGTGTCCTGGCGAAGCTGGCGCGCTCCCTATCGAGCTTGTTTACGAATACGGCGCGAGGTATTCCCTCATCGCCTGCGACCCGCCAGAGGATCTCGGTCTGGACCTCGACGCCGTCGACCGCCGAGACCACGAATAGCGCCAGATCAGCAGCCCGCAGCGCCGCCCTCGCTTCTCCCACGAAGTCTGCGTACCCCGGTGTGTCGAGGAGATTGATCTTGTGGTCTTTCCACGGGAAGGAGGCGACGCCGAGTGAAAGAGAGATGCCACGCTCCACTTCCTCTGGCTCATGATCCATGACGGTGTTGCCGTCTTCGACCCGACCCACCCGCGTGGTTGACCCGGCCGCAAAGAGGAGCGCCTCGGCGAGCGATGTCTTCCCGCTCCCTCCGTGGCCGACAAGGACCACGTTGCGGATGCGTTCGGGGACCACCGGACCTCCTCTTCGGTCGTCGTCGGGCGAGTGTAGTGAGAAGGGTTTGGGCCAATTTCCTGTGGTACGTTTCCCGCCTCCAAGGGAGCATCAGCGTTGATCGAGATGAGAGTTCGAGGGTCGGTGGAACGGGTCACCGATCCCATCGGCCGGTTCCTGGGTCGCCTCGGTTTCACCCCGACCTCGCTGACCTTGATCGGCTTGGCCCTCTCATTGGTCGGGGCGGCACTGATCGCCACCGGGCGTCTCGTTCTGGGCGGTTGGATAGCTGCGGCGGGCGCCATCCTCGATGGTCTCGACGGGGCGGTGGCCCGGGCAACCGGCAGGGCAGGCCCGAGTGGGGCTCTGGTGGACACCGTCGCCGACCGCGTCGGCGAGATCGCCATCTTCTCGGCCCTTGCCTATGCGTTGGCGGACACCCCGCTGTACGTGATCCTCTGCGGGCTCAGCTTGGGCGGATCGCTCCTGGTTCCCTTCATCCGGGCCAAGGCCGAGGGATTGGGGGTCGAGGGGCGGGGGGGCTGGATGGGTCGATCCGAGCGGGTGATCCTCTTCACCGCAGGCCTCGTCTTCGGGTTCGTAGGGCCGATGCTCTGGGCGATGACCGCCCTCACCTGGATCACGGTGGGTCAACGGTTCGTCCTCACCTGGCAGCGGCTCCACCAGGAGGACTGAAGCGGACACCGCAGCCGGCAAGGAAACGACGCGCCCCCGCCGTGTAGCGCCACCGGTGCGTAAGCGGTATGCGGCTGTCGTCGACACCGTGTCTTACTGGATGTTGCGGTTCGGCTCGGCGGTCATCGCAGTCCTCCCCGAGCGGGGAGCGATCCAGCTCGGGGAGTGGGTCGGCCGAATTTGGCATCTCACCGACTCGAAGCGACGGAACATGGCCCGCCGGCACATGACCCGTGTCCTCGGTCCCGGTGGGGAAGTGGATACGGCGACTCGGAGCGTCTTCGCCGCCTACGGGCGTTACTGGGCCGAGGTCCTCTGGGCCCGGGAGAAAAGAGTCCCGGCCATGGCCGCGGCGGTGGAGACCGTTGGGCTCGAGTACCTCGAGCAAGCCCGCGACGAGGGCGCCGGGCTCATCTATGCCGTCCCCCATGTGGGGAACTGGGAGGTGGCGGCGACGGCATCGGTGGGCATTGGCGTTCCGGTCATGGCCGTGGCCGAGTCGCTGAGCAACCGCCGTCTCACTTCCTGGTTCGTGGGGTTGCGCTCCTCCTTCGGGATCGAGGCGGTGCTGGCCGAACCGGGACGCTCGTTGATGAAGGACCTGCAGGGCATAGTCGACCGCAACGGAGCTGCCGCCCTGCTGTGCGACCGGGACCTGCGCGGTCGCGGCGTGCCCGTGGAGTTCTTTGGCGAGACGACCACCCTTCCCGCCGGCCCCGTGTCGCTGGCGATGCGGAGTGGAGCGGCCCTCCTACCGGTGGCCTGCTTCTTCCTCGACGGGCCCGGCCATCGCCTGGTAGTTCTGCCCCCGATCCGCCTCCCCGAGGAGGGCACCCGTTCCGAGCGAATAGCGGCGGGCACCCAGTTGGTCGCCGCTGCCCTCGAGGAACTGATCCGTATGGATCCATTGCAATGGCACCTGCTCCAACCCAACTGGCCTTCGGACCGCCTTTGACTCAGCGGGCCGCCCGAAGCACCTCCCGGTACACCTCGAGGTAGCGGGGGACCACCACCGACCAGTCGAACTCTGCCGCCCGCTTCCGCCAACGCGCCGGATCGTCCGGAGCCGCCAGGGCGGTCACCAGTGCACCGGCCAACGCCTCGGGGTCACCGGGTGGGACGAGGTCACCCAGCCCTCCGAGGACCTCTCTGAAGCCGGGGAGGTCCGATGCGACCACCCGGCACCCGGCCGCCATCGCCTCCACCAACGTGATCCCAAAGCTCTCACCGCCCAGGTTTGGTGCGCAGAACACCGCGGCCCCGGCCAACACGGCCATCTTGTCGGCATCGGCGACGCGGCCGAGGAAACGGACTCCAGGGCGATCGGTCCGATCGGTCCCGATCACCACCAACTCGGCCCCGGCGACCGCCACCACCCCGGGCCACGCCTCCAAGAGCACGTCCAGTCCCTTGCGTGCGTCGTCCCTCCCCACGAACGCCACCCTGGTCGCCACCCTGTCCACCTCGGGCACGGTCTCGACCTCGACAGCGTTCGGAATCACCATGACCTCGTCGAAAAGCGGCTCCACCGCTGCTGCCGCCACCCGGCTGACCGCGGTCACCGCAGCCAACCGGCGCCGGATACCAAGCACGGGCCCCGCCACCCTGTACGACCACCTAATCAGGTCGCTCGGATCGGCGTGGAAGGTGCCCACTACCGGGACAGTCGCCGCCAGTGCCGACCACGAGACCAGCGGCATCAGCGGCTCGTGGACGTGAACCAGGTCGGCACCGGCGATGGCGCGTCGCACCCGCCCCGGGACGCCGGGACCGAGAGCCACCGGCACGGCGGAGCGATTGGCGGGGACGGTGATTGTCGACCCGACCAGTCGCGCCCGCTCGGGGCCGGTTCGACCGGGGGCGACCAGCCAAGCGGCGTGACCCTCGCCTCGCAGTCGCTCGACCAATCCGATTGTCTGTGCCTGCACGCCCCCGAATCGGTCGAGAGCGTATGGGCACACCACTGCGATGTTCATCGGGGAGATTGTGCCGGGTTGGGCCGCGGATGGCCGTCAATCGATCAAGACGGAAGACGGAAGGCGGAAGGACTGGTCTCAAAGTCGTCCCTGCATGGGTTGCTTCAGGGCGCCCGATCGGGTGAGTGGTAGGTGTGCCCCAGCGGACTTGTCCAGGTGAACGTTCCCGGGATGGGTTGTTCCAGTTCCCACCCCGCCTCGTGCTTCAAGCGGTGGTGGTGCCGGCAGAGCGGTCCCAGATTGTGGGGATGGGTGCGACCGCCCTTGGCGTAGATCCCGCAGAGAGCGCCTCTCCCACCTCGGGGAGTCTCTCCACCAGGTCCCAGGCGATCCCCAGTGCGACGTCGGCCGCTCTCCGGGTGAGGTGGAGGGCGGCTCCGATCTCGGCCGAGGAGTCCTCGTCGAGGTTGTCGATCCGCTCCGCCCGGGAGGAGGCGTCCCCCGCTGGGGAGAGGGCCACCTCCATCATGTCGGCGTACATCTCCGCCTGGAAGTGGGAGACCAGGCGAGAGCGGGCTTGGAGCACGATCACCATCTCGTGACCGTTGAGCAGCGACCGGTCGAGACCAGCCAGCACTATGGCCAGTTCAGGACCGGGTGCCATCTCCGCCAGTCCGTCGGGGAGGACGTCCCTCGGTGAGGCACTCTGTCACCGTATCGAACATGTGTTCGATTGTATGTCAGACCAGAGACCGGATCTAGACCCTTGTAGGCAGATCAGGACAGAAATTCGGGTACAGGGAACGGCCGTCGGTCAGCCGGGTTGGGCTGCCGTAGAATGCGGAGCATGGACGTGGAACGCGGAACCGACCGGGTCAAGCGTGGGTTGGCTGAGATGCTCAAGGGCGGGGTGATCATGGACGTGGTCACCGCTGATCAGGCCAAGATCGCCGAGGAGGCCGGCGCCGTAGCGGTGATGGCGCTGGAGCGCGTCCCCGCCGACATCCGCAAGGAAGGCGGTGTCGCCCGGATGGCCGACCCGGAGAAGGTCGTCGAGATCATGGAGGCCGTCACCATCCCGGTGATGGCCAAGTGCCGGATCGGCCACTTCGTCGAGGCTCAGGTGCTCCAGTCGCTCGGCGTGGACTACATCGACGAGAGCGAAGTCCTCACCCCCGCCGATGAGGAACACCATGTGGACAAGTGGGCGTTTACCACACCCTTTGTCTGCGGTGCCCGCAACCTCGGCGAGGCGCTGCGACGCATCGGTGAGGGGGCGGCGATGATCCGCACCAAGGGCGAGGCGGGCACCGGGAACGTCGTCGAGGCAGTGCGCCACATGCGGACAGTGACCAACGAGATTGGTCGCCTCGGGAGTCTCGACCCGGCGCAGCTCATGGCCGCAGCCCGCGACCTGGCAGCACCCATCGAGTTGGTGCGTGAGGTAGCGGACACCGGAACGCTCCCCGTCGTCAATTTCGCCGCCGGTGGCATCGCCAGCCCTGCCGATGCCGCGCTGATGATGCAACTCGGTTGCGACGGTGTGTTCGTCGGCTCGGGGATCTTCAAGAGCTCGGATCCCGCGCAGTACGCCCGAGCCATCGTCGAAGCCACCACCTACCACATGGACCCCGACGTCCTCGCCAAGGTCTCTACCGGGCTGGGCGAGGCGATGCCCGGCATCGAGATCGGGACCCTGACGGAGGCGCAGCGGCTGCAACAGCGCGGGTGGTGATCCCCGAGGAGGGACATTGACCCGGGTAGGCGTTCTCGCCCTCCAGGGTGACGTTCGCGAGCACCGCCTACTGCTGGAAGCGGTAGGCGCTTCGGTCACCGAGGTGCGACGCCCATCCGACCTCGATGGAATCGACGCCATTGTCATCCCCGGCGGTGAGTCGACCACCATCGGCCGCCTGGCAACGATCTTCGGGTTGCTCGATCCACTTGAGAAGGCGATAGCCGATGGCCTACCCGCCTACGGCTCGTGTGCAGGGATGATTCTCCTGGCCAGCGGCACCACCGGCGACCGTCAGCCCCAGCTTGGTGCGATGGACGTCGTCGTCGAGCGCAACGCCTTTGGACGGCAGAACGAGTCGTTCGAGGTCGATCTCGATATCACGGGATTGGAGGATCCATTCCACGC
Organism: uncultured Acidimicrobiia bacterium; assembly: GCA_963826825.1. Taxonomy (GTDB): domain Bacteria; phylum Actinomycetota; class Acidimicrobiia; order Spongiisociales; family DATADW01; genus DATADW01. Next base: position 277,157 of record CAWGYV010000016.1, on the reverse strand, counting down.
CGTCTTCATCAGGGCGCCGTGGGTGGCGTCGATCGGGGAAGGGGTCGAGGTGCTCGCCGAGGTGGACGGTCACCCGGTGATGATCAGGGAGGGCAACGTCATCGCCACCTCGTTCCACCCGGAACTGACGGGGGACGAGCGCATCCATAGACTGGTGCTCGACCTGACACGAGCCGAGCCGGCATACCCCGACGGCACGTCTCCACCCTCCGATTGAAGGTTCCATGTCCGGACACTCCAAGTGGTCGACGATCAAGCACAAGAAGGCGGCACAGGACGCCAGGAGGGGCAAGCTGTTCGCCAAGTTGGTGCGCGCCATCGAGGTGGCAGCGCGCCAGGGTGGTGGTGACCCCGCCGGTAACGCCACCCTCGCCCAGGCGATCGACAAGGCGCGCAGCAGTTCGCTTCCCATGGACAACATCGAGCGCGCCATCAAGCGGGGCACGGGTGACGTCGAGGGCGCCCATTACGAGGAGATCTGGTACGAGGGATATGGCCCGGGTGGGGTTGCGCTGTATGTGCTTGCCCTCACCGATAACCGCAACCGTGCCGGGTCCGATATCCGCTCCGCCTTCACCCGCAATGGGGGCAATTTGGGCGAGCCCGGGTCGGTCGCGTACCTCTTCGAACAGAAGGGGTATTTGCTGGTGGAAGGTGACGAGGACGAGGTGATGATGACGGCGCTCGACGCCGGCGCCGAGGACATCAAGTCATCCGGCGAGGGTCAATTCGAGGTCATCACCGCACCCGGTGACCTAGTGATGGTCCGAGAAGCTCTGCAGGACGGCGGGCTGACCGTCGAAGACGCCGAGGTGACCCAGCTCCCTCGCTCCACCATCGACGTGGACCGGCCCACGGCGCCCCGGGTCCTGCGCCTGGTCGACGCCCTCGAGGACCTCGATGACGTCCAAGAGGTCCATGCCAATTTCGACATAGACGAGCGCGTCCTCGCCGAACTCGGATAGCAGGCTCCTGGTTCTGGTCTAAGTACTAAGTACTAAGTACTAAGTACTGCTCAACACGAACTCGACCGATCCTGTCCGTCAACAGCGGCCAGAGCGGGATCGGCAGGTCGTGGCCCATCTTCTCCACCAACATCAACTCGGCGCCCGGGATCAACTCTGCGGTGCGCCTGCCGGCAGACTGGTGGGATCAGCGGGTCGGCATCTCCGTGGATGACCAACGTGGGGACATTGAGTTGGCGTAGCGCTTCCTCCCTTGCCCCGGAGGCGAGGATCGCACAGAGCTGACGAGCAGTTCCCATCGGGTAGGGGCCTCCCCTTTCCGAGGCTGCCCGCTCGTAACCGAGCACCACTCCCTCGTCGAAGAACTCGCCGGCGAGCACCCGGCCCGACGCAAGCGAGGCTTCGACGGCGGCTACCCGGTCGGTGGGTCTCGGGGTGAACAGGAGGGCTACCGCCTCGGGCGCGGCTTCGGCGAACGCCATCAGGTCTGGCGACGACATCATCGAGACGAGCGTCATGGTCCTTTCGGGGTGCTCGATGGCAAACGTCTGGGCGATCATGCCGCCGAGGGAAACCCCCACGATATGTGCGGCATCGATCTCGAGGTGGTCGAGCAGACCGACCATGTCGGCCGCCAGGTCGGTCAGCGTGTACGCGCTCGCCACCGGCTCACCCAGCACCGCCGCTTGGAGCGCGCCGACAACGTCGACCGCCGCGTCGTCGAGACGCGTTGACAACCCGCAGTCGCGGTTGTCGAACCTGACGACGAACAACCCGTGGTCGGCGAGCATCGCACAGAAGCGGGGGTGCCAGGCGATCATCTGGGTGCCGAGACCCATCACGAGGACCAACGCCGGGTCGCCGGATTCACCGAATGTGTCGTACTCCAAGTCGATCCCTGTTTTCAGGTGGGCTTGCGGCATCCCGGCGATGATGCCAGACGACCGATCCAACCGATCTCGTCGCCGCTCCGACTGACTCGCTGTCCGACCGGTGATCTGGCGCAGGCCGCTCGGCGGTTCTGACCGATGCCAAGGTGCAAGGGATGGCGGTCGACAGCTAGACCTGCAAACCTCGGTCTCGTAATGCCCGGTGCCGCTGGCACCGGGCATTACAGTCGTACAGGTGTTCGTCTTGGGGATCGATCCCGGTCTCACTACCACCGGCTATGCCGCCGTCGACGGCGGCGCCTCCGGGCCTCGTGCGGTGGCTGCCGGGGTGATCCGGACCGACCCCGCTGCCTCGATCGGGACTCGATTGGTCGAATTGCACCACGACCTGTGCGAGATCCTTGCCGAGCACAAACCGCAGGTTGTCGCCATCGAGCAGGTCTTCGTCAATCTCAACCGGGTGACCGCCACCTCGGTGGGACGTGCTGCTGGGGTGGCGATACTCGCAGCGGCCCAGGCAGGAGCAGAGGTGGTCGAGTACCCCCCGACCAAGGTGAAGCTGGCGGTGACCGGCGACGGCGCGGCCGACAAGCGGCAGGTCACGGCGATGGTGGCGCGGCGACTCGGGCTTGCAACTCCTCCGCATCCGGCCGACGCCGCCGATGCCTTGGCCGTGGCGCTCTGCCATCTCCAGGCGGCCCGATGGCCAAAGCCGTCCGCCAAGGAGGCCTCGTGATAGGGCGTCTCCGCGGGACCTTGGTGGCTACCAGAGAGGCGTACCTGGTCCTCGACGTCGGCGGGGTGGGTTACGAGGTGGCGGTGACACCGCGCACCGTCGGAGAATTGCCTCCAGTGGGCGAGGAGGTGGTGCTCCACACCCACCTCCATCTGCGCGACGACGGAATGGCCCTTTACGGGTTCACCTCGGAGAGCGAGAGACAGCTCTTCCGGATGCTGATCACCGCATCCGGCGTCGGACCCAAGATGGCGCTTGGGGTCCTCGGGTCGAGCACCGCCGACGAATTGCGGAGAATCATCGTCACCGAGGACGTGGACTCACTCACGCTGGTGCCCGGGATCGGTAAGCGGACCGCTCAGAAGCTGATCCTCGACCTCCGGCCCAAGCTCGCCGAGGGTGACGGAGATCTCGTCGGATCGTCGTCTTCGCCAAGCCGGGTCAGGGAGGCTCTCGAGTCGCTCGGGTTTGGCAGTGCCGAGATCGCCGAAGTTCTGCCCTCGGTCGACGACTCTGTGCCGGTCGAGGAACAGGTGCGGAACGCGCTCCGCATGCTGGGGAGGCACTGAGTTGCGCGAGGAGGGACTGCTCGCCGGCGCCGCCGAGCCGCTCGACTCCGAGGTGGAGACATCGCTCCGTCCCCGTCACCTCGACGAATTCGTCGGGCAGGAACGTCTCAAGGAGAGGCTCCGCATCGCCATCGAGGCGGCCCGGATGCTGGGGCGGCCGCTCGACCATGTTCTCTTTTCAGGCCCGCCCGGCCTGGGGAAGACGACACTCGCCGGGATCCTGGCGGCCGAGACGTCCACCCGACTCCGCATCACGTCGGGCCCGGCGCTGGAGCGACCCGCCGACCTCGCCGCCATCGTCTCCAACCTCGATGACGGCGATGTCTTCTTCATCGACGAGATCCACCGGCTTCCTCGGGCGGTCGAGGAGGTCCTGTACCCGGCCATGGAGGACTTCCAACTCGACATCGTCGTTGGCAAGGGGGCTTCGGCACAGTCCATCCGGATCGACCTTGCCCGATTCACGCTGGTCGGAGCAACGACACGAATGGGGAAGGTGACTGCGCCTCTGCGCGACCGGTTCGGGATCGCAGACAAGCTCGAGTACTACCAACCCGAGGAGCTCGAGCAGATACTTGGCCGCGCTTCAGGGATCCTCGACGCCGACCTCACCCCCGATGGAGCGGAGGTGATCGGTACGAGGAGCCGGGGTACTCCGCGCATCGCCATCCGCCTCCTCGCCCGAGTGCGCGACTACGCCGTTGCTCGCGCCGGCGGAGTGGTGGACCGTGAGACCGCCGAGACCGCGCTGGCCGTGTACGAGGTCGACCATCTCGGTCTCGACAAGGTGGACCGTGCAATCCTCGAGGCTCTTGTGGTCCGGTTCTCCGGGCGCCCGGTCGGTTTGTCCACCCTGGCGACAGCGGTTTCGGAGGAACCGGAAACGGTTGAGGATGCCTACGAGCCATATCTGTTGCAGATCGGGATGCTGCAGCGCACCCCACGCGGCAGGATCGCCACCCCATCCGCATGGAACCACCTCGGGCTCACTCCGCCGGCTGACCCGCAGACGTCACTGCTCTGATTCCTACCCTCATCGGGTGCGAACCGCAGACCTCGACTACGAACTACCCGAGACGGCAATCGCCCAGCAACCGATCGAGCCGCGCCACGCAGCGAGGCTGCTCGACACCGCGTGACCTGACCGACCACACCTTCATCGATCTGCCGGGCCTGCTCGAGCCCGGCGACCTGATCGTGGTGAACGCCACCAGGGTCCGCCGGGCTCGACTCGAGGGGGACAAGGGAGGGGAGCGGTGGGTCGGTGGAGGCGCTGCTTTTGGAGCGCGTCGGAGAGCGGCGTTTTTCCGCTCTGGTGCGTCCCGCTCGCCGGCTTCGATCGGGCAGCGTCGTCCGGTTCGGCACGGTGAAAGGCACGGTCCTGACAGACCCGGTCGATGGGAAGGTTGAGTTGGAGATAGGCGGTAGCGGAGACGTCGAAGAGGCGATCGAGACGATCGGGGACGTGCCACTACCTCCTTACATCAAGCGCCCAATCGACGACCCGGCCAGGTACCAGACCATCTACGCCGATAGGCCCGGTTCGTCCGCTGCCCCGACCGCCGGTCTCCACGTCACCGAGGAGGTGTTGGGTGGTCTGACAGCCAGGGAGATAGGGGTCGCTGCAGTCGACCTCGAGGTCGGCCTCGACACTTTTCGGCCCATCGCCACCGACTACGTGGGTGAACACACCATCCACCGCGAGCGCTACAGCGTGTCCGAGGACACCGCTGCCCGTATCGAAGCGACCAGGGAAGGCGGGGGCAGGGTGGTGGCCCTCGGGACCACCGTGGTGCGTGTCCTCGAGACCAACGGGGTGCCGGGTAGCAGGGTGGTGGAGCCGGGGGAGGGCACCACCGGGCTTGTTCATCGTGCCCGGGTTCTCTTTCAACGTGACCGATCTGTTGGTGACCAACTTCCACATGTCGCGCAGCACGCTGATCGCCCTGGTTGCCGCCTTCATGGGTCCGGCGTGGCGCACCGCCTACACCAGCGGCGCTGGGAAGGGGATACCGCTTTCTCTCCTTCGGCGATGCGATGTTGGCGTCGAGGTGGTCTGATGTCGGAGGCGAGAGGTGACCGCACCCGTACGGTGGGAAGAGGGGGCACGCGACGGAGCGGCCCGGACGGGTCTGCTCCACACGCCGCACGGGACGGTGTCGACCCCCGCCTTCATGCCGGTGGGAACGAGGGCCTCGGTTCGGGCGGTTGGTCCCGCCGATCTCGGGCGGTCGGCACCGACATCGTCCTCGCCAATGCCTTCCACCTGATGCTGCGCCCCGGTGACGAGTTGGTCGCCGGGTTGGGCGGGCTCCACGGGTTCATGGGTTGGGAGGGACCGATCCTCACTGACTCGGGTGGGTTCCAGGTGTTCTCACTCGGCCCGAAAATCGACGAGACGGGCGCCCGCTTCCGGTCGCCGTACGACGGCAGTTGGCTGCACCTCACCCCCGAGAGGGCGGTCGAGGTGCAGGAACGGCTCGGATCCGACATCGCCATGGTGCTCGATGTCTGTCTCGCCCTCCCCGCACCGGGTTCGGATGTGCGAGCAGCGATGGAGCGCACGCTGCGATGGAGCGAGCGAGGGTTGGCCGCCCACCGCCGGCCCGATCAGGCGCTGTTCGGGATCGTCCAGGGGGGGACCGATCAGGCGCTCCGCGCCACCAGTGCCCGGGCCACGGCCGCGCTCGATGTGCCCGGCTTCGGCATTGGCGGACTGTCTGTGGGGGAGACGCCCGAGGAGAGGCGGCTGGCATTGGAAGTCACCGTGGCCGAGCTTCCACCTGGAAAGGTCCGCTACGTCATGGGTCTGGGCGACCCGGTCGGTGTGCTCGACGCCGTGGCTCTAGGGGCGGACCTCTTCGACTGTGTATGGCCGACCCGGCTCGCTCGTCACGGCAAGATCCTCACCGCCGACGGCGACTATCACATCAAGGCGGCCAGGTTCGCCGCCGACCCTTCCCCGCTCCATTCCGAGTGCGGCTGTTCCACCTGTCACCTGCATTCCCGCGCCTACCTGCGTCATCTCCACGTGACCGGCGAACTGCTGGCACACAACCTGCTCACCGTCCACAACCTGCACTACACGCTGCAATTGATCGCCGCCACGCGACTAAGCTATCGAAGAACGCCGGTTTGAGGAACACCGCCAGTCGGTGACGGCGAGGCGACTTTCGCCGCACCCACCCGACGAGTAACCTCCCGCCCGGCCCACCGAGCGTGGGCCCTACCCACGTCGCGCATCCCAGGCTTGTGTGCCGGTGTGGGTACCGACCCGAGAAAGAAGGCAGCACGATGATCTTGGCGCAGGAAGCCGCAGCCGGAGGCTCTCCGTTGGGTCTGATCCTCCCTCTGGTCCTGTTCGTCGGGATCTTCTACTTCCTCATCCTCAGGCCGCAACGCCAGCGGATGAAGCAGCAGCAGGACCTGATGTCAACGATCGGGCTCGACGACGAGGTACGGACCATCGGTGGGCATCATTGGGCGGATCATCTCGATGGACGACGAGAACGTGGTCCTCGAGGTCGAGGAGGGGCGGTTGAAGGTGGCGCGCCGCGCCGTTGCGTCCAAGACGACCCCGCCCGAGCCGCCGACGCCACCCGAATCAGACATCTGACGACAAGGTGCGCCGCCGGCTGATCACGGTTGTCATCGTCCTCCTGGTGTCCTGGGGGGGCTTGGCGGTAACCCTTGCACTCGGGGTGACACCGCGGCTCGGGCTCGACCTCCAAGGCGGGACCTCGGTGATCCTCACCGCCCCTGCCGGCACCGACCCCGAGGTGGTCGATGTAGCGGTGGAGATCATGAGGAGCCGGATCGAGGACTTCGGGATCCAGGAACCGGAGATCTCGGTGACCAGCGACCGGACTGTCCTCGTCCAACTTCCCGGTGTCACCAACCCGGAGCGGGCCCTCGACGCAATCGGTCAGACCGGCGAGCTCAGCTTCCGCCCGGTGGAAGAGACCTTCGGTGCCGACCAGAACCCATTCGCCCCTCCCACGACGACGACTGCGCCCCCCACGGGACCCACCACCACCCGGCCGGGGACGCCGACAACGGACCTGGGAGCCACTTCCACCTCGGCCCCCGAAGCGACATCGACCACCGCACAAGAGGTCACATCGACGACCGCAGCCAGCCTCGGGGTCCCGGCCAGGCTCCAGGCGACCACCACCACCGTTCGAGCAACGACCACCTCCGCCGGCCCGACCACCACAACCAATGCCGGGTCGTCGACCACCACCGTCACCACACCGACGAGCATCCCCGAAGGGGTCGACCCCGATACCGGGCTCACCATCGACGACGACCCCGAAGCAGAGGCCTGGCTTCCCCAGATCGCTCCCGAGTTGGGAACCGTTGCGATCTACCACGTGGGTCCGGCCGGCCTCCTCGGCTCGGACGTGGCCGATGCAATCCCCGGCTTCCAAGGAACCGGTGCCACGCAAGGCGGCTGGGTCGTGCAACTTGACCTCACGGCCGAGGGCGCCGAACAGTTCGCCGAGATGACCAAGCAAGCGGCGGCATTCCCTCAGTTGGACCCGCGCCGCCAGATTGCCATCGTCCTCGACGGTGAGGTGATCTCGGCACCCGAGGTGAGTCTCGACGTCGACCCGGCCACTGGGATCACCGGAGGACAAGCGATCATCACCGTCGGAGGCGACGACCCTGCCGCCTCCGAGCAGGAGGCCCAGGACCTTTCCGGTCGTGCTCCGCTACGGGTCGCTCCCCGTCGCCTTCGAGCAGTCATCGGTCCAAACGGTGTCGGCGACGCTGGGGACCGATTCGCTCCGGGCCGGCCTCATCGCAGGTTTGGTGGGATCTGGCTGTGGTGGCGCTCTACATCCTCATCTACTACCGGGCTCTTGGGCTCGTCGGTGTCATCGGGCTCAGCGTCTTCGGCTCGCTCCTCATCACGATCTTCTCGCTGCTCGGCACCTACCGCGGCTTGACCCTCACCCTCGCCGGCGTTACCGGGATCGTCATCTCGATCGGGATAACGGCCGACTCGTACATCGTCCTCTTCGAACGGATCAAAGACGAGGTCCGCAGCGGACGCACCGCCCGCTCGGCCGTCGAGGAAGGCTTCCGCCGCGCTTTCCGTACCGTGATCACCGCCGACACGGTGTCGCTGATCGGCGCTGTCCTCCTCTACTTCCTCGCTATCGGGCCAGTGCGGGGCTTCGCCCTGGCGCTCGGTATCGCGACCCTGCTCGACATCGTGGTCGCCTTCCTCTTCACACGGAATGCGACCGTGCTGTTATCCGCCACCGATCTGGGTCGCAACGACGTGGTTGGGATCCGTGCCACCGCCGGGTTCGAGGCGGGAGGCAGTATCTGATGGGAGATTCGGGCCTGATGGGGCTCTGGCGAAAGCTCTACCGGGGTGAGACGACATTCGACTTCGTCGGATCGAGGCGTCGTTGGTGGACGATCTCTGGCGTTCTCCTCGGGGTCTCGATCCTGGCGTTGATCATCTTCGGGCTCGAATTGAGCGTGGACTTCACCGGGGGCCTGGTGGTGACCGTCCCCAACCCGGCCGGGGCGGAGGTTGAAGAGGTCAGGGAAGCCATCGACCCGCTCGGCGCCAGCGATGCCCGCATCCAGGAGGTCTCCGGTGGCGATTCGGTGAGGATCCAGACCGGATTCATCGACGACCCCGCCCCGCTGATCGAGGCCGCATCGGAGGTCACCGGTGCCCAGCCCGGTGAGGCGAATGTCGAGTCGGTCGGCCCGACATTCGGGGCGCAGATCGGCCAGAGAGCGCTCATCGCCCTCGTGGTCTTCCTCGGGGCGGTGATCCTCTACATCGGGTGGAGGCTCGAGTTCAAGATGGGAGTCACCGCCATCGCTGCCCTGCTTCACGACCTGATCGTGACTGTGGGTATCTACGCCCTCTTCGGGATCGACGTCACTCCGGCGACGGTGGTGTCGATCCTCACCATCCTCGGCTACTCGCTCTATGACTCGGTGGTGGTCTTCGACCAGATCAAGGAGAACGAGCGCGAACTCCACGACCGGGCCACTTACAGCGACATCGTCAACGTGTCGATGAACCAGGTGTTGATGAGGTCGATCAACACATCGCTCGCCAGCCTCATCCCCATCGCCAGCCTCCTCATCGTCGGCGGGGTCGTCCTCGGGGCGACACCGCTCAACGACTTCTCGCTCGCCCTGTTCATCGGGATCGCCGTCGGCACCTACTCGTCGATCGGTGTGGCGGGACCGGTGCTGGCGGCGTGGAAGGAAGGCGAGGAGAGCTGGACGAGGACGCGCCGTCGCCTCGAGCTGAAGGAGACGGCGTCGCCACGTCCCGCCGGTGCCACACCGACTGCGCCCGGACCCACGGTGCGCCCGCCCTCGGGGTCGGGTGCCGCGCCGCGTCCGCCCCGCAAGCGGAAGCGGTGAACGTCGGTCTGCCGATCGGCCCGGCCGTACACTGATGGGGTGGACATCGAAGCGCTCCGTTCCCTCGTCCGTGACGTGCCCGACTTCCCTGAGCCGGGGATCGTTTTCAAGGACATAACCCCGGTGCTGGCCGACCCAGCGGCTCTCATCGGACTGATAGACGCCACCGTGGCTCCGTTCGCCGATGCCGGTGTGACCAAGGTGGCCGGGATCGAGGCGCGCGGCTTCATCCTCGCCAGCCCCGCAGCCACCCGTCTCGGCGCCGGGTTCGTTCCGCTGCGCAAGCCGGGCAAGCTCCCCTGGACGGTGGTCCGCGAGGAGTACAGCCTGGAGTACGGGACCGACGCTCTCGAGATCCACCAGGACGCCGTCACCCCCGATGACCGGGTGCTCGTGGTCGACGACGTGATCGCCACCGGCGGCACGGCGCGGGCTGCGGTCAGGCTGTTGGACAAGCTTGGGGCAAATGTCGTCGGGGTCTCGGTGTTCGTCGAGTTGGCGTTCCTCGCCGGAAAGGAGCAACTCGACGGCGTGCCGCTCCATGCCTTGGTGGTCTATGACTGACCTGGCGCATCGCGACGCTGCGATCGCCGAGTTGGGACCGGTGCTGCGCCCCTACCACGAGCACCATCCCGACGGCCCCGACACCGCCATCCTCGATGCCTACCGGCTGGCCGAACGCATGCACCGCGGCCAGTACCGCAAGTCGGGCGAGCCCTTCATAGTCCACCCCATCGCGGTGACGGCGGTGCTGGCCGACTATGGGTTGGACGTCGAGACGCTGGTCGCTGCGCTGCTACACGACACGGTCGAGGACACCGACCTGACCCTCGACGAGGTGAGGCAGCGCTTCGGTGAGCAGGTGGCGCTGATGATCGATGGGGTCACCAAGCTCGATCGGATCAAGTTCGGCTCCCAGGAGGAAGCCCAGGCGGCGACGATCCGCAAGATGGTGGTGGCGATGGCCCAGGATGTCCGCGTCCTCCTCATCAAGCTCGCCGACAGGCTCCACAACCTGCGGACCATCTCCGCCCTCCGACCAGAGAAGCAGCAGCGGATCGCCAAGGAGACACTCGAGGTGTATGCCCCGCTGGCTCACCGGCTGGGGATGGAGGAGGTGAAGCACGAGATGGAGGACCGTTGCTTCGCCGTCCTCCAGCCGCTCCGTTACGAGGAGATCCAAGAACAGCTCGCCGCGAGGACACCGGAGCGGGATGCCTATCTGGAGAAGGTGATGACCGAGGTGCGGGGGGCGCTGCAAGATGCCGGGGTCGATGCGTCCGTCACCGGGCGTCCGAAGCACCCGTATTCGATCTACCGCAAGATGGTCGCCATCGGGCAGGCATTCTCCGAGATCCACGACATCATCGGGATCCGGATCACCACCGAGGAGATGCGCGATTGCTACGCCGCACTCGGCGTCATCCACGCCATGTGGCCGCCGGTCCAGGGTCGCTTCAAGGACTACATCGCCATGCCCAAGTTCAACCTCTACCAGAGCCTCCACACCACCGTGATCGGGTCCGATGGCCGCCCCCTCGAGGTGCAGATCCGCACCAGGGAGATGAACCGCCGCGCCGAGTCGGGGATCGCCGCCCACTGGCGATACAAGGAGGGGGGCGGAGCGGCCGACCTCCAGTGGATGGCCGATGTGCGCTTTCTCCACGAGGAGTACCGCGACCCCAACGAGTTTCTCGCCGGTCTCAAGCTCGATCTCTACCAGGATGAGGTGTTCGTCCTCACACCGGCGGGCGATGTCCGAACTCTCCCGCGTGGGGCGACCCCGGTCGACTTCGCCTACACCATTCACACCGAGGTGGGGAACCGATGCGTGGGCGCTCGGGTCAACGGGAGGCTGGTCTCGCTCGGAACCCGGCTCGAGTCGGGCGACATCGTCGAGATCCTCACCTCCAAGTCACCCGATGCAGGCCCAAGCCGCGACTGGCTCGGGTTTGTCCGTACCTCTCGCGCTCGGGCCAAGATCAAGCAGTGGTTCTCCAAGGAGAGGCGCGAGGTCGCCGTCGCCGAGGGTCGTGATCAGATCGCGGCGGCTCTCCGCAAGGAGGGGCTCGGGCTGAGCGCAGCCGAGCGCGACCGGCAACTCGAATCGGTGGCCGCCGAGATGGGGCTCCGGGACCTCGACGCACTCTTCGCCGCAGTGGGGGAGAGCTCGACCTCAGCCGCCACCGTCGTCTCCCGGATTGTCCGCAGCGTGCGCCCCCAACTCGAGGGCGACGAGGCACTGCCAGAGACGCCAACCAGCCGACGGACGGCCCCGAGCGGAGCCGGGATAGTCGTCGAGGGCTACGAGGGAATGTGGGTGCGGATCGCACGCTGCTGTGCGCCGGTTCCAGGCGACGACATCGTCGGCTTTGTCACCGTGGGGAGGGGGGTATCGGTCCACCGCTCCGACTGCACGAACATCGCGGCGATGGGTGCGCACCGCGAGCGGATGATCGATGTTTCCTGGGCGCCCGACCGCGTCGGCTCCTTCACCATCTGGGTGCAGGTGGAGGCGCTCGACAGGACCCGACTACTGCGAGATGTGACCTCGGCCATATCGGACCAGGGGGGCAACATCGTCGCCTCCTCGTCCGCGACCGGTCGCGACCGGGTAGCTGTGCTCCGTTACGAGATCGAGCTCTCCGATCCCGGCCAGGTGCCTCGATTGCTCGAGGAGTTGCGCCGGGTCGAGGGTGCCTACGACGCATACCGCCTCGTCCCCCGGGCAGGTGGCACCGACTGAAATCGAGACGGCGAACGGCAGACGGCAGACGGCAGCCAGAAGGACTTCATCGCAATGTTGATTGAGTCGACTCCGCTATGGCTCGCCGCGACAAACACATGGGTCGTGGCGAGAGAGAGCGGGGGTGTCGCGGTGGTGGTGGACGCGCCGCCCGATCCGACCGGTGTGGCCCGGCTTCTGGCGCGGCACGATTTGGCGGTGACGGCGCTGCTGGTGACCCACGGTCACATCGACCACGTCGGCGGGGCTGGGCCGGTTGCCCGATCGACGGGCGCCGTCGCCTACATCCATCCCGATGACGACTTTCTCACCCTCGACCCGGACCGACAGTTGCGTGGCATGTTGGGGATGGTCCCCGACCAGGACTTCGCCCCGCCCGAGACCTACGAGCATCTGAAGCACGGGCAGGTGCTCGACCTATGCGGGATCACGTTCGAGGTGCGTCACACGCCCGGGCATACCCCAGGCCATTGCTGCTTCCTGATCGAGGAGGACGGCGTCCTCTTCTCCGGAGACCAGCTCTTTGCCGGGAGCATCGGTCGCACCGATCTGCCCGGCGGTGACTTCGACCAGTTGGTGGTCAGCATGCGGGAAAGGGTGCTCGACCTCCCCGACGACGTCCGGGTCCTCCCCGGCCACGGCCCGGAGACCACGATCGGCTGGGAGAGACGCACCAATCCGTTCCGTCACGAGTGGGAGTAGTAACGAGAAGGCAGACGGCGGCCTCCGTTGTGCGGAGGTCCTTACCACCTACCACTTACCACCTACCACCGTGCCGGCGGCGGAGCCGCCGGCACTCCCTCACTACCCTCCGGCACCCATGACGATCCGTGGCCCGAAGGGGACCGACGACATCTTTCCCCCCGTCTCGCGCATCTGGGCGCGGGTTCTACGAACCTGGGACGACCTCGTCGCCCGGTACGGATACGAACAGGCGATGGTCCCCCTGTTCGAGCCAACCGACCTCTTTGCCCGCGGGGTAGGGGAGACCACCGAGGTGGTCTCCAAGCAGATGTACACGTTCGACGACCGGAGCGGGCGCTCCCTCACCCTCCGGCCCGAGGGGACGGCTGGGATCGTCAGGGCATATATCCAGTCGGGCAGCCCGGGGACGGTGAAGCTCTCGTACTCGGGGCCAATGTTCCGCTACGAGCAGCCCCAGGCCGGCCGCCGCCGTCAGTTCTGGCAGACCGGCGTGGAGTACCTCGACACCACCTCGCCGTGGTCGGATGCAGAAGTGATCGAGGTCGGTTATCGGTTCCTCGAGGAGATAGGCCTGGCACCGATCACGGTGTTGCTCAACACGCTTGGCGACCACCAAGATCGGCCCGCCTATCTCGAGACGCTTCGGGCGTGGCTCCGCGAGCGCTCCGCCGACCTGAGCGAGGAGGCGCGGCTTCGTGTGGAAACCAACCCGATGCGGGTGCTCGACTCCAAGGAGGATGCCAAGTTGGTGGCAGGGGCTCCTACACCGGATGCATTCGTTTCTGGAGCCGCGGCGGAGCATCACAGCCGGGTGATAGAGGCACTCGAGGCCGCCGGGATCCAACACCGTGCCGCTCCGCAGCTTGTACGGGGGCTCGACTACTACACCAGAACCGCCTTCGAGTATGTGGTCGAGGGCTATGAGGCTGCACAGGCGTCGCTGGGGGGCGGCGGGCGTTATGACGGGCTGGCCGAGGCCCTCGGCGGGCGTCCCACTCCGAGCGTGGGGCTCGCAATGGGCATCGATCGGATCATCCTCGCCTTGGCGGGGTCGGACGAGGCGTTGCCACTCGATGTATTCGTGGTCCTCGCCGATCCGAACCTGCAAACAGAGGCTGTCCGGCTGGTTGGCCGGCTGCGGCGCGGTGGTGTCGCCGCCGACCTCGACCTCGAACCAGGGTCGGTGAAGGCGCAGTTCCGCCACGCAGGCGGCCGCGCCCGCTTCGCCGCCGTCGTCGGCGAGGAATGGGCGGCCGGCAAGGTGGTGGTGCGCGACCTCGGCAGCGGCGAGCAGCAATTGGTGGACGTGGACGACCTGGACGAGTGGGTCACATCACCGTGAGCAACCGGTACCGAAGCGACCGGGCGGGCGTGCTCGGCGTGGGCGACGAGGGGCGGCAGGTGCGCCTCGCCGGCTGGGTCTCACGGAGGCGGGACCACGGCGGGATCGCCTTCCTCGACCTGCGCGATGCCACCGGGATCGTCCAGGTCGTAATCGACCCGACGGCGGTGCCCTCCGTCCACGATGTCCGCTCCGAGTGGTGCCTCAGCATCGAAGGGAAAGTCCGTCGTCGTCCGGACGGCACGGTCAACCCCGATCTCCCCACCGGAGAGGTCGAGATCGCCGGGGACACGCTCACAGTGCTCAGCCCCGCAGACGGTCTTCCCTTCCAACTCGACGATCGCGCCGAAATCGAGGAGAAGACCAGGCTCGAATTCCGCTACCTCGACCTGCGCCGCCCCCGGATGGCAGCCAACCTGGTGGCTAGGTCCAAGGCGGTGGCCGCGATCAGACGCTCGCTCGACGATCTCGGCTTTCTCGAGGTCGAGACCCCGACACTGATCCGGTCCACACCCGAAGGTGCCCGCGACCTCCTCGTCCCCAGCCGTCATCAGCCGGGCAGCTTCTTCGCCCTGCCCCAGTCGCCCCAGCTCTTCAAACAGTTGCTGATGGTCTCCGGGGTCGAGCGCTACTTCCAGATCGCCCGCTGCTACCGCGACGAGGATTTCCGCTCCGACCGTCAGGTCGAGTTCACCCAACTCGACCTCGAGGGGTCTTTCTGGGAGGAGCCCGAGATCCAAACCGCGATCGAATCGGCAGTGGCCGCTGCCGTCGAGGCAGTGCGCGGTGTCGCTCCACCGCTCCCCTTACCCCGCATGACGTGGTCCGAGGCGATGGATCGCTTCGGGACCGACAAGCCCGACCTCAGGTTCGGGATGGAGTTGGTCGACCTTTCAGCAACTTTCGCCGGGACAGAGTTCGCCGGTTTCGGCAACGTGCTCTCCGAGGGAGGATCGGTTGCTGGGCTCGACGCCGGTGCCCTTGCCCTGTCCCGGTCTGGGCTCGACGGACTCGTGGCCCGAGCGAAGGAACTTGGGGCGTCGGGCCTGGTGTGGATGGTCGTCGAGGAGGGTGGCGGTGTGCGCTCTCCGGTGGCGAAGGTCATGGCCGCCGGGGAGATCGACGGCGTCGTCGATGCCCTCGGTGCAGCCACCGGCGACACCCTCCTGCTGGTGGCAGACGTCAAGCGGCGCCGGGCCCAGGGGGTGCTCGGCCAGTTGCGGATCGAGTTGGGGCGACCCGAGGGTCACGACGACCTGTCATTTCTGTGGGTCACCGAATTTCCCGCCTTCGAGGAGACGGCTTCGGGGCAGTTGGCGCCGTCGCACCACCCCTTCACAGCGCCGGTGGATGTCGCCGAAATGGAGGAGCGACCCGAAGAGGCGGTGTCCCGGGCGTACGACCTGGTGGTGAACGGGATCGAACTCGGGTCGGGGAGCATCCGTATTCATGACCCCGAAGTGCAGCGGCGCGTGTTCGAGATTCTCGGAATCTCGGCTGAGCAAGCGGAGAGCCGTTTCGGGTGGTTCCTTCGGGCATTGCGCTACGGCGCTCCGCCGCACGGAGGGTTCGCCTTCGGAATCGACCGCCTGGTGGCGGTGTTGCGCGACGAGCCCAACATCCGCGAGGTGATGCCGTTCCCCAAGACGCAAACCGGCTCCGACCCGCTCACCGGCGCGCCGACGCCGGTCGATGATGAGCAACTCGCCGAACTCGGCATCAAGGCGGTCGAGGAGGAATGACCCCATGAACGACCTCATCTCGATGCTCGACGACGCCGGCACTGTCATCGCCGTGGTCGGCGCCACCGACAACCCGGCCAAGTACGGGTCGGTGATCTACCGGGACATGAAGAGGAAGGGCTACCGCGTGCTCGGCGTCAACCCCAACCGGGAGACGGTCGACGGGGACAAGGCCTACCCGGACCTGACATCTCTCCCCGAGCCACCCGACATCATCGATCTGGTCGTCCCCGGTTGGATCGGAATCGATGTCGCCCGCGAGGCGCTCGAACTGGGTCACAAGGGAGTTTGGGTGCAGCCCGGCGCCGACTCACCGCAGTTGGTCGACTTCCTTCAGCAGAACGGATTCGACTACCTGGCCGACGCCTGCATCATGGTCGAGTCTCGGCGCATGAATAGGTGAGTCACCGTCACTAGCTTGACCTGATGGCCGACCTGTTCTCCGAGCAGCGCGCAGCCCGGAGGATGGAGGCGGCACCGCTGGCGGCGCGCATGCGTCCCCACAATCTCGACGAGGTCGTCGGCCAACCCGCACTTCTCGGGCCGGGGGCCGCCTTCCGCAGACTGGTCGAGTCGGGCCGCCCGCTCTCGATGATCCTATGGGGACCGCCCGGGACCGGAAAGACCACCCTGGCCCGCCTCGTCGCCGAGCAGAGCGACGCCGTGTTCGAGACCCTCTCGGCGACCTCGGCCGGGGTCAAGGATGTGCGCGAGGTCCTGGCTGCGGCAAAGCAGCGTCTCGAGGAGGATGGCCGGCGCACGGTCCTATTCATCGACGAGATCCACCGTTTCACCAAGAGCCAGCAGGACGCCCTGCTCCCATCGGTCGAGGATGGCATCGTGGTGCTGGTGGGGGCCACGACCGAGAACCCGTTCTTCGAGGTGAACTCACCGCTCATTTCCCGCTCCAGCCTGTTCCGACTCGAGCCGCTCGGCCCCGAGGAAGTTGCCACCATCATCGAGAGGGCGTTGGCGGATGTGGAAAGGGGTCTGGGTGACGCGGGGCTCGGCATCGAGCCGGCGGCGCTATCGACGCTCTCGGATCGCGTGGGGGGTGACGCCAGGCTGGCGCTCAATGCTCTCGAGGTGGCGGCGATGCTCGCCGGATCGCGCCGGGCGAAGTCGATTGGAACAGAGGACGTCGACGAGGCGCTGCGACGCCGGGTGGTGCGCTACGACAAGACCGGCGACCAGCACTACGACATCATCTCGGCTTTCATCAAGAGCCTCCGGGGCTCCGACCCGGACGCGGCTCTCTATTGGCTCATGACGATGCTCGAGGCGGGCGAGGATCCCGAGTTCATCGCCCGCAGGATGGTGATTCTCGCCTCAGAGGATGTGGGGATGGCCGATCCCCTCTCCTTGCAGATCGCTGTCGCCGCCTTCCAGGCGCTCCAGTTCGTCGGACTCCCCGAAGCCGCATATGCGCTCAGCCATGCCGCGGTGCATCTGGCACTGGCACCCAAATCGAACTCGATCGCAGACGCCATGGGTGCGGCCCGCGAAGCCGTGGCAGCCACGCCGGGTGCCCTGGTTCCACCCCATCTCCGGGGTACCGGATACTGGGGGCGCGCAAGCTGGGACACGGTGTCGGTTACCTCTACCCCCATGACTTCCCCGGTCATGTGATCGACCAGGGCTACCTCCCAGAAGGCTCGGAAACCACGGTGCTCTACAAGCCCACGGGCCAGGGCGCCGAGGCCGGGGTGGCAGAGCGGCTTGCTCGGATCGACCAGGTGCTCGGCAAACCGCCCCGCCAGGAAGAGGAGCCGGACCGCTGACCCGGCTGGGCTCATGAGCCGGTCCCAATGGGGTCCCATGGGTGGTAGAACCGGGGCAACGGTGTCTACCGAAGTTCAACCATCGGGCGCCGCCCTCCGCTGGGGGGCTTGGCCGCTTCGGGGGGTGGCCTGGGCCCATGCCCAGGCGCGGACGGCGCTGCGAAGGGTGGGGCTCGTGGTGACGGGCCTCGGCACCTTGCTGCGCGAGGCGGCGGCGGGCGTGCTCTTCGTCGCGCTATGGATGGTGACGTTTGGACTGATGTGGGGAATGGTTGCCGTCCTCCTCGGGGCGCTCATCGAGCAGGTAGCCGAGATGCTCCCGCCGGGTGAAGGCATCCAGGTCGAGCCGCGACTTGCCGTGTGGCTCTGGGCGGGATTCCTCTGTGCCTACCCGGTCCGCTGGTTCGTGCTTCGGCTCCTGGCTCTGCGCCGTCCGGCGGCGAGGGCAGCTATGGGCCAGATGCTGTCGGGTCCGCTCCGTGTCTGGCGGGGACGTTGGCGCGCCGCCGGAGCGGACCGGACAATCGACGGCGCCGCCGCAACCGGGATCAACGCCGCCCTCGTGGCACAAATGCGGCGGGACGAGGTCACCCTCGACGATGAGCGCCGGATCTGGCTCTCGGGGCGGCGTCGCAGCGGAAAACGCCAGCGAACCGGCGAGACGCTCGCCCATTTCTACGCCCCCGCCGGTCACACGAGCCCGCTCCGCCGGATGGGCATTCGGGCCGCCCATCGAGCTGCCCGAAGGACCGCTATTCACCATCGAGCCCTTCCTCGGATATCGACGCTGGGTGGTGCGTCCGAGCAGCGTCGTCGGCGGGAGCGTCGGGGAACCGGTCCTGGGCAGTGCGATAGTGGACCATCTCTGGCTCGAACCGGAGGTGGCTGCCCGGTGCTGGCCGGGAAGGCGGAGCCGGTTTGACCCACTCACCCCGAGCACGCACACCGCCCCATCCCTCGACTGCCGCTGTGGCATCTATGCGTTGCGGGACCCGGCAGGAGTGGACTGGCCGCTCGATGCCGCTTTGTGCGTAGAGGGTTCGGTCGAGCTTTTTGGGACTGTGCTCGAAGGGGAACGAGGCTTCCGGGCACAGCGCGCCCGGATAGTCGGGCCGCTCGAGGTCCGAACCGTGTGCGAATACGGCCTGAGACGACGGGCGGTGCGCGAGCTTTGCTCAGCGCCGCCGATGGTGGGCGTCATCAGGTCGGATCGGTACACGCTGGCCTGTGAGCGCCACGCGGCGACACTCCTCGCCGGGAGCGGAGAGCCAGTCGAGCTTCCGGCGCTGGTTGCAATGGTGGCGTCGAGGCTGGAGATGAGATATCGGGTACCCGTGGTCGGCGAAGGAGGCAACTGGGCATGGACATAGGTCCGATCAAGCGCGTCTGGGAGGTCGAACCGGTGGAGGCACCAGCCGAGCCCGCTTGGATCGAGCCGGCCCCTTCGGAGCCTGAGCCGAGCGCGCCTCCCGAGCCGGAACCGAGCGAGCCGGTCGAACCGAGCGAGCCGAGCGAGCCAAGCGAACCGAGCGAACCGTCGGAGCCAGTCCCCGAGCGAGAGCCGGTGCCCACCGCCCCAGGTCCACCTCCCGACTGAGCTCGGGCGGAGAGGGTCCAGAGCGGGGCTCCGGTCGCCTCCTAGGCTGCGGCCGTGGATCCCGCCCTCACCGAGGACATCGTCTCCACGGGCATTCTCGTCGTTGCCACCCTCGTGCTGTGGGTGATCATCCGACGAGTCGGAAGGGCGGCGTTGCTGCGGGTCGCGGTGCGTAGCGGGAAACCCGACGCCCCGGCTCGGGCCATGACACTGTGGGGATTGCTCAGCCGGCTGCTTCTCGTCGCCCTGGGCGTGTTCTTTGTCTTCACGGCAGCCGCCATCTGGGGAGTCCCGCTCGGTGGGCTCGTGGCCGTGGGTTCGGCGGTGGGAGTGGCGCTCGGCCTGGGGGCTCAGACCCTGGTCAGGGACATAATCGGCGGGTTCTTCATTCTGGCTGAGGGTCAATATGTGATAGGGGATGTGGTCACCATCAGCAACGTCACCGGCGAGGTGCAGCAGGTCCGGCCCAGGGTGACCGTGCTGCGTGATATCGACGGCAACGTGTACTACGTCCCCAACGGCTCGATCGTGGTATCCACCAACCAGAGCCAGGAATATGCCGACGTCGTTTTCGACATCGGCGTGGCCTACGACACCGATATCGACCGAGTATTGGCACTGGTCAAAGAGGAACTAGATGCGTTCACGTCCGACTCCGAATGGGCAGACAAGTTCATGGAGGAGGCGAGAGTGCTCGGCGTCGAGGGGTTGACCGAGACCACCATGGTGGTGCGAGGCGTGGTCAAGGCACATCCCACCGAGCGATGGACGGTGAGGCGCGAGGGGTACCGCCGGCTCAAACTGGCGCTCGACAGGGCCGGGGTCCCCATCCACTCCATCTGATGCGACCGGTAGCCTCGCCGGCGTGTTGCGAAGATTCTGGTGGTTCGGTGCCGGGATGGCGGCTGGGGCAGGCGGAATGATGATGGTTGTTCGCTCGGTATGGCGCCGGCGCCCTCCTACCACCACCGAGCTCGTCCAGGGGGCCGCTCTCACCCTTGCCGACGCCCTCTCCCTCGGGGGGAGGATGCTGCGCCGCCCGTCAGGCACCGAAAGCGGTTAACCGGGGGGTGGCACGCCGGGCCACCGGTAACCTGTCGCCTCCCATGCAGAGCAGCCAGATCCGCCAGAAGTTCCTCGACTTCTTTTCCGATCGTGGCCACGAGGTCCGACCGTCTGCTTCGTTGATCCCGGTCGACCCGACCCTGCTGCTCACCAACGCCGGGATGGTCCCCTTCAAGCCGTACTTCCTCGGGGAGGAGCCGGCGCCATTCGACCGGGCGGTCTCGGCACAGAAGGTGGCGCGTACCGTGGACATCGAGGTGGTGGGGACGACCGTTCGCCATTTCACCTTCTTCGAAATGCTGGGGAACTTCAGCTTTGGGGACTACTTCAAGGAAATGGCCATCCCCTGGGCGTATGAGTTCATCACCGAACACCTCTATCTCGATCCCGATCGCATCTGGTTCACCATCCACCAGAGCGACGACGAGGCGGCGGCGATCTGGCTCGACGAGGTGGGAGTCGATCCGAGGCGGTTGCAGCGGCGGGACAGGGACAACTTCTGGCAAATGGGGGTGCCCGGGCCTTGCGGTCCGTCATCGGAGATTTTCTACGACCGCGGCGCCGAGTACGGCCCCGACGGTGGCCCGGTTGTCGACGAGGAACGGTTTTGCGAGTTCTGGAACCTCGTCTTCATGCAGTTCGTCCAGGATGAGCCGTACCACGTCGTCGGCGACCTGCCGGCGCGGAGCATCGACACGGGGATGGGTTTGGAACGCGTGGCCATGCTGCTTCAGGGAGTGCCGAGCGTTTTCGAGACCGATCTTGTCTGGCCCGTTCTCCAGGCAGGGGCGGCATACACCGGTGCTCGTTACGGCGAATCGCCCGAGGTGGACGTGGCACTGCGGATTCTGGCCGACCACGGCCGGTCAGTCACCATGCTCATCGCCGACGGCGTGGTCCCGTCGAACGACGGCAGGGGATACGTCCTGCGTCGGATCCTCCGCCGTGCGGTGAGGCACGCCTGGCGGCTCGGCGGCGAGGGGCTGGTCATGCCTCGCCTGGTGCGGGCCACCGTCGACGCCCTGAGGGCCGGTCACCCAGAGCTAGCTCACAGCGAGCCCTTCATCGTCGATGTCGTCGAGCGGGAGGAGGCGCGCTTTCGGCGCACCCTCGAGTCGGGGAGCGAGCTGTTGGATGCCGAACTCGATCGGCTCCCACCCGGCGAGGAGGTCTCCGGAGCAACCGCATTCAAACTCCACGACACTTACGGGTTCCCCGTCGAGGTGACGACCGAGGTCGCTGCGGAGCGGGGGTTGGGGGTGGATTCCGTCGGGTTCGACCTCGAGATGGAGGCTCAACGGGAGCGTGCCCGAGCTTCCTGGAAGGGCGGCGCCGTCTCCGAGGTTGCCGACACCTACCGCCGGCTGCTCGACGAAACGGGGCCAACCGAGTTCCTCGGCTACCGCGACGAGGCGGCCCCGGGTCGGATCCTCGCCCTGCTCCGCCACGGTGAGGCAGTGGAGCGCGCCCACGAAGGCGACGAGGTCGAGGTCTTCGTCAACAGGACGCCGTTCTATGCCGAAGCCGGGGGCCAGGTCGGCGACACAGGGTTGATCGAGACCGAGACTGGAGCGCTCGAAGTGACTGACACCCAGGGTCCGGTCCCCGCGCTCCACGGGCACCGGGCGAAGGTGATCCGTGGCTTCGCCCAGGTCGGCCAGGAGGCGCAGCTCTCTATCGATAGCCCGCGTCGCGAGCGGATCCGCAAGAGCCACACCGGAACCCACATCCTCCACTGGTCGCTACGCGACGTTCTAGGTGACCATGTCCGTCAGGCGGGTTCATTGGTCGAGGCGGGTCGGCTGCGCTTCGACTTCAGCCACTTCAAGGCGCTCGACCCCACGGAGCTGGCCGAGGTCGAGCTGAGGGCAAACCGGCGGACCGTCGAGAACGCCGCCGTTTCCGACCGGGTCACCAGCAAGAAGGAGGCGGAGGGTATGGGTGCCCTCGCCTTCTTCGGGGACAAGTACGGCGAACAGGTCCGCGTGGTGCGGATCGGCGATTACTCGATCGAGTTGTGTGGCGGAACCCACACACCGAGTGCCGGTCAGGTCGGACCGGTGCTCGTGATCGGCGAGTCATCGATAGGTTCCAACCTGCGTCGGATCGAGGCGCTCTCCGGGGACGCCGCATACGACCACATGATTGGTGTCAGGCACGCTCTCTCCGAAGCGGGGACACTTCTCCGGGCGCGGCCCGATGAGGTGCCGCAACGAATTCGGGTTCTGCAGGAACGGGCCCGTCAGCTCGAGGAGCAGCTCGGGTCGATGGCCGACAGGGAGAGGTCCGAGGACGCGGCCTCACTGGCGGCGGGCGCCGAGATCGTGGGGGAGAGGCAGTTGGTGGTGGCCGAGCGCGAGCTCGACCCGGCGAGCCTCCGTTCCCTGGCGCTGGCGGTGAGGGACCGACTGCGGTCCGGAGCGGTGGTGCTTGGCAGCAGGCACAACGGGAAGGGGGCGATCGTGGCCGTGGTCACGACCGATCTGAGCGCCGGCGGGCTGTCGGCCGCCGATCTCGCCGCGGCCGGCGCCGGGCTGCTCGGCGGTGGTGGCAGCAGGGACCCCGAGCTTTCCCAGGCCGGTGGGCCCCATGGCGAGAAGCTGGCCGAGGCGCTCGAGGCGGCGCGTGACGCCGCCGGGAGGGTCCTGATCTCGTGAGTGCGGCTGCGGCTCCGCCAAGAGGCGTGGGGGTCGCCCCGGCTCGCTGATGGGGCGGATACTCGGGCTCGATCCGGGCAGCCACCGGATCGGCGTCTCGCTGTCCGACCCGCGACACATCATCGCCCAGCCACTCGAAGTGATCGCCGTTGGCGAGTTCGACAACCGCCTCAAAGCCCTCGTTGCCGAGCATGGGGTGGAACGGGTGGTGGTAGGGCTCCCCGTTTCGCTCTCTGGCGAGGAAGGGAAGGCCGCAGAGAGCGCCAGGCGGCTGGCGGAGCGCGTCGGAGCAATCACCGGGCTCGAGGTGGACCTGTGCGATGAGCGCTTCACCACCCGTACCGCCGAGGAGATTCTCGTCTCCGGTGGGGTGCAGAGACGTGCACGTCGTGACATGGTGGATAAAGTGGCCGCCTCCGTGATGCTTCAGCACTACCTGGACGCGTCCCGACCAGGTCGGGCCGGACCCGAGAACAGCCAGAAAAGCTCACCATGACACTTGGACATCCACCGGACATAGAAACCGAGCCCACGCCGTCCGAACCGGCGCCGTCGGGGCTGCGCCGGATCATCGGCGTGATCGTCGCCCTGGCCGCGATGGCGGCAGTCGTGCTGCTCGGGGCACCATTTCTTGCTCGTCTCGTCGGGGGGCCCGGAGCGACGAGCACCACTCTCGCCCCTCCAGGGCAGGAAGTGACCTTCGCCGTCAACCCGGGCTCGAGCGCGGCATCCATCGGTGTCCGGCTCGAAGCAGCCGGCGTGGTTCCGGCGGACGAGTTCTCTGCGGCGGTGGCCGACGCCAACGCCGCCGAAGCTCTTCAGGCAGGTGAGTACCAGCTCGAGACGGGCATGAACGCCGACGAAGTCGTGACGGTGCTCCGTGAAGGGCCTCAATTGGGGCCGACGACCCGAGTGACCATTCCGGAGGGCCTGCGCGTCGTCGAGATCCTCGACCTCCTCGCCGAGGAGCTCGGGTTGCCCCGCGAAGACCTGGAGCAGGCGCTGCTCTCCGGAGAGGTGACCACCGAGCTGGCACCGGGAGACACGCCCGACACGATCGAGGGATGGGAAGGGCTGCTGTTCCCCGCCACATATGAGATTCCCCAGGATGCCGACGCCGCCGCCGCCCTCCAGATGTTGTCGGACACCGCTGCCGACCGGGTGGACGAAGTCGATTGGTCGGCTCTCGAAGCCGCCGGGTTCAGCAGGTACGAAGGGCTGGTGATTGCCTCGCTGGTCGAGGCGGAGGCTCGGGTCGACGGGGACCGGCGCCGCATCTCGAGCGTGATCCGCAACCGGCTCGATGAGGGCATGCGGCTCGACATCGATGCAACGGTCCTTTACGCCCTCGGCCAGAGGGGTGCGCTGACGTCGGAGGATCTCAAGGTGGACTCCCCCTACAACACCCGGGTGGTGGCAGGGCTGACGCCCACCCCGATAGCGGCACCTGGCTCCGCCTCGCTCGCCGCCGCAGCGCGCCCGGCCCACACCGACTACCTCTACTACGTCGTGACCGACAAGCGCGGGCGCCACGCCTTCACCGACGACTACGACGAGTTCCTCGCCCTCAAGGCACAGGCGCAGGAAGACGGGCTGATCCCATAGCAGAGCGAGACGACGCCGGGCGGCCATCCTCATGGATGCGGCTGGCGGTGCTCGGCGACCCAGTGTCGCACTCGCTCTCCCCGGCGATACACACCGCAGCTCTGTCGGCCGCCGGGATAGCCGGCGACTACACGGCGCGGCAGGTGGACGCCGATGGAATGCGCCGAGCCGTCGCCGAGATACGTGATGGTGACCTCTTCGGTGCCAACGTCACCATGCCCCACAAGGGCCTGGCTGCCGAGCTGGCCGACCGTCTCGAGCCGCGAGCGATGCGGGCTCGTTCGGTCAACACGCTCTGGGCTGAGGAGAGGTCCGTACTGGGGGACAGCACCGACATCGACGGTGTGACCACCGCATGGCGATGGGCCGGTCTCCCCGAGAACGCCCCCGTGCTGATACTCGGGTCGGGAGGCGCGGCAGCCGCCGCCATCCTGGCCCTCGAGGACCGAGAGTTGACCGTCGCTGCGCGAAGACCAGACCGGGCCCGGGATCTCTTGGCGGCGCTGGCCGTCGACGCCCGGGTCTCGGCCGCGGACGTTCCCTGGCCGGGCGCGGTTGTGGTCAATGCCACCCCCATTGGGATGCAAGGGGAGCCGCTCCCCGTAGAGGTAGTCAGCGCAGGGTCGGGTCTGTTCGACATGGCATACGGGTCGGGGCCGACACCTGCGGTCAGGCTCGCCCGGCAACTCGGGTTGCCGGTCGCCGAGGGCCTGGACATGCTTCTCGCCCAGGCGGCGGCGAGCTTCACCATCTGGACCGGTGTCGACCCGCCCCTCGAGGAGATGCGCGCAGCACTCGACGCCGGAATAGGAGAGGACCGGGAATGACCATCCTGGTTGTGGTGGCGGCACTCGCCGGGATCGGCGCCGGATGGCTCGCTACGGCTGTGGCCCACCGCGTTCCGCTCGACCAGGAGTTGGGCCCACCCTGGGTGCGGTGCCCGCAGTGCGAGGCGGCGGCTACCGGGCTCGACCGGTTACCACTGATCTCATACCTGCGCCTTGGCGGCAAGTGCCGGTCGTGTGGGGCCGCCATCGGTCTCCGCTACCCGGTGGTCGAGGTCGTCACCGGTGCGCTGTTCGCCGGGGCGGCGCTGTTGATCGGATTCCAGTGGATCCTGCCGGCCTATCTCTGGTTCATCGCGGTGACGATGACACTGGCGCTGACCGATCTCGACCACCAGCGGATCCCAAACCGCATCCTCTATCCGGGCGCTGCCATCGGGGTCGTGCTCCTCACCGCAGGCGCCGCCGGTGACGGGCTCATCGGCGCAATTCCCGGGGCGCTGCTCGCCGGCGTCATCTACCTGGTGGTGATGCTCCTTCTATCGCTGCTCACCAGGGGCGGTTTTGGGATGGGAGACGTCAAGCTCGCCTTTCTTCTCGGTGTCTTCCTCGGCTACCCGGGGTGGCCGTATCTGGTGTGGGGGGTGGCGCTCGGGTTCCTCGTCGGGTCGGTTGCCGCCGTTGTGCTGCTGGTCACCAAGCGGAGGGGACGGCGCGACCCCTTCCCCTTTGGTCCGGCGATGGTGGTGGGCGCCTGGTTGGCGTTGCCGTTGTCGCCCTGGCTGACGACACTGGCCGCCGGCGGCTGAGGGTCAGCCGATCTCGATGGCCAGGTCCTCGACGGCCAGGTCGGCGACGAGACGTGAATCGCGGATCATGGCGTCCTCGAGGCGGACGCCATCGGGTAGCCCGGGCAGTGCCAGCCGGACCGGCCCGAGACCCAGCATTTCGAGCTGATCGGCCGTCACCAGTATCTCGCCATCGACTACCTCGATGGCAGCATCGACCCCGATCGCAGGAAGCGCCTCGAGCTCGAGTCGCAACCGGTCGCCTTCCAACGAGGCGGACACCGGCAGGTCGAAGGTGTCAACCACCTCGGCCAACTGGTCAGAGGTCATCACCAGCCTCCCCGAGCCTCCCTCGGCGACAGCGGTCCCCTCGCCGTCGATCAGGTCGAGAGGGTCGAACGTGATATCGGTCAGAGTGAGGTCGATCCGCTCGACGGGGTAGCCCTGCAGCCGGAAGGTGGTGCCGCTCAACTCGACCTCGGGGATCCGCCCGCTGACGGCGCCCACTATCAGCGGGGCACCTCCGAAGGACACCTCGGGGCTCTCGTCGAGGGCGAACTCCCGCCTCGTCGCCCTGGCCACGGCATCCTCGGCGGTTGGGCGCACCCAGATCTCGACTGCGGCGAGCAAGAGGGCGGCGAGGGCGAGCAGGGCCAGCAACCAACGGAGCACGGGACAGGCACGGTACAGCCGTGCGGACCCGAAACCTCTCGGGTACGGGGACTCGGCATTCGTGCCGATAGCATCCGGGCCATGATCCGGTTCATCACAGCGGGCGAGTCCCACGGTCCCGCCCTAGTCGCCGTGGTGGAAGGTCTCCCCTCCGGCCTCACCTTCTCCCGTCACGAGCTCGCCGACGAACTGGCGAGGCGCCGACTCGGCTTCGGCCGCGGCGCCCGGCAGCGGATCGAGCGCGACGAGGTGGAGGTCCTCGGAGGGGTCAGGCACGGACGGACGCTGGGAAGCCCGGTGGCGGTGGTGATCCGCAACACGGAGTGGCCCCGCTGGCAAGAGGAGATGGGTCCCGACCCCGGTGAGCCGAAGCGGGCGATGACGACACCGCGGCCCGGGCACGCCGACCTCGTCGGGATGATCAAGTACGACACCCACGACGCCAGGGACATCCTGGAGAGGGCATCGGCGCGCGAGACGGCCGCCCGCACGATCGTCGGCTATCTCTGCAAGCGCCTGCTGGCCGAGTTGGACGTGGCGGTCCTCAGCCACGTCGTCGCCATTGGAAAGGTCGAGGCGCCATCCAGCCCGCTCCCAACACCGGCCGACCTCGTCGCCATTGACGAGTCGCCGGTACGGGTGTTCCACGCCGAGGTCGAGGAAGCGATGATCGCCGAGGTGCAGTCAGCCAAAGACGACCGCGACACCCTCGGTGGCGTCGTCGAGGTCCTCGCCTACGGCGTGCCCCCCGGTGTCGGCAGCCACGTCCACTGGGACCGCAAGCTCGACGCCCGTCTAGCCGAGGCGCTCATGTCGATCCAGGCGATCAAGGCGGTCGAGATCGGCGACGGGTTGGAGTCATCGAGGCGGCGAGGCTCTGTGGCGCACGACGAGATCTTCTGGTCCGAAGGTGGGTTCACCCGCCAGACCGATCGCGCCGGCGGCACCGAGGGTGGGATGACCACCGGACAGCCTCTCAGGGTCCGGGCAGCGATGAAGCCCATCTCCACGGTCTTGAAGTCGCTCCGCTCGGTGGACGTGGTCAGCAAGGAGGAGGAGAGGGCCTTCTTCGAGCGTTCCGACACCTGCGCCGTCCCTGCCGCCGGTGTTGTGGCCGAGCAGATGGTGGCCTTCGTCCTCGCCGACGAGATGGTGCGGATGCTCGGTGGCGACACCGTCTCCGACCTGCGGACCGCGGCCGAGGCATACCGCCGGCGTGTCCAAAGCTTCTGACAAGCCCGTTTTGGCGTCGCCTGAGGCGCTATCACCCCGTTCAGTGACGCCAAAACATCTTTGGCTGGTCGGGATGATGGGGTCGGGAAAGACCACCGTTGGCCGGGCGGTGGCGAAACGGCTCGGGGTCGAATTCGTCGACGTCGATGCCGAGGTGGAGCGTGCCGCGGGACAGACCGTGGCACAACTCTTCTCGGCGGGTGAACCACGAGTTCCGTCGCCGAGAGTCGGCGGTCGTGACCGAGGTTGCCGCGATGTCTCCTCCGCTGGTGGTGGCGGCGGGCGGCGGGTGCGTCGTCGACCCGGCGAACCGGGAGATGATGCGGCGGAGCGGGCCGGTTGTCTGGTTGCGAGCCGACCCCGAGGAATTGGCCGCCCGGATCGGGCCCGACCCGGGTCGCCCGCTGCTAGCGGGGAGACCGCCGGCGGAGCGGCTGTCCCAACTGCTCGAGGAGAGGGTCGACGCCTACAAAGACGCGGCCAGCGCTCAGGTGGAGACCACGGGGCGGAGCCTCGCCGACGTGATTGACGAGGTGGTGCGGTGCTGGACCGGATCCTGATCCCCGAAGGCGAAGCGGTGGTGGGTCGGGGGGTGGTAGATGGCGGTCCCATCCTCCCCGACCGCCCCGGGCGCGACAAGGCGGCGCTGCTCACCCAACCAGGAGCGGTCATGCATGCCCAGCGGGTGGTCGGATCGCTGTCGGACGGCGGGGTCGAAACCGACATGCGGGTCCTTCCCGACAGGGACGCCGCCAAGTCGATCGATGTGCTCGCCGAGGTGTATCGCTGGCTCGCTGAAATCGGGATCGGGCGGCACGACACCATCGTTGGTGTTGGTGGCGGGGCAGTGACCGACCTCGCCGGGTTCGCCGCCGCAACCTGGCTGCGCGGTGTCGAGTCCGTCCTGGTCCCGACGACGCTGCTCGCCGCGGTGGACGCCTCGATCGGTGGCAAGACAGGCATCAACATCGGGGGAAAGAACCTGGTCGGCGCCTTCTGGCACCCGGCGGTGGTTCTCGTCGATATCGACGTGTTGGACCGGCTTCCCGAGGCGGTGAGGCGGGAGGGACTGGCGGAGGCGTTGAAGGCGGGGCTGATCGCCGACCCAGATCTGGTCGACTTGTTCGAAGAGCACGGTGAGTCTGCGCCTCTCGACCTGGTCGTGCCGGCTGCAATCCGGGTCAAGGCGGATGTGGTGCTGGCGGACCCACGGGAGAGCGGACGGCGCGCCATCCTCAACTACGGGCACACCATCGGTCACGGCATCGAGATCGCCGCCGGAATGAGCCACGGCCATGCGGTGGCGGTGGGAATGGTGGCTGCCGCCCGGGCATCGGCGCTCAGGTTCGGATTCTCCGAGGAAACCCGTCAGAACGAGCTGATCGCATCGCTGGGCCTGCCTATCTCGTCCCCTCCGGTGGACGCATCCTCGGTGCGCCAATTGCTCCGGCAGGACAAGAAGCGCGACGCCTCAGGACTGCGGATGGTCTTGCTCCACGAGATCGGTCATCCCGAGGTGACCCACGTCGACCCCGAATTGGTGGACGAAGCTCTCGCCGCGGTTGGGGTCGCTTGAGTCCTCCACCCACCGTCTACTGTCCAAGGACCATGCGCCGTCTGCCGTCCGCCGTCTTCCGTCTGTGATCTCGACCAACGACATACGACCGGGCATGGCGCTCGACCTCCCCGACGGCCTCTTCCAGGTGGTCGACTGGGAGCACGTCAAGCCCGGCAAGGGCCGTGCCTTCGTCCGGATGCGGATCAAGAGTCTCACCACCGGCCAGGTGCTCGACAAGACCTTCCGGGCCGACGAGGACCTGCCCCGGGCCATCATCGAGCGCAAAGACCACCAGTACCTCTACCGCGACGATCTCGGCTTCCACTTCATGGACCTGGAGAGCTTCAGCCAGTTCGCCATTCCGGCAAGTGAAGTCGGCCGGGATGTCCGACTACCTCACCGAGGGGATGACCGCGGTGCTGGCAATGCACGATGGGCGGCCGATTGGTGTCGAGCTGCCGGCTGCCGTGGAACTCGAAGTCACCCACGCCGAGCCGGGGGTGAAGGGCGACCGCGTATCCGGTGCGACCAAGCCGGTCACGGTCGCAACCGGGCTGGTGGTCCAGGTGCCGCTCTTCGTCGAGCAGGGGGACACCATCAGGGTGGACACCCGCACCGGCGATTACCTCACCCGGGTGTGAGCAGGCCTCGATCGGGCCCCGAAGCGAGAGAGCTGGCGCTCGAAGCGCTCTACCAAGCCGACCAGCGCGGGCTCTCCCCGGACGAGGCGACCGCCGGACTCCCCGGTAGGGCGGCCCGCATGGTCAAGGGCGTGCTCGAGCAGCAACGCGCGCTCGACCAGGCGATCGACCGCGCCTCGGTCGGCTGGAAAGTGGAGCGGATGCCGGTGGTGGACAGGGCGGTACTTCGCCTCGCCCTCTACGAGCTGCGTTTCGAGCCGTCAACACCTATGGCGGTAGTGATCGACGAGGCGGTCGAACTGGCCAAGACCTACTCCACCGAGCGGAGCGGCCGCTTTGTCAACGGCGTCCTCTCCAAGCTCGCCCCGGAGGAGCGAGCTGCGGACAAAGTTGCCGACCCTCCCGAAACGACTTAGAGCAACGAGTCTCTCCCCCGGCGGGGTACGGCAATCTCTCCGCCGTCCGCCGTCCCATGTCCTGCTACGGTCCAACCGCCCTTTAAGCCCGGTCCTGTGAGGCCGGAAAGGAGATGGCCATGACCAGGGTCATGGAAGAAGGTGATGTACGGCGCGCTCTCCGCCGGATTGCCCACGAGATCGTGGAGCGCAACCGGGGTGGCGAGGACGTCGTTCTGGTGGGCATCCACACGCTGGGGGTCCCGCTCGCCGAGGCGATCGCTGCCGCCATCGACGAGTTCGAGGCAGTCAAGGTCCCTGTGGGCGAGCTAGATATTGGGCTCTACCGCGACGACCTTCACCGCCGTCCGATCCATCGTCTCGGCAGGACCATGGTCCCCGTGGACGTGACCGGGCAGACGGTGGTTCTGGTGGACGACGTGCTCCACACCGGCCGCACGGTCAGGGCGGCGCTCGATGCCCTGCTCGACCTGGGCAGACCCGAACGCATCGAGCTAGCGGTGCTGGTGGACCGAGGTCATCGACAGCTGCCGCTGCGTGCCGACTATGTGGGGAAGAACCTCCCTACATCGAGCGATGAGCGTGTCGTGGTCCGCTTTGGGGGCGACGACGGGGTCTGGATCGAGCACGTATGACCACGACCCATCTCCTCACCCTCGACGACATGGAGCGGTCCGACATCGAGGACCTGCTCGATCTGGCCGACGAGTTCGTCGAAGTGCTCGCCCGCGACATCCCAAAAGTGCCCGCCCTGCGCGGGAAGATCGTGGCGACCCTCTTCTTCGAGCCGTCGACCCGCACCCGACTGTCGTTCGAAGCGGCGGCCAAGGCGCTTTCCGCCGACACGATGAGCTTCGCCCCGGGCACCTCGGCCGTCACCAAGGGGGAGAGCCTCAAGGACACAGTGCAGACGCTGGAGGCGATGGGTGCCGACCTGATGGTGGTGCGCCACGAGGCGACCGGGGCAGCATGGAGGGTCGCCTCATGGGTAGGGGTCCCCGTTGTCAACGGCGGCGATGGTGCCCACCAGCATCCCACCCAGGGACTGCTCGATGCCCTCACCCTCCGTCACCGTTTTGGCAAGCTCGACGGACTCCAGATGGCGGTGGTGGGGGACATACGACATTCGCGGGTGGCTCGGTCGCTTATCACCGCCTGCACCACGCTCGGCGCCCGGGTCACCCTGGTTGGGCCTCCCACGCTGCTCCCGCTCGATGTGACCGGATGGCCGGTCGAGGTATCCGGATCGCTCGACGACGTGATCGGTGACCTCGACGCCATCTACATGTTGCGTGTCCAGGCGGAGCGCGGGGGCACGTCGATGTTCCCCTCGCTCCCCGAGTACGTCGCCAGGTTCGGGGTCGACCGGGCGCGTTTCGAACGTCTTCGCCCCGATGCCGTGGTGCTCCATCCCGGCCCGATCAACCGCGGGGTCGAACTCTCCCCGGAGGTGGCGGACGACCAGCGCTCGCTGATCCTCCCCCAGGTTGCGAACGGGGTGGCGGTGCGGATGGCGGTGCTCTTCCGGTTGCTGGGGGACAACAGTGGCTGACCTGGTGTTGCAAGGGGGGACGGTCTTTGGGCCGGATGGCGCCGTCACCGCCGACGTCGCCGTCACCGGGACCCGAGGTGAGCGCAGTCGAGCCCGGGATCGACTCTGAAAGAGCCATCGATGTCACCGGGTGCTGGGTGGGTCCCGGGCTGGTCGACCTCCACGCCCATCTCCGCCAGCCGGGCCAGGAATGGAAGGAGGACATCGCCTCGGGATCGGCCGCAGCCGCCGCCGGGGGGTTCACCGCCCTGGTGGCGATGCCCAACACCGATCCTCCGATCGACGCAGGGCACCTCGCCCGCTACGTGCAGGAACGGGGGCGAAGCGCCGGGTTGGTCGAGGTGATGCCGGCAGGCTCCATCACGCTCGGGCGGCGGGGCGAGGCATTGGCGCATCTCGATGAATTGTGGGAGGCCGGGGTCCGCATCTTCACCGATGACGGGGACACGGTGGGCGACGCCGGGCTGCTGCGCCGTGCCATGGAGTATCTCGGTTCGCTGGGCACCGGCGAAGACGCGGCCGTGGTGGCGCAGCATGCCGAGGACGCCGGGCTCTCG
This sequence comes from uncultured Acidimicrobiia bacterium, assembly GCA_963826825.1. Classification (GTDB taxonomy): domain Bacteria; phylum Actinomycetota; class Acidimicrobiia; order Spongiisociales; family DATADW01; genus DATADW01. The sequence continues at coordinate 244,147 of CAWGYV010000016.1, read as the reverse complement.
AGGGGCGGTCACATGCACGAGGGCTCGGTGTCGTCGCGTCTCGGGATGCGGGCAATACCGGGTCTGGCCGAGGAGGTGGTCATCCGGCGGGACCTGGCCCTGGTGGGGCTCACCAATTGCCGCTACCACTGCCAGCACGTCTCCACCGCCGCCTCGGTCGAGCTGGTGAGGGAGGCGAAGCGGGCGGGCCTTCCGGTGACCGCCGAGGTCACCCCGCACCATCTCGCCCTCGACCATGAGGCTGTGCTCTCGATGGACCCCCGCTTCAAGATGTACCCCCGCTCCGCACCGCCGAGGACGCCGCCGCTCTGCGGCGAAGCGCTGGCCGACGGCACCATCGACGCCGTCGCCACCGATCATGCCCCGCACGCCTCGCACGAGACGGAGGTGCCATTCGAGGAGGCACCACGGGGTGTCATCGGTTTGGAGACCGCCGCCGCCGCAGTGCTCACCGCGACCGATCTCGACCCGGTGACCTTCTTCGAACGGCTGTCGGTGGCGCCGGCGCGGATTGCCGGGATTGGCCGAGCAAGGGCGGTGGGTGGAGTCGGGGGCCCCGGCCAACCTGGTGGTCATCGACCCCGAGTCGAAGTGGACGGTCGATCGGTTCATGTCGAAGGCCCGGAACTCGCCATTCCTCGGCACCGAGATTGCGGGGCCGTGGTCCTGGTGACCGTCTTCAATGGCCGGGTGACCTTCCAAGCGGAGCGTGCCCTGTGATGACCGGCCGTCCGCCGTCCGCCGACTCCGGCCTCCTCGTCACCGCCGACGGCGCCCTGTTTGCCGGGACCGCGGTCGGGGCACCGGGTGTGGCGGTGGGCGAGGTGGTCTTCAACACCTCCATGACCGGCTACCAGGAGGTCCTCAGCGACCCGTCCTACGCCGGGCAGGTCGTGGTGATGACCATGCCGCACATCGGCAACTACGGGGTCAACGCAGAGGACGACCAGGCACCGCGCCCGCTGGCCACTGCCCTGGTAACCAGGTCGATGTCGCGGTACCACGCCTCATGGCGGGCCGAAGGCGGGCTTGGTGGGTGGCTGGCGGAGCGCGGCGTCGTCGCCCTCACCGACGTGGACACGAGACGGCTCACCAGGCACATCCGCAGCGAAGGGGCAATGCCGGTGGCGGTGGGGAGCGGTGTCGATGCGGCCGAGTTGGCGACGATCGCCGCCGAGGCGCCCGACCATGGCCGGGCAGGAACTGGCGACGACCGCCGGTTCCCTCGCCGGTTACCGCGTGGAGGCGAAGGGTGTCCAGATCGGCCAGGTGGTAGCGGTCGATCTGGGGATGAAACGGGCCATCATCGATCAGTTGACCGAGCGCGGTCTGGCGGTCGAGGTGGTCCCAGCAGCGGCCACCGCAGCGGACATCCTCGCCATGCGTCCCGATGGCGTCTTCATCTCCAACGGGCCGGGCGACCCCGAGCCGCTCGCCGGTGCCGTCTCGACGATCGGGGGACTGCTCGGCGAGGTGCCGGTGTTCGGGATATGCCTTGGACACCAGGTGCTCGGTCTGGCGATCGGAGCCCGGACCTTCAAGCTCCCCTTCGGCCACCACGGCGGCAACCACCCGGTGCGGAGGCTCGACGACGGCGCCGTCGAAGTGACATCGCAGAACCACGGCTTTGCCGTCGATCTGTGGTCGTTGGCCGGGCGGGAGGCTCCCGAGAGAAGGGGTCTCCCCACCGCCGATCTGCTGCCGGACGAGGTGATGAGCAGCGTCGGCAGGGTCCGGCCCACCCACCAGAACCTCAACGACGGGACTCTCGAGGGTCTCGCTTGTATCGACCTGCCCGCCTTCTCGGTGCAGTACCACCCCGAGGCCGCCCCCGGCCCCCACGACGCCCGCTATCTGTTCGATGAGTTCATAGAGCTCATGGGGATTCGAGGACGGCGGACGGCAGACGGCGGACGGCGGCCAGAGATCGATCCTGAGGTCGGTGGGCGGGATGCCCCTTAGACGCGACATCCACTCCATCCTGCTCATCGGATCTGGGCCGATCGTGATCGGGCAGGCTTGTGAGTTCGACTATTCGGGGACGCAGGCAGCAAAGGTGTTGCGGCGCAGCGGGTACCGGGTCGTTCTGGTCAACTCGAACCCGGCCACGATCATGACCGACCCCGAGTTCGCCGATGCCACATACATCGAGCCGATCACCCCCGAGGTGGTGGAGCGGATCATCGAGCGGGAACGGCCCGATGCGCTTCTTCCCACGCTCGGCGGGCAGACCGCTCTCAACTGCACGGTCGACCTGGCCAGGTCAGGTGCGCTCGACCGGTACGAGGTTGAAGTTCTCGGCGCCAGCATCGACGCCATCGACGCCGCCGAGGACAGGGGCCGGTTCAAGCAGGTGATGGAGGCCGCCGGGCTGGAGACTCCGAGAGCGGTGTACGCCCGCTCCATGGCCGAGGCGGTGCGGGGCGCTCGCCAGATCGGCTACCCGGTGATGATCAGGCCGTCGTTCATCCTCGGGGGCGGGGGGACCGGAGTGGCCGCCGACGAGGACCAGTTCCTCGAGATGGCGCGTCATGGGCTCGCCACTTCACCGGTCAGCGAGATCCTGGTCGAGGAGTCGGTGGTCGGCTGGAAGGAGTTCGAGCTCGAGGTGATGAGGGATCGGGCGGACAACGCCGTCATCGTCTGCTCGATCGAGAACCTCGACCCGATGGGGGTCCACACCGGGGACTCGATAACGGTCGCCCCCATCCAGACGCTCTCCGATCCGGAGTATCAGGCGATGCGCGACGAGGCGATCACCTGCCTGCGCGCCATAGGGGTGGAGACCGGTGGGTCGAACGTCCAGTTCGCCGTCGACCCGGCGACGGGCCGGCGGCTGGTGATCGAAGTGAACCCGAGAGTGTCGCGATCCTCGGCTCTCGCCTCGAAGGCCACCGGCTTCCCCATCGCCAAGATCGCCGCCCTGCTCGCGGTGGGCTGCACCCTCGATGAGATCACCAACGACATCACCGGCGCCACCCCGGCGTCGTTCGAGCCGGCGCTCGACTACGTGGTGGTCAAGGTGCCGCGGTTCGACTTCGCCAAGTTCCCGGCGGCGCCGCCGGTGCTCGGGACGACGATGCGGTCGGTGGGCGAGGCGATGGCGATCGGGAGGACCTTCCCCGAGGCGCTGCAGAAGGCGCTGCGGAGTCTGGAGACAGGGCGCGCCGGGCTCAACGCCGACCCGGGCGAGGCTGCGCTGATGTCGTTGGATGAGACCGCCCTCGACGACGCCATCGCCACCCCAACTCCCGACCGGGTGTATGCCGTAGGGGAAGCTCTGCGGCGGGGCCGCATGGTCGAAGACGTGGCGGCGGTGAGCGGGTACGACCCCTGGTTCGTCTACCAGATGGGGGAAATCGTCGGGCTGCGGGCCTACCTCGAGGGGTCGTCTCCCGACCTCGACCTGGTTGCCGAGGCCAAGCGTGTCGGGTTCTCCGACCGGCAACTGGCCCACATCTGGGACACGACCGAAGAGGCGATCGCCGAGTTGCGGCGCTCGGCGGGTATCGAGCCGACCTTCAAGACCGTCGACACCTGCGCCGCCGAGTTCGAGGCGTTCACCCCATACATGTACAGCACATACGAAGAAGAGGACGAGGTCCCGCCGTCGGACCGTCCCCGGGTGATGGTTCTCGGCTCGGGACCGAACCGGATCGGACAGGGGATCGAGTTCGACTACTGCTGCGTCCACGCCGCCTTCGCCCTCAGGGAAGCCGGGTACGAGACGATCATGGTCAACTGCAACCCCGAGACCGTGTCCACCGACTACGACACATCCGACCGGCTCTACTTCGAGCCGCTCACCGCAGAGGACGTGCTCGAAGTGGCGAGGGTGGAGCACCCCGATGCAGTGGTGGTGCAACTGGGGGGGCAGACCCCGCTCAAGCTGGCGAGACGCCTCGAGGCAGCCGGGCTGACCATCGCCGGCACCTCTCCCGAGTCGATCGACATCGCCGAGGACCGGGAGCGCTTCGCCGAGTTGTGCCGCGAGCTAGGAGTCAGGCAGCCACCGCACGGAACGGCGCTGAGCCGCTTTCAGGCGGAAGAGGTGATCGACCGCATCGGTTTCCCGGTGCTGGTCCGACCCTCATACGTCCTCGGGGGAAGGGCGATGCGGGTGGTCTACAGCTACGACGAGCTGGCCGACGCCCTCACCGAGATCGAGCGGGAGTCCGAGCTCGAGTTCGGCGATGCCCCGTTGCTGATCGATCGGTTCCTCGAGGCCGCCACCGAGGTAGACGTGGATGCCGTGTTCGACGGCCACGAGCTTCTGGTGGGCGGGGTGATGGAGCACGTGGAGGAGGCAGGGATCCACTCCGGGGACTCGGCCTGCATCGTCCCCCCGCCGACGCTCTCCGAGGAGGCGCACAAGTCGATCCTGCGAGCCACCGAGGACCTCGCCCGGGCGCTTGAAGTGAGGGGGTTGATCAACATCCAGTTCGCCGTCAAGGGCGACGACGCCTTCGTGCTCGAAGCCAACCCGAGGGCTTCGCGCACCGTCCCCTTCATCTCCAAGGCGAGCGGGATACCTCTGGCCAAGGTGGCGGCGAGGGTGATGGTCGGTTCCACGCTCGCCGAACTGAGGGCCGACGGGGTGCTCCCCGATGCGACATCGGAGCCGTTCGTGGCGGTCAAGGAAGCGGTGATGCCCTGGGACCGGTTCCCCGAGCAGGACAGCGTGCTGGGACCCGAGATGCGGGCCACCGGCGAGGTGATGGGAGTGGGTGCCGACGCCGGCGTGGCATACGCCAAGGCGCTGCTCGGTGCCGGCCACCGCCTTCCATCGGGCGGGACGGTCCTCATCACGCTGAGCGACCGGGACAAGCCGATGGGCCTGGCCGTGGCGCAGGCCTTCACCATGCTCGGGTTCCGCGTCATCGCCACCCGCGGCACCGCCCGCTACCTGTCCCACCACGCCGTCCCAGCCGAGCTGGTCAACAAAGTGGGAGAGGGTCCCAGGGACACGGTGGGGCGGATCGAGGCGGGCGAGGTCGATCTAGTGATCAATACCCCCCGCGGTGGCCGGGCACGCAGCGACGGCCGGGTCATCCGCCACGCCGCCCGAAGCCGCAAAGTGCCCTGTGTCACCACCATCCAGGGCGCCCTCGCCGTAGCCCGCAGCCTCCGCGCCGGCAACGACACGATCACCGCGCCGAAGAGCCTGCAGGAGTGGCTGGCCGGTGAGTAGTGAGTAGGCGAGCGGGACGGCAGACGGCAGACGGCAGACGGCAGCCAATCCGAATCCGTCCCCCGCAGGGAAGGGCCCGCTGCGGAGCAGCGGGTAGGGGAGCTCGCGACTCCCAACGGTGTCCTGGCGTGCCGCTCCACCTACCACCTACCACTTAACACCTACCACCTCATGGACCTGACCGCCCGCTCGGGCCGATCACGCTGCGGTCCCCGTTGATCGCGGCGTCGGGGACGGTGGGTGCGGTCGATGATTGGGTGAAGGTGGGGGCGCCGGAGGCGTTCGGGGCGGCGGTGGCCAAATCGGTGAGCGCCGACCCGTGGCCGGGTCGACCTCCGCCACGGCTGGCGCCGGTCGGGGCAGGAATGCTCAACGGGATCGGGATCCAGAACCCGGGGATCGAATCATGGGCAGCGGAGCACGGTGGCAACCTCGATGAGTTGGGTGTGCCCGTGTGGGGGTCGGCAGTGGGGCGCTCGCCCGAGGAATACGCCGTCGTGGCCAAAGGACTGGCCGAAGCCGGTGTCGGCGCCGTCGAGGTCAACCTCTCCTGCCCCAACCTCGAGGATGGCCGGATGTTCGCCCTCGACGCCAGTGCCACTGCACGGGTGGTCAGCGCCGCCCGTTCGGCGGTGGAGGTGCCTCTGGGGGCCAAGCTCTCACCAAACGCCGAGGACATCGCAGATGTCGCCCGGGCGGCAGTCGACTCTGGCGCCGATTGGCTCGTTCTCACCAACACGGTGTGGGGGGCCGCCATCGACCTGGACACCCGGAAACCGGTGCTGTCCGGCGGGATCGGGGGCTACTCGGGCCCACCGCTCAAGCCGATCGCGCTCCGTTGCGTGCTCGAGGTCAGCAAGGCCCTCCCCACGGTGCCCATCGTCGGGTGCGGCGGGGTGACCACCGGCCGCGATGTCGTCGAGTACCTCATGGCCGGCGCCAACGCCGTCGCCATCGGGACCGCAAACCTGGCCGAGCCCGCAGCCGGCCGGCGGATCCTCGCCGAGTTAGAGGGTTGGTGCCGTCGCCACGATGTGTCCAGTGTCGGTGAACTGGTGGGATCGGCGCGGTGACCCGGTCAGCCCTGCCTCTTGCGTCGGCTGGCGAGGAAGCCGGCGATGCCGATCGCCATGACTCCGGCAAGCGTGGCGCCTGCCACCAGCCACGGCGGGCGCTCGCTCGGACCGGCGGTCGCGGCGGCTTCGGTGGGGGGCATGGCGGCGGCGTCGGGATGTACCACCAGCGGCACGTCCTTATCACGGGCGATCTCGGTCAGGCGGTCCATGCGCCTCAACGTTACTTGCGTGATCGGATCGCAGACCATCGAGTACATGGGCTGACCAAGCGGGCCGAGCAACACCAGCGGCACGAAATACCGGTTGCCAATCTCGAAGGGATATCCGGCCAGCCAGCCAGGATCGTCGGAGGTGACAAGTACCGCGGCTCCGGTGAGATTCCAGAAGGCGGCGTCGACGGCGAAGCCTGTCACGGTGCGGCCGTAGGTTTCGGAGCCTTCCACCTCGTTGGTCTCGATCCCGATGACTTTCCCAACGATGGCGCCGTCGTACGCCTCGGTGAAGCTCTGTTCGCCGGCGAGCTTCTCGGTGCCTCGCAGGATCGCCTCGGGACGCCCGTTGGGATGCTCGGCGCAGCTCAAGGCGGCGGCATCCTCTGCGGTGAGCGCCGTCAGCAGGACACCTGCGGCCAGCACAACCAGGGCGACGTGTTTCATTGGCATGCCAACCCCGAACACGAGGTTACGACGACGTCACGACGGCCAGTGGTTCCTCGGCTGCCTGGCGTGGGCGGTATCTCGGCCAAGCACCGATGACCGAGGTGCCCTCCAACCCGCTGCTGGTGGCGCTCGACATGTCATCGGCCGAGGCTGCCGTGAGGACCGCGTCGGACCTGGTCGACGTTGTCGGCGGGTTCAAGATCGGTATGGAGCTGTTCACCGGACCGGGCCCGGGGACGGTGGCGCTGGTGGGCGACCTCGGCGTCACCGGTTTTCGTCGACGTGAAGCTGCATGACATCCCCACGACAGTGAGACGGGCCGCCCGCAATCTCGGTGCCATGGGGGCTCGATGGGTGTCGGTCCATGCATCGGGCGGCGCGGAGATGCTCTCGGCGGCGGTCGCCGGGTTGGCCGAAGGGGCCGCCGGACGCCCCGCAGGCGTGCTCGCCGTGACCGTGCTCACCAGCCTCGACGACAAAGCCTTGGCCGAGGTCGGCATCGGCGCCACCACCGCTGCCCACACGGTGCGTCTTGCCCGGCTCGCCGAGGCAGCGGGATGCGAAGGGGTGGTGACCTCGCCGCGAGAGCTCGTCGCCGTGGCGAGCGGCCGCCCCATCGCTACTCAGGGTGACACCCGGCATACGGCCGGAGGGAGTGGCCACCGACGACCAGAGACGACACACCTCGCCGGCGGACGCGATTCGTCATGGCGCCGACCTGCTCGTCGTCGGGCGTCCGGTGACCAAGGCATCCGACCCCAAGGCCGCGGCGGCGGCGATCGTGGCGGAGTGCGCCACGGTGCCCCGCGCCGGTCGCGCGCCGGTTGGTAGAGTCGCCGAGGTGGGCGAGGAAGGGAAAGGCGATGCCACCTCCTGAGCTAACCGACGAGCAGCGGGCCGAGGCGCTGGCCAAAGCGGCCCGAGCTCGCAAGGAGCGAGCAGAAGTCAAGGAGCTCCTCAAGATGGGCTCACTCGACTTCGCAGGTCTGTTGGGAAGGGCCGACGACGACGACATCATCGCCGGGCTCAAGGTGTCCGCGGTGCTCTCATCGATGCCTGGGACCGGCAAGGTCAAGGCCAAGAGGATCATGGAGGCCCACGGCATCGCCGACAACCGCCGGCTGCGCGGGCTCGGAGAGAGGCAGCGCGCCGCCCTGCTCGCCGAGTTCAGCTGAACTCAAGTCCCGGCGGGTCGGCCATCCCCACTTCGAACCCGCCGGATGCCGGCAGTGCTGAATCGTCCGGAGGCCCCGGGCGGCTCATCGTCATCAGCGGGCCATCGGGTGTGGGCAAGAGCACCATCGTCGCCATTGTCGCCCAACGTCATCCCGTGATCTTCTCGGTATCCGCCACCACCCGGCCGGCACGTCCCGGTGAGCGCCACGGCGTCGACTACCTGTTCGTCAACACCGACCAGTTCGCCGACCTCCGCGACCGCGGCGAGCTACTCGAATGGGCCGAGTACAACGGCCGTCTCTATGGCACCCCGAGATCGCCCGTGGAGGAGGCGCTCGAGCCGGGGCGAGAGCATTCTCCTCGACATCGAGGTCCAGGGAGCGCTCCAGGTGAAGCAGCTTTACCCCGATGCGGTGACCATCTTCGTAGCACCACCCTCGCTCGAAGACCTGCGCCGACGGCTGGAGGGCAGAGGCGACACCTCGCCCGACGACATCGCTGGGCGGATCGAGATAGCCCGCTGGCAACTGCAGATGGCCGGCCGCGTGTTCGACCATCTGGTGGTCAACGACCGGGTAGAGCGGGCGGTCGACGAGATTCTGCGTATACTGACGGTCCCCAACAAACCCGAGAGATGATAGAACCTGCCATCGAACGGGCCTTGGAGCACGTCGGAGACCGCTTCGCACTCGTTGTGGTCACCGCTCGCCGAGCCCGTCAGATCAACGCCTATTACAACCAACTTGGCGAGGGGTTGGGCACATACGTGCCGCCCCAAGTCCACTCGCTGTCGCGCAAGCCCGAGACGCTTGCCCTCGAGGAGATAGTCGCCGGCAAGCTCAGCGTCGAGCACCGCGACCCCGAGTAGGGCATGCTGCCGGGTCGCCGGATCCTGCTCGGCGTCACCGGCGGGATCGCGGCATACAAAGCGGTGATGCTGGCGCGGCGTCTTGTTGAAGCCGGCGCCGACGTCAAGGTGATGATGACCCGCAGCGCCGGCGAGTTCGTCGGCGCCCGCAGCTTCGCCGCCGTCACCAAGCATCCCGTCGCCGAGGACCTGTTCGCTGCGGGGGCGGTGAGCCCGCACACCGAATTGGCCGAATGGGCCGACCTGATCGTGATCGCCCCCGCTACGACGTCGCTCCTCGGTCGTCTTGCCGCCGGGATAAGCGACGACCTGGTCACCGCCACGCTGATGGCCGCCCGGTCGCCCGTCGTGCTGGCCCCGGCGATGCACACCGAGATGTGGGAGCACCCCGCCACCAGGCGGGTGGTGGCTCAACTGACCACCGACGGCCATCACCTGGTCGGACCGGCGTCCGGATCACTCGCCGGCGGCGACGAAGGCCCTGGCCGGATGGTGGAACCGGAGGAAATCCTCGCCGAGGTGGCTCGTGTGCTCGGTGACGGGCCCCTATCCGGGGTGCGTGTGCTGGTCACCGCCGGTGGAACCAGGGAGCCGATCGATCCGGTGCGCTACGTGGGTAACCGGTCCTCGGGGAGGATGGGCCACACCATCGCCGACGAGGCATCCCGCCGCGGCGCCGACGTCGTCCTGGTCACAACCGCCTCTCTCGACCTCCCTCGAGGTGTCGAGGTGGTGGCGGTGGAGACAGCCGACGAGATGGCCGAAGCGGTGTGGGGGCGTGCCGGCGACATGGACGTGGTGGTGATGGCCGCAGCCGTGGCCGACTTCCGCCCCAAGGAGCAGGCATCCACCAAGCTGAGCAGGGGAGACGGGCCGCCCGACATCGTCCTCGAGCCGACTCCCGACATCCTGGGAGGGGTGGCCGAGATGGAGCCGCGCCCGTTCCTGGTGGGCTTCTCCGCCGAGACGGGGTCGCTCGATCGGGCGGTGGAGAAGGCGAAGCGCAAGGGGAGCGACCTCACGGTGGCCAACGACGTCACCAAGACCGGGTCCGGGTTCGGATCCGACACCAACGAGGTGGCCCTGATCGGATCGGACGGCACCATCGAGCACTGGCCGCTCCTGACCAAGCACGAGGTTGCCTCCCGGCTGTGGGACAGGGTGGGCGCTGCGTTGACCGACGCCGATTAGCGGTTCGCCGCCTCCGCTTCTTATACTCGACCGCCATGTCCAGTTGGCTCTTCACCTCTGAATCCGTCACCGAGGGTCACCCCGACAAGGTCGCCGACAGGATCTCGGACTGCGGTGCTCGACGCCGTGCTCGCCCAGGACCCCTAGGGCGGGTGGCCTGCGAAACGCTGGTCACCACCGGTTTGGTGGTGGTGGCGGGCGAAATCACCACCTCTGCGAAGGTGGACCTCGAGGCGGTGGCCAGGGAGGCGATCCACCAGGTCGGCTACGACGGGTTCGACCCCACTTTCGCCGCCGAGACGGTGCAGGTGGACGTCGTCGCCCATGCGCAAAGCCGGGACATCGCCGACGGAGTGGTCGAGTCGTGGGAACACCGCAACGGCTCCACCGACCCGCTCGACGAGCTCGGCGCAGGAGACCAGGGGCTCGTCTTCGGTTTTGCCGTTGACGAGACCCCCGAACTGATGCCGCTCCCCATCCAACTGGCCCACCGGCTGGCCGAGCGGCTCGCCGAGGTGAGGCGTGACGGGACCATGCCCTGCCTTCGCCCCGACGGGAAGACGCAGGTGACCGTCATCTACGAGGGCGACCGACCCGTCGCCATCAAGCGGGTGCTCATGTCGTCCCAGCACGTACCGGAGATCGACCTCGAGGCCGGTCTGGCGCCCGACCTGTGGAAGCAGGTGGTCACCGAGGTGGTCCCGTCAGAGCTGCTCGACGGGGTTGATCCCGACCACGACTTCCTGGTCAACCCGACCGGGAGGTTCGAGATCGGTGGGCCCAATGGGGACACTGGTCTCACCGGGCGCAAGATCATCGTCGACACATACGGCGGTTATGCACGACACGGTGGAGGGGCCTTCAGCGGCAAAGACCCGACCAAGGTCGATCGCTCCGCCGCCTATGCCGCCCGCCACGCCGCCAAGAACGTCGTTGCCGCCGGGCTGGCCAAGCGCTGCGAGCTCCAGGTTGCCTACGCCATCGGGGTCGCTCAGCCGATGTCGGTCCACATCGAGACCTTTGGGACCGAGCAGGTGGATCCGCACCGGTTGGGCAACGCGGTGCGCGAGGTCTTCGACTTCCGTCCGTCGGCCATCTTGGAGCGCTTCGGGCTGAGAAGGCCCATCTACACGCCGACCTCGGCGTACGGGCATTTCGGTCGTCCCGGGTTCCCCTGGGAGGACACCGGGGCCGCTGCCGAACTGGCCCTGGCCGTCTCTCGCTGACGACAGTCGCTCAGGTCGTCCCCGATCTGCCCACCTTTGCGGTGGACGCCGGCTTCGCCTACTCCGTACCCGATCGGCTCGAGGACACCATCGCCGTCGGGTCTCTCGTCACGGGTGCCGCTGGGGGGACGGGTGGTCCGCGGATTCGTCATCGCGTCTGCGAAAGGGGACGGCCGAGGGGTTGCGTGAGGTCCGAGCGGTGTCGGGTGCCCAGCCGGTGTTTCACTCGGCCCTGCTCCAAACGCTTCGCTGGGGGGCGCAGCACTACGTCGCCCCGCTTTCTGTGCTCCTCGGCCGCGCCGGTCCGCCCAGCCTGCCGGTATCACCGGGGAAGGGAGAGGCGGTGGGCGAACTCCCGCCGGGTGTCCTCGACGATCGAGCGAGAAGGGCGGCGGCCGGCGAACGAGTCCGGAGCACGTACGCATTGGCGCCATCTGACCCGTCGGAATTGCTCGCAGCCACCGTGGCACCGCTGCTCGCTGTCGGCAGGTCGGTGCTGGTGATCGCTCCCACCGGGACCGAGGTGGAGGGCCTTGCCTCGGGAATGCGTGGACTCCTCGGCAACGCGGTCGTCGATGTGCTCCCCGACCACGGCGATCGGTTGGTCACCAGGGCTTGGTCGCAGGCATGCGGCCACCCGGGAACGCTGCTCGTCGGCACCCATCGCACCGCCCTCTGGCCGATCGCACGGGCTTGGGTCTCGCCGTCCTGGTCGACGAGGGAAGACGTGCCATGAAGGACCGCCAGACCCCCACCCTCCATGCCCGCGATCTGCTGCGCACCCGCGCCGCGGTCGAGCGGTTCTGGGTGCTCATGGTGGGAAGGGTCCCGAGCTGTGAGGCGCTCGGTGCCGGGGTCGAAGTGGTGAGGGAACCGGGGTCGAGGCGCGCCTGGCCGCTTGTGGAGATCGTGGACCGCACCGAGGATCCGCCGGGAAGAGGTGTGCTCGGGGAGCGGGCCAGGGCGGCCCTACGAGGCATCGCCAGCTTCCGGGCGGGAAATCGTTCGTCTTCACCCACCGCGCCGGTTACGCCCCGGCGATGCGGTGCGTGCGGTGCCGGTTGGTCCGCCAGTGCGAGGTGTGCGGGTCGAGGCCCGATCCGGGCGACACCTGCTCGCGATGTGGAGCTCGTGCTCGGCCCATGCGCCAACTGTGGTGGCGACCGGTTCGAGCCGCTCGGCGCCGGTGTCGGCCGGGTGACCGAAGAGCTCGGTCGTGTTCTCGGGCCCCGATGCGGTGGGGGCACCGCACAGCGCCGCTCCCGTTTGGGTCGGGACCGAGCGCCATCTCCCCGGGCTGCCGATGGTCGATCTGGCGGTGGCGGTCGATGTGGATGGTCTGATGCTCGGCACCAGCTACAGAGCGGCGGAGGAGGCGCTTCGCACCCTGGCGCGGCTGGCGGCCACGGTCCCCTCCGGCCGGGGACGCCGGATGCTCGCCCAGACATCCAGGCCCAGTGCACCGCTGCTCGAGGCGTTGCGCCGGGGCGACCCGATGCCCTATCTGGGGCGCGAACTCGAGGCGCGGGCCGAACTCGGGTTCCCCCCTGCTGCTGAGCTGCTCGCCGTCGAATTACGAGGAGACGATGCCGCCGCAGAAGACGCCACCCTGCGCGGCGCCGGCGGTCCCGAGGTGTCGATCCTCGGCCCGGCGCCGGCGGGAGAAGGGCTGCGATGGTTGGGGCAAGGACCCGATCTCACCCGGTTCCGCCAGGCATTGCGGCCCGTGGTGGAGCGATGGCGCCAATCGGGGATGACCGTGCGGGTGGACGCTGATCCGCTCGATCTGTGAGCCAGTAGCCTCCCCGCTGCCACCGCCGCGGCTCGGAGTCATTGACCGTTGGGTAGAGTCCGGTTTTCGGCCTCTGCGATGCCGTTACCCGCTGCTCCGCAGCGGGCCCGCTTCCAACCCACTACCGACGACCCATCTCATTACTCAGCGCTCATGACCCTCTTTCCGATCCGCACCTTTGGCGATCCGGTCCTCAACACGAGGGCGACGCCGGTGACCGAGTTCGACGACCAGCTCAAGCGGTTGGTCGACGACATGATCGACACCATGTACGAGGCTCCGGGGGTTGGTCTGGCGGCGCCGCAGATCGGGGTCTCGAAGCGGATCTTCGTCTTCGACGCCAACGACGACACGGGAGCCCACGTCGTGATCAATCCGCAGGTGGTCGACACGGGCGGGTCGTGGGAGCTCGAAGAGGGATGCCTCTCGGTGCCCGGGTACTGGTGGGACATAACGCGCCCCGGATACGCCAAGGTGAGCGGTGTGGACACCGAGGGGAACCCGGTCGAGTACGCCGGCGACGATCTGTTGGGCCGGGTCCTGCAGCACGAGTTCGACCATCTCGAAGGCACGCTCCTCCTGGCCAGGCTCGGCCGCAGACAGCGCAAGCAGGCGCTCAAGCAGCTACGTGAGGAGGCCCTCGGCCTCCCCACGCCGGAATGACCCCGTCTGCGACCGCCATGAGCCGTGCTCTCTTGTTGGGGACACCGGAGGCTGCCCTCCCGACGCTGCGGATCCTCGAGCCCCTGGTCGAGCTTGTTGCCGTGGTCACCCGCCCAGATCGACCCCGTGGCCGATCGGGACGACCCCGGCCCTCGCCGGTCAAGGATGCGGCGATGGAGCGTGGCCTCGAGGTCCTCCAACCCGAATCGGCTGGTGAGCTCGATGCCATGGTGAGCGGGTTGGCGCCGCTCGACGTAGCGGTGGTTGTCGCCTTCGGGATGCTGGTGCCTGCCGCGACGTTGCGCCGCCCCCACCGTGGGTTCGTCAACATCCATTTCTCACTGTTGCCCCGATGGCGGGGTGCCGCCCCGGTGGAGAGGGCGATCCTGGCTGGGGACGAGAGCACCGGTGTGACCCTGATGGTGCTCGACGAGGGCCTCGACACCGGACCCGTCCTAGCCGTCGAGGCGACTCCGATCGGCTCCAATGAGAACCGGGCCGAGCTCACCGACCGGCTCGCCACTCTCGGGGCAGGTTTGCTGGCGGACACCCTGCCCGGGTTTCTCGCCGGCGAGATCCGGCCCGAGCCACAGGCTGAGGACGGTGTCACCGCCGCCCCGAGGCTCGAACCGAAGGACAGGTGGCTCGATCCGGGCGGCTCGGCGGTGAACCTGCTGCGACGGGTTCGAGCGATGGCGCCCCGCCCGGGCGCCTTCGCCATCACCGAAGGGATCCGGATCCAGATTCTCGGAGCGCGTCCGGCCGAGGAATCCGACATCGCCCCCGGAGAGGTCGTCGCCGACGGCGAAAGGGTGCTGCTAGGCGCTGATGATGGGGCGATCGAACTCGATGTGGTGAAGCCCGAGGGACGATCGCCGATGGCGGCATCGGCCTGGGTGCGGGGTCTGCGGCGGCATCCGGTGACGTTCGAAGCCCCAAAGCGTTAGGCCACTCGGCCGGCCCCTGGGCAGCACCGGCTCATAGACTCGGGCCGTGGTCAAGATCGCCCCATCGATCCTTGCTGCCGACTTCACCAGGCTGGGTGAGGTGGTGGCGCAGGTCGAGCCGGTGGTCGATCTGCTCCACATCGACGTGATGGACGGACACTTCGTGCCCAACATCTCTCTCGGGATGCCGGTTATCGCATCGTTGCGCAGGACATCCCGGCTCCTCTTCGACTGCCATCTCATGGTCACCAACCCCGAGGCCCACCTCGAGCACCTCGCCGCTGCCGGAGCCGATCTGGTCACCATCCATGTCGAGGCGGTGCCCGATCCGACGCGGCTGGCCAAGGAGGCGTCGGGGCTCGGGCTCGACTTTGGGTTGGTCCTCAACCCGGAGACAACCTTCGACGCGGCCGAGCCCTACCTCGATTTGGCCTCTGTCTTGCTGATGATGTCTGTCGAGCCCGGGTTCGGCGGGCAGCCGTTTCTCGAAAGTGTGATTCCCAAGATCGAGACGGCCAGACGCCGCATCGACGCCCTTGCGCTATCAACCGAGATCGAGGTCGATGGCGGGGTCACCAACCGAAGTGGCGGGAACGCTGTGCTCCGCCGGCGCCGACATTCTCGTAGCAGGCACTGCCGTGTTCGGGGCGGACGACCCGGTGGCGGCGGTGGAGGCATTGCGCTTGGCTGCAGGAGGTGCCGGTTGACCGAGACGGTCCTCGTGGTGGACGATGACAGCGCGCTCCGCCTTCTGGTCAGGCTCCGCTTGGAGGAGGCCGGGTTCGGGGTGGAGGAGGCAACCAACGGCGAGGACGCACTCGGCAGGGTGCTCAAGACCCCGGTCGACCTGATCCTGCTCGACGTGGTGATGCCCCACCTCGACGGGCTCACCACGCTTCGCCGTCTGAGGACTTCACCAGCCGGAGCCAACATCCCGATCATCCTCGTGACCGGCAAGGCTGAGCTCGGTGATCGTCTCCAGGGGCTGGAGCTAGGTGCCGACGACTTCATCTCCAAGCCGTTCGAGGTGGAGGAACTGGTGGCCCGGGTGCGCACCGTGTTGCGGCGCTCCCAGCAGATGCGCGATGTGTCTCCACTGACCGGGCTGCCGGGAAACTTCCGGATCGCCGCCGAGTTGGAGGCTCGGGTGAAATCGGGGGAGCCGCTCGCCTTGGTCCATGGTGACCTCGACAACTTCAAGGCGTTCAACGACCACTACGGGTTCATGCGGGGAGATCAGGTGATCACCTTCTGCGCCCGTTCGATGCTCGACGCCGCTGCCGAGACCGGAGACCCCACAGCATTCGTCGGTCACATCGGGGGAGACGATTTCGTGGCTCTGATGAACCCCGACGTCGCCGAGTCCTTCTGCCGGAACACGATCAGGAGCTTCGATGCGGGTGTCCTCGCCTTGTACGACACGGTGGACGCCATCAAGGGGTACATCGAGGTGACCGACCGTCGCGGCGAGCGGCACGCCTATCCGATCGTGTCGGTGTCGATGGGCGTGGCCAGCAACCAGCAGAGGACCATCGAGACTCACTGGGAGGCATCGGCGATCGCGGTCGAGATGAAGGAGTTCGCCAAGCAGCGCCCCGGTTCGAGCTTCGAGGTGGACCGGCGCACCACATGACAGTGGGCGGACCGGCCGGCCCCAAATCAGCCGACGCGGAGCACGCCGCAGCAGTTCTGATGGAGCGGGCGATCGAAGCCGCCCGTCTCCACCGCCCCCATCCCAATCCTCGTGTCGGGGCGGTGGTGGCCGGAAAAGATGGCGACGTGCTGGCCGTCTCCGGCCACGCAGGTCCCGGAAGCCCGCATGCCGAAGCCGAGGCGCTCGCCGTGGCCGGCGCCGCAGCCCAAGGTGGCACCCTGGTGGTCACGCTCGAGCCGTGTACCCATCAAGGACGGACGCCTCCCTGCGTCGATGCAGTTCTCGCCTCAGGGGTGGGCCGCGTCGTCGTCGGTGCCATCGACCCCGACCCGCGGGTGGCGGGTGGCGGCGTTCGCCGGCTGATCGAAGCGGGTCTCGACGTCCAGGTGGGCGTGCCAGGTATCGACGCTGAGGGAATCGATCCCGGGTACTTCCACCATCGCCGGACCGGACGGCCGCTCGTCACCCTCAAGCTCGCCACCACCCTCGATGGGCAGGTGGCCGCTGCCAACGGGGAATCCCAATGGATCACGTCGGTCGAGGCACGCGCCGACGCCCACCTCCTCCGCGCCTCGTCCGACGCCATCCTCGTCGGCGCCGGGACCGCGCTTGCCGACGACCCAGAGCTGACCGTCCGTCTCGACGGGTACGACGGCCCCCAACCTCGGCCGGTGGTGATGACCGGTCGCCGCGGCCTCCCCGACGACCTGGCCCTGTTGCATCGGGATCCGGTCATCCTTGCTCCACGGCCGGTCGGGCTGCCCGGTGTCGTCTTGGTGGTTCCCGACGCGGCCGGGGAGCAGGTGGACCCCGTCACCGCCATGGCCGAGCTGGGCGGGCTCGGGATCGTCGACCTGCTGGTCGAGGGCGGCCCAAAGCTGGCGGGCACGCTGTGGGAGGCCGAGTTGGTGGACCGCTTGGTGATCTACCTCGGAGCGCGCCTTGGCGGTGGGGTCGGTCGTCCGGCTTTCGATGGGGTCCTGGCGACGCTCGCCGACGCCCGACCTCTCCGCATCACGGCGGTGAGGCGGGTTGGACCCGACATCAGGGTGGATGCCTCGCCCGCCTGAACACCCCTCTGATCTGGGGTATCGCCTGCGGCAACGGCGGGTCAATACACTCATCGAGATGTTCACCGGGATCGTCGAGCGGCTGGGCGACGTCGAATCGGTCGAACGCGGCCCGGGCTCTCTCCGACTCCACATCGCAGCCGGGCCGATCGGTGATTCGCTGGCGGTCGGTGATTCGGTGGCCGTCAACGGGGTCTGTCTTACCGCGGTCGAAGTCGGTTCGGAGCGATTCGCCGCCGATGTCGTCGACGAGACCGTCGATCGGACCAACCTCGGTGATCTCGAGCCGGGTGACCAGGTGAACCTGGAATTGCCGATGATGGTGTCGGGCCGGCTCGATGGACATCTGGTCCAAGGTCATGTGGATGGGGTGGCCGACGTGGCCTCGATAACCGGGGAAGGCGACGGTGTCAGGATGAGGGTGGCGCTCCCCGGGCATCTGGAGCGCTACGTGGTCGAGAAGGGATCGATCACCATCGACGGGGTGAGCCTCACGGTGGCCGCCGTCGGCGAGGGTTGGCTAGAAGTGGCGTTGATCCCACACACCCTCGAGGTCACCACCCTGGGCCAGCGCATCCCCGGCCATCGGGTGAACCTCGAAGTCGACATTCTCGCCAAGTATGTGGAGCGTCTGCTCGAAGCGGCTCACCCCTCGCCGCCGGCAGAGCCGGCCATGGGTCCGAGCAGCGAATCAGAGAAGGGCACACCCACGAGCCAGAACCTCGAACAACGGCCGGAGGCCGCCATATGAGCTTCGCACCGGTCGAAGAGCTCATCGAGGCCGTCGCCCGCGGCGAATTGGTGGTCATGGTCGATGATGCCGACCGAGAGAACGAAGGCGACCTGATCGTCGCCGCCGACGCAGTCACCGAGCAGCAACTCGGGTTCATGATCCGCCACACCTCGGGGATCATCTGCCTGCCCATGCTGGGCGAGCGCCTCGACGAGCTCCGGCTGCCGATGATGGTGACGGTCAACACCGATGTCCGCCGCACCGCATTCACCATCTCGATCGATGCCCGCGAGGGGACCACCACCGGGATCTCGGCGGCCGACCGGGTTCGAACCATCCGGGCGGCCATCGACCCGGAGACCAGCCACGACGACCTCAACCGTCCGGGCCATATCTTCCCGCTCCGGTACGAGTCGGGCGGGGTACTGCGCCGCGCCGGGCACACCGAGGCCGCGGTGGACCTGGCGACCATGGCGGGTCGATACCCAGCCGCGGTGTTGGCAGAGGTGATCAATGACGATGGGACCGTGGCACGGCTGGGCGATATCGAGCTCTTCGCCAAACAACACGACATCCTCATCGGGACCATCGCCGACCTCATCGCCCACCGCAGGCGTCACGAGCGACTCGTGGAGCGGGTGGCAGAGGGAAAGCTCCCCACCCCGTTCGGTGAGTTCCGGGCAGTGGGATACCGGTCCTTCGACGGCAGGGAGCACCTCGCTCTGGTGATGGGCGATGTCGTCGGGAAGGACGGAGTCCTGGTGAGGGCCCACTCCGAGTGCCTCACCGGCGACGTGTTCACCAGCCTGCGTTGCGATTGCGGTTTCCAGCTCGAGTCGGCCATGGAGACCATCGGTGCAGGCCGGAGAGGGGGTCGTTGTCTACATCCGGGGCCACGAGGGCCGGGGGATCGGGCTCCTCCACAAGCTGGCCGCCTACAACCTCCAGGACAACGGGAGGGACACCGTCGAGGCGAATCTCGAGTTGGGCCTTCCTGCCGATGCCCGCGACTACGGGATTGGGGCCCAGATCCTCGCCGACCTCGGGATCACGACGATGCGGCTACTCACCAACAACCCGGCGAAGCGAGCCGGGATAGAGGGGTACGGGCTCTCCATCGTAGAGCGTGTCCCGATCCGCTCCCGGCCCAACGACCACAACCGCCGCTACCTGGAGACCAAGGCCGACAAGATGGGTCATGACATCTTCCCCGAGGACGAGGCCGCGCCGGACGATGCGGGTGAATGAGATCGATCCCGAGCCCGATGGCGCCGGGCTCCGCATCGGAGTCGCCGTCTCGACCTACAACGCGGTCTTCACCGACGGTCTGCTGGCGGGGGCTCTCGCTGCCCTCGAGGGCAGTGGAGTGGATGAGGTCACCGTCCTCAGGGTTCCCGGAGCCCTCGAGCTCCCGGTGGCCGCCCTTGCCCTTGCCCGGTCGGGGTGCCACGGCGTCGTGGCTGTGGGCACGGTGATCAAAGGTGACACCGACCATTACGACGTGGTCGTCAATGAGTCGGCGGCAGGGCTCACCGCCGCCTCGCTCGACACCGGCATCCCGGTGACCAATGCCGTGCTCGCCGTCCACGAGGCGGCGCATGCCCGGGAACGGAGTCTTCCGGGGGCGGGCAACAAGGGGTTCGAGGCGGCGACCGCCGCGGTCTCCATGGCGGCGGCGTTGCGCGGGCTCGGGGCCGCTTCGCACCCATGACCGGCCTGCCCGTATACTGGTCAGGACAAATCAGCGAAGCGGAGGCAGCTGTCTCCCACCCGGCCATCACCGATGAGCCGAGGTTCCAGGACAAGAGGCGATCCATCGGTCGCCACTTTTTCCATGAATGGCAGCAAGCTCCGGTTTGCTGCCTTTTGCATTCCACGAAGGAGGAAGGCGCATCGCAGAGCCACGCGTAAACGACTACATCCGGGCTTCCGAGGTCCGGTTGGTCGCACCCGACGGAACACAGATCGGGATCAAGAAGCTGCAGGAAGCCATTTGGCTGGCGGAGCAACTCGGGCTGGACCTGGTGGAGGTGGCGCCCAATGCCAACCCACCGGTAGCCAGGTTGATGGACTACGGGAAGTTCAAATACGAGCAATCGGTGCGCGACCGGGAAGCTCGGAAGAAGCAGACCCGTACCGTGATCAAAGAGCTCCGTATGAAGCCGCGGATCGGACCGCACGACTATGACATCCTCCGCCGCCGCGCCGAGACCTTCCTCGGTGAGGGTGACAAGGTGAGGGTGACCGTCCGTTTCCGGGGGCGCGAGAACACTCGCCCCGAGATGGGTCTGCGGTTGATGGAGCGGCTCAGCAGCGACGTGGCGGAGATGGCCACGGTGGAACAGGCGCCACAGGTGGATGGGCGCTCGATGACGATGACACTGGCGCCGACTCGCCGTGCCACCCGGATGGGCGAAACACAGGCCGCCAACGGAGACGAGCCCGCCGCCAACGGCGAAGCGCAGGCAGACAATGGCGAAGAGCCGACCGAATGAGGATCTGAAATGCCGAAGATGAAGTCCCACAGGGGGATCGCCAAACGAATCAAGGTGACCGGCTCGGGTGAGCTGCGCCGCGCCCAGGCGGGGCGTGGCCATCTCAAGCTGGCCAAGGGAAGACAGAGGTTCCGCCGGTTGAGCGGCACCACGTCGCTCCCTCCCGGCGACCGCAAGCGCGCCCGTCGCATGCTGGGCATCTGAGCCGGAAGGAGCACACCCATGGCCCGTGTGAAGCGAGCCGTACACGCCAAGAAGAAGCACCGCGCCGTCCTCGAACAGGCCAAGGGGTTCAAAGGGGCGCGCAGCAGGCGGTTCCGTACCGCCAACGAGCAACTCATGCACGCTCAACAGGACGCTTTCCGCGATCGCAGGGCGCGCAAGGGTGACTTCCGTCGTCTCTGGATCATCCGGATCAACGCCGCCGCCCGCGAGCACGGGGTGTCTTACTCCCAGCTGATCGCCGGTCTCAAGGCCGCCGAGATCGAGGTCGACCGGAAGATGCTGGCCGACATGGCCGTTCGCGACCCCGAGGCGTTCAAGAGCGTCGTCGAATTGGCGGTGGCAGACCGCGGCTAGCCGCCCCCCGGTCCGTTCGCCGCGCAACCCCCGCGTTGCGGAGGCAGCAAGGCTCCATCGCTCCGCGGAGAGGACGGCGACCGGTCTCACCCTGGTCGAGGGCCCGCATCTTCTCGGTGAGGCGGTGTCTGCCGGTGCCGATGTGCGCACCGTGTTCGCCATCGACCCGGAGACATTGGTGCCCGACGGGTCCGATCTGATCGTCGTCGCCGATGCGGCGCTGGATCGCCTCTCCGGCACAAAGTCACCGCGTGGGCCGGTGGCGGTGATGGGCATCCCCGGGTCGGCGGAAGTGACCACCGACCAGGCTCTGGTGCTGTATGGACTGACCGACCCAGGCAATGTCGGCAGCCTGATCCGCACCGCCGCCGCTTTCGGCGCAGGCGTCATCGCCGGGCCTGGAACTGCTGATCCCTGGTCACCGAAGACGATCCGCGCCGCGGCAGGCGGGCACTTCCACACCACCATCGAGTTGGCCCCCGATCTCGACCCGGCAGCTCTCAGGGCGCGCGGCTGGACGATCGTCTCCACGGTTGTGTCGGGGGGCGTCCACCCCGATGAGTTGGAGCCGGGACGACACGCGGTGCTGATCGGAGATGAGGCCCATGGGCTCCCGCCCGACGTGGCGGCATCCGGGCGTGCGGTGACCATCCCCATGCCAGGCGGCACCGAGAGCCTCAACGCCGCCGTGGCGGGCGCGGTGCTGCTCTTCGTCCTGACGAAAACGGCAAGGGGAGCCGACGACACCCTTGGCTAACCTCCCCGGCCCGATGTCCAAGATCGATCAAGTCGTCTCCGGCTGCCGAAGAGCTCATCGCAGGCGCCACCACACTCGACCAACTCGAAGAGGTCGAGTCACAACTGGTGGGGCGCCGTTCTGAGCTTGCCGAACTGAGGAGGACCCTCGGGACCCGGCCGGCGGAGGAGAGGCGAGCCCTCGGCGGGGAGATCAACGAGGCGCAGCGGCGGGTGGAGGAGTTGGTGGGCGCCCGTCGCAAAGAGCTGGATGCTGAGGCTGAGGACCGCCTGCTCGCTTCGGACCGGGCGGACATCACCCTGCCTGCGGTCGAGCTCGTTCGCGGCACCCATCACCTCATCACCCAGTCGATGGCCGAGATCTGCGAGATCTTCCGCGCCATCGGATACCAGGTGGTCACCGGCCCCGAGGTCGAGACCGTCCGCTACAACTTCGACGCTCTCAACCACGTACCCCACCACCCGGCGCGTCTCCCCAGCGACACTCTCTATCTGGAACCGTGGGACGGCAGGGGAAGAACCGGCGAGGAGGCGTTGCTGCTCCGCACCCACACCTCACCGATGCAGGCACGGGTGATGGAGCGCCAGCCGCCTCCGGTTTACGTCGTCGTTCCGGGGAGGACCTACCGACCGGACCCATGGGACGCCACCCACGCACCGGTGTTCCACCAGGTTGAGGGGCTCGCGGTAGCCGAGGACATCACATTTGGTGATCTCAAGGGGACGCTGGAGCACTTCGCCCGCGAGATGTTCGGGCCAACAGTGAGGACGAGGTTCAGCCCCGACTTCTTTCCTTTCACCGAGCCGTCGGCGCAGATGGCCGTGAGCTGGCGCGACGATTGGCTCGAGCTGCTCGGCTGCGGGATGGTGGACCCAAACGTGTTCGAGGCAGTCGGGTACGACCCGACCCAGGTCTCGGGTTTCGCCTTCGGCGTTGGTGCCGACCGGGTCGCCATGGTGCGCCACGGGATCGATGACATTCGGCTTCTCTACGAGAACGATCTGCGGGTGTTGAGGCAGTTCCGATGAGGTTGGTCCGATGAGGTTGGTCCGATGAGGCAGTCCGATGAGGCAGCTCCGATGAGGCTGGCGTGAAGGTTCCCCTGAGCTGGCTGGCCGAGTTCATCGATCTGCCCACCTCCGATCCGGCCATGCTTGCCGCGGTCCTCGGGTCGCTTGGTCACGAGGTCGAGGGGTGGGAGACCATCAGCCCGAGCTTCACCGGCGTGGTGGTGGGGCGTGTCGACACAGTGACCCAGCACCCCGACGCCGACCGGGTCCGGCTCACCCAGGTGGACGACGGCACCGGCGAGCTGGTCGAGGTGGTGTGCGGTGCCTGGAACTTCGAGGCGGGCGCCGTGGTGGCCTTCGCCCGGGTGGGCGCCCGGCTGAACCCTCGCGGTGAACCGATGGAGATCGGGGAGAGGGCGGTCAGAGGAGTGGTCTCGCACGGGATGATCTGCTCCGCCTCAGAGCTGGGGCTGGGCGAGGACCACACCGGGATCCTGGTGCTCGACCGGCTCGGCGTGGCCGGGCCCGACGACGTCGGCCTCGACCTCGAAGCGGTCCTCCCGCTGAGTGATGTAGTTCTCGACATCACCATCACCCCGAATCGACCCGATGCCATGTCGGTCCTCGGAATCGCCCGCGAACTGGGCGCCTACTACGAGCTCCCGGTGCGCCACCCCGATACCACTGTCGAGGAGACCGGGGCTGAGATCACCGTCGCGGGTGGGGGTGGAGGACCCGGTGGGATGCCCCCGCTTCGTGGCGCGCCAGGTATCGGGGGTCACCATCGCCCCCAGCCCGTTGCCGATGCAGCTTCGTCTCCGAGCCGCCGGGATCCGTCCCATCTCCAACGTGGTGGATGTCAGCAACTACGTGATGGTTGAGATGGGGCACCCCATTCATACCTTCGACCTGGAGCGGATCGCCGAGGGGAGACTGATCATTCGCCGCGCCCTCGCCGGCGAGCAACTCCGCACGCTCGATGGCGTCGACCGCGAACTGCTCGCCGACGACATCGTCGTGGCCGACCCGTCCGGCACCGTCGCCCTGGCGGGGGTGATGGGCGGCGAGTCCACCGAGGTCAGCGAGACGACCAGCCAGGTGCTGGTCGAGGCGGCCAACTGGGATCCAGCAAGCGTGCTCGCCACAGCCCACCGGCTTGGTCTCCGCTCCGAGGCATCTGCCCGGTTCGAGCGGGGTGTCGACCCCGGACTCTCCGGAGCCGCCGCGGCGCGAGCCGCCGCATTGGTGGCTTCGCTCGGTGGCGGGCAGGTCCACAAGGGTGCGGTCGACGTCTATCCGGCGCCCGCCGAGAAAAGGCGCGTCGAGCTTCACCTGTCCGAGGTGGAGCGGCTGCTCGGCCCCGGTCTCGACGAAACGGCCGTTTCTCAGCTACTCACCAGGCTCGGGTTCGAGGTGACCGCTACGCAGGGGGGGAGTCTCGAGGTACTCGTCCCTACCAGGCGACCAGACGTGACCCGGCCGGTGGACCTGATCGAGGAGGTCGCCAGGCTCTATGGATACGACCGGATCCCTTCGCGGGTGAGGATGGGCCTAGACGGCACCATCGCCCCGGAGCAGCGCGCCGATCGTGCCGTGCGCGAGGCAATGGTCGGAGCGGGGTACTCCGAGGCGCAATCGATGAGCTTCTTCGCCCCCGAAGACCTCGATCTGCTTCGGCTCCCCGTTGACGACCCGGGGCGGGATGCGATCAGCGTGTCCAACCCGCTCCGTGAGGAGGAGAGCCTGCTGCGCACCACGCTGCTCCCCGGTCTCCTAAGAGCAGCATCGGGGAACCTCGACCGGGGTAGGCGCGACGTGGCGCTCTTCGAGATCGGCAAGGTCTTCCACCCCACACCGTCGGCGCTCGATCCACTGCTCCCCGAGCAGCCCGACCACCTGGCCTTCGTTTCCGTCGGAGAGCGGGGGAATCCGGGGATCCTGGGCGCCCGGCGCGAGGTCGACGGCTACGAGGCGACTGCGTTGGTGAGGCTGTTGGGCGAGGTCCGCGGCCTCGATTTGAGGGTCTACCCCGGCGAGAAGCCACCTTTCCACCCCGGCCGGTCGGGAATGGTGCTGCTCGACAAAGAGGTGATCGGGTGGGTCGGCGAGCTTCACCCCGGTGTGAGCCGCGATTTCGGGCTCTCCGGACGGGTCGCCGCCGGTGAGCTCGATCTGGCTCCACTGCTGGCTGTCGGTGGGGTCTGGCAGTTGCGCGCCGTGTCGGCCTTCCCGCCGGTCAAGCTCGACCTGGCCTTTGATGTCGGGCCGGAGGTTCTCACCGCCGACCTGCTCGACAGGCTGGGCGATGCGGTCGGCGATGTACTCGAAGCGAGAGAGGTGTTCGATGTCTTCGTCGGGCCGGGGATGGAAGAGGGCCGGCGGAGCATCGCAGTCCGTTTGACCCTGCGCGCCTCCGATAGGACCCTGCGCGACGAGGACGTGACGCCGCTGCTACGCGAGGCGGTGGCGACGGTGGAGGGCAACCTCGACGTTCGGCTGCGCGGCTCGGTGTGACCGATCCGCTCGGCACCGCCACCTCCTCGATGGACGCCGTTCTCGAACTGCTCAACCGGCCGGTATTGGAGGTGGCACCGTTGCTCCTCGGTTGGAGGTTGCGGACCGAGATCGGTGGCGAGGTCACCGAGATCGAGTTGAGCGAGGTCGAGGCGTACGCCGGTACCGCCGATCCCGCCAGTCACACATTCCGCGGGCCAACCAGGCGGAACCGCTCGATGTTCGCCGGAGCGGGGACGCTGTACGTCTACCGCTCGTACGGGGTCCACTGGTGCGCCAATATCGTCACCGGCCCGGCAGGCTCGGGCGAGGCGGTGCTGCTCCGGGGTGGCGTCCCCACCGAGGGAGTCGAGGTGATGGTTCGCCGCCGGGGGCGCTCGGCCCCGCTCGCGATCGGACCGGGCAACCTCTGCAGGGCCTTGGCGATCGATGCTGGACACGACGGCACAAGCGTGCTCAACGGCCCGGTCCGGCTCTTGTCGGGGCACCCTCCCGCCTTGGTGCTAGCCACTCCGCGTGTCGGGATCTCGGTGGCAACCGAGCACCCGTGGCGCTTCGTCGCAGAGACACCTCAGGCTTGATGGGGGTCTGAGAGACCCGGTCGCATTCGGAACGGGGGGCCCTTAGGGCGATCGGTGCAGGGCTACCCTCCCCGATCCATGCCCGACCCTGCCGAACAGCTGCGGCGTCTGATGCTCAACGTCGACCGGGTCGCCCCCGAGGAGGAGTTGGCCGGGCGTCTGGCCGAGGGAGTACCGCTCCGAGTCAAGCTGGGCCTCGACCCGACCGCCCCTTCGGTGACGCTGGGGTGGGCCGTGGTACTGCGGAAGCTGAGGCACTTCCAGGAGCTCGGCCATATCGCAGTGCTCATCGTCGGCGACTTCACCGCCCAGGTGGGCGATCCCAGCCTCAAGGCAGAGACGAGGCAGCGTCTCACCGCCGAGGAGGTGCGGGGCTACGCCGACTCGGTCCTCGGTGGCTTCTCCCGCGTCCTCCTCCCCGAACGTCTCGAGATCAGGTGGAATTCGGACTGGCTCGCCTCGATGGACATGGAGCACGTCCTCGAACTCACCTCTGCGACCACCGTCGCTCAGATGCTCGAGCGGGCGGACTTCGGTGAGAGGATGGCCGAGCAGCGGCCGATCTCGGTGCTCGAGTTTCTCTATCCCCTCCTCCAGGGGTACGACTCGGTGGCGGTCGAGGCGGACGTCGAGCTGGGTGGTTCGGACCAGCTATGGAATCTTCTCATGGGGAGGACGGTGCAGCAGCGCTATGGGATGCGGCCCCAGGTGGCGATGACCATGCCGCTCCTCCTCGGGACCGACGGGGTGAACAAGATGTCGCAGTCGCTCGACAACTATGTGGCGGTGGATGATCCGCCCGGCGACATGTTCGGCAAGGTGATGAGCATCCCAGACGACCTGATGCCGCAGTGGTACCGGCTCGCCACCGAGCTCCCCGCCGACGAGACCGAAGCGGTCGTCGCCGGCCTGGCAGAGGGCTCGGTCCACCCCGCCGAGGCGAAACGGAGGCTGGGCAGAGAAGTGGTCGCCCTCTATTGGGGGGACGAGGCAGCGCTCGAGGCCGAGGCAGCGTTTGACCGGGTGTTCCGGGACCGCAGGGCGCCCGAGGACGTACCCGAGCATGTCCTCCCCGAGGGCGACCCCGTCCACCTGCCCGGAGTGTTGCTCGATGCCGGGTTGGTGGCCTCCACATCCGAAGCGCGCCGCCTCATCGCACAGGGCGCGGTCAAGGCTCGACGGGACCCGGTTGACCGAAGAAGATGTCCCCCGCGCCTCATTGCTAGGAGCCCTGGTCCAAGTGGGGAAGCGGCGCTTCGTCCGCTTCGTCTGACGCCCGCTGGAAACCCTCGGCGATGATCGCCGCCTGAGTGCGGGCACCCCGCAGACCGACGCTGACATGGCCGCCTGGGAGCCAGCGGAGCTCTGACCCCGGCCAGTGGTGATGAAGCGCCTCGACGGCCCTGGCCGGGACGTAGGCATCCCCGGTGGCTGCAGCCAGCAAGCGCCGCGGAGGTGTGGGGTGGGGGAGCGATCCTCAAGACAGACGCCCAGTCGAGAACCTCGGCCAGCCTCTCTCTGGCACCAAGGCCACCGAGTGCCTCCCAATCGACCGCGGCGCTCAGCACGCCCTCGGTGTATGCGGCGGCGGGCGAGTGGGCTGCCGCCATCGGGATCGATGCGAGCGGGCCGGAGGAGAGCGCACTGACCAAGGCGGCGATGGTGCCGCCCATGCTGAATCCGGAGACCCCGACCTCGTCTACCCCCTGCTCGCGCAGTGCGACGACGAGCGCTCGACCCTCCGCAACCGCGGCGCGACCCATCACGAGCAGGTTGGCGACGGTGGTGACCGGCCGTCTCCCGCCGTCGAGCGGTCGGCGCCGCCCATAGAACGGGTTCTCGAGGATGAGGGTGGCGATATCGTGCTCGGCGAGCCGGCGCCCGAGCCGCATCCTTGTCTCGTAGCCATGGTCGTTGTGGGCGGCGAAAAGGATGACGACACGACGTGGTCCCACCGAGGGGGAGACGAGTTGCATCACCGTCCGGCGACTCTCCGTCGGTAGGTCGGGGTCAGGGCTGGGGAACCACCCGGTCCGCGCCACCAATCCACCCATCTCCCCCCGCCACGACGACCATGCCACCTCGATCTCCGGCGTAGGGCCGGGGTGTCGCACCCCCTCGCCCACCCTGTCGAGAAGATCCGGGTCGCCCCAGCCGCCCGAGAAGAGCCTGGGGTAGCGCCGCCGGCTCCTCATTTGGGCGGCGCCTACCCGATCGAGCCAGTGAGCCTTCAGACCAGACCTCCCATGCCGGCCGACGCATCGAGCAGATTCAGGTAGTTGGCTGCGCCGTGGCCGAGTACGGCGAGTGACCTGGCGAACACTGGGGGTCGACGGTAGCAATCGGGGGCTGTGCCGGAATAGCTCCTGCACCTGGTGGGTTTGATCCGTGTGCGGTCGCCCACTTCTCATCGAGATGTCGGCTGCCTGCACGGGGACTTGACAGCGGGGGGGTCGCGGCTACAGTTCCCAGTACCGGCGGCATTCGCCGTCGGTAATCATGCCCGGAGGCGGAGCGGGACGCCGTGTGTCCACGGAGTGCCCACGCCGCCGTCGGGACGGCTGGCGGGTGATAGAATCTATCGTTTGCCCGCCGGCCACCTGTGGTCGAGTGACCGCAGGGGAGTCGAGCAAAAGCTCCGGGCTCCTTGACAACTCAACAACGTGCCAAAAGCCAGTAACAGCCCATCACGGCCGGGTCGAGAAATCGATCTGGACGCTGGTGGAAACGTACTCGCAGAAAGCGCCCGAGGGACCTTGTCGTGTCAAGCGGCGAGGGTCTGGAGGCGTGCCAAGCGAACTCGATATAGACAGGACTGCGGCGTCGCCCTTGGGCGGTGCCACACGAATGTACGTTGGAGAGTTTGATCCTGGCTCAGGACGAACGCTGGCGGCGTGCCTAATGCATGCAAGTCGAGCGACGCACGAGGGCGGGTAACCAAACTCGTGACGGAGCGGCGAACGGGTGAGTAACACGTGAGCAACCTGCCCCGAAGACCGGGATAGCCCGGGGAAACCCGGATTAATACCGGATATCCTCTCTGGATCGCATGATCCGCCGAGGAAATGGATTCCGCTTCGGGATGGGCTCGCGACCTATCAGCTTGTTGGTGAGGTAACGGCTCACCAAGGCGTCGACGGGTAGCTGGTCTGAGAGGACGACCAGCCACACTGGGACTGAGACACGGCCCAGACTCCTACGGGAGGCAGCAGCAGGGAATCTTGCGCAATGGGCGAAAGCCTGACGCAGCGACGCCGCGTGGGGGATGAAGGCCTTCGGGTTGTAAACCCCTTTCAGGAGGGACGATAATGACGGTACCTCCAGAAGAAGCCCCGGCCAACTACGTGCCAGCAGCCGCGGTAATACGTAGGGGGCAAGCGTTGTCCGGATTTATTGGGCGTAAAGAGCTCGTAGGCGGCTCAGCAAGTCGGTCGTGAAAACCCGGGGCTCAACCCCGGGAGGCCGGTCGATACTGCTGTGGCTAGGGTCCGGTAGAGGAGAGTGGAATTCCCGGTGTAGCGGTGGAATGCGCAGATATCGGGAGGAACACCAGTAGCGAAGGCGGCTCTCTGGGCCGGCACCGACGCTGAGGAGCGAAAGCTAGGGGAGCAAACAGGATTAGATACCCTGGTAGTCCTAGCCGTAAACGTTGGGCACTAGGTGTGGCGGTCTGACCAACGACTGCCGTGCCGTAGCTAACGCATTAAGTGCCCCGCCTGGGGAGTACGGTCGCAAGGCTAAAACTCAAAGGAATTGACGGGGACCCGCACAAGCGGCGGAGCATGCGGCTTAATTCGATGGTACCCGAAGAACCTTACCTGGGCTTGACATCATGGGAAAAGCCGTGGAAACACGGTGTGCGGAAGCGTCCATGACAGGTGGTGCATGGCTGTCGTCAGCTCGTGTCGTGAGATGTTGGGTTAAGTCCCGCAACGAGCGCAACCCCTGTCCTATGTTGCCAGCGGATTATGCCGGGGACTCATAGGAGACTGCCGGGGACAACTCGGAGGAAGGTGGGGATGACGTCAAGTCCTCATGCCCCTTATGCCCAGGGCTGCACGCATGCTACAATGGTCGGTACAACGGGCTGCGATCCCGCGAGGGTGAGCGAATCCCCCAAAGCCGGCCTCAGTTCGGATCGGAGTCTGCAACTCGACTCCGTGAAGTTGGAGTCGCTAGTAATCGTGGATCAGCAAAGCCGCGGTGAATGCGTTCTCGGGTCTTGTACACACCGCCCGTCAAGTCAAGAAAGTCGGGAACACCCGAAGTCAGTGGCCCAACCCTTTTGGGAGGGAGCTGCCGAAGGTGGGTTCGGCGATCGGGACTAAGTCGTAACAAGGTAGCCGTACGGGAACGTGCGGCTGGATCACCTCCTTTCTAAGGAGCAACAAAGGGCTCGCCCAAGTGGCGGGCTCCAGGCGCTCTTAGGTTGGTCTACTGGCTACTCGATCATCGTCCGATCCTCCGGGGTCGTGCGTGAGCTCGAGCTGCTCTGACCAGAGCCCTTCGGGGCTGCGGGCCAGAGCGGTGAGAGCTCTCCCTCCGGTGTGGAGGACGGTGGTCGGGCACGTTGTTGAGTCGTGAGGGAGTCCGGCCGGCCAGCTAAATGGTCGGCCTTCCTTCGACGGCACCTTGAGAACTGCATAGCGAGCACGTCGCTTTGGATTCAATATGTCCAAGCTACTAAGGGTCCACGGTGGATGCCTTGGCGCTAGGAGCCGATGAAGGACGTAGCAGGCTGCGATATGCCCCGGGAAGCTGTCAAGCGAGCACTGATCCGGGGATGTCCGAATGGGGAAACCCGGCTGGGGTCATGCCCAGTCACTCCGGTCTGAATATATAGGGCCGGTTGAGGCAACCAGGGGAATTGAAACATCTCAGTACCCTGAGGAGAGGAAAGCAATTGCGACTCCCTGAGTAGCGGCGAGCGAAACGGGAAGAGCCTAAACCAGCGTGGTGTGATAGCCCGGTGGCGTTGCCACGCTGGGGTCGAGGGACCTGCCTGACGGTGCACCGGCACTGTCGAGAAGTTACCAAACCGGCGGCTAGTCGAACCTGGATGGAAAGCCAGGCCATAGGAGGTAAGAGCCCTGTAGACGAAAGCCGACCGGCCTTCTGGCGGTGTTCCCAAGTAGCACGGGGGATATCCCGTGTGAATCTGCGAGAACCACCTCGTAAGGCTAAGTACTACCTAGCGACCGATAGCGGACCAGTACCGTGAGGGAAAGGTGAAAAGTACCCCGGTGAGGGGGGTGAAATAGTACCTGAAACCGCGGACCTACAAGCAGTGGGAGGGGGCTTCGGCTCCTGACCGCGTGCCTTTTGAAGAATGAGCCGGCGAGTTAGCGATACGTGGCAAGGTTAAGGCGTTGAGCCGTAGCCGCAGCGAAAGCGAGTCTTAATAGGGCGTACAGTCGCGTGTCCTAGACCCGAAGCCGAGTGATCTATCCATGGGCAGGGTGAAGCGAGGGTAAGACCTCGTGGAGGCCCGAACCCACCAAGGTTGAAAACTTGGGGGATGACCTGTGGATAGGGGTGAAAGGCCAAGCAAACTCGGTGATAGCTGGTTCTCCCCGAAATGCCTTTAGGGGCAGCGTCGTGCGTTTCGCCATGGGGGTAGAGCACTGATTGGGCTAGGGGGCCAACAAGCTTACCGAACTCAGTCAAACTCCGAATCCCATGGCGTTAGAGCGCGGCAGTGAGACTGCGGGGGATGAGCTTCGTAGTCGAGAGGGAAACAACCCAGACCGCCAGCTAAGGTCCCAAAGTCTGGACTAAGTGGTAAACGATGTGGAGTTGCACAAACAGCCAGTAGGTTGGCTTAGAAGCAGCCATCCTTGAAAGAGTGCGTAATAGCTCACTGGTCGAGTGATTCTGCGCGGAAGATGTAACGGGGCTTAAGTCCAGCACCGAAGCTGCGGGATTCCGTCATACAGCTCGGCCCGTACCCCTTGTGGGTGCGGGTCTAGGCGACGGGATCGGTAGGGGAGCGTCGAGCAGCCGCTGAAGCGGCAGCGTGAGCTAGCCGTGGAGGCTGTTCGAGTGCGAATGCCGGCATGAGTAGCGAAAGAGGAGTGAGAATCTCCTCCGCCGAATGTCCAAGGGTTCCTGGGGAAGGTTCGTCCGCCCAGGGTTAGTCGGGACCTAAGGCGAGGCCGAGAGGCGTAGTCGATGGATAACGGGTTGATATTCCCGTACCACCGAACGCGCGACCAGGCTGAACCTGGTGTGCTAAGGAAAGCCCTTCGGGGCCTACCGACCCCACCGGTATTAGGCCAGCGATGAGGTGACACGGAAGGGTAAGCGGACCCGGGCGTCGGTTGACCCGGGGTAAGCGTGTAGGGCGAGGTCCAGGCAAATCCGGACCTCATTAAGCCTGAGGCGTGATGCCGAGCCGCTCTAGGCGAAGCCGCTGAACGCCCATGCCGTCGAGAAAACCCTCTAGCGAGTTCGTTCGGTGCCCGTACCCCAAACCGACACAGGTGGACAGGTAGAGAATACCAAGGCGAGCGAGAGAACCCTGGTTAAGGAATTCGGCAAATTTGCCCCGTAACTTCGGGAGAAGGGGCGCCCCGGTAAGGTGTAGGACTTCGCGTCCGAAGCCTGAGGGGGCCGCAGTGACCAGGCCCAAGCGACTGTTTACTAAAAACACAGCAGCGTGCTAAGTCGCAAGACGACGTATACGCTGTGACGCCTGCCCGGTGCCGGAAGGTTAAGAGGAGAGGTTAGTCCCTTCGGGGACGAAGCTTTGAATCCAAGCCCCGGTAAACGGCGGCGGTAACTATAACCGTCCTAAGGTAGAAGGAAGACCCCTGAGGCAGGGGTCGCTGCCCCTCCCGCCGGCAACGGCGGTGAGTGCAGCTGGCTATATGCTGGAAAACCCGGTGTATCCGTTCGGTACTCGCTGGAATGTCACACCCGGACTGAAACAGTTCGGTGTGTGAGCACCAGCAGTGACAATCCGACGGCGGGTGGCTCAAAGGCCACGCCGGAAAATCAGCAGGAAAGACTCAGCAATGCTGAGAATCCTCAGAGACCATACGCCAGCCATCTCGAGTTGATCGAGATGAAGAGATGGTCCGGACCTCACGGCGACGTGAGGAGATCGGCAGAAATGACCGATCCGTCCGTTCTAGGAGTCGTGCCCTTGAGCGGTTGTAACAGAACAAGCGAAATTCCTTGTCGGGTAAGTTCCGACCTGCACGAATGGCGTAACGACTTGGGCACTGTCTCAACCAGGGACTCGGTGAAATTGCACTGTGAGTAAAGATGCTCACTACCTGCGACAGGACGGAAAGACCCCGGAACCTTTACTGCAGCTTGACATTGGAGTCTGGCATGTGATGTGTAGGATAGGTGGGAGACTGGGAAGCGCGGGCGCCAGCTCGTGTGGAGTCACCCTTGAAATACCACCCTTCTCATGACGGGCTTCTAACCTCGATCCGTTATCCGGATTAGGGACAGTGTCTGGCGGGCAGTTTCACTGGGGCGGTGGCCTCCTAAACGGTAACGGAGGCGCCCAAAGGTTCCCTCAGCCTGGTCGGCAATCAGGCGTTGAGTGTAAAGGCACAAGGGAGCTTGACTGCGAGACCTACAAGTCGAGCAGGGACGAAAGTCGGGCTTAGTGATCCCATGGTGGCACGTGGGTGCGCCATGGCTCATCGGCTAAAAGGTACTCCGGGGATAACAGGCTCATCGCGCCCAAGAGTCCATATCGACGGCGCGGTTTGGCACCTCGATGTCGGCTCGTCGCATCCTGGGGCTGAAGCATGTCCCAAGGGTCGGGCTGTTCGCCCGTTAAAGCGGCACGCGAGCTGGGTTTAGAACGTCGTGAGACAGTTCGGTCCCTATCCGTCGCAGGCGCAGGAAACTTGAGAGGAGCTGTCCCTAGTACGAGAGGACCGGGATGGACGTACCTCTGGTGTGCCAGTTGTCCTGCCAAGGGCACGGCTGGTTGGCTACGTACGGACGGGATAAGCGCTGAAGGCATCTAAGTGCGAAGCCCACCTCGAGATCAGGTTTCCCACGGGGTTAACCCGGTAAGGCTCCTGGTAGATGACCAGGTCGATAGGCCGGAGGTGTAAGCGCAGTAATGTGCTCAGCCGACCGGTACTAATCAGCCGAGGGCTTGTACTGAATCCAAAAACACGTGCTCGCTATGGAGTGCTCGGGGTGCCGGGCACGCTCGGTTTCGTCCGGTGGCGATAGCGGCGGGGAACCACCCGTTCCCATTCCGAACACGGAAGTTAAGCCCGCCAGCGCCGATGGTACTTGGGGCTCACGCCCCTGGGAGAGTAGGTCACCGCCGGGCGTCTTTTCGGTGGGGGTCGCCGATCGGCGACCCCCACGACGCGTTCGAGGAGAGAACCCCACATGTCTGATCGCCGTCAGCCTCCCCGGCGGGGTGCATATGGCGACGATCGAAGGGATCAACGCCGCGACACCCGCGGCGAGCCGCCCCGCAAGCCGGTCCAGCTTCAAAAGGGTGGCGCCGAGCTGCCACGCTGGGTGCGCGAGGAACTGGTGCGGGTCACTCCCAAGGACCGTCGCGACGCCGCCCTCCAACTCCTCACCTCCGCTGCCGTTGCCTTCTCCGAGGGCCGGTTCCGTGCCGCTATGTCGAAACTGCTCGAGACGAAGAGTCTCTCGCCGCGTACGGCCACGGTGCGCGAGTTGCTCGGATTGAGTGCCTATCGCACCGGTCAGTGGAAGGTCGCCCTCAGCGAGCTGCGCACCTTTCGCCGGCTCACCGGCGACACCACCCATATGCCGGTGGAGATGGACTCGCTCCGCGCCCTGGGCCGTGCCGAGGACGTCACCAAGGCATGGGAGCTGTGGCGTGAGCTCGGAGGTTCCCGTCAGACCGAAGACGAGGCCCGAGTCGTCTACGCATCGTTCCTGCTCGACCAGGGTGATGCCCGCAAGGCGTGGTCGGTGATCAAGCCGGGCAAGCTCATCGCCCAACCCGGTGAGTCCGAGCTTCGGCGCTGGTACGTGGCCGCCAGGGTGGCCGCGGCGCTCGATGACCGTGATGCCGGCCGGCAAGTTCATGCGGGCCGTGGAAAAGGCCGACCCGGCGTTCCCTGGGTTGGACGAACTCGAGCAACAGCTCGCCTGAGCAATGGCCACGGCGACCACCGCATACGACTCGGTCCGCTACGCATCGGCCAACCGTTGGGACCCACGGCATCTGGCCACTCTTCGGCGTCTGCTGGCTCCCACTCCGGGGATGCGGCTCCTCGAGGTGGGGTGCGGGCGGGGGCATCTCCTCCGCCGGGTCCAGGACCAGGGGATCGACGCCATCGGGATCGACGTCAACCCGGAGGCCAGCGGCAATAGCGGTGACCCGCAACGTCCGCTCGATGAGTGCCACAGATCTCGAGTTTCCCGACGCATCGTTCGACCAGGTGTACTCGATGCACGCCATCGAGCACATCCCCGATGCCGAGGCGGCCATCGCCGAGATGAGCCGGGTCGTCCGACCCGGCGGGAGCGTGATGCTCGTCTACCCGGCCGAGCCGGTGCGTGGCCTCTACGCCGTTCCCAGCGCCGTGATCCTCCACGGCAACCCTCTCCGGGCCCGCGAGGTTCACTGCCACCGGTTCACCCCCCGTCGGCTGACCAAGCTGGCGCAGGCCGCCGGGTTGACCGAGGTGATCAGCGAGTTCCACCTCCTGTCCAGCCCCGAATTCGCCACGCTGCTGGTCCGACCGGTGCGAAGGTAGCCTCAGCGCGTGCCGCGGGCCGTCCAACTGACCGAGATCGGACCTGAGCCGTCGCTTGCCCTCATCGAGGTTCCGGACCCCAGTCCCGAGCCTGGGAGGACGCTGGTCACCTTCGCCGCCGCTGAGGTTGCCCCGATCGACGTCCAGATCGCCACGGGCAAGATCCCGGGGATTCCCACGCCGCCACTGTTGCCCGGCGGAACCGCCGCGGGCACCGTGCTCGAGTCGGAGGTCCACCCAGCGGGAACGCGGGTGTATGTGTCCGGTGGCCCACACGGGATGGGGACGCGGACGCCGGGGACCTTCGCCGATGTGGTCAATGCGTCCGATGATGCGGTAGTCCCGCTTCCCGATGGGCTCGACCCCGAGATCGCCGCTGCAGGTGTCTCCTCCGCAACGGCTGCCCGCTACGCGCTGGTCGACCATGCCAACGTGCGAGAGGGCGAGGTCGTCCTCGTGCTGGGTGCAACCGGCGCCGTCGGATCCGCCGCTATCCAGCTGGCGGTCGCACTGGGTGCACAGGTGCTCGCAGCTGCCCGACGGCCGGACCGTGTGCAGACCGGGCCCGGTGTCCACGCCATCTCGTTCGACGGGTTCGCCAATGCGGTGTCGGAGGCGACCGAAGGTGTTGGGGTCGCCGCCATCATCGACACAGTTGGAGGCCCCTACATGGATGAGTCGATCCGCTCGGGTGGGCCGCGCTGCCGCCATGTGGTCCTCGGCTACACGGCTGGGACCGACGCCAACTTCAACCTTCCGCTGATGTCGGTCAAAGAGCACCGACTTCTCGGGATGAACACCAACCGACCGACGCCGGAGCGCCGTGCCCAATTGATGACCGAGGTGCTCGACGACCTGGCGACGGGGCGGGTCCAGCCCCGGATCGGCGAGAGGTTCCCCCTGTCCGCCGCACCCGAGGCCTACAGAGCCGACGGCAGCGCCGGTCGGATCCTGCTCGTGGCGGGTTAGCCACCGATTCCGCGCCCGAGGGCCGGCGCATCCGCACCGGCCCAACGAGCAGTACTTGTCACCACTTATGGGCGACGTCGATCACCAGCCTCGCCCCGTCACCAGGGCCGTCCAAGACGAACGCCCGGAAGGGGAGCCGGCCCCGCACCCCAAGCGCCACTTGGGTCTGGCCCTCGAAGGTCCCCATGAAGAGCAACCTGACGGAAGGTCCGGAAGCCGTCGACGTCGACAGCGTGGAGCCGATCATCGGGGTCGTAGGTGGGTCGTAGCTCGTCGTCGTGGGCCGGGGCGTTGACCTGTATCGACAGGATCGCACCGCCCGGCGATGGGGATGGTCCCCCCGGTCTCGATGTCGGGCACCGCCGACACATACGCCACCCGGTAGCCGATGGCTTTGTCGGCCGGCCGTCCCTGCGGGTCGGCACCCAGGTCGACCACGATCCGGTCGAAGCACTCATGCCTGCCGGCTCTGAGGTTCTCCACCGGGGCGGTGGTGTAGGTGTTGACCCTGTGCTTCTCGGGCAGCGAGCCCCACACGAGTCCGCAGTAGGGCTGGGTACTTGCCTGGGCCGGGACCGTTGCCAACGTCAGAGCAACAACCAACCCCAGGAGCGTCGTTCTTGCGAGTCGTCGCATCGCTTTCTCCTTTCGTGGCGACTCACCGTCAACCATGGGGCACCCGGGTAACCGTGGCGTTGCGCCGACGTAACGGAAGGGTCACAGTCGTTTTTGGCGTCACTCAGCGCGGTCGATTGCCCGTCAAGTGACGCCAAAACGATGGGGTTGAATGTGGAGATGCAATCGGACCGCCTCGACCAGATGATCGCCGACGAGGAGCAGCGGTTCCTCGAGCGGGCGCCGCTGGCGGTTGCCGCCCATCGGGAGGCGTCGGCTCACCTGGCGGGCGGGGTGGCGTCGAGCCTCCAGGTCACCGAGCCCAGCCCGGTGTGGGCCAGCCACGGGAAGGGGTCGCGGCTGACCGACCTGGACGGAAACGAGTACGTCGACCTCAACAACGGGTACGGGGCGCTGGTGGTGGGGCACGCCCACCCAGAAGTGGTCGCCGCCGTTGAGGCACGGCTCGGTCGCGGGTCACACTTCGCTCAACCCACCACCGAGGTAGCCGAGGTCGCCGCCGAGCTATCGGACCGTTTCGGGCTGCCGCTGTGGCGGTTTGGCAGTTCGGGGACCGAGGCG
The DNA here is from genome assembly GCA_963826825.1 of uncultured Acidimicrobiia bacterium. Lineage (GTDB taxonomy): Bacteria > Actinomycetota > Acidimicrobiia > Spongiisociales > DATADW01 > DATADW01. Next base: position 206,074 of record CAWGYV010000016.1, on the reverse strand, counting down.
ACCATGGACGCCGTCCACCTGATGAGGGCGCACACCGGTCGGGATCTCATCGTCAAGGCAGAGGGTGCCTACCACGGCCACCACGACACGGTGAGGGCCGGGCAGGGTGTGCCTCGATGCGATGAGCGCCCTCACGCTCGAGATGCGGTGGAACGATCCCGACGACGTGGACCGGGTGTTCGCCGAGCACGGTGAACAGATCGCCGGGGTGCTGATCGAGCCGGTCGTCACCGCTTGCGGTCTCGTTCCCCCCGAGCACGGCTATCCTCGAGCACATCCGGGACCTGACCAGGAGCCATGGGGCGCTGCTCGCCTTCGACGAGGTGAAGACCGGGCTCACCGTCGGGCCGGGCGGGGCCACCAGGCTGTACGGCGTCGAGCCCGACCTCGTGTGCCTGGCGAAGTCGCTCGGCGGTGGGTTGCCGGCAGGAGCCACCGGGGGAACCGAGGAGGTCATGGATCAGATCGTGTCCGGCAGCTACCTGCAACTGGGGACGTTCAACGGCAACCCGCTCTCCATGGCGGCGAGCCGGGCGGTGCTGCAGGTGCTGGACGACGAGGCCTACCAGCACCTCAACCGGCTGGGGAAGAGGATCGACGACGGGCTCCGCCAGGCGGTCGAGAACTGGGACCTGCCGGCGCAGGTTGTCGTCCTCGGGGCGAGGGGATCGATCACCTTCCGAAGCGAACCCGTCCTCGAGTACCGCGACTTCCTCGAGGTCGACCAGAGGTACCACCGCGCCGCCTGGCTCCACCTGTACAACCGAGGGGTGTTCCTCCTCCCTTGGGGCCGTGGGCTGCAATGGCTGCTCTCGGTCCAGCACGACGATGACGACGCCGACCGGTTCGTCGATGCGTTTGCCGAATTCGGAGCCGCCCTACGCCGCTGAGGTCATCAGCGGAAGTGACCCGCTGCCTTGACCGCCTCGAGCGGGAGGGGCGTGCCTCAAGGTTGGTGGGCCGCGGTCTCGAACAGGCCATCGGGGTCGTACCTTCTTCTGAACTCGTGACAGCCGCTCTGCGCTCGCACCATAGGCCGCATCGCCTACGCCTTGCTCATCCTCGCCGAGGCCGGCGAAATTGAGGTAAACACCGCCGGTGGCATGTGGCACCAGGGCGTCCCACGTCGAACGAGCCCAGGAGATGGCCGTGGCGTCGAGGTCGGGTGTGGACCAGATCGCGTCGACGCTTGCGTTGAATTTCGCGTCGCGGTGTGCAAAGGCGGTCTCGTCACGATCGACTCGGGCGATCGCTCCACCGAGGGTTCGGATGTAGACGACCGACTCCGGCGTCGGTCGCTGCGCCATGCGCTCGAGCATCGTCGAAATCGCAGCGTCGCTCAGGTCATCGAGGAAGTGCGACTTCCAGTAGTAGCGCCCGCCCTGAGGGAATAGGTCGTCCAGTGCGCTCTGGGCGTCGGCATATGGGCCGGTCGCGCTCAAGTCGGCGAATGGGCTCCCGAGCTCGCGCAGCGGGGCGAGCGCGGCCTCGGCCTCGTCGACGGGCCCGGCGTACATGCTGGCGACGAACACCACCGGCTCGCCGTAGAGCTCTTCGGGAACGTCCGGAAGCGGAGGGATACTCCACAGTCCGAGCTCTGGTGTGAGCTCGTTCGGTGCGTGTGACGCGTGGTCGCGCCAGGCTCGCATCACGCACTCTGCGTCCTCGAACGGATAGAGAATGAGTGCGCTGGCGACCTCGGGCCCTAGCGGATGGAGCTCGAATTCGAACGAGGTCACCACGCCCTGCCCTCGCCCGCCACCCCGGAGTGCCCAGAAGAGGTCGGGATGCTCGTCGCGGCTCGCGGTTCGGAGTCGTCCGTCTGCGGTGACGACCTCGACCGAACGGAGGTTGTCGCAGCTGAGACCGAAGGCGCGCATCGTCGCCCCGATCCCACCCCCCAAGGTCAGTCCGGCCACCCCTGTTTCCGACACCTCTCCCCCCGGCGTCGCCAGGCCGAATGCCTGCGTGGCGCGGTCGACGTCGGCCCACCGCGCGCCGCCTTGAACGCGTGCCGTACGCGCTTGGGGATCTACCTCAACGCCCTGCATCGCCGAGAGGTCGATCACGAGTCCGTCGTCGCAGACGGCGCTGCCCGCCACCTGATGACCTCCACCACGCACGCTGATGATCTGGGCGGTGCCGCCGCGCCACCCGCACAGCCGCAATCACGTCATCGGCAGCGCGACAGCGAGCGATCGCAGCCGGGTGGCGGTCGATCAAACCGTTCCACACCGCCCGTACCTCGTCGTACTTTGGATCCTTGCGGTCGATCACTTCGCCCCGCATGGCCGTCCGCAGGTGTTCGACCAGCACCGCCTCGGCGTTGCTGCGGTCGGCGTGCTCCAGCCTGCTCATCGCACTGCTGCGCATCTGTTCGAGGATCTCCGGGCGTGGCATCGCCGGCTATGCGGCCCGCTCGGAGGGGATCGCGCCCAGTTGCTGCAGCAGCCCGAGCGTGTCCCAGTTCCACCAACCTTCTACGAACCGGCCGTCGGCGACTCGGTGAATGACGGTCCCGGTGACCTCGATTCTCTTGCCGGTGGCGGTTATCCCACGAAACTCGCCAACGTGCGTAGCGCTAAGCGTGAGGCGGGTCGCCACACGATCGCCCTCGGCAATCTGGTCTTCTACAGCTATCTCGGGGTCTGAGAAGGCGTTGACGAAGGGCTCGAGATCGCCGCGAACGCCCTCATGCCCGCGTGTCTCCCCTTCGTTTGCCGGATCGTGCTCGACGTACTCGCGAGCGAAGATCTCCGGGATGGTGCCGAAGCTCTTATTGGCGAACACCTCGTACAGATAGCGACGGACTAACGCCTTGCTCTGCTCGGACATGGTCTGCTCCTCGTTTGCCTGCAGCCGAGCGTGCCACCCGAGCGACCCACGAGCATCGGCGAAATCACCTATCTTGTGGCGGATTCTCGATCCCACTCGCGGATGGCGTACGCGGCTGCCTCCGCCCGACCGCGCAGGTTCAACTTCGATAGAACCCGGGCGACGTGATGCTCCACCGTCTTGCGGCTGACGAAGAGGCGCTCGGCGATCTCCGGATTGGAGAGACCCTCCCCGAGTAGCCCAAGCACCTCGCGCTCGCGTTTGGTGAGAAGACCGACGCCCCTCGGTCCGCTGCGCGCCGCCATGACACCGAGGGAGCGGAGGAATGCGGCCGCCGCATCGGCATCGCGGGCGGCACCAAGCTCCTCGAATCCCCGCAACGCCGCCCTCGCCTCGGCGATGACCACCTCGGGCGCCCCTTCGCTACGAGCACGCGCCAGCAGCAGTCGGCTGCGCTCTCGCTCGAGAGGCATCTCGAGGTCGCGGAATCCTGCTACAGCCCGCTCCAGGTGAGGCACCGCTTCCTCGGTGCCAACGAGGATGCGGCCGAGTGCCCGCTCTGCGCGCGCCACCATCACTCCGGAGCCCCCGCTTTTGCCCAGCTCAGCGAGGCGGTTGGCGTGGCGGGCGAGGTCATCTGTGGCGGAACCACGCTCGATCTGCGCCTCGACGAGCAACTCCAAAGTGACCGCGGCATCGAGGCAGCCCTCGGCCAGATCGCCGAGTCGTCGTTCCAGTATCGCCGCCGCGACTTCGGACTCGCCCAAGGCGATGTGAACCGCAGCGGCGGGGAAGATGCTGACGGCATGCTCCGACACGTCCTCGATGAGACGCTGCGCCTCCTCGATCCGTCCCTGGGCGAGGCGCAGCTCGGCGAGCTTCGCGAGCGCTTCGGCGCGCATGGCGGGCTCAGCGCCGCCGCCGATCTTCAACGCCGCTCGAAGCTCCGTCTCCGCTTCCGTCCACCGGCCCGTTGCGAACAGGACGCTCCCGTAGTGGGTGCGGCAGACTGCGTAGAGATGTGGTGAGCCGTAACGACGGTGGAACGCGTCTGCAGCCCGAACCCACTGTCGCGCCCGTTTCAGGTCGCCAACGCGACTGCAGCAGATGATCGTCTGGCAGCACGTCATGACGACGGTGTCGAGCGCTTCCACCTCGCCGCCGAGCGAACCTGCCATTGCCTCGTCCAGCAAGGCAATGCCTTCGTCGACCCGTCCCATCGCCACGAGCGCGGACCCGCGAGCGCTCAACGCGCAGAGCTCGAGGTCTCCATCGCCCGCAGCGCGAGCGGCATCGTGCGCCTCCCGCGCCAGCCGCTCTGCCGAGGCCGGGTCCCCATCTTCCTCCGAAATCACGCTTCGACAGAGCAGTACCCAGCCCTCGAGTGGCTCGAGTGCGAATTCATCGACGAGCCTGGCTGCCCGCGCCGCCCACCCCCGCGCCGCGGCATGGTTTCCCAAGCTCGCGAGGTAGGTCAGGCACAGGTTGACGGCGGCCAGAACGGCCTGGCCCGGGTCGGATCTTCGCCGAAACACCGCATAGGAGCGCTCGAGGTGGCGGACCGAGGCTTCGGTTTCGCCCAGCCACCAGAGGGCGTTGGCGAGCCCGAGCAACGCTTCCGGCGATTCCTGCCCTTCAAGCGCCGCCTCGAATCGCTCGCGGGCGAGAACCCAATCCCCAGCCCGAAGCGCCGCGTTCGCAATTCCGAGAAGGGCCTCGGGCTGAGCTGTGGCTGCGGCGTCCACAGCAGAATCGTATTCTCGTCTCGATCAGTACCTCGGCGGTGTCAGTGCGATGCCGACGACCGTCGATGCGTTCGCCGGGTTCGATTCCGAACCCGACAGCCGAATCAATCCTCTCCGCGTTCTCACCCAGAGCGATACAAGGTTGGGCTGCATCGTTGCCGACACGACCCCGACCAGCTCTATCTGTTGGGCCTCGAGGTCTGTTGAAGTGCGCAAGTAGGCTCGCGAAGGCTTCCAGAGTGCGGGCCGCATCGTATTTCTGGCGGTAGAAGCGCCGGTCCACGAGATCCTGCACGCGCCGGCGCACCGGACCGAACAGCCCGGCCACGGCCAGCGTGGAGAGCGCCACTGCGAGGTTTGAATCGGGCGCGATCAGGCCGAGAGCCCCGAGCACCAACGCCAGGGAAAAGTAGGCACCCGCCAGGATCGCGCTGACGATGCCGTAGACCAGGGCGCGGTTGATCACGATGTCGAGGTCGTAGAGCCGGTAACGCAGGATGGCGCTGCCGGCGGCGATGGGGATGGGGAGGAACGCCAGGGTCACGAGGAATGATCCGAGGGCCTGGCGACCCACGTAATAGCTGGCAACCCCGGCGATGCTGACTATGGGGAACACGGCGGCGGCCGTAGCGATCCACTTGAGCTGCTGGCGCTCCGCCCCATGAGAGCGCCGCATTCGCCCGATCATTGCCAGGGCCGACAAAACCAGCCCAAGGGCCATTCCTGGCCAGCCAACCGACGACATCGAATCGAGGATCGTCTGCGGCACGGCGAAACCGACGGGGCTGTCCAGTCCGACGAAAGGAATATCGTCCATGACCGGAGCCAAGGCGGCGTCCATGGTCGCCGCCAGGGTCGCAACGATCAAGAGCCAGAGGACCGGTCGCCAGCGAGGGCCGGGTACCCGCCCGTCGGGAAAGAGCAGGAAGAGAAGTGCCGGGGCGGTCAGCAGCGACGGTATGTACACCCAGGTGGCAGTCCATGCCATGACCGTGCCGCCGGGCAGCCCCCCGGAATCGGTGTAGAGGGCGTAGATCGCGTACTGCTCGGCGAAGGCCCCGTAGGTCGCCAGCAAGGCGGCAGCGAGGAGAATCCATCCGATCGGGTGGCCCGGGCGTCGCCGCGCTACGAGCGCCCCGACGGTGGCGAATGTGATGACGACGACCCCGGTACCCACTTCGAGGACGATGGGCCAAGCCAACTCGATCCCGGTGTCCCGGTTGAGGATGGCGAAGCCAACCGTCCCCAGTGCAAACGCGGTGGTCAACCCCCAGAGGCACCAGGCGAGGGCGTTTCTGGTGCCCTCCGGGTTGGTCATCGGCTGTTCATACCATTTGTTGCGTCTCGCGAACGTTACGGCGGTGGCCGATCGGCGTCTCCGGCCTGCTGTGCACAGCCGGGTTCACCAGGGCCGGCGCGCCACCAATTCTTCGACGGCATCGAGGGGGAGGGCGTGGGCGGTGTGGCCCAGATATCCCGTCATCGTCTCCGCCGCGGTCAGGGCGTTGAGGATGGCCTCCTCGGTGGCGTCGGCCGCCGCGGCGAACATCACGTCCATCTGACCGTGGGGGAGCATCACCAGATCGTGGCGGACATTCTCACCTGGCCGGTAGCGAGTTCCCGGTGGCAAAGGCCAGGAAGAGGTCGCCGCTCCCGTTGTGACCGTAACCGCCGACCCGGGCGAGACCCACGGTCGCCCGCCTGGCCAGCCGGCGGCACTGCACGGGCAGCAAAGGGGCGTCGGTGGCGAGTATCACGATGATCGAGCCCTGGTCCGGGTAGGCGAGCGGGGTGTGCTCTGCACCGATCATCCGACCGAGCGGGAGACCGTCGACCCGCAGCGTCTCCCGGTCGCCGTAGTTGGCCTGGACGAGGACGCCGACGGTGAAGCTCCCCGCCGCCGTGTCCACCACCCGGGAGGAGGTGCCGATCCCCCCCTTGAAATCGTGGCAGATCATCCCGGTCCCGCCACCGACATTGCCCTCCTCCACCGGACCCGGGGACGCCGCGTCGAGCGCCGCCCTGGCGTCCTCCGCTCTGAGCGGGAAGGACCCGGCGTCGCTCAGCCAGCCGTCATAGGTCTCGGCGACAACCGGCAAGTCGAAGGGATCGGCGTAGCCGGCTTCCACCCCGAAGGCGACGAGCGCATCGCGCACCAGACCCACCTGATGGGTATTGGTGATCCCGATGGCCGACCCGAGCATCCCCGACTCCTCGAGCCAGGGCAGCCCGGTCATCTCGCCGTTGCCGTTGAAGATGTGGTGCCCGGCGAAGGCGTAGTCCTCCCAGATCCTGTTCTCCCTCGGCACCACCATCGTCACCCCGGTGCGTGCCACCGTGGGCTCGTCGCGGATCACCGTGGCGTGTCCCACCCACACTCCGGGGACGTCGGTGATGGCGTTGTTGCTCGCCGGTGGGGAGGTCGCCGATCTCGACGCCCAGTTGGCGGATCCTCGGGCGGGTCATCGATCGCCACGGGCTGTTGAGCAGACAGGCGGCGAGGTGGTCGGTGCCCACCTCCTCGAGCGGGGGATCGACGATGGGGCACTGGTCGAAGGCGCGGGGACACCGGGGGTGGAACCGGCATCCGGGAGCGATCCGTGACGGGTCGGGGGTCTCGCCGGCGAGCACGATGGGCCGGGTCCTCCGGGCAGGGTCCGGGACCGGGACCACCGACAGGAGCGCCTCGGTGTACGGGTGGCGGGGTGCTGTCAGCACCTCCGTAGTGGGCCCGATCTCCACCACCCGGCCCAGGTACATCACCGCCACCCGGTGGCTGTAGGCGGCCACCGTCGAGAGGTCGTGGGTGATCATGAGCACGGCGATGCCCTGCTCGGATGCGAGCCGGGCGAGCAGGTTGAGGATCTCGGCCCGGATGGAGACATCGAGCATCGACACCGGCTCGTCTGCGATGAGGACCTGCGGTTCGAGGGCGAGGGCGGCGGCGATGACCACCCGCTGTCTCTGCCCACCCGACAACTGGTGGGGATGGCGATCCCAGTAGACATCCGGTGGGTTCAGCCCCGCCTGGACCAGCGCCCTCTCCACCCGGTGGCGCTCGTCGGCACGGTTCGGTGGCCACCTTGTGGACCCTCAGGGGCTCGGCGACGATGTCGGACACCCTCATGCGCGGGTTGAGCGACTCGTAGGGGTCCTGGAAGATCATCTGTAGCCGGCGCCGCTTGGCCCGCATGGCGTCCTTGTCGAGCACGGCGAGGTCGTCACCGGCAACCACGACGCGTCCGCTCGTCGGCCGGATCAGCCCGAGTATCAGGTTCGCCGTGGTGGTCTTGCCGCACCCCGACTCACCCACCACGGCGAGGACCTCGCCGGGAGCGACGCTGAAGCTCACCCCGTCCACGGCACGCACCACACCGAGCGGGACGACGCCGGATGCCGTCGAACATGCCGGCGGCTGGTGGCGAACTGGACGGCGATGTCCTCCACCTCGAGGACAGGCGTGCGCTCAGACATCGTCGCCATCTCCCACCGGCTGCAGGGGAGCCTCCAACAGGAAGCACGAGGCGGCACTGGATTCGCCCGCCCAGTAGAGCGGGGGCTGCTCGATCCGGCACCGGTCGAACACGAACGGACAACGAGGGGCGAACCGGCATCCGGGGGGTAGCTCGTTGAGCCGAGGCGGAGAACCTGGGATCGCCACCAGCGGTCGGTCGGGATGATCCATGTCGGGGAAAGCCTCGAGCAGCAGTTGGGTATAGGGGTGGCGGGGTGAGGCGAACACCTCCGCCACCAGCCCCTGCTCGGCAACCACCCCTCCGTACATCACCACGACCCGGTCACATGTCTGCGCAACCACACCGAGGTCGTGGGTGACGACGATCATGCTCATGTCCATCTCGTCGACCAGTTCGGCGAGCAGTTCGAGGATCTGGGCCTGGATCATCACGTCGAGTGCCGTCGTCGGCTCGTCGGCGATGATCAGAGACGGTTCGCACGCCAGGGCCAAGGCGATCATCGCCCGCTGTCTCATCCCGCCCGACAACGTGTGTGGATAGTCGTTGATCCGTTCGGGCCCGATGCCGACCCGCTGGAGAAGCCGCTTCGCCCGGTCGTCGGCAGCCGCCTTGGCTCACCGAGGGCTCGTGGAGCCGGATCGCCTCGGTGATCTGGTCTCCAACCCGACGCACCGGGTTGAGAGCATTCATCGCCCCCTGGAACACGACCGCCAGCCGCTTCCACCTCAGGTCCCGCAAGGCGTCGGCGTCGAGCCGGGTGAGGTCCTGGCCCTCGAACAGCACCTCACCGGCGGTGACCTGCCCCGACGGGGGGAGCAGCCTGAGGGCACCCATCACCGCCGTCGTCTTGCCACAACCCGACTCGCCCACCAGGCCAAGCACCTCGCCGCGGCGGAGTTCGAACCCGACGTCCTCGACAGCGTTGAGAACACCACCCGGCGACTCGTAACCGACGGAGAGACCCCGCACCTCCAGCATCAACTCTGGCTTGGGAGGGCGGAAGGGACCGGTCGATCCTTGAGCGGCCGTCTCCTTCTCCAGGTGATGACGGATCAGCTTCGGGTTGAGCAACTCCTCCAGAGCGGTCCCGAGCAGCGTGGTGCCGAGTACCACCCAGACGATGGCGAGACCCGGCGGGAGCAGTGCCCACCACGCGCCCGCCGAGACCGCGCCGCGGGTGAAGGCGAGATTGAGCATCTTGCCCCACGAGATGAGGAGAGGATCCCCGAGACCGATGAAGGCGAGCGTCGACTCGGAGAGGATCGCGAGCGAGATGACGAGGACCGTGTTGGCCAGCATCAATGGGAGCACGAGCGGGAAGACGTGGCGGCTGAGGATGTGGAGATCGGAGGCGCCCACCGCCCTCGCCCGCCTGACAAAGCCCCGCTCCCGCACCGAGAGCGTCTGCGACCGGACCAGGCGTGCCGTCGTCGTCCACCCGAGCAATCCGATCACCAGGATGATGTTCCCCAGGCTGGCGACCGATCACTGCGACGATCACGATCAGCAGCGCCAGGTCCGGTATCACCAGGAAGAAGTCGGTGAACCGCATGATGGCGCCGCCGAGCTTGCGGTAATACCCGGCGATCAGACCCAGCGCCCCGCCCACAACCAACGCGATGAAGGCGGCGGCAAACCCGACGATGAGCGAAACCCTCGACCCGTAGACCAGGGCGGAGAAGACATCCTTGCCGCCGTCGTCTGTCCCCAGCCAGTGGAGGGCGGAAGGGGGCTGGTAGATGTCCATCGATGGTGACCCGCACGTTTCGTATGGGTCGTATGGCGCTATCAGCGGAGCGAATATCGCCACGATGACGGTGAGCAGGATCATGGCCACGCCCACGATCCCCATCGGGCTGAGTCGGACCCGGCGCATCGCTATGCCTCCTCGATGCGCGGGTCGAGCCACCCGTAGATCAGCTCGGCGAAGAGGTTGGCCACCACGACGCTTATCGCCAGCAAGCAGGAATGCGCCCTGGAGAACCGGGTAGTCGCGCTGATCAACCGCCTGCACGGTGAGCAGGCCCAGGCCGGGCCATGAGAACACGGTCTCCACTTGGATCGCACCGGACACGGCGAACCCGATGTTGAGGGCGATGATGGTGACCATGGGGAGCATGGCGTTCCTCAGGGCGTGGTCCTTGATGATCTGGAAGGTGGACAGCCCCTTCGCCTTGGCGGTGAGGATGTAGTCCTCGGAGAGCACGTCGACCACCGAGCTGCGCATGATCAGCATGTACTCGCCGACCAGCACCAGGGTCAGGGTCAGCGTCGGCAGAAACAGGTGGCTTGACCACATCCCCGATCTGATTCCAGAGGTCGGTGAACGATGCCCCGATGGTGACCCGCCCGGCGACCGGGAGACCGAGCCAGCGCGATCCCACATACAGCAGGACGATCCCCAGAAAGAACGTGGGGAGAGACCACATGAACAGCGAGAACCCGAGCGCTCCGACATCGAGCTTGGTGCCGCGCCGCCATGCCGCAAGCAACCCCAGGAGGATCCCGAGGAATATCGCGATGAGCTCGGCAGGGAGCACCAGCCAGATCGTGTTGACCAGAGCCTGCCCCAGGAGATCGGCGACCGACTGGTCCTGGAAGGCGTAGGAGACCCCCAGGTCGCCGCTCGCCAGCGCACCGAAGTAGGCGAAGAACTGGGTGTCGAACGGGTTCCCCCCGTCGAGATCGAGGAATTGCGGCTTGTCCAGCCCGAAGCGCTCCCGCAGCGCCTCGACCGACTCCTCGGTGAGCCTGGGGTCGCGCGCCCCGGAGCGGGCCGGGTCGCCGGGGAGCACCCGGAAGAGAAAGAAGTTGAAGACGATGACCACGAGCACGGTGACGATCGCCCATCCAACCTTTTGGAGGACGTAGCGACCGCGGCCCATCAGGGGTACACGACGTGGATCGTGGGAAGTTCGGGCCGTCTATTCCCGGGCGGGTAATGAGTATTGAGTATTGAGTATCGAGTTCTACCCATTACCCACTACTCATTACTCACTACCCAGTACTCACTACTCATACCCGCCGGCCGGATGACCGTCAGTGAGGTCGGATCCTCGAGCGAGAGGCGGGTCGCCGAGTCCTGCCAGCCGGTGAATGTGTCGTTTCGGTACGCCTGCACCGTCTGGTCGTAGTAGGGGATGATGTAGGGGAGGTCCCGCATCAGGATCTCCTGCATCTCCCAGATGATCTGGCGGCGCGCCTCGGGGTCGGTCTCGATCCCCTGGTCGGCGTAGAGCTGGTCGTACTCCTCGTTGCAGTAGCCCGTTTCCGACAACCCGGTATCCAGCTCGTCGCACAACACGATGCCCAACAGGAAGGCCGGGTCGGGATCCCCTCCCCAGCTCCAACGGATGATGTCGAAGTCGAATGCGGGACAGCACACCGAGGTCAGAGTGTCGCCGTCGAGTCCCTGGATCTGTAGCGCCACGCCGATCTCCGCCCACCATCCCGAAAGGAGCTCCGCTTCGCGGGGGGCGGTGTCGGCGTCGGTGTTGAAATTGAATCTGAAGGTGAGGTCGTCGCAGTCCTGATCGGGGAGGCACTCGCGTACGCCGTCTCCGTCCTCGTCGGCGTACCCCGCTTCGTCGAGGATCCGGTTTGCCTCGGCGATGTCGAATGCGTAGTCCTGCAATTCAGAGTTGAAGTACGGCCCGTAACCGGGAGCGAGGAGGGACAGGCCGGGCGTCCCGAGTCCGAGCTGGACCACGTCGATCATCTGCTGCTTGTCGACGGCATGGGCCAGGGCGGTGCGCACCGCCAGGTCACGCAGCGCCGGGTGGCCGCTGCAGACGCCGTCCTCGGGGCATCGCTCCGGTTCGACCAGGTTGAAGAAGATGTCGACCAGGCTGGGCGACAGGGGCTCTCCACTCACGACCGTGATGTTGGGGTCGTTGCGCAGCGTGGCCACCGCCGTCTTCGGGAACTCGGTGATCATGTCCGCTTGACCGGTGGTCAGCGCCGAGACCCGGGCGTCGGCGTTCTGGATCGTCTGGAAGATCACCTCATCGACATTGGGCGGTGCCCCCAAGTAGTCATCGTTGGCCTCTAGCCGGACGAACTCGCCCTGCCGGTACTCCGCCAGTTTGAAGGGCCCCGATCCGATCATCTCGGCGTTGTCGAAGGCGACCGGATCCTCGACCTCCTCCCAGATCGCCTTGGGCACGACGTACATGAACACCATGCGCGACTCGAAGTTGCCCACCGGGTTGGTCAAGGTGATGGTGACCGTCTGCTCGTCGGGCGCCTGGATATCTTCAAATACGTCTCCGTAGGCGGAGAGATAGGCCCAGTCCTCGTGGTCCCGCCACAACTCGAGCGAGTACTTGACGTCCTCGGCGGTGAGCGGCGTTCCGTCGTGGAAGGTGGCTCCTTCCACCAGGTCGAGCGTCCAGGTGAGCCCGTCATCAGACACCGACCACTCCTCGGCCAGTTCGGGAACGTAGTTTCCGTCGAGGTCGATGGTTATCGGTGTGTCGTACACCAACTCGTACATGATGTATGCCTCGGAGAGCAGGCCGAGGCCCGGGTTGAGGCTGTCGGGGGAGCCGCCGTAGCCGATGCGGACCGTGCCCCCGGTTGCACCGCTTGCGGATGCGGTGGTGTCGCTCGGTTCTCCGGTGGTCCCGCCGGTCGCGGTCGTCTGCTGTCGCCGGCGCGGTCCCATCCGCTCGTGGTCGTCGCGGTCGTATCCCCCCCGGTACCGCATGCAGCCAGCAGGGCGAGCAGCGCCCCCATGGTGGTGAGCCGCCTTGTCATCGATCGTCCCTTCTCCCGCCTACGGCGGGTGCTACATCAGATACCAGTCGAGGAAGCGCTCCAGCCTCCGGTAGAAGTCCACCTGGGGCGCCGCTCTGAGCAGCCCGTGACCCTCGGTGGGATAGGTCACGTACTCGTACGTCTTGCCGAGCTTGTCGAGGTGCTCGACCAGCTCCTCGGACTGCTTGAGATGAACCCGCTCATCCTGCTCGCCGTGGGCGATGAGCAGCGGCCGCTCCACGTCGGCGAGGTGGTGCACCGGTGAGCCGGCCCGATAGGCCTCCGGGTTGTCTGCGGGGTGACCCATCATCCGTTCCAGGTCCTCGGCCCCGCCGCGGTCGCCCTGGGCCCAAGTGGTGAGGATGTTGCAGTCGCCGTACTTGAGCACCCCGCAGGCGAAGCGGTGCTCGGGGTCCATTGCCAGCGAGCAAAGGGCCATGTAGGACCCATAGCTGGCGCCGAATATCCCGATGCGGCGGGGATCGATCCAATCGAGCGAGGCGAGGAAGTCGTAGGCGGCGAGGCAGTCCTCGGTGTCCCTGACCCCCCAGACGCCGTGGTTGGCTCGCTCGAACTCGAGGCCGTACCCGACGCTCCCTCTGAAGTTGATCGCCAGCCAGGCGTACCCCTTCTCGACGAAATACTGGGCGTGACCGTCCCACTCGTCGCCGTAGACCGATGTCGGGCCGCCGTGGGGATAGACGATGGCGGCCACCGGCTTGTCCTCGGCGGCGGCCGGCTTGAAGAGGAACGCCGGGATCTCGAGGCCATCGAGGGACTTGTAGCTGACCACCTCGGGGACGACGTATGGCGCGGCCATCACCGCCGCCGGCGCCGGTTGCAGCAGTGTGGCGATCGATCCGTCGCGGTCGATGCGGACGATCCTTGGCGGGGTGCGCTGGTCCTCGTGGAGTGCGACGAGGGCACCGTCAGCCGTCCACGCCGGGTCGCTCCACCATCCCCCGACTCCGATCACGGTGACCTCGCCCGTGGTGCCATCGACCCTGACCAGGTCGCATACCCCGGAGTTGTGCCTGGTCGCCACGAGCGAGCCGCCGTCGGGGTGCCAGGCAAGCTGGCTGAAGTTGCCCTGGTCTTCGGTCAGCTGTCGCCGCCCCGACCCATCGGCAGCCATCAGATGGACCTGGTTCCATCCCGGCTGTTCGGACAAGAAGGCGATGGTCGAACCGTCCGGGCTGATGGCGGCTCCGCGCTCCTGGTAGCCGGGGGTGCCGCTGAGGCGGCGGGAGGCGCCGTCCGCCAACTCGACCCGCCAGATGTCGCTTCGCTTGCGGTCGGATGGCGGGTAGAAGGTGAACACCGCCCACGACCGGTCCGGGGAGAGCGACAGCTCGCCGACATCGCCATCGGAAGGTCCGAACGGCTGCGGCCACGAGTCGTCAGGATCGAGCCAGGCGAAACGGGAATGCCGATCCCGATCGACGGTGACGATCATCCGGTTCTCGTCCACCCAATGCGGATCGCCCGCTTCCACCAGACGTTTGCCTGGGCCGCCGCCACCGGGGACCACGCAGAGCATTCCCTCGTCCACATAGGCGAGGCGACTCCCGTCGGGCGACCATACCGGGGCGGTGTCCTCCCAGTAGGCATGGGGGACCCGGTCCACGCTCAACCGTCGGGCGGTCCCCCCGGCGACGGGGACCGACCACATGTCGGACGTGTCGCGGTCGAGGGCGAAGGCGACGGTGGCGCCGTCGGGCGAGAGGGCGAGGTGATGGGGGCGTTCTGTGGCGGCGATCGCCTCGAGCCGCCAGTGCGGGGGAGGCGGCAGATCGGGGCGGGGTTGGCTGGGGACGCCGCCGTGCGTGTCCTTGCCGACCCACATCGCAACCAGCTTCGAGGACAGCGCACCGGCCTCAGTCATGCCTCTCCCGCTTCTCCCCCTCGAAGGCGAGCAGCGTAGCCAGCACGAGTTGGCCGAGGCTGTCCAGGTGGTACCCGCCTTCCTGGACGAAGACGGTGGGGAGGCCGAGCCCTGCCACCAGCCGGCCCGCTTCCGCATAGCCGTCGGCCGTGACCTGCAACGGGCTTTCAGGGTCGTCGCGGGCCGCATCCACGCCCAGCGACACGACCACTGCTCCGATGCCAGTGGTCGGCGACGAATCCGATCAGCCGACCGACCGCTTCGCAGCCACTCGGAATCGCCGGTCCCCGGTGGCAACGGAAGATTCAGGTTCGCCCCTGCACCGTCCTCATCGCCGGTCTCATCGTCGTACCCGACGAAGTGGGGAAACCATCCCGCACCCGGATCGACGTGGACCGAGGCGTAGACCACGTCGGACACGCCGGTAGAAGATCTCCTGAGTCCCGTTGCCGTGGTGGGCGTCGAGGTCGATGATCCCAACCCTTGGGATGCCGCGGGAGCGCAGCCGCTGTGCGGCGATGGCGGCGTTGTTCAGGTAGCAAGACCCTCCGTAGAAGTCGCGGCCGACGTGGTGTCCCGGTGGCCGGCAGACGGCGTATGCGGCAGGGATGCCGTCGGCGACCAGGTCGGCTGCGGTCAGCGCGGCCTCGGCGACGGCTCTGGCCGCCTCCCAGGTGCCGGGACCGATCAGGGTCATCGTGTCCATGGCGAACATCCCAGTGCGCGCCGAGGCCGCTGCGGGCCGGCGTGGCGCCCTCCCCGATGTCAGCTGGGGGAGCGGGAAGACATACGGCACGACGCGGTCCTGCCCTGGCTCGTCGAGGTATCCGCCTGCCACCCATTCGTCGTATGCGTTGGCGAGAAACGAGAGAAAGGCGGGGTCGTGGACGGCCTCGAATGGGGCCGTCGTCGTAGGCGCGAGGATCGACGAACGAGGCGCCGGCCTCCTCCAGGGCCTGGCGGATGCGTTCACCTCTTGCCGGAACCTCGGTCCCCTCGATCCACACCCCGAGCCAAACCTCACCCTTCGGCTCATGGAGGCGGTGCCGGTCGGTCCAGACCACGGGCATCGACAGGTTGGGTTCCGACATCTCAGTCGATGGTATCGATCGGGTCGTCGCCCAGACCTGGCGACCTAGGGTTCGCCGCCATGAGCTTTCGGGTCACGTACGCAACCATGTCGGCGGATGATGCCGACCTCCACGACGGATACGACCACGGTATAGAGGCGGCGCGGAGCTCGTCTCGGGGAGAGCCACCCGCTGATGATCGATGGCGAGGCGCGCTCCGGCGACGGCGAGCACGAGGAGCGATCCCCGATCGATCACGACGTCGTCCTGGGACGTTTCGCCCAAGCCACCGCGAAGGACGTCGACGCCGCCGTCGACGCCGCCCGCTCCTTCGCCCCGCCTGGGCGGCGACCCCATGGCAGGAGCGCGCCAGGCTGTTGCGCGAGGCGGCGGACGTCATCAGCGACCAGCGATTCGAGTTGGCGGCGCTGATGACCATGGAAGTGGGGAAGAACCGCCTCGAGGCTTTGGGCGACGTCGAGGAGTCGGCCGATCTCATCCGCTACTACTGCCACGAGATCGAGGACCAAGACGGCTACACGCAGGCCATGAACCGGCTGTCGCCCGATGAGGCCACCTGGGACGTGATGCGACCGTATGGCGTATGGGCGGTGATCAGTCCCTTCAACTTCCCGATGGCGCTTGCGGCGGGGCCGGCGGGCGCCGCCCTGGTTGCCGGGAACACCGTGGTGCTCAAGCCGTCCAATGCCGGAGCGCTGATGGCGGTGAAGCTCTACGAGGCGCTACGGCAGGCCGGTGTGCCGGCGGGTGCCGTTCACCTGGTCACGGGCTCGGGACCAATTGCCGGCGACACGCTGGTGCACCACCCCGATGTTGACGGGATCACGTTCACCGGCTCATACGAGGTGGGGATGGGGATCCACCGCAGCTTCGCCGCCAGCTATCCGAAGCCGGCCATCTGTGAGATGGGTGGCAAGAACCCGGTGATCGTCACCGCTGCCGCCGACATCGACGAGGCCACCGACGGGGTGATGCGCTCCGCCTTCGGGTTCGGAGGTCAGAAATGCTCCGCCGCCTCGAGGGTCTACGTGGAGCGTCCGGTGCTGGACGAGTTCATCGACGGCCTCATCGCCAAGGCGGAGAAGGTGGCGGTGGGTAACCCGCTCGACCGGTCGGTGTACCTCGGGCCGGTGATCGACAGGCGAGCCGTCGAGCGCTTCGGCGAAGCGGTGGCCGAGGCACGGTCGACCGGCTCGATACTCGCCGGAGGGGAGGTCATCACCGAGGGCGATCTCGAGCGGGGGAACTTCGTCCAGCCGACCGTGGTGACCGCTCCGGAGTCGTCGTGGATCTGGAAGCGGGAGCTCTTCGTTCCATTCGTGGCGGTGGCTGCGGTGGACGACATGGACGAGGGACTGGCCCGGGCCAACGACACCGAGTACGGGCTGACGGCAGGGTTCTACAGCCGCGACCAGGGACGAGATCGACCGATTCCTCACCGGGATCGAGGCCGGAGTCGTCTACCTCAACCGCAGGGCGGGGGCAACCACCGGCGCCTGGCCCGGCGTGCAGCCGTTCGGTGGCTGGAAGGGGTCGGGGACCAGCGGCAAGGCAGGCGGGGGTCCCCACTACCTGACCCAGTACCTGAGGGAGCAGTCGCGCACCATCGTCGGAGGGTGACGGTTGCTCATTGCTCGCCGAGAGACCGGAGGTCGCCGAGCACCTCCTCGGCGTGAGCCGCGTTGTCGGTAACCAGGTAGGCGCGTCGCACCATCCCGTCGGGGTCGACCAGGTAGGTAACCCGTCGCGGCCAGCCAAAGCGACGGTCATCGGGTTCCCGCTCGACACCTTGGGCGCGCCCGATGGCATGGTCGGGGTCGGACAGCAACGGGAAGTCGAATCCCATCATCTCCGACCAGGCGCGGTTGTCCTGCGGGCGAGTCGTATGACACCCCGAAGATGGCGGCGCCGGCTGCTTCGAATTCAGGGGTTCGGTCACGGAACCCCTCCCCTTCGAGCGTTCAGCCGGGGGTGTCCGCCTCGACGTACCACCAGACGACTGCCCATTTCCCCAACAGGTCGCCGCGGGTCACCCGTCGCCCACGGTCGTCCGTGGATTCGAAGTCGGGGAGCGCCGTTCCCTCATCGAGCAATGGATCACCTCCTCTTGTGCGCCTTGCGAAGCTACTGCGAAGGGCTCACCCGTACACTCCCGAGCCTTGGAAGAACAGCACGACTTCGGCTTCGCCACCAGAGCGATCCATGCCGGCCAGAGACCTGACCCCGAGACCGGCGCCAGGGCGATGCCGATCTACGCCACGACGTCGTTCGTGTTCGAGGACGCCCAACACGCAGCCGACCTGTTCGCCCTGCAGAACTGGGGCAACATCTACACCAGGATCGGCAACCCGACGAACGCCGCCTTCGAGGAGAGGATGGCCTCGCTGGAGGGCGGTCTGGGTGCGGTCGCCACCGGATCGGGGCAGGCGGCGCAGCTCATCGCCGTGCTGACGACCGCCTCGGCGGGCGACCACATCGTGGCGGCCCGCAACCTCTACGGTGGGACCTATACGCAGTTCGACGTCACATTGAGGAAGATGGGTATCGACGTCGACTTCGTCGATCCCTCGTCTCCGGATGCCTTCGATCAAGCCGTTTCCGAACGGACCAAGCTGATCTACGGGGAGACGATCGGCAACCCCCGCGGCGACGTGCTCGACATCGAGGCCATCGCCGACGTGGCCCATTCCCACGACATCCCGCTGATGATCGACAACACGTTTGCCACGCCGTTCTTGTGCCGGCCGATCGAGTGGGGAGCCGACATCGTGGTCCATTCGGCCACCAAGTTCATTGGCGGCCACGGCGTCGTCATCGCCGGCGTGATCGTCGAGTCGGGGCGGTTCCCCTGGGACAACGGGAAGTTCGCCTCGCTCACCGAACCGTCGCCCGCCTATCACGGTCTCCGGTTCTGGGAGAACTTCCGCGAGTACGGGTGGCTGAGCAAGGCGAGGGTCGAATTGTTGCGCGACGTCGGCGCCGCCCTCTCGCCCTTCAACTCCTTCCTCCTGCTGCTGGGGTTGGAGACCCTTCCGCTGAGGATGTCGGCCCACGCCTCGAATGCCCGGGTGGTGGCTGAGCACCTCCGCGGGCACTCGGCGGTGGACTGGGTGAGCTATCCGATCTTCGACGACAGCCCCACTCGACGGCTCGCCGAGAAGTACACCCCGGGCGGACCGGGGGCGGTATTCACCTTCGGGCTCACCGGCGGATTTGAAGCCGGTGTGAGGTTCATCGAATCGGTCGAGTTGGCCAGCCACCTGGCCAATGTGGGCGACGCCAAGACACTCGTGATCCACCCCGCCTCGACCACGCACCAACAGGTGCCGCCTGAGAGCCGGGCCGCATCGGGGGTGAGCGACGACATGATCCGGATCTCGGTCGGCCTCGAGGACCCCGAAGACATCCTTTGGGACCTGGATCGGGCGCTCAAGTGACCATCGAGACTGCCGACGCACCTGTGGGAGAGCGTCTCCGGATCCTGGGCACTGCCCGCACCGTCGCACTGGTCGGTGTGTCGGCCAACCCGCTGCGTTCGTCGAACTTCGTCGCCACCTACCTGATCCGCACCAGTTACACCATCTGGCCGGTCAACCCCACCTACCCAGAGGTGCTCGGTTTGCGCTGCTACCCGGCGCTGGCCGACCTCCCCGAGCCGCCTGACATCGTCGACATCTTCCGGCGGGCCGAGGAGATCCCATCGGTGGTCGAGGAGGCGATCGATGTCGGGGCCAAAGTGGTCTGGTTCCAACTCGGTCTCCGCCACGAGGAGGCGGCGGAGCGTGCCCGAGATGCGGGTCTCGCCGTCGTCCAGGACCGCTGCCTCAAGATCGAGCACGCCCGGTTCGCCGGGGGACTCCACCTCGGCGGGTTCGACACCGGCGTGATCACCTCGCGGCGCCGCCGGCCGATCTGAGCTGTCAGAGGGCGCGGATCCGGTTGTTCCTCGGGTTGTGCTCCAACTCGGCCAGACCCATCACCTCGAGCACGGGCGTGACGTAGTTCCCCACCCTTCCCCGTAGGCCCTTCTTGAGTCCGTACCAACCGCCGATCGGGTTGTCGGCCGATCGGGCCCACGCCTCGACCGATCCCTCGGGCTGCCTGCTTCTGCTCGTCGGCATTGCCCAGCGGCATCCAATCGCCGCGTTCGGAGAGCATGGCGTGCATGTCGTCGATGATGCGCAGGTCGTAATGGAGGACCGTGCTCCCCACCGTGCACACCAGCACAGGAGGGTCGGCGGCTTCGTCACGGTACATCTGGAATGTCGAGGTGAGACTGGGCGTCTGGAGAACCCAGGGGTCTTCCTTGGTGCCCGATCCGGTCGCCATCTCCTACCTCCTTCGGTAACGAATCAGTTACGTTAACAGCTCGAGGATATTGCCGCCTCGCTGCGCCAACGATCCTGCGTGGCTGGGGTGTCGAACAGACCGCTCGGTTACGCCACAACGGTTCCAGGATGGGCGATATCAGGAAGCGCTCACCGCGGCGTGCTTGACGTTGTACGGGCCTCCCAAGTGATGACGCCCGGTAACCGGTGACCGAGGCGGCAATCGCTTCCACGTAGCGGGCGGTGACGATCTGGATCTGATAGAGGCCCTGCTCGACGTCGTAGCGCTGCACCGCTTGCCAGGCAGCCCCGGCCTCCTCCTCGGGCGCCTGCACCGCGGCGAGCAGAAGAGCGTCGTACTCCTCGTCGGCGGGGAACCCGTAGAGCGAACCGTTGAGGTTGCCGGGCATGTCCGAGGTCGCGCTCCAATACGGGTAATCAGAACCGAAGCCTGATGCTGCTTGGACCTCGACGGCGAGCAGCACGAGGTCGTAATCCCTGGTCACTGTGAGCCGCTCCACCACCTGGCTTGTGCTCTCCACGAATATCGCCACGGGTATGCCCGCCACGGCGAGGTCGGCCTGGACCATCACCGCGGTGTCCAACAGGTAGGGGTCGTCGATCAGGTAGAGCGCCGAGTGTCTGCTCCGGTGGACCCCCGGCCTCTTCGAGATATTGCGCCGCTTCGTCGGGATCGGCCGGTCCGCCGAAGAAGTCGCCCAGCTGAGGGTCGAAGTGGTCGGCCCGGCTGGAGAGCAGGGTCGCTGCGGGGATGGCCGTGCCAAAGAAGGCCTCGTTGGCGATCCCACCGCGCCCGATCGCCTCGGCAATGGCGCGCCGAGCGGCGTATGAGGCCCCGGTGAATCGAGCAGGGTCGAGGTTGGGGTACATGTAGACCCGGGTGGTCGAGTCCTCGGTGATGCTGACGGTGACGCCGCCGCGGTCGAGGACATGGAGCTGGCTCAGGGCGGGGTCGGGAACGATGTGGGTCGTTCCCGACACCAGGTTGGCCGAGCGGGCGCCGTCCTCGGGGACCACCTTCATCACGACCTGTCCGGTCACTGGAAGCGAGCTGTCCCAGTAGCTATCGAACCGCCTCATGACGATCTGGTCGCCCTGGGTCCACTCGACGAATCGGTACGGGCCGGTCCCGATTGTCGTCCGCGCATAGGTGTCGCCCACTGTGTACGGGACGTTGGATGGGACGATCGGGATACGGGCAAGAGTCACGGGAAAGGGAGTGAAGACGCTCTCCAGGGTGAAGACCACGGTGAGTTCGTCCGGGACATCGATCGACGAGATCATCGAAACCCGGGGCTTCCACTGCGACGTGCTCGTTTCTGCGCCGATGGTCTCGTAGCTGAACTTCACATCCTCTGAGGTAAAGGTCTTGTCGTTGTGGAAGGTGACCCCCTCTCGGAGGGTGACGGTGTAGGTCAGACCGTCGTCGCTGACCTCGGGCGGGCCGGCGGCGAGTTGAGGGACGATCTCACGATCCTCGTCCCATGTGAGCAGCGACTCGTTGGTCAGCCGGTAGACCCTCTGGATCGACTGCGCGCTCCAGTTGAGCGGGTCGACGTCCGGGGTGGGGTCGGCCAGGATGTCGATCCTCAACTCCCTGGCTGATGCCCCCGCGGTGGTGGACGTGGCCGCTGAGGTGGCTGTGGCGGCGGTCGTGATGGTGCCGGTCAGCGACGTCGCCGCAGGAGCCGTTGTCGTCGTGGTCGCCTCGCCAGCGCTGCAGGCAGCGAGGAGGGCTCCCGAGGCACTGATGCCCGCCACGCCCTTGCTCATGGCAGCAAGGAACCGGCGGCGGCTCATCTCGGTTGCGGCCAACCGTCGACCGCCCGGCTCGGGATCCATCGTCATCCTCTCGTGTGCGGCGCCAGGGTACGGTGGCACGCGGTGCGCCCTCTCCACGACGCTATCGGCTACGCCCTACCCCGGGGCCGGTTGAACTCGGGACCTTGAACCGGTGACGGCGCGCCAAGCCGACCCGGCCACACTCGATCGCTCCCAGGAGTTCGTCGGGGGCTTCCACGAGGCCGACCTGTCGGCCCGTGCGCTCGCCGTCCCCGGGCTGCCACCGGGCTGTGAAACAAAGACGCTGTCCCGTGACCCCCTGGGTGAATCGACCCAACTGATCCGGATCCCAGCCGGCTGGCGTTCGGGCCGGGGCGGCTTCACCGCGGCCCTCGAGATGTTCGTGGTCAGCGGGAGGCTGCAACTCGACGGTCGACCGCTGCGACCCATGACACATGTCGGCATGCCCGCAGGTGTAACAGGTCGGTACTCGGCCCCGATCGACACGGTGGTACTCGCCCACTCAGCGGGTCCCCTGAGCTTCGGAGAGGCAACCGACCCCGGTCCAGGCTCGGTGGTCGACACAGAGGAACTGGACTGGGAACCGGCGGGCGATCCTGAACTGCCACCCGGACTCATGGTCAAGGCGGTCCACGGTGGAGGTAGCGCTGGGCCCCGAGTGTGGCTCGCGGCGGGCGTCCACTGGGGGAAGCGGTCGAGATGGCAGCGGCACCCGGTGAGCGAGGAGGGGTTCCTCCTGGAAGGCGAGTTAGCCGCTGCCGTTGGTTTGGCCGGTGGTGTGAAGGTCCACAGGTATCAGCCCGGTGGGTACTTCCACCGGCCGCCGGGCACACCGCACCTCGTGCGCACCGCGGGCGCCATGCTGCTCTTGATGCGATCGGCCGGCCCGCTCACCACCGAATGGAGCGAGAGTCCCTGACAGGACGACCGGGGCTGAGCCTGGCGCTCCCGAAAATGTCGCACTCCGGTCTTACGTTGCCAAGCGTTCCCCGCGCTTCCCGAGAGGAGCGGAAAAGATGGACCTCAACCTCGTTGTCCTATCGGGAAGACTGGCGTCGGCACCCGAGATGCGGGTCTTCGACTCTGGGACCCGGTTGATCCGGTACCTGGTGACGGTGCGCACCGAGACCCCCCGACGCCGTATCGACGTCTTACCGGTGACGCTGTGGGATCCGGGCGAAGATGTCACCGCCGATCTCGAGCCCGGTCGGCGGGTGTGGGTGGCCGGGAGCGCCCAACGCCGGTTCTGGGAGGGTCCTGAGGGACGGCGCAGCCGGATCGAGATCGTTGCCGAGCAGGTGACCCACGACGTCGCCGAGGAGCTCGAGTCGGTCGCCGAGGTCAGCCCTCGGTAGCCTCGGAGGATGGGTCGTGTAGCCGTCGCCGCTCCCTCGGCGCTGGCAGCCGCTGCTGGCGCCGCTGTCGCCGATGCGGGTGGCAACGCGGTCGATGCCGCCATAGCCGCCGCTGTGTTCGCATCGATCTCGGAGCCGGGGGTGTGCTCTCTCGGCGCCGGGGGATTCATCACGGTCACCTCCGCTGAAGGGGAGAGCGTGGTCTACGACGGGCAGGTCGAGATGCCTGGCCGCGGGCTAGCCCCCGACCGGTTCGGCAAGGCGATGTTCGAGGTGTCGATGGCGTACGGCGGTGGAACGACGACCTTGGTCGGACCGGGGTCGGTCGCCACGCCGGGGTCGGTGGCGGCGTTTGCCGCCGTGGCGAATGCGCACGGACGGCTGCCATGGCCCGAACTCTGGGAACCGTCGATCATTGCCGCCACGACGGGGTTTCCCTTGCCGGCGGCATCCCACCGCTACCTCACCCAGGGTGCGATGGACATCTTCGGCAGGGAGGATGCCAGCCGGGAGGCAGTGACCGGCGGCGACGGGATGCCGCTGCCCACCGGGGCGACCGTGTTCGTCAAAGGCCTGGCAAACACGCTGATCCAACTCGCCGAGGAGGGACCGGCATGCCTGCACGGTGGCGATCTCGGCCGGCGGATCGCTGATGCGGTCGAGGCCGAGGGCGGGATACTCACCATCGACGATCTGGCCGCCTACCGGGTACTTCGGCGCACCCCATTACGGGTGGAGAGCGCCGGCTGGATCTTGTCGACTGTCCCTCCCCCTGCTGTTGGGGGTGCTGCGGTGGCGGCGGTGCTGCGGATCATGGGCGACAGCCCGGCGAGGACGTGGGAGGCAGCGGATGTCGCCCGGTTCGCCGACGCGCTGGCAGCGGTCTTCGCCTACCGGGCCGCCCGGGTCGACCGCGGGGAGTCACCGGAAGAGGCGGTGACCGAGATGCTCGGTGCGAGCAACGCCCAAGAGCTGATCGGGATGGGAGCGGCCTCCACCATCCACGTGTCGGCTGTCGACTCCGACGGACTGGCGTGCGCCGCCACCATGTCGGCCGGTTATGGGTCGGGCGTCCTTAAGTCAGGGGTCTGGCTCAACAACTGTCTTGGCGAGTTGGAGCTCAACCGCCGTGGGGTGCACGTCTTGGCACCGGGGACCCGCCTCCCCTCGAACATGGCGCCCACGGTGGCGATCGACGGGAATGGGCGGGTGATGGCGGTGGGCACGCCGGGCGCCGACCGGATCACGAGCGCCATGGCGATGGTCTTCCTCAACATCACCCGGCTCGGGCTTTCGCTGGAGGACGCCATCGCCCATCCCAGGCTCCACGTCGAAGGCTGGCCGGAACACCCCCGTGCCGCCTACGAGCCGGGGCTCGACGTCTCCAAGGTGACCCTGCCGACCAGGGCGTTCGACGAGGCATCGATGTTCTTCGGTGGTGCCGCCGCCGCGCTCCGCCATGCCGACCGGACGCTGGTGGCTGCCGCCGACCCACGCCGAACGGGTGGGACCGCCATCGCCGGTGAGTGATCGAACGACGACCTTGTCGTTCCCCAGGTCATCGGGGGGTTGACATGGGGGGTACGTTGGGCCCAGTCCGGCGAGCCCGCCGGCGACCGCCGAGAACCTCGAGCCCTGGCTGTTCGCGTCCGTTCGGAGGTGGTCGGCCGGTGAGTCCGAAGCGAGATGCGGCAGGTGGAGGTGCAATATGCCTTGGATGTGGAGCGACGATCTGGCCCGCCTGCTCATCGAGCGGGGAGAGGCGAGCGTCCCACAGCTCCGGGAGTGGCTCGACCGCCCGGTGGGGCTCGCCTCCGATTCCGATCCGGTCGAGACCGCCCGAGCTCTTCTCCACGGACCGTCAGCCGCCGCCTCCGACGAAACCGCCGCCTGACCCGACCTGCTCCGCTTGGCCGGCGGAACGATCATCATCCCGAGCTATGTACGCGTTCCTCCGCAGCCCGCGCTGGATCATCGCCACATCGGCGGTCGTGCTCATCGCCGGGCTCTTCGTCAATCTGGGGTTCTGGCAGCTCCGGAGACTCGAAGAGGCGCGCCAGGAAAACCAACTCCTCAATGCCCGCCTCGCCCTTCCACCGGAGGATCTCGAGGTGATGCTCCAGGCGGTGGGGGAGGATCTCGCCGCAATCGAGTACCACCCCGTCACCGTCAGTGGCGTCTTCGACCCTTCGGGCGAGGTGCTGCTCCGGTCGCGGACTCTCGATGGAGTCGCCGGATTCCACGTCGTCACCCCGCTGCTGACCGCCAGCGGTGATGCGGTGCTGGTCAACCGAGGATGGGTACCGATGGAGATGGACGAGCCACCAGTGCCGGCGGCACCTCCGGATGGCCAGGTCGTCGTCGAGGGCCTGGTCCGGCTCAGCCAGGAGCGCTCCGGGCTCGGGCCAGTCGATCCCGCCGAGGGGGAGTTGGCGCTGCTCAGCAGGCTCGACATCCCCCGGATCCAGCAACAGAGCGAAGACGAGTTGGCGCCGGTATCGGTGGACCTGACCTCGGTGGACCCGGCCGCCGGAGATCTTCCGGTCCCGATGGGTCCACCGCCAACCGACGACGAGGGCAATCACCTCGCCTATGCCATCCAGTGGTTCGCCTTCGCAGTGGTCGGAGTCGTCGGCTACGTGATCCTGGTTCGAAGGAGAAGCGGAGGCGCCTAGCTGAGTGTCGGCTCCAGCGGCCTGGCCAGCCCCTCGATCACCTCGGCACCCGACGCTCGGACCAGATCTTCCGGGGCGAGCCGGATCTTGGCGGCACGGGTGCCGGCTCCGACGATCACCCATTCCGGATTCATCACCTCGGCGTCGATCCACACCCTCAGCCCCTCAGGGAGGCCGAGGGGCGTGACCCCCCCGATGGTCATCCCGGTTACGTCGACGGTCTCCTCGGGCGAGGCGAAAGAAGCCTTCTTCACCCCGAGGCGTTGGCGCACCGTACGGTTGACGTCGAGCCGGGTGGTGGCGAGGGCGACGCACACGGCACGCTCGCCCAAGGGTCGGCGTGAGGCAACCAGGATGGCGTTGGCCGATTGCTCCGGGGGTATGCCGTACGCCTCGCAGAAGGCGGCGGTGTCGGCGAGCTCGGGATCGCATGGCATCACCTCGTAAGGCACACCTGCGCCATCGAGCG
Organism: uncultured Acidimicrobiia bacterium; assembly: GCA_963826825.1. Lineage (GTDB taxonomy): Bacteria > Actinomycetota > Acidimicrobiia > Spongiisociales > DATADW01 > DATADW01. The sequence goes on along the minus strand of CAWGYV010000016.1, from coordinate 179,633 downwards.
CGGCGATGACAGTCGGGTCAGCGGCCACTCCGTCAGGGTAGGGCGGTGCCGAAATCGGGCCTTCCCACAGCCGCAATCTGGCACGATGCGCCCGTGGACGAGTACGGGCCGGAGACATACGGCGAACGGATCGCCGACGTGTACGACGAATGGTATCCGGATGCGCCGCCGGCAATGATCGACCGGCTGGCCGAAATGGCGGGGGAGGGGCGGGCCCTCGAGTTGGCGATCGGCACGGGGCGGGTGGCGTTGCCGCTTGCCTCTAAGGGCGTGGACATCCACGGAGTGGACGTGTCGGACGACATGGTCGCCCGCCTCCGGACCAAGCATGGCGGGGACCGGATCCCGGTCACCATGGGCGACTTCGCCGATGTACCCGTAGAAGGAAAGTTCGCCCTCGTCTTCATCGTGTTCAACACGCTGTTCGCCCTGCTCACCCAGCGGGATCAGGTGCGGTGCTTCTCGAACGTCGCCAGCCGGCTCGAGCCCGATGGCGCCTTCGTCCTCGAGGCCTTCGTGCCCGACCTCACCAGGTTCGACCGCGGGCAACGTGTCGCTGTCGCCGAGACCGAGGCCACGCAGGTGAGGCTCGAGGCGTCGATCCTCGACCCCGTGGAACAGATCGTCACGGTCCAGCACATCGTTCTCGACGAGGCTGGCGCGAGGCTGCGACCCGTGGTGATCCGCTACGCCTGGCCGGCCGAGTTGGACCTGATGGCACAGCTCGCCGGTATGGAGTTGGATGCCCGGTGGGGTGACTGGGACGGCTCAGCCTTCACCGCCTCCTCCACCGGGCATGTCTCCATCTATCGCCTCCGAGCGACGTAGTCACACGCCACGCCCAATTCGATGACAGAGTTCTAGGACACCGCCTCCAAGGCCTGATCGAGATCGGTCTTGATGTCGTCGATGTGCTCGAGCCCCACCGAGATCCGGACCAGGTCGGCGCTGACCCCCGCCGAGGTCTGCTCCTCCTCTGTGAGCTGCTGGTGGGTCGTCGACGCCGGGTGGATGACCAGGGTCTTGGCATCACCGACGTTGGCGAGATGCGAGGCAAGCTGCACCTGGTCGATGAACCGCTTCCCGGCTTCGTACCCGCCCGCGATCCCGAAGGAGAGCACCGATCCGAAGCCGTTCCGGAGGTACTGCTTCGCCTTCTCGTGATAGGGGTGGTTGGGGAGGCCCGGATATGACACCCAGGTCACCCGGGGGTGCTCCTCCAGCCAGGGGGCGAGCTCGGCGGCGTTGTCCATGTGGCGTTGCGCCCGCAGACTCAACGTCTCCAGCCCTTGGAGGAAGAGGAAGGCGTTGAACGGCGAGAGACAGGCGCCGAGGTCCCGCAACCCTTCGACCCTCGCCCTGATGGCGAAGGCGATGTTGCCGAACGGTCCGTCGGGGCCGAAGACCTCACCGAAGTTGAGCCCGTGGTAGCCGGGAGCGGGCTCGGTGAAGACGGGGAACTTCCCGCTCCTCCAATCAAAGTTGCCCGAGTCGACTATCACCCCTCCAATCGACGTCCCGTGGCCGCCGATCCACTTGGTGGCCGAGTGGACGACGATGTCGGCGCCATGCTCGATGGGGCGACAGATGTAGCCGGCTGCGCCAAACGTGTTGTCCACCACGAGGGGGATCCCGTTGCGATGGGCCACGTCGGCGATGGCCTCGAAGTCGGGGACGTTGTACTTCGGGTTTCCGATGGTCTCCAGATAGAGCGCCCTCGTCTTGTCCGTGATCCTGCGCCTCGAAGTCATCGGGGTCGTCGCCGTCGACGAACTCCACCTTGAAGCCGAGGCGGGGGAAGGCCACCTTGAACTGGTTGTAGGTGCCCCCGTACAGGTAGCTGGTGCTGACGATCTCCTCGCCTGTCTCGAGGAGTGTGGTGAACGCGGTCAGTTGCGCCGCCTGGCCAGACGACGTCGCCACCGCGGCCACTCCGCCCTCGAGCGCAGCCACCCGCTTCTCGAAGACGTCGGTGGTCGGGTTCATGATCCTGGTGTAGATGTTCCCGAACTCCTGCAACCCGAACAGCCGGGCGGCATGGTCGCTGTCGTCGAAGTTGTACGACGTCGTCTGGTAGATCGGGACCGCCCGGGCATTGGTGCCCGGGGCCGGCTCCTGTCCGGCGTGGATCTGGAGGGTCTCGAACCGATAGTCGCTCACAAAGTTGCTCCTCTCGATCAGTGGTCCAGCGTGACCTCCACCGGGACGGCTCGACCCAACGTGTGGCCGACCGGTGAGGTGGAGACGACGTTCCGATGCAATGCGGCGACGGCGTCGGGATCGGCGTCGCTGCTGAGCCGCACCGTGGCCCGGATGTTGTCGAACCCGGCGTGACCATCGGCCAACCCGAGAAAGGTGTGCAGATCGAGGTCGCCTTCGAGGTCGATGGTCAGCTCGTCGATCCCGATCCCCTCGACGCTGGCGTTTGCCGCGTAACCGACGGCGAGGCAGTGCCCAAGCGCCGCCAGAAGTTGCTCCACTGGGTTGGGGGCGGTGTCGGTGCCACCGAGCGCAGCCGGCTCGTCTGACTGGATGGGGTCGAACCCCCTGACCCGCGCTTCGCTCCGGAACGCTCCCTGCCAACGCACCGACGCCTGCCAGGTTGTCTTGGCGTGATCCGGATCGGTACGGATGTTGCCGACCAGACCGGCAACGGTTGCGAGATCGACATCATTGATACGGGTTGTGATCGTCATGGGTCTGTCCTCCATTCGAAAGAGACGTGGGGCTCCGCGGTTGCGGAGTGCTCTCGGGCGACCGGCGGAGCCTCAGCCCGCCGCGGCCGACGGGGCGGCCGCCCGAGAGCGCGCACACATCACATGAGGACAGATCGGCGCGGGGGAGCGGAAAGGATGGTGCGAGCTATCGGTCACGACGGTCCTCCTCAGTTCTCGACGCGCTCTCCGGCGCCTCGAGCGGGAATCCCGCCGTCGGCAGCTCATCGATCGGGCATTGGCACCGGTGTCGCTTCCCGTGTCTACTGATGGGGAGCTTCCGGTTGCCGCGGCTTCAAAGGGCCCGTCCCTCCACCGCTCTGGATAAGCGCGTTGTAGTGGCGGGGAAGTGTGCCACCCCGCCCGGTCACCGTCAAGGCAGAAGATCGCGCATCACGGGTCGGTCGAGGTGATCGGTCTCGATATGCATCACTCGATGGCGCTCGCCACCCCGCCGATTGGATGGCCGCCGCTTACCCAACCGGGCCGCGCCGACCTATCGCAGTCGCGCCTCGACCGGTTTCTCGCCGAGCATCGCCATCCGACACCGTTCCTCGTTGTGGACCTAGATGAGGTCGCCGACCGATATCGGGAACTGACCAATGCCTTCCCCGGAGTCGAGATCCACTATGCGGTCAAGGCCAATGCCGGCCGGCCGATCGTCGAGCTGCTCACCCGCCTCGGCTCCCGGTTCGAGGTCGCATCGATCGGAGAGCTACGGGCCTGTCTCGACGCCGGAGCGCCTTCCGAATTGGTCTCCTTTGGCAACTCGGTGAAGCCTGCGGCGCACATCGCCGAGGCGTACGAGCTAGGTGTGAGACGTTTTGTCTTCGATGCGCCCGAGGAGCTCGACAAGCTGGTGGCGCTGGCACCAGGTTCGCTGGTTGCCGCCCGGCTCCGCTGTGACGGCCGCGGTTCGGACTGGGCACTCGGCGGCAAGTTCGGGTGCCCGCCAGAGATGGCAGAGGCACTGCTGGTGCGCGCCGCGGGGGCAAGGATGCGGGCGGGAGTCTCGTTCCATGTCGGCTCCCAGCAACGCGACCCCGAGGCGTGGACACCTCTGCTGCAACAAGTCGCCCAACTACGCCAGAGGCTGGAGGTCAGGGGCATCGAGTTGGAACTGGTCAACATGGGGGGCGGGCTCCCCGGGCGACACCTCGAACCGACGCCGCCTCTCGCCACGTATGCCGCCGCGATAAGGAGAGCCATCGCCACCAATCTCGAACCCCAGCCGCCAGCGCTCGTGCTCGAGCCCGGCCGATTCCTGGTTGCCGACGCCGGAGTACTCCAGACCGAGGTGCTCCTGGTGACGAACCGTGACTGGAGGCGCTGGGTGTTTCTCGATGCGGGCATCTACGGGGGTCTGGCCGAGACCATGGGCGAGGCCGTCCGCTATCGGGTACGCGCCGACCGCGACGGACCACTAGGCCCAGTCGTCCTCGCCGGCCCGACCTGCGACTCCACCGATGTGCTTTACCGAAGCACACAGTGTCTCCTCCCGATGAAGCTGAGGGCAGGTGACCGGGTAGATGTCTTCGCCGCCGGTGCCTACACCACCGCATACGCCAGCAGGTTCAACGGATTCCCTCCACCAGCCGAGCACTATCTGCCCCCATCTGGCTGACCCGCCGCCCCTGCGCCCCAGGTAGGTCCGACCACGGCGGTAGGTTGCCGCTGATGTCCCGGCCGATCGCCGACTACGGGCTGCTCTCCGACTGCCAATCGAGCGCACTGGTCGCCAAGGACGGTGCAGTTGACTGGCTCTGCGTGCCGCGATTTGATTCGCCCGCGGTGTGCGCCCGCCTCCTCGATGAAGACGGGGGGTGCTGGGAACTGCGTCCCATCGGCGAGGCATCTACCACCCGTCGCTATCTCGACGAAACGATGGTGCTCGAAACCACCTTTACCACCGAGACCGGGGAGGTGACCGTTTCCGACGCCCTCGCCATGGTGGCGGCACCCCGTCACCACGACCTGGGTCGGGAGTCTCCTCACCTGTTGCTCCGGGTGGTGCGCGGTGTCGCCGGTCGGGTCGAGATGCACTTTTATTGCCGGCCCCGGCCTGAGTTCGGGCTGGTGATGCCGTTGTCCGTGGCCGTCCCCGGTGGGATCGTATTCAGAGGGGGAGCGGTGCTCCTCGCCCTCTCCAGCCCAGTGCCGCTGGAGCCGGTGCTCGGCGGAGCCAAGGCGAGGATCGTGGTGGAGGAAGGGTCAGAGCTCGGGTTCGCACTGCAATACCGATCGACATGGGACGAAATGCCGCCAACGCTTGGCTCTGGGGAGGTCACGGCGGCGTTGCAGGAGACCATCGATGCCTGGCGGGGTTGGGCGGAGGCGCACGTCAACTACACCGACCCTTGGGGCGATCAGGTGCGGTTCTCGGGGCGGGTGCTCCAGGCACTCACCTATGCCCCGACGGGGGCAATGATCGCCGCACCCACCACATCGCTCCCCGAGGACCCGGGCGGCGTGCGCAACTGGGACTACCGCTACTCGTGGGTGCGTGACGCCAGCCTCATCCTCCACGCCATGTGGGTGGCGGCCTGCCCCGACGAGGTGCACAGGTTCTTCACCTGGATGGTGTACGCCGCCGCCGGAGACCTCGCCCAGGAACGGCCGCTACAGATCATGTACGGCGTCGGGGGAGAGCGCGACCTCTCCGAGCGGTCGCTCGACCATCTTGGCGGCTGGGGTGGTAGCCGCCCGGTCCGGGTGGGGAACGGAGCCTGGTCGCAGCGCCAGAACGATGTCTTCGGCCACCTGCTCGATGCCGCCCTGCTCTACCGGGAGGAGCTGCCCAGGCTGGCCCCGGAGGCTACGCCGCTTCTTCACCGAGGTCGCCGACTCCGCCGCCTCGGTGTGGGAGATGCCCGATCACGGGATCTGGGAGGTGCGCGACGAGCCGAGACACTTCCTCTCGTCCAAAGCTTCTTTGCTGGGTCGCCCTCGACCGCGCTGCCGAGTTGGCCACTCGACCTCGATGCCGCCGAGCGCGCCGCCGAGTGGCGCGATGAGGCGGAGAGAATTCGTGCCTCGATACTCGAGGAGGGGTGGAACGAGCAGGTCGGCGCTTTCACGCAGGCGTTCGGAAGAGACGAACTGGACGCATCCGTACTCCTCATCTCGATTTGCGGTTTTCTCGAACCGCGACACCCCAAGGTCCTGGCGACCATCGACGCGGTGGAGCGTGGGCTGCTCGACGAGCGTGGGCTGGTGATGCGGTATCTCGCCACTGATGGGCTCAAGGGAGACGAGGGCTCTTTCCTGCTGTGCACCTTCTGGTTGGCGGAGGCACTTGCACTTGCCGACGAGATCGACCGTGCGATTGGTCTGATAGACAGGGTGCTGGTACATGCCAACGACCTCGGGCTGTTCTCCGAGGAGGTCGGGCAGGACGGTTCGCTGTTGGGGAATTTCCCACAGGCGTTCAGCCACGTAGGGCTCATCCACGCTGCGTACGCAGTCGGCGAGGCTCAGAAGCGCCGCGGCGACCGGACCCCGAGTGAACGGCGCCTCCCGGCAAAAGCCTCTCCTCTTCCGGATCACCCATCTCGGTCGGGGCTTCGACTTCCGGCTCCCCGCAACCAGGCTTGCGCTTGCGGCGACCCTCGTGGCCGGCGCCACCGCAGGGGGGATCGCCCTCGTCACCGGCGACCGGTGGACAGCGATCCTCTGGGAGGCCTTCATCGCCGCCGCCTCGGCATTCATGGGATGGGCGCTGACCCGGGAGCTCGACCCCGACCAGCAATGGACATCGGTCTTCGCCTCGATCCTCTCCGGTATTGCCGGGACCGCGTTTGTCGCCGGGTGGGGCGGGACCCTGCTGGCCAACCCGTCGGTGGGCCTGACCCTCGTCGTCGTGGTCGCGGCCCGGATCCAGGTCGGGACCATCGGTCTCGAGCCGATGTTGACCGACGCGGCGGCTGTCGGCGTGGTGGCTGCGGCGCTGTCCCGCGGTGACCGGGCCAACTGGCTCGTCGCCATCGCCTTCGCACTGGTCCTGATCGGGGTCACCCGGCGCACCAGCGACCGCCGCTTCCTCGTTGTGGCCGCAGCGACGGTGCTGGCGGCCACGGTGCTGGCCTGGGGTGACCTGATGGCTCTGGCCGAGACGTGGCGGATGCCGCTGGCAATCGAGTGGTGGATAGCGGCGCTCGGGCTGATCGGTGGGTTGATCGCCTGGGCACGGACCCGCCAGCCCGCGGTGACGTGCGACGCCACCCGCGCCCCGATATCCATCGCCCGGCTGCGCATTGCCCGCGGCGGGGTCTTCGTTCTGTCCGCGGCCATCATCGCCCTCGGCGGCGGCCACGACGTGGTCTCGATCGTGGTTCTCCTCGTGGCGCAATTTGCGATTGGAGTGGGTTCTCTCGTCGTGTCGCCGCGAAGGCTTGAGTGATGGGCGAGACGTGTTGACGTCAGCACGATGAGGATCGTTCAGCGGCGTTAGACAACTTTGGTGCGACGTGGGACGATCGTGCCGGTGACCAGTGGACCAGCCACGTCGCACCTGAGCGATCTCGTTTGGCTGCGTCGCGTCCGCGACCGGATCGACCGGGAGTACGCCGAACCGTTGGACGTCGAAGCGCTCGCCCGCGGTGTGCACATGTCGGCCGGTCACCTCAGCCGCCAGTTCCGTCTCGCCTACGGCGAGTCGCCCTACAGCTACCTGATGACTCGGCGGATCGAGCGGGCGATGGCGCTGCTTCGGCGAGGGGATCTCGAACGTCACCGAGGTCTGTTTCGCCGTCGGCTGCTCGTCGCTGGGCACCTTCAGCACACGCTTCACCGAGCTTGTCGGCGTGCCGCCCAGCGTCTACCGGCGCCGGGCGGAGGGCGCGATCGAGGGTGAGGGGATGCCGCCGTGCGTGGCGAAACGGGTCACCAGACCGGTCAGGAATCGAGAAGCGCCGAAACCCGTAGTCGCGATAGGTTGACCGCCATGGACATCATCATTCACCAGACGTACCTCCCGCACAACGACCCGGACGAGTCCCTGGCTTTCTATCGCGACACTCTCGGCTTCGAGGTCCGCAACGACGTCGAGTACCAAGGGATGCACTGGATCACGATCGGCCCGGCCGATCAGCCCGACACCTCGATCGTCCTGCACCCGCCCGGCGCCGACCCTGGCATCACCGACGAAGAGCGCCGCACCATCACCGAGATGATGGCCAAGGGCACCTACGCCGGCATCAACCTGGCCACCAAGGACCTCGATGGCACGTTCGAACAACTGCAGTCCAGCGACGCCGAGGTCGTCCAAGAGCCGACCGACCAGCCGTGGGGCGTCCGCGACTGCGCCTTCCGTGACCCCGCCGGCAACATGATCCGCATCTTCGAGGTCAGCTGAGCCGTCCAATCCCGGGAGCGCCTGCACAGGAGAGATCGATGAGCCCACAGAAGGCCACAGAGTCCGCCAAGGCCACCACCTCGAAAGGCAAGGCGTCCAAGGCATTCACCGCCGAGGAACGAGCCGCGATGAAGGAGCGCGCTCAGGAGGTGAAGTCGGGCGCCAAAGCGAGCGGCGAGGACGCCGTACTGGCGAAGATCGCTGAGATGGATGAACCCGATCGTGCCATGGGCGAGCGGCTCCACGAGATCGTCAAGGCAAACGCGCCAGAACTCACGCCAAGGCTCTGGTACGGGCAACCGGCGTATGCCAGGGACGGCAAGGTCGTCTGCTTTTTCCAAGCCGCCTCGAAGTTCAAGACGAGGTATGCGACGCTCGGCTTCAACGAAGAGGCGAACCTCGACGAAGGCAGCATGTGGCCGACCGCCTTCGCACTGCAGAAGTTGACCGCCGCCGACGAGAAGAAGATCGGTGCACTCGTAAAGAAAGCGGTGAGCTGAGGGCTGAAAACGCCTTATGTCACAGAGGGAGAAAATGGCAATGACTGAACAACTGGTCGTCTACCCGGTCAAGGACATCGAGAAGGCAAAGGAGCTGTTCACGCAACTCCTTGGTGCCGATCCATATGTCGATTCGCCCTACTACGTCGGGTACCGCACCGAGGGTCGCGAGATCGGACTCGATCCGAATGGCTCCAGCAATGGTCCGATTGCCTACTGGGAGACGGACGATATCGCTGCCAGAGTCGATGAGCTTCGTTCTGCGGGTTGGCAGGTCACCAGCGACCCCAATGACGTGGGTGACGGCCTGCTCGTGGCGCAGTTGGCCGACAGCGATGGAAACACCATCGGATTGAGGCAGCAGCCCTGAGCGCTAATCGATGACATCGGCCGTGATCACAGGAACGCAGTCGTCTGCGCTGCACCTGGCCGACAGCCATGATCTGATCCGGGTGCAAGGCGCACGGGAGAACAACCTCAAAGACGTCAACATCGAGATCCCAAAGCGCCGTTTGACGGTGTTCACCGGAGTCTCCGGATCGGGGAAGAGCTCGCTCGTCTTTGACACGATCGCCGCCGAATCACAGCGGTTGATCAACGAGACCTACAGCGCCTTCGTGCAAGGCTTCATGCCGACGCTGGCAAGGCCGGAGGTAGACCTACTCGACGGCTTGACGACGGCGATCATCGTCGATCAGGAGCGGATGGGCGCCAACCCTCGTTCCACGGTGGGCACCGCCACCGACGCCAACGCCATGCTGCGCATCCTTTTCAGCAGGCTCGGCGAGCCGCACATCGGCTCGCCTCAGGCGTACTCCTTCAACGTCCCGTCGCTGAAGGCCAGTGGTGCGGTCACCGTCGACCGCGGCGAGGGCAGGACGAAGACCGAGAAAGCGTCGTACAGCGTCTTGGGCGGGATGTGTCCGCGCTGCGAGGGGATGGGTTCGGTCAACGACTTCGACCTGTCTGCCTTGTACGACGACAGCCGGTCGCTCAGCGAAGGCGCGCTCACTGTCCCCGGCTACAGCATGGACGGCTGGTACGGCCGCATCTTCAGCGGCAGCGGGTACTTCGACATGGACAAGCCGATCGGCAAGTTCACCAAGCGGGAGCTGCACGACCTGCTCTACCGGGAGCCGACCAAGATCAAGGTTGAGGGGATCAACCTGACGTATGAAGGCCTGATACCCAAGATCCAGAAGTCGATGCTCTCCAAGGACCCCGAAGCGATGCAGCCGCACATCCGGGCCTTCGTGGAGCGGGCGGTGACGTTCACCACCTGCCCTGAGTGCGACGGCACCCGGCTCAGCAAGGAAGCCCGGTCGTCGAAGATCAAGGGGAAGAACATCGGTGACGTCTGCGCCATGCAGATCAGCGATCTCGCCGACTGGGTCCGGGACCTGGACGAGCCGTCCGTGGCCCCGCTGCTCACCGGGATCCAGCACCTACTCGACTCGTTCGTCGAGATCGGGCTGGGCTACCTCTCGCTCGACCGGCCGTCGGGAACGTTGTCCGGGGGAGAGTCACAGCGCACCAAGATGATCCGTCACCTCGGCTCGTCTCTCACCGACGTCACCTACGTCTTCGACGAGCCCACCATTGGCCTGCACCCCCATGACATCGAACGGATGAACGACCTCGTCATACAACTGCGGGACAAGGGCAACACCGTGCTCGTGGTCGAGCACAAGCCGGAGGCGATCGGCATCGCCGACCACGTCGTCGATCTCGGTCCCGGCGCCGGCACTGCTGGTGGCGAGGTGGTGTTCGAGGGCACCGTCGAGGAATTGCGTGCCAGCGGCACGCTCACCGGGCGGCACCTCGACGATCGCGCCTCGCTGAAACCGTCGGTGCGGACATCATCGGGAGTGGTGGAGGTACGTGGCGCCAGCGCCCACAACCTCGCTGGCGTCGATGTCGACATACCGCTCGGCGTACTTGTTGTGGTGACCGGCGTCGCCGGGGCGGGAAAAAGCTCGCTCATCCACGGCTCGGTGTCCGGGCGCGACGGGGTGATTGCGGTCGACCAGACGTCGATCCGCGGCTCGCGACGGAGCAACCCGGCTACATACACCAGCCTGCTCGATCCGATCCGGAAGGCGTTCGCCAAGGCCAACGGCGTCAAGCCGGCGCTGTTCAGCGCGAACTCAGAGGGCGCCTGCCCCAACTGCAATGGCGCAGGCGTCATCTACACCGACCTGGGAGTGATGGCCAGCGTCGCCACCACCTGCGAGGAGTGTGAGGGGAGTCGTTTCCAGGCCTCGGTGCTCGAGTACGAACTGGGCGGCAAGAACATCGCAGAGGTGCTCGCCATGTCGGTGACCGAGGCCAGGGAATTCTTTGGTGCGGGCGAGGCACGGATACCTGCCGCACTCACCATCCTCAACCGGCTAGCCGACGTCGGGCTCGGCTACCTCAGCCTCGGCCAGCCGCTGACGACACTGTCGGGCGGCGAGCGGCAGCGGCTCAAGTTGGCCACCCAGATGGCCGGGAAGGGCGACTTGTACGTCCTCGACGAGCCGACCACCGGGCTCCACCTTGCCGACGTCGAGCAGCTTCTCGACGTGCTCGACCGACTGGTGGATTCTGGCAAGTCGGTGATCGTTATCGCGCATCACCAGGCGGTCATGGCGCACGCCGACTGGATCATCGACCTCGGACCAGGCGCCGGCCACGACGGCGGGCGAATCGTCTTCGAGGGCACACCAGCCGACCTGGTCGCATCCCGCTCGACCCTGACCGGCGAGCACCTGGCCGATTACGTGGGTAGCTGAGAGGGGCTGAGGCGAGGCCTCACCTTTCTTGCGACTCTTGATCTCAAGCGCCCATAATCCACGTTATGTAAAGTCGGCTCTCCTGCCTCGAGAAGGCGGTTCTGCTTCAGTCCCCCGATCCTGGCAAGCCAGACCTACACCCATACCCAGAACGGCGAGCGATGCGAGCCACTCAGTTACTGTCCCCGCCCCGTGAGGCGTCAAGTGACAGCGGTCATCGTCGTTGCCGTCCTGGCTGCGCTATTGGCTCCGGCCGCCAGCGCCGCGCCGCAAGGCCAGACTCAGCTGGCTCCGGCACCTGCTTCGGTTCCGACCACGCCGTGCCCCGACGTCCCCGGGGCGCGCTGCGGGTTCCTAACGGTGGCACTGGACCCTGCCGATCCATCGGCAGGGACCATCGACATCGGGTTCGAGATCCATCCCGCCCGCCAGGAGCGAACTCTCGGCACGATCGTCGCCATCGAGGGCGGGCCCGGGTACGCAACCACTGCGAGTCGCGATTCGTACCTCGACCTCTTCGATCCGCTGCTCGACCATCGAGATCTGCTCCTCATCGACAACCGCGGCACCGGACGGTCCGAAGCGATCGACTGTCCCGAGCTCCAGTCCTACGAAGGGGACTACGACGCCAACGTAGGGCTCTGTGGTGCCCAGCTCGGTGCCACCTCGGACCTCTACGGCACCGCCTTCGCCATCGACGACATGGTCCAGGTGTTCGATGCGCTCGGCATCGACGCGGTCGACATGTACGGGGACTCCTACGGCAGCTTCATGGCACAGGCCTTCGCCGTCCGCCATCCCGACCGCGTCCGGACCGTCGTACTCGACGGCACCTACCCGGTCGAGGACCAGGACCCCTGGTACCGCGACCTCAACGCGGCGTTGCGCGACGCATTCCGGGTCGTCTGCGAGCGCGATCCGGGGTGCGACGCACTCGGTGGTGACCCGGTCGAACGAATCGCACGCCTGGCCGACGCACTGCGTGCCAGCCCGCTCACCGGAACGGCATACGACGCCGATGGGATCAGGCGCCGGGTGACGGTGGATGCCCCGATGCTGGGCTACCTGACCGGGGTGGCTGCTTATGGGCACGCGGTGTACCGGGAGCTCGACGCAGCCACCCGCGCCTATCTCCGGGACGACCCCGACCCGGCGCCACTGCTCCGCATCGCCGCAGAGCAGGACTACTGGGGCGACGCCGGCCCCGTCGATGAATACTCCGAAGGCCTCTATATGGCGGCGATTCTGCAACGACTACCCCCAGCTTTGGGACATCGAATCTCCGATCGAACGGCGGCCCCCTCAGTACGAAGCCGAACTGGCCGAGTTGAAGGCGACCGAACCCAATGTCTTCCACCCTTACACCATCGATGACTGGGTAGCCTCACCCTGGGCCGAGTACACGTCGTGCATCCGGTGGCCGGTTCCGAGCAACCACGTGCCGCCGGTCGAACCCAATACGCCCTACCCCAACGTCCCCACCCTGGTCATCGCGGGCGAGCTCGACTCGCTCACCTCCCCCGCCGGTGCGGAGATCGTCGCCGATCGCTTTCCAAACTCGACCTATATCGAGGTGGCGAACGGTGTCCACATCATGGCGCTGGCCGACTTCTCCCGGTGTGTATCCGACCTGACGGTTCGTTTCGTCAGCACCGGTGGAGATGCCGGCGACACCACGTGCGCCAGCCGCTACCAGGAAGTGCGGGTCGTGGAGGAGTTTCCCGGCTCCCTCGCCGAGGTGGATCCGGCGCCGCAGGGCGATCGGGTCAAGTCCCCGGTGGCCGACCGCCGGGTTGTTGCCGCCGCCGCCAACACGGTGGCCGACATCTTTCCCCGATGGCTCAACGCCATCGGTTACGACGGTGTCGGGTTGAGGGGAGGCAGCTTCAGCTCGCGCGGGTCCGAACTCGTCCAGTTCCGACTCCACAGGCTCGCCTGGGTGAACCAGGTGCGGGTGAGCGGGACCGTCAGCTGGGATCGTGTGACCGGCGCCATAGTCGCCCGGATCAGGGTGCAGGGCCCCGCTCCCGGCCAACTCGTTCTCCGGTGGAACGACTACCGGCAGTTGGCCGATCTCAGGGCGACCGGGACGGTCGGCAACCGTCCCGTCGACCTAGTGATGCCCGCTCCCTGACCCCTCAGCGCCGAACCAGCCGGGCGACTGCCAGAGAGCCGACCACCAACGCCGCGCCCATGGCGCCAAGCAACCAGATCGGGACCGCGGTGCCCGCCGCTCCCCCGGTGCCGGTTGGGATGCCCTCGGGCGGAGTCTGCAGCCCGGCGACCTGCTGGACGGCGACGTCAAAGCTGTCACCCTCGACCGACCCGATCCCATAGATGAGGAATGCCGACCCCTCGGAGAGGTCGACATCGGTCTGGAAGAGGTTTCCTTCGCCCTCGGCCGATGGGACCAGAGAGAGCGTGATCGCGCCCGCCTCTACCTCGGCGGTCGCCTCCTCGCCATTGGACACCTCGAGCGCTACCGGCTCGCCGTTGACCAGGAGATCGACCGCAGGCGCCTCTGCCTGGTGTCGGAGGACGACACGCGCCTCGCCGGCCCCCACCGGGTCGGCGTTGTTGACATAGACGGCAAGAGTCGGGTCCCCCGAGTTGGTCAGACCGGCCACCACGGTGGCGTCCGCTCCGTCAGCGAGGTCGATTTCGGCGGCCAGAGCCGGCTCTTCGGTTTCGGGGTCGACGCCCTCGGGGTAGATGGCGACGTCGTGGGGGCCGGATGCCACCGTGGTCGCCTCGGTGACGGTGCCAAAAGTCATCTCTTCGACTACGAGTTCGCCGTCGAGGTAGATGTCCGCCGGGAACCCTCCCTCGCCCGGAATGGCATGGATGATCGTCAGCCTGCTCTCGGCCTGGGCGGCGAGCGCCGCACCGGCTCCCAGAGCCGTGATCACGACAGCGAGAATCCCCACGGTTGCCAGTCTTTTCATCGATCCCATCCTCTCGTTCATTGCCCCGAAACGACGAGGCTCGTGATCGAGCCATCGGCGTCGTATTCGAGCCCTTCCGCCAGCACATCGATGACCGTGAAGGACACCCAGGCGCCTGCAATGCCTTCCAATCGGAACTCGGCGCGTCCATCTGATCCGGATGGCTCCGATACCGCCACCGGAATCGTCCCCGACCAGACTGCGGTGACGGTGGCGCCGGACACAGGCTTGCCGCCCGGTCCGGCTACCACCACCGTCACCGCCGCATCCCACTCCCCGTCCCCGGGGACCGGATTGCCCTCGAGCGTGACCGTCACCCCCGATGCCACCACGGTCGTGGTGACTGCGGTCGTGCTCACCAAGTCGCTGGTGGGAGTCGCTGTCGTCGTCGGTTGGGTCGCCGATGTCGTCGGTGGGGCCGCCGATGTGGCGGTTCGCTCTGCTGCGATTTGAGGTTCGGCCCGGGTCGTGGAAGTCGCATCCGGTTGCGATGCGACCTGTTGGACGGGAGCGGTTCCTTGTGTCGTCCCCATCACCGTCTCAACCCTTGGCATCTCGCCGGTCACAACCACCTCTCCCAAGACGATTCCCGTGATGGCAGCCGCCAGTCCGGCGACCACGAGCAACAGCGCCTCCCCGGAGCGTCTGGCTACCTTCCTGGCACGCATCAACTACCCCGCAGACGAATGGCTCCACCAATGAGCGGCCCTCTCAATTGCCCTCCCGCGCCGCTTGTCCACCATGGTTCGGAGCGAAGGCTCGCCCGGTTTGGTGGGATATGCCACGATCCGGGCCATGGCGCCCCACTACCGGGCACCCGGTTGGTTCAGCTCCCGGGTCTTCAATCCGCTTGTGTCTTGGTTCACCTATCGAGGTGTGAGTTTCATGGGATCCCGCGTCCTGGCTGTGAGGGGCCGGAGCAGCGGCGAATGGCGAACCAACCCAGTCAACCTCCTCGAGTACCAGGGTCGGCGCTACCTGGTGTCGCCCAGGGGCGAGGGCCATTGGGTACGGAACCTTCGCGTGGCCGGCGGTGGCGAGTTGCGGCTCGGCTCCAAGGCGGAGCCCTTCAGCGCCGCAGAGATCGTCGATGACGCCAAGGTCCCGATACTGCGTGCCTACCTGGAACGGTGGAAGATCGAGATCGGCGCCTTCTTCGAAGGTGTAGGACCCGACTCCAGCGACGACGAGATCGCAGCCATTGCCGACCGCCACCCGGTTTTCGAGGTGTTGCCGGCTGCGTGAGCGATGCGGCTATTCCCCGGCGGTCGTCTCCCCCAACAAACCGGCGCGTTGCAAGACCTCGTCGGGAACACCTATGAGCTGCCACGCCTCTGGGCTTATCCCCTTTCGGCTCGAGTAGCCGAGCGCCACCGCGACAAAATCGGCTTCGAGGCTCCGGTCGCGGGCCACCACGCGATCGCGCGCCGCCCACATCGCCTCCTCGACGGATTCCCTTTCCTCGATCAACGATGCGCGCTCCGCCTCGTCGTGGGAATCCGAGATGAGGCGTCGCAGCGAGGCAAGGCGGTAAGCCATCGCTGCCCGCTCCGGGTCGAGCACATCTGCTCGCTCCAGCCGATCCAGATACCGGCGCACCGCCATGGCGTCCCGGCGGCTGACCCTGGTCCGGGCGCCGTCG
The DNA here is from genome assembly GCA_963826825.1 of uncultured Acidimicrobiia bacterium. Classification (GTDB taxonomy): domain Bacteria; phylum Actinomycetota; class Acidimicrobiia; order Spongiisociales; family DATADW01; genus DATADW01. The sequence continues at coordinate 163,705 of CAWGYV010000016.1, read as the reverse complement.
CCGGTGTGGGAAACGTCTACGGTCACGGTGCCGACCGTATCACCCCAAACCACTAGGCGGTGAGAATCAATGGTCGCCATCACCCGGGTTGCGCGGTGCGGGCCACGGTCGGCACACTCCCCGGGTGACTCCCTTCCTCGGCGGTCTCCTGGTCTTTGGCACTTCGGCCGTGGTGCTGGTCATGGAGATTCTCGCCGGCCGGCTGCTCGCCCCGTACGTGGGGGTCACCCTCGAAACGTTCACAGCGATCATCGGCACCGTTCTCGCCGGAATCGCCCTTGGGACATGGCTAGGCGGTCGTCTCTCCGACCGGGTGGAGCCCCGGCGGCTGCTCGGGCCGGAACTCGCCCTCGGTGGCGTGGCGGCGGTGCTGGCCGCGCCGATGGCCCGTTTGCTCGGCCCGACAGCGGTCAGCGCCAACCCACCCACGCTGGTGCTTCTGGTGCTGGTGACCGTGTTCGTGCCCGCCGCCCTCCTCAGTGCCGTTGCACCCACGGTGGTCAAGGCGGTGCTCGCCGACCTGGGTCAGACGGGGAGCGTCGTGGGCCGGTACTCGGCGTTGGGAACCACCGGGGCCATCGCAGGCACGTTTCTCACCGGGTTCGTCCTGGTCCCGCTGTTCCCCACCCCACAGATACTGATGGGATTGGCGGTTTTACTAGTTATCAGCGGGCTGGCGCTGTGGTGGTGGCTGGCCCCCACCCGCTCTGCATTTCTGATCGTCCCCCTGTTTCTCGCCGGTGTGTGGCTGGGAGGCGCCCTGGCCAACCCATGCGAGACCGAGACCTCCTATTACTGCCTGCGGGTCGAGCAGGATGTCGACAACCCGTCGGGCCGGACCTTGTGGCTCGATACCCTGCGACACGCCTACGTCGACCTCGATGACCCCACCGAACTCCGGTTCTCCTATACCCGGATGCTGGCGGCGGTGGCCGACGCGACCAGCGAGGGACCGATCGACGTGCTCCACATCGGTGGTGGTGGGTTCACCATGCCGCGCTGGTTGGAAGCGACCAGACCAGGGTCCAGCGGGGTGGTGCTCGAGCTCGACCCCGAGATCGTCGCTGTCGCCGAAGAGCGACTGGGATGGGAGCAGTCCCCGGAGGTTGACGTGCTCGTCGGGGACGCCAGGCTCGGCATCAGGCGGGTGGGTCAATCGAGCGCCGATCTTGCGATCGGAGATGCCTTTGGCGGCGTTGCGGTCCCCTGGCACCTAACCACCGGCGAGTTCGTAGATCAGGTCGCCGCGGTCCTCAGGCCCAAAGGCGTCTACGCGGCGAACATCATCGACGGTTCGGAGATGGCCTTCCTCCGCGCCGAGGCCGCCACCTTCACAACTGTCTTCGAGCACGTTGCAGTGTTGTCACTCCCCGAGCGTTTCGGAAGTGGGGGCAATTTCCTGGTGGTGGGGAGCGATGAACGCATCCCGGCCAGCGAGATCATCGCCGCGGGCTCCCGTCATGACCTCGATCTGAGGGTGCTGACCGGCGACGAGCTAGTCGACTTCATCGCCGATGCGGAGATCTTGACCGATGGCCACGCACCGGTCGACCAGTTGCTCACTCCGGGGAGATGACGGCCGGTCAGACCCCGTCGCGTCTCCACGAGCAAAGCTGCTCGAGCGCAGGGCGGTCGATCAGATCGGGCTCGGCAACCGCCACCCGGACCGGTGTCCTGGCACGCATCGTCGCCGTCCGCATCCCTTCTTCCAGGTAGGCCCGCTCCCCCACCACGGCGCCGGGGCCCACCTCGCCCACCGTCTCGCCGTCTTTCTCCACCGACAGCATCCCATCGAGTATGAGGAAGAGGGGGCCACCCTCCTCGCCCTGCTCGGTCAACAGATCGCCTGGGCGCAGTTGGCGCACCTCGGGACGGGCACCCTGCATGATCGTCGCCGACATCTGTCTCTCCAGCGCGCTCTCGACCTCGGCCACCAGCGCTGGGGAGTCCTCCTCTCCCCAGGGGCTGTGGGTGCCGAACTCGCCGTGGTACCAATGCTCGACGTCGGTGAGGGCGCTCTTCGCAGCCAGCGCCCCGTCCGGCCCGAACACCCAGTGGCGGGGGAACGAGCTGGCACCGACCAGTTCCACTTTCGCCGAGCCGGCAGCGTCGATTTCAAGAGCAAAAGTGGTCCACACCGTCGGCGAAACGACCTGGACAAAGGGAGGGTGCGACACTCGCCGCGGCGCCGGCATCCCAGCGCGCCCACCAGTCGTCTGGACGAATCGCGCCCGCTGTTCCGACCGGTCCACCGGCTGGCGCCGATCGGGGAAGGCGACGGCAGCGACTCTCGTCTCCCATGGGCCGACACGGAGCGATGAACCACCCAGCAGACCTTCGCTGTCCTGACCCCAGCCCGCATCGACCACGCGCCCATCCTCGACATCCACCCACCCCGAGATGCGGTTGGCGAATCGGAAGGTGTCGGCTTCAGCAAGCTGCGCCAGGTCGGCGAAGTCCAGATGGTCGGGGGGAGGCTGGTCGTAGTGGGTGACACCCCATTCGAACACGCCGCGCAACAGGGGCATGCCGGTGATCGCCTCGGAGGGGATCCAGCTCACGGTGGCGGCAGTCGACTTGTGTTTCATGGGATTCCGCTCGGATAGATGTCTCGTTCGCCGGTGACCAGCAGGCGCGTTTCCTCGGCGATGTCCACCGCCTGATCGGCCACCCTTTCCAATGCCCGCGCCGCCATGATCATCCGCGTCGCCCATTCCAGCACGGAGCGGTCGGGCCCGATTGCCACGGCTGCATCGATCGCATCCTTGTAGAAATCGTCAACCTCGGCGTCGAGCATCTTCAATTCCTCGACCGCCGAATCGTCTCTCGCCGCGAATCCTGCCAGCGAGCGGTCGGTGATGGGGAGCACCGCTTCGCCCATGGCGCGGAGCAGGCCCACCAGTAAGGGGTCGTCGGGGAGCCCGTCAGTGGCGATCACCATCTTGGCGATGTTCGACGCCTGGTCGCCCATACGCTCCAGCACGACGAGGAGATGGAGAAGAGAGGCGAGCAGCCGAAGATCGGAGCCCATGGGGCCTTGGGTGGCGGTGAGCACCATCCATTGCCCGTGGAGGTCGAAATACAGGTCGTCGATGGCGCGATCGCCCTCCACCACACCCTCGGCTTGGGTCCGGTCCCGTTTGTCGAGGGCGGCAACGGCCTCGGCGACCTGGGTCCTCACTTGCTTGCCCATATCGAGCGTGTCGGCTTCGAGCTTCTCCAGGCTGGCGTGGAAGCGCCGGTGTGTGGTCATGGTGGGTGGTGACTGTATGCGCCCGATTCCGATTACGGCGGAGCAGTCCGAGGTGGTCGTTACCCTGTCGGCCCCATCGGGGAGGGATGATGGAGGTCTGGCCCGGCCAGCCGTATCCGCTCGGCGCCACCTTCGACGGCGCCGGAACAAACGTCTCGATCTTTTCGGAAGTGGCGGACGCGGTGGAGTTCTGTCTCTTCGCCGACGATGGCACCGAGACCCGGGTCGCGCTCCCCGAGAGCGATGGCTTCGTCTGGCATGGCTACCTTCCCGAGGTCGTCGCCGGGCAGCGGTACGGCTTCCGGGTCCACGGCCCCTGGGAGCCCAGTCGCGGCCAGCGGGCCAACCCGGCCAAGCTGCTCCTCGACCCCTACTCGAAGGCCATCGACGGGACCGTCGCCTGGGGACCGCCGGTGTTCCCCTACAAGTTCGATGACCCCGACCAGCCGGACGACTCCGACTCGGCACCTTCGGTACCTCGATCGGTGGTGGTGAGCCCCTTCTTCGATTGGAGGGACGACCGACATCCCCGGATCCCGCTCAACGAGACCGTGGTGTACGAGACACATGTCCGCGGGATCTCGATGCGCCATCCCGAGGTCCCAGAGGAGGTCCGTGGCTCCTATTCCGGTCTGGCGCATCCCGTCATCGTCGACCACCTGACCCGACTCGGGATCACCGCGGTCGAATTGCTCCCCGTCCACGCATTCATCCACGGCAATCACCTGGCGCAGCGGGGGTTGCGCAACTACTGGGGCTACGACTCGGTCGGCTTTCTCGCTCCCCACCACGAGTACGCCAGGTATGACGTCCCAGGGGCACAGGTCCAGGAGTTCAAGAGCATGGTGAGGACCCTCCACTCGGCCGGGATCGAGGTGATCCTCGACGTGGTCTACAACCACACCGCCGAGGGAAACCACACGGGGCCGATGCTCTCCTTCAAGGGGATCGACAACGCCGCCTACTACCGGTTGCTCCCCGAAGACCTCCGGCTCTACAAGGACTACACGGGCACCGGCAACAGCCTCAACATGCGCCACCCTCACGTGCTCCAGCTGATCATGGACAGCCTCCGCTACTGGGTCATCGACATGCACGTCGACGGATTCCGCTTCGACCTCGCCGCCACCCTCGCCCGTGAACTCCACGATGTCGACCGTTTGTCGGCCTTCTTCGACCTGATCCAACAAGACCCGGTGGTCAGCCAGGTGAAGCTGATCGCCGAGCCTTGGGATGTCGGCGAAGGGGGGTACCAGGTTGGGAAGTTCCCCCCGTTGTGGTCGGAGTGGAACGGCAAGTACCGCGACACGGCGCGCGATTTCTGGCGGAGTCAGGACCAGACCCTCGGTGAGTTCGCCGCCCGATTCACCGGTAGCTCGGATCTCTATGAGGCGACGGGGCGCCGGCCTTTCGCCAGCGTCAACTTCGTCACAGCCCATGACGGGTTCACCATGGCCGACCTCGTCTCATATGACCACAAACACAACGAAGCCAACGGCGAGGATGGGCGAGACGGCACCGACGACAATCGCTCTTGGAACACGGGAGTGGAGGGCCCCAGCGACGATCCGGGAGTGGCGGAACTCCGGAAACAAAGGGCGCGCTCGTTTCTGGCGACGCTCCTGATGTCCCAGGGGATCCCGATGATCCTCGGCGGCGACGAGTTGGGTCGCACCCAAGGAGGCAACAACAACGGCTACGCCCAGGACAACGAGGTGTCCTGGTACGACTGGAGCGCTGTCGACGAAAACCTGCTCGCCTTCACCGAGCGGATGATCGCCTTCCGGCGGGCACACCCCACATTCCGTCGTCGCCGATGGTTCCAGGGTCGTCCGATCCATGGCAGCGCCGCGGTGGACATCGCCTGGTTCGAGACCTCGGGGAGCGAGATGACCGAACAGGATTGGGGGGCCGGCTTCACCAAAACGCTCGGAGTGTTCCTCAACGGGGAAGCCTTCCCCACCACCGACCTCAGGGGCCGCCCCCTCGAGGATGACAGCTTCTACCTCGCCTTCAACGCCTACACCGACCCGGCGACCTTCACCCTGCCGCCCGACACCTGGGGAGCGGTCTGGCAGCCTGTCATCGACACCGCGCTTGGTTTCCTCGATTCGGGCGCTGCCCCGGTTCCCGCCGGCGCTCAAATCACCGTCGCCGCCATGGCGGTGGTGGTGCTACAGCGTCTAGAGGATTGAAATCTGAGCTATGCATTGTGTGTCGCAATGCATGGCGCTATGCTAAACGCATGACTCAGCTCGTTACGCGCATCAACCAAGACCTGGTCGCCCAAATCGATGACTTGGTGGAACGAGGAGTTTTCGCCTCCCGGTCAGAGGCGGTGCGACGGGGTCTGCTTCACCTCCTCGACGAGCAAGCGCGGCAGCACACAGCCGCCGCGATCATCGAGGGCTACAACAGATTGCCCCAAACCCAAGAGGATGTGGGATGGTCCGACGAGGCGACGACGCGGATGATCGGTGATGAACCGTGGTGAATCCCAACCAAGGCGAGGTTTGGTGGGCAGAGGCCGAGGACAAGCGAAGGCCGGTCTTGGTTGTGACCAGGAGTGAAGCGGTCCCGGTGCTGACTTGGCTTCTCGCTGCGCCCATCACGAGGACCATCCGCGCAATCCCAACCGAGATCAGCATGGGCGAGGACGAGGGTCTTCCCGTCCAGTGCGTAGCCGCCTTCGACAATCTCCAGCCGATCCGGAAGTCCTTCCTCACCGAGCGGGTTGGCATGCTTCGCGACGCGCGGACCGAGATATGCCGGGCCCTAGCAGCCATGGCGGACTGCTGACATAGTCCGGACAAGCACCGTTGGCTTAGGCAGCCCCCCCGTCCCGCTGCTCCGCAGCGGGACCCTTCCCCCCTCCGAGGGGACAGAATCGGGCCTCCGTCCTTCCGCCTCCGACGCTGATCTCCTCAGCCAAGGCGGTCGGTGTGCTCGGTCCTCTCCTCGCCGTAGATCTCGGGGTTGACCAGGTTGGGCGGTCTTCTCCCCTCGATCATGGCGCGCAGGTTGTCGACCACCGCCAGGCTCATTGCCTGGCGCGCCGGCACCGTGGCGCTGCCGATATGAGGGGTGAGGATCACATTGGGGAAACGGAACAGCTCGGGGCTGGGGGCGGGCTCCCCCACCGGTGGCTCCTGCCAGTAGACGTCGAGTCCGGCCCCGGCGATCTCACCGGCTTCGAGCGCCGCGATCAGCGCCTGCTCGTCCACGATGCGGCCCCGTGCCGTGTTGACGAAGAAGGCCGATCTCTTCATCAGGCCGAACTGTCGGGCGCCGAACATCAAGTGGGTCGTCGGGTTGTAGGTGGCCATCACCGAGACCACGTCCGACCGGACGAGCAGGTCATCGAGTTGAGGAACCCACTCGACTCCCAGTTCCTGCTCGCTCGACTCCGGCAACCGGTTGCGCTTGGTGTAGATGATGTCCATGTCGAAGGCACGCATCCGGCGGACGATCTCGGTTCCGATCGCCCCGAGACCGACCATCCCCAGCACCTTTCCGGTCAGTCCCGGGGTGAGGAATGAGACCGACTGCTCCTGGTGGAATCGGCCCGACCGGACGAATTCGTCGGCCTCGACCAGCCGCCAAGCGAGCCCGATGATGAGGGCGCAGGTGAGATCGCAGGTTGCCTTGGTGATCACGTGCGGAACCACTGTCACTGGAAGCCCGCGTTTCGTAGCCGCTCCCACGTCCACCACATTGGGGAAGAGCGCCATGGTGGCGATGCCCTTGAGCCGGGGGGACGCCTCCATCACCTCTTCGTCTATCGGGGTATCGCCCAGCATCCAGATGTAGTCGGCACCCTCGACCCCGGCGAGCAGATCGGGCTTGCTGATCATCCGATCGCTTTCGTGCACCTCGACATCGGCGATCTCCTCCAGAGCGCTCCGTCCGACATCCATCACCGGTTGCACCACGAAGACCTTTGGTCTGGCCACCTCAGGCTCCGAACACCCATGCTGCAGTGCCCCGGAGCAGCGCGTGGCGCTCCTCCTCGCTCAGCTCTTCCATCCGCTCCAGCCGGCCGACCGGGTCGTCAAAGGTCATTGGGGCCGGCCAATCGGTGCCAAAGATCACACGGTCGGCGCCGACCACATCGATCAGGAACCGAAGGTTGCGCGGCGTGTACACCACGGTGTCATAGAGGAAGCGCCGCACGTACGAGCTGGGGCGGTCCTGGGTGGCGCCACGTTCTCCGGGCCACACATCCCATCCCTTGTCGAGCCGGTCGAGGGCATATGGCACATAACCGCCGCCGTGGCACAGGCAGATGGTGAGGCGCGGGTAACGGTCGAGCACTCCCCCATAGATGAACGAGGCAAACGTGATGGTCCGGTCGACGAGGTTCCCGATCGAGTTGAGCAGGAAGTACTTGCCCGTCCGGTAGGCGACGACGGTCGGCTGGTATTGGTGCACGAGCAGGAAGGCGCCAAGCTCCTCGGCCGCCTCCCACACCGGATCGAAGATCGGGTTGTCGTAGGTGAGACCGTTGACGTGGTCATCGACCATGAACCCGGTGAGCCCGAGCTCGACCATCCCACGGGTCATCTCGGCCACCGCCCGCTTCGGGTCCTGCATCGGAAGAGTGCCGAGACCCATGAACCGCTGAGGGTGATCGCGCACCATCCCTGCGATCTCCTCGTTTGCCTCCCTGGCGATCTGCTCGGTGACCTCGGGCTCCTGGTGGTACTGGTAGAAGACATCCGTAGGCGACACGAGCTGGACATCGATCCGCATCTCATCCATGGCCTCGATACGCTTGGACACATCCCAGAGGTTGCGCTCGTTGCCGAGCTCGCCGTCGGCGCTCGTCATCCCGTGCCAATCGGTGCCATCGACGAGCACCGCCTTCTGGAACCGCTGAAGCGTGCAGTGGCAATGGACATCGATGATCCGACCCATCGAGGCTCCTCTCAGTGCCCGTGCATCATGTGGGTGATCCGGGCGGTCCACTCGTGCTTTGTCGCCGAGGAGACGACCCGAATCGCCTCCAGATACGCATCCGAAGCCAGAAGCCGCTCCGCCGTCTCCGCATCGGGAAGCTGGACATCGAGGAGCCAGTCGAAGTCGGTTTTCAGCGACCCCACCCCGGTCCCGATGGTCACCCGCTCCACACCATCGGCGCCTTCGAGCCGCCGAACCGCATCGATGGCCGCTCTCTTTGCGTCTTCGGCAACGTCGTCTCTCCACAGGAACATGGCGGCGTGACGCACGTGCCCTGGCGTTATCAGGGGAACATCGCCGTCGTACCACCAGTCGACCCGCGCCGTCAACTCTCCCTGGGATGCCTCGGCGTTGTAGACGGCGACCTCGTGGTGGATGTCGTCCTTGTTGTAGGCCTCGAGCCCTGCCTCGTCGGCGAAGTCGAGGTGGAGGGCGACATCGAAGCTCGACGGAGGGCCGAAGGTGGCGGCGCGCCACCGGGGTGTCCTGTCCCACGGTTTCGTGTCGTACAGGTGGAGCGAACCCCCGAACAGGTCGGAGCCGAAGTCGATGGCTACCGGCCCGGCGGCGGTGAACCGCATATAGGCCGACCCCATCTGCATCCGCTTCATCTCTTCGGGCCCATTTCCCGGTCTCAGCAAGAAAAGGGCGGAATGTCGCAGCATTTCAATTCCTCCTTGTGGGATGGCGACTGTTGAGCGGGCGGCGAGCCGCCCCACTTTCAGGCGCCGACCATCGGTGATTCCATCTCCTCGAAGAGCTCGAGGATCTCTGCCTGCAGTATCGCCACCGCGCGATCGGTCTGGAGCCGGGGGAAAGGAAGGTCGATCGTCAAGTCGCGGAACACGACACCTTGGCTGCTCATCATGATGACTCGGCTCGACAACAGCACCGCTTCCATGACGTCGTGGGTGACGAAGAGGACCGTGGACTTCGTGGCGAGCCACAATCGCTGCAGCTCGGCGCGCAGATCGCGTGCCGTGATGGCGTCGAGGTGGCTGAACGGCTCGTCCATGAGCAGCAGATCCGGCTCGATGGATAGCGCCCTGGCGATACCAACGCGCTGCTGCATCCCACCCGAGAGCTGGCCGGGATACATGCCGCCGCTGCCCTCGAGATTGACCAGCGACAGGAAACGCTTCCCGTGCTCGCTCCGCTCTTCGTTCGACCCCTCGTCGAGCACATACTCCATGTTCTGCAGAACCGTCTTCCAGGGCAGGAGACGGGGGTCCTGGAAGACGTAGCCGATGCGCGCCTCGCCCTCGTTGCGACCGATCACCTGGAGGGTGCCGCCACTTGGCCGCTCGATCCCGGAGACCATGTTGAGGAAAGTGGTCTTGCCGCACCCCGAGGGCCCCACCAGGGTCACGAAGGTGTGCCCCTCGGCCTGGAAGCTGATGTTGCGCAGCGCCACAACTGGTTCCTGCCCCGCCCGGGTGGGAGCGAAGACCTTTTTCACCTCTTGAGCGATCAGTCGCGCCAACCGCCACCTCCCGTCATGCCGACCACTCCTGTCCTCCCACCCTCCAGGCGCGCGCCCGATGCACCACTCGGTCCATAACCAGGCGGTCGAAGGCCAGGATGATGACCATCATCACCACTCCCCAGGCCATCATCCCCTCGAAGCTGCGGGCGTCGTACCAGAAGTGGGCGCGGAACCCGACCCCCTGGTCGTTGCCGAACCACTCGGTGAGCAGCACCGCACCCCACGCCGCAAGCACCGCCGATCGGAACCCGGCGGCGATGTACTCCATCATCGAAGGGATCACCAGCCAGCGGACCTGGCGCCTGGTGGACACCCGGTAGGCATCGGACATCGAGAGCAGCTTGCCGGGGGTCGCCGTCGCCCCTTGATAGGTGGACACCACCAGTTGCGGTGTCGCCGAGACGATGGCAACGAAGATCGGGCCGATGTTGCTGAATCCCCACCACATGACCGCAAGCAGCGCCCAAATGAATGCCGGCAGAGTGATCCCCACGAGGACAAGGTCGGCGAGGAAGTAACGGACCCGCCACCAGCGCGCCATCGCCACCCCGGTTGCCGTCCCGAGCAACAACACCACCGTCAGAGCGATCGTCACCCGGACCAAGCTGATCCCGATATTGGGGAACACTTCGCCCCGTTGGAATTCCTCGATGAGAAAACCAAAAGTGGCCACCGGCGTCGGGATATCTTCGAAGACGGTCCCCGCTAGCTGCCACATCAAGAGGAAGAGGATCCGAGCCGTCCACCGAGCGGCACGATCCGAGGTGAGCCAGTGGTACCACGGCCGAGGCTCGGGCTCGAGGGCGAGTTCGGGGTGGTCGGCGACCGTGGCGCTGGTCACGTCCTGGCTCCCTTCGCCCCTGCCGGATCACGCCATGCGAATACCCGGCGCTCGGCCGGGGCGATGAGGAAGCGCTCCACAGCGATCACGAAGATCACGAAGAAGAACATCCACGCCAGAGCGGTGACGACCGAGAAGATCTGGAATGCCTTCTCCAACTGGTATCCGACCCCCAGATACCCGCCAAAGGTTTCGGCCAGGGCGGCCAGCTTCCATGAGTTGGCGAAAGAGACCCGGCCGCTGGCGAAGAGGAAAGGGACCACCGAGGGGAAGACGATCGCCCGGGCCGTCTGGCGGGATGACCTCCGAAAGGAGCGGCTCATGGCGAGCAGTCCCCGGTCCACCGATTCCACCCCTGCGGCCACGTTGATGGCGATCCCGGTGAACGCCTCCAGAGCGACCACGAAGGCAGGACCCCAGGGACTGATCCCAAAGACGATCAACGCGATCACCGCGTAGACCAGCAGCGGCACGTTGGCGAACAGGTAGACGAAGTCGTGGAAGAAGGCACGGGCGTAGCGATAACGGCCCATCGCCAGGCCGATTGGGATGCCGATGGCCAGTGCCATCACCCACCCCGCCATCGTCTTGACGAAGCTCGCCCCGAAGTTGATGAAGACCTCGCCGGTGATCACCAGGCTCCACATCTCGGCAGCCACTGCCCATGGCGAAGGGAGCACGTATGGCTCGAAGACGAATGCCGATAAGAAGGCCCACAAACCGATGAAGGCAACCATCCCGAGCACCGACCAGAGGACCCGGTCGCGCGAGCGCCGGCCGGCCACCAGGCTGTCGATGGCCTCCTGCTCGATCTCCTCGAGGCTCTTCTCGACGGTTGTCATGGTCTCCTACGGGCAATCAGGACTCGGGTTACCACCCGATGGACCGCCACGCCGGGATATGCCCCGAAATCGACTTCGCGTACCAAGCTGTCAGGTGCCTTCGGGGCACGGAGAGTCATCGGGCGGCTCCATCGGCTCGTGCCGGGGGAACTCGGCGTCCTCGGCGACGATCCCGGCCTCCTGCACCAGGTCGAAGACGGGCTCCTCCCCCTCGATCCACTCCTCGGTCAGGTAGGGGCTCTCGACGAACCAGTCGAAGGTGTTGGCGAAGTAGTCCTTCATGAACTGCGCCTGCGACTCGTCGTCCACTGCAAAATGCTGCGGGTAGGTGTCGATGATCTCATCGCGATGCTCTGCCCACTGCACCATGGCGCAGTCCCACACCTCGAGGAAGAAGGCAGCCGCTTCTGGGTTGGCGTCGAACCAGGCCTCTCGCGAGACGAAGGCGTTGGAGAGAACGCCCTCGTGCCCGGGCACGATGTTCTCGCCGTAGAGCTGCGATGCCGACTTGCCGTCGTACATCACGGTCAGGTCACCCGACGCCATGTCCGGGATCACCTGCGTGGGATCGAGGATTCCGGCGCACGCCTCACCCTCCTTCAGCAGCGTGGGGATCACCTGGTAGTCGGCGGTGACGATCCCGAGGTCGTCCGAGCCCTCGGCGAGCTCCCTGCCATCGAGCTCGTTGATCAACGAGGCCCAGATGATGGTGTTGCCGGTGACCGACTCGCTGGCGATCCGGCATCCTTCGGGAAGATCCGATGCCGTCTGGTAAGAGGGGTCGGCGGTGACCAGCACGTCCTTGTTCATGTTGAACTGACCGAATGTGACCGTGTCGATTCCCTGCTCTTCCAGCAGAGGGGTCTCGTAGGTCCCCGTCGAGATGACGTCGGCGTGCCCGCCGGCGAAGGTGGCGAACTCGTCCCATGTGGCGAGCTGGAGGATCCTGAAGCCGGACTCCTGCTCCATCGTCTCCAGGATCCCCTGGTCCTTCATCCAGTCCCATGCCGGATCCGGGGCGAAGGTGAACCGGATGACGTCAGATTCCTCCCCTGCGGCCCCACCGGCAGCGGTCGTTTCGGTTCCGCCGGTCTGGCCCCCGCAAGCCGCCGCGACCAGTGCCAAGAGGGCGACCATGGCCGTCAGAGTTCTCCGGGACATCCTGACCTCCCGTGGAAATTCGATCCGATCCGGCACTCTATAGGATGTTAGGACGCCGACGCCGGGAACGTGCATCCAACGTATGGCAGGCGTTCTTCTGCGTTACTAAGAGATCCGGCTACTGGCCGGGAAGCGACTCCCGCAGGCTGCGCTCGATCTCGACCAACCCATCGAGATAACTGTCCAGGTCCTCTCTGAGCACCTTGACCTGCTCGGAAGCCCGCTGCTCCGCTCCACTCCCCGGTGCGCCCAGCGCCAGTCCCGCGGTCTTGACCGCCAGCGTGTCGATCCCGGTGATCGTGCTCGCCACCTGAGCCAATGTCTCATTTCGCCGCCGCCGCACAGTCTCGACCACCTCCATTTGCTCGCGCAGTTCGGCGGCCACCGCCGATTGGGGGTCGATTGCCTCGAGACGCTGGTCGAGGGCCTGGGCGCCGACCGTGTCGAGGAATTCGTCGGCCTTCTGCGACCACAACACCGAGTCGTATAGCTGACGGCACACGTCGTCGACACGGACCTTCATCCCGGCGATCCCGGTGTCGCCCGGAAGGTCACTGGTCGCTTCTCCCAACCGGTCGCGTGCCGCCAGCGCCGACGCCATATAGCGGAGGTGCTCCTCGTCCAAGACGCTCAGGTCGCGGTCGAACTGCGGGGCCAGGAGCGAACCGACCAGCTTGGGGTCGCGGAGGTGGAGGATCACCGATGTGATCCATGCCGCGATACCGGCGCCGATCGCCCAGGGCAGAGTCACCAAACCCGTCAACAGCCCGAGTGCAGCGAGCGCGCCTCCGGTGACCAGACCGGCGGGTGAAACCGTCGCCTTGGCCAGGATCCTCCCCCGGCGCACCCGGGGGTCGTTGCGGACGACGGTGGAGAAGCGCTCGCTCAAAAGTTCGAGATGACCGACTGGAAGACACGCTCGATGGTGAGCGGGTCGGTGGCCAGGTAGAGGCGGGCCGACGTCGCGTCGGCGATAGCCTGGAGTGCTTCCACGTCGGCGTCCTCGCCGTATGCCACCGGGAAGACCCTCACCGTCTCCCGTTCGCTCGAACTGAGGAAATCGAGGAGCGGATCGAGTTCGCAGCCGGGAGGGTCGTCTTCGCACATCCCGTCGCTGAGGAGGACCACGGCGTTGATCTTGCTCGGGTCGAGCCCGTCACGCACGGCCTGCACAGTCGCCGCGGTGGAGTCGTAGAGACCGGTTCCGCCGTCGGCGATGAGCGATTGCACGGACTGCTCGATCTCACCCCGCGTTTCGCGCAGCGGACCCGGTGGGACCAGTTCGACGTAGTCACGCTCCCCATCGATGACGGTTGAGAACACCCATAGCCCCACCTCGTCCTGCGGCTGGAACTCGTCGAGGCTCCCCAGGACCGCCTCCTTCGCCAAGTCGAGCTTGGTGAACCCCTCGCCGCCCAGGTCGCCCATCGAACCGCTCACGTCGAGCAGCATGATGACACGCGCCCTCTTGCGGTATTGCTCCCAGCTGTCGATCAGCCCGACCAGCACCTCGGGGGCGGGAAGCTCGAGCTCGGTTTCGGGCTGCGACGGATTGAGGCCGTTGGCGCTGTTGATCGGGTCGCCCACAGGAACAGCGGGATTCCCTGGACGGAAGCCGAACTCGAGCACCTTCGCCTGGTTCTCCGGGTCCTCGACCACGGATTGGCGGAATGCGAGGGCGGCCTCACGCTGCACGTCGGTCACCCAGGGAGCATCGAGCACGTACGCCGGGTTGTCCGAGAAGAGCGTGCCCTCCTTCGGGTAGACCGCCACCAGCGGCACATTGGGCGGCTCGAGGCCTTCGTCACCTGTGTCGGCCGGATCGCCACGGTTGTAGGCGAGGATGCTGACCTCCTCGACGGCGACCGCCGACACGTAGGTCAGCGGCCTTCCCGCCAGGTCCTCGCGCAGCATGTTGTCGAGGAAGGTGAGGGTGGTGTCCCCATAGTGGACGACGGCCTCCTCGACGCCGGTGACGAACTCCCTCACCGGGGCCGAACCGACGTCGTCGAGGGTGAGTCCCGAGGTCTTTCCGGTGGCCCCGTAGAAGGTGGCAACGGTGGCCGACAAGCCCGATGTCGAGAAGTTGGGGTTGGTCTTGCCGAGACGGAACGGTCCCCACTCCGGGTGGCCGAACGCACCCCAGCCATCGGGGTCTCTGGACAATTCGAGGACATCGCCCCAACCGATCTCGGCCTCCGGCCAGCCGAGTGCCTCGGCCATCGGCCGGGGCATGCCGAGAACCAGCGGGGTGAGCATGATCCGCTCGAAGTCGTTGGCAATCGGCTCCTGGTCGGCCTCGCTCAATCTCTGGTTGACGATCGAGCCCCAACTCGAGGCGGCCGGGCTCCACAGCACTGGCTGCGGTCCCTCGGGGATCCCCTCGGGCCACCCGGCCGAGAGGAGGTTTGCCGCCACTCCCGAGGAGACCCGGTACACGGTGACGGATGCACATTGCCCGTCCACCTCGAACCCTGTTGCGTTGAACTCGGCGGCGAGATCGGTGAGCAGCGTGAACTTCTCCGGTGAGGTGGCGACCGGAACCTCGACGCACCCGGCGGCGACGGTCGGGACGCCTCCTGCGATGGTGGTGTCGCTGGAGTCGGCGGTACAAGCGCCAATCAGCAGCAGACCGACGAGGAGCGACCCAAGAGTTGATGACTTCATGTGCCTGTCATTGTGTCAGGTCGCGCCAGCTGTCGAGAAGCGTCTGGCTGGTGGCGTCGTCGAGTGGCGGCGACTGGACGCCTGGTTGTCCCAGGCCCTCGGGCAGCTCACCAGGATCGCCGGCTGGGGGTCGGAGCCCGGCCGGCCCGAGCAATGAGGCGATGTCCGGTTCGAGCAGGCGCTCGGCGGTCCGCCGGGCATCGGACCCTCCCCCAGGCGCCACAACGTAACTCACCCAGGGAGCCGGGTCGGGGTAGGTGACCTCCAACCGGCCGCCGCGACCCGGCGCATTGGCCAGTTGCGAGGCGATGGCAACCTCGGTGGTCACCGCGGCATCGGCCCGGCTCGGCCCGAACAGCACCATGTCGGCCATCAGCCGGCCGTCATCGCTGGCGACCAGACGGAGGCTTTCGGCCAGCCCTTCAGGGGTCCCGTCCCCAGCCAGGGCGCTCCAGGCTGCCAAGCCCGCCTCGGTGAGAGTTGGGTCGGCCAGCCCCAGCTTGAATATCCCCCAACTGTCGCTGCCCCCCAGGTCCGACCATTGCTGACCGAGCGCTCCTTCCACACAGGCGAGGTCGGGATCTCCGCCGCAGCCCGACGAGAGCACATTCGCCCGCTCCAGCCATACCGCCACGGCGACAGGCGATCTGGCGAGCTCACCTGCACTGGCCAGCCCGTCGGGGAGATCTCCGGGAGGCGCCACCAGCACCTCGTCCTCGGATATGGGGTCACCCGCGGTCCAGGTGCGCACAGCAGCGCCTACTTCCTCGCCGAGCGAATCGCACGCCGGGCGCAGCGATAGTGGGCAGGCCAGGGTGACGTCTGCTGTCGCCGGCGGGCCGGTTGCGGTGGTGGTGGTGCCGTTGCCTGGAGCGGTGATGCGAGGTATCGCCCATCCGGCAAGTAGGACCAGACCGCCGACGATTGCGGCTACAAGGGCAGCCCGCCAACCACTCACCCGCCACCATCGATCCGCATTTCGCCTGCGATGGTACTGGGATCGGCGTCTCCGACCCCTCCGCTGAACTCGGCGGCGCAGGTACCGTCGGCGCACCCTGGAGGCGGCGGTTTGTTCGAAGATCTGATCGGGTGGATCGAATCGCTCGCCAGCGCAAGCTGGTTCCCCTTCCTAGTGCTCGCCATAGCGCTGCTCGATGCCATCTTCCCGGTCGTCCCCAGCGAGACCGCGGTCATCACGGGCGGAGTAGCCGCCGGTTACGGAGAACAGACCCTGTGGATCATCATCGCCGCCGGCGCGATAGGCGCATTCCTCGGGGACAACATCGCATATCAAATCGGGCGGTCTGGCTCGTCGTGGGTCACCAGGCGGGCCTCCGAAAAGATGCAGTCCAGGATCGATTGGGCGTCTCACCACTTGAGCAAACGGGGTGGGCCGCTGCTGGTGACGGCACGCTTCGTCCCAGGCGGCCGCAGCGCAGTCACATTGGCGTCAGGGCTAACCAGACAGCTCAGAGGACCGTTCGCCGCCTGGGTGGCTCTCGCCGGCCTCCTTTGGGCGAGCTATGGCGCCTTGCTCGGCTACTACTTCGGGGAACGTTTCCAGGACAACCACACCGTCGCCTTCCTGTTGGCGTTCGGAGCAGCACTGGTGCTGGCGCTGCTCATCGAGGTCGTCCGGCGTCTGGTGGAGCGCCGCAGCGGTGATGACTCAACCGACGATATTGAACCGTTGAAGACCGACTGATCGGCGCCGCCCCGCCGTAAGCTTGCTTCTGCAACGGGAGAGTGGGTGAATGACCATCGACGTGACCGGCGAACCTTCTCGCGACCTGCATCTCACAGACGCGTTGGAATCGGCTGCCCCTGGGGTTGTCGTCGTGCTCGCACAATCCCCGATCGGCGCCGCCGGCCCTGTGGTGGAGGCCATCGGACAGGCGGGGTTGATCGGTCTCAGGAGGACCGCCGGCCGTGAGCCGGCCAGATCGCGGCCCGGGGCCATCGCCGTCGAATTGGGGATCGATGCCTCGTCGCTAGCCGCCGGTGGGAGGCCGCAGGCAGTACTTCTCGAGGAGGCACAGTGGGCCGACCCGACCTCGCTCGGGTTACTCCGCCATCTCATCACCCGCCCCGACGGTGTCCGGTTGATCGTCATAGCCCACCGCCCACCGGACGAACTCGACCGTTGGTGGCTCGAATCCATTGCGGCAGCCGCCAGGGACCACGGAGTCCTGATCGAGACCACCGGTGCCGAAGATGTTCCTGACCGCTCCCTCGATGAGCTCGATGAGGCGGGCCGAGAACTGGTGACTACCGCGTCGATGGCCGGGGAGCCCATCACCGTGGAGGAGGCCGCCGTCATCCTCTCGCTCGGTGAGACCGAGGCGCTCGGCGTTGCCGAGGCCGCCTCCTCCGCAGGCTGGCTCCTCGAACTGCGGGGCGGGTTCATCTACTCCCCCTCAGCCGGGCCCCTGACCATCGGCGAGAGCAGACGGGGTCACGAGGCGGCCCGTCTCGCCTCGGTGGTGGAGGCGGCAGGTGGCGACGCCGGGGTCATCGGTTACCACCACCTCGACGCAGGTCACCCTGGTCCTGCCTTTTCTCGGCTGGCGGCCGCCGCCATCGAAGCCAACCAGCATCGGGCGGCAGGAGAGGCGTACCACCTCGCCGAGACCGCCCTCGGGGCGCAGCCGGCCGCCGACATGACCGACCCGGAGACCACTGGGCGTTTGCACCTCATCTGTGGTCGCTTCCTTCACTGGGCCGGGCTCTCGGAGCGGGCCTCCGATCACCTGGTGACCGCCACTCGGCTGCTCCATGGGGTCGATCGGATCGACGCTCTCGGTTTCGAGTCGGCGGTTGCCGGTGACCGCCAGATGCCGCAGGAGGCTGAGCGGATATCCGCAATCGCCTGTTGGGAGGCGAGCCGACTGGGCGAGACCGCCAAGCTCGGTTCGCTCTTCGACCCTGCGGGCCCACCAAGTCGATCGGATCGGTTTCTCCGCCGAGGCAGAGACCATGCTCGACCGCGCCGACGTCCTTCTCGAACAGTCGGCCACACCGGTACAGCGGTACTACTCCGCGGTCAACCGAGGTTGGATTGCCCTCGACCATGGGGAATTCGCCCTTGCGGAACGGGAGTTCGCCCGGCTCCGTGACGAGGCAATGGCGAGCGAGTCGGAGGCGTCGCAGGCAGACAAGGAGGCTTGCTGGGGGAGGGCTCTGCTGGCGACAGGGCTGGTGGACGAGGGTCTTGCCGCCCTGGAGCGCGCCGAGGAGCTCGCCGGGAGCGCCAATGTCGAGGCGCCGGTCTTCCTCTCCGAGATTGCCAGGGCGGAGGCGGCGATCGCCTCCAACCGGTATGAAGAGGGGCTGACAGCTTCCAATCGGGTCCTCGATCTCGTCGAGCGCAGGTTGACTGCTTGGGAGAACGTTGCACGGGCCCTGCGCGCCCAATCCCTGCGGGGGCTTGGCCAGGTCGACGAGGCCTCGACCGAGATCGACGCCGCTCTCGCCGCCTGCCCACCCGGTGCAAACGGGTCGCGTTGGCGGGCGCGTTGCCGTGCCCTTCAGATGGAGATCCAGACCTCGCTGGGGAGCCCATGGCCCGCTCAGGAGGCAGCCGATCTCGCCGACCAAATGCTCCACTCGAAGCTCTATCACTGGGCCATCGACCTGATGTGTGCCCGCGCCATCCACGAGAAGGACGACGAGATTGCGGCTGCCGCCCTCGGCCTGGCAGTCGAAACCGGCAACCCGATGGGTGCAGCCCGGGCGGCAACCGCAGGGCATCTATGGGGCAAGCCCGCCGCCGCCCCTGCCATCCGCTCGGTACAGCGGATGGCCACCTCCGTGCCGGCTGATTGGCGTCCTCAGTGGGAGACGCTCCCCGTGGTCGAACCGGCATTGTCCGCTCCCCCACCGGATGACGAGGCAGTGGCGGCTGCCGACCACGATGAAGCCCTTGACCGGATCCTGGCCGCATCGGGCCTTGCGGGTGTCGAAACCGTGCTCAGCCCGGCCCAGAGGCGAGCTAGGGGATTGGTCGGTCCCCGTCGCACCGTCCGCCGGCGCTGGCCCATGGTCATCGCCGCTGCGGTGGGTGTCGTCGTTGTGGCGGGTGCCGCCTCGGTGGCGGTTGATCGTCTCACCGATCCGGGTCCCACGACCACCACTGCTCCCGCTCCAACCACCACCATTCCCCTCGCCCTCGAGGAAACGGTCCTTCCCGAGGTGACGGAACGCGACTTCTTCACCGGGACCGCAGAGCACCGGGCGGGGAACGACCGTACCGGCGCTTTCGATGCCGAGCCGGTCAGCTCCGCCCTGGGCCAGTACTGGGTGCGTCCCACGCAGCAACCGATTGATGCGGCACCGGTGGCATACGGGAGCATGCTCCTCGTCGCCGGCAACGACAGCACCCTTTACGGTCTCCACCAGAGAACCGGCGGCGTCATCTGGCGGCTGCTGGCGGATGGGCCGATACACACAGCCCCCGCCATCGGAACCATCGAGACCGCCGATGCCGCGTCACCGGCAATCGTGGTGGTAGCCGGTGACGACGGGATCGTGCGCGCCCGCGAGGCACTTCCCGACAGGGTCACCGAGCGCTGGGCGGTGCCACTAGGCGAGCGGATCCGGTCGTCGCCCGCCGTGGCCGACGGTGTCGTCTACGCGGCGACCAGCGACGGCTCAGTGCACGCTCTTGATCTTGGGACCGGATCTGAGCTGTGGCGGTTCCCCAGACGAGGGACAGTGGGGCCGGTGCAGCGCCGATCTCGCCCTCCACGATGGCGTGCTCTACGTAGCAACTAGCGATCCGACCGGCAATGTCATCCTGATCGACACCGCCACCGGAGAGGAGATTTGCCGCCGGGAGACCGATGCACCCATCGAGGTCAACCCGATCATCTCAGATGAGGTGGTCTACGTCTCCAACACCGGCAGTCAGGTGTACATGTTCCCGGTCGGGGTCTGCAACGGCCTGGTCGCCGGCAGACCCCCATCGCTCCTTCGGGAGAGACCGGTTCTATCCGCTCCGGCAATCCGCGACAACGTGATGTACATCGGTGAGGGGACGTTCCTCTATGCGATTGACCTCGCCACCAATACAGGCATCTGGGATGAGGTGGTCCAAGCCGGGGAACAGTTTGGCGCGGTGACTGTGGCAGGTGATGTCGTCTACGCCGGCTCGGACGACGGGAATCTGTACGCGGTCGATGCCGAAACCGGTGAGACCCTTTGGACGTGGCAGACCGGAGGCCCGGTCCGGGCGGCTCCGGCTGTCATCGACCATATCGTCTATGTGGTGAGCCTCGATGGGATGGTCTACGCCATCGGAGGCGAATGAGTCCGCCGCCCCCGCAGCGGGATGGATGCCGGACCCGGATGGGGCCGGGAAGTGGGGAGTCGACACATGTGTGGCCCCGGCCGGGTCCGATCCGGGGCGACGGCGCCGTTGGTGCGGGCGGCGCCGTCGCCTGCTTGACCGGTTCATGCCCCCAAGAGGCCCGGCATGTCAGCGATATCCGATCCCGGGGAGGAGTCGCCCCGGAAAGCCCGCCCGGTGCGGGTCACGATGACCGTCTACCAGCATCCTCCCCGGCGAGATCGCTCCAAGCTCCACAGGTCCGGCATCGACCGGTTGGAGCGTCACCTCTGGAGTAGAAGGGCTGAGGTTGCTGACGGCGACCGTCTCCGGGGTGGCCGCCACGTTGGCGGTGCGCAACATCATCGGTGTCGCCAGCAGGACAAGAGCAAACACGGCAGCCACCGGCGAGAGGACCCGGACCTGCCAGCGGCGGGCCGATGATTGCTGGACACCGGAGGAGTGGCCGTGGGTCTCGACGACGGCTGTCCGGAGCATCGCCTCGATCTCGTTCCTGAACCGGGGCGTGGACGGCACCCTGGGGGGTGTGAGCTCAGGCAAGCTCTGCCTCCATAGCCCACTCGAGCGGTGGATGAACGCTGCCGATCATGGAGCGCATCCTCCTCCGCGCCCTGCTGAGCCGGAGCCGAGCGGCGTTGGCGCTCACCTCCAGCGCTATAGCGGCCTCTTGTGGGCTGAGACCGTGCAGCGCAACCAACTCGAGCACGTCCCTCTCACCACACGACAGCATTTCAAGGGCGGCCTCGATCTCGGGTCGTTGTCGGGAGGCGTCTATCGCTGCCACCACGTCGTCTTCCTCGGCCAAGTGAAAGTGCGGCATCGATCCTCCGACCCGCGATCTCAGCCTCTCCATCCGGTGGTCGCGCCGCATCTGGCCCATCCACAGCCTTCTGGCGATCCCAAGCAGCCAGGGCAGAGCCGTGGGAAGCTCCTCGCGGTAGCGGGGCGCCGCCTCGAGTGCAACCAGGAAGGTGTCGCCAACGAGATCGGCCGCTTCGTGCGCGTTGCGCACCCGGCGGAGGGCGAACCCCGTCACCGCGCCGACATGACGACGGAAGAGCGTGGCGTATGCATCCGCATCGCCACGCACGGTCGCCGCAAGCAGCTCCCCATCGGAGGGACTGGTCATTCCACGTCTCCGCTTCCCAAGAAGGTCATGTCACCACCGAGCCCCGCATGTCGCCGGCATCCGCACGATCGAGGTACTCGGCCGATGCCTGGTACGCCAGTTGGAAACGACGTTCCGCCAGACCAGGATCTATTTGCCGCAAGCGCTGGCCCGGAGGATCCACCGCCCCGGTTGGCAGGACGTGCGCCACCACGCCGGGCGGCAGCGACGCCATGTCTGCGAAGAAGCGGTGCCGGCGCGCCACCTCGAGCGCCACTTGCGCCACCTCCCATGGCAGACGCGGCACGGTGAGCTTCCGCTCGATCCGCCCCACCTGGAGCACATAGATGGTCGTTGCCCCCAGGTCGAATGCTCGCCGCACCGGGATGCTGTTGACGATCCCACCGTCTATGTAGTGCTCGCCGCCGATCTCGACCGGTGGGAACAGGCCGGGCACCGACGAAGAGGCGAGTATCGGCTCGACGAGGGGCCCGCTGCTGAACCACTGCTCGGCGGAGCGCTCGATCGACGCCGCCACGCACTGGAACTCGACCACCAGGTCCTCGAATCGCTCCGGCAACCATTCAGAGAGCATGACTCGCAACGGGCTTATCGAGTAGAGGTGGGTGCGGGAACGGAAAGCGTTGAGGGCAGTGGCGAAAAGCCCGCCACCGAACATCTCCTGCTCGTCGAGGCTCAACCACACCGATCGAAGCCTGGCGACCCCCTCGAGGGACGGATCGGCGGCGATGCCAGCACCATTGATCGCCCCTATCGAGGTCCCTACGACCACGTCGGCGGCGATCCCGTGCTCGATGAGCGCCTGGAGCATCCCCACCTCGTAGGCGCCGAGCGGTCCGCCGCCGCCGAGGACGAACGCGGTGCGACCCATGGCCGGAGGATACGGCAGGCACGCCCCAACCCAGGGTTGGTGGCAACATCACCCGGGACACCAACCCAGGGTTGGCAGCTACCTCCCAGGTACTCCCCAACCCGGGGTTGGCAGGCACGTCAGGTACTCCGACCCAGGTTGGGAGACATGGACGACCTCAGGATTCCGGTGCCATCGCTGGTCATCCTCGCCGGCCCGTCGGGAGCCGGGAAGTCGGCGTGGGCGGAGGAATGGTTCCGCCCCGACCAGGTGGTGTCATCTGATCGGTTGCGGAGCCTCGTTGGTGAGGGCGAGCACGACCAGGCAGCCGGAGAGGCCGCATTCGACCTCCTAGAACGGGTGCTCGACCATCGGATGGCGAGGCGGCTGTTCACCGTCGTGGACACCCTGGGGATGGACGCCGAGCGGCGGTCGGCCTGGCGGGAGCGGGCCGGGGCTGCGGGTATGCCGGCGTTTGTGGTCGCCTTCGACACCCCACCGGCGGTTTGCCGCACCCGCAACAGGAACCGGCCCGACCCAGTCCCCGACCGCGTGATCGGATCTCAGCTGCGCCGCTGGCCGGGAGAGCGCCAGAGGATCGACGCGGAGTCATGGGACGGTGTCCTCATTCCTGGCCCGGTCCGACTCGTGCTCCCAGGGTTCGGGACATCGGACGAGGCGGCGCGGCGTCAATCCGAGGACCCCAAGCCGCTTCGGTTCGGCCTGCAGATCTCGCGCTTTGCATGGGACGGCGGCGCGGCCAGACTCGCCGATCACCTAGCCGCGGCGGCGGTCGCCGCCGAGCAGGCGGGGTTCGAGGGTCTGTGGGTCATGGACCACCTCCTGCAAATCCCCCAGGTGGGGAGGGTTTGGGAAGATCTGCCCGAGAGCACCACGACGCTCGCCTTCTTGTCGGGGATCACCACTGGCATCGGGTTGGGAACGCTGGTCACCCCGGTGACCTTCCGGGCACCCGGGCTCCTGGCCAAGACCGTCGCCACCATCGACGTGCTCTCTGGTGGTCGGGCCCGGCTCGGTTTGGGAATCGGCTGGTGGGAGCGCGAGCACCTCGCCTTCGGACTGCCATTCCCAACGGTCGCCGACCGCTATCTGCTTTTGGCGGACACGATCGGGGTGCTGCGCGCCTTGTGGGGACCCGGCTCGCGGCCCTACACCGGGAAGACGATCACGCTCCCCGAGACCGGGTGCTATCCGAGACCGCTCCAAGAGAGGCTCCCCATCGTCGTTGGGGGGTCTGGTGAGCGGCACACGTTGCGTGTCGTCGCCGAGCTCGCCGACGGGTGCAACCTGATGGGCGACGCCGACAAGGTGGCTACAAAGGTGGAAATCCTGCACCGCCATTGCTCGGATGTGGGGCGTCCCCCTGAGGAGATCGAAGTAACCCATCTCTCGACCGCACTGGTTGGACGGGAGCAGGCCGAGGTGGATCGGCTAGTGGACCGGCTCCGGCCGGCGCGGATCTCGCCGGATCGCTACGCCTCGGCGGTGAACGCCGGCACGATCGAGGACCACATCGGCCGTTTCCGGCGCCTCGCCGAGGCTGGAGTCGGCACCGCGATCGTCACCATGCCCGATCTGCCAGACGTCGAAGCCGTGGAACGGTTTGCCCCGGTCATCGCGGCGTTCAACCGATGAAGGCGTCGTCGAACAGTGTCCCCTGAGGGTCGGGGCGGCGGTATCTGCCGAGACCGGTCCAGACCAAATGGTCCATGAATACCCAGCTCTTGCGATGGATGGCGGATGGTCCCCAGGCCTGCAGAGCCGACTTGTGTCGCGGGCACGGGTAGCCCTTGTTCTCGTCGAATACGTAGAGCGGATAGTGCTCTGCCTCGGCGCGCATCATCCGGTCACGGGTGACCTTGGCCAGGATCGATGCCGCGGCGATCGACAGGCAGGTGAGGTCGCCCCGCACTATCCGGCGAACCTGGTCTCCGCCGACGAAGTCCCACTTCCCGTCGACAAGGACAGCGTCTGGCGTCAATCCCAGTGCGGTGATCGCCCTCTCGGCTGCGAGACGCTGCGCGTCGGACATCCCCAGCGTGTCGCACTCCTCGGCGGTGGCATGGCCGACGGCCCAGGCCTGGCACCAGTCGGCGATCCTGTCGAACAGAGCCTCACGCTCGGCCTCGGTGAGCAGCTTCGAGTCGCGCACCTTGTAGACACGGCGGTCGGCCGGGATGACGGCGGCTCCGACGCTAAGCGGGCCGGCCCAGGCGCCGCGTCCCACCTCATCGACGCCGACAACCACCTGCCGCCCGGCATCCCACAGCGCCCGCTCCAAACCGATCCCCGGTGCGCGGTGAACCAGCGCCCGACGGAGCCGCGGAACCGTCTGGGTGATCACCATCCGAGCGTAGCCAGCACCGTGCCCGAGATCGCGTCAGTCAGTTGAGCGTCGGATCGGCCGGATAGTCGGAGAAGATCGAGACGCGGCTCCGCTGCCTGCGCAGCACCCGGCGCCGGAGCCCGAGAGGGTCGCCCGTCAGCGCATCGTCGGCCTCGGTGGTGATCACGAACCAGGCCCCCTCCTCCACCTCGCTCTCCAGTTGCCCCGGGGACCATCCGGCGTAGCCGGTGAAGACCCGCAGCGGTCTGGCGTCGGAGAGTTCGTCTGGTGAAAGGCTCAGATCGACCAGCGCCAAGCCGACAGCCACCCTGACCAGCCCTTCGTCGTCGGCGTCGCTGGGAAGCAACAGATCGCTTCGACACAGTCCGATGGCCATCTCCTGTTGGACCGGCCCCCCTACGAAGACCACAGCCGGCTCGACGAGCAGTGGCGCCCAATCGGGGAGAAACTCCCCGGCGGGGGCAGACGACGGGCGGTTGAGCACAAGTCCCAGGGCCCCGTCATCGTCGTGCTGGCAGACGAGGAGGACGGCGCCGGCAAAGTTTGGATCGAAAAGGGCCGGGGTGGCGACCAGCAGCCGTCCAGTGAGGCTGACCACGAGGTCGTCGATCAGCTTCTCCGTTCTAGTTCGGACACCACCTGGCCGATCCTATAGACCGCTTCTCCACGGCGAGACGGACCTTCACCAGGAACCCGGTGTCGTCACCTCTTCGTTTGTTTTGGGCTGGACTCGCCGCGGAAGCACAATCCCCCACCCCATCGGAAGCCAAGAAACACATGACTCGACGGACTTGGGCGGTAATACTCGGTGCGGTCGCCGTGATCTTTGCCGTCACCGGCACGATCCTGATCACACGGTCACCTGAACAACCGGCGGTTACCACCGTGGTCGCATCCGGTACCTCCACGGCTTCGGTCGCGGCGACAACGACCGTCCAATCGGCTGACACCACGACCGACCAGGGATCGGCTGCCACCACGCCACCAGGGTTCGAGGAGGCCGATTGCCGCTTTGCCGTCACATTGGAGCGCGAGGTCCGCTGTGGCTATCTGGTGGTGCCTGCCGACCGCTCGAATCCCGAGAGCCCCGAGGTACGACTGCACGTCGCCATTTTCTCCTCCGATGACCCGAACCCCGAGCCCGACCCGGTCATCTATCTCGAGGGTGGACCCGGTGGCGATGCCCTGGAAACGGTCCCGTTCTCGTTCGAGGATCGCTTCGGGGCCTACCTGGTCAATCGAGATCTCGTGATGTTCGACCAGCGTGGGACCGGGTATTCCGAGCCGTCATTGGCTTGCCCCGAATCGAGACAACTCGATTTCGAGCTGCTCGACGATGTGCTTCCTCCCGATGACTACGTGGCCCGCCAGATCGATGCGGTCGAGGCGTGTCGCGACCGGCTGCAGGACGACGGGGTGGACCTGAGCCTGTTCGACTCGGCGGCATCGGCGGCGGACGTTGCCGATCTCGGGCGGGCCCTCGGTTACGAAGACTGGAACCTCTACGGCATCTCCTACGGCACCAGGTTGGCGCTGACCGTGATGCGGGACCATCCCGAGCAGGTCCGCAGCGTCATTCTCGACTCGACTTACCCGCCGTCGGTGGATGCGCTCACCGCGTTCCCCGACAACGCCGAGCGCTCCTTCGACGTGCTCTTCGATTCCTGCACCGCCGATTCCGCCTGCGCGGCGGCGTACCCCGACCTCTCCACCCGCTACGACACCCTGGTCGCCGCGCTCGACGAGGAACCGCTGATGGTCCCGGTTACCGACGTGTTCACCGGTGATCCATACCAGGCGGCGCTCGACGGGGCTGGGCTGATCGGCCTCACCTTCCAGTCGCTCTACTCGGACGATCTGATACCACTCCTCCCCGGCCTCGTGGCGGAGCTCGAAGCGAGGGAGACGGCCACTGCTTCCAGCCTGATGAGCAATTTCCTCGCACAGGGCGAGTTCCTCTCCCTGGGCGCCCTGGCCTCGGTGCAGTGCCGGGAGGAGATCGCCTTTGCCGATCCGGTGGAGGTCGATGAGGCCGGAAGCAGCGCTCCGATCGGTGGGCGCCTCGCCGCCACTTCGCTCAACACCGGTCCGCCTGCCTTCGAGATGTGTCGGGTATGGGGAGCGGGCGAGGCAGCCAACATGGAAACCCTGCCCGTCCGCAGCAACATCCCGACGCTCGTCCTCTCTGGTGGCTTCGACCCGATCACGCCTCCCGACTGGGCGGCCGAAGCAGCGAGCACTCTGCGTAACGCTACGACCGTGGAGTTCGACCCACTGAGCCACGGCGTGAGCTCCGGAGCCGGGTGCCCGGCGCAGATCGCAACCGCCTTCATCGACGACCCAGCGGCGACACCCGATGTTTCCTGCGCCTCCTCGGTCGCGCCCCCCAGTTCGTCGCCGAGGAGAGCGGCGAGGTGGTGATGGAACCGTTCGAAACCGTCCTGCTCGGTGTTCCCCTTTCCGGCCTAGCCCCCCGCGGTTGGGACGAAGTCGCACCGGGGAGCTTCGCCCGGCTGGAAACCCCGGTGGACCCGACTGCCCTTGTCCTCCAGGCTGGGGAGGGCCTCACCTCCGAGCAGCTTCTGGGTCTGGTCTCCGGTCAACTCGGCTTCACGCTCCCCGCCCAACCGGACGACACCCACGAGGGTGCAGGGCGGTCCTGGCCTTTGTACGAGGTGTCGATCCAAGGCAGCCCGGCGCTGGTGACAGCTACCGAGTTGGGCGAATACGCCGCCGTTGGAATCCTCATCGCCCAAGAGGGCGAGCTGGAGGCGCTTGCAGGCGAGGTGTTCTTCCCGGCTCTCGATGCCTTCGAGGTGGGCTGATCGCCCACGTGGACGAACCAACCGCCGGCGAAGATTGATCCGAACGACCCCTACGGTGCGTACACTTCCAGGCAACTCCACCGGGAGAGCGATGAGGATGCGGTCTTTCACCCGGATCTTGGCCACCGGGTTTCTTTTCGCCGTGCTGCTCGCTGCTTGCTCGCAGCCAGAGGCCGGAATAACCACCCACACCGACCCCGATCGTCAGTCGCTGATCGAGGTACCAACCGAGTGGCACCTCTACGAGTCGGAGGAGATGGCGGAGTTGGAGAGCCAGGTCTTCACCGCCGATATCGATGGACTTCCGATCGAGTACGCCATCGCATTCGACGGCGCACCGAGCCGCGATCCTGAGAACGTCAACGAACCATTCCTCACCGCCGACTTCCCGGTGGGGGCCTCGATCATCCGCCGGGTTGACGAGGGGGTACGCGACGCCATCTCCCAGCGGCTGCTCAGCCAGGTCGCCGTGCCATACGAGGGTTTGCAGATCACCCCCGAGCTTCAGGAGCCTTTCGAGTTCGCCGAGGGGTTCGACGGCGTGCGTCAGCTGGCCGTCTATACCGACCCGGCGACCGGGAATGAGGCTGCGGTGTACCTGATCTCGGTGACCGACGAGGAAGACGCCCGCATCTACTCGGTGGCCGTTGGATGTTCGGTCGAGTGCTTCACTGAACACCAGGAGAAGATCTCGGAGGTGGTGGACTCATGGCTGGTCAACGTGAGGGCATGACCACAAGACGCAAGACCGACATGTGGGATCGGGTCAAGATCCTGCTCCTGCTCGTCATCGTGGCAGTGGTGCTGGTGGGGAGCCGTGTCCAGCCGCCGTTCATTCCCCTCGACGTTGCCCTCCGCGAGTTCCTCTCCGAGCCCATCGGGTTCATCATCGCCGGTCTCTTCATCCTGGAGATCTTCCGCCAGATCCACTACCTGCTCTGTGAGCGAAGCGTCCGGTACAACACGTACTGGGAGAGCAGAGTCCTTGGCGGCTGGGAGAGTCTCGCCGGGCGGCTCAAGCCGTGGACCCGCTACCGGATGCGGCGCTATTTCCGTTGGGCCATATACCTCGCCATCTACGCGTACGCGGTGATGTGGTTGGTACCCGGCATCGAGACTCCTGTCCAGGCAATAGGCGAGTTCCCCCGGCTCATCATCGGGGTCTTCACCAACCCGATGTTCTGGCAGATAATCATGAGCTTCACCATCATCGTCGGCCAGTTCGTCTTCCTGTTCTGGTTCCTCTCCCGGGGCGGGACCGACGTTCTCTCCCCCGAAGAGGTCAAGACCCGGTTCAAGGACATCTGGGGTCAGGACCACGTCCTCAGTTCGATCAAGGAGAACATCGCTTTCCTGGAGCGCCCGGACGAGATCGAGGCCAAGGGCGGGTACATTCCCGGTGGGATCCTGCTCTGGGGACCTCCAGGAACCGGCAAGACCCTCATCGCCGAGGGGATCGCCGGCGAGACCGGCCGCCCATATGTGTTCGTCGACCCAGGCGCATTCATCCAGATGTTCATGGGTGTCGGGATCCTCAAGGTGAAGTCGCTCTATCGCAAGCTTCGCAAACTCTCGCTCAAGCACGGTGGGGTGATCGTGTTCTTCGATGAGGCCGACAGCCTCGGGTCGCGCGGTGCCCTGGGCGGCACACCGGGGGGCGGCATTGGAGCGTCGACGCTGGAACGGTTCACCGCTGCCCAGGGCTGCAACGGAGTCCACTACCTCTCGAGCCCGGCGCAGCGCACCCTGGTGGGCGAGTTCGATCTGAACAACCCAGTCGATGGTCCCGACCAGGCGCCACGCCGCTGGCGGGACCGGATCATGATGGGCGGGATGGGCGGCGGTGGCATGGGGACGCTCCAGGCGCTGCTCACCGAGATGAACGGTCTGACCAAGCCCCGAGGGATCTCCAACAAGATCCGCAAGATGCTGGGGATGAGGCCGAAGCCGCCACCCAAGTACCGCATCCTCCACATCATGGCCACCAACATGCCAAATGCCCTCGATCAGGCAATGCTCCGTCCCGGGCGGATCGACCGGATCTACAAGGTGGGGTATCCGTCCAAGACGGGCCGCAAGGAGACCCTGATCGGCTACCTCAGCAAGGTGTCCAACACTTTGACCGATGAGGAGATCGAGAAATTCGCCGTCCGCAGCCCATACGCCACCGGCGCCAGCATCAAGGACATGGTCAACGAGGCGCTGATCATCGCAATCCGTGATGGCCGCACCACGATCGAGTGGGACGACCTGTGGAGAGCGAAGGCACTCAAAGAGGTGGGGCCTCCCGATGACGCCGAGTACGTCGAGCGCGAACGCCACGCCGTGGCCATCCACGAGGCCTCGCACGCAGTCGCCGCCCATCTCCTGCGGGCTCACGCCGCCATCGACATCGCCACCATCGAAAGGCGCGGGGACGTCGGCGGCTTCGTATCGAGCATCCCCGAGGAAGATCGGATGTTCGAGTGGCGGTCGGAGTACGAGGTTGACCTGATGGTTTCGCTCGCCTCGCTTGCCGGGGAGCGGATGTTCTTCGAGGGTGACAATTCGGCCGGAGTCGGTGGCGACATGCGCTCCGCCACCGCGCTTGCCGCCTCGATGGAGGGCGTGATGGCGATGGGCGACACCATCACCTCGTTCGCCGGTACCACCATGGGACCCACCGGAATGCCTACCTCACCGGTGAGCGCCATCCTCGGCAAGAAGGGGGAGGAGGTCGAGACCCGGCTGCAACGCCTGTACCAGGAGGTCTGGGAGTTGCTCGACACCCATCGGCCCCAGGTCCTGGCGGTGGCCGCCGCTCTCGAGGAGAAGCGGTTGATCTCGGGAGACGACGTCGCCGAGATCGTCGGTATCCCGCACGGTTCGCTGGTCGCCCGCCGCCCGGCGGGGTGGTCGAGCGTCGATCCCGAAAGGCGGATAGCGCTCACCCTCCCCTTCGGGGACGAATCGCCCAACGGCGGCCCACATCCAAACGGCAAGCCCGAAGATGACGGAGAGCCCTCGGGCGAGACGCAAGCCGACGAAACCGAGCTAGACGACGAAACCGAGCTAGATCCGATCGACTGAGCCGTTCCTCTCTGGCTGCCGTCGGCCTTCTGCCTCTCAGCGCCGTCTTCCGTCTAAGGAGCGGCCCAGCCGGGATCGGCCACCTGAAGCTCGCAGCTCTGGGTAAGCGGCTGTGCCTCACCCGTGTTCACCAGATCGACCACCACGAGACGTTCTGGAACCAGCATCAGAGCGTGCTGGCCGTCGCCGACAGCCCAGGTTCGCAGCGTGTCCGCCGGCTGGACTGAATTGGGTGCCAGCACCGTGGCCTGGCCGCCGACGGCATCCACCGTGATGACCTCGCCGGTCGGGATTCCGTCTGGTGACAGTGGCAGAGCGAGCACCGCACGCTGGTCCCACCACCCAGCGATGAAGGCACCGGCGAGATCCTCGCCGGGCACGGCTACAGCGTTGCCCTGGGTGTCGACCACCATTACAGCTGCAGTCACCGGCTCGCTGATCGAGGGAGTCAGGACCACCAGCGCCGAGGAGCCGTCGGCGTGCCGCAGAGCCGTCAACGGGGTCAACCCCGCCAGGTCGCCCTCGGGAACCCAACGCCAGGCGACATCTCCGGTCGACGGGTTGATGGCGACGAGCTCGGGTTGCTCACCTCCGGTGGTACTCAGAAGCGCTAGATCCCCCACACCACCGATCAGCACCGGATCGACCAGATCCCCTTCTGTGATGGCTACCGGCTCACCGCCGTCGACGGCAAGCGCCAGACCGCTTTCCCCTGTCTCCTCCAGTGAGACCACGCTCCCATCCAGCGAGATCCATTGGCCCGACGGCTCCTCTTGATCGAGCCTCTGCCAGCGGTTTCCCACCGGGTCGAGAGCGGCGAGGCCGCCGTCGATGCCAACCAGCCGGTTGAGCGGTGAGTCGGCAAGCTCGGTCGATTCGGTCTCGGCGAACGGCGTCGTGGCGTAGTCCGTCCGGGCGTTGACCCCGAGTATGGGGCGCCCCGGCTGATCGGGACTCTCCTCGAGCGAAGTGCTGACGGTGACCTCCTCGTCCTCCCTGGTGAGGTGGATGTCTACCTCGTCCCCTGGTGCACCCTCCTGGACGGCTGCGATCAGCTCCTCGACGTTGACAACGGGCCGACCCGCCAACTCGACGATCAGGTCTCCCGGCTGGAGAACCTCGGCGGCAGCGACGTCGGGAAGGACGCTCACCAGGTACGCCCCACGACCCTCCCCCGTCGGCACCGAGCAGGGCTCCGAGTCGACCGTCAGGTCGGGAAGAGTCCCCCGCGACGGCGCAGCCTGGCCTCCGCAGGCGGCGACCAGCAGACCAAGGGCAAGGAGTGCAGCGAGCCGCCGCATCGGACAAGGATAGGTGTCACGCCTGGGGGCCCCGGCCGAAGCCAGAGGTACCACTAGGTCCGGCAGATGAGGGTGCGGCGGGCGGGCCCATGGCGGTGATCCGACGAGCGAGATGATCAGGCCTCAGGGAGTGGGCCTCTGAATCTCGGGCAAGGCCCGACGCAGCCAATCGACGACATCGGCCAGAACGGAGGCGCCTTCGGGCTCATGGAAGGTCTCGTGGCGGAGCGACGGATAGAGCCGTCGCTCCACCGTCGGTACCCTGGCGAGGGCGAGGCTGTGCTGCGGTGGCACCACCGTGTCGGCGCCCCCATGGAACACGAACGTCGGGATCCGCAGCCGGTCGAGTGATGCCGCATTGGCGCGCACAGCACCGAATCCGGCCCGGCCCAGCCCGACGGTGCTCTTGGCGAGAACGAGGGGGTCGGAGTCGTACGCCGCCGCGATCTCCTTGTCGCGGGTCAGTTGCTCACCGTCGATCTCGTTGGGGATCGCCAGCTTGGGCGTCAGCCTTCCCAGCACCTTTGCCGCCCACTCCTTCCACACCGCCAGGCCGTGACCGGTGACCGGTGGAGAACTCAGGATGAGGGCATCCGGTTGAGGGCGGTCGGATAGCGCATAGCTGAGGGCGATGGCGCTGCCCATCGAGTGGCCAAACAGCACCAGCGGCACCGACTCGGCGCGCAGCGCCGTCAACTCCTCGCCGACGGCGGTGAGGAAGACATCCCAGGATGCGACATGCCCGCGCCTGCCCCCCGACCCGCCGTGACCTTCGAGGTCGAAGGACCGAACGAGCAACCCATCGGCGGCGAAGGCCATACCGGTCCGGTCGTGACGGCCGCAGTGCTCCCCCAGCCCGTGCACGATCAGCACGGCGCCCCAAGGCTCGGCCTCGGGCTTCCAGATTCTCACCAGGCGCGACGAATCGGTCGTCGCAATCACCTCGACTCCGGCTGTGGTCACGCTGACTCCCAGATGACGTCGAGCGTGCGCGCCGCTCGACCCTCGTCCAGCCGTCCCACCGGGGTGCGCACCGGAGATGCCCGCACCGCATCGGGGTCGTCGCCGGCTATCTCCAGCAGGGCCGTGGCCAGCGCTTCGACGGTCTCCCGAGACTGCGTCTCGGTCGGCTCGACCATCAATGCTTCCTCGACGATGAGCGGGAAGTACACGGTCGGAGAATGAAATCCCCGATCGAGCAGGGCCTTGGCAACATCCATCGCCCGGACGCCATTGCGCTGCTTCAGGCGGCGGGCCGAGGCGACGAACTCGTGCATGCAGGGGCGGTCGTATGGGATGTCGAACTCAGGACGGACCAATTCTGCGAGGTAACGCGGCATTGAGAACGGCCCGCTCCGCCACCCGGCGCATCCCGTCACCACCGAGCGCCCTCATGTAGGTGAGCGCCCTCAAGACGACGAGGAAGTTCCCGTGGTTGCCGTGGACCCGTCCAATGCTGTGCTCGGGCATCTCCCAATGCAGCTCACCGTCGTCGCCCCGAGCGGGCAACGGGCCGGGTAGGAATGGCACCAGCGACTCCCTGACCGCCACCGGCCCGGCACCGGGTCCTCCGCCGCCGTGTGGTGTGGCGAAGGTCTTGTGGAGGTTGGAGTGGACGATGTCGAAACCCATGTCGCCGGGACGGGCCACACCGAGGATGGCGTTGAGGTTGGCTCCGTCGTAGTAGACCAAACCACCCACCGAGTGGACCGCCTCCGTGATCTCCGCGATGTCCTCCTCGAAGAGCCCGAGAGTGTTCGGGTTGGTCAGCATCAAACCCGCCACCTGGTCGTCGAGCGCTCTTCTAAGCGCAGCCACGTCAACCATTCCCCGCTCATCGGAGGGCACCTCGACCGTCTCATATCCGGCGAGGGTCACCGATGCCGGGTTGGTCCCGTGGGCCGAGTCGGGAATCAGGATCACACGGCGCGGATCGCCCTGCGCAGAGTGCCAGCCCCGCATGATCAACAGCCCGGTCACCTCCCCGGCGGCTCCCGCCGGTGGTTGGAAGGTGGCGCGCTCCATCCCGGTGACCTCGCAGAGCACGTCCTCGGCCGCAAGCAGGACCTCGAGCGCTCCCTGTGCCATCGCCGAGGGCGTCGCCGGATGCAGGTCGCGGAACCCGGGGTGCTCCGCCGCCCAGTCACAAACCTTCGGGTTGTACTTCATGGTGCAGGACCCCAATGGGTACGCCCCGAGGTCGACAGCGAAGTTGCGCTGCGCCAGCCTGGTGACGTGCATCACCAGGTCGTGCTCCGATACCTCGGGGAGGTCCGGCGGCGTCTCCGCCAGCTCGGGGAGTTCGAGATCGGCCGAGGGCACGTCGAGGTCGGGAAGCGACCAAACCCTCCTGCCTTCAGAGGAGAGGTCGCGCAGAGTCGGCTCGGCGTCGCCGCCGGCGAGCGGGGCCGATGATGCCCGACCGGCACCGAAGTCAGCCACCGGCGACCACCTCCTTCAGGGCGTCCACGTATGAATCGAGCTGGATGCGGGTGCGCCGCTCGGTGACGGCGACGAGAAGGCCGTCGGGTAGTTCCGGGTAGTCGGCACCGAGCGGTATCCCTGCAAGGAAGCCGCGCTCCGCCATGGCGGCGACTGCTTCATCGGCGTCCATGGGGAGACGGACCGCAAACTCGCGCACGAATCCACCCTGATTTTCCAGATCCACCCCTGGGAGCTCATCGAGCCGCCGGGCAAGGTAGCGGGCCTTTTGTGCCGCCAGCTCGCCGACCCGCCGCAGCCCATCGGGGCCGAGCCATGCGAGGTGGAGAGCGCTGCCTATGGCGTTGAGCGTCTGATTGGTGCAAATGTTCGACGTGGCGCGCTGACGGCGGATGTCCTGCTCGCGTGCCCTGAGGGTAAGGACGAACCCGGTTCGTCCTTCACCGTCTACGGTCCTGCCCACCAAGCGCCCAGGGAGCCGGCGGACGTGGTCGCGGGTGGTGGCGAACAGGCCCACCACCGGCCCGCCGAATGACATAGGGTTCCCCAGCGGCTGGCCCTCCGCCACCGCAACGTCGCAGCCCGCGCTCCCCGGGGTGCGGAGAAGCCCCAGGGTCATCGGGTCCACCGAGGCGATGGCCAGGGCACCGAGCCCGTGGGCGAGGCCGACCATCGCGTCGTATGACTCGACCATCCCCAGGTAATTGGGCTGTGCCATCACCAGCGCCGCCGGCTCCGGCTCGTGCTCGGCCCACGCCGTGCGGCCGTCGTCCAGCGGGTGCTCGATCACATCGATCGACTGCGCAGCCGCCATCGTCGTCACGGCTTCCCTGATTCCCGGAGAGAGACCGCGCGACAGCCAGACAACGTGTCTCCCGGTGGCGGCAACCGCCATGTGCACTGCCTCGACGACGGCGGTCGCCCCGTCGTACAGAGAGGCATTGGCCACGGGGAGGCCGGTGATCGAGGCCACCATCGACTGGAACTCGAAGAGCATCTGGAGCACGCCCTGGCTCACCTCGGGCTGGTAGGGCGTGTACGAGGTGACGAACTCGGGCCGCATGGTCAACGACCTCACCACTGGCGGGAGGAAATGGTCGTAGATCCCGCCCCCGGCGAAACAGACGAGCGGTGTGTTGTGTGAGGCGAGGTGATCCACCATCGCCATGACGTCGGGCTCAGCCAGCCCGGGGTCGAGGTCGAGCGGTTGGTCGAGCACGACATGCTCGGGGAGGTGCCTGTACAGGTCGGTGGTGGACTCCAGACCAAGCCTGCCAAG
The DNA here is from genome assembly GCA_963826825.1 of uncultured Acidimicrobiia bacterium. GTDB lineage: Bacteria > Actinomycetota > Acidimicrobiia > Spongiisociales > DATADW01 > DATADW01. The sequence goes on along the minus strand of CAWGYV010000016.1, from coordinate 127,886 downwards.
CATGACGGCGAGGTCGTCATCGGTATGCGGGGTGAAGTCCACTCAGTCTCCCTTCACGAAGGGCGGCTCGGCTCGTCGAGCCGGATGCCACACCCCACGTACCTCGATCTCCAGCATCTCGCTGTCCGTCGGCGGGGAGAGAAAGGCGAGCCCTATGCCGCGGCCGAGCGTCGGGCTGAAATTGCCGCTTGCCACCACCCCGGTTGCTTCCCCGGCACGCACCGGGTAGCCGTGCCGGGGAATGGCACGGTCCGCCATCTCGAAACCGGTCAGGGCGCGACTCAATCCCTCTTGTTGTTGAGCCTCGAGCGCCTCTCGGCCGATGAATTCGTGATTCCACCCCACGACCCACGACAGATCTGCCTCGAGCGGGGTCGTATCCGGGTCGAGGTCCTGACCCCATAGCGGGTAGCCCATCTCCAGCCGCAGTGTGTCCCTGGCCCCCAAGCCGCAGGGCATGGCGCCCCCCGCCACGAGCGCCTGCCACATGGCCGGGGCGTGCTCGTTAGGGACAGCAATCTCGCCCCCCCGCTCCCCCGTATATCCGGTCCCTGCCGCCCAGCAGGTTCCCGATGGCCCTTCGGTCTCGACCAGCCGGAACCGCCCGGGAGCGGTCTCGAGCACGTCTTGGAGCAGGCCCGGTGCGTCGGGGCCTTGAACCGCCAGCAGGGCGGTGCTCTCGCGCAGAGCCTCGACGACGATGCCCGACGGTGCCTCGCTCTCCAAGAGCGCAACCACCTTGTCGTAGTTCGAGGCGTTGGGCAGAACCCAGGCTCGATCCTCTTCCCAGCGCCAGACGATGACATCGTCCTCCACTCCACCGCGCTCGTTGAGGACCATCGAATATTGCGCCCTGCCCGGGGCAACATCGGCAATGTCGTTGCAAAGAAGACGCCGGAGTAGGGGCGTGGTCCCCTCCCCTTCGACCGAAACCCTGCCGAGATGGCTCACGTCGAACACGCCGACACCTTGACGCACCGCGTTGTGCTCTGCGATCACGCCCTGGTACTGGAGCGGCATCTCCCAACCGCCGAAGTCGGTGAAGCGCGCCCCGAGAGATGCGTGCTCGTCGTAGAGCGCGGAGCGCGCCGTCACAGGGAGAATGGCACGCCGGGCATCCGGGAGAGGATAGATGTGTTGGGAGGCGCCGGGGTCAGCCGGCGGCCTCCTCGGCCTCACCGAGCCGAATGACCCTCGGCGGGCCGGGCAGCCGTGTGGGAGGACGCACCGTGTCCATGTGGGCGGGTTCTTCGAGCCCGTACTTGATCACCAGATGGAGGTAGTCGCGCTGGTAGAGGACGCGGCACCTGACATCGGGGTGGAGTTGGTGGAGCCGGCGGACCTTGGCGTTCTTCTTGGTCACCAGCTTCTGGTTCATCGTGGTGATCTCGATGTAGACGTCCTCGTCGGGAAGGTAGAAGTCGGGAGTGAAGAACTGGGTCGGTTTCCCGTGGCGGTCCCATGCAATGGGAAAGGACCGAGGCTCGTACTCCCAAGGGAGGCCATAGAAATCGAGCAGCCGGGCAAACTGGCGCTCGCTGTTGTGAGCGAAATTGACGACCTCGGCCGGCCCCCCCGTCTCCAGCTCCGGTTCGGGCAGCCTGGTCAGTGCGCCTCCGCTCTCCCCGTGGTCGACGACGGGCTTTCGGGGAACAAGCGGTGCAGCTCACCTTCCAACTCCTGCTGCACGGGCCCGACGGCGATCCCAAAAACTCCCTGACCGCGGCGGAAGACGTCCACCACCTCTTCGGCGGAGTGTGCCGCATAGATGGTCTGGCCGTCGGAGAGGAGGGTGACATCCATGAGTGGCCGATCGCTCGCCAGCGTCGATTGCAGGATCTGCACCGCCTGACGGATCTTCTTGAGGCTCATACCGGCATCGAGAAGTCGCTTGATCACCTTGAGCTGGACCACGTCGGAGAAGCCGTAGAGCCGCTGCGAGCCCGAACCCTTCGCCTGCTGGAGCGACGGCTCGAGAAGACCGGTTCGAGCCCAGTAGTCGAGTTGCCGGTAGGTGATCCCGACCAGCTTGCAAACCTGGGGTGCCCGGTAGCCCTGTTCCTCCCAATCGACGACGGGCACGTCGCCGGTGACATCAGCGGGGCCTGCGGCTGCGGTGTCGAGGATCACTTCACATCTCCCGCTTGGATGTTGGGCTCACGCCTCTCAACCTCCACAATCACATGCCCGTAATTTCAGGGTTTAACCTAGCGGGAGGTGTCAGAAGATGTCAACGGTCCCTGTGGAAAACTCTGTGGGTAGCTCCCGCCCAAGCCCTCAAACGCTGGGTTGGAAGGTACCGCCTGGGTAGCTGGCAACTCTGGGTTGGAGTGGTTGCAGCGGCGCGATTCGAACCCAAGGTTGGCGGATTCACTCCTCCGGGTCGAAGTCCTCGGGTCGGACGTCTTCGAGGAACTCGCGGAACCGCTCGATCTCCTCTTCCTCGTTCTCGTCCTGGATCTCGATACCGGCGTCCTCGAGGACTTCGGGCATGGCGAAGATGGGTGCATCGGTCCGTGCGGCGAGGGCGATGGCGTCCGAGGGCCGCGACGACACCCGCACCTGCTTCCCGTCCTGATCGAAGATCAAATCGGCGTAGAACACCTGGTCGCGCAGTTCGGTCACCACCACCTTCGAAACCCGGGACCCGAGTGCCTCGGAGACCGCCTTGAGCAGGTCGTGGGTGAGCGGGCGTTGCGGGACCATGTGCTCGAGGGCGAAGGCGATGGCGGTGGCCTCGACGGCTCCGATCCAGATGGGCAGGTAGCGGGTCCCCGAGCTCTCTCGCAGCAGCACGATCGGCTGGTTGCTGGGAAGCTCGACCCTTACCCCAACCAGCTCCATCGAGATGCCGTCGTTGGGGTGTTCCCCGCTCATTCGGGCAGGTTATCACCGGGTGGTCTGAAGAGCCGCGAGGCGAACCGCTGCGGCTCGAACTGGAAACTGACGAGGTCGAGCACCGCCCACACCGACCGCAAGTTGCGAAAACGGCCCTCCCAGTCGAGCCCGTACCCGAGCAGGAACTCGTCGCCGACCTCGAACCCCCGGTACTCGAGCGGGACCTCCACGATGCGCCGCACCGCCTTGTCGAACAGGGTCACCGTTGCCAGCGAGGCGACTTCACGAGCCGCGATGAGTCGACGTAGCACCGTGAGCGAGAGCCCGGTATCGACCACGTCCTCGACCAGGAGGACGTGACGCCCCTCCAAAGAGGTCTCGGTGTCCATGGCGATGCGCACCCGACCTCCCTCGCCGAACCTGGTGAGCGCAAGGAAGTCGACTTCGAGCTCGACATCCATCGAACGGATCAGATCGGCCACGAAAGGGAGCGCGCCTTGGAGCACGGCAACGAGAACAGGGCGACGACCCTGGTAATCCTCGGCGAGCTGCGAACCAAGCTCTGCGATCCTGGAGCGCAGTGCTGGCTCCGGGATCACCTCGACCAGCGTCTGGTCAGTCGTCACCGAAGAGACGTCCCAGCCATCCGAGCGAATCGAGGAGAGTCGGGAGGGCGTCGGGGACCGGAGGCGTTGGCGGGGATGCAGCCACGGTTGTGTCCGTGGTGGGGGGTGCGATCGTGGTGGGAACGGTCGTGGACGCCTGGCCGCCGTTTCCACCGGCTCGAGGACGGCGCGGGGGGTCGAAGGCGTCGAACCCGTATTCGAGCAACGTGCCGGCATCGGCGAAATGGTCGGCAGAACCCATCACCACGGCATAAAGCCGCCGGCCATTGCGCTCGGCGCCGGATACCAACACCAGCCCAGAGAGCGGCGTGTCACCCGTCTTGAGCCCGAAGGCACCCGGCACCTGCGACAGCAGCTTGTTGGTTCCGGTCACCACCCGCAGCGGCGACCCCGGGAGCACCGCCGACCGAAGCCGCATCATCCTTGCCAGCTCGGGATGCTCCATCACCGCTTGGCCCATCTCGACGAGGTCCTTGGCCGATGCGTAGTGGCCCTCGGCGTCGAGCCCACTCGGATTGGCGAAATGGGTGTTCTCCAAGCCCATCTGGTCGGCTTTGCGGTTCATCAGCCCGACGAAGCGCTCAATGGATCCGGCGACGTGGATCGCCAGCAGGTCTGCGAGATCGTTGCCCGACTTCACCATCAACCCGGTGAGCATCTCCTCGACCGTCCAGCGCTCGTCGCGCCCCACCCCGATCATCTGCCCGCCGATGGGGATGTAATCGTTGGGAACCTCGACGATCTCGTCCATCCCGGCCCGCTCGGCGACAACGAGCGCTGTCATGAGCTTGGTGGTCGATGCCATCCCCCGCCGGACTTCGGGCTCGTCGGCGGCCAGCAGCACGTCGTTGGTGTCATCCCAGAGGATCCATGTCGCTGAATCGATCGGCGGCGGCGGCGGGGCGTTGCGCACCCACGCCGGTGCCCCGCTCGACTCACCACCCTGCTCCTGGGCGAGCGCGCCGACCGGGGCGAGGGCGGACAGGGCAACGAGGAGGGAGGCAACGAGACGCATCAACGATGAAGGATGGCTTGCGCTTGGATATCGAGCAAAGCGGCTTGGAGACGCTGTAGGGCATCCACGACCTCGCTCATCGTGTCGGCGAGGCGACGGCGACCCTCGGGGCTGCGGTTCCGCTGCAGCGGTGCCACCAACTGCTCGAGTACGTCAACCGCCCGATCGGTCCCGATCCCCACCGAGCGGAGGTGGCGTGCCTCGAGCCCTGATGCGAAGAGTCGCGATGCCTGCACAGCCACGTCCACCGCTTCCTCGGCTACCAGACCGTCGTCGTCGGGATCGAGCAGACCATGGTCCACCAGCTGTCCGAGCTGGTCGGGCGACAGGCCGGAACGTCGCGCCAGGTCGTCGAACCCGATGCGCATGGGTTGGTCGCCGTCTGCCGATGGGCGGCGGCGGCTTCCATCAGGCCCCTCGCGGTCCTCTCCCCGCTCCCACATGGTCAGCTTGGCCTTGATCACCTTGAGTGGGAGGTACTGGTCTCGCTGCAGCTCGAGGATGTACCGGAGCCTTTCCAGGTCCTCCTGGTGGAACTGCCGGTACCCCGATGCACTCCGCGTGGGTCGGAGAAGTCCCTGGCTCTCCAGGAACCTGACCTTGGATACGGAGACCTCGGGGAACTCCTCCTGGAGGAGGTTTATCGCCTCGCCGATGGTGAGCGCTCCGTTACTCATCGCCCAAAGCCACCAGCATGTGGAACCGTCCGATGATGACCTCGTCACCAGGCTTCAGCGCCGCTCGGTCTACGCGGTCGCCGTTCACGTAGGTGCCATTCGTCGAGCCGAGATCTTCGACCACGATCCCCTGTTCCTCGACCGTGAAGCGGCAATGGTCACGGGAGACGGTTACGTCGTCGAGGAATATGTCCGAGTCAGGCGCCCGCCCGGCGCTCACGGTCCCAAGTGGGAAGACCCAGGTCTGCCCGGCGCGCGGCCCACGCTCGGCCACCAGGGCGAATCCGCTGAATCCGGAGAGATGGGCAGCCTCGTCAGGGGTGAGCGGTGGGGCGGTCGGGTCCATTGGGACGTACGTGATCGTGGGCTCGCTGTCGACGCTCGTACCGCAGCTTGGGCACACCGCGGCGCCGGGCGGCAGTTGAGCGCGACAATGGGGGCATTGCATGGCCGTCATCGTAGTGAGGGGTCGGTCTGCCGCCTGGAAGCGGTCCTTCAAAGCGGCACGATTGAACTACCGTTTTCCTTGAATGGGCCGGCGATGAGACGACGGATCCCAAACCCGAAGCGACGTGGGTTGTTGCTGCTGGCGACAGCCGCGGTCGCCATCACCCTTGGTGTCATGGGATTGTCCGCCGCCGTCCTGCCCCAGCCACAGGATGTCGACGGGATCGTCATCCAGGGCTCAGTCGCCAAGCTCGTCGTTCGCGGTGACATCGATGGCGTGCTCCTGCTGCGAGATGCCGGGCTCAACACCTTCGATCGGTACTCGCGTGAGTTCGAGCTGCTGTTCAACAGCGGGTACCGCCAGCGTGTCCGGTTCGCCGGCGTCGCCCCGGATGGCGCAGCCGAGGTCACCACGGGTGATGGGATGCAAGCCCAGTTCGCCATCTTCGAGCGGGATTTCCTCTCGTTCGAGGGCGAGTGCACCATCGACTTCACGCGGTCCGACTTCGCCTGGCTCACCGGCCGGGTCCGCTGCCCGGAGCTCCACTCGCTCCGAGGCGACGACGTCATAGTGCTCGATGCCGCCTTCCACAGCCCGATCTCGGGGGGGACGGGGTAGAAGGGAGTACTTAGTACTCAGTACTTGGTACTTAGAACCCAACCTGCGCCACTGGAGAGGTACCGCCGAAGCGGGCGCGGGAGGCAGGCAATGCCGCTTCCACAGCCCGATCTCGGGGACGGGTAGAGACCAGGTACTGGTACTTAGCCAGAGCCCAACCTGCGCCACAGGGAGGTACTGCCGAAGCGGGCACGGGAGGCAAGCAATTCTGGGTCGACCGCCTCGCGCAGGCCGACGCTGATCAGATAGAAGGCACCGCAGAGCAGCGTGATCCCGAGACCACCGGCGAGCAGGCCGTTCCATGCGTAGTCCCGGGGGACCAGACCCGGTGATGGGAGCCCGCTGTAGATCAGGCTGCCGTAGCCGAACCAGTCACCCCCGGCACCGGTGAACTCGAGGAATCCGAATGTGATCACAGCACCGGTGACCGCCGCCATCATCTGAACCGCCGTCATCGGAAGCAGATGCGGCAACAGATGGATGCGGATGATCCACCAACCCGATCCCCCGGCGGTGCGCGCCGCCTCCATGAACGGTTTCGCCATCACGACCAGCGCCTGCGATCGGAGCACCAGCGCCGCCGTGCTCAACCCGAACAGCAACCCGTAGAGGCCACCGAGGACGGGCGGCTGCAGGTGGGGGGCGCTCACCCCGATGATGAACAGCGCAACGGGCGGTGGAAGGAGGACGAGGGCGTCGGCGAGATGGGTGAGTGCCCCGTCGATCGGACCCCGTCGGTAGGCGGCGATCGCCGCCACGGCGGTTGCCGCCAACCCCGCCACAAGGGCGGCCGAGAGGGCAACCTGGAGTGTCGGCCACGTGGCATGGGTGAACGTGCTGAATACGTCGCGCCCGTAGCTGTCCGTACCGAAGAGATGACGAGCCGAAATTCCCGCGGGATGGGTGATCGTGGCATCCCACCCCGCCACCGGCTCGTAGACCAGCCATTGGCCCCTCCACAGCGTGCGGGCGAGGATGGGCCGGGACACTGCCAGCACCAGAAACCCAACGAGCATGCCGAGCCCGATGCGGATCTTGGCGTTGAGTGGGACCCGCGGCTGAGGAACGCCACGGGGCGGTGCTTCGGGGGGTGCCACGGTGGTCACGCCATCGCCGCCGTTCGAACGCGCGGATCGAGCACCGCAACCAAGATGTCCATGAGAAGCCGCAGCACCAGCCCGATGATCCCCACCACGACCACCACTCCCAGCACCACCGGCGTATCGGCGGTCCCGACCGCCTCGAAGAAGGTCTGCGAAAGCCCCCCGACCTCGAGTTGCTGCTCGATGATGATGAGGGCGGTGAGGATGTAAGGGACACCGACGAACAGCCTGGTGAGCACGGGGAGCATTGCGTTTCGCGCCACATGGCGGTCACGCACCACGCGCCCAGGCAGCCCCTTGGCGTACGCCGTCTTGACATAGTCCTCCGACGCCTCCTCGGCCATGCCGGTACGCATCAGGATCGCGACCTCACCGAACCCGAGGATGACGAAGGCGATCATGGCGAGGAAAGGGCTGCCTCTCCCCACGTTCACACCGGCCGTGCCTCTGAACATGAGGTCGAGGGCCTCGGTGCCGGCACCGGTCAGCCCGACGCCTATCAGTGCCGCGATGATCGTCACCGGAAGGGCGAGAGCAGCCAGCAAGCGGAGGTCCCACCGCCTGGCATAGGCGCGCAGGGCGAATGCGGCGATCACCGCCCCCAGCACCGAAACCGCCACCAACGTGAGCACCTGCAATTGGGTGAGATAGGTGCTTCGCCACACCTGGAGGCTGTCGGATGGGAGCCCGAGGGCGAACCGGAGCTCGTAGAACGGCATGGTCAGGAAGTAGGTCATCACGAAGACGAGCAGAGGTGGGAACAAGGTCGAGAGCATGACGCTCGCCGTCGTGGCAGCCGAGCCAACCGCACGGTTTCGATGCCAGGCGGCAACCCTCCCCAGCCACTCGCCGAGCAGATAAGCGAGGATCCCTCCCACGGCAAACACCAGGAGGGTGAAGGGGAGCGATCGTCCGATGATCGCCGAGACCGGCTCACCCGTGTACGACATACCCAGGTCGCCCTGGGCGAGTCCCAGAACGTAGAGGCCGACCCTGGCCAGCAGCGGGCGGTCCAGACCGAGAGACTCGCGGATTTCGTAGTAGTCGTCGCCCCTGCCGCCAAAAGCGAATTGGGTGGCGAAATCGAAGGGGAGCAGCAACTGCAACCCAACGAAGACGATGGCCACGAAGATGAGGAGCGTGACGACCGCCCACCCCAGCCTGCGGAGCAGGTAGGTGGTCATGCTCCTTTGGGAGTATCAGTCATTCTCGGTGTGCGTCCGGTAAGTCTCCGGCTCGAGCAGGCCGTCGTATTCGGCGCCGTCGGCAGGCTCGATATCGACGAACCATCCGTCGTCGTACGGGCTCTGGTTGACCAACTCCGGATGGTTGGCCAACTCCCCGTTGACCGCGGCGACTATCCCGCTCAATGGCGCGTAGACCTCGGCTACGGACTTGGTCGACTCGACCTCGGCCAGTGTCTCTCCCTTGGTCAGCGATCGGCCTTGCTCGGGAAGGTCGACGAAGACGATGTCGCCCAGGGCGTCCTGTGCGTAGTCGGTAATGCCAACCCGTACCAGCCCGTTTGAGCGTTGCGCCCACTCGTGATCTTCGGTGAACCGACGGTCGTCGGGGACTTGCATCCGAGCGGCCTCCAATCTCGCTTGGCGCCCCGGAGGATACCGGCGGCTTGGGCTACCGCGGCGAGCGAAGTCGGTTTCCTATCTCCCTCAGGTACTGGAATGCCACGACGTAATAGAGGACTATCCCGACCACGCAGGTGATCCAGGCCCCCACCTCGAAGAAGGTGCGGAGACCGCTGGGGAACGATTCGACGGCGGCAAGGTAGAACGACGGGATGGCGCCATAGAGGAGAAACGTGGCCCATTTGCCCAAGGGTCGCACCGCAACCCTCTCCCCCTTCCGGACGGTCAGCAGCACCGTGGCCACCGCCATGACCAGCTCCCGAAGCACCAGCGCCGCGGCCAGCACCGGAGGTATCACGCCGACTATCCACCCGCCGACCACTGCGGCAAACACGGCGAGACGGTCCGCCACCGGGTCGAGCGCCTTCCCCAACTCCGAAACCTGACCAAGCCGCCGAGCCAGCCAACCATCGACCCAATCGGTCACCCCGATCGCGAACAGAAGCACCGCCGCCCACAGGAAGTTCTCCTCCCACACGAGCAGCCAGACGAAAGAAGGGACAGCAAGGAGCCGGAGGAACGAGATGAGGTTGGGGATTGTGAGGATGGCGTTCACTGCGGGATGGAACGCTAGGAGACCGCAAACGCGGAGACGGCGGACGGCGGACGGCAGCCAGAACGTGCAAACGTGCTCGAGGTGTCTGAAGTACTGAGTACTAAGTACTAAGTACTCAGTACTAGCACTCAGGCTGCTCCCTGCTCCACCAGATAGCACGCCACGTAATGCCCATTCCCCTTGTCTTCGAGTGGGGGGTGGTCGTTCTGCCGGCAGATCTCGGCAGCCCACGGGCAGCGTTCGATGAAACGGCACACAGGCGGTGGATTGATCGGCTTGGAGATGCCGCCCTTGATCTCGACCGGGGTGCGTCGTGTAGGAGGGGTCGGGAACCGGCACAGCCGAGAGCAGCGCCTTGGTGTAGGGGTGGAGCGGGTTGGCCAGCAACTCCTCAGTGCTCGCCAGCTCGACGATCTTGCCCAGGTACATCACGGCGATCCGGTCGCACATGTACCTGGCCACGGCGAGGTCGTGGGTGATGTAGAGGTAGGAGACGTCGAACTCGGAGCCGAGCTTGAGCATCAGATCCATGATCGAGATGCGGATGCTCACGTCGAGCATCGAGGTCGGCTCGTCCGCCACCACGAACGAGGGGTCGAGCACCAGCGCCCTGGCGATGGCGACCCGCTGGCGCTGGCCCCCGGAGAGCTCGTGCGGGTAGCGGAACATGAAGGTCACCGGCGGGGTGAGCCCCACCAGTTGGAGCAATTCCATGACCCGCTCTTCGCGCTCGGGACGTGGTGCCGACGCCCTGCACCGCCAGCGGCTCGGAGATGGTGTCGTAGATGGTTCGGCGGGGGTTCATCGACTCGTATGGGTCCTGGAAGATCATCTGGACCCTGCGCCGAAACGCCTTCATGTCTTCCCGCTTGATGTGGGCGACGTCGATGGCCTCGCTCCCTTCGGCCAGCAGGATCCGGCCGCCGGTCGCCTCCATCAGCTTGACCAGCATCCTCCCGGTGGTGGTCTTGCCGCACCCCGACTCCCCCACCAGCCCGAGGCTCTCCCCGAGGGCGATGTCGAAGCTGACCCCATCGACGGCGTGGACGAAATCGGTGGCGGCACGGAACAGCCCCCGGGAGATGGGGAACTTTCTCTCCAGGTTCTCGCACCTGGAGGAGGGGCGGGTTCACCGGGGTCAGCGGCGAGGGTGTTGCCGGGGCGGTCATCTGCGCAGCGCCTCCTCGAGCACGGGTACCTCTTCCCAGTGCCAGCAGGCCACCCTGTGTCCGGGGAGCACCTCCTCGAGAGGTGGCTCCTCCACGGTGCACTTCTCGGTGGCGAACGGGCACCGGGGATGGAAACGGCAGCCGGTGGGCGGATGGAGAAGGTCGGGGGGCTCGCCGCCGAGCGGGGCGAGCTTGCGCCGTGGCCCGGTGATCGATGGAGTGGAGCGGAGCAGCAGGTAGGCGTACGGATGGATTGGTCGGGAGAACACGTCGACGGGTGGTCCCGTACTCGACCAGCTTCCCGGCGTACATCACGCCGATCGAGTCGGTGACCTCGGCGATCACCGCGATGTCGTGGGAGATGTAGATGATGCTCATCCCCAGCTCCGCCTGGATCCTCTTCAGCTCCTTGAGGATCTGGTCCTGGACGATGACGTCCAATGCGGTGGTCGGCTCGTCGGCGATGATCACCTGTGGGCTGCAGGAGAGCGCCATGGCGATCACTGGCGCGTTGCCGCATCCCGCCGGAGAACTCGTGCGGGTAGCGGTCGAGCATCTCGGGGGGCAGGCCCACACTCCGGAAGAGCTGCTACCATGTGATGGCGCGCCTCGGCGTATGTCATCTTCCCGGGGAAGTGGGTGTCGAGCGCCTCCTTGATCTGGTCGCCCACCCGCTGCACCGGGTTCCAGGCGTTCATGGCGCCCTGGAAGACCATGGCGATGTCGTTCCACCGCCGCTGCCGCATCTCTTCGTCGGTCAAGGCGATCAGGTCGGTTCCGTCGAGCCTGATCTCACCCGAGACAAACCTGGCGTTGTCGGGGAGCAGCCTCAGCAGCGAGAGCGCGACCGAGGTCTTTCCGCACCCCGACTCCCCCACCAGCCCGACCGCTTCCCCCTCGTGGATGGTGAAGCTCGACGTCCTCGACCGCCGACACGTCACCCGCCTTGACCTTGTACCGCATCACCAGCTGGTCGACCTCGAGCAGCGGCTTGGTCGGGTCTACGGAGCGCGCAGACAGGTCTTCAAGCGATGTGGTCATCGAGGTCCTTTCGATTCACCTGGCGCGGAGCCTGGGGTTGACCACTTCGTCCATCGCCCGCCCCACCAGGAAGAAGGCGAAGGCGAGCATGGTCACGGCCAGCCCGGCGGGGAGGAGGAGCCACCAGTAGTCGGTCCCGCCGAGCAGGTATCCCTGGGTGGCAGCGGTGTTGATCATGATCCCCCAACTCATCGGGACGTTGAGCAGCCCGAAGAAGGAGAGGGTCGCCTCGAGCGAGATCGCCTCGGTCACCGTGAACATCATGTAGAGGAAGCTGAGCGGCAGAACGTTGGGCACGATGTGGCGGAAGATGACGTGCCAGTCACCGCCACCGGCCACCCGGGCGGCGTCGATGAAGGGCTTGACCCTCACCGAGAGCGCCTGTGACTTGAGCACGATGGCCACACCGCCGAACCCGCCGAGGATCCCGATCAACAGCCCGAGGAGCGGCAGGCTGATGGCGAACAGCGAAGCTGACAACGATCAGTACCGGGATCAGCGGGATCACGAGGATGAAGTCGGCGAATCTCATAAGCGATGTGTCAATCCACCCGCCGAAGTGGGCGGCGACCGAACCGACCGTGGTGGCGATGACCACGGTGACGATTGCGGCGACCGACCCGAGGAAGAAGGCCGCCCTGGCGCCGTACATCAGCTGGGACAGGATGTCGCGCCCCAGCGGGTCGGTCCCGAGGAAATGGGGATAGTCACCCGAAAACGTGGGCGGCGCCGGCTGGAGCGGGACCTCGATCACATCACCGACCTCGACAAACGGCGTGGTCTCCAGCCGGGCGGTTTGCACGTCGATCTCGGTGGTCGGGTCGGTGACCTCCTCGACCACGGTGAACTCGGTCACCACGGCGTCGTAACCGGTCTGCGGGTCGTAGACCCGCGGGTCCCACACCGTGGCGATCAGGATCGGCTGCAGGACCGCCATCAGGGCGAAGATGGCAATGATGGCCAACCCCACAAAACCGATCTTGTTCTCGGCGAACAGTGCCCAGTTGCGAGAGAGCGTCCGTCGCATCAACCGGAGACGCACTCTCCAGAGCGGGACGGCAGTTACCGGGGCGTCGGCGGCAATGACGTCGGGCTCGACGTCGCCGAGAGGGACCTCCTCTACCGGTTCGACGGGTGCGGCCGGGTCCTGTTTGGCCAGGTCGGTCACGGCCACCTCCTCATGCGACGCGGATCCTCGGGTCGAGCAGCATGTAGAGGATGTCGGCGATCAGGTGCCCGACCAGTGCCAGGATCCCGATGATGCTCAGGGCGCCAATCGGCAAGCGGCATGTCCTCGCGGAGTGATGACTCGAGAAGCAGGCTCCCCACGCCCGGCCAGGAAAAGATGTACTCGGTGACGATCCCGCCGCCGATGACGAAGGCGAGGGCGAGCACAAGCGAGGTAGTGACCGGGAGCAGGGCGTTGCGGGCGGCATGACTGTCACGAATCGTCGACTCGGACAGCCCCTTGGCTCGTGCGGTGAGGATGTAGTCCTCGCGCAGCGTCTCCAACATCGAGCTCCTGGTGAGCAGCATGGTCCCGGCGAACGTGACCGCGGCGAGGGTGATCACCGGGAGCACCGTGTGGTGGGCGATGTCCCGGGCATACGTGGCCATGGGGGAGGTGAACCAGAAGATGGCAAACCCGGCCACGATCACCCAGAACCCGATCCGGCGGATCACCTTCCGACGGGTCGGATCCGGGCTACTTCTGTACGCCAACCAAACGATCAGCCCGTAGAGGAGCGCTGGCGATCAGCACCGAGAGGATCATGATCGCGAAGACCTGGTTGGCCTGGTAAGGGGAGCCATTCCATACCTCAGTCGTGATGAACCGGCCTATGGGGAACCATCCGAGTGTGAAGCCGAACAACCAGAGCATCATGATGGCGAACCAGGGATAGAAAACCGTGTAGAGAAGGACCCCTCCAACGGTGATGGCGGTCTCGGTTCCCCGGCCACGCCGCCAAGCCACGACTTTCCCCAGTGAGAACCCGAGCACGTAGGCGAGCGAGGGTGGCACTGAGGAAGAGGACGATGGTCCGGGGCAATGCCGCCCAGAGGAGGTCCGAGACCCGTTGCGGGTAGCGGGTGAAGCTCAGCCCGAGGTCACCCTGGAAGAAGTTACCGATATAGGCGAAGTACTGCTCCCAGACCGATTTGTCGAGCCCCAAGCGCTCGGCGAGCTGCGCCCTGACCTCGGGCGGGATGCTCGGGATTGCCGATGAACTGGTCGGTCACGTCGCCCGGCTGCGCCTGCAGGAGGAAGAAAATGAAAGTCAGGTAGGCGAGGAAGAGCAGGACGATCTGAATCAGTCGGCGGCCGATGAACTTCAGCATGGCGCCCTTGGCGATCCTTTCGGCAGACGGACCGGCCTTCGGTCAGCGTAGTCGTGGGGCGCTGCCTCTGCTCGCCGGAGCGCCCCCGGGATCGGGTGGGTGGAATGGGGGGCGGTTGACCCGCCCCCCAAAGCCACTCCGTTGTCTTACTGAGAGGCGGTCTGAACCGTGCCCTGCAGTCCGTTGAGGAACTGCAGACCGCTCAGTGTGTCCGTGAAGGGGTACAGAACCCGGTTGTTGTAGAACTCGAGGATCCCGGTGTCGAAGAGAACGATGTACGGCTTCTTCTCGGCGAGGATTCTGCTCCATCTCCCAGATGATGTCGTACGCCTCTTCCTCGGTCTGAGCAGCATTGAGCTGATCGACCAGGCCTCGAAGTCGGGGTCGTCGAACCCGGTGTTGTTGTTCCCGTCGTTGACAACCGTCAGGTTCCGGCTGGAGAAGAACGACTCGTGGAACGTCGGCAGCGCCGGGTTCCCGAGGCTCCACCCCAGGATGAACATGTCGAACGTGAGCTCACCCTCATCGTTGGGCACGTAGACCCGCTCGATGATGGTGTTGAACTCGGTCGGCTGGTTGTCGATCGGGATACCCAGCTGGGTGGCGACGCTCTCGATGTAGTTGCCGTAGTTCGCCCGTAGCGGGTCGTACGACGGCGTCGGAGAGATCAACTCCAGCGGACGGACCTCGTTCCCGTTCGGGTTCTTAAGTCCTACGCCGGGCGTGATGGCGAGCGTCTCGGAGTCGACCGAAGGCTCGGTCGTCCCACGTGTATCCGGCGTCCTTGAGGATCTGGACCGCCTCATTGAGACGGACGTCCGGGGTCTTGCCCTCGTACTGCGAGGCGATCTCGCTGGCTACTTCCTCGTTGTACCACTTGGTGTTCCCCTCGGGAACCTGCACGTACAGCGGGAAGGCCACACCCTGGAGCACGCTGTTCGCCGCGTACTCCTTGTCGATCATGACGGCCAGCGCGTCGCGGAACGCCTGGTCGCTCATCGGCGCCCTGGTCAGGTTGAAGGCGAGGTACCGGTAGCCGTTCGTCGGGTTGATGACGGCGCTCAGGTCCTGATTGCCCTCGACCTGCTCCTGGAGACCGCGCTGCATACCGAGCGGGTTGAGGAGGTAGTCCACCTCACCGTCGGCCAGTGCCAGCACGGCGGCGTCCTGTGAGCCGTAGAACTGCAGCGTCGAGTCGGAGAGATACGGGCCATCGGTGTAGGTGGTCTCACCGCTGGTGACCTCCTGCCCCGCGCCGAAGTAGGTCTCGTTGGCCACGTTGCGGGCGAAGGCGCCCTCCTGACGGGTGTCGTAGACGATCGGGCCGGAGGCCGGGTCGCCGGCGCCCGAGGCTGCCTCGAGCGTCGCCAACGGATCCTCGCTGCCCGCCGCTTCCTCCACGACGTCCGCCCAGAAGTGCTGCGCCATGATCGGCATGTTGTGCGGGCCGTTGCCCAGACCCCACACCGAGACGCCAGGCTGCTGGTTCCAGGTGATCCTGACGGTGTAGTCGTCCACCGCCTCGACTCCGGTCACCCCGACCTGAGCGGATTCGTCCACCTCGGTCTCGGGGTCATCCTCGGAAGCCGCCCGGACATACTCGATCCAGTTGGCGCCGAGGTTGAAGTCGCGGGCCGTGGTCCAGGTGAAGACGTAGTCCTCGGCGGTGATGGGCTCACCGTCGCTCCACGTGGCGTCTTCCTTCATCGGGATCTCGGCCACCCAAGCGTCACCGTCCTGCGTCACCGCAGGAACCGTCGTCGACGGCTGCCAGGTCGGGGATGACCTCGAAGCCAGGAGCGACGAGTCCGAACAGCCCGACATGGGTGTCGTCGAGCAGGTAGGAGTTCCACACGGTGGCGCCGCCGGTGTCGAGCAGCGTCCAGTAGTTGTCAGTGGTTACGTCGGCGAAGATCCCCATCGTGTAGGAGAAGCCCTCAGCCGACGGTGCTGCGGTCGTGTCCGTGCCGCCTGCCGCGGTGGTAGCCGTGGCTCCGGCGGTGGTCTCAGTCCCACCCGCAGCGGTGGTGTCAGTTCCGCCCGCAGCCGTCGTGGCGGCGCCGCCGTCGGTGGTTGTGTCGGTAGTGCCCCCTTGGCAGGCGGCAGCTACCAGCGCAAACACCGCGACCAGCGCCAACCAGCGCCAGGACGCGAGCTTTTCACGCGTGCTCATCAGTCGAGTCCTCCAATCGGTCCCACTTCCCATTCACTCTCCAAACCCGGGTGGTCCGCGCCACCCAGGCGAGTGTCACCGACATTACCGGAGGGGGCGTCGCTTGTGCAACGCGAAGCGGGGTTGTTGTCGGGCCGGCCGGATTTGAACCGGCGACCCCCAGTCCCCCAGACTGGTGCGCTACCAAGCTGCGCCACGGCCCGCCGCGGCAATCGTAGACACGTGGCGAGCAGACCTCACCCCGCCAGCCACTGAATCAGCGCCTGAATGCCTTGAATCAGGCGCCATCCCAGATAGACGACAGCAGCCACGATGAGCAGCCAGAGGTGCCATGGGAGCCTGCCATCGTCTTCGGGGGGTTGCTGGTCGGGCTCGAGCGGGCTGCTAGGCCCCATAGCGGCCGTCATCCCGTCTGGCGGTCCCCACCCGTCTCCGGCCCACCACTCTCACCGGTGTGCCGGTCAGGTCGATCTCCCTGCGCAGCCGGTTCTCCAGGAAGCGGATGTAGTCGGTGGGCAGCTCGCCTCCGGAAACGAAGAGGAGCACGGTTGGGGGACGCACCCCAGCCTGCGTCGCATAGAGGATCTTCGCTCTCCTCCCCCGCCTGATCGGTGGCGGGTGCTCCTCCTGCCACGAGCGGACCAGCCGATTCAGCGGTCCGGTCGGCACCCTGGTCTCCCGATTGAGCCGGGCAGTCTCCACCGCAGCGGGGAGACGCTGGAGCCGGGCTCCGGTTCGCGCCGAGCCGCGCAACAGCGGTGCCCATGCGACGAACCCGAGACGCTCCCCCACCCCTCTCTCGGTCATCTGGCGTTCCTCCGGGTCGGCTGCGTCCCACTTGTTGAGAAGCACCACCAACCCGGCACCCGCCTCGACCACCTCCTCGGCCACTCTCTGATCCTGGGAGGTCACTCCTTCGATCGGCATCAACCAGCAGAACGGCAACGTCGGACTCGGCCAGTGCCTTGCGTGCCCGGAGCACCGCATAGTGGTCGGCGCTCTCTGCGATCCGCGCCTGGCGCCGAATCCCCGCCGTGTCCACGACCCGGTATGGGACGCCGTCCAAATCGACCACGGCGTCGATCGGATCGCGGGTCGTCCCGGGCCGGGGCGACACCAGGACCCGCTCGGTGCCGGCCAGGCGGTTGAGAAGCGTCGACTTTCCGACGTTGGGTCGCCCCACGATCGCCAGCGAAGGCGTGCCGTCCTTCTCCAGCGCCGCCGGCCCCTCGGGGAGTGCGGCTACGAGGGCGTCGAGCAACTCGCCTGTCCCCCGCCCGTGGAGGGCGCTCACCGGATACGGCTGACCGACGCCGAGGCTCCAGAGGTGGTGGACGTCGGCCTCCCTGGCGGCGTCATCCACCTTGTTGGCCACGAGAAGCACGGGTGTGCCGGAGTTCTGGAGGAGCCGGGCAACCCCGGCATCGTCGGGCGAGATCCCGGTGGTGGCATCGACCACGAAGAGAACCGCATCGGCCGCCCGGACCGCAGCCTCTGCCTGTTGCCCGATCGCCACCACCAGATCCTCGGTCGGGTCGACCTCCCACCCGCCGGTGTCGACCAGAAGAAAACCGTGACCCGCCCACTCGGCGGCGAACTCGCGGCGGTCACGGGTCACACCCGGCATCTCCTCGGTCACGGCGGAGCGCGAACCGATGATCCGGTTGACCAGCGTCGATTTCCCCACATTGGGGCGACCGACCACAGCTACGACGGGGACAGAGGTCATGAGAGCCACAGTCAACACAGCCAGCGGGGCCTGACACGAACCCGTTTGGCACGAACCCGTTTTGGCGTCAGAAAACGCGGTCATAGGACACGGGGTGACGCCAAAACCGGTTGGGCGCCGTTGTTCCTACCATTCTGGTGAATGGTTGACCGTGTACTGCTAGCCGAGCCGCGTGGGTTCTGCGCCGGTGTCGAGATGGCGATCAAGGCCCTCACCTGGATGGTTCGGGTCTTCGAGCCGCCCGTCTACTGCTACCACCAGATCGTCCACAACCAGTGGGTGGTGGAGGCCTTCGAGCGCGCCGGCGTCGTCTTCGTGGACGACATCAGTGAGGTTCCGAAAGGGGCGCCGGTGATGCTCTCGGCGCACGGGTCGGCGCCCCAGGTCGTGGCCGGGGCCAAGGACAGGGCCGGGGTGGTGGTCGATGCGGTGTGCCCACTGGTCACCAAGGTGCACCACGAGGTGCGGCGGATGGCCGACCAGGGATACGAGATCATCTACATCGGCCACGAGGGTCACGACGAGGCGGTGGGGACCATGGCTGAGGCGCCCCAAGCCATGACCCTGGTCGATCCGGAGCGCGGGCTCGGATCGTTCGATCCGGGCGACCATTCTCGGGTGGCGCTGCTGGCGCAGACGACACTTGGTGTACACGAATGGCGCTCAGTGATGGACAAGGCCTCGGAGCGGTTCCCAGAACTCTGGACGGCCCGTCGCGGTGATCTCTGTTACGCCACCACCAACCGCCAGGACGCCGTCCTCGAGCTCGCCCAGCAGTGCGACCTGATCCTGGTGGTGGGCTCGGAGACATCATCCAACACCCTGGCGCTGGTCAGGGTGGCGGACGAGCAAGGTGTCGCCGCCCACCGCATCGACAACGCTGGGCAGATCGAGGAGTCCTGGCTGGAGGGGGTTGACACCGTCGGTGTCACCGCAGGCGCATCCGCCCCCGACCATCTGGTGGCGGAGGTGGTTGAGCGCCTCGCCCCCAGCCGCGGGGTGGAGTTGCTCCACGTCACCGGAGAGGACGAGTACTTCCCGTTGCCTCCCGCCCTGCGATCGATGATCTCAACTGTTCAGGCGCTCGTGGAGGCCGGGTACACCGCTCGCCGCCCCGGTGAGCACGGCCTGTTGGAGAGAGACCGAACTTGGGGAGCTACCGAAGCCTTGGACGTCGTGGGTAGCAGCTAGTCAGCTTGGGTTTGGTTACCCAGAACCCAGTGCTCAATACCCAATACCCCTCCTCTACTCCTCCCACACCGCAAGGTATGCCGCGAACCGGCCATCGATCGAAACAGGATCGACCGGGTCGCGCACCGCCTCGATCGGCTCGCAGTCGATACCACCTTCGAGCGTCGCCAGCGCGATCACCGTTCGGGATACCCCGTCGACCGCCATGATCGTGGGCTCGATCTCGTTGATCTCGGTCTCCCGTGCATTCACGGTGCACTCGCCCTCGTTTGCGACGAACGTGGAACGACCGAGGACGAACGTCGCTTCGGCGGGACGCTCGAACTCCGGTTCCTGCTCGCGGCCCGCCCAGTTCCGAACCGTCATCAGCAACCGGTCGTCTCCAGATCGGAACTCCACCGATAGGCCCCCGCCATCGGGGGCATCCATCATCTCGACGGTGTGAAGCACGAACTCCCCCTCCACGCCGCCGTGGGCGGTGAGCACCGCACCCGGTTTCTCGCCGAGCACAAAGACGTCTGCGGTCGTCTCGGTCATGACGTGAGCGGTGGTGGGAGATGCGGCGGAGACGGCGGTGGTCGGTGACGATGGCCCGAGGCCCGGTGCCGCTACCGGCGCCGGCGGCGGAGGGGCGAGGATCACCGCCCCCAACCCCAGCACACCAAGGATCAAACCGACGAAGACGGCGCCGAGGACCACCAGGCCCCTCCGCCTCGGATCGAGGAGAGAACGGCCGGGCATGACCGCGATGTTACCGCCGGGCAGTTCGTTGAAAGCGGCCGAGCCGGAGCCAAAGCCAAGAGCCAAACCATTGTCACGATCAGCCTCAAGTCGTGCCTCGAGGAGCGGCCAAGCGGACCAGGTCGACGATCCGCTCGACCACCTCGTTGACGTCCATGTCACTCGTGTCGATCTCGACGGCACCGGCGGCGGGGCGCAAAGGAGAAATCTCCCGCGTCGAGTCGAACTGGTCGCGTCGCGCCAACTCGACCGCCACCGATGACTGCTCGCCGGCGACCGATCCTTCGGCGGAACGGCGACTTGCCCGGACTTCGGGCCGGGCGGTGAGGAACACCTTGACCGGGGCGTCGGGGAAGACGACGGTGCCGATGTCCCTCCCCTCGACCACCGCCGAGCCGCTGTGGTGAGCCACCCAGCGCCGCTGCCGATCCACCATGATCCGCCTGACCTCGGGGTTGGCCGACACCCTGCTCACCGCAGCGGTGACCCACTCGCCTCTTATCTCCTCACTCACATCGTCACCGTCGAGCATCGTCCGTCCGTCGTCGAACTCGATGCCGGTCGGTGAGAGCGCCGCCGCCAGGCCGGGGCCATCACCAAGCTCGATCTCACGCCGCAACGCCACGAGGGTCGCCGCCCGATAGAAGGCGCCGGTGTCGAGGTGGGGCAACCCGAGCCGGCGCCCGGTCTCTCGGCTCACGGTCGACTTTCCCGAACCGCCCGGCCCGTCGATGGCGACTATCAACTCTTCCATCGAGCGATCTCAGCGAAAAAGCCCGGCCATGTCTTGGTCACACACCCAGGGTCGTCGATCACCACTCCTGGGACCGTCAGCCCGGCAATGGCAAATGCCATCGCCATCCTGTGGTCGTCGTAGGTACGGACCAGGGCACCGTGGAGCGATGCCGGCTCGACCGTGAGCGTGTCCGGGCCTGCCGATGCCCCGGCGCCGATCCGCCTCAACTCCGCCTCGAGTGCCGCCAGCCGATCGGTCTCCTTGATCCGGAGTGTGCCCGCGCCCCGGATCGTGCTCGGCCGATCGGCGAAGGCGGCGACGACGGCGAGTGCCAGCACTGCGTCCGGCATCTCTGTCATGTCCACGTCCACGCCGCGCAATTCTCCAGGAGCAGGGCCGCGCACCTCGAGTGTGGCGTCGGAGAAGATGACCTCGCACCCCATGGCCTCGAGCACACCGAGCAGCCCGAGGTCTGCCTGGGTCGAGCCTGGGGGTATCCCCTCCACCCGCACCACGCCCCCGGTGACCGCCGCAGCGGCGAAGGGGTAGGCAGCCGCCGAGGCGTCAGCCTCGATGGAGTAGTCGGTGCCCCGGTATCCCCCCGGCTCGACCCGCACTCTCGCCTCCCCCGCCCAGCTAGCCGTAGCGCCGAAGCCGGTCATCACCTCGAGCGTGGTGCCGAGGTAAGGCTTGGAGACGATCACGTCGTCGACGAAGCCGAGGGTCAACCCCGTTCGTGAATACGGGGCGACCATGAGGACAGCCGAGGCGAACTGCGAAGACCGTCGGGCATCGATGGTCACCTCGCCGCCCTCCACTCCGCCGCCACGGACCCGGACCGGGGGAAAGCCCTCGTTCAGCGGTGTCTCGATCTCGCCGCCCATCGCCCGCAGAGCAGCCACGAGATCGCCGATGGGTCGCTCCCTCATCCGGGGCGTACCGTCGATCGTCGAGGGCCCGTCGGCGAGCGTCGCAGCCGCAGTGATGAACCTCGCCGTGGTCCCCGAGGCGGCGGCGTCTAGTGCGGCCGCCGATCCGGTGAGTCCGCCATCCACCCCCTCCACCCGCCACGGGTCCTCTGTGTCGAAGATCTCCACACCGAGGGCCTGGAGACAGCGGCGCATGGCATCGGTGTCGTCGCTCCTCAGCGGTCCCGAAAGCCGCGATGTGCCGGCGGCCAATCCAGCCACCAACAACGCCCGGTTGGTGATGCTCTTCGACCCGGGTGGGCGAACCGTGACGTCGAGGGCGACCTGGAGCGGTTCGATCTCCAGTTGCGCCGGGAAGGAGATGGTCACGGTGCCCGTGGGTGTAGCAGACCTGGGCGATGGGCAGCTTCGTAGAGGAGCCGGACCTCGCCCGCGGTGAGCGTCCGCCACTCGCCGCGGCGCAGCCCGGGGTCGGTGATGGGCCCGACGGCAGTGCGAAACAGCGACAGCACTCTGTGCCCGACCGCATCGAGCATGCGGCGGACCTCGCGTTTGCGCCCTTCCCCCATGGTCAGTTCGAGATGTGATCGACCACCGCTCGAGCCGAGGAGCCGGGCCGAGACCGCAGCCGCCGGCCCGTCATCCAGTTCGACACCCTCCACCAGCCGCTGGAGAGTCGCTGCGTCGGGGCGGCCATCCACCATCAGGTTGTAGGTCTTGGTGATCCCGTATCGGGGATGGGTGACGAGGTTGGCCAACTCACCGTCGTTGGTGAGTAGCAGTAGCCCCTCCGTGTCGGCGTCGAGCCTTCCGACCGGGAACACCTTGGGGTCGGAGGGGACGATGTCGACGACGGTCGGTCGGCCCTGGGGGTCGGCGCTCGTGCTGACCACTCCCGCGGGCTTGTTGAGCAAATAGGTGATGAGCCCAGGTCTGACCGGGAGGGGCACACCATCCACTGTCACTGCAGCCCTCTCCGGGTCGGCGCGGTCGCCAAGACGGGCGGTCCGGCCATTGACATCGACCCGCCCCTCCCGGATCCACTCTTCTGCGGCGCGGCGCGAGGCGATGCCCGAGGCGGCAATGACCTTCTGGAGCCGAGGCGGCTCAGGCACCTTTTGGAGCCGAGGCGGCTCTGGCCCGTTGGACACCGTCACACCTCGGAGCGGAAAGTCTCCTCGAGCCGATCGACCACGTCGGCCGGGGGAACATGGTCCGCCAATGGAGGAAGCTCATCGAGCGAGCGCATGCCGAGCTTCTCTAGGAACGTGGGAGTGGTCCGGTATACCGCTGGGCTCCCTGGTAGTGGCAGACGGCCCGCTTCCTCGATGAGCCCGTGACGTTCCAGGGTCCGAAGCGCCGACTCGGAGTCCACTCCCCTGATGTGGGTGATCTGGGCGCGGGTCACCGGCTGGCGGTATGCGACCACTGCCAGGACCTCGAGCGCCGCCGGCGACAACCGGGTGGCAGAGGCGCGCGAGAAGCGTTCCAGATGGGGAGCAGCCCCTGGTCTGGTGTAGATCCGCCAACCCCGGCCCACCCGTCGTAGCTCTATGCCATGGCCCTCGAGCCCCTGGGCGACCCGCTCGAGCTCCACCTCGATCGTCTGTCGGGGCACCTCGAGCACCTCGGCCAGTTCCTCCACCGTCAGCGGCTCTTCAGCCACGAACAGGATCGCCTCCACCTGCGCCGCGGTGTCGAGCATCTCCTCGCCCATGAGCCCTCTCACTGCCCCACCGCCACGGCGCGCAGATGTATCTCGGCCAGTAGATCGGGTTGCTCGAGCTCGATCATCCCCCACCTCGCCAACTCGAGCATCGCAAGGAAGTATGCGACGATCTCGACGGGCCGGGTGCAGTGGGCGACCAGTTCCTCGAACCCCGACTCGGCGATCAAGCGCTTCCGCAGGTCGTCGATGGCGTCGGCCACCGAGGGGAGCTCGAGGTCGAGGTGGTCGACCGACGGCTCTTCGTCCCTCTCGGCCATGACCGAGGCAGCGATCGCGGCCAGCCCTGCGACGTCGACCGGAACCCTGACCTCGAGCGGTGGTGGCGGAGGGAGATCGCCCAGTGCAGGAACCCGGGCATGCCACCGCGACCCATCGTCGAGCCGGCTCGCCAGTACCGCGGCGACATCCTTGAAGGTGACACATGCCAACAAGCGGGCGAGCAATTGGTCGCGCTCTTCGAGCAGAGCCAACTCGTCGTCGAGATCCACTTCATCGGGGCCGGGAAGGAGCCGTCGCGCCTTCAACTCGATGAGGGTGGCGGCAACGAGAACGAACTCGCTGGTCACATCGAGGTCGAGCCGCCGCATCTGCTCGAGATGGAGCAGGTACTCGCCAACCAGGTCCGACAGCCGCATCGCGGTGACATCGATCTGGTGTCGGTTGACGAGTTGGAGCAGAAGATCGAGCGGGCCCTCGAAGACCGATGTACGCACCGTGTAGGTCATGGCGCGTATCTCATTTGGGTAGGCCATGCCATGTAGGTCATTCTTGGGGCGGGTCATGCTGGGCAGCTCATTGGCAGGACCGCATGGTGACCGTGCGGAGGGCGGAGGTCAACGATCGACAGCCACCGGCTTCTCACCCCTCGAGTAGCCGTCCCGTTTCGTGGTCGGCGGCGAACAGCACCGCCCAGTCGTCCGGATGGATCGTCCTTGGGCGTTTGCCGTGATGATTGAGGGCGAACTCGACCACCAACGGCTCGGCTCCCGTCGCCTCGAGCTCGGCGGCGCCGATTGCGGGGTGGTCGAGGTAGACGGCGACCCGGCCGTAGCCCTCCAGGCGGAGCTGGCGGAGGAGAGTTGCGAGCACCCGTCCGAGGATGCCCAGCCGGGCATGACGCTTGCCGACGTCGTGCAGCAGCGCAGCCCTGACCAGGTCAGGCCGTTGTGGGGAACGTTGCTCGGCGAACCGGGCAGCCCGGTAAGCGTGACGCTGGTCGGCAAGGGGCTGATCCAGGAAGAGCGCTTTCTCTGGACCTTGGAGCGCTCCATCCACGAATGCCGACTCGTACGTGTCGAGCGGCTCCGATGACGCCACGTCGAAGAACCGTTTGACCAGGTGGCTCCAGGGGTCGCGGTCCGTGTCGATCTTCGAACCCGGCACCGAGGGTCGAATCAGCCCTGGCGCGCCTTGCACTCCAAGCAGAGCACCGAGGAGGGCCGAGCCTCCAGACGGGCGTCACCGATCTCGCCCCCGCAGCGGTCACAGACCCCGTAGCTGCCATCGGTGATCTTCTGGAGCGCCCGATCGATCACCTCGACCTGGTTCTTGAGCGACTCGACCACGCCGAGCAACTCGGTCCGCTCGGCGGTGGCGGCGCCGGCGTCGGCGAATCCGTCCCCAAACTCGAGGTCGGGGCGAAGGTCACCTGTCTCGGTGGCGCCAAGCTCGTTGAGCTGGTGCACCAGGCGGGCGCGCTCCTCGTCGAGAGTGTGACGAGCGGTATCGAGATCGTATGAGGACGTGGTCATCTGGCTCGGGGGTGAGAGGAGACGTACACCTCGTACAGGTGCCCGGCGGACACCTTGGTGTAAACCTGCGTTGTGCTGATGTTAGCGTGACCGAGCAGTTCCTGGACGGTCCTCAGATCGGCCCCCGCCTCGACCATGTGAGTCGCCATCGAATGTCTGAGAACGTGCGGGGACACCTTGGCGGCGTCGAGCCCGGCTCGGGTGGCGGAGTGACGCACAACGGCGAAGACCCCTTGTCGGGTCAATCGCCCACCGCGGAAGTTGAGGAAGAGCGCGCCCGGGTCCTGACCAGGTAGCCGTAGGCTCAATCGGTCCGGCAGGTACAAGCTGATGGCTTCCACCGCGGCGGTCCCGAGCGGAACAAGCCGCTGCTTCGATCCCTTCCCGGTGACCAGGGCGTTGCGCTCCTCCAACTCGAGGTCGACCAGGTCCAAACCGACCGCCTCGGCGACGCGGGCACCGGTTGCGTAGAGAAACTCGAGCAGCGCCCTGTCCCTTCGACCCAGCGAGGTCGTCGTGTCGGGCGCCTCCACCAGTCGGATGGCGTCATCGACCGACAGCGCCTTGGGCAAGGAAAGCCGGCGGGCGGGGCGGTCGAGAAGCACGGTTGGATCCTCCGATGCCATGCCTTCCGCCACCAGGAAGCGGTGCAGCCCTCGCACCGCTGCCGTTTTACGCGCCACCGTCGATGGGGCGAGACCGGCGGTTGACAGCCGTTTGACGAACGAGTCGACCAGTTCGCGGCTCGGTTCAGCACCATCGAGGTGCTCCAGGTAGCCGGTCAGATCGCGCCGGTAGGCGGCGACGGTGTTCCGCCGAGAGTCCTCTCTCGGCGGAGAGATGCCCCAGGTACTCGGTGACGGCCGCGGTGAGGTCGTTGGTTGGGCGGGCCGCGTCACACCGGGGCGACGCCCGCCAGCGCCACCTCCGGCGCCACCCAAGTGGTACCGAGGCTCTCGGCCACCGCACGGTTGGCAAACGAGCCATATGGCGACGTTGAGCCCGGGGACCAGCTCGGGGTGGCGACGGAATGCCTCGTGGACCCCGTGGTCGGCAAGCGCCAGGACGTACGGGATGGTGGCGTTGGTCAGCGCGTACGTGGAGGTATGGGGCACGGCGCCTGGGATGTTGCCCACCGCATAGTGGACGACATCGTGCACCGAATACACCGGATCCTCGTGGGTCGTCTCCCGGCTCGTCTCGAAGCAGCCCCCCTGGTCGATGGCAATGTCCACCAGCACCGCCCCCCGCTTCATCCCAGCCACCATCTGCTCGGTGACCAAACGGGGCGCGGAAGCCCCTGGCACCAGGACCGACCCGATGACCAGGTCGGCGTCTTCCACCTGCTCCTCCAAGGTGAGCTGGTTCGAGGCGAGGGTCACGATCCGGCCGTGGTAGAGGGAATCGATCGCCCGAAGCCGCGATAGGTCACGGTCGAGCGCCACCACCTCGGCCTGCATCCCCACCGCGATCACCGCGGCATTGGTCCCTGCGATCCCGGCTCCGATCACGACCACCTTTCCCGGCGCCACGCCCGGGACACCGCCGAGCAGGATTCCCCGCCCGCCCTGGGCCCGCTCCAGGAAGTAGGCACCGGCCTGAGTCCCCATCCGCCCTGCAATCTCGGACATGGGGGCCAGCAGCGGCAGCGAGCGATCGGCGAGTTGCACCGTCTCGTAGGCGATCCCGACCACACCGCTCTCCGCGAGCCCCTTGGCCAGGTTGGGATAGGCGGCGAGGTGGAGATAGGTGAAGAGGATCTGACCGGGCCGAAAGCGCTCCACCTCGACCGGCTGCGGTTCCTTGACCTTGAGGATGAGGTCGGCCCCCTCGAACACATCCTCGGCGGTAGCGACGATCTCGGCGCCCTGGGCGGTGTACTCGGCATCGTGGATGGTGGAGCCATCACCCGCCTGGGACTGGACCAGGACCCGGTGCCCACGGCTGACGAGCTCGCGCACACCCGTGGGGGTGATGGCCACCCTGCCCTCGGATGCCTTTATCTCGGTGGGGACGCCGACGATCATCGTCGGCTACCGATCATGAGCAGACCGATCTGGGTCTTGGCATCCACGATCTCACCTTCCCAGATCATCTCGACCGCCCGGGCGATCGGCAATCCGGACGATCTCGCTCACCTCTTCTTCGGCGCCGATGGGCGTCGCCTCCACGGGGACCGGGTCCTCGGCGAGAAAGAGGGCGATCCGCTCGTCGGTGAAGCCGGGCGCGGTGAAGAACTCGCACAACGGCTCCAGCTTCACCGGCTGCAAACCCACCTCCTCGACGCACTCCCGCCGCGCCGCCTCCGCGGGGTCCTCGCCCCGGATGTCGAGTTTCCCGGCGGGGATCTCCAACAAGAACCTACGCACCGCGGTGCGGTGCTGGCGGATGAGGACGACGTCATCGCCGAGGACCGGCACCACCGCCACCGCGCCCGGGTGTCGGATCACGTCGCGCTCCATCGAGCGTCCATCCGGCGCCAGCAGGTGGTGCTTGCTCAACTCGAGAAAGACCCCGCTGCCCATGACCCGCTCCCCGAGCAACCTGAACTCGGGGTCCGACGCAATCACAGAGGGAGGTGCTCAACCCAGCTCGACCAGGGGTGCCTCGACCGGCGCATGTCCGGTAGCGGCGCGCTGCTTCTCCAGCGCAGCGGCGATGAACCCGGCAAACAGCGGATGGGCCCGGTCGGGCCGCGACTTGAACTCGGGATGGAACTGGCTGGCGATGAAGAACGGGTGCCCGGGCAGTTCGATGATCTCCACCAGCGAGTCATCCGGCGCCAGACCCGACAACCGCATACCGGCCTGCTCGAGGTCGGCGCGATAGCGGTTGTTGACCTCGAACCGGTGGCGATGGCGCTCGTAGATCAACTCCTTGCCATAGAGCCTGCGGGCGAGCGATCCCTCCTCGAGCGCCGCCGGGTACAGCCCGAGCCGCATCGTCCCGCCCATATCGTCGACCGATTGCTGGCTCTCCATGAGATCGATCACCGGGTGGGCGGTTGTGGGATCGAACTCGGAGCTGTTGGCGTCAGGCATGTGGAGCTGTGACCGGGCGAACTCGATGACGGCGCATTGGAGCCCGAGGCACAACCCGAGGAATGGGATGCCCTGCTCGCGGGCAAACCGAACCGCCTGCACCTTGCCTTCGATCCCCCGCACTCCGAAACCACCGGGGACGAGGATCCCGTCGAGGTCGTCGAGGTTGGTCATGGCGAGCAGCCCGACGGTGTCGTCCGAGGGCACCCAGCGGAGGTCGAGCCTGACGTCGTTGGCGGTTGCGCCATGCCGCAACGCCTCGACCACCGATAGGTAGGCGTCGGGGAGATCCACGTACTTGCCCACCACGCCGATGGTGACGGTGTCGCCGGCAACGGCCGAGCGGTGCACCATCCTCTCCCAGTCGTCCAGGTCCGGGTCGGGGGTTGAGAGCTCGAGCGTGTCGCAGACGACCCGGTCGAGGCCACCGTGGTTGAGCACCAACGGGACCTCGTAGATGTCCTCGACATCGGTGGCGTTGATGACGGCGGCCGGGTCGACATCGCAGAACAGGCTGATCTTGCGCCGGACGCCCTCGTCGATCGGCCGGTCGGAGCGTACGACGATCACGTCGGGCTGGATCCCCCTGCTCCGCAGTTCGGCGACCGAGTGCTGCGTCGGCTTGGTCTTGAGCTCCTCGGACGATCCGATGAACGGGACCAGCGTGACGTGGATGTAGACGGTGTTCGCCTTGCCCAGGTCCTTGCGCAGCTGACGGATCGCCTCGAGGAAGGGGAGGCTCTCGATGTCACCGACAGTCCCTCCCACCTCGGTGATGACCACATCCACTTCGGGATCGCCGAGTCGGCGGATCCTGGTCTTGATCTCGTTGGTGACGTGGGGGATCACCTGGACGGTGTCCCCCAGGTAGTCGCCACGCCGCTCCTTTTGGATAACCGTCTGGTAGACGGAGCCGGTGGTCACGTTCGAGGTGCGGCGCAGGTTCTCACCGGTGAAGCGCTCGTAGTGGCCCAGGTCGAGGTCGGTCTCGCCGCCGTCGTCCGTGACGAACACCTCGCCGTGCTGGAACGGGTTCATCGTGCCCGGGTCGACATTGATGTATGGGTCGAGTTTCTGGTTGACCACCCGCAGACCGCGCGCCTTGAGCAGTCGGCCGAGCGATGCTGCGGTGATCCCCTTCCCCAGGCTGGAGACCACACCACCGGTAACAAATACGTGCTTGCTCATCGCTCCTCCTCGTGGCTTGGCTTGCGCAGAGGAGGGGTTGAATCCCGGGAGCGCAGCAGGCGGCTCATCACGGGAGGCCAGAGTAGCACCGGGTGGCCGCACCTCCCAGGACCGCACCGCTCGCCGCCCGGGCGCAGGAGACCGGGTTACCGTGGCGCCATGGCCGGAGGATCACCGCAGCGTCGCAGGGTACGTCCCGACCTGTGGGCAGGATGGCGACCCAACGGGGTCGGGGAGGTCAAGCCCAACCACTACGGAGAGATCTTCCGAACCGTCTGGGAGAACCGCGACTCGCTCCCCCGCGCCTGGGCGATCCTGACCAAGGGAGTCTGCGACGGGTGCGCCCTGGGCACCGCCGGTCTCCACGACTGGACGATCGACGGTATCCACCTGTGCACCGTCCGGCTCAACCTCCTCCGGCTCAACACGATGGGACCGCTCGACCCGGCCGTCCTCGGAGACGTGACCGCACTTCGGGCGAGGTCGGGAAAGGACCTCCGTGAGTTGGGACGGCTTGCCCACCCCATGTTGAGGAGACGCGGTGAGCCGGGGTTCCGCCGTATCACCTGGGGCGAGGCGCTCGATCTGGTCGCCGATCGGCTGAAAAGAACCGATCCGGCAAGGTTCGCCCTCTACCTCACGTCGAGGGGGCTGACGAACGAGACCTACTACGTGGCACAGAAGTTCGTCCGGTTCCTCGGGTCGCCCAACATCGACAATGCCGCGAGGGTTTGCCATGCACCCTCGACGATGGCGCTCAAGGGATCGATCGGATTTGGGGCGACCACCGTCTCCTACAAAGACATTTTCGAATCCGACCTGGTCGTCCTCTTTGGCAGCCACACCGCCAACGCCCAACCGGTGATGATGAAGTACCTCTACCTGGCTCGCAAGCAAGGGTTGCGGGTGGTGGTGGTCAACCCGTTCCGCGAACCCGCTCTGGAGCGATATTGGGTCCCGTCCAACCCGGAGAGCGCAATCTTCGGCACGCGCATCACCGACGAGTTCTTCCCGATCCATACCGGAGGGGACATCGGGTTCGTGTCCGGTGTCCTCAAGGCGATGCTTGCCGAGGGGACCGTCGACCGCGACTTCATCGAGGCGCGCACCGAGGGATGGACCGAGCTTCGAGCCGCGATCGAGGCATTCAGTTGGGAAGACCTCGAGGTGGCCTCGGGCTCGACTAGGGCCGAGATGGAGCGTTTCGCCCACGTGTATGGCGAGGCACGGTCCGCCATCCTCATCTGGTCCATGGGGGTGACCCAGCACGTGTTCGGGTCGGACAACGTGCGCGCCATCGCCAATCTGGCGCTGGCGCGGGGAAACATCGGTCGGCCGGGTGCCGGGCTGATGCCCATCCGCGGGCACTCCGGCGTCCAGGGCGGTGCCGAGATGGGTGCCTACGCCACAACGCTCCCCGGCGGGGCCGCCCTCGACGGCGAGTCGGCTGCCCGGCTATCCGCCGACTACGGGTTCGACGTGCCGGCCGACCCCGGGGCTGAGCGCAGCCGAGATGGTCGGAGGCCGCCCACCGTGGCGACCTCGACATCCTGTACTCGTGCGGTGGAAACTTTCCTCGAGGTGCTCCCCGACCCGCAACAGGTGAGGGAGGCGCTGGAGCGGGTCCCGCTGCGTGTCCACCAGGACATCGTCGTCACCACACAGATGCTCCTCGATCCGGGTGAGGAGGTGGTGCTCTTGCCCGCCGCCACCCGCTACGAGCAGCGGGACGGCGGCACCGAGACGACGACCGAGCGGCGAGTGGTGTTCGGCCCCCAGGTGGTGCCCCCGGTGGGAGCGGCGCGCACCGAATGGGAGATCTTCCTCGACCTCGCCAGACGGGTCGATCCGGCGCGAGCCGCATCTCATCGAGTTCGCCTCGGGTGAGGACATCCGCGCCGAGATCGCCCGGGTGGTACCCACCTACCAAGGGGTGGAGAACCTGACGGAACTGGGTGACAACGTGCAGTGGGGTGGGGAGCGCCTCGGCGAGGAGGGCCGGTTTCCCACTCCAGACGGGAAGGCTCACTTCGCCGTCGTCCAGCCACCACCCCCACCCGAGCCGGGGCAGGTTCCGGCTCTCCACGAGGCGCGGCAAGCAGTTCAACACGATGGTGTTCTCCGAGCGGGACCCGCTGACCGGGATGGGGCGCCATGACGTCCTGATGGCTCCCACCGACCTCGAGGGTTTCGGGACTGACCGACGGCACCCCGGTCACCGTCCGCTCGGCCCACGGCGAACTCGCCGCAACGGTCAGGAGCGGGAAGATCCGGCCGGGGAATCTCCAGGCATTTTGGCCAGAGGCCAACGTGTTGCTGGCACCGGGCGTACGCGACCCCGAGGCGCTGATCCCCGAGTACACCGCATTGGTCGAGGTGGTCCCCGCCTGATCTAGGAGAGCGGTCCGAACGAGAAGACCGGCGGCCGGGTGGGGTAGCGGAGCGCGGCAGGTGAGCATCGACTGCTCGGGTGAGCTCCGGTATTCGACCCTGACCGCCAACCTACTCGCCATCCGGGCCACGCACCGCAACCTCGGCTGATCCGGGTGACAGGCGCCTGATCGAGATCACCTCCACGTCGTCGATCCCGACCCATCCGAATCGGTCGCGGACGAAGTGGTCGGTGGCCTGGGCGATGCGATGCATGGTGCTCCGACCGCGGTAAAGGTCGAGTTCGAGCCGGCCAAGTTCGAACGACTGGATGAGGCGGGAGGCGTCCTCGGGTTCGACGCGCCCGAAATAGGCCCCGTGGGGCAGGACGAGCAGGTTGCCGGCGAACCGATCGCCGCCGATGTGCGATGTCTCCCAGACCCGGTC
Organism: uncultured Acidimicrobiia bacterium; assembly: GCA_963826825.1. Taxonomy (GTDB): domain Bacteria; phylum Actinomycetota; class Acidimicrobiia; order Spongiisociales; family DATADW01; genus DATADW01. The sequence continues at coordinate 95,784 of CAWGYV010000016.1, read as the reverse complement.
GGGGAGCACATCGGCCGACGCCCTGTACAACGGCCTTCCCCGGTCGGCACAACAGATGTCGTGGCGCCCGTGGGTGCACACCAGGTAAACGGGACGGGACTGGGGGAAACCAACGGGTTCTCCAGCCGCCAGCGCCGACAGGTCGACTTCGAGCACATCCTCGGGGGTGGTCAATGGGAGGCGCACCAAGACCGGCTCTCTGCCACCACCTCCGCTGTGGGCGAGGAACATGGCCCGCTCATCGGCATTGTCCCGCCCCCGCCGGATCAGCAAAGGCCGGATGCCGTGGATCGCGCTGCGCCGCTCCAATTCGACCGCCACCTCCAGAGGGAACCGGCTGTCGAGTAGCGCTTCGGGTCCCCACGGCCCGGGCTGCTCGACGACGATCCATGCGGTGACGGTTGAAGCCGTGGCGTAAAGCGGTTCTTCCCGGCTCTCTGCTTCCTCCGAGCAACGGAACCGGCTCGCGGTCAACCGCGCACCTCGAGCAGACCCTCCTTGATCAGCCTGCGGACGAGCACCAAGCGACTCGCCGCATCCAGGTGAATCTCATCGACCCGGATCTCGCCGCGTCCGACCACGTCACTCATCACCGGCTCCATCCATGCCGGCATCCGGAGCTCGCGGTCACCGAGCAGCACCGCCAACTCGTCACCTTCGACCTGAAGGAGGCACAGCGCCCCGGCCCTCACCCCCACCACCGATCGGTCGGTGATCTCGTCGAGGTCGAGCACGCGTCGCATCTGACCGGCGAGCAACGGCTGGCGGGTGGTGAAGAACCGCCGCTGCAACCGCCCCCCGATCGCATCCCTGTCCACTTTCGTCGCCAGGAGGTCGGCGATCAGGTGAAGACGCTCGTCCACCGTCGCACGCAATGCCTCGCCGTCCTGGGCGAACCGCAGTGGAAGCGGGTCGTCGAGATCACCCTCGGTCTGCAGCAACGACACCGCCGCCTCGAGAACATCCCTGGTCCCGATGGAAAGAACCCCGACGGTGAGGTGGACCGATGCCGAAGCCTGGGTGGCTGCGGCGTGAGGGAAGTTCTTCGGGATGTAGAGGCTGTCCCCCGGCTCGAGCTCGACCTCGACCAGCGGGGCTCGGGTCGGCGGCAGGTCGTGCCGCTCGTGCACCCACCAGCGCTTGCTGCCGTGACTTTGCAGCACGAAGACGTCGTGGTCGTCCTTGTGGGCATCGAAGCCCTGCGACCCCGGCGGCGTGATGTAGGCGTTGACCTGTACCGGGTGGCCAAGCGACGCCTCCAAGCTGCGGGCGAAGATCGCCACGGGAGACCAGTAGCGGTGCATGCCCTGGAGCACGATCGTCGCCCCTTGGTCGAAGTGGGCGAACACGGCCGAGGCGTCGGCCACCCCGGTTGCCGTCTGAGATCCGGTTCGTGTGGTCTTGGTGTAACCGCTGGGTGGGAGGACTTTCCCATGGCGGACCAGCCGGAATGCCGGCAGCCGAAGACCAGCCGACGAGATCAGCCGGTCGACGTCGTCGAGCGAGAGCAGGTCGTCGAAGCCTCCCGGAGACCGGTGCAGGAGGGGACGCTCCCCCCACACCTCGGCGGTAAAGGCGGCTGAATCGCCGACGCAACGCTCGAGGCCGGCGTCGGACACCTCTCTCACGAGCTCCGAGTCATCCCGGCGGTGTTTGAGTGCCTGGCTCTACCGGTCGGTCCCGTCGCTGTCGGTCCCGTCGACGCCGTCGCTGTCGGTCCCGTCGACCCCATCGGCATCGGTGCCGTCGACCCCATCCACACCATCGGCATCGGTGCCGTCTACCCCGTCGACCCCATCGGCATCGGTGCCGTCGACCCCATCCACACCATCGGCATCGGTGCCGTCGACCCCGTCGGCCTCGTCGGCATCGTCCTTCTGGGACGCCGGAACGCCATTGGTCACGTTGCGGATGTCCTCATCACGCAGCGACGGGTGTTCAGTGCTCATCTCGCCCTCCTCAATTCGATCCTGCAGCTGAGGCTAACCCTGCGCGACGAGATCCGGTTGGGCAGGGGGCGGTGGCGATTCGACCAACCGGCACAGCGCATCCACGGCGCGATCGACATCCTCCATCGTGTTGTAGAGAGCGAAGCTCAACCTGCAGGTGGCTTGGGGCGCCAGCCCGAGCCATCGGTGCGCCAGGGAGGCGCAATGACACCCGGCACGGCTCTCGACGCCTTGTTGATCGAGTCCGTCGGCAAGGTCGTATGGGCTCCACCCTTCCACGTTGAAGGCGACGAGCGGCGAACGGTCTCGGTCGGCCGGCGGGCCGTAGATCGTGATCCCGGCTACCTCCGACAACCTCGTCATGGCATGGGTGGTGAGCAGCCTGGTGTGGGCTCGTACCGCGCTCATCACCTTTTCGACCGTCGCCCGGTCCAGGGGCCGCTCGGTGCGGAAGTACGGCTCGGCATCCGGGCCGCAGACGATGTCCACCAAGAGACGAAGCGCCTGCGCCGACACGATCACCTCGAGGACTGCGGGCGTGCCCGCCGCCGATCGCCACGGGAGGTCGGCGTACTCGATGCGATCGTCCCAGACGCCGCCGTCGGCGATCATGTCGCCGCCGTAGAGGAAGGGGCGTGACCCGGCCATGACGTCCTCGCGCCCGTAGAGAACACCCACCCCGAACGGCGCCAGGATCTTGTGGAACGAGAAGGACATCCAGTCGACATCGAGGGCGGTCACATCGACGGGGCTGCTCGGAACCAGTTGAGCCCCATCCACCAACAGAAGTGAGCCGAGACGGCCATCGGGCTGCTCGTAACCGCTGGCGTCGGTGATCGCACGGACATCGGCGAGCGGTGGCTTGGTGCCGAGGAAATTGGAGGCACCGGTGCAACAGACCAACTTGGTCCTCTGGTCGACGAGGTGCGACATCTGATCGAGATCCAGCTCACCCGTGGCGGGATCGAAGTCGACCAGCCGGTACTCGACATGCCTGCCCAGCGGTTCGAGGATCTCCTTCGTCATCCCGTACCAGGGCACGTAGTTGGAGTTGTGCTCCAGCCTGGTGGTGACCACGTTGTCGCCGTCGCGGAACTCGGTGAGCATCGAGTACATCACCGCGTTGTGCGCCTCGGTCGTGTTGCGGTAGATGGCGATATTCCGCCTGCTCGGAGCGTTGATCCACTGGGCGATGGTGTCGTATGCGCTCTCGAAGAGGTCCGTCATCGTCCTCGAGGCCGTCGATGTGCCCCGATGGACGCTCTCGTAGCCAGGCACGAGCTCTGCAAGCAGTTCGACGAGCTGGCGCGGCGACTGTGTGGTGGCGGCGTTGTTGGTGACTATCCGTCCGCGCTCGACGAAGTCGAAATAGCTCCTGACCCGGATCCACGTCCAACTGTGGCCCGCCTCAGTGCTTGGGTCGGTGCCCGCGCCCCGGGTCCGAAAGAACCATGTCTCCCCGCTCAGTTGACCTTGCTGGTTCGACCAGCCCACTCCTTGTCCCGCAGAACGTACTTCTGGATCTTCCCTGTCGACGTCTTAGGCAATGCGGTGAGGAACTCGACCTGGTCCGGCGCCTTGAACTTGGCGATCCGCTGGCGGACGTGTCCGATGAGCTCGTCTTCGGTCACCTCAGCGCCCGACTTGAGCACGACGAATGCCTTGGGCCGCTCCCCCCAATAGTCGTCGGGCACCGACACCACCGCCACCTCGAGGACGGCGGGGTGGCTGACCAATGCCTGCTCGACCTCGATGGTCGAGATGTTCTCCCCGCCCGAGACGATGATGTCCTTGGCTCGATCCCGCAGCTCGATGTAGCCGTCGGGGTGCCATACGCCGAGGTCGCCAGAGTGGAACCAACCACCGCGGAAGGCGTGCTCGGTCGCATCGGGATCGTCGAAATAGCCCTTCATGACATTGTTGCCCCGCATCACGACTTCTCCGATGGTTGAAGCGTCTCGAGGGACGTCTGTCAATCTCCTCATCAACCACCCTTATCGGATCGGCCGAGACCATCGCCAAACCCTGCCGGGCCATGAGCCGGGCGCGCTCCGCCGGCTCGAGGTGCGCCCAACCGGGCTGCTCCTGGCACACGGTGTACGGACCGTAGGTCTCGGTGAGCCCATAGACGTGGACCACCTCGGCGCCCAGCGCCGTCATCTGGGCGATCAGGGTTGGGCTGGGCGGGGCGCCCGCGGTTGTCACCACCAGCGGTGAACCGAGAGGCCGAGCCTCAGCGGCGTTGGCCAGCGAGATCAGGACAGTTGGTGCTGCGTTGAGGTGGGTCACGCCTTCGCTTTCGAGGAGCCGCCACACGTCAGGCGGGTCGACCGCCCGCAGACACACATGGGTGCCACCGATGGCGGTTACCCCCCAAGTGGTGCACCAGCCGTTGCAGTGGAACATGGGGAGGGTCCACAGGTAGACCGAGTCCGACGAATGCCGGGAGTGGATCACCTCGGCCATGGCGTTGAGATGCGCCCCCCGGTGCGTGTACATCACGCCCTTGGGTCGGCCGGTCGTGCCGCTGGTGTAGTTGATCGAGATGGTGCGGTCCTCGTCGTCCACGGTCCAGGACATTGGCTCGTCGTTGCCCCTGGCCATGAAGTCGGTGAACCCGGTCGCCGGGAGAGACGACCCGCGGCCGGTGTCGTCCACCGTCACGATCTCCTCGACTCCACCGAGGTCGTGCATCACCGGTTCGATCAACGGGGTGAGCTCGGAGTCCACAACGAGGAGCCTGGCGCCCGAGTGACCGAGGATGTATCGGATCTCCTCTGATGAGAGCCGGGTGTTGATCGCCACCAGCACCGCCTCTGCCAGAGGTACGCCGAAATGCGCAACCAGGAGCTCGGGGATGTTCGGGCAGAGATAGGCGACACGGTCACCCGGCTCGATCCCCGATGCCGTGAGGGCGTGTGCCAGGCGCGTGGCCGATTGCGCCATCTCGCGATAGCTGAGTCGCCGGTCGCCATGGACTATGGCGGTCTTGTCCCGGAAGACCTCACTGCTCCGACCCAGGAATGAGAGCGGGGTCAGCTGCGTGAGATGGACGGGCTCGGCCACAGGTCTCCTCTCCAGTTGTGCTCGGAGGGTAGGGCGGGCCAGCGCCCGGCGTACCCTCCGACCGTCGTGGAGATGTGGACCTGCCCAAGCTGCGGGCGGAGCTTCGCCGGCCGCAACCAGACCCATGCCTGCGTCACGACCACCGTCGAAGAGCACCTCTCGGGAAGAGACGCCGCGGTGATCCGGATCTACCGTCGAATCGAGGCAGGGGTTCTGAGCCTGGGCGAGTCGCGTATCCACGCCACCAAGACCCGGATCGCCTTCATCAACCGCATGACCTTCGCCAGCGTCATGTTGGGATCGGCACATGTGGACGCAACCCTGATCCTCCCGCAGTGGGTGGACCATCCACGGTTCAACCGGATCGATCTCTACGGTGCGGTCACCTACGCGCAGCGGATCAGGCTCACGACCCCAGACGACGTCGACGCCGAGCTAGGCAGTTGGCTGCGGCAGTCATACCACCGGGGGCTCCAAGAGGACATGACCCCGGTGCCGGTGACGGTGCCCGCCACGTCAAGGTCTACGGCCGACCGCTGGCGCTGCGCTTTCAGGGGCGAAGTCGGCGCGTCGGGTCGGATCGATCTACCCGGCTATTTGATCGGCTCGCTTGGGCCTCCACCTCTACCCAAGGTCGAGGTGCGCATCGGACGGCGCACCTGGGCTGCCGAAATCGACTCAGACGGTGTGGAACTCCCCGGAGCACCAACCGGCGAATGGGACATGGCGACCCGGATCGTCACCTGAGGGTCAGCCGGGCCACGAGGGCGGCCGCTTCTCCAAAAAGGCGGTCATTCCTTCCTGGGCGTCGGCCAGTCCGGCGTTACCGGTCATCACCGCCGACATCGACCGGTAGGCCTCCTCTTCGGTGGCGTCCACCTGGCGGTAGAAGGCCTCCTTCCCGAGCCCGACCACTCGCGGGCTGAAACGGAGGATGCGTTCGACCAACTCGTCCACCTCGGCGTCGAGCCGATCGTCGGGCACCGCCTTGTTCACCAACCCCCACTCCGCAGCCGTCGCCGCGTCGACCCGGTCCCCGGTGAGCAGCATCTCCATGGCGCGTTTGCGCCCAACGGATCTGGTTAGCGGGACCATCGGCGTCGAGCAGAACAACCCGATCATCACCCCAGGGGTGGCGAACCAGGCCGACTCGACCGCCACGGCCAGATCACAACTGGCCACGAGCTGACACCCTGCAGCGGCCGCGGGGCCCTGGACCCGTGCCACCACCGGCTGGGGGATTCTGTGGAGGGCGAGCATCATCTCGGTGCAGACGTCGAAGAGCAACCGGTGGTGATCCTCGTCGGCCCCAACCATCTCGGAGATGTCGTGGCCCGCCGAGAACACCGGGCCCTCGGCGCCGAGCACGACCACTTCGGTCTCTTCCGGGAGCGTCCCAACCGCCTCGATCAGCTCCCGCATCGTCGCCAGTCCCAGAGCGTTTCGCCGCTCTGGTCGGTCAAGGGTCAATCGGGTGACCCGGCCGTCGTGCTTTATGGCGAGGTTCTCGCCCATCATCCCGTTTCTCCATTCGACCTGATCTGGCGGTCCCTCGATCGATCGTAGGTCACTCGACAGAGCCGGCGGCGGCGATGGCGAGCAGCTCCTCGGCGTGCTCCCTGCCCCGCTCGCTCTCGGGCAAACCGGAGAGCATCCGGCTGAGCTCCTCGAGACGCTCATACCCATCGACCACCTCGACCGTCGCCGACGATCCATCCCGACGAACCACGGCATGGGTGTCGGCGAACGCCGCCACCTGAGGAAGGTGGGTGACGCACAGGACTTGTCGGTCGGCTGCCAGCTCGGCGAGCTTTGCGCCCAGGGCGAGCGCCGTCTTCCCACCGACGCCCGCATCGACCTCGTCGAATGCGACCACGGGCGCACGGCCGGCGCCACCGGCGAGACGGAGCGCAAGGATGAGGCGGCTCAATTCGCCGCCCGAGGCCACCCGTGCCACTTCGCCCGGTACGAGGCGGCGGTCAGAGGCGAAGAGCAAGCTTGATCGCTTCCGCACCTTCGGAACCCGGTTTGGCCGGCGCGATGTCGACCTCGAGGTGGGGGTCGCTGAAACCGAGCTGGCGGAGGTGACCCAGCGCCGCATCGGCGAGCCGGCCGCCGGCAGTGGCACGGCTCTCTCGAAGCCGTGCGCCAAGTCGGTCGATGGCGGTGATTGCCTCGGCCAACTGACCTTCGATCTCCTCCGCTCTGGTGAGCGACCGCTCCATGCTCTCCGCCCGTGTCATGGCTTCCTCGCCGAAGAGGAGGACCTGATCGAGCGTGGCGCCGTACTTGCGCCGCAGCGAGTTGAGCAGGGCCAGCCGCTCCTCCAACTCCGCCAATTGCGTGGGGTCGCCTTCGAGAGCGTCTGCGGCGGCGCGCAACTCGACGGTGAGATCTCCCGTCACCGCCTGGGACTCCTCGGCGCGCTTTGCCAGTGGCTCGAGCGAACCGTCGAGGATCGAGGCTCGCCTCATCACCGCAACAACCTCCCCGATGGTGTCGCCAGCCGCCGTGGCGGCGGCGTGAGCGGCGGCGATCCTCTCGGTCAACTCCTCGAGATGACGGAGCCGACCAAGCATGCGCTCCAGTTCCGCGTCATCCCCGGCGGTGAACCCGGCATCGGCTATCTCGCCTGCCTGGAACCGCGCCAATGCCGCGTCGCGCTGCAATGCCTCCCTCCCACCACCCAGACCCTCGCTCTCCCTCGATAGCGATTGGACCCTCTCCCAGGCGGCGCGGTAGTCGTCCCGCGCTCGGAGGCCGTCATCGTCGAGTAGCCGGTCGACCAGGGCACGGACCTCTGTCGGTCTGCTCAGCGCCTGGTGGTCGTGCTGACCCACGATCTCGACCAAGGTCCCGACCCGGTCGGCGAGGACGCGGGCAGGAACCGGCGAACCATCGAGATATGCCCGGCTCCGTCCGCCACGGAGCACCTGTCGGGTTGCCGTCACTTCGTCGTCACCGGGCAAGAGCCGGGCTTCCACAGTCGTCTCGTCACCTTCCGGCCCGATCAGGTCAGGGCGGGCGGTCTCTCCGCAGAGGAGCCGCAGGGCGCCAAGCAGAAGCGTCTTGCCTGCGCCTGTCTCCCCGGACACCACCACCAACCCCGGTCCGGGCACGAGCCGGGCCGTGGCGATGATCCCCAGGTTGCGAACCGTGAGCTCGTCGAGCACGTCACAGCCCGCCGAGGCGGAATTTGGTCTTGACCCTTGCCGGGAAGCTGCGCCCGCTCATCTGGACGAATCGGACCGGCCGCTCGCCGCGGCGGATCTCGACGACGTCCCCCGGAGCGAGTTCTGCAACCGGGACCCCGTCGGTGCTGACCCTGACATGGCGGTCCTGGGCGACCGTGCAATGGACCACCACCGCGGCATCGAGCACGACGCTCCGGGTGAAGAGCGAGAAGGGCGCCACCGGGGTGAGCACGATTGCCTCCAACCCGGGATCGACCAGCGGGCCACCGGCGGAGAAGTTGTAAGCGGTGGAACCGGTCGGCGTCCCGAAGACGAGGCCGTCCGCCCGATAGGTCAGGAACGGCTCACCGTCGAATGCGACGGACAATGCGACCAGCCTCTGGCTGTCCACCTTCTCGACCACGACGTCGTTGACACCGACCGCCTCGTTCCCGCCGGCGACGGCATGCAACGTCATCCGCTCGGCGACGGTCCACGATCCCGATGCGATGCGGTCGAGCACCATGTCGAGATCGCTCACCTCGGCGTCGGCGAGGAAGCCGACCGTGCCGAGGTTCACACCGAGCACGGGCACGTCTTCCCGAAGCGCCACCTGGACTGCGGCAAGCATCGTCCCGTCTCCACCGACCGCCACCACGAGATCGAAGTCCTCGAATGGTGTCGCATCGATGCCGAGCGCCTCGGCGGCCACCGCATCAGCGGTCACCTCTATCCCCCGCGCCCGTCCGCTGGCCGTCAGCTTCCGGCCGACCTCGAGGGCGTCCCTCCGCTCGACATGGGGAACCAGAGCGATCCTCACCGCGCCGCCTCCCCCACCATCGACTCGATCCCCTCGATCGAAGCCGGTCCCTTAACGGCCAGCACGAAGAACTCGCGATTGCCGGCCTCCCCGCGCAGCGACGATTCGGTTGCCGCCACCGTGCCGAGACCGACCGAATCAAGGCACCCGACCACCTTTCGCAACGCCTCGACGAGATGTTCAGCCCGACGGACCACGCCACGCTTGTCCAAGGCAGCCCGGCCAACCTCGAATTGCGGTTTGACCAGGATCACGAGGTCCGTGCCCGGACCGCTCAGCGCCGCCAAATTTTGGGCGACGAGACAGAGCGAGATGAATGAGAGATCGGCCACGATGAGGTCGAATGGCGCACCGAGCCCACCCGGATCCACGCTGCGGAGATTGGTTCCGTCGAGCGCCACCACCCTCGGGTCGGCACCCAGTGCCGGCGCCAGCTGGCCGTGGCCAACATCGAGCGCCACCACTTGCTCGGCCCCGCGCTGCAACAGACAGTCGGTGAACCCGCCGGTCGAAGCGCCCGCATCGAGGCAGCGACGCCCGGTGACCTCGACATTCAGATCATCGATGGCGCGGTCGAGCTTGCGGCCGCCTCTCGACACGAAGACGACCGCAGGCTCGTCCACCTCGAGGTTGTTGGACGGGCCGACCAGCGTCGACGACCGTCGAGCGGTGACACCGTCCACCAACACCCGCCCCTCGGTGACGGCGCGCTGAGCCTCCGCCCGAGAAGGCGTCTGGCGGCGCGCCACCAAAGCCTGATCGAGCCGGACCCGGCTCAGCCGTCGCCGTCCGGGTCGGGGTCGAGCGCCTCGCCGAGCACTTCCACGAGCCGATCGGATATGTCCGGGGCATCACCGGGATCGGCCCCTTCGAGTTCCTGGAGCAACGCTTCGATCTGATCGGACATGGGCGCCATTATCCACCGCGGCGCCCTCGCCGGGGGGATCTTCCCCTCGGGTCGGGCTCCCGCCCCTTTCACCATCGCCGCCAAACCAGCGGTCTACCGGCTCCGAACCAGCGCCGGCGAGCAGGCACCCGAAGGGGGATGCGAAGTCCATGCGACAGATGACACGCCGGCGACGCGATGCGATCGTGGTGATTCTCGGGTTGACGGTCGGGATCGGGGCAACCCTCCTGATCGACCGGCATCAACCATCAGCCACCGAGCCGATTAGGCAACTGGCCACCGGAACCTCCTCCACCACATCTCCCACTACCGGCACCTCGGCGCCGGCCACAGCTGAGACCCCTGTCGCTCCGGCCTCGGCGGTGGCGGCGGTGGAGGGCTTCCTGACAGCCGAGCAGCAGGGAGAGATCGCCGAGTCGTTCAACTTCCTCAGTCGGACGGACCGGCAGGCACACGGGTCGGCGGCGGGATGGGAGGCGGCACATGCCGACCTGATCCCCCCGATCGAGAGTTTCTCGGTCCGTTCTGGGATGAAAGTCGATGGGTCGAGCGAGGTGATCACCGATGTGACCTTCACCGCCTCGCTCGATGAGGTCTCCGGGCTGATACCCGGAGAGGCACTTGTCACCTGGCGGCTGGTCCCCGAGGCGGGCGGTTGGCGCATCTCGCTATCCGAGACGACGGTCGAGCCCAGCTATCCCCCCGAGCCGGCGGCAAGGGAGGCAGCCCGCCGGTGGGTGATGGACCGGACCGAGTGCGCCTCGGCGGTGGAGTACGAGGGTGGGCTGCTCGGGAACCCCGGTCTGGCTGATTCGCTGTGCGGGGCCGTGGGCCCTGCCGAAGTGGGACAACCTGGGCCGCTCGAAGACCAGGTCGACGCCGCCCAGTTCATCGGGGCATTCGGCCCCGAGTTCGATCGGTGGGGACGCTCGGTCGCCGTGGATTCACCGACCCCGATGCGAGTCGTTCTGGCGCCAGTGGGTGACCAGTGGGTGGTCATCGGCGTCCTCCCAGAGGAAGCCGGATGACCCTCGGCAGGCGTTCCCGGGATCCGCCTCTTCCCGGGTAGGAGAAGGCGGCAGCCGCCCGAGCCGCCAGCACGCAAGGGCACGGACAACGAACACGACAAAGGAGAAATCAAATGTCCCTCGCACGACGGCGACTGCCCGTGGTACTGGTGGTCCTCGGGTTGGCAGCTGCGCTCTTCGTGGCGCTGCTATCACCCCTGGGCGCTTCCAGCCACCGCGAGGCGCCGCTGATCACCGAGGACCCGGTGGCCGACAACACCGACGTGTACGCCTGGATGAAGGGCGAGAACATGGTGGTGGTGGCCAACTGGATCCCTCTCGAAGAGCCTGCCGGCGGTCCGAACTTCTTCAAGTTCGGCGACGACGTGCTCTACGAGATCAACATCGACAACGACGGCGACGCCCGTGACGACTTCACATACGAGTTCCGGTTCACGACCAAGATCAAGAACCCGAACACGTTCCTCTACAACACGGGCCCCATCGAGACGCTCGATGACGCCGACTGGAACATGGTCCAGACCTACACCGTGTCGGAGGTCAAGAACGGCCGGAGGACCAAGCTGGGCAGTGGGCTCTTCTCACCACCCAACAACATCGGTCCCAGGTCGACCCCCAACTACGAGAACCTGGCGTCTCAAGCCGTATACAGCCTCCCGGGCGGGATCAAGGTCTTCGCCGGTCAGCGCGACGAGGTGTTCCCCGTCGACCTGGGGTCGATCTTCGACCTGGGCGGTCTGCGGCCCTTCAACAACTTCCACCTCCTGCCGCTCGACGCGGAGTCTGGGATCGACGCCACAACTGGGTACAACGTCCACTCCATCGTGATGGAGATCCCAGCCTCCAGGCTGGTGGACGACGACCCGGTTCTCGGGGTCTACTCGACGACCTACCGTCGTCAGACCCGGGTGTTCGCCTTTGGCGACGGGTCCAAGCCGTTCCACCTCGGGGATTGGGTCCAGGTCTCCCGGCTGGGGATGCCCCTGGTCAACGAGGTCGTGATCCCTCTGGGCAAGAAGGACCGCTTCAACGCAAGCGAGCCACGGGACGATGCGCAGTTCCTCAACTTCGTTGTCGATCCGGAACTCGGGAGGCTGATACCGGCGCTGTACGGCTCGAGTGGGATCCAGGTCCCACAGGCACCGCGCAACGACCTGGTGACGATCTTCCTAACCGGGATCCCGGGGATCAACCAACCCAAGAACGTCAAGCCGTCGGAGATGCTCCGGATCAACACCACGTTGCCGAGCGGTTTCCCCAACGGACGGACGCTCCAGGACGACATCGTCGACACCTCGCTCCAGGCGGTGGCGGGTGTGTTCTGCGACAGCGACAGCGGTGACCCGGCAGACGGGTGCGCCGGAGCGAGCTTCGACAGCCCGTTCAACGTGTTCCCGAACAACGCCCTCAATGACGGCGCCACGGGGAACGACCGGCCGTTCCTGACCGGCTTCCCCTACATGCCGACACCTCACCAGGGATACGACCACGTCCACGACCACACCAACAGCGACGCCTGACGCTGCGGTGACGCGGCGGCGGGGGGCACGATCCCCCGCCGCCCGCTCCGTGGCGCTTGCGATGGTGGCGCTGCTGGCCGGTCTGGCGGTCGGTCGGTTCCTCACCGCCCGGGCCGAACCGGGTGCTGCCGTCTCGCCGGCCGCCGCATCGCTGGTGGAGACCATCGCCGTCCTCGAAGACCAGGTGTCGGTCGACCCATCGGACGCCGGAGCGAGGCAACGGCTCGGGATCGCTTACCTGCAACGGGCGGCCGAGGTTGGTGACCCGACGCTCTACTCGGCGGCAGAAAGGGTTCTCGGTGAGGCCGAGGGGCTTGCTCCCGGTGATTCCCGGACCGTGGCGGCGCTCGGAGTGCTCGCCCTGGCCCGTCACGACTTCGCCGAGGCTCTGAAACTCGGCCTGGCGGCACACGCCTCGGATCGATTCTCCGCCGATCCGCTCGCCGTGGTGGTCGACGCCGAGGTCGAGCTCGGCAAGTACCGATCGGCCGCCCGTCACCTGCAGCAGATGCTCGATCTCCGGCCCGGACTGGCTGCGCTGTCCAGAACCTCATACCTCCGCGAGCTGCACGGTGATCTCGACGGAGCGATCGAGGCTATGGAGCAGGCGCGTCTCGCCGGATCGGGCTCGATCCACGACGTTGCATCGGTCACCGCCCTCTCCGGGCAATTGCTGCTTTTGGCAGGAGACCTGGATGGCGCCTCCGCAGCCTTCGCCAGCGCCGACACCCTCGCCCCGGAGATGACGGTCAGCGCCGTCGGCTCCGCCAGGGTGGCCCTGGCCGGGAACGACCCTGAGGCGGCGGCCACCATTCTCGAGGCGACCGTGGAGCGGTATCCGGCGCCTGAGCCTGTCGCCCTGCTCGGGGAGGTCTACGGCCAGTTGGGACGCGAGGGCGATGCCACCGCCCAGTTCGACCTGGTAAGGACCATCGCACGCCTCCAAGAGAGTGAAGGTCAGATCGTCGACCTGGAGATGGCCCGCTTCGAAGCCGATCACGGCGACCCGGGCCGTGCCCTACGGCTCGCCAGGGATGCACACCGTGCCCGCCCCACGATCCATGCTTCGGATGCTCTCGGGTGGGCGCTGTACAGGTCGGGGAACCCGGAAGGAGCATTGCCACATGCCAAGGCGGCACTCCGGCTGGGAACCATTGACCCAATCATCCGCTATCACGCCGCGGCGATCTTCGCCGCCAACGGTCAAACGAAAGCGGCCGCCGATCAGGTGATGGTGGCGTTAGCCCACAGATTCACCCTGTCGCCGGCCCAGCTCGACGAGGCGACCAAGCTCGCCACCGAGCTTGGGCTTTCCGGAAAGGACCGGTAGAGACATGCCGATGAGGCCATCGTTCGTTGCACCCGCCATTTCCCGTCGTGTAGATCGGGCTCTCTCCGCACCAGCCGTCCATGAGGTCTGCGTCAGCGTCACAGATCTCCCCGCGCCAACCGATCCGACAGCTCGGCCAGGTCGGTCATCACCAGGTCAGCCAGCGGATGAGCTTCGCCCGACACGCCGCTGAGCACCTGGACCGAACGCCATCCCGCATCCCTCGCCATGGCCAGATCGGTTTCGGGTCGGTCCCCCACCATCCACACCGGGCCGGGGCGGAGACGCTCGATGACAAGGTCGACCATGGCTTTGTGCGGCTTGCCGGCGACGGCGGCGTCGACACCGCTCGCCCGTTCCACCGCGGCCACCATCGCACCGGCACCAGGCCACTGCCCCTCAGATGTCGGGTACGTGGCGTCGTCATTCGAGGCGACCAGCGCCGCACCGGCCCGCACCGCCAGCACCGCATCGCGTAGCCGCTCGTAGGTGAGGGCGCGGTCGAGCCCGACAACCACCACCCGTGCCTTCTTCCAATCCTCGGTGATCTCGACCCTCCGTTCGGTCAATCCCTCGACGATGCCGTCTCCGCCCAACACATAGGCGGGACCGTGACCGGCGATGAGCGCCGCCGCCCCACCCGAGTGGAGGACCTGGTCGCGGTTCGCCGGGTAACCGGCGATGCGGTGGATGCGTTCGGCGATGTCCGCCGCCGCCCGAGAAGAGTTGTTGGTGACGAAGAGGACGTTCCACCCCGCCTGGTCGAAGCTGCGCAACGCATCACCCGCGCCGGGCACCGGTTGCTCGCCGAGAAGGACCACGCCATCGATGTCGGCGACCAGGTTCACCCCGAGGAGCGCCTCCCCCACCCGTCGAGCACGCGGCCCAACAGGTCGGCGGTCAGGCCGAGCGAATCGACGCTGACCCGCTCGTTGTTTCCGTGGAACATGTCGAGGAACTCGGAGAACGACACCCGGTCGTCGAACAACCCAATCCCGTAGCAAGTCGTCCCGCGGTCGCGGAAGAACCGGGCATCGGTGGTGGCGGGAGTGAGGGCGGGCACAACCCGCCGTGAACCCGTCAGATCGCCTATCGCCTCGACGATCGCCTCCCAAAGCAGACCGCGCGTCGGGCTCGAGTTGGCGATGTGGTCCATAACCGGATGCAATTCGATTCGGTCGGAGTCGGCGCCCATCGCCTTGCGAAGGTGGTCGTCGACGGTATCGGCGTCCTGGCCGGGGAGCACCCTGGCATCGACCTCGCCCACCACGTGGTCGGGGATGAGGTTCGCCTTGCCGCCCGTGCCGAAGACATTTGGGCTCACCGTGAGATGGGTGCAGGCGTGGACGTAGCGGGCCATCCCGATCGACTCGGCCTCCAGCGCTTCGATGGCAGCATCGATCCGCTCGGGATCGAGCAGGGCGTCGCTCTCTCCTTCGGGCAATTCCAGCGCCTCGACGAAGGCGCGCCATTCGTCGCTGATCGCAACCGGCATCTCGGCGGCGGCGATACCCGCCATGGCTCGGGCGAGAGGGATCAGGGCGTTGTCCTGACCGTATGGCACGCTGCCGTGACCCGGCGTCCCCCGGCTTATGAGTCTCCGCCAGTGAGGGCCCTTCTCCCCCACGTTCACCGGGTAAGCAACCCCTCCCGGTGTCTGCAGAACCGGATAGGCGATCTCGGTAAGCAGAGCTTCGCAACCGACCAGGTCCCACCGCTCCCTCACCAGAGGATCTGCGCCGAGCCCGCCACCGTTCTCCTCGTCGGCTACCGCCAGGAAGAGGAGATCCCCCGGCAGCGGATCCAACTCACCGCTGCGGTACCGGCGGAACACTGCGGCCATGGCGGCGGTCAGATTGAGCATGTCCACTGCACCCCGGCCCCAGACGAACCCGTCCTCGATCACGCCTTCGAAGGGGTCCACCGACCATCCATCGGGGTTGGCGGGAACCACATCCAAATGACCCATCAGGGCCAGGCGCGGCGCCCCGGGCACGGTCCCTCGTACCCGCCAAACCGCACTCTGCCTCCCCGGCGCCGGTTCCACGATTTCCTCTGGCTCTCCGATGACCGAAGCCAGAGTGGCCACCGACCTTGCTTCGTGACCCGATTCCGGCGTCCCGTCGTTGACGCAAACGTTGCGGATGAGGGCAACCGCCAACTCCGCCACTTGATCAGCCGCGGGCGTCTGAGCAGTCACGTCAGACCACTTCCTGTCCGTCTTCCTTCTGGCTGCCATCCGCCGACCACCGTCCCTCTTGTGGCCGTCCGCCGTCCTTGTCGAGCAGCCCAACCAGATCCACCATCGTCGGTGTGACCGGACGGTCGAGGACCTCGTCCAAAAGGACCCACTCGACCGCCAAGGCGTCGTCCCCGGCGGTGGCGTCGCCACCCACGACCCGGGCGGCAAAGTCGACCAGGGTGTAGTGCCAGGCCGGAGGGTTCCCGGGACCGAGGCTGTCGCCCACCCAGACCACCTCTCCCGGCTCGATGTCGAGCCCTGTTTCCTCCCTGACCTCGCGGATCACCGCCTGGCGCTGTGTCTCGCCGAATTGCACCTTGCCACCAGGAACCGCCCACAGCCCCTGGCCAGGGCCACGCCCTCGCTGGACCAACAGCAGAGCGCCCTGGTCGATGATCACCGCCCCCACGCCAGGGACCGGTGTGGCAGCCACGCTTCTGGCATCCATCGGCCGGTCAGCGTAGCCCTGGGTGCTGAGCGTCCTCCGGCGGCGAAGCGCTGGGAGCGGATCTACCGAGCAGCCTCCGAGCGAGCCGCTCAATACCCCACAGGGTGACGAGCCACACCGTCTCGAGGACCACGGTTAGACCCATCTTGGAACGACCGTGGCGCCGGTCGTAGAAGGCGATCGGTATCTCGTGCACGACCAATCCCCGCTCGACAGCCCGCCAGGCCATCTCGACCTGGAACCCATACCCTGCGGCCCGGCAGGTGGAGGGGTCGAGGAGAGCCAGCGCACCGGAGCGGAAGGCGCGATACCCCCCGGTGGCGTCGGCGAGGGGAAGCCCAAGAGCCCACCTGGCGTATGTGTTTCCCCCTTTGGACAGAAACCGCCGCGGGAGCGGCCACTCCGGCGTTGACCCACCCGGGACGTAGCGGGACCCGATGACCACGTCGGCCCCCAATTCCAACGCCGCCAGCAGTCGCGGTAGGTCGGCCGGGTCGTGCGAGAGGTCGGCGTCCATCTCCACCACGACCGAGGCGCCGTCGCCGAGGGCACGGCGGAAACCGTCGGCGTAGGCGCGCCCCAGGCCTTCCTTGGCTCTTCTGTGGAGCACCGACATCTGCGGCCTGGTGCTGGCAAGATCGGCGGCCACTTTCCCGGTCCCATCGGGCGAGGCGTCGTCCACGACCAGTATCTGTACATCGAATGCGCCGAGCGCCTCCACCAGGAGTGGAAGGTTGTCGCGCTCGTCGTATGTGGGGACCACGACGGTGACGGAGGAACTTCCAACATCTCGCCCCTCCGCGAGCCTCACCGCCTGGCTCCGCCCCTACTGCTGATGCCGGCTGCCGTGGAAATCAGGCGCAATCGACGCAGAGGATCTTCTTCCGGTCGGCCAACTGGCTGGCTCTCTTCACCAGGAAGCAGGACCGGCAGACGAACTCGTCACCGCGCACCGCTTGCGCCTCGACGTTCATGGTCAGTTCCTCACGGCGGATGGCGCGCAGTTCGGCGACCTCGTCGACCAACAGCGTGTCGGAGGCCTCTTCGTCGAGGAGCTCGAGCTCTTCGGCCTCGAGTTCGTCGAGAGCCTCGGTCTCGTCGTCCTCCTCGTCGTCCGACTCCTCCTCGTACTCGTCGTCCTCGGCGTCTTCCGCCTCGTCGACGTCTTCAATCTCCTCGTCCTCGAGCGCCTCCTCCTCTACTTCCTCGAGTTCGACTTCCACATCGTCGGGCACGTCGAGCTCTTCGGGCTCCTCGAGTTCGATCTCCTCTTCCGGCATGTTCTGTGTTGACACCTTTGCCCCCTGAGAGCGACTAGCTCATCCAAACTGCGCCCCCCGGCGCGGCGGGAGTGTAGGCAACGGCGCAGGACAAACCTGGTCGCCGTAGCAGCATGAGAACGCATGGAATCGGCTGCGCATTCCCGGCGCTCATCAACGCCAGGCGCGACGGGCTCGACCCACGCCATCTGCCGTCGTCAACGGCTCAAATCAGGAACCGAATCGCCCCGGGAACCACCCTTCCTTCGATGGGGGTGTTGCCCAGGTGGTCGCCGTCCGCCTCGACCGGCCAGGGGACATCGGTCTCGAGGCGAAACCACGGTGCGCTCCACCGTCGCACCGAGCGATCGCCAAGGTGGACCCCGCGGACGATGCGCGGGACCAGGCGCACCGCATCGCGGATCCGGGCGTCGATCACCTGGACGTCGACCTCACCGTCGACCAGCATCGCCTTGGGTGCGATGTTCCACCCGCCGGCGAAGAACTGGCCGTTGGCGAAGATCACCGCCGCGGCCGGACCCTCATAGCTGCGGCGACCCGCTTCCACCCTCACATCGATGCGGCGCAACCCGGGGACGCGACTGGCGAATGCCAGGGCATAGCGGGCACCACCCATCGAGCGGCTGAGCCGGGCGGCGGCGCGGGCGGCCGCGGCGCCGATTCCGCCCTGAACGACGTTCAAGGCCCGCCTCGTGCCAAACGATCCCTCGATGCTGAGAGCATCCACCGTGTAGGTATCACCGCGAGCCAGCCGTGAGGCCGGCGGCCTTCGAGCGATCGCGGTAGGGCGAAGGTGCGGATGAAGTCGCCGCCAGACCCGGTGGGGAGGACACCGAGCACAGGTGGCTCCGCCCACTCGTGGCGGAGGAGTGTGTCCACGGCCAACCCGAGCGTCCCGTCACCGCCGACGACGATGAATCCCTCATCGCGCCGGGCCACTCCTTCGTCGATCGCCGCGGCCATTGCCTCCCGGCCCATCGGAGCGGAGACGACAACGATCAGTCCGGCTGCCTTCATCGTCTTCTCGACGAACTCCGGGTCCACCGATCTCCGCCCTGAGGCTGGGTTGACCGCGACGGTCCAGGTCACGCCAGCCCGCCCGCCGCCACCACCCCTCGGTCCATCGCCTCGAGCAGGGCGGTGGCGCTCTCCTCCATCTCGGGCCAGGCGTCGCGGATCTGTCGGGTCAGATCGAGGATCTGCCGGCATACCCGGACGAAGTCACCCGGTGATACCGAGACGTCCTCTAGGAAGTCCTCCAGATCGTGCTCCGACGCCCAGCGGTGGGCCAGCACGGCGAATCCCGGCTCGGGACGACGAGTCTCGGGGAGCCGGTGGCGCCGCTCCGCTGCGGTGAGCTCGTCCCACAAGGTGAGGATGGTGTCGAACCTGCGGCTGGTTTCGTCGGTCGGCCATTTGCCACCCTGATCGTCCAGGCGCGGCTCGAAGACGAAGGCCGACGCCAGCGCTGCGGTCTCGGCGAGCGAGAGCCCGGTGAAACCCCCTCGGCGCAACGTCTCGGTGAGCAACAGATCGAGTTCGTTGTAGACGAACCGGAGCTGTTCTCCCTGAGGAGTCAGCTGCCACCCGTCGACATAGCCCCAACCATCGAGGACGTCGAGGATCGACTCGAAGTCGCGGACCAGGTCCTCGCCGGTCCGAACCGATTCGGATCGCGCTCGGGCGAGACGCTGTTCGACCCGGCGCAACCGGCGTGCCGCCCGGAGATGGTCGCTCAGGTCCGGACATCCGGTCACCGGGTTGACCGCGGGACGAGTGGAGGGCTCGCTCGGCGCCGTGGCGCTTCCGTCGGGTCGGAAGTTGCGGAGCAGTCGAACCGCCCGCTGCTGGTAGCCCTTCTCCTTGGGTCGAAACGGGGTGGGGAGCGTGACGCTACCGATTCGGCTTGTCCCTTCGACCAGGTCCTCCCACGTCCACGATGTGACCTTGCCCGATGTGCCCAACAGCACGAGCCGGCCCTCGTCACCCCTGCCCGAGGAGCGGCGGAAGAGAACCAGGTAACGGCCGGCGCGCCTCCCTCGCGGCACCTCGACCACGTCGCCACCGCGCAGCCTGTTGGCGAACATCGCCCGATTCCGGTGTCTGGCTCTTCCCCGCTCGGCGTCGGCCTCGTCCAGATAGCTCCAGATGTCGCCCAGTTCGCACACCGCCTGGTCGCGCAACCGGACGATCTCGGACTCGAGGCCCTCGATCCCGGCAGCCACCGTCGATGCTCGGTTCTTCCGCTGGAACTGAGCGAAAGATGCGGCGAGCAGTTCCTCGGCTCGCCGCCGGGGGTAGTTCGAGACCAGGTTGGCCGCCATGTTGTATGTGGGCCGAAAGCTCGACACCAGCTCGTGGCTTCCCGCCGCGGCGATCTCGGCCACCTGGTCGAACCGGACGTACGGCGAGTGGAGCACGACCCCGTACCCGCGTAGGTCGATCCCTCGCCTCCCCGCCCTCCCGGTGAGTTGCGTGTAGTCCCCCGGCTGCAGACAGCTCATGGCCTTCCCCGGTGAACTTGGAGAGCGATTCGAGAACGACGGTCTTCGCGGGCATGTTGATCCCCAGCGCCAGCGTCTCGGTGGCGAACACCGCCCTGACCAGCCCCCGCGAGAACAGGTCCTCGACCGTCTCCTTGAAGGCGGGCACCAGACCGGCGTGGTGCGCCGCCACCCCGTGCTCGAGGTGTGCCAGCCAGGCGTCGTAACCGAGAACGCCGAGGTCGCGGTCGCCGAGGTGCGAGGTGCGGGCCGCCGCCACCGTCCGGATCTCCTCCCTCTCGTCCGGGGTGGTGAGCCTCACCCCGTCGGCGACGATCTGACGCGCCGCCGACTCGCACCCATCCCTGGAGAAGATGAAGTAGATGGCGGGGAGCATCCCCTCCTCGGCGAGGAGCTCGACCGTCTCGGTGCGGCGGGGTGTCCCGAACCGCCTGCGGTGACCTTGGGTGAGTAGCCGCTGAACCGCCGGGTTTGGCCGGCGCCGCCCGCCATCGCTCCCTCGAAAGGTCTCGTGCATGCGCACCGACGGCTGCGACCAGCGGTCCTTGACCATGTACAGGCTCTCCAGCGGCACCGGACGCGACGTCTCCTCGACCAGCCGCGTCGGCCCGCGTCTCGTCTCCACCCAGGCGGCGAACTCGGCGGCGTTGGCGATGGTGGCGGACAACCCGACGAGTTGGATGTGGCGGGGGGCGTGGATGATGATCTCCTCCCACACCGGCCCGCGCGCCCGGTCCTGGAGGTAGTGGACCTCGTCGAGGATCACCACGCCGAGCCGGTCGAGGTCCTCGGAACCGGCGTAGATCATGTTGCGCAGCACCTCGGTGGTCATGACCACGATCGGAGCGCCGCCGTTGATCGAGTTGTCCCCGGTGAGCAGACCCACCAGGTCGTGCCCGTACTCGACGATGAAATCGCCGAACTTCTGGTTGGAGAGCGCCTTGATCGGCGTCGTGTAGAAGGCTCGCTCGCCCGACTCGAGGGCGAGATGCACCGCCGCCTCCGCCACCAAGGTCTTGCCCGACCCGGTCGGCGCGGTGACCACCACGGTGGCACCTTCCTCCAATCCCTCACCCGCTTCGCGCTGGAAGCGATCGGGCTGATACGGCAGCGACCGCCAGAACTCGTCGAGCCGCGCCTGGCGCTCGCTGGCCACCGGGCTCAGCCGCCCGGGCCGCGCTGTCATATGTCATCGCCGGAGCAGGAGTCGCACCAGCCAGATGGTGGCCTCGTAGAAGATGTAGAGCGGGACCGCCAGCAATGCCAAGGTCAGGGGGTCGCCGGTCGGGGTCACCGCCGCCCCCAACACCACGATCACCAGCACCGCCCAGCGGCGGCCCCTGCCGAGTTGCTCGGACGACACCAGCCCGGTGGCGGCCCCGGCGAAGAGGAAGAGCGGGAACTCGAACGCCAACCCGAACACGAGGAGGAACCTGGTGACGAATGACATGTATTCGCCGATCTGCAGAGTCGACTCGACGTCGGGGATGATCTGCAGCAGGAACCCGAGACCCCTGGGCAGCACCCAGTAGGCGAACCCGGTCCCGACGGCGAAGAGGAGGACGAATGCCGCCACCAGCGGGATTGCCCAGCGGCGCTCCCGCGGGGTGAGCGCCGGGTTGATGAACGCCCACACCTGGTAGAACAACACCGGGCTGGCGAGGACGATCGCCTCCGTAGATCGCCACTTTCATGGCGGTGCTGAACTGCTCGGTCGGCGAGAGCACCACGAGTGGCGACCCGTCGGGGAAGGCGATCTCGTACGGCCGGCGGAGCAGATCGATGAGCTGGTTGCGGTAGAGGTAGGCGACGATCGCGCCCACCAGCACCACGGCGGCGCATTTCACGATCCGCCAGCGCAGCTCCTCGAGGTGTTCGAGGATGGGCAGCCGCTTCTCGTCGTGTCTGCCCTCGGCGCGGTCGTCGATGCTCTCAGCCAAGGTGAGCGCTCAGTCGCCCGGTCACTGCTCACCCTCGGTCTCGCCACGCTCCTCCAGGGCGGCGAGATCGGCGTAGGCATCATCCGGAGTCGGTCCGGATGCCGACACCGGTCCCACCCACTGCACCTTGGTGCAGGATCGATGGTTTCCTCGCTCTCGGCTGTCGGGCTCGCCCTCTGCCGGCTTTTGTGGCATTGGCGACACCGCGCCGGGACCGGGGCCGGAGGGCGGTTTCATCCCACCGTCGATCGAGCGAAGCGACCGCGTTACTTCGCCTCCGGCGCCGGTGATGCTCCGCTTGACGTCATCGACGGTGCGGCGCGCCTCTTCCATCGGCTCGCGTAGCCCCGCTACCTCGTCGTCGAGGCCCTGGCGCAGGTCCGTCGCCGCGTCCCTGACCGAGCGCGCCCATCCCCCGACCTTCCTCGCCAGTTCGGGGAGCCGCTGCGGCCCAAAGACCACGAGCGCAACGAGCAGGATGATGATCAGCTCGGTGCCGCTCACGTCGAACATCGCATCGGATGGTAGGACGATCCGCCGTTCCCGAACGGCCCGCTCTACCGCCGGTAGCGGTCCAGGATCGCTGTGCGCAGCTTCTCGGTGGCCGCCGGCCACCTCGTCACCTTCGACCAACTGGGCGGCGCTTCCGAGCCGTACCAACAGCCTGGCGGCGACCATGGCGTCGGGGGCGGAGAACCGGACAACCGACCAGCCATCGGGCTCATCGGCCACGTTGTCGACCTCGTAGTACTCGGTCACCCACCTCGCCTGCGGGCCGAGCCTGATGGTGGCCACCACGTCGTCCTCGGCCGGGGTGTATCTGACCTCGGGCGGCGGCAGCTGCTCCGGAGCCGGGAAAACCTCATCGGTCAACTCCAGGTCCCGGATCCGGTCAATCCGGAACCGCCGCTCGGCGCCCGCCTCCCGACAGAAGCCGGTGAGGTACCAGTTCCCCATGGTGGCGAACAGGGTCCACGGCTCCACCGTCCTCTTCGTCGTCTCGCCCTTCCCGAGCGATGTGTAGACGAGCCGGACGGCGCGCCGCTCCTTCACCGCCTGGCGGAGCGGAGCCAGCAACTCCGGTTCCGCCTCGACGTCCACCACCAGGACGTCCCCACCGTCGGGGAGCAGCGCCGCCTGGAGCTTGGCCACGGCCGACCCCAGAGCATCAGGCGCCTGACCCGTGCTCTCCACCGCAAGCCCGGCCGCCAGCAGACCGAGCGCCTCCATCGGGGTGAGCCGGAGCGGACGGGAGAAGTAGTCGGCGGCGTCGATCACCACGTCGCCGTCCTCGATCGAGGCCCACATCAGGTCGCCCGGCCCATACCCGGGGAGGCCGCACACCAGGACGGTATTGAGGTCGGCCAGCAGTTCCCTCTCGTCGCGGTACCCGAAGCGGCCCACGACCTCCTCCGCCGCCGTCCCCGGGTTGGCAATCACCCAAGGCACCATCGAAAGCAGCCGCACCATCCGGGTAGCGGTTTTGGAGGTCATGAGCCGCAGGACGGCGGACGGCGGACGGCGGACGGCAGCCAGAGCACGGAACGGAACCTGATTCTCCCGTCCTCTCCGTCCCCCCGCAGGGGGAAGGGGCCCGCTGCGCCAGCAGCGGGTAGGGGGGCTACCGAATCTCCCCACGGTGCTCGCGGTGAACTGCCCGAGCCACGAAAGCCCTTCACGACCCCCCTCCACGAGTGCGACGAGACGATCCCTGAGTGAAGGTGGGGAGACGATCTCTGCCGAAGCGCCGAACGTGATCAGCCAGCCGACCAGGGAGTCCCGGTTGGCGACCTCGAGGGTCGCCTCGAGCGAACCGTCGTCGAGTCGGCGCACCACTCCACCGGGAAGTTGGCGTTCCGCCCACCAGGCGACGTCGGGGTCGAAACGGACGACTGCGGTCTCGGGATCATCGGTCCCCGCCTCCCAGGGCAACTCGGGGAGGGCGGTCTCTGCATGAAATCCCTTGGGCCGTTCGAAGGCCTGCTCCTTGTCACCCGCCCTGTACCCACTCCCGCGGTCTACCCGGTAGGCGCGTTCCTGGCCCCTCTCCACCGCCATCAGATACCAGTGCCCGCGCCGATGGATCAAGGCGAGTGGCTGGACCGACCGGGAACGGCCGCGGTACTCGAACTCCAGGATGCGACGGTCGGCAATGGCGCGGAACGCCACCGCCAGGTCGTCCACACCCGCCCCGAGATCGGCAGCCAGCGGCTCGCCGGCTCCGGTCACGGGAGCCCCGCCCAGCTTGAGCAGCGCCTCGGGGCCGGCGGCCCGTCCACCCAGTCTCACCACCTGAGCCGCCAGCCACAATGCCGCCCGCTCCTCGTCGGTGAATCCAGGGTCCTCCAACTCGTATTCCTCTGCCGGTACCACGTAGCCGTGCTCGACTTCCCAGGCATCGGTAGGTCGCAACTCGAGTGGGACGCCCATTGCGCGGAGCAGTTCCTTGTCCCGCTCGAACATCCGGCGGAAGGCCTCGTCGGCATCGCGGTCGTACCCGGCCACGGTGCGACGAATCTCGTCCATCGTCACCGGCCTACCCACCGTGAGCAGAAAGGCCAACAGGTTCAGAAGCCGCTCGACGACTTTGTTCATAGGTAGGTACCTACAACCTAGAACCAACCACCTACCACGAGCCTCTGAGCTCCGCTCAGAGGCTCCTGATCAGCTTCTCGACCCGCTCGTCCACCGCCTTGAAAGGGTCCTTGCAGAGCACGGTGCGCTGCGCCTGGTCGTTGAGTTTGAGGTGGACCCAGTCGACGGTGAAGTCCCGCTTCTGTGCCTTGGCTGCCTTGATGAACTCGCCGCGCAACCGCGCCCTGGTCGTCTGTGGAGGGGAGCTCACCGCCCGGTCGATGGCGTGTTCGGTCACCACCAGGTCCACCAGGCCGCGCTTGGCGAGGAGGTGGTAGACGCCGCGATCGCGCATCACGTCGTGATAGGAGAGGTCGAGCATCGCCAGCTTGGGGTGCGACACCGGTACCGCCCACTTCGCCTGGTACCGCTCGACGAGGTGGTGCTTGATCACCCAGTCCACCTCGCGGTCGAGGCTGAGCGGGTCCTTCTCCAACCCGGTGAGGAGGTGCTCCCACATCTCCACCGCCCGCTGCACACCGGCAGGGAACCCCGGCGAGCGGCTGTAGCGGAGCGCCCGGTCGAGGTACTCCCACTGGATGTCGAGCGCCGAAAGATCCCGCCCATTGGCCAGCCGCACCTTGCGCCGGCAGGTCGGGTCGTGGCTGATCTCGCGGATCCCCCTGATCGGGTTCTCCAGGGTGAGGTCGCGAAAGACGACACCGTCCTCGAGCATCTGGAGGAGCGCCGCAACCGTCCCCACCTTGACGTAGGTGGCGTACTCGGACATGTTCGAGTCGCCGGCGATGACATGCAGCCGGCGGTAGCGCTCGGCGTCGGCGTGCGGCTCGTCGCGGGTGTTGATGATCGGGCGGCTACGAGTGGTGGCCGACGACACCCCCTCCCAGATGTGCTCCGCCCGCTGCGACAGGGAGAACATCGTCCCCCGCGCCGTCTGCAGCAGCTTCCCCGCCCCCGAGAAGATCTGACGGCTCACCAGGAACGGGATCAGCGTGTCCACCATCCGCTGGAAGTCGGAGTGCCGGCTCACCAGGAAGTTCTCGTGGCACCCGTACGAGTTCCCGGCCGAGTCGGTGTTGTTCTTGAAGAGGTAGATCTGACCGCGGATCCCCTCCTCCTCGAGCCGCTGCTCGGCCGACCGGACCAGACCCTCGAGGATCCGCTCCCCCGCCTTGTCGTGGGCCACCAGGTCGTGGAGGCTGTCGCACTCCGGGGTGGCGTACTCCGGGTGGCTCCCCACGTCGAGATAGAGACGAGCCCCGTTCTCCAGGAACACATTCGACGACCGGCCCCAACTGACCACCCGGCGGAACAGGTACCGAGCAACCTCGTCGGGGCTGAGCCGGCGCTGACCCCGCAGCGTGCAGGTGACGCCGTACTCGTTCTCTATCCCGAAAATGCGCCGTTCCACTGGCGGCGACGGTAACAGTCGGTGCGGTCAACCAGGGAGAACGGAAGCTCCCGGACCGATGCGACCGGTCAACGTCCGCTCGGGCGCCGCCAGCTACTTCGGTTGCACTGCGGCGAGGTCCTCGAGGGAGAGCCGGCGGAACAGCCGGCGGGATCGACTTCGGTCGAGCACGGCTGCCTCCCAGCCGTCGATCTCCCGTTCCTCGACGGTGCGGAATGCGTCTGCCACCTTGCGGAGGGTGTCGTCGAGCGAGGCGCCCTCCTCGTGTCCGGCCTGGAGCGTCTCGGTGAGTAGCTCGGCCTTGCCCCCCACCGCCGACACCCCGCGCTCGTCGTAGAGGGTCCCGTCGTAGGTCACCTTGAACAGCCGGTTGTCGTCGCCGTTCACCCCGACCTCGGCCACCAGCACCTCGACCTCCCACGGCTTCATCTCGTGGGTGAAGATCCGTCCCAGCGTCTCGGCGAAGGCGTTGGCCAGGGCGATCCCGGTCACGTCCTGGCGGCTGTACATGTACCCGGTGACGTCGGCGAACCGGATGCCGCCCTGGCGCAGGTTCTCGAATTCGTTGTAACGCCCCGCCCCGGCGAAGGCGAGCCGGTCGTAGATCTCGCTGATCTTGTGGAGGGTCCTGCTCGGGTTCTCCGCCATCAGGAGCACACCGTCGGCGTACTCGATGGCGACGATGGAACGGCCTCGGGCGATCCCCTTGCGGGCGTACTCCGCCTTGTCCTTTATGAGCTGCTCGGGCGGGACGTAGAAGGGGATGGTCACGGCATCACCGGACGGTCGCCAGCGCACGCTCCGCCACGGCGCGCACCCGTTCCGGGTCCACGTCGTGGTAGCCGGCGGAGGTCACGACGACGACGTTGGGGAGAATCCCGCGATGGAGGTCGGGACCACCGGTGGCGGTGTCCTCCTGGGCTGCCGCCACGAGCGCCCCCATCCCGATATCGAGCGTTTCGTCCTCGGATAGGTCGGGCCGGTAGAAACCGCGGAGGAACGCCTTGGCCTCCTTGCCCCCCGATCCCGTTGCCCCGAAATCCTGCTCCTCGTAGCGGCCACCAACCACGTCGTAGGTGAAGACCCGTCCCGTCTCCTGTTCCTCGTCGTAGCCGGCGAACAGCGGGACCACGACCAGACCCTGGAAGGCCATCGGCAACTGGTTGCGGACCATCCGCGCCAGATATGTCGCCTTGCCCTCCAGGCTGAGCCGGTGCGAGCGGATCTTCTCGTAGTGCTCCAACTCGGTCTGGAAGAGCCGAACCATCTCGACCGCTATCCCGGCGACTCCGGCGATGGCCACCGCTGAGAACTCGTCGGCTTGGAACACCTTTTGGATCCGGCGGTGCGCCACCAGGTTGCCCTCGGTCGCCTGACGGTCGCCGACCAGCGCCACCCCACCGGGGTAGCGGATGGCGAGCACCGTCGTCGCCTCGGCTACCGGGAGCCGGGCGGGGTCGACTTGTCCGGACCAGGGCGGGTCGAGCCCAAGTCGACCCAACAGACCGGAGAAGCTGGACCCTGGAACCGGTGCGATGAGCGGCAGAGGTTCGGCCGACGGGTCTCCCGTCACTCGCCGCCCTTCTGGACGTAGTTCTTGACGAACTCCTCGGCGTTCTCCTCGAGGACGGCGTCGATTTCCTCGAGCAACTCGTCGATCTTCTCGGCGGTCTCCCGGCCGCTGCGCCCGGCGGCAGCCTCGTCGGCCTCTTCGGCTTCCTCGGTTTGCCGCTGTGGTGCCTGCTTGCGCTCCTGCTCGGCCATCGAAACCTTCCTCGTCCTCGATCCGGGTCCTCGATCCGGGTCCTCGTCCGGCGGCTCAGCCGCCGAGCGCCTCCAACAGCGCTGCGGCGTCCTCGGCCCGGTCCAGGATCGCTTCGACCTTGTCCTTGCCCCCCCGCAGGGGTTCCATCATAGGCACCCTCTTGAGGGTCTCCCCTCCGGTGTCGAACACCATGGAGTCCCAGTTTGCGGCGACCAAAGCACCGCTGAACTGGGCCACACAACGGCCCCGGAAGTAGGCCCGGGTCCTTTCCGGAGGCTCGGTGCAAGCCCTGGCCACCTCGTCGTCGGTGAAAAGCCGGCGCATCGCCCCGCTGCGGACCATCCGGCGGTGCAGCCCCAACTCGGATCGACGTCGTGGTACTGCAGGTCGAGCGCCCCCATCTTCGGGTGCGTCCACTCGATGCCGTCGCGGTCGGCGTACCCGTTGAGCAGGCGCCATTTGGCCACCCAGTCCAACCGGTCGGCGCAGCGCATCGGGTCGGCCTCCAGATCGGTGAGCACTTCCTCCCAGGCAGCGACCACGTCTCCCCAAACGGCCTCGGGAAGCTCCGATTGGGCGTACTTGGCCAGCCATTCCAGGTATTGGCCCTGGAGCTCGAGTGCGGTGGCGGTCCCGCCGCTCTCCAACTCGATGGGTCTGCCCAGATCGACGTCGTGGCTCACCTGCCAGCAGGCGGTCACCGGGTCCGCCAGCGTGAGCGGGTCGGGAATGGCGCCGTCCTCCAGAGCCGAAAGGAGCAACGAAGTCAGCCCCATCTTGAGGAAGATCTGCGGTTCCGAGAGGTTGGCGTCGCCGATGATTACGTGGAGCCGCCGGTACTTGGTCACGTCACCGTGTGGCTCGTCCCTCGTGTTGATGATGGGCCGCTTCAGCGTGGTCTCCAGCCCGACCTCCTCCTCGAAGAAATCGGCCCGCTGGGTGACTTGGAACGGAACTGCGGGGCGGCCGTTCTCCGAGCCGACCTTGCCGGCGCCGGTTATCGGCTGGCGGGTGACGAGGAAGGTGGTGAGGTACTTGACCACCTCTCCGAAGGGGAGCGATCGAGCCAGTAGGTAGTTCTCATGGGCGCCGTATGAGTTGCCCTTGCGGTCGCTGTTGTTCTTGTAGAGCGAGAGTCGTTCGCCCTCCTTGAGCATCTGGCGGGCGTGCTCGGCGGCGCGGGCCATCACCACCTCGCCCGCCTTGTCGTAGAGCGCCGCCTCGAGCGGGTCGTAGCACTCCGGGCTGGAGTACTCGGGGTGAGCGTGGTCGACGTAGAGCCTTGCGCCGTTGGTGAGGACGGCATTCACCAGACCGGAATCGACCTCGGGGAGGCCCTGCCCGTCGAACCCGAAGCCGCGGGCATCGCGGCCGGGGGACTCCTCCTCGAACGACCACTGCACCCGGGCTCGCTCCCCCGGGTACGAGTTGACCACGAGGCTCGATGCCAGCGCCGGGTTGAAGTCGGGTTGGTTGCGGATGACGATCCCGTACTCGGTCTCGGTCCCGAGCACCTTGTGGATGGCCATGATCAGGCCGGAGTCGGAGGTCGGAATTCCGAAGCCGAACCGGCTGGCCGGCCCTTCCCTCGATCTTCCGTCTTCCGTCTTCCGTCTTCCGTCTCTCACAGGTACTGCCCGGTGGTGACCGCTTCGATGGCGCGGGCCTCGTCGTCGCCCTCGATCAGGGTCCGCACGTAGACGATGCGCTCACCCTTCTTCCCCGAGATCTTCGCCCAGTCGTCCGGGTTGGTCGTGTTGGGCAGGTCCTCGTGCTCGCGGAACTCCTGCTTTATGGCGTAGAGGAGGTCGTTGAGCCGGACACCGCCCGTTCCCGTCTCGATGTGGCGCTTGATGGCGTCCTTCTTGGCCCGGCGCACGATGTTCTCGATCATGGCGCCGCTGGAGAAGTCCTTGAAGAAGAGGACCTCGCGGTCCCCGTTGGCGTACGTCACCTCGAGGAAGCGGTTGACCTCGTCGGTGGCGTACATCGCATCGACGGTACGTGACACCAACTCGTCCACCAGCGGGCCGCGCTCGCCATCGTGCCGCTCCAGCTCTGAGGCCTCGAGTGGGAACTCGTCCTGGAGGTAGATGCGGAATATCTGGCGCGCCGCCTTGTCGTCGGGGCGGGAGATCTTGATCTTCACGTCGAGCCGGCCGGGCCGGAGGATCGCCGGGTCGATCAGGTCCTCGCGGTTCGAGGCCCCGATCACGATGACGTTCTTCAGCTTCTCCACACCGTCGAGCTCGGAGAGGAGCTGGGGGACGATGGTGGACTCGACATCCGACGAGATCCCACTCCCCCTGGTGCGGAAGAGCGAGTCCATCTCGTCGAAGAAGACGATGACGGGGACGCCTTCCTCCGACTTCTCCTTGGCCCGCTGGAAGATGAGCCGGATCTGGCGCTCGGTCTCACCCACATACTTGTTGAGTAGTTCGGGACCCTTGATGTTGAGGAAATAGGAGCGGGCGTCGCTGCGACCGGTCCGCTCCGCCACCGCCAGGGCGAGGCTGTTGGCCACCGCTTTTGCGATCAGTGTCTTGCCACACCCTGGGGGGCCGTAGAGAAGGACGCCCTTGGGCGCCGCCAACCCGTACTTCTCGAACAGGTCCTTGTGGACGTACGGGAGCTCAACCGCATCGCGGATCTCCTCGATCTGGTGGTCGAGACCACCGACGTCTTCGTATGTGACATCGGGGATCTCCTCGAGCACGAGTTCCTCGACCTCGGGCCGGGCGAGCCGCTCGTGGACCAGACCGGTCCTCGAGTCGATGCGGACGTGGTCTCCCGCCCGGATGGGGACATCGCGCATCGGCTCGGCGAGTTGGACGACCCGTTCCTCGTCGGCGTGGGCCAGCACGAGCAGCCGGCCGTCCTCGAGCTTCTCCTTGACGGCGACGACCTCGCCGGTGGGTTCGAAGGATCGGACGTCAACGACGTTGTACGAGTCGTTGAGAAGGACTTCCTGGCCCCGCGCCAGCATCTTGACCTCGATATTGGGCTGCGCCGCCACCCGGAGCTTCCTCCCGGCGGAGAGGACATCGAGCGTCCCGTCCTGGTTGATCTGGAGGATCGTCCCAAAGGTGTTGGGCGGGGTGGTCAGCTTCTCGACCTCGTCGCGCAGCACGGCAAGCTGCTCGCGGGTCTCCTCGAGGACGGCCGTCAGCTTCTCGTTCTGTGCGGCGACCTGGGCGAGTTGGCCCTTGGTCTCGAGGAGTCGCTCCTCCATCACCCTGACCCGGCGCGGGGCGTCTTGCAGCCGGCGGCGCAGGACCGAGGTCTCCTCTTCGAGCGCGCGAATGGTGGCTTTCAGCGCCGCCTCTTCGTGCTCCGGGCCCTGCTGACCCATACCGCGAGCTCCTCGTCCTTGCCTACCTCGCCCGCGGAGTATACGGCCGGGGGACCCCAAGCCATGGACCCCCGAGACCCCGGGCGGGCGGCCGCCGCCCAAGGAGGCATGCCCACTTCGAAACACCCGACCGGGGCTACGATCAGGGCGTAGTCACGAGGAGAAACAGGCCATGAAGGTGTGGATCGATCAGGATCTCTGCACGGGCGACGGTCTGTGCGAGGAGATCGCCCCGGACGTTTTCGTCCTGCTCGACGACGGTTTGGCCTACGTCCGGGATGGCGCCACCGTCTACGCCGACGCCAAGGGCAACGCCCAGGGCTCCGATGGTATCGCCCGCGTCCCCGGCGGCCAGGAGGACATCACCATCGAGTCGGCCGAAGAGTGCCCCGGCGAGTGCATCTTCATCGAGCCGTGATCGAACTGACCGCTACCGCTTGGTGAAGTTCGGCGCCCAGCCCGCCGATAGGGTCGCATGGGCTTACGTGTCGCCGCAGCGCTGACACTCACCCTTCTCGTTGGTTGCTCCGCAGGACCGGTGACCGCCGACGCCGCCGCGGCTGATCAGGCCGAGCAATTGGACCTCGCCCGGGACGAGATAGCCGACCTCCAGAAGCGCCTCGCCAGGGCGACGGGAGCAGCAGAAGACTCCGCGGCCCGAATCGACGAGTTGGAGAGCGACGTAGAGCAGCTGGGCGGCGAGCTCGAGGCAGCGGTCACCGCTGCGGAGACGGCGAAGCGGCAGCGCGACGACGCCAACTCCGAGCGCCGCCGCACCCTCCAGGCCAGCGCCAAACTTCGCAGCCAGTTGGAGGACACCGAGGAGGAACTGGCGGCCCTCCGGCTCCAGTACGACGACGAGCTCTCCACCGACCGGGCTGAAGTGCTCTCCACCGGTACCGGGGTCGCCTGCCGGCTGGGCGAGCAGCGCGCCGAGTCTGGGTGCCGCCCAGCCCAACCTCGACGACATCAAGCGCGCCGTTGGGCGCGAGCCCGGCCTGTCGGAACTCGACCTGAACCTCCTCCTCCCCGCCGAAGGCGATTGGTCGCCGATGGTCTCCGAGGCCCGCCGCTGCTTCTTGGAGGCGGGGGGCGAGGTGAGCGGCGAAGAGGGGTCGCTCAGCGCCGGCAGCTACGTGGTGGGAGAAGGTGTCCAACCCGGTCGCTGGGAGGCCCGCTACCAGTTGGAGGACGACGAGTTCTGCTCTTTCACCCGGATGGACGAGAACGGTGAAGTGATCGCCAGCGAGGTGGTCAGCGGGCCCGGATCAGGCACCCTGGAGATCCAAGTGGTCGATGGTGACGCCCGGGTGGTGGTGGCGGGCGCCTGCCGCTTCGAACTGGCTGGATAGCAAGTTCAACCCTCGGGTCGACCCGGGAACGTCGGCGAGCCGACGGGCCACGATCACGAAACCGGTGTGACCGACCATCCGATGATCGGGCCGAACCGATCTGCCTGACACCGACCAGGTCCGGAACAGCGTCTCGAAAGCCATCGTGTCGATGAAGCCGCCCGTCTGGTCCAGCGCCTCGACCGTCGTCTGCACCTGGGGAACGGTGGGCAGGTAAGCGCAGAACACGCCGCCCGGGGCAAGGCCCTCGCCAGCCCTGATGGCTGCGTGCCACGGCTCGGGAAGGTCGAGCACCATCCGATCCGGTCGCACCCGGGCGATCTCACCCTCGACCTCGCCGATCACCAATTCGAGTTGGCGGGGCAGCTCGCCGAAGAAGTCGGAAATCGAGCGACGAGCGTGGGCGGCGTGGTCGTCGCGACGCTCCACGCTGACCACCCGACCATCGGTCCCGACGGCGCGGAGAAGGGCGCAGGTCAGAGCGCCCGACCCGGTCCCCGCCTCGAGCACAACGTCGCCCGGTCGGATGTCTGCCCAGACCAGGATCTGTCCGATGTCCTTGGGGTAGACGACCTGGGCGCCGCGGGGCATCTTGAGGATGTAGTCGGCCAACCGGGGGCGGAGGACGGTGAGCCGTCCACCCCCGGACGAGGTCACGACGCTCCCCTCGTCGAGTCCGATCACCTCCGAGTGGGGCACGACCCCGCGATGGAAATGAAAGCTCCGTTCGGGATCGAGGCGTATGAGATAGCGGCGGCCCTTCTGGTCGAGGAGCAACACCGGCTCCCCGGCACCGAGCGGCTCACTCATCCGATGAGATGCCGGCGCTGCTGCTCGGTGGCAGTTCATTGGAAGAAGAAGATCGCCGTGGCTACGAGCGAGACAACCAGTCCGATGATCACGATCCAGATGACGACCCGGAAGAACTGTTGGTTTCGCATCGGGTGCCGGCACTGTATCGCCGGCGCGGTACCCTCATGGCGAGATGCGACGGTTGATCAACCTCTTCATCGTTCGCAACCACGGCATCGAGCGTGGCCTCGGGCTGGATCGGCCGTAGTGCCCGCACCGGACGGGGTATCTATTTGGCGCGAGGAGGGACACTCCTCGCCGTCTATTTGCTCACCCGCCCCAAGCCGCAGAGGCAGATCAGCCAACTCACCGCCGAGCCGGGCGAGACGCTCTTGGTGAGGGTGCGGCAGGTCGATGAGGAGCCGCTCGGGATCGAGCAGGCCCGCGCCCTGCTCGGGGAGTCAGACCCTGTAGACCTCGACCACGGCCTGCCGGTGGCGGGTTCTCCTGTTCAGCAGGAAAATGAAGAGCAGCAGGGCGCCTACGCCGATCCCTATTTGGATCGCCCTACCCTTGACCGTGTCGGTGGTCTGGTTGACCGCCCGCTCGATCTGACGGGCCTTGGCCTCGATGTCGTCACGGGTGATTGTCATTTCGGTCACTTCGATGCCCTCCATGCCACCAGACCGGCGATTGCCAGCGCCACCACGGCGGTGAGCAGCGATGCCAACGCCACCCAGAGCCTGCCGTCGTCGAACAGCACGAGAAAGCCCTGATTGGCACCGAGAACCAGAAACAGGGCGCCAAGTGCCAGAAGCATCCCGCCGGCGAGGCTGATGCCTGCGACCTTCCCGAGCTGCTTGGCCGGCTCGACGGTCTCCTGCATCAGGTATGCCTTCGATATCTCGAAGAGCTCTTGGGTGAGTTGAGGGATCTCTTTGGCCGCCATAGTGGGTCAGGCTAGACACCACCATCCGGAAAAAGGTGCTCTCCGTCTACGCCGAGGCGGCACCGAGCAGCGCGACGCCTCGGCGGAAGAACTCGAGCAGAGTGCCGTCTGGGTCGGGCAGACCCACCAGGTCGGCGTAGTCGAGGCTCGCCCCGCCAAACGCCTGGTCGTTCCAGAATGGGTCCGGAGCCGGCGGCGACCATGGAGCGACGTACACGTACGGCTCGGGATGCCCCTCGTCCCCCGGCGACCCGCCGAAGGAAGCCCGTCCCTTTTCCTCCGGCCCGATCTCCACGGCGGCGTCGAAGTGCTCCGGCCAGATCTGCACCCGCGACGGCTCGAGGTCGGCCGCTTCGAATCTGATGGTCTCGAGCACCCGAGTGACCGTCCCGAACCAGGAAGCGAAGAAGTCGGTGTGCTCCGGCTCGATCTCCAGGCTCCGGCCGTCATCCCATTGCGGCGGTCCATCCAGTGCAAGCTCGCTCCTCGACACCGGTCTGACTGCGTGCTGCGCCCAGGGTCGTGAGCGGCTCGACGATCACGTCCATGCCGCGCTGGTCGACGAGAAACGGTCCCTCGACTCTCAATTGACGGTCGGTCGCCGAAGAACGGTGTCCCGAATCCCCCCATGGTGTACCGCAACCCGATCTTGCTGTTGGCCGCCTGCCGCACCGGGGCAAGGACGTAGAAAGCCAGCTGGTGGAGTGCCTCCCTCGCCGCCACAAGCCCATCGGGGGGCGACGGGAGAGGAGACGGCACCAGGGACCTGTCGGCAGCCCAGGTGGCCAGTTCGTCATCGGTCGCCACGCAGCGCCGCCCAGAGGACGTTCTCCGTTTGGCACCGGCGACACCGCCGGGGAACGAACCGGTTCGTTGACCGGGTCGTCGGCGAACCACGGCTCCTCGTCGACCGCGGGCGGCGACGGCTCGAGGACCCGGGCGCCGTAGCTCCCCACCGAGCCTCTCCTCCGCCTCGGCGCGGGCGTTGCGCGCCACTGGACCGGTCGTGCTCACTCCGGTCACCGCTCAGATGACGCCCAGGGCCCGGTCCCACCTTGCGCGAAGGCCTCGGCGCCCTGGTCGAGATCGTCGTCGCTGTGAGACGCCGACACCATCACCCGGATTCGGGCCGCACCGTGGGCGACCGTCGGGTAGCCGATCGCCTGGGCGAAGACGCCCTCCTCTTCGAACAGCCGCCGGGAGAAGTCTGGGCGAGTTTGGCGTCGCCCAGCATCACCGGCGTGATCGGCGTCTCGCTGACACCGAGATCGAACCCCGATGACGTCATCGCCTCCTTGAAGCGCGCCGCATTGGCCCAGAGCCTCTCCACCCGCTCGGTCGACTCGGCGAGGATCGAGACCGACGCCAGGCATGCCGCCGTGTCCGCCGGGGTCAGCGCCGACGAGAAGAGGAAGGGACGGGCCCTCTGTCGAAGCCAGTCCGACCAGGTCGGCCGGGCCGGCGACGTACCCGCCCATCACCCCGAACGCCTTGGACATGGTCCCCACCTCGACGGCGACCCGCCCGTGCAACCCGAAGTGGTCGACGATTCCCCGCCCGCCCCGACCGAGCACCCCCTCGCCGTGAGCGTCGTCCACCATCACCATCGCCTCGTACTCCTCGGCCGCCTCGACGATGCCGGGGAGCGGAGCCATGTCACCGTCCATCGAGAACACCCCGTCGGTTATCACCAGGATGCGCCTCGCCCCCTTGGACCTCGCCTCGGACAGCCTGTCGCCCAGTGCGGCGACATCGGCGTGGGGATAGATGGAACGCCCGGCCCGGGCCAACCGGACGCCGTCCACGATCGAGGCGTGGTTGAGCGCGTCGGAGATGATGACATCGCCCTCGTCGACCAGGGCGGGGATGGTGCCCGAGGTTGGCGGCGAACCCCGACTGGAACGAGATCGTGGCCTCGACCCCCTTGAAGTGCGGCCAAGCGCCTCCTCCAGGTCCACGTGGAGCTGCATGGTGCCGGCGATGGTCCGGACCGCACCAGGGCCGACGCCGTAGCGATCGACGGCGTCCTTCGCCGCCTCCACGAGACGCTGGATCGCCGGCCAGCCCCAGGTAGTCGTTCGAGGTGAAGTTGAGCACCTGGCGGCCGTCGACCACCAGGTGGGCCCCCTGTGGTGAGCCGACGGTGCGGATGTTGGCGGCCAGACCACCCGCGGCGAGCTCGTCCAACTGGTCGCGGAGGAAGTCGAGCGGAGTGTGGATGGCCGTCACGAGAGCGGACCATCCGCCTTGGCCGGCATCGGGGAACAGCACCACCTTGCCGCACTCCCCCGACGCCATCAGGTCGAAGGCGCGCTCGGTAGTCGTCGAGCGCAAACCGGTGGGTCACAAGGGGCGCCAGGTCGACCGCTCCCGCCCGGAGCAGACCCACGCATCTCGTACCAGGTGTCCCACAGCTTGCGCCCGAAGATCCCATGGATGGTGGCGCCCTTGAAGATCACATTGTCGGCGATGTCAAAGCTGATCGGCGCCGGAGGCAGCCCCAACAGCGCCGCTTCCCCGCCCGGCTTGAGCAACCCGAACCCGTCATCGATGGCGGTAGCCGATCCCGACATCTCGAGGAGGACGTCCACGCCCTCCCCCTCGGTCGCCTCCCAGATGGCCTCGACGCCATCGGCGGCGTCCACGGCCAGATCCGCCCCCATCTGCTTGGCCAGACCGAGCCGGTAGGCACTGATGTCGGTTGCCAGCACCGAGCGCGCCCCGAGTGCCCGGGCGGCGGCGATCGCCATCAGCCCTACCGGACCACACCCGGTGACCAGCACCTTGCGCCCGGCGATGACGGGGACGCTCACCGAGTGGACGGCGTTTCCAAAGTTCTCCTGGAGCGCCGCCACCGATAGCGGCAACCCGACCGGGTCAGGCCAGGCGTTGGCTGCGGGGACCACGACGTACTCGGCGAAGGCACCGTCGCGGTGCACACCGAGGATCTCGGTGGCAGGGCAGAGGTGGCCCTTTCCCGTCCGGCAAGGAGGGCACTCGCCGCAAATGACGTGGGACTCGACCGATACCAGCTCACCGACCTCAGGACCGCCCGCCGCCCGGCCCTTCTCGACGACCTCGCCGCACAACTCGTGACCGACGATGATCCCGGGGCTGACGTGCGAGGCCGCCCATGGACTCCAGTCGCGAATGTGGAGATCGGTCCCGCATATCGAGGTGGCCCTGACCTCGATCAGCACGTCCCCGTCGCCGACCTCTCGGGATGGGCCGCTCCGCCATCTCCAACCCCGGACCGGGAGCAGGCTTGACCACGGCGCGCATCTGGTTTCCAGAGTACGCGAGTCGGCTACCT
Source organism: uncultured Acidimicrobiia bacterium (assembly GCA_963826825.1). Lineage (GTDB taxonomy): Bacteria > Actinomycetota > Acidimicrobiia > Spongiisociales > DATADW01 > DATADW01. Next base: position 58,048 of record CAWGYV010000016.1, on the reverse strand, counting down.
CTCCGTCCCCGAGGGGAGAGACGGCGGACGGCAGACGGCAGACGGCAATCCAATGTCCGTCCCCGGAGGTGGGGAACTCCCAACAGTGCCAGCCACCTACCACCTACCACTTACCACCTGGGTACCGTGGCCGGATGCGTGTGATCGCCGCCGCCATCCTGACCGTTCTCCTCACCCCCGCCGTGGCAGCCGGGCAGGACACGACCTGCCCCGCCTACCAGGGCATCACCTGTGACGGGTACGTCACCGACGACGCCGGGGTCATCGAGGACGACACCCGGCTCGAGGAGGCGGTGGGTCGGGTCGTTCAGAGCCGCGGCAACCAGATCGCGGTGGTGATCGTCCCCGACACCTCTGGCCAGTCGATGCGCGAGTTCGCCCAGGGCATCGGAAACGAATGGGGCGTCGGCACCGCCGAGAACGACGACGGCGTAGTGGTCCTGGTCGACATCGGCGGTCGTGAGACATGGGTCGAGCCCGGTGACGGTCTCGAGCTGCGAGACCCCGACGAGATCGCCTCCGCCGGCGACAGCTTCTTCGCCGGCGGGGACTTCGACGGCGGCATCCTCGCCATCGTCGGGTCGCTCGAGTCGGCGCTCGAGGCCGGCCCAGGTGAGGAGGGAGAACCGGCGGAGGAAGGTGGCAGTGGGTGGCCGTTGGTCCTCATCGTCCTTGGCGGGACCGCCGCGGTTGCGGGCGGTGCGGTCCTCTGGAGACGGAGACGTGATCGCATCGCGGTCGTCACCAAGCAACGCCAGGAACTGGTCGACGGCCAGCTACGCCGGCTCACGCCCGCGGGAAACGAACTGCCTCAGGTCGCCGAGTACGTGATGCAGCCGCCGGCCGACGGCCCGACGGTGCCGACCGGAGCGGCGATCGATGCACTGACGAGGGTGGCGCAAGGAAGCAACGGGCTCACCCCGGACGTGGGTGGCGCGCTCTGGTCGGAGCGGCTGGTCGACGTGCTCGATCGGGAGCGGTGGCGCGACCGACACCGAGATACCGCTCGAGCTCCGCGTCGAGGGCGAGGGACCAGTGCTCGACGAGGGTGCCCAAGAGGCGGCTCGCCAGGCGCTTGCGGTGGACGCCAACGACGACACCCTCTTCCGGGTCCGGCTCGGTGAGCTCCAGACGCTGGTGGACGGATTGCGCCAGCATCGTGTCGCCGAAGCGCGAGCCCGCCTGGGTGCCGCGGTGGAGGCACGTCTGGTGGACACACCTGTCGGTCCGGCGCTGATCACCGACCTCGGGGAGCGGGTGCTCAAGTCGGCACCGGTACTGCCGCCAACAGCACCGCTCGAGGAGACGGTCGATCGCATCGAATCGACCTACCAGACAGCGGCCACCAAGGTGGAGCGGCTCGAGCAGCTCTACAACGCCCTCCCCGAGTCGGCCACCCGTCCTGCGGTGGCAGCTGCCTTGGCCGACCTCGACGACGACCCGTCGCAAGCCGCCGAGCGCTACGAGCGAGTGCGGGTAGAGCTCGAGCAGCTAGGCGGTGAGCTGCGCGCCGACGGACTCCAGTTGCCCGGCATCGCCGCGCTGTTGCTCCTCAACAACTCAGAGGATGCGGTGTCCGACTTCGTCGCCGCCTATCGGGTCAACCGGGAGAACGCCCTCGAGCCAGGTGAGGCGGTGGAGTACGCCCTGGCCGGGTTGACCCACCCTGCCGACATCGAGGCGGTGAGCGAGGCGGCCCGTCACCACGGTCTCCCGGTGGTGATCGCCGCCACGCTGCTCCGCAACCGCACCGACGGGATCGCCTCGTACCAGGCGCTGATGGACGAGCTCGCCGCTGAAGGTGTCACCGGCGAGAGCCGCTCCACCATCGCCGGGATCCTGGCAGTGTCGCTGGAGCCGTCGCAGGCACTCCGTCGATGGGTGGAAGCGCGCCAAGCGCTGTCCAACCTTGGGTTGGACGGTTCATACGCCGACGTAGCCGCCGCGTTCGGTGCTGCCGACCCCCGCGGTCCGGAGACCTTTGCCCTCGCCTACGCCGCCCAACGTCAGGCTCTGGCCCGCTCCAAGATCGACGACGCCGACCGCTTCGCTCCCGAACTTGCGCACGAGGGCACCGGCCGGCAGCAGGATGCCTGGACGGGCCAGCCCATTCCCACCGGGCTTGGCGGATACGACCCGTTCACGTTGCTCTACCTCCACTGGGTCATCACCGCTGGCCACGGGACCGGCGTGGGTTGGGACCCGGTATTCCGCGACGACTCCTGGTCGTCCGACAGTTCGTCCTGGTTCGGGGGGTTCGGCGGCGGCAGCTTCGGTGGCGGTTCCGGCGGCGGATCCAACTGGGGTGGAGGGGGATGGAGTCCCGGCAGCTTCGGCGGATTCGGTGGCGGCGGCTTCGGTGGTGGCGGCGGTGGTGGCGGCGGCGGGAGCGGTTGGTAGGAGGCACCGGCCCATGGCGATGCACATGGGTAAGAACCTCCCATGAGCCCGACCTCAGCGGTAACAACGTTCCCTCTGCCCGGAACCGGTCGTGTCGCCCTTGCCGTTCCAGCCTCTGGTCCCGGCGAATGCCGTTGGGTTGGAGTCCCGAGCCGCGGGCCCTCAACCCCGATGGAGGGTTCGTCGTCGCGGGCAACTTATGACGGTCGGGGATCGAAGGATGAGAACTTCTCCGAGCGAACCGGAATGGCCCGGCTGACAGGAACCGATGGCAGCCTCGCCCCTGAGGGAGGCGGCCCGGTGGCGAACGTCCGTTACCTCGACGGTGTCCCCTTGCCGGATGGCGGCTACCGCATCTGGTACGAGGCTCCTCTCGAGGACGGAAGCCACGAATTGCCGACCGAACTCATCGAGTAACAACACCGACACGAGATGTCGTGGCTTCGTCGAACATGTGTTCGCCGGTTTGTCACACCCCGCTTGATACGTTGTGGCTACTTCCCCACCGTGAACCAATGGAGTTGTCATGTTTGCTGGGGAAGCCGATCTCGGAGCTGTGGCCACCACCGCCACCCTCGCTCCTCCCCGAAGGTCTCGAGGAGATGCCCCCCGGTCCCGAGCTGGCCCGGGTGCTGGCCGGGATCGACCTCGACTCTCTCCCCGGTTTCGATCTGGTGGTGGTGATGGCCGCCCACGCCCGGCATGGTGTCCCATCACCAAGCCGAGTTGTTGGGTCTGGTGGCCCGGGTGGCCGACGCCTCGAGCGAGGCGAGCGCCCTGGTCTCCGACGACGACGACGAGTTCGCCGCCGACGAGATCCGCGCCGCCCTCTGTCTCACCCGCCGGGCGGCCAGGTTCGCTGCTGGAACTGGCCCGGGACCTGGAGAGGCTCCCCGAGCTGGCTGATGCCCTCCGTTCCGGGTCGATCGACCTCCCCCGGGCCCGGGTGGTGTGCACCGAGGTGGCCACCCTGGACGACGAGGAAGCCCAAGCAGGTGGTCTCCGTGGTGCTGGAGCGGGCTTCCTCCCAGACCACCGGTCAGTTGGCGGCCCGGACACGTCGCCTGGTGCTCTCCGTCGACCCCGCCTCCGCCGAGGAGCGCTACGAGAAGGGGATCGAGGGTCGGCGGGTGGAGCTCTCCGCCAACCCTGACGGCACCGCCAACCTCATCGCCTGGTCCTTGCCCGCCGAGCGGGCCAACGCCGCCTTCGACCGTCTCGACCACCTCGCCGGGGCGGCCAAGGGAGACGACGACCCCCGCAGCATCGACCAGGTGCGGGCCGACGTCCTCTTGGACCTGCTGGACTGCGGGGACGGCTCGCGGACGGAGAGGAGTCATCGACCTCCGGGTCGACCTGGCCACCCTCACCCAGCTGTCGGAGGACCCGGGGGAGATACCCGGGTACGGGCCGGTGGTGGCCGACGTCGCCCGCCGGGTGGCCGCCACCCAGGTGGGCTCGCAGTGGCGGGTGGCGGTCACCCACCCCGACAGCGGGGCGCGTGCTCTGGGACGGGACCACCAAGAGGAGACCGAGCAGCGCGCAACGCCGGTATGTCGAGGCCCGCTCTCCCACCTGTGTCTTCCCCGGGTGCCGCATGCCGGCCACCCGCTCCGACATCGACCATGTGGTCGACCACTCCCAGGGGGGACCCACCCTGGTCGGATACCTCAACCCGGTGTGCCGCCACGACCACCGGCTCAAAGACGCCGGATGGAAGCTGCAAATCCGGACCGAACGGCACCATCACCTGGACCAGTCCCCTCGGACACACCTACACCACCGGGCCTGACCCGCCCTGAACGAGAGGTCACTCCCCCGCCGTTCGTCGGTCCCCGCGAGAGTTCTTGCCCCACAGCGACCGCCGGTCTACCCTGCCCGCCACACGTCTTTTGGAGATGACCAATGCGCGGGGTCCGCGTCAGGTCCAACATCCGCCGGCGTTCGCTGCTGGCGGCACTCGTAGCCACCCTCGTTGTTGGGCTCTTCGCCGCGCCTGCCGGCGCTCAGGAGGACCCGCCGGTTGAGCTGCCACCGGGGGGCACGTTCCTGGACGACGACGGCAGCACCCACGAGGGCAACATCGAGGCCATCTACGCAGCCGGGATCACATTCGGGTGCACCGAGGACGGTCAGTACTTCTGCCCACAGGACCCGGTCCTCCGCAAGTACATGGCGGCCTTCCTCCGCCGTGCCCTCGAGCTTCCCAAGAGCAAGAAGGACTACTTCACCGACGACGATGGGCTGTTCGAGGGAGACATCAACGCCGTCGCCAAAGCCGGGATCACGCTGGGTTGCACCACCACCGAGTTCTGCCCCGATGTTCCGATCGCTCGCGATCAGATGGCTGCGTTCATCGTGCGGGCGATGGGGTGGAAGGGCGAGCCGAAGCAGGCATTCAACGACACCAAGACCAATTACTTCCGCGAAGAGATCAACATCCTCGCTCAGCACGATGTGACCAACGGGTGCACCGAGACCCTGTATTGCCCCTCTCAGGACGTCGAGCGCCAAGAGATGGCCTCTTTCCTGGCCCGTGCCCTCGGGCTGGAACCGATCATCCCGCCACCGCGACCGGTGCCCCAACTCATCGGCCAGTTCACCACGTTCCACCCCTGCTGCGAGAGCCGGGTCACCAACATCCATCTCATGTCGGACACCATCGACGGAATGGTGGTGGCACCCGGGGAGAGCTTCTCGATCAACGCCACGGTCGGTGAAAGGACGAGCGGGAAGGGCTACGTGCCCGCTCCCGCCATCATCGGCGGAGAGGTCTACTGCTGCGACCACCCGGCCAACATCGGCGGCGGCGTGAGCCAGGTGGCGACGACCCTCTTCAACGCCGTCTTCTTCGCCGGGCTGGAGGACGTGTTCCACCAGCCGCACAGCCTCTACATCAGCCGCTACCCGATGGGTCGGGAGGCGACGCTGGGGTGGACCGCGCCCGACCTGGTCTTCCGGAACGACACCTCGACACCCGTCACCATCGACATGTCGTACAGCGATACGCAGCCTGACGGCGACTCTCTACGGCGACAACGAGGGGCGGCAGGTCGAGGATGGGCTCGCCGGCACTGCCACACCCGAAGGCGGGGGCACCGTCACCGTCTACCGCTACATCACCTACCTAGATGGTGAGACGATCACCCAGAGCTGGACCTGGACATATCAGGCACCGGCCAACGGGCTCGTCCTCCCCTTCTGAGCGCGCAGCCCCGCCGATAGGCGTGTCGCTGCGCTCCGGACCGGTCCGCCGTCCGCGATGTGACCGCGCTCACGCTCATTGCGATCGTCGCCTCATGACCTTCAGCACCTCGGTCGCTCCTCTCCGCTACGCACCGTTCCGCTCGCTCTGGCTGGCTTCGGTGGCATCGAACGCCGGTTCGTTCATACAGACGGTGGCGGCATCGTGGCTCATGCAGGAGCTCACCGGATCGCCGCTCTGGGTGTCGGCCATGGCGGCCTCGGGGACACTCCCGCTCCTCTTCCTCGCCCTCCCCGCCGGGGCGCTCGCCGACATACTCGATCGGCGCAAGGTGATGCTGGTCTCCCAGATCGTGATGGGGGCCGCCGCCTCGGCGATGGCGCTGCTCGCCTTCCTCGACCTGCTCAACCCGCCGATCCTTCTCGGTCTTGGGCTCCTTCTCGGGGTCGGCGTCGCCTTCAACCTCCCGGCGTGGCAGGCAATGGTTCCCGATCTCGTCCCCCGTGAGCTCGTGGCCAACGCGGTGGCGCTCAACTCCGTCGCCTTCAACGTCGCCCGGGCGGTGGGACCCGCCATCGGTGGTCTGCTGGTCGCCGCAGCCGGTGCCGGATGGGCCTTTCTCATCAACAGTCTCTCGTTCCTTGCGGTCATCATCGCCGTAGCCCGGCTCCACTGGTCCGAGCCCGCCGAGCCCGAGGTTTCGTCGGTCGCCTCCGCCATCGGGCTCGGGGTCCGCTATGCCCGGTTTACCCCGCCCTTCCGCCGGCTGTTGGCGGTGGCCGCGCTGTTCGCCCTCACCTCTGGAGTGGTGCAGTCGCTGCTCGCCACGCTCACCGAGGAGGACCTCGATGCCGGTGCATTTGCATACGGCGCCCTGCTCGGGGCGATGGGGGCGGGTGCGCTGCTCGGCGCATTCACCCGTGGAGCCGCCGCCGAGCGTCTGGCGGAGCGTCATGTCGGCGTGGCGGTTGCCACCTTCGGTATGGCGGGCATTGCCGTTGGCCTCGCCCCCGGGGTCTGGCTGGCAGCCGTCGCGCTGTTCATCGCCGGAATCGCCTGGGTGTGGACGCTGGCGACTCTCAACGCCACCGTCCAGCTACTGGTCCCGGCGTGGGTGAGGGGCCGGGCGGCGTCGCTCTACACGCTGGCCTTTGTCGGCGTCCTTCCGTTGGGAGCACTCTTGGCGGGTGCCATCGGGGCGGCGTTCGGGACACCGGTCGCATATGTCGTCCTTGGGTCGGGCACCGTCGTGCTCGGAGTGGTGCTCCCCAGCCTCCGGCTCCCCCACCTTGGATCGGTGGTGACCCCCGAACCGCCCGGAGGATTGGACCGTGCCCGAGCACGCCGATCACGTCGAGGGTGGGCCGGTGATGGTCCTCAACACATGGGTAATCGACCAGTCCGACCTGGCCGAGTTCCTCGAGCTGATGAACGAGGTCCGTCAAGTTCGGCTCCGCACCGGCGCCTACAGGTGGCGGCTCTACCGCAACGCCGAGGATGCCCACCGGATGACGGAGGTCTTCCTGCTTGCATCGTGGGAGGACCATCTCCGCCAGCACAGGCGGATCGATGCGGCGGCGGCAGATCTCATCAGGTCGGTCCGGGCATTCGACACGGCAGGCGGGCCGGTAGGCCGGCACCTGGTCGCCATCGACGTCGACGACCCAGCCGATCGGCCCGATTGGGAGCAACTGGTTGCTGTTCACCACGCCCTACACGAGACGGACGGGTCGGTGCGCCTCGAGGAAACGATCGAGATTGCCGTGCCCGGGGGGACGACCCAGAAGTGACCCGCCCGTCGCTCGCCGGCCCGCTGGTGGAGTGCGTGCCAAACGTGAGTGAGGGACGAGACCGCCGGGTCATCGACCAGTTGGCGGATGCCATCTCTTCGGTCAGAGGGGTGATGCTCCTCGATGTAGACCCCGAGCCCGCCGTCCACCGGACCGTGATCACGTTCGCCGGACCACCCGAGGCGGTCGAGGAGGCGGCGCTCAACCTGGTTCGCACCGCAGCCGCCTCGATCGACATGTCCAAACACCAGGGAGCCCATCCCAGGATCGGAGCGGTGGACGTGCTCCCTTTCGTACCGTATTCCGGTGTCTCGATGACGACATGCGTCGATCTGGCCCGCCGTGTCGGACGACGAATCGGGGACGACGTCGGGATCCCGGTCTACCTCTATGGCGCCGCGGCCAACGAGCGGAGTGTCTCGCTCTCCACGATACGGCGGGGCGGGTACGAGGCCCTTCCCCATCGTGACGACCGGCCCGACTTTGGTCCGGCGACATTTCACCGAAGGAGCGGTGCCGTCGCCGTTGGTGCCCGTCCCCTGCTGATCGCGTACAACGTCAACCTCGATACGCCGGACGCTCGGGTTGCCGCGGCCATCGCCGCCGCCCTCCGCACCTCTGGTCCCGGCCTCGAACCGGATGTCAGGCTGCCCCATCTCCAGGCCATGGGATGGGTTCTCGAACCACAGGGCATCGCCCAGGTGTCCTGCAACCTGATCGATTGGCGGTCCACACCACCCCACGTCGTGTTCGACGCCTCCAAGCGGATGGCGGAGGAACGTGGTGTCGGAGTGAGCGGTAGCGAGATCGTGGGGATGGTCCCGCTCGGGGCACTCCTGGCCGCGGGCGACCACGCCATCGCCGAAAGCGGCAGAGGTCAGCCAAGCTCCACCGAGGCGGCCCGCGTGGCCGAGGGTGTGCGCTATCTGGGACTGGACGATCTCCAACGGTTCGACGTCGAGCAAAAGGTGCTCGAGTATCGCCTTGCGGTGATGACCGGTTGACTCAACTCTCTGGGGCGGCTGGAGGCCTCCCGGCCAGCGATCCGACCACGTTGATGGCCAGATGCGCCCCGATCGGCGCCGCCAAACCTCCGGAGAGCGACCGCAGCATGCCAAACCCGATGCCGGCCAACGCAGTGGTCGTCACCGTCCAGGCCACCGCCCCCAACACCTCCGCCGGCGACTTCCTCGGTCGCAACCGCATCAGGGCGGCGACGCTCGGCCCGACGTGCCACAGACCGAAGACCATCGATGAGCCGAGTATCCCGCCCCACATCGCACCCGTCTCCTCCTCCCAACGCTGCTGCAAGACCCCACGAAATAGGACCTCTTCCGGTACGACTGTCCCCAGCGGCACCATGACTGCGAGATGGAGCGGCCGTAGTCCCGGTGGGAGCGATCCCACCCGCTCCTCGGCGTAGACCCGGTGGAGACCCGGCAGCCTCATGGCGAGCGCGCTGAGCATCCCGGCCCCGAGCACGGCCGCCGCCGTCGCCGCCAACTGCCTCGTCAAAGGGCGCCCTCCGGCGAGGGCGGCGCGATCCTTGAGAGCGACGGCCGCAGCGAGGGCCATGTTGGACACCACATGCGGTCCCTGCCACCACGCAGTCGGGAGGGCGAGATGCGCCAGGCCGTGCCCGACCACCAGGGCTGCCGAGAGCGAGAGCGCCCGATTCAACGCCGGCACCTGATGTATCCCGTGTCTGGTGCGGCGAGCCCCATCGCCGGCAACGGTACGGTGCCGGCTCCCATCGAGGAGGGCGAGACGAGGCTACTGATCAGACTGGTGGTGGTCGGTGTAGCGCTGTGGCTGACCATCCTCCTGCTCCCCGGGCTCGACTACCAAGGTCCCTTCTGGGAGTTCATCGTGGTGGCCGCGATATTCGCCCTGGTCAACGCCTTTATCCGTCCCATTGCCCAGCTGCTCTCGCTACCGATCTCCATCCTGACCCTCGGGTTTGTTCGCCTTGGTGGTCAATGCCCTCATGTTCCTGCTGGCCGACTGGCTGGCTTCCGACGTGCTCGACCTTGGTCTTCGAGTCGACGGGTTCTGGGCGGCGTTCCTCGGCGCTCTGGTCATGGCGCTCATCTCGTGGGCGCTCAGCCGGGTCTTGCCCGAGCCCAAGTAGCCGCTCACGCCCCGACGTCGATCGCCTTCCCGGCCGTTCCCGGGATGATCGTGAAGGGCAGCCCCCTTTGGGATGCTTCCTCGTGGAGTCGGTCGAGCAGCTCGTCGCTATGGCCCGGGTCATGATGGAACGTCACCAGCGAACGCGCCGCGACGTGTCGGGCGAAGGTGAGGCACTGCTCGAAGCTGCTGTGACCCCATCCCGCCCTCGACGGATACTCGGCCTCGGTGTACTGGGCGTCGTGGACGAGCAGGTCGCTGTCCCATCGCCAGGTCGTAACCGGACGTCCAATCGATGGGCCCTGGGAAGTCGACACCGAGGGCCGGTTCGTGGTCGGAGAGATAGGCGATCGAGGCACCGCCCTGCTCGATGCGGAACCCGAGCGTCGGTCCGGGGTGTGAGACGAGATCGGCCGTGATGGAAAAGGGGCCCACCTCGAACCCGCCTGGGACCACGTCGTGCAGGATCACGCCGGGGAGCTCGCGCAGCCGGACCGGGAACAATGGGGGCGACAGGTAACGGCCCAGCCTCTCGGCAAGCCCATGGTCGGCGAGGCAGGCCCCCAGAGGTGGACCTCGATATCCGGATCGAACAACGGCGGGAAGAACCCGAGGCCTTGGATGTGATCCATGTGGAGATGGCCAAGGAGGATGTCGAGTCGCTCACACCATTGGCGAGATGCTCCTCGACGTGGGCGATCCCAGAGCCGGCATCGAGCAGGAGACAGGCGCCATCGTCGTCGATCACCAGCGCCGAAGAGGTATCACCGCCATAGCGGACGGTCGACACGCCGGCGCGGCCGACCGAACCTCTTGTACCGAACAGGATCAGCTTCACGGCGTCAGGGCACTCAAATGGGTGGCTCCCAGAACATTGTGACCGCCCCGAGAACCCGATCCGCATGTCCGGTGACCGGCAAGGCGGTCACCTCGACCACGCGCCACGAGCCGTCCCCCGCCTTGAACCGGAGCGGACTGTGCGCCGGCTCTGCTCTGGTGAGCGCGATGACGAGCGGCAGTTGCTCGGGCGCGAGCGGCGAGCCGTCCAAGTCGGTAGTGACGAACCTTGTCGGCCACGTCGCCTGCAGGGATCTCTCCGGCCTCGTCGAATCGAATCCCGAGCACGACCTCGGCGGGCTCGTTGTAATAGATCAGGTTGCCGTCTGCGTCGCACATCCAGATCGGGATGGCCATTGTGCTCGCCCACTGCCGCAGAAGGATCATCTCGATCGGATGCTGCGCCATCACTGCCTCGCTCGCACGCGGTCGAGTCTACGGAGGATTGGCCGCTGGTGGGGATGTGAGTGGTGGCTAGCGTCGACTCTCATGGAAGCGACCGGAAGACATCGTCTACGCGCTCGAGCCAACACTCGATCCGGCGGAGTTCGCCGACGTGCTGCACCGCTCCGGTCTGGCCGAGAGGCGCCCCGTCGAGCACGACCAGACGTGATGGCAGCGATGACGTCGGGCGCCGATGTGATCGTGACGGCGCGGCATGAGAACGAGTTGGTTGGGGTGTCGCGGGCGATATCGGACTTCGCCTACTGCACCTATCTGTCGGATCTGGCGGTGGACCGGCGGTTTCAACGTCAGGGGATTGGGCGGCGGCTGCTCGACGAAACGCACCTCGCCGCCGGGCTTGGGACAACGCTCATCCTTCTGGCCGCTCCGGCGGCGGTCGACTACTACCCGCACATCGGGATGGAGCGTCATGAGTCCTGCTGGGTGATACGGCCACGATGAAGGCGGAAGACGGAAGACGGAAGTCGGAAGAAGGAAACCCGGCAGATCGGTTCCAACCTGCCGATCGGAGCGAGTGGCGGGCATGGCTGGAGAGCAACGCCGATTCGTCGAGTGGGGTGTGGGTGGTGTTTTGGAAGGCTCACACCGGGAGACGGCTCGACTACGAGGGACTCGTGGAGGAGGCGCTTTGCTTTGGCTGGATCGACTCCCGGGCTGAAAAGCTCGACGCCGACCGCTCCATGATCAGGTTCACGCCCCGCCGACGGGGCAGCGGGTGGTCCCGCACCAACAAGGAGCGGATCGAGCGTCTCGATCGAGCGGGTCTGATGACAGATGCTGGCCGGGCAGTCATCGCCGCCGCCAAAGCGGACGGCTCATGGACGTTGCTCGACGATGTCGAAGCGCTCGTCGTCCCCGAAGATCTGGCGGAAGCCCTGGCGAGCCGTCCGGGTGCGAGGGATCGTTGGGAGGCGTTTTCCCCTTCGGCACGCAAGGCCATGCTGGGGTGGATCGCCCAGGCGAAGAGAGAACCGACGAGAGCCGCCCGGGTGACGGAAACAGCGGAGCGGGCCGCCCGCGGCGAGCGTGCCGGTCAAGTCACCGGTCCTAGTCAGCGAACCCGAGGGCTCCGCCTCTCGACGAGCACCACGTCGCGCCACACACCGTGATGACGGGCGAGGCTCTCTCTGGTCCCAACGACTCGGAACCCGCACCCGAGATGTAGCGCCAGGCTCGCCGTGTTCTCGGGAAATATCCCCGACTGCAGGGTCCACACCCCGGCGTTCTCCGAATCGGTGATGAACCGCTCCAGCAGCGTCCTGCCCACGCCGCGTCCCCGCGCCCGGGGATCAACATAGATGCTGTGCTCGACCACACCCTCGTAGACCGCACGGCGCGATACCGGCGAGGCCGCCACCCAACCCACGACGTGTCCCTCGGCGTCAACCGCCACCAACCGAAGCCCAGGTAGGTGCGAACGATCCCAATCCTCCCATTCGGGGACCCGGGTCTCGAAGGTCGCCTGCCCTTCCTCGAGCCCGGCGCCGAGGATCTCGGCCACACGCGGCCAATCGTCTGGGGTCATGGCACGCAAGGTCACGGGCACGGTGGTCTCTTCGGTGCCCCGTCAGGAGTAGATCGACCCTATCTTCGCCCCCATGAGCGAAACGTTAGGAGGTGCAACGATCTGGCCCGCACTGGCCGTGGACGCCTGGCGGGACACCAGGGACACGCTCCACCGGTGGACGCAGATCGTGGGGAAGGTGCGGCTCGCCCACTCGCCTGCCACCCCCACTGGTGGGGGGTTGCGTTGTACGTCACTCCTCGGGGTATGACGACGTCCTCGATTCCCCACGGCAACGTCGTCTTCGCCATCGACTTCGACTTCATACGTCACCGGTTGGTGATCGTGTCGAGTGACGGCGGAAGATCCATCATGTCGCTGGAGCCCCGCTCGGTGGCCGACTTCTACACCGAGATGATGGGCAGGCTCGACGAGCTCGGTCTGTCCACATCGATCTGGACGATGCCCGTGGAGATCGACGACGCTGTTCCATTCGAGCTGGATCACGAACACGCCTCGTATGACCCGGTTTGCGCCCGGACGTTCTGGGAGCAATTGGTCCAGGCCGACCGGGTCCTGCAGGAATTCAGGGCGCGATTCATGGGCAAGGCCAGCCCTGTCCATTTCTTCTGGGGATCGTTCGATTTGGCAGCGACCCGGTTTTCCGGGCGGCCCGCTCCCCCCATCCGGGAGGTGTCCCCAACGTGGGCAACTGGGTGATGGAGGAGGCATACTCACACGAGGTGAGCAGCGCCGGTTTCTTCCCCGACACCGGCGTCGAGGGCGCCTTCTATTCCTATGCCTACCCCGAGCCCGAGGGCTTCGCCGAGCACCCCGTCATCCCCGTTGATGCGGGCTACGACGACGCACATGGGTGAGTTCATCCTCCCCTACGAGGCTGTTCGGACGTCTGCCGCGCCCGATGCCACGCTCCTCGACTTCCTCCAGACCACCTACGAGGCGGCGGCGGTTCATGCCCGGTGGGACCGGAAGGCGCTGGAACGGTGACGAGAGCGCGGCGGGACAACCACTACCCCCTACTACCCTCGACCTCCCCAGATGCCCGTCTCGACACGCTCACCTGGACCGGTCGCCCACCCCGACTCCCGAAGCCGGGCCGACCGCTTCATGCGCCGATTGCTCGGCGTGACGGGAGACCCCGTCCCAGGAGCGATCTTCGGTGCGCAACGCCTCCTGGGCAAGTCACTCGTTGTGTCGGCGGTGCGCTGCACGCTGACCTACCTGGTCATACCCGTCCTGGCGCCGGTGCTGGGTCTGGCCGGGGTGCTCGCCGCTCCCGGTGAGCCTGATGCTGACCGTGGTGGCGATCGCCATGGCCATCTCGGGTCTCCGTCGTTTCTGGCTGGCCGACCACCGGGCCCGGTGGCAGTACACGATCTTCATCGTGATCGTCCTCGGGTTCCTGGTCACCGCATTCGTCCTCGACCTGGTGACGTTGCTCTCCGCCTGAGCGTCTGAGTCACGATGGCACGCGCGCTTTCGACCACCTCGAGCCAATTGCGCGCATACCTCCGCTCAACCAGACGAAAATGGACGTCATGGAGCAACTGTTATCCGAGCATCTCACCCGGCCGGAACTCGACGCTCGGCCTCGACCACATCCGCCAAGCCCCTTCCGACTGGTCGGCACCCTCGAGTTGATCGTCCGACGACCGGATGTCGACATCCGGGAGGAACTCGACGAGGGGATGCTCGATCTCGAGCAGGGACTCGTCGGTGACAGCTGGCGGTCAGCGCGGTGGCGGCCGCTCGACCCAGGTCACGGTGATGAACGCCAGGGTTGCCGCGTTGGTGGCCCGCTCCCCTGACCGTTGGGGCCTGGCGGGCGACCAGCTCTACGTGGATCTCGACATCGGCGTCGACAATCTTCCCGCCGGGTCTCTGCTCGGCGTGGGTTCGGCCGTGCTCGAGGTGAGCGAGCTTCCCCACACGGGGTGCTCCAAGTTCAGCGGACGATTTGGGCTCGATGCGCTCCGCTTCGTCAACTCATCGGTGGGCCGGTCGCTCAGATTGCGCGGTATGAACGCCTCGCGTGGTCGAGCCCGGTGTCATCCGCCGCGGAGATGAGGTCCGCAAGCTCTGACGACCGAACCGACTGATTGATGGAGGCGTATCCTCGATCGAGGTGATCTGATGAAGAAAGCTGACAGACCGCTACGTGGATCGTTGGACGGCCCTTCGCGCACCATCATCGTCGAGCCGATGGCGCAGCCATCACCGAAACGCGAGATCGAGCAAGACCCGGCGCCGGATAGCGAGCCCGCCAAGCCCGAGAGAACCCCGACGCCACCCGCCAAGCCGGCTCGCTGAACCATCCGGCCATGACCGAGGGCATCGCCCCCGACCTCATCGGGGCAGTCATCGGTTTCCGTCAGTTCGAGGTCCGAGATGGTGAGCTTGTGGTCGGTGCTGGCTCCGCACCGCTGGACCCCGGGCCCCCACACCGCGGTGTGCATGGCGCCGAATCCGCACGAAGAGCCTGTGCCGGCCAAACACTGCACCTGTGGCTTCTATGTGAGGTATACGCCTCCACCGCGAACCGCATCGCTCACCACTCCGACCTCGTCGCAGGGGCCATGGCCGTATGGGGTCGTATCGAGTTGCACGCCCATGGGATGCGTGCCGAGCATGGCCGCCGTGATCGCCCTGGCGCTCCCCTTCTCCTACGGTCGCAAACGTCGCGAGTTGTTGCTGGCTGCTGCCTCGTTGGGTGTCCCTGCAGTCCCCGCCCGGCGCTTGGTGGCCGCAGGGCACCACCCATGGTGAGATCATCCCTCGCCAGATGCGACCACCGGACCTCGCTCCCAACAAGCGAGCCGCTCCGGGAGAGCCTGCTCCCGCCCGGCTCAACGCCGTCGCCGACGGTCTGCGTCAACCAACGCCCAAGAAGGCCAGGCACGGTTCGCCGCCCTCGTCCTGATCTTCGTGCCACTATCAAGCTGGCCTGTCCCGCTCGGCGAGCCGTCTGCACCAAGACGCGCATCACTGCCAGCGCCGTCTCGGGACGCTCTCTGAGGATGGCGGTGAACTGCCTGCGACCGATGCTGAGAAGCCGGACGTCGCCCGTCGGCCACGAGCGATGCCATACGAGGCTGGTCGGCGATGATCGCCATTTCGCCGACCACGTCGCCTTCGCCGCGCCGAGCTACTTCGGCGCCGTTACGGGTGACGACAACCGCACCGGAGACGACGATGTGCATGTCGTGCCCGGGCTCTCCTTCGGCAGTGATGGTGTCGCCGTCGCCGTAGGCATGCTCCTCTGTCACCTCGGCGATCCGCTCGAGCTCCTGAGGAGCGAGACGGGCGAACAGCGGGACCTTGCGGAGGAACAAGACCCGCTCCATCAGACTGAGGGTGGCCAGGGTCCGTGCCATCTCATCTCCCGGGGTCGTGGCGAACTCGACGCATCGTCGGATCCAACGGTCATGATGGTTCAGCAGCTTGGGAATCGGCAACGGGCCTTCCAAGACGTCTCCGTCCCCTCCAGCACCGAGATCGAGCGGACGAAGCAGCCCGGCCTCGTGTGACGAGTCGATCAGCTCGATCGCACCGGCGCGCTGTGCAGGGTCCTCGCTGTTGAGATTGTCCAGCGCCTCGCTCAACGGCGAGTCGTCGTCGAGCAGGGCCGCGGCGCGGACGGCATGGCCCGCCTCTCTCAAGGAGAGCCGCCATGAGTGAATCCCGGATGAGGATCCACCGCTCGTCCCCATTGGCGACGATGGCGGCGGCGAGCTCGGCATCCTGTTTCGACTTGAGCCACCTGCCGCTCGGCGAACCAGCGGATCCGGCCGGCGATCCGCCCGGCGTTGAAGCTTGCCCAGTGCCAGCAGTGCCCCGGTCTCGGTCTCGGCGCGGTCGAGTGCATCGGTCACGGCCGGCAGTGCGGTGAATGCCGACCCGGCCGATGGCGGTCGCCACCTCGAGTCAGGACATCGGGGTCGTCGGTCGGCGAGCATGTCGATCGAGCGTCGGAAGCGAGCGCTCCGGATCGATGGCGACCAGACTGCGGGCGGCCGCGATGCGCACCATTGGGCTCGGGTCGTCGTGCCGATCCGCCACCAGCCGATAGGCCGTCGTCACCTTGGCGTGCCCCATGGCATCGACTGCGATGGCGCGCAGCCGGTCATCTTCGTCGGTGCTCATCGGCGCCAGCACCGAGTCGAGATCACGTCGGGATCGTCCCGCTGACCCACGAGGCTGCCTGCGCCCGAACCCTCGGGTCGGGGTCTTCGATCAACGATCGGAGCAGGGTCGGTTTCCCCACCGAGCTCGCCGATCGCCTCAGTCGCCGCGGCGAGCCGTACCTCGGCAACCGGGTCGGTCAGCAGCTCGCGCGATCTCGGGAAGCAGGTCGCTCTCCCGGTGGTGACGACCGAGCGGAGGGCCGCCTCCCTCACCTCGGCATCGGCATCGCTCAGCGCCGTCCGCTGTGCTTCGTACCTGGAAGACTCCGGCAACCGACCCAGCATCTCCACGGCGACTCGTCGCACCCTGGGGTCGGGATCGGTCACCGCCGAGAGTCACCGCTTCGACTGGCGGCCGCATCCATGAAGGAGAGCGGCGACCCATCGAACACATGGGGGCGCCCGGTCCGGAGGGTCTCGACCACCGCCGCCTGGGTAGCCCCGCTTCGCCCGCCAACTGGCAAATGTCGCCAGCAGTGCCAGTAAGAGGCCGACGGCGAACAGAACGCTCGGGCCCAAGCTCTCCTCCCCGGCGAGGAGAAGGACTCCCGCCAGCGCGGTCCCGGCCTGGGCCGGCAGGCCGTTGATGAAGGCCCGCGCCTGGTCGCGCCTCTCGGGTGGAGTCACGTTGATCATCGTCTCCCAGGCGCTGTTGGCCAGACCCTGCATCGCCACGAGTTGGACGAACCGCACCGCCGCCAGGGAGATGAATGAATCATCGACGACGAGCACGGCAAACCCGGCCACGTACATCGCTCCATAGCCCACGACCACAGAGGAGGCGCCCCATCTGGCGAACAGTCGTCGGGCGACCAGGACCGACACCAGGAGCGCGATACCGGTAGCCACCCCGGTGAAGCTCCCCAGGAATCCGGCCAGCCGACCGGCGTCGGGGAAGCGCTCGGAGGCGGCCCGGGAGAAGGGCAGGTAGAGGAAGTAGAGGAGCACCGAGAAGAGCAGCGCCGCCGCAGCGAGCCATCGCAACATGGTCGATGTCCACAAGATCTGCCACCCCTGTCGGATCGCATGCAAGGGCCGCCATCGTTGGTGGAGCATCGTAGTCACCGGGACGGCATATCCGCCAGGAGACGACGAGCCAGACGCAGCGGCGGCAACGAGCGATGACCGCCCAAACCAGCAAGAGGTTCTCCGCCCCGAGCCAGGCGGCGAGCGGGCCGGTAACCAAGCCGCCCACGGTGGCGCCGGCGATGCCGCCGGCGGCGAACAACGGGAAGAGCCGCTTCGCCTGACGGGTGTCGGTCACCAGTCCGGCAATACCCCAGAGGTAGAAACCCTGGACGAGCAGGGCGACACCGGCGAGAAGCCACAGAGCCCCGTACACCGCGGCTGTCTCGCTGGAGACCGCAACCCGCCCGAGAACCAGAAGGACGGCAAGCACCAGCGGGATCGCAAGGAACAGCGCCCTCGGCGGCGTTCGCTGGAGAAGACCGGTCACGACCAGCGAGACCACCGCCGACAACACGCCGAGCAGCACATAGAGCAAGGGGAGCAGATCGACGCCGTAGCGGGCGAAGAGCAGGGCGTCGATGCTGCTCTGCCCGAGAGCCAGTCCGGCCCACGCAACGAACATCAGGGCCACGACGAGCCCGACCATCACCTCCTCGCCGGGACGAACCCCCAGCGCCCCACCAAAACGGCTCGCCCGGACTTGGATTCAATCCTCCATGGCGTAGGCGACGGCCTCGGCCAGGCTCATCGAGCGATCCTTGGCGAGTTCCCGTTCTGCGGCGGCGTCGCCGATTGCGGCGCGTCCATCTTCGAGCACGTCCATGTCCGGATAGAAGACCGAAGCCGGTACCGGATACTGGGCGTCGCCCTCCTTTGCCGCCCGAACCTCTTCGGCCTTCGCCAGCAACCGGAGCGCACGAACATGCCGTCCCTCGCCCGCCTCGATGAAGGACAGCGACTCCAGCCCCAGGCCGATGCCTGCCTTGTTGTCGGCATCGGCGAAGAGCCCTATCGCTTCCACGATGTCTCTCCTGGCGTCGGCGTGTCTCCCTTCCATGAGATGACCCTGTCCCATGGCCATGAGGGCATCGGCGAGGTGAAACATGTCGCCTAGCTCGCGGTACGCCGCGATCGCCTCCTCGAGCAAGAGGAAGGCCTTCATCATCTCGTCCGACTCGGCCTCCATGTCGCCCGACCCGGCGAGGAACAGAGCCATGTTTCCTTTCGTCTTGGCCACTCCCCCAAGGTCACCCAACTCCTCGAAGAGACGTAACGCCTCTTCGAGCCGGCCCATGGCGATGAGGTGGGCGGGACGGCCGCCGAATCCGCGGTCGAAGGGCTCGTCTGAGGTCATCACCGGTACGAAGGCGAGGTCGTAGGTCGCCTCAGCGATGCCTGGCTTGTCTCCCAACTCCTCGAACATGGCGAGAGCCCGCTGGTAGTGGTCCGCGGTCGCGTTGTAGTCGGCCTGCCAGAAGGCCAGGCTCCCTGCCGCAAGATGGGCGGCCGCCCGGGCACGACTGGGGTCGGCGCCGGGGGCGGCCAGGAGTCGCTCCACCCACGATCTCCCCACGGCGAGACGCCCCCTTTGCTGGTAGTAGCGCCACATCGCCGAGGCAGCCTCCATCCCGCGCTCTATTTCTCCCGTCTCGAGTGTCCACCGCAGCGCGGCTTCGAGGTTGCCCTGCTCCATCTCGAACCGCCTCAGCCAGTCGGCTTGGTCCCGGCCGGTGAGGTGACGCTCCCCCTCGATGGCCATGATCAGGTAGAGATCGGCATGACGGCGCCGGATGTCATGTCCGCATCGGACCCTGCATCGAGCAGCTCGGCGGCGAACTCGTGGATCGTCTGCAGCATCACGAACCTGGGCTCTCCTCCCTCCGAGTCGACACTCATCACGAGGCTGCTGTCCACCAGCTTCTCCGAGCGTGTCCATCACATCGAACTCTCCATCCGGATCCACCACCGTCTCGATCGCGTCGAGATCGGCTCCATCTGAGAACACGGCCAGCCTCGGAAACAGCAGCCTCTCCTGGTCACCCAGAAGATCGTAACTCCACTGGATCGTGGCGCGCAGCGTCCGCTGCCGTGCCGGCAGATTGGTCGACGAAGCCGCCAGCGTTTCCAGTCCGGTGGAGAGCCGAGCCAGGATGGCGCGCGGGGAGAGGATGTTCACCCGCCTCGCCGCCAGCTCGATGGCGAGTGGCAGGCCATCGAGCCGGGCGCAGAGTTGGGCGATGGCGGCCACGGTGTCGTCGCTGAGGTCGAGCGCCGGCCTGATGGCTTGGGCGCGCTCGACGAACAAAGTCGCCGCTTCCGATCGCAGCACTGTCTCGCGCTCGTCGTCCGGATCTGCCAGCCGCAGCGGTGGGACGGGAAATTCGTGCTCGCCATATAGCCGGAGGGGCGTACGGCTCGTCACCAGAAGCCTGACCCCGGGTGCAGAGCCGAGCAGCCGCTCGACAAGGGGTGCCGCTGCAACCAGTTGCTCGAAGTTGTCGAGCACGAGCAATACCTGCCTGTCGGCGAGCCAATCGGTCAGGGCGTCGGTGATGGAACGTCCCGGGCCCTCCTGGATCCCCAACGTCTGGGCGACGGCCGACGTCACCTGCGCCGGGTCGGAGACGGCGGCGAGCTCGACCAGGTAGACCCCGTCATCGAACCGGTGGAGCAGTCTCCCGGCGACCTCGACCGCCAGCCTGGTCTTGCCGGTCCCGCCCGGTCCGGTGAGCGTCACCAGACGATGTCGCTCGAGCATCTCGATCGTCGTGGCGATCTCGTCGGTCCGCCCCACCATGCTGGTGAGCTGGAGCGGGAGGTTGTTGGGACGGGCGTCCATCGAGCGCAGCGCCGGAAACTCGCTCGGCAGCCCGGCGATCACCACCTGATAGATGCGCTCGGGATGAGCGAGGTCCTTGAGCCGATGTGCTCCCATGTCGCGTAGCTCGACTCCCTCGGGAAGGCAGTGTTCCACGAGCGCCCTCGCTGGGCCGGAAACGAGAACCTGTCCTCCGTGACCTGCCGCCCCGATCCGGGCGGCGCGATTCACATCGAGCCCGAGATAGTCGTCGCCACCAAGCGTCCCCTCACCGGTGTGGATCCCCATCCTCACCCGAAGCTCGACCCCATCGGGCCAAGAGTGGGAATGGAGCGCCCGCTGGGCGGCCACCGCGGCGCGTACAGCCTGCGCCGGAGTCGGGAAACACGGCAAAGAACGAGTCGCCCTCGGTGCGGACGACGATCCCCGACTCTTCGGTGATGGCGGCCCGCATGATGTCGTCGTGATCGGCTTGGACCGCCCGGTACCCCGCACCCAGCTCCTGGAGGAGCCGGGTCGAGCCCTCGATGTCGGTGAACACGAACGTGACCGTCCCGGTCGGCAGTGCGGTGCCGGGAGTCGTCATGTGGCGGAAGTATGGCAACCGGAGTCTGGGGCACTCGTCGGGTCGCACGACGGCGGAGCCGGCCACCCCTTTGATAGGGTGCCTCAGTCCCCGGAGGAGGTTCGATGGCGGTCGAATGGACGTGCTCGCTCTACTGGAACTGCACTTCCAAGGTGGTCGGCGAGACCGAGGAGGAAGTGGTCAAGGGAGCGGTCACCCACGCCGCCGAGCACCACGACATGGACGAACTCGACGATGCCGTCGTCGAGCAGATCCGTGGCGAGATCGTCGCAGCGCCGCCACAGAGATCAAGTGGACCTGCTCGCTCTACTGGGACTGCACCTCCGAGGTCGAAGGCGAGAGCGAAGAAGAGGTGCTCGAGGGTGTGAGCACCCACGCCGCCGAGCACCACGACATGTCCGACCTCGACGACGCCACGCTCGAGAAGGTGCGGAGCGAGCTGACGCCAGCCTGAATTTGGCCTCCCCGGTGAGGGGGAGGCGCGAGCGGAGCGAGCGGAGGGGGTGATTGAGGCGAGCGGCGTCCGTCACCCTCCCCCACCCCTCCCTCACCGGGAGGGGAGTAGACCCTCTTCCTTCCGGCGCTAGGTTCGATCTCCGATCACAACGGAGGTTGGCGTGGCCAAGGAATTCAAGGGCAAGATCGAACTCGACATCCGGGACTCCGTCCCCGACTGGGAGGCATTTCTTCCCGAGAAGGCTCCCGAGGACGCTCCCAACGTCCTAGTGGTCCTCTACGACGACACCGGGCTCGCCGCATGGTCGCCATACGGCGGCGCGGATCGAAATGCCGACGATGGAGAGGCTCGCCGACAACGGGCTCACATACGCACAGTGGCACACGACTGCCCTCTGCTCGCCCACACGCTCGGTGTTCCTCACGGGACGTAACCATCACCAGAACGGGTTCGCCTCCATCTCCGAGACCGCCGTCGGCTTCCCCGGGTACAACTCGCACATCCCGCGCCAGAACGCGTCGATGGCGACGGTGCTTCGCAACGCCGGATGGAGCACGTTCTGGGTCGGGAAGAACCACAACACGCCGGTCGACGCCTGGACGATGGGCTCGTCGAAGAAGGACTGGCCGCTCGGGCTCGGCTACGACCGCTTCTACGGCTTCATCGGCGGCGAGACCAACCAGTGGTATCCGGACCTCGCCGAGGACAACCACTACGTCGACCAGCCGTACGGTCCCGAGGACGGTTACCACCTCTCCAAGGACCTGGCTGACAAGGCGCTGGAGTTCATCCGAGACTCGAAGCAGTCGGAGCCGGACAAGCCCTGGTACCTGTGGTTCTGCCCCGGGGCTAACCACGCGCCGCACCACGCTCCGCAGGAGTACATCGACCGCTACAAGGGCAAGTTCGACGACGGCTACGAGGCGTACCGCGACTGGGTGCTCCCTCGGATGATCGAGAAAGGCATCCTGCCCGAGGGGACCGAGATGACCCCGATAAACCCGATGACGCCTGGGACCTTCAGCGAGGGCGACTCGATGCGGCCGTGGGACACTCTGAACGACGACGAGAAGCGTCTCTTCGCGCGGATGGCAGAGGTCTACGCCGCCTTCTCCGAGTACACCGACGCCCAAGTCGGGCGGATCATCGACTACCTCGAGGAGTCGGGCCAGCTCGACAACACGCTCATCATGTACTGCGCCGACAACGGCGCTTCGGGCGAGGGCAGCCCCAACGGCTCGGTCAACGAGAACAAGTTCTTCAACGCTTGGCCGGACTCGATCGAGGACAACCTGGCCCTGTTCGATCGCCTCGGAACGCCGGACACGTACAACCACTACCCGACCGGCTGGGCGGTCGCCTTCTCGACGCCGTTCCGCATGTTCAAGCGCTACTCGCAGTACCAGGGCGGCATCTGCGACCCGCTTGTGATCCACTGGCCTGCCGGTATCGCCTCAAGTGGAGAGGTCCGCCAGCAGTACCACCACTGCACCGACATCGTCCCCACGATCCTCGACTGCTGTGGTGTCGAGATGCCCGACGTCGTCGACGGGTACGAGCAGACTCCGCTGCCCGGAGTATCGATGCGCTACTCGTTCGACGCGGCCGATGAGCCGACGCAGAAGGAGACGCAGTACTACGAGATGCTCGGCACCCGCGGCATCTGGAGCAAGGGGTGGAAGGCGGCCGCCGAGCACGGTCCGGTCCCCATCGGACTCGGCAAATTCGACGAGGACCGCTGGCAGCTCTTCCACACCGACGAGGACCGCTCAGAGGCGCATGACCTCGCCGACCAGCATCCCGACAAGCTCGAAGAGCTCAAGGCACTCTGGTTGGAGGAAGCGGAGAAGTTCGACGTGTTGCCCCTCAACGACCTGGGCATCATCGAGTTCCGAGCTCTCGAGTACGAGGTGGCCGTGCCGACCCAGAGCGGCCAGTACGTCTACTACCCGGGCACGAGCGAGGTCCCCGAGGCGTCCGCCGTGAACACGATCAACGTCTCCTACAAGCTTCTCGCCGAAGTCGAGTTCACCAGGGACACGCAGGGCGTGATCGTTGCCCACGGCTCACGGTTCGGCGGGTACTCGCTGTTCGTCAAGGACGGGCAGCTCACCTACGTCTATAACTTCCTCGGTATCCCGCCCGAGCAAACGCGTCGCCGCCGGCGCGCCTACTTCTGGAACGCACATCGTCGGCGTCGAGTTCACCAAGGAGCGATTGGGCGACAACCATGAGCCGTACGGGACGGTGAAGCTGCTACGTCGACGAGGACGTCGTGGCGGACGCCGAGATCCGAACGATCGCCTCGCGCTACAGCCTGTGCGGCGAGGGCCTGTGCGTCGGCTACGACGGCGGCGACGCCGTCAGCGCCGAGTACAAGCCGAGGTTCGAGTTCACCGGAGGACGGATAGTCAAGGTCGTGTTCGACATCGCCGATGACGCCTACGTCGACATCGAGAAGGTGCTTGCGGCTGCGATCGCCCGAGACTGACACCAGCTCCAGGTCTTCAGCGGCTCCAGATCGCCGACGGGTCGATTTCGGGGAACGGCGCCGGCTCGATGCTCGACAACGGGGTCACCGTGACGTAGTTGTCGGCGCAGAGCGCGGTGTCGCTGGCCGGGTCGGCGCCCGCCGTTTCGGTCCTTATGGCGAATTGCAACCGCTGATCGGTGACGTCGGTGGTGGCGACCTGGAAGTAACCGAACTCGTCCAACTCGGCCCATCTGGTGCCTGCGATCTGCTCGATGGGCACGGCTGGGATGTTGACATTGAGTACATGCGGTGAGCCGGCGTTGGCGACCATCCAACGAACCGCCGACGCGCCGATCGTACACCGCCGTTTCCCATTGCCACGGGTCCGAGGGGGCGAGCGAGAGGGCGATTCCCCTACCGCCGAATGTGCGTGCGGTGAGGGCGGCGCCGACCGTCCCCGAGTGGATCACCGAGTGACCGGTGTTGATCCCGGCGTTGATGCCCGAAACCACGAGATCGGGTGGCCGGCCAAAGGCCCCGAGCGCTGCCGCCATCACCGCAAGTCCGGGTGGGCCGGAGATGGTGTGGGCGATGAACCCGTCCATCTCCTTGGTGCTCAACTCGACGCCGGTCTGCGGGTCGAACCGGCCGATTCCGGTGCCGGCTCCCGACATGTTGGTGGCTGGTGCGGCCACCACGACCTCGAACTCGGCGGCTAGCTCCTTGGCGAGCAGGAGCAGCCCGGGCGAATCGATCCCGTCGTCGTTGGTCATGATCTATCCGTGGCAGATCGGTCATCGCTCATGCCTCCGATACGGTCTCTATCTCGACGCGTTCCGCCAGGGTCTCGATGAGGTCCTCGGAGGCGCTTCCCAGGCCGTGCCGGGTGACATTGGCGGTTCCGGCGGCACATCCCAGCTTGAGGATGCTCCACAGCATCCAAGCCGCGGCTCACCCCGGCGGCCAGGCCCGCCGTCATCGAGTCTCCCGCCCCTCTGGTGTCGGCAGGCTCGAGATCGGGTGTCTGCGCCCGGTAGACACTCGCCGTCCAGCATGGCGAGAGCCGGACGATCCGCCCTGGAGAGCACGACACCCTCTGCCCCTTGTTCGACCAGGCGGTCCATCGCCGAGCGCGCGGCCTCCTCGTCATCACCTTCGAGAAGGCCGTCCTCGACCAGGTTCTCGTCGCTCACCTTGAGGATGTGGATCGGCCCGCCTTCGAGGAAAGCGGACAGATCGGGGCCGTGCATGTCGGCCACGACCGTCACTCCGGCGGCGGCGAGGTCGTGCCCGAGCCGGCGGTAGGTATCGGCCGGGATGACCTCACCGAGCTGACCGGTGATGACCACACCTTGGAGCCGAGCGCCAGGTCGAGGAACTTGCCGTACAGGTCATCCAACTCGTGGCGCTCGAGCGTCAGCGGCTGTCCCTCGGCTATCAGTTGGCGCTCTCCCGACCGCCGGTCCTGGACGGTGGCGGGTGAGCTGCCATGGGTCTCGACCGTGCTGAAGTCGATTTCCCACTCGTTGATCAGACCGTGGATGACATGCCCGACTTCGCCCCCGACGGGGCCGCAGATGATCGGCCGTTCGCCGAGTTCGCGGAGCATCCTCGCCACCCAGACACCCTGCCCACCGGCGTGGATGTGTATCTCGTCGCCATCGTCCGAGCCAATGCTTTCGACGGTCACGGTGAGGGTCAGCATCGGGGCGAAGACGGACACAGTGTGCGATGCCATGGTGGCGGCGCAATACCCGGCGACGGCTGCCGGGAAACTGAGTCGACTCTGCCGTCGCAGTGCGTCGGCTGCTTCTCGACGATCAGGCGCTGGAGATCGCGTCCACAATCTTGCTGAACGCACCGTTGATCTCGTCGCTGAGAAGACCGGCGGCGCCCACGGCGGCGACTGCGATGAGAGCAACCATGAGGCCGTACTCGACCATGGTGGCACCCTCGTCCTCCCGCACGATGCGGGACTGCAGCCAGGTGTTGATGATGTGAAGCATTTTGCTTCCTTCCTGTACTTGCGGACCGCCCTTTGCGGTCTCTACTTGAAGGAATGATCGGTGATTGCGGCTCCGCCTCATCGCCACAATTGAGGAATCGCCCATCATCAAAATTGATGAAAGCAGAGACGGCGGACGGCAGACGGCAGCAGAACTGCGCGCAGCAGGCGGTCGGACTAGCTGTCGAACCAGCCTTGTCGGCGGGCCATCGCCACAGCTTGGAGCTGGGAGCCCACATCCAGCTTGAGGAGGATGGATCGGATCTGGCTGCGGACCGTCGCCAGCGAGACAAACGACTCCTCGGCGATCTCGGCGGCGGACTTGCCCTCCACGAGGCCGGCGAGCACCTCTTGCTCCCTCTCGGTGAGCCTCTCCAGAGTGGCCGTCCGCTGAGCCTCGGAGGAGCGCCAGGTTCGGAGCGCAGCGCGCATCTCGTGACGCTCTCCAGGCATCAGGATGTCCCGGCCCTCGGCGGCGTCTCGGATCGATTGGACCAAGCGGTCGAACGAGACCGACTTCTTCAGGATGCCGTCGGCGCCGGCCTCGAGGCACTCTCCCAGTCGTCGCTTGTCGGTGTTCCCGGTGAGGATCACCACCCTCTCGGCGGCTTCCAGGAGGCGGTCGATCAGGCCGAGACTGCTCCCCAGTTCCTCGCCCAGGTCGAGGTCGAGCAAGACCAGCGTGGGGCTGAACGCCTCTGCTGCATCGAAGATGGCATCGGCCGTGGGGCCGTCCACGACCCGTACCTCGAAGCCCTCCCCGGTCAAGGCAAGCTGCAGGCTCTGGCCCAGCAGCACGTGGTCGTCAACGATGAGCACCCGGTTGCTCATCGGCGCACCTATATCAACATTGGGGATGAGGCCGGGCGGGACACCGGGTTCAATGCCTCGGTGTCTACAACGCCTCGGCGGATCCTCGTGGCCGTCGTTCCACCGCTCTTGAGCGATCTATTGAGTCGCCTCGTCTCTCGTGTCCAATTCGACGTGGTCGAGATGCCGCCCGATGGCACGCTGCCGGATGGCCGCTTCGACGTGGCATTCGTGAACACCGATGTCGAGCTCGCTTCGATCGAAATCGACACCCTGGTCCGGTTGCCGATGACGCCGAGTGGTCTGGGGACCGCCCGCATCAGCAACGAAGAAGGCGAGGAGTGGGTTGAGTTGACCAGTGTCGGCGATCTTATCGCCCTGATCGACCGGCTCTCAGCCGACCTCAGCTCCGTCTGACGACGCCGGCAGCGAGAGCACGAAGACAGTCCCTCCCTCGGGGCTTTCCTCTACCCATACGTCTCCGCTCTGCGACCGCATCAACTCGCGGGCGATGTGCAGCCCGAGGCCGGTGCCTTGGACCGATTCGCTGGTCGGGCCCCGCACCCCTCGTTGGAAGATCCGCTCCCACCACTGCTCGGGCACACCCGGTCCCTGATCCTCGACCCGGATCAGCACCCGATCGTCCTCCCGACCGGCGCTGATCTCCACCGGGCCGGGAGCGTACCGGCGGGCGTTGTCGAGGACGTTGTTCATCACCTCGGCCAATGCTGTCGGCTTGCCCAGCGCAGTCAGATCGGGGGGGATATTCAAAGTGACCGTGCTCCCGTGAAGCCGCTCGACCGAAGCCGATTGCCGCAGTACGTCGGCCACCAGGAAGCTCTCCTCGTCCTGCAGGGCCTCCTCCCTGGGGGCGATCATCCGCTGCAGCCGAGCGATCTCGCTTCCCGCCGCCGCCTGCAGAGAGACCCAGGCCGTGTCATCCAGCCTGTCCGCGCCGCGCTCCAACAGCCTCAAGGCGCCCTCGATCGCGGTCAACGCCGACCTCGCATCGTGGGCACGCTCTTCCATCGACTCCTGGACGCGGCGCACCTCCTCATGCGCCTCGCTGGCCATCGTCTCGGACTCGAGGAGTTCAACCTCACGGCGCGACCACCCCATCTGCACCTCGTTGACGAGCGCCAAGAGGACCACCAGCAGACCGATGAGTGGGAGTGCCAATTCCCCGTCGAGATGGGTGCTCTCCCCGAAGGCGCCGATCACCTGGCCGAGCACGATGGTCGCCAACATCAAGCCGAGTGCAGTGTGCAGCGGCCAACCGGCACGCCACCCCTTGACGCCGTAGCCGACCGAAAGAGCGAGCGCCGCCACGATCAAGAGGAGAGTGCCCCATCCGAGAGTTTGAATCGAGATGGGTTCACCGGGGTTGGCCACCAGTTCGGTGACCGGTGATAGCGCCTGCACGGCGAGGATGACGAACGCGGCAGCGATCACGGCGAGATTCCACGCTCGGACGCGGCGTGAAGAGCCCACCATCAGACCCCTCCAGAAGGAGAAGAACGCCGCGACCACCCCGATGGGGGCCACCCATGAAATCACCGGTTCCTGCCCTGACAGCGGATGCCAGTAGAGGAAGGACACCGGCGATGCCGTAGACGACGACCCCGAGAATCAGCAGGCCTATGGCAATCCACATGTCGGCCGGGTCCCGATCGATCCACCACCTGGCGCCGATCAGGGCTCCGGCGATGATGGCCATCGTTGACACCAGGACCACGAGGACGATCTCCAGAGCGACGTAGTCGATACCGAGATCGGGGACGACACCCGACCTGAGATCGACGACGAGCAACGCCCCGAGGAGGACGATGACGGCCGTGGCCAGCAGGAAGCGCCCCCGCATCGGGCGCAAGGTCTGGGCGGTCTTCGGCCCCGTGTCGGAGCGAGCCAGGGACGGCGGTGGACGGTGGTGTCGCCGGGGTCTGGTCGGGCACCACGGTTCCGGAGTCACTTGGAGCGCGTCGCCCGTCCGTAGTGATTGCGAGTGTATCGGCCCAGCCGGCGACGACATGAGCGGTCAAAGTTCCCCCTGAGGCCAAATCTGCGTGATTGACGGCGCAGAACATACGGCGTCAACGCCATCGGGAAGATGGGTCGACCGTCTCATTTCGAGACCTGAGACGCTGGCTCTCGTCACGATGGTCGCTTGGAAACTCAGGTGCCGGCGGGACCCAATTCTTGAACGGGGTCGCCCTCGAGCCTGCGGTAGACGTACGCGGTCGCCAGCAGGCTGATCGCCGCCGTGACGATCACACCGACGATCAAGACAAGCAACCCCAGGATGTTGAGAAGGAAGAGGACGATGAAGAACCCCAAGAGGTCCCACTTGTGACCTTTGGTTATCTCGGAGCTGCGTGTCAGTGCTGCGATCGCATCGTTGTCCTGGTTCACGATTATCCAGGAGAAGAACCCGAAGGTGAGCAGCCACCCAGATGCCTGGGATGACCAGGAGCAGAAACCCCACCAGGCACATCAGTCCGAAGAGGACTCGACGCGATGATGTAGGCGATCAGGTACCGGCCGGTCCGGAAGACGTCGGTGCCTTCGACAGGCTCTCCACGTGTGATCAGGAGAGCACATCCGGATCCATCCCATGCCGACGATGGCTCCGACCAGGAACTCAACAACACCCGCGAGAAACCTCACCCAGGCGTTGTCCGCGGCCGCCAGGGTGAACCAGGTGACCAGCCCGGTCACCACCAACACCAGGAGTCCGGCCAACAGCATCGGCCCGACGTTCTCCCAGAGCTTGCGCCACCCGTATTCGATCGCTGCACCGATATGGACCGGCTGGCTGGAAGGTGTGGTCATCAGTGCCTCCTGGAGGAACCCTCGAAGCTACCCGAACGAGATCACATCGCCGGTCAGTGGGAGCTGGTTGGTTCCTCAGTCGTGGTGGATCTGCCGGCACCAGCACGGGCGACGGCGGTTCGCTCTCGAGGCCCTCGACTCTGGCATCCAGTCGGAATCGATCGAATACGTAAGGAACGCCGTTGGCGCCCAGGTTGGACGGACCGTCCGTGATGTGGAAATGGAGATGGGCGAAGTCGGAGTTGCCGCTGTTGCCCACGAGTCCGAGGATCTGGCCACGGCGGACACGATCGCCGATACCGACCCGCTGACTTCCTGGCTGGAGGTGGGCGTACATGGCAAACCGCCCGTCCCCGTGATCGACGGTGACAAAGTTCCCCGACGCCCCCTCGATGGTCATCGCCTCGGGGGGAATGTCCGGGGGCGTGTTGTCGGGCACGCCGTCGCGGGCGGCGACGACGACTCCCGGCGCAGCGGCACGGATCTCGTCTCCGTAGGCGAAGTAGCTCTCGTTCTTCGCCGGATCTCCCGAATAGAAGTTGAGCTGCTCGTCGACCCGCAGGAAATCGATCGCGAAGCGCTGCGCCAGGTAGAGGCTGCCGTCCACTTCGAGCAGGGCGAAGCGATGACCGACGTTCCGCCCACAGCAACCGAGCACCAGAAGATCGTCGCCCTGGAGCGGTGGGCTGACCCGGCTCGGTGCACGGTGGTCGATCGTGGTCTCGGCGCCGGCGACCGTGAGCGGCCTTGCTCGGCCGAAAACCAGACGATGTTCGAGGCGGGAGGGAATGCGATCACGAGGAGCGAAGGTGACATCGAGGAATACTCCACCGAGCCTCCCGGTCGCCAGCGTTCGCCTCGGAGGACCAAATCCGACCAAGAACTTCTCCAATTCGCGGCCCCGGTACACCGCAACCACTCCACTGCCAGGGGCCACCACCTCGACCCGGTCCAGTCTGAGCGGCGACGAGGTTGTGTTCTCCACGAGGATCTCGTAGACCAGATGACGACGGCCGTCGGTCGCCAATACCGGTGATGGCGGCGTGAGCACCCAGATGGCCGGCTGGCGAGGCTCCTCGCTCGGTGGCCGCTCGATATCGGCGGGAGCGAGCATCGTGCCGGCGAGGGTCAGCGCCACGAAGAGGCCGGCGATTGCGCTCATGTGTTCGGCGCGGTTTCGCTTGGCGTGTAGGTCGCGATGACCACGCCGGTTGTCGTGGTGACGGAATTCGACAGCTGCAGCGGGCGCGTACCTGCTGCCCTCGCGAAACAGGCGGCGCCCCGAACCGAGTACCAGCGGATGGATCAGGAGGGTGTACTCGTCGACGAGGCGGTGCTCCATGAGTGTCTGGACGAGCTCGCCGCTACCGAGGACGGCGATGTCCTTTCCCTCCTCCTCCTTGAGGGCAGCGACGGTCACCGCGGCATCCCCCGACACCAGGCTGGAGTTCATCCATGGGAGCGGTTCGTCGAGCGTGTTCGATGCGACGTACTTCTGCGTCTGGTTCAGCACCTCGGTGAATGGATTGGAATCTGTCTGCTTGGGCCAGAAGGAGTACATGCTCTCGTAGGTCCAGCGCCCGAAGAGCAGGTCGCTCTGCCCATTCCCTTCCCCATCTCACGCCCCATGACCTCATCGCTGTAGGGCGAGGCCCAACCGCCGTGCTCGAACCCGTCACGCTTGTCCTCGTCGGGACCACCCGGCGCCTGCATCACGCCATCGAGCGTCAAACTCTCCACCACCACCAGCCGTCTTGTCACGATGGGTGGCTCCTTTCGAGCCGCGTGCGAGCGACAAACGGGGAACTCCCGAACGTCTCGACAGTTGCCGTTTCGACCCTAGGCCGTCCACTCCCTCAGCGGTGCTCTCCCCGCATGGCCATCTGCGCGCTCGGTCACGGCGGGTGCTTCCGTGAGCTGAGTGACTGCGGGACGCGCCCTGGCGTCGACAGTCAGATGGAAGATGTCGGGCCGGTGATAGTGGCCGGTCGGATCGAACAGTCGCCGTGCGGCGTGGACCTGGGCAAGATCGATCTCGGCCGTGAGAATGCCCTCGCTGTGTCGGAGCGGCCCGGCCACGAGCTCACCGCTGGGATTGCAGATGAGCGTGTTGCCGGGTTCGATCCAATCCCCATCCTCGGGATCCATGACGCGGGCGATGCGGTCCCGGTCGGGAAAGTCGGTTGGGATGTCGGAGATCCGCACGCAGGGGTTGCACTCCGACGACCCAAACGCGTCCTTCGCGGGCGATGTGGCGCATGGTGGCCACCCATCCGTCGCCGCGAGCCAATGTCGGGGCCACCCACACGTCGATGCCCTGGGCGTAGAGGTGGAATCTCGCCAGGGGCATGTAGTTCTCCCAGCAGATGAGCCCGCCGATGCGGCCCAACTCGGTCGGGATGACCTCCAGGGTGGAGCCGTCACCCATGCCCCAGACGGTGCGCTCCGACCCGGTCGGCACCAGTTTGCGGTGGGTGCCGAGCAGCTGTCCGTCGGGCCCGAAGTACAGCAGGGTGTTGTAGATGGTCGCCCCGTGTGGCTGGCGCTCGTTGACGCCGATCACGACATAGGCGCCCGCTTCACGTGCTGCGGCGCCTATCCGTTCCGTGGTTGGGCTGGGCACGACCACCGCCTGGTCCACGAGGCTGGCGTACCAAGCCTCGTCGTTGTCCCAGATCGGCACACTGTCGATCCACAATGGTGTGCCTGGAATGAACACCTCGGGGAAGACGATGAGGCGCGCCCCCAGATCGGCGGCGTCGGCGATTAGCTCCTCGACCTTCGACGTGGTCGCCTCGCGATCCATGAGGACGTATGAGGCTTGGATGGCGGCAACGGTCCACTCAGTGCCCATGGTCTTCCACTCCTATCCACGGTCCTTCACACCGTAGAACACGGCGTGGAAGGGGGTTAGCGGGAACGAGGCTACGTCTCGGAAGCCGCGTCCTTGCATCACCGACCTTCGGTCATGAGCTACTCCTCTCTAGGGGATGGCTGTTCGGTCTTCGGCGCATCTTGAGGGAGCGGCGTGTGAGTGGGCGTGTGAAAGAGGCGCCTCTACGAAGTTGAGGCGATGGATCCCGCTAGCTCTGCGATGAGTGCCGGGTTGTCGATTCCGGCGGCGAGGAAGGCAGCCGCCTCGGCGGCGCCAGCGTCGCCCGAGTCTGGCGCGGTGCATGGTGGCCCTGGCCAGCAGCTCGCGCAGACCCGCCTTGGCTGCCAGGATTTCCAGCTCGGCGATCCATCGGGACGAGGATGGAGCGCTGGTAGTCCACCGCCACCCTGCACAGGGCCTCGAGGGCGTATGCCTCCACCCACAGCCAGGAATCGGGGAGCCGCCGGCAGCGGCGCACCGCATCTTCCAGCCACTCCAGCGCGGCTGCGCCGTTGCCTCGGGCGGCGGCCACCAGCCCCAGTCCACGGGCCGCGATGCTCTCCCAGCACGGATCGCCGATCTGACAGCCGAGGGCGAAGGCATGCTCGAAGCCGGCGGCGGCGGCTTCCACATCGCCGGTTCGCAGGTCGGCATCGGCGAGGAGCGACTCGGGCCAGGGGATGAACGTGGTCCATCCGCCCTCCCGGGCCGCTTCGAGGGCGCGACGGAGCGCGACCCGGGCCTCGCTCCAGCTCGCCGCGCAGCAGGTGCCAGCGTCCGATGTGCGCCTCGGCGAGGGCGGCGGGACGCAGCGTGCCCGCTCGCCTGGCGCGCTCCACCGCAGAGCCAAGAGGCGACAGAGCGGAGGCATAGTCTGCGGTGTCCGTATAACAGGCACCCCGGATCATCTCGATCCAAGCCTGTTCCGCCTCGTCGTCACCGGCCAGCACCGACGCCTCGTCGAGGAATCGGTGAGCCCGGTCGTGATGGGCCCGAAGGAAGTCGATCCAGGCCAGTTCCCGCCGAGCAGTGGCCGCGATGGACCTGTCACCAAGCTCCTCGGCCAAGCCGCCCGCCTCGAATAGGGCGGCGGCTCCCTCCTCATCGGTGCCCCGAGCGGCGTGGACCAGTGTGCTACCCAGAGCCACCAAGGAGCGTGCAAGAAGGTGTCGATCACCTAGGCGCCGGGATCCCACTACCGCTTGGCGGAGGGCGGTGAGGCCGGCCTCCAGGGCTCCGGCCGCTACCGCCGCCTCACCTGCCTCGACTCGGGCGAGCACCGCGGGGGCTGCTTCCCCGTGGCCTTCACCCACCGAGGTCGGATTCGCCGCCATCCGCAAGACCGCCGTGGGATCGACGCCGAGCTCACGTCGGAACAACTCTGTCGCGAGCTCGACCTGCCGGATCCGCCCCTTGGCGGTCCCCGATGACGGACAGGATGCGGATCAAGAGAACGTGGTGGTTTTCGTCGTACGGGTTCAGGGCGACCAGTCGAGAGGAATAGTCCGATGCGATCGCCGGCTCGTTCCGGGCAAGGCTGGACATCGCCGCCTCGCGCAACACAGATTCGGCGGCGACACCGAGGTGGCGGCGCTCGCTGGCAAGCCAGAGCTCGAAGCTTGGACCGGGCTGGATGTCCTGTCCCTCGATTAGATCCCTACCCAACCCGGGCAGGCGCACCGCCTCCACCCAGGTTCCTCTGGTGAGGATCTGGGTGTCGATCGTGATGCTCCCCGGTAGGACCAGTCGAACCGGGTCTCCCTCGACGATGGCTTGTTCCCCCAACAGGCGGCGGAGGTCGGACAGAGTCCAGCGCAGCGCACCAAAGGGGTCATCGGCGTCAGGGAAAAGCAGCTCTGCCAGCACCTGCCGGGAAGGGGGCGTCCCGGAAAGGACCAGATAGGCCAACAGGGCCCACGTCTTGCGTCCTCGTGGCTTGGCAACCAGCCCGCGACGCTCGACGTGGGGCCGCCCGAGAAGCTGGATCTGGAGGTCCATCGGCTGATATGGAGCCTATCGAGCCAGGAAGCGGCCCAGGTTGGTGACGATGTGAGGTCGCCTCGGTTGATGTCGACGGTCCTAGAGATGGGGCGATCTAGGGTCCGGAATCATGCCGGCCGATTCGTCGCCGTTTGATCTCGGCGAGCTGTATCGCTGGGTCGAAAAAATGCGGGTAGAGCGTGGGTTGACGTGGTCGGCTTTGGCCGTGCAGGTTGGCGTGGCTGCATCAACTGTCCGGCGCTTGGAAGGAGCGGCCGACGCCGAAGCTGATGGGGTTCTCTCACTTGTTGGTTGGCTGGGTGTCCCTCCTGAGCAGTTCGTCGCCGGGACATGTGTTGTTGGAGAGCCACTTCTGCCCGCTGGCGAAGGACGGATCCGTGTTGACATGGATCTCGTCGCCGAGGCAAGCGGAGAACGTCGTGGACCACGCGCCGGTACCCGCACGTCGATCAAACGGCTCGTGGCGGCGGCTCAGACCTCAGGCCGAACGGTCGCTTCCCTCACCCGATGGAGCGAGATCTGATCGGCCACCGTGATCGTTTTCCTGTCCCAGGGTCGGCCAGGTCCAGGCGTAGTAGACGACGGCGGCGAGCAATCCGACCTCGATGACGCTGCCGAGGATGTAGTACGTCCACTCACCGATCGCCCCGGCGATGATCGTCAGCGCATACATCGTGCTCAATGCGATGTTGGCGATTCGGTTGAGTCTTGGTCGCAGGACGAGGGTGGCGAAGACCATGAGGCTTGGGATCGCGACGTAGATCGTCGTCGCCCAGGAGGAACGACTGGCTGAGGGTGAAGCCCCCGATCTGACCGGCCTCGATGTCGGCTCGGACGTCGGGTCGGTAGAGGCTGAAGATGTCGACATAGGCATAGACGAACAACAACGCCGTCCAGAGCGCCGAGATCTTGATCCTCACGTTGACGTTGGCAGGTTCCAACTCCTGCCGACCGTCGTCTGTGTCGTCTCGATTTGCGTAGACATCGAGCTCTCCCAGGGTTGGTTCGGTTGGCTTACTAAGTAATCCTACCGTATACTTAGTAAGCTGTCAACTGGGATGCCCAATGAAAACACCTCACTCCGCCCTCCCCTGACTCCCGCACGGGTGTTGCAAGCCGCCGTCGACCTGGCCGATCGAGAGGGACTCGGCGCCTTGACGATGCGACGGCTGGGGGCGGAGCTCGGTGTCGAGGCCATGTCGCTCTACAAACACGTGGCCAACAAGGAGGCGATCCTCGATGGGATCGTCGAACTCGTGGTCGGCGAGATCGAGGTCCCAACCGACGGTGCCGATTGGAAGCAGGCGATGCGGCGTCGGGCGGTCTCGGCGCGCCAGGTGCTCAGCCGCCACTCATGGGCGATCGGCTTGCTGGAGGCGCGCGGCTCGACGGGACCCAACGCACTGCACTATGTGGATGCCATCCTCGGGAACCTGCGCACCGCGGGCTTCTCCATCACCCTGGCTGCCCATGCCTTCTGGCTGCTCGACAGCTACGTCTACGGACACGTCATCCAGGAGACCAGTTTGCCGTTCACCAGCTCTGAGGAGATGACCCAGTCGACGCGACCAGTCGGCGAGCAGATCCAACCCGACGGAGTACCCGCATCTCGTCGAGATAGGAGAACACGCGCTCAGGTCCGCATTCAGCGTCGACAACGAATTCGAATTCGGCCTCGACCTCATCCTCGACGGCCTCGAGAATCTCCACGAGGAGTCTCCGAGTGTAATCGCACGGTCAGGATGATCGAAGCGCAGGCGATCTGTCCGGTGTTCACGGCCCGAGTCCGTCTGAAGGCGACTCCGTCAGCAGTGCGATCCGCTCGCTATGCTGACTCGCCAGTGCATGCCCGGTCCTCGTCGACGGCGGCGCGGCATGAGTGCTCCTCTCGCGCGACGTCCTGCCGAGGTCGTCCCGTTATCGACGTGTGAAAGGTCAGGTGGGTGACGCCGCTCGGCGAAGAGACCATCTCGATGTCGTAGCGCTCCTCGATGCCCTCGACGCCGTCCCATAGGCGAACGCCGCGGCCGAGCAGGATCGGCACCTGCACGACGTGGACCGTGTCGATGAGGCCGGCGGCCAGGAAGTCGCGGACGACGGTCGGACCGCCACCGAGGCGCACGTCGAGGTCGCCGGCTGCCTCCCGGGCGAGGTCGACCGCCTCCTGCGGGTCGGCGTCGACGAAGTGGAACACGGTCCCGCCCTCCATCTCGATCGGCGGGCGCGGGTGATGGGTGAGCACGAATACCGGCGTGTGGAATGGTGGGTTCGACCCCCACCAGCCGCGCCACTCGTCGTCGGTGCCGACATCTGTCCATGGACCGGTCTGCGGGCTGAACTTGCCCCGGCCCATGATCTCGGCACCGATGCCGAGGCCATGGCGTACTGCGAATGCGTGGTCGACACCAGCGGTGCCACCTGTCTCCCCCACCATCGACCGCCAGAATTCCGTGGCGAACATCCACTCGTGGAGGCGCTCCCCGGCGTGACCGAATGGGGCGTCGAATGTGAGGCCGTCGCCGGTCCCGAACCCGTCCAGCGAGATCGAGAAGTTGTGGACACGGACCTGGGACATGGCTGCCTCCCCGACGTAGGAGTTGCGATTGCGCAACTGCTCACCGCTGACCTAAGCAAAAGCAGTGCAAGATTGCAGCCACTTTGGAGAAGGACCGACCGAGGGCGGCGGCGAGCCCGCGGGGCTCAGCCGGTGGCGCCTCCGGTGAATGACCAGGAGGCGAGACGCAGCGACGGGGCCACGATCAGACCCGGGCCGAACTCGGAGTTGGCGTACCTGGCGTCGCCACCCACCGCGATGAGGTTCTCCTCGGAGAGCGCCTCGAGGAAGGACTGGGTGAAGCGCAGGTTTCCCACTCCGCCGGCGATGGCGCCGTCCTCGATGAGGAAGGTCCCGTTGCGGGTGAGCCCGGTCACCACCTGGGTCCGGGGGTCGAGGATCCGGCAGTAGTTGAACTCGGTGATGAGCAGTCCCCGCTCCACCCCGGCCACGAGCTCGTCCGCGGTCGCCGAGCCGGGCGTGACCACGACGTTGGCTCGGCACCGGGCCGAAGCCGCTGGCGCCAAGAGCATGGCCGGTCGAGGTCACTCCGGCCCGGTGGGCGGTGCGGCGGTCGTGCACCAGGCTGCGAGTGACCCCATGCTCCACGAGAGTGAGAGGTCGTTTGGGGGTTCCTTCGACATCGAACCCCAGGCCGATGGCATCGGGGCGCAAGGGGTCGTCGACGATGGTCAGCAGTGGAGAGAACTGGGGCTCGTCGAGGCTGACGAAAGAGCCGCCGTCGAGATGGGCCTGGGCATTGAACCCGTAGACGGCGAGGAAGACGGCGATGGTGGCGACGCACTCCGGGCTGAGCACCACCTCGTACCGACCGGGCTCCAGGTCCACGAAGACGGCAGAGCGCTGCGCCAGCTCCGCAGCGATGCCGCCCGCGGTGGCGGCATCGAGGTCGGCGAGCCGGAGCGAGGTCTGGTGGGCCGACCCCGCCGAGGTGTCGGTCTGCTGGATGCCGTCGATCGTCGCCCGGGTGGTTCGACCCTGAGCCCGATGGCCCGCCGAGTTGGCGAAGGCAAAGCTCAGTGCCTGGCTGTCGGCGAACCCGGCGGCGCGCAATCCGTTGCCGGCGGCGATGAAGCTCCGCACCATCTCGGCTCGTTCTGCGGGAAGCGCATCGGCCGTCTCCGAGTCGAAGTGGTCGATCTCGGGTATCTCGGTGGGTGGCGTCACCCCCGGCCAGTCCGGGTCGACCGGCTGCAGCCGAGCCGCATCGACGGCATCGGCGACGAACCGATCCAGGGCTTCGTCCGCGAAGTTCGACGTGGTCGACGATGACACCCGTCCGTCCACAGCGACCCGCAACTCGGCCTCGGCGGTCTCCTCCCCGACGTGCTGGTGGATGAAGGAGTTGGCGAACCTGGTCAGACCGTGTCGATTGGAGACGACCCGCACCTCGGCTTCCGCCTCGGCTCCCACCAGCCCGAGGATGCGCTCCGCCAGTTCCTCCAGACGACTCATCCGAGCACCCCCACCCGCACTCCCCGGAACCGGGCCGGTGACGCGGGATGTCCGGTGTGCCCGATCTGTATGGGCTGTCCCTTCCCGCAGTTCGGGGTCCCCCAGGGGCGCCACTCCTCGGGCCCTGCCAGCATGTCGAGCGATCCCCAGAAGTGGGGCGTGATCCCGGTGTATGTCGGGTTCCGCACCATCCGCCCCAGCTTCCCGTCGGTCACTTCCCATCCCAGCTCGCACCCGAACTGGAAGTTGAGCCGCTTGTCGTCGATCGACCAGGAGCGGTTGGTGGACATCAGGACGCCGGAGCGGGTCGAGGCGATGATCTCCTCCAGCGAGGAGTCGCCGGGGAGCAATCCCACGTTGGTCATCCGGACCATCGGAAGCCGGTTGAACCCGTCGGCCCGCACCATCCCCCCGGGCGGCAGCCCGGCCAGATGGGCCGAGTCCCGCCCCGAGAGGACGCCCACCCAGACCCCGTCGCGCACGATGTCCACCCGCTGCGCCGCGGTCCCTTCGTCGTCGTAGCCGAAGGTGGCCAGGGCGCCGGGGATGGTGGCGTCGGCCACCACGTTCATCAGCTCGGAGCCATAACGGAACCGGCCCAATTCCCCGAGGTCGAGAAACGAGGTGCCTGCAAACGCCGCCTCCCATCCCAGGATCCGGTCGAGTTCGATGGCATGGCCCACCGACTCATGGATCTGCAGGGCCAGCTGGCTCGATTCGAGGATGAGGTCCGTCTCCCCGCTGGGACAGGCCGGCGCCGACAGCAGGGCAACCGCCTCCTCGGCGATGCGGCCGGCGTTGCCGGGGAGGTCGAACTCCCGCACCACCTCGTACCCACCGGTGCGGTAGTCGCCGGTGGACTGCGGATAGGAGCGGCGCTGGGTCTCGGTCTCCCCGACCGCGGTGGCGTCCATCCCGCCCCCTGACTCGACCAGGCGCTGGTGGATCTCGTGGCCCTGGCTCG
This sequence comes from uncultured Acidimicrobiia bacterium, assembly GCA_963826825.1. Classification (GTDB taxonomy): domain Bacteria; phylum Actinomycetota; class Acidimicrobiia; order Spongiisociales; family DATADW01; genus DATADW01. Next base: position 18,695 of record CAWGYV010000016.1, on the reverse strand, counting down.
ACACCAGGTACTTCTCGGTCTCCCAGAACCTGAGGTAGGCGTGCGCCACCTTGATGCCCTCCACCGACGCCATGGTGTCCGTGACGCCCACAACCAGGTCCGCCTTCTCGGACAGGGGAACCGCGAACGGGTCCTCCACCACCGGAGTGACATACCGATCCTGCACGGCGGGGACCTCGGCGAGATGGAGGTCGGTGACCCGGCACCAATGCCGAGGCGTGGGCGATGGCGGCGGCCCGGAACCCGGCTGATTCCGCCCCTTCGAGATCGCTGGTGGCGGCGAAGCCCCACGAGGAACCGACCAGGGCCCGCACCCCGACGCCGGCCGCCTCGCTGCGATCGGCGGCCTCGATCTCGCCGTTCCGCCCCAGCAGCTCCTCGCTTCGCGAGGTGACCACTCGGGCGTCGGCATACACCGCGCCCCCGGCAAGTGCCGCTTCCACCGCGGCGCGGGCTGTATCGAACATGGCGGCTCCTACCCCGTGCCCGGCCCGATGCTAGGACCTCGGCGCGGAGCCGAGTCCGGACGGCTCGTGGGTCGCCTCAACGCCGGTACTCCTCGGGCAACTCGACCCCGAACCGCTCGTGGAGGGCGTACACGTCGCGGAAGTCCTGCTCGGTGAGCGGATAGCCGGTGTGGAACCCGACCAGGTACTCGGGGCTGATGCACTTGACCGCCCGTCCGGCCACCGTCCCGGAGCCGGTGAGCGACGCCGCCGGGTACATCACCCCACGCTCCGCCGGCCCGTAGATGCCATTGCCCTCATGATCCAAGGTGATGACGTGGACATCGACCTCGAGGCCGCCGGGCTCGGACAGTACGAAGTTCCAGAAGGTGCCGCCAGCGATCTCGGCGTAGCCCTGTCGGCCCAACAGCTCCCGGAGCGCCAGTTCATCCTTGGTCTCCACCACGATGTCGAGGTCGTTGTGGGGTCGGGTCTGCTCGCCGAGCAGCGCGTCCACGGCCCAGCCACCGTCGACCCACACCCCGATACCGTGTTCCTGGAGAATGGTGTGGATGGCGACGACCTGGTCGGCATCCATGGTCACCCAGTCAGGCTATCGAGAGCTAGACGCCGCCCTCGCATGAGTGTGAGGAGCGGGGGGTGCCTTCAGCATCGACGCGGACAAGCCGCTCGTAGATCGTGGGCAGGGCCACGCGGAATGGGGCTCTACGAGGGCGCTCCCGATAGGGTGAACCGCGAGACCGAGCGGAAAGACTGACAGTGGTCCTTGAGCGAAATGCGTACCCACCCGGCGTGCCCTGCTGGATTGACACCGCGCAGCCCGACCCGGAAGCGGCGGTGGACTTCTACCGGGGCCTCTTCGGCTGGGAGTTCGTCGATCGGATGCCGGCCGACGTTCCCGGGCAGTACTTCATGGCTCAGCTTCGGGGCCGTGACGTCGCGGCGGTGGGGTCAGTCCGGGAGGGGATGCCCACGACGCCGGTGTGGAGCACCTACGTCGCAGTTCAGCAGCGCCGACGATGCCGCGGCGAAGGTTGAGGAAGCGGGCGGGACCACTGTCTTGAAGCCGTTCGATGTCCTCGACGCCGGCCGCATGGCCACGTTCACCGATCCGTTCGGAGCTGTGTTCTCCGTATGGGAGGCGAACCAGCACATCGGTGCTCAGTTGGTCAACGAGCCGAACACCTGGAACTGGAGCGACCTCAACACGCGTGACCCGGAAGCGTGCAAGGCGTTCTACGGCGCAGTGTTCGGCTGGGAGGCCGAGACGGTCGATTTCGGCTTCGGGCAGGCCACGATGTTCCGGAGACCCGGCTACGGGCACATCCTCGACTTGAAGGACCCCGACCTGCGTCGCCGCCAGGCCGCTGCCGGGTGGCCACCGGGCTTCGAGGACACCATTGGCTGGATCAGGCCCATAACGGCTGATCAGTTCCCCGACGATCTGCCGGCTCACTGGAGTGTCACCTTTGCGGTCGATGACACCGACGCCATGGTGCAACGAGCCGCCGAACTAGGCGGTGCAGTGGAGATGCCTGCCATGGACTTCGGTGAGGTCAGGATGGCAGCCCTGCGAGATCCCCAGGGCGCGGGTTTCCTGGTGAGCCGGTATCAGCCGGGCTAATCCCGCTCCCCAGGAAGCATCCGACCGACGCGCACCCCTGTCGGCAGCCGCCTCAGCCGGACGGGAATCGGCTGCGCGTCAGCGACGCGGCGGTCCGATCTCGTCGGTCCTTGAAATAGCATCGGCCAGGTCGAGTCCGCTCCGTCGATCACGTTCCCTCCACCTTCGCGACCGCGCTGCGCCTCGAAGGGCGCGTACCGCATGACCGCGACCTCATTTCCTAAGTGTGCGGGCTCGAACAGAGGGGAAGCAGACCAACCTATGATCCGGAACCGCTCCGACCCATAGGGAATGTCGAAGGTGCAATGTGGGAGAACAGAGCTCTTTCGACAAGCAACAATTCCTGACCGCCGCAGGCGTGCGCTGGAGCGGCATGAGCCTGCTCGTGGGTGGTTCCCTGTTCGTGTTGGCGACCTTGCTGCATCCCGCTGAGGAGACTCCAAGGACAATCCTGCAGACCGAACCGAGGCTGATCGGCTCCCATGCCGTCTATATAGCCTCTTACCTATTGATCCTTCTCGGGCTGCCGGCCCTGTACAGCATGTTGTCCGGGGGGTCGGTGATCACTGCCCGGATCGGTTACCTGACGGCCTTTGCGGGAACCGCCCTGCTGGCGATCTCCAGTCAGTTCGGCTTCATCGCCCCTGTTCTCGCTGCAGATGCACCCGCCGCCCTCGAGGAGATCGCCTTGTACTGGCCTGTCGTTTTCTTCAACGCGGTCGCCGCGATCACCTTTATCGTGGGTTATGTCGCGTTGGGTATGGCGGCTTCCGCGTCGAGTGTCTTCGCCAGATGGTCAGGCTATTCAATGGCCATCGGCGCACCGCTTCACTTGGTGGGGTTTGGTATCTCGCAACTCGGCACACCCGCGATTTGGTTCGTTTCGATACTCGGCAGCATCGCGCTCGGCGCCGGTCTCGCTGGATGCGGCTATCGCATGTGGGCCACCCCGCCCCCTTAGCGAAAACGCACAGAGGGCCGAACCCGGGCGGAGTCCTGGCAGCAGCCACAACAGGCTGCACTATCTTGGCCTGACCGGCTGTTCAAGAGGAGAACGATGGATCTCGGTTTGAGGGGCCGCTCCGCCTATGTAACCGGCGGGGCGAGTGGGATCGGCAGAGCGGTGGTCGAGCACTTTGCCGCAGAGGGCGTCAGAGTCGTCACCGCCGACCTGGCGGCCGACGTCCTGGAGGGCTATGTCCGCGAGCAGGACCTGAGCGAGGTGACGCCCGTCGAGGCGGATCTGTCCACGCTCGCAGGGTGCACCTCGGCGGCGGAACGCTGTCTCGATGTCCTCGGCGGGCCCCCCGACGTCCTGATCAACAACGTTGGTGCCGGGAGAATGCTCGCCTTCGAGGAGACCTCCGACGAGCAGTGGCACCGGACATTCGAGCTGAACCTGTTTGCAATGGTGCGCACCAGCCGTGAGCTGGTGCCGAGGATGGCGGCCGCCGGCGGGGGCGCAGTGGTGAACATCGCCTCCGACCTCGCTCGTCAGCCGGAGCCGGTGATCGTCGATTACGCCGCCTCCAAGGCGGCGTTGTTGAGCGTGTCGAAGTCACTGGCCCTCGCCTACAGCCCCGAGGTGCGGGTAAACGCAGTGTGTCCCGGTCCGATCTGGACTCCCTTCTGGTCGGCACCCGGGGGGTTCGCCGAGAGCATGGAAAAGGTGTATGGCGTCGGGCAGTCCGAGGTGATCGACGTGTTTGTGAAGGACCGAGGCATTCCACTCGGCCGCCTGGGAGAGGCGGACGAGGTGGCCCGGGCTGTCCTGTTTCTTGCCTCGCCTGCGTCCTCTTTCGTCACCGGCATCGCTTTCGGGATCGACGGCGGCACGGTCCGCGCCATGACCTAGCGGTGTACTCCGCTGGAAACCGCACGTGAGCCCTCATCAACTTCTCGCCTCATGCTGGACAACCGCGGGCGATGCAGCGCCCCTCAGAGGCGACGAGCGGAGTCCATTCGCTATAGGTGACCGTATCGAAGCGGTGGCCGCCGCGGGATTGCAGGGCTTCGGCATCAACCAGGCCGACCTCGCGGCCACCCGGTCCGACCCGGGCTGGTCTGTGATTCGCTCGATACTCGACGATCACGGGATCTCGCATGTCGAAGTCGAGTTCCTCAACGAGTGGTGGACCGACGACGAGCGGAGGCGGTCCTCCGACGCGGTGCGATTCGAGCTGCTGGCGGCCGCCGAGGTCCTTCGCGCCGGTCACATCAAGGTCGGCTCGGAGTTCAGCGGCGCGCCCGTCGAGCCCGACCGCTTCGCGGCAGAGTTCGACATCCTGTGCAACCAGGCGGCCGAAGCTGGAACTCGTATCGCCCTCGAGCCGATGCCTTTCTCGTCTCTGCCCACCATCGCGTCGGGAGCCCGATTCATCAATGAGGTCGGCAACCCTGCCGGTGGCCTGTGTATCGATAGCTGGCATGTCTTCCGTGCCGGCACCGATCCTTCCGAGCTCCCCACGATCCTGGACCCGGCCATCATCTTCGCTGCAGAGCTCAACGACGCTGATGCCGAGGTGGTCGGAACTCTTTTCGAAGACACGATCAACAATCGCCGGCTATGTGGTCAGGGAACGTGGGATCTACCCTCCCTGGTACGGGCCATGCGTGCCGCCGGCTTCGACGGCCCGTGGGGGGTGGAGATCATCTCCAACGAGCAACGTGCCCGACCGCTCGAGGAAGCGGTTCGCCTCGCCCGGGATACGACGCTGCAGGTCTTCGATGCCGCGGAATCCGGGGAGTGGCCGGATTGAAACCGTTAGCGGGTGTCAGGAACGATCATTCGTGTCGGCCTCGACACCGAGAGGCTTGGATCCACCAGGGTCTTTATCCGTTTCGAATGACCAGCGGCCAGCGGTTCGATCCCCTCGCTAACCAGTTCATCCAATGAGAGAGCGGTTGGAGCCACATCAGACCACGGCTCGCTTCGGCTGGCGAGGACCCGGAGGGCCTCTGGGAGGTCGGTCGAGCAGACATGGGCGTTGGTGCCGATGAGCTCGACCTCTCGAAGTGACAGATCTCGAAGCTCCAATTCTGCGGGTTGCCCTTGAAGCCCGACCGCCACGATTCGACTACCTCGGGTGGCGACATCGAGGGCGGTTCGCAGTCCGGACACCGACCCCGACACCTCGTAGATCACCGTGGGGACCGCCCCGTGGTTGGCCAGTGCCTCGGCCAGCCCCTGTTGCCGTGGGTTCACCGTCACCGCAGCACCCATCGACCCGGCGATCGACAACCTTTCCTCATCCAGGTCAGCCACGACCACGGTGGCACCCAACTCATGGGTCGCATAGGCGAGAAACATCCCAATCCCTCCGACACCGATGACGACGGCCACCTCACCGCTCTGGAGACGGCCACGACGCATCGCATGCACGGCGATCGCCATGGGCTGCCCTAGGGCGGCGGTGTCACCGTCCAGGCCGTAAGGCTCGGCCCTGACACAGATCGAAGCAGGCACCGAGCAGAACTCGGCCAGACCGCCGTTCCTCTGCAGGCCCACCGTCGCATAGGACTGGCACAAGTTGGTCAGCCCTCGCTGGCACCAGTGGCACACACCGCAGGAGATACCGGCACCACTCACCACCAGATCTCCTACCGAAAACCCATCCACCTCCTCGCCCAGCTCCATCACCACGCCGGCTAGCTCGTGGCCCGGAATCATCGGGCCGAGGTGACCGGTTTCAGGGTGGCGCCGCTCGATGGGGAACATCGCCGGACCGTGGGAGAACTCATGGGCATCGGTTCCGCAGATCCCCACCGCTCGGACCTGGATCAGGAGTTCGCCCTCGGCCACCACGGGGCGGGCTACATCCTCGATTCGGATGTCACCTCTCCCGTGAAACACCGCAGCCCGCATTCGTAAAGGGCCTTCAGCTCTTCTACGCGCCGGCTCGCCGGTTCATGGCTCAAGATCGCGACAGGCTATTGGAGCACTTCGTCCGAGAGGGGGCTCCAAGCTCCGTTGCTTCGTCCGATTTGGTCACGGTGGTCCATTTCGGTCCGAGCGACCTGGGTGGTCGACGGAGACGCGCCGCGAGTCGTTTCCCACGAGCGAGCTCGAACGAGGGAAAGCAGACCGGCCTATGATCGGAACCGCTCCAACCCATTGAGAATGTCGAAGGAGCAATGTGGGAGAACAGAGCTCTTTCGACAAGCAACAAATCCTGACCGCCGACGGTGTGCGCTGGAGCGGCATGAGCCTCCTCGTCGGTGGTTCCCTGTTCGTGTTGGCGACTTTGCTGCATCCCTCCGAGGAGACTCCAAGGACGATCCTGCAGACCGAACCGAGGTTGATCGGCTCCCATGCCGTCTACATAGCCTCTTCCCTGCTGATCCTTCTGGGGCTGCCTGCCCTGTATGGCATGTTGTCCGGGGGATCGGTGATCACTGCCCGCATCGGTTACCTGACGGCCTTCGTGGGAACCGCTCTGCTGGCGATCTCCAGTCAGTTCGGTTTTATCGCCCCCGTTCTCGCTGCAGATGCACCCGCCGCCATCGAGGAGATCACCCGGTACTGGCCTGTCGTCTTCTTCAACGCAGTCGCCGTGATCACCTTCATCACGGGTTATGTCGCATTGCGGTATGGCGGTTTCCGCGTCGAGTTCTTCGCCAGATGGTCAGGCTATTCAATGGCAATCGGCGCACCGCTCCACTTGGTGGGATCTGGTATCGCACTACTCGGCACACCTGCGCTTTGGTTCGTTTCGATCCTCGGCAGCATCGCGCTCGACGCGGTCTCGCCGGATGCGGTCTATCGACATGTGGGCCTGTCCCGGCCCGTTAGCGGCAACGACCGGAGAACCTCGCTCACCGAACCTTGGTCATCCGTCTCCAGGACGTCGAACGGTCTTTCGGCTCGGCCTCGGGCGATTGACCGTCGTCCGCTCCGACGCGTTGCTACAGCGACAGTTGACCGCTACCACCAACGAGCCGAACGAGCGACGCTGAAGCGTCTCAACTCATCGAGATGCCTCGCCGTTGCCGACCTGCTATCTCCGCGGCGACTGCCTGCTAGGCGCGACATCGACCAGGGCGCCGAGCCTGATCATGATCAGCGGCGTACCTCGATGCCCCGGCCGGGACATCATCACCTATCCGGAAGGAGATCGTCCGGAATGGGCTGTACGGTGCCGGGCATGACAGAGATCGGAACGGATTGGCGGGTGGTCGATGGCGTTGCGACGGCATGGTTCGACGCGCCGTCGCTGATCGAGGGGGCTGCGCTGGCCGGGCGCATCGTGGAGCTGTCGGCCGAGATCGTGGTCGACCTGCGCGCGACAGGCATGCGGGTGCGCCTCGACTCAGACGAGCACGCCGAGGCGGTGTCGGCGGCCGCGCGGGATCTCGGGCTGGCCGCGAACCCTGCCGTGCTGCAGCACCTGAGCGTCGTGTTCGAATCCGCGAACCCGACTGTGGTGAGGCGGTTCTGGCAGCGCGTGCTCGACTACGCGCCTGGGGAGGACGGCGGTTTGGCGGATCCGTTGCGGCGCGACCCCGCGATACGGATCCGGCAGTCGACGGAGCCGCGGCCGCTTCGAAACCGCATCCACCTCGACGTGGTGCGGCCGGCCGCGGCGGTCGAGCAGGCGAGTCTTGGTGAGGCATCCGGACCGTTCGGGGTCTGCCACACCGACCCCGACGGCAACGAGGTCGACCTGGTGCCGGGCACGGCGCTCGGCGAGAGGATCGGGACAGCCGACTGGCAGGCGGTGTTCAGCGCGATGGCGTGCTACCGCACCACCTCGCCGACGCAGCAGCGTGACCTGGCCGCCGCAGCAGCGGCGCTGGCCGACGACACGGGCTTCCCGCTGCTGGTCGACCTGCGCCCCGGGCTCGTGATCATCGACAGCGGTAAGGACCAGTGGGAAGACGACGCCCACGGCCTCGAGCTCGACTTCACCGACCTCGCCGGAAACCTCCAGACCGCTGCCCGCGAACTCGGGGCCACTGCGGATCCGGGGCTGCCGCGCTTCGCTCAGCTCTTCCTCGACGCCGCCGACGTCGCCGCAGTCCGCGCGTTCTGGGTCGCCGCACTCGGATACACCCACGACCGGCGAGCCGGGGTCAACGACATCCACGATCCGCGGCGGCTGAACCCGGTGCTGGTGTTCCAAGAGCTCGATGCTTCGGAGACGGAGCGGCGCCGGCAGCGCAACCGCATCCACTTCGAGCTCGCGGTGCCGTCGGACCTCGCGCAGACGCGCCTCGCCACGACCGTCGCAGCCGGTGGCCGGCTCCTCGACGAGTCGGAGGATCGCTGGCGGGTCGCCGACCCCGAAGGCAACGAAATGGTGATCGTCAGTGGGGCATGAGCTCGCATTCGGCTGAGCTCCAATTGGTACCCGCCGAACCTCCGAGTCTCCCGAGATCCGATGACGTCGACCTCGTGGCCACAACGGGCCGGCGCGGCTCAATCGCCGTTCGGTCGAATGTCATTTGAGCTCTGCGAGGACCTCGGCAGCGACCCGGCGCCCAGAGCGCACTGCTCCATCCATATACCCGTTCCACACGTCCGACGTCTCGGATCCGGCCCAGTGGATACGGCCGACAGGCTCGGCAAGAGCCCGGCCGTACTGGGTCCATACACCGGCACCGAGCCGGCCGCCGTAGCAACCGCGGGTGAATTCCTCGGCGCTCCAGTCCATCTCGAGGACGTCGAAGGGCTGTCCCGCTTCGGGGCCGAGAAATTTGACCAGGGTGTTCACGACTAGGTCCCGCCGCCCCGCAGCGGTCAACTGGCTGGCGGTACGAGCGTGCGCACCCTCGATGAACCCGGCCAGCACCCCACACGATGCGTCAGGCGGCGAATTGTCGATCACGCCGCTCAAGGCGTCATCGAGGCTGAGAATCAGCCCGCTCAAGCCTCGCTGCCGCCAGAACGGCGTCTCGAAGCCGATCTGGAACTTGATCACCGAACCGGCGGGGATTTGCTGCGTCAACCCGTCCCGAAGCGACGGGAGGGCGGGGATATAGCGCAACCGGCCGGCCAGGGTAGGGGGAATGGCCACGACCGCTCGTCGCCCTGCCACCTCACCCCCTTCGTAGATCACGCGTACACCCTGCTCGTCTTGGTTGATGGTGCGGACCACCGCGTTGAAACGGACCTGCTCTCCGAACTGCTCCGCCATGCGCTCGGAGATCAGGTGCGTGCCCCCCACGACGCGTGCTTCCTGGGCGCCGTCCGTCGTGGACGTCAGCCGGGTGAGCCCGTTGCCGGATGTCACATAGAAGAGGAAGTGCAACAGCGATATCAGCGGGGCCTCGGCACTGAAGAGCACCGGCACGAGCATCCTGAAGAACCGAAGCGCGACGGCGTCCTCGGTGTTCATTGCAAGCCACGTGTCCAGGGTCTGGGAATCGAACTCGTCGGCGCGGGGGGACTCCCACGGGGTGGCAGCCGGCACCGTCGAGGCGAGGGTCTCGATCATCCCCCAAAGACGCCCCACCTCGGCAGCGCTGTCCGGCGGAAGCCCGAACGTCTCGTCGGCCCAGCGGGTGACCTGGCCGTCGATGACAATGAGTGCATCACCAGTGTCGTACGTTGGGAAGGTCTCCAAGCCGAGCTCCGCGATGAGGTCGAGAACCGCGTCCTGGGTCGGGCCCACCCACTGCCCACCCATCTCGACTGGTACCCCGTTGCTCAACACGCCGCCGCAGTTGCGACCGGCCACTCGGCCACGCGCCTCGAGGACGCTGACGGTGTTGCCAGCCTCGACGAGTGCTCGTGCCGCGGTCAACCCGGCGAGACCGGCGCCGACGACCACGACATCGGTGGCATCACCTGGCATAGCTCCTCCCGACTGGCGTGAGACAGGACCGGGTCAGTCGTCACTCCACCGGTAGAGCAAAGCAGATCTGTCAAGCCGTACGGGTCAGTCAGCAGCTTCGCTAACCGCGCCGAGCCGGCGGAATCGTGCGAGGCACTTTGGATTCGCCGAATCGCGTCGGCTCAGAGCGGGCCGGTGGCCGTGAATTGAGCTGTCGAGCCCACTACGTCGATCTCGACGTTCCGGAACGACTCCTCCAGGATCTTGCGCAGCCCTTCTTCGGTGTCCTCCAGGTTGTCGAAGCCTCCTTGCCAGTTGAAAGCCCGAAGGACTGCCCGAGCGGGAAGCGTGTGGTCTGCGGAACCACCCAGAACGGTCGCCCCGAACAAGACACCGTCCGCTGCGAGCACAGCGGCCACGTTTCTGATGGCGAGAGCCTTGTGAGACTGCGGACCGGGAAGGCAGTGGAGCACATGACTGAGCCCGACCGAGTCGAACGGACCTTCCACGGGCAGTGGTCTCAACACGTCCGCTTCGACGGTGATCACCTTCAGCGGCGCGAGCCGACGCGAAACGCGGGTGAGGACGTTGGGGTTCGGATCCAGCAGGGTCACCTCCGCCTCACGAGGTAGCTCGGCCTTCTCCAGGAAGTATCCGGTTCCGGGACCGACATCGAGGTGTTTGCGCCCGACCTGTTGGCGGTATCGCTCTACCACGGGTGCGACAGGGGACCGCCATACCACCGGGGCCATGAAGCCGAGAACAAAGGGGTCGTAGACCGCCAAGAGAAATGGCGTGTATCCCGCCTGGCCGCGATATGCAGGATCTTTGGGGTCCATCGCTCCTCCACTATGGGGTCCGCCTGGGCGACCACGGTATGACGCCTTTAGCTCACTCAGCCACTTCGGAAAAAACCTAGAGGCGCCATGCGCGTGCGAGGTTGGGCGCTGCGCCGAGCCGCTCGAAAGTACGAGTTGTGGCCCTCGTACAACCGCACGCTTCCTCGTTCCTGCCCTGATCCTAAAACCACCTGGCAAGGTCGAGGCGAGCCATAGAGTCCCAGTAGGTATTCGGTGTCGGAGGGGGGACACACACCCTGAGTACACCGCAGGTCTGGAAGGCACAACGTCGAGTGGCCGCGTAGCCTGACTGTGTCAAGCGACGTCCTCCCGGGTCACGCCTTCGCATTCGAGGGCGAAGTCGGGGCCAAACGCCAGGAGGGAGTTTGGAATCCTGGCTTCATGTCTCCGGCCAGCACACGCTTCACCGCTTCGAGCGCCGCTAGGGAGGTCCAGACCAAACCTCCTTCTGGTCGTCGCTGATAGGCAGAGGTCGTGGTTCCCCACCTCAGCGCCGAGGCTTCCGAGAGGCAACCTTGGAAGCGTAGGACCCGAGGGGACCGCCAGGTTGTCGACCTCCAATTCGACAGCGGCATCGCAGCCAACGGTCATCTATGGTCGCGAAGGAACCAGAGACTCGAGGGATCCGATGCAGGTGGCCGTCTTCGGTGATCAGCGAGCAACTGTTGCGCCGGACTGGAACGAGGAAACAGCGGTGGCTCTGGCCGGGGATGTGCTCATCGACGCTTCAAGAGGGATAGGTTCCGGTGCCCGGCTCACATTCATCGGGATTGCAGGTGATCTCGTCATCCGCGTTCCCACGGGTTGTCGAGTGCGAACCGACGGGTTCCTCCTCTTTGGTGACGATGTGATCGATGTCGCCCAGGGTGACGGTCCCGAGGTGACCATTTCGAGCTACACGCTGTTCGGTGACGTGCGGATCACCGACCAACGCATCTGATCTCAACCGGGGTCTTCTGGACAGCCTCGGGGGTGATGCCGCGACCTTTGCAGAAGGTGGCGTGCGGGCCCGGGCTAAAACTGCAGTGACACCCAGCCCAGCGATGGTAAAGGGAGGCTCTGGCCAACCACGGTGCCCGCGCCTCGATCGGTCCGTACTCCCCCACCGTGCGAACCACGAAGAGCGCGCCTGCGACGGCGCCGCCCAAGGCGAAGGCGAAGCAGACGAAGGCAGCGGGAAGGCTGCTCGGTGCAATGTTGGCTGGTGTCAGCACCGCCCTCGCCTACAGCGGGTTCCGGCCGGTCCGGGGTGGTGCTCACGATCTGGCATGCCCCATGCCGGCTTTCCGGAGCACGGATGATGGGCTCGGCTCGGTCATGCACGCCGTGAGTTGTGCCCGGAGGTCGCCCGCTGGGTCGGGATACGCCGCGCCACGATCGAGCGTAAAGAGAGCGCGCTTCGCAGAAGCGTGGCTACGGCACGCCGAACGGCCCGAAATCGACTGAACACGTGGCGCCCTCGACCGGGGTGACCCCCTCCAGCAGATACCGAGAGACGACATCCTCGGTGCATTGTGAGGGAATCTCGACGGAGGTGTGGCCCCACCCTTCCACCGTGAGCAGGGCCGAGTCCGGCATCAAGTCGTTCACCACCACGGCGTTCTCATAGGCCGACGCCGGATCGAAGCGGATCCCCACCAAGAGCACCGGGTTGGCCGTGGGGCGGTCGAAGGGTCCGATGTAGCGGTCGGTGTCGAAGCCCTCCCACACCGCGCAGGGACTGGAGAACCAGGTCCACATCCGGCCGAAGTAGCCGAAGCGGCGGTCGGCCTCGGCGCCCGCCGCCGACCAGTACTGGTGGTCGTCGGGGTTGTCGCTGTCCGAGCAGAGCACGCCGTAATGGCCCTCCACGATATTGGGATAGCGAGGCGTTGTCGGGCGCCGCCGAGTGCCTTCCGTGAGGGCCTCCGCTGCCTCGGTCATCGATTCAGGGTTCAGGGCTCCTTCCAGCTCGGCGAGGAACTCGGCCAAATCGGGCCAATCAGAGGCAGTGTTCAAGGCGAACCAGGTCATCCAGATCAGGTGGGCGTAGGTGAAGATGACCGTCTCCCCAGTCTCGGGGTCGAAGTACTCGAACGGCTCCGACCGCAGCCGCTCGGCGAGGGCGGCAAACCGGGCTGCCGAATCCCCGGCGAAGGCACAGCCCACAGGCCTGGCGGCGTCGCACAGCCGGAAGAACTCCTCCAGGGTCGCCTGGGCGCCGGCGGGGTTGCCCAGGCGGTTGTAGACGGGTTCCGCCTCCGCCTCGTCGCCCCGGCCCGTGGTCCAGGCAATGGGATCCACCACACTGTCGAGCACCAGGGCCCGCACTCGGCGGGGGAAGAGGTTGGCGTAGGTGATCCCGAGAAAGGTGCCGTAGGAGTATCCGGCATATGTGAGCCGGCGGTCGCCCACCGCTTGCCGCATTAGGTCGAGGTCCCGGGCCACGTTGCCGGTTGCCATGTGGTCGACGATGGGGCCGCCCCGCCGCTGGCATGCCCGGTTGAGCGCCCGGTCGGCCCGCTCGAACATCGCCTCGTCCTCGGCAGTCATCGGGAAGGGAACCGGCGGGACGACGCTGAGCGCCTGCTCGAGCGATCGGAAACAGAGCAGCGGGGTGCTCCGGTGGATGCCCCTCGGGTCGAACCCGACCAGATCGAAGCGGGCCCGCACCTCGTCCGAGTAGGGGGGGTCGTCCGACCCGGCAGCCCTCAGGACCATGTCCACCCCCGAGGTGCCCGGACCCCCCGGGTTGATGAAGATTGACCCGATCCTCCGCTCGGGATCACCGGCCGGAATCCGGATCAGCGCCAGGTTGATCTTCGGCCCCGCGGGCGGTCGTAGTCGAGCGGTACCCGGAACTTGGCGCACTCCAGATTGGGCGCGATGTCGGAGTGGCACGCCTGCCAGCGCAGCCGCGACGGGCGGGGGGCCGCCTCTGCGGCGGGCAGCGGGGCGGCGATCGCCAACACGAGCGCTACGGCGAGGAACGCGGTGGTTCTACGCATGGTCCCTCCCTTCGCCGGCTGCGAGTTGCCTCCGGCTCGCGGGCCACATCTGGCTCCGGTAGAAGCCTACGCCTCGGCTTCGGGTCAGATGTGCTGGGTGCGGCGTCTCGGGCTCGTCCGTCAGCACTTCAGGTTTCCTGATAGGTCCGCGCCGCTGCGGCGAAGATTGCTCTTACCGGCTCTTCTTGAGAAGGCGGGATCCAAGTCAAGCGAGCATCGCAGCGACCACCAACCCGACAATGGCAAGGGGAAGGCTCTGCCCGGCAACGGCGCCCGCGCCCTCGCTCCGCCCGTATTCCCCCACCGCCTGCACCACGAACAGCGTGCTGACGATGGCGAGACCGGCAGCGAGACCGAGGCAAACGATGGCGCCGACGAGGCGAGGTCCATGTGGGGTCGATTGCATCTCAGCCTCTCTCGCTCTCGGCTTGCCGTCGCCGGGTTGGCTGACTCTCGGTCCTATCCCTTACGGCTGCTCGGGCACGCGTGATCTGCTTCGGCTCGGCGTACGGCGGGGCTGAAGCAGACGAAGCCAACTGCCGCCCCCCAATATCGAAGTGGGAGACGGGGGCGTCGCACACCCTCAGGCGTGGCGTTAGTTGGAGGGATCGATGGCGGAGAGTGACTCGGCTTCGGTCAGCTCCGGGTAACGGGCGGTTGGGGGAAACCGCTTTCGTGCATCCGTCAGATGTTGTTGCCAGTGTTCGGGTCGCTCCCGCTCGGGAAGTCTGGCGAGGTCCATGGCAACGCGCAACGCGACCAGGTTGCTGTTCTGGCTTTGCGCCACTCGGAGCGCTTCGAGGAGATCCACGACCCTTCGGCCACCCTCGGGGATGAGCTGGCTCTCGTAGAGCGCCCTCAATCGGAGCAGCTCTGGGAGGTGGAGGCTCTCCCCTGTGTTGTGGACGATTCGGATCGCAGATTCGATGGTCTCGACGGCCAAGTCGGTTCGTCCGCTGAGGGTGCGCAGCTTCGCCAGGTAGGCGAGGTCGGAGGCGATCAGTGCTTCGTGACCCATCGCTCGGAGGAAGCCGATGGTCTGTTCCACGAATTCAGGGTCGGGGTCTAGGTCGAGGCTCGGGGCGCCGACGTACAGCGATCCGAGCCTCTCCCAGTAGGTGGAACCGTGTTCCTGCCCGATGGCCACGATCTCGGCGCCCAAGGCGCGCATGGCGCTGTGTCGCCGAGGAGCTCGGCGACCCCAGGCGCCGTAGCCCTTGATGAACGCCAGGCTGATGGGGCGACCGGGGAACCCGACACCCTCGGCGCGACCGATCGCTTCCCTTTCCCAGCGCTGCGCCTCGACCGCGTTCCCTTCGAGGTTGGAGACGCAGGCCAGGCCGGTCTTGGTGATGGCGACCGGGTCATGGGGCAGCGGCCAGAACCATGACACGACCTGGTCGGCGGGCCGCTGAGCGAATCCCTCCACGGCGCGCTCGAGGTGGAAACGCGCCTCGGCGAGGTCTCCTTGGTGGAGGCTTTGAAAACCGGCGCCGGCTCGCGCCTCGGGCTCGAACCAGGCGAACATCGGGTCGGATGCCATCTGGAGGAGGCGGGCGATGAGACGACCTGAGGTGCGGAGTTCACTGCTGGTCAGCCCGGTGACCCAGATGGCGAGCAGCGCCGGCATAACCTCGGGTCGGTCACCGAGGCGCTCGGTGATGATTTCCGCCTTGCGGTGGTCGGCTCTGACCCCGGGGGCGGCGTAGCCCTCCGTGGCGCTGATACTGAGCGCCCGCAGCAGCGGCGGTGAGGAGGCTTACGTCCCGGTCGTCGCTCGCCGGGATGAGCTTGACGAGCTCAACCACCGAGTCAGAAGTTGGATCGCTTCTGCGTGGGCACCCCGTGCCTGGGCTCCCTGTGCCGCGGCCATATAAAAAGGAACGGCGCGGTCGGGACGGTCCGCCAGGTCGAGATGCTGAGCCACCAAGCCGGATCGGCTCCGGTCCGCTCGAGTTCGTGGGCGACGCCGGCGTGGGCTTGGAGCCGTGTTTCGAGGACCTGGGTTTCGTACGCGGCATCTCGGAGGAGCGCATGGCCGAATCGGTAGCCAACACCGTCGAGAAGGTCCCCGGTCGACTCGATGATGCCTGCTTCGGCGAGCTGAGCGAGCGAGCCGATGACTCGGTCTCGGTCGTCGATCACGGCTGCCACTGTCGCCGCGTCGAAGCTGGAGCCCACGGGTCGGCGGCAACCTGTGCGACTCGCAGATCGAGTCCCGGCGCCTTCAACCGACCCGCCAGCAGCTCGTGGAGTCGGAGCGGGAGAGGTTCGGATTCCCCGGCGGCCAGAGCCGACCGGGTCAGCTCCTCGATGAAGAGAGGGATGCCTTCCCCTCTATCGATGATCGATGCCCGCGTCTCCTCCGCCAGGTCGGTCGTGCCTACCAGCTGTCACCAGCGAGGCTGCGGCCCGCTAGGAAGGTGGTCGAGGGACACGTCCAGACCGGTCGCGCCCACCGAGTGCCTCCGGGTCGCGGTGGTCATCACCGCAGCAGGCCGGTTGGCACCCGCCTGACGACACGACCGAGCAGCTCGATGGTCGTCGGGTCGGCCCATGCAGATCCTCGAAGACGAGGAGCGTGGGTCGCCGCTGCGGCAGCCGGCTCAGCCAGTCGATCAGGCGGTCCAGGTCCGATCGAGAAGGGCCGTCGGCTCGAGCTCGGGGGCCGGATAGCCCTCGGGCTGGGCGATCCCCGACAGCGGGGCAACGAGCGGCGCCACCTCGGCGACGTCATCCGAACACTTGGAGATGTCCGACCAGACTTGAAAGAAGATCGGCCGGCACGCCGCTGTCGAGGACCCGCTCATCAAGCGGCAACCGGCCACAGCGGATGTTGGCGTGGCGGCCAGACATCCCGCTTCGAGCGTCCACCCGCTACGGGCGACGCGCTGGCGGATGTCGGCGGCAACCGTGACTCGCCGATCCCCGCCTCTCCAGCGATGAGGACCGCCTGTCCCCCACCGGCTGCTGCTGTCGGCGGCTGGCGCTGACCTCTCCACGCTCCTGCCGAGGGCTGGGGCTGGTCCCGGCCAACCAGCAGCGCGTTCGACGGAAGCGATCCACGTCAGCCGTGCCCCGGATGGCACGGGTCCTGCACGCGAACAGCTCCACCGCCGGACAACACCTTCAATTGGCGCAGCCCGAGCGATCTGAAGATGGAAGTCGGGTCCACTAGCTGCTGGGTGACGTCGCTGATCACCACCGTGCCCGGCGCCGTTCGCCCTGGATCGAGCGGCCAGGTTCGGGCGGCGCCGACGATCCAGTCTCGCTCCCCGGGCGGTCTGATCCCGCACCTCGGCGACTACCACCAAGCCGGTGTGGACGCCGGCCCGCACCTCAAGCTCCACACCGAAACGGATCCTCATGTCCGGGCCGGCCTCGGTGATTGCCGCAACCAGATCCAGCGCGGCGGACACCGCCCTCCTGGCATCATCCTCGAACACCGGCGGTCAGCCGAACACCGCAAGCACCCCGTCGCCGAGCCATTGGAGCACATGGCCGCCGAACCTCTCCACTGACCGGCTCGCCGCCCCCTATAGGCCGCGAGCAGGTCCCGCATCACCTCCGGCTCGACCCGTCCCGCCAGAGCCGTTGAGTCGGCGAGGTCGGCGAACAGAACGGTCATCAAGGCGCGCTCACCCTCCGGAGCGCGCTCGCGGCGGGTCACACGATCCAGGATGTCAGCAGCCTGGCGCTCTTCCGGCTCACCGCCCGGACCTCTTCTGCGGTGGCCCGAGCCGCCTCGAAGTCACCCTCCGCCAGCGACGACTCCCGCGGCGACAAGGAGCCGACCCATCAACTGCTCCAGGCGGCTTTCGGCGGAACCAGCCAAACCACCTCATCCACAACAGTCCCATCGGAGCACATTCTGCTCGGGCATCGGCTGCTCAGCACCCAATCGACAAGCCTCGAGCAAGCGAAGCGATCGGACGCCGAGAATCAGGACGAATCGTCTCAACTGAACAGCGAAGATCGGCATCAAGGATCGCGTGACCTGTTCGTCGGTTCGGTTCTTTCCCTGTGATCCTCACCTCACCGAGGCGAGTGTTCAACGGTCTCAGCTTCGATCGAGCTGAGCGCTCGAATCGGCCTGGTTGTCTTGCTGCCTGACGCCATCGACGTACGACCTCGACGGCGTCTGTCCTTGCCAGGCTCGACGTAGGCCCGACGACCTTGGCCACGTCCTCTACGTCGCCGTCCTGAGCGGCCTGCCCGATCAATCAGGTCCCACCGGGGTCTGACGCAGACCACGACGTTCCGGCTGGATGTCGTCATGCACAACACACTCGGCGTCAACGACCGTGTCAGCGGTCAGGTCGTGACCCGCACGATCTCAATCGGCGCGAGCGGTCGACATCGTCACCCGTCGAAGGCGTGACGCAGGATCCAGAGACTGGACCTTCGCGACCGAGCCATCGATCCGAGTGAGCGCGGCGCCCACGTCACGCCGGTCCCTCGAGACGGTGGAGCACCGAGTGAACAAACGCCGTGCCGGGACCTTGAGGTCGCCTCACCGTGTCGCCTACCCGAACAGGACCTCCACGCCGCAGCGTCGCACAGCACGGCGTTGGAGGGCATTCTCGCCGTGACTCGGCGATACACGTTGACACCGCCGTGACGGTCTCACATGCGAGCAGATCGCCGAATCGGTCGCGCGCTCGATCTGCGGTCTGGTTCGCACCACGACGGTGTCGGGTAAGTGCGATCGGGGCGCCGATGGGAAGTGCGCCGGCAGTCGTCTGAGAACGGTCCGGTGAACGGGGCGCGCATCAAGGGGGAGAGCACGAGATGAAACCACTTCGATACTCGATCAACGTCACGCTCGACGGCTGCTGCCATCACGAGGCAGGGCTCCCCCGGACGAGGAATCGATGCGCTACTGGACCGCTGAGATGGAACGAGCCGATGCCCTGCTATTCGGCCGGGTGACCTACGAGATGATGGAGTCGGCGTGGCGGCAGCCGGCCACGGGCACGTGG
>CAWGYV010000015.1:0-145403 GCA_963826825.1 uncultured Acidimicrobiia bacterium | reverse complement strand
AATCCTGTACCACTGTCGCCGTTGTTAGGCGGCGCGTCTGGGTGCGCCCGTGCTGCACGGCCATATCGTCAGGGATTGGGGTGGCTTTCCGATTGGCGGCAGACTGGCAACCTTTCAACTCCATTATCAACAATACCCACGACAGCGGCACCGATGTTTTTGACCAACATAGCCAAAAGAGGAGACATAAGCCCGGACGAATACGCATGGATTCTACTCTATGCCACGTCACTGCTGGACCCGACCGATACCATTCGATGGTATCATAACGGCGCACGCGACGGTTTGAACTGCTTCAGGGCTTTGCAAAGGGATCATAACGCGGTGTCGGGCTGGAGTGTGTCGGTGGATTCGTTTGAATTTATTTATAATATTTATGATACTTTCACGTTCCCAGTTGTGGCCGAGGACGTGGAAAGCCAGCAAGTCTTTGGTCTTGTCGAAGATGTGGTCGACATCTCTGGGCCCCCAACAATTCGTATGTTTCAAAATACATAAACGAAGAACTCAATATCAGGTCACAGCCAAAAATTGTTTACAGATCGGGCGAGGTGTAAATACCGCATGGGAGTAAACTCTATGAGCCAGGCCAGACATTTTCGATAGGGGATCAAATGACTGACCTGCCACTTAGCGCTTCATACATGGGCACGATCGAAGAAGTGACTTACAGTTTTGGCACCGAAGACGATCAATTATTGGGTTGCAAGTTTGTTGATTTAACCCCCCTGGGTTATTATGATTACAGGGCTGACCAGGAGAATTTTTAATGGAACTAACAAGACGAGAATCGTGGTCAAGGGTTGGATACAACGACCAAACCATTGGAGTTAAATGGGATGTCAGCGATCTTAATTTCATTCTAAACCATTACAAAAAAATAAACATGTGCCGCAAGGCAAGAAAGCCGGAGAAACTTAGACTCATCACGCAGAACTTGAGCGGATAACAGAGCGGGGTTACAACGACCAGACCATCTATGACGAATCGGCCAAAAAGGCTAGAAAACCACTGGATATTGTCATAAAAAACGACAGGATGACATTGGGCGGAATGTCTAGGTCGCTAATATTTTCATCACAGGCGAAAGCCAGATCTTTCGTTATTTCATGGTAGGCCAAGATACAAGCAACATTTGACTGGAAACTGGAAGACGAAGTGGCTAGAAGCGATACTGGTGGCAGTGATTCTTTCCTTGGTTTTAGGTCGGGCAACGGCACAACAATTTCGCATGGCGAGTTTTCATGCCAGGAGTTGAGACTGCTGATATTTATGAAAATGCGCCCGTTGATACTGCAGAATTTGACGAATACCAAGTTATATTGGCAAGAACTGTATCTCCACTCAAGACAAGCCTATCCATCACGTGGCGGGCCTGGACTTTTTTACATCAACGCACAAAGTGGAGCAGATAGCCGGAATATGAGTTACAAAATCGGCAGCAGCACAAAAGGTCAACAGTTCAATCCAGGTTCAGATCACTTGTAGACCAGATAGCAAGGGACCACGCAGCAGATCCAGATTGAGACTCTGGATTATCAGGGGTGGCAACGCATGTCGTCCGACCGCCTGAAATATAACGACGCATTTCTCTACGGGAAAACAAAGGGCGTTCGCACCAAATTCTTTCTGCCAAAAGAACCGGACTTTAACTTTCTCACATGCTGGCTAAAACTGGATCATATCGGCAGATTCATTGAGGACGCCAGCGGTTTCAATACCAATGGATACGTCAAAGGATATCCCAAAACTCAAGTCGGGAATCGACATGGGATTCGGTGGTTCGGTATACTGCGACTTTAATGGCATCCCCCGGCCGGAGGGCGGTGCCCGCGCCGTGCCTGCCAACACCGTTTTCGTCCTGCCCGGCGACCGCCGACGTCCGCGTGTCGGCCTTCGCCGTATTGCAGGCGGCGCAACACGCCGTGCGCGCCGACGCCGCGTCCGCCGATGCGTCTACCGTGCGTCCGCACCTTCCCCGTGTGTGCGTACGCCGCCCATGCCGCGTCGGCTGCGAGAGCCGCGCCGGTGCGGGACGGCGTCTTCCTCTCCGCGGCACGCGGGGCCGCCGTGTGATCACGACGGTGAAGGTGCTCGGGCTGCGGACCCGGGACCCGGCGGACCTGGCTCGGGCGGCACGGGCGGTGGTCGACTACGTGCAGGGCGGGCAGCCGCCGGCCGCGTCGGGCTTGAGCGGGTACTACGGCCGGGACCAGGCGCGGGGCCGGGTGCGGGGGTCGGCGGCGGAGCTGGTGGGGCTGCGCGGGCCGCAGGTGTCCGGGGATGCGCTGGCCCGGCTGCTGCGCAGGGAGCACGCGGCGACATTGGGGAGACCGCTGCTGGGCGCGGCCGGGTCGGCGGGGCGGGCCGCGGCGGGCCGGCCGGACGCCGACCCGGACCGGGAGGTGTTGACGTTGGCGGAGGCGGCGCTGGTCGCCGGGGTGAGCGCGTCCTACCTGCGGACGCTGGCCGCCCGGCACGCCGCCGAGGCCGCCGCCACGGGCGCCAACGGTGCCGCCGATGCCGGAGTCGGTGCCCGCGTCGGCGCGGAAGCATACGCGGGCACCGACTCCGATGCCGGAGCCGGCGCGGAAGGGTGCGCGGCTCCCGCCGGTGCGGGGACGCGGGCCGGGCCACCTCTGCGGGCGCCGCCGGGGTGGGCGGGTCGGCCGGCGGCCGGTCCGCAGGAGAGGCAGAAGCAGGAGAAGAGGGAGACGCTGGCGGCGTTCAAGGACCCGCGGACGGGCCGGTGGATGGTGCGCCGCGCAACGAGCTGGTCCGCTTCTGCGTCCAGCGGGAGCCGCCTGCGGTGGTGCTCGGCTACGACGTCACCTGCGCGGTGCCGAAGTCGGTGAGCCTGCTGTGGGCGTTCGGCGACGCCGCGCTGCGCCGCGACGTCGCCGCGGCCCTGGACGCCGGGGTGGACGCGGTGCTGGGCTACCTGGAACGCCACGGCGCCGCCGGCGTGGTCGGCGGACGCGACCGGGCGGCGGCGGGCCTGGCGGCGGCGTCCTACCTGCACGATGTCTCCCGCAGCGACGAGGCGCACCTGCACGTCCACAACATCGTCGTCAACGCCGCCGCGGTCCCGGCGGACGACGACGGCGAGGACGGCGAAGGCGACGCGACCGGCGGCGAGCCGGGCGGCGGGGGCCGGATGGCGTGGCGGGCACTCGACGGGGAGGTGTTCCTCGCCCACGTCCGAGACGGCTACGTCGGCGCCGCCGCGCTGCGCCACGAGCTGTCCGGCGCCGGGGCCTGCGCTGGGAGCCGGTGCGCAACGGGGTCGCCGAACTCGCCGGCTTCCGCCCCGACCTGCTGGCCGCGTTCTCCACCCGCACCGGCGAGGTCGAGGCCGAATACCGGCAGCTGGCCGCCGACGGGCTCACCCCCGGCGCGGCCCACGCCGCCGCCCAGCGCGGCTCCCGGACGCCGAAGAAGGTCCTCGCCGACGCCGAGGTCCGCGCCGCCCAGCACCGCCGGCTGGCCGAGGCCGGCTGGACAGCCAGCGACGTCCGCACCCTCGGCGCCCCCACCGGACACCGGCCCCGCCCACCCGAGGGCCGCGAGATCGCCGGGCTGCTCGACGAGCTCGCCCGCCGGCCGGGCTGACCGCGCACGCGGCCGTCTTCGGCCCCCGCGACGTGGTCCGCCACGTCGCCGCCTGGGCCGGGGACCGGCTGGACGCCGCCGGGGTGGAACGGCTCGCCGAGCAGGTGCTCGCCAACCCACGGCTGGTGCTGCTCGGCCAGGCGGCCCGCCGCCACCGCCAGCAACCGGCGCCGGTCTACAGCTGCCAGCAGCTTCTCGAGGCCCGAACACCCTGCTCGCCCTGTGCCGGCAGGGCCGGGTGGACGCCGGCGCGATCCCCCGATGCCCTGGTCGCCCGACCCGGGTCGAGGCCCACCTCGCCGCCGCGACCTCCGGACGGGTCCCGCCCGGCCGGCGGGACCGGGACCGGGACCGGCTGGGCGGAGACGGAGCGCGGTCCCGGGACGCCGCCGGCACCGGCACCGACGCCGGCTCCGCTTCCCGGTGCCGGTGCCGGTGCCGGTGCCGGCTCTGGTGTCGATGCCGGCGGCGCCGCCGATCTCGCCGACGCGACGCCCGGCCGGGCCCCGCCGGTCCGGCCCGCCGGCGGGACCGGCGGGAGGGCGGCGAACGGGACCGGGCCGCAGACGCCGAGGGGCGGCCGGACCGACGCCAAACAAGATCGCGAAAGTGGCGGGCAGAGCCGGGACGACACCGGCGCCGAGGCCGCCGGCGGCGGCGCACCTGCCGGGCCGGCGCTGTCGGCCGAGCAGGCCGACCTGGTCCGCCGGGTGCTGGCCTGCGGTGATCTGGTCCGCCCGGTCGTCGGCCCGGCCGGCACCGGCAAGACCGAGGCGATGCGGGTGTTGGCCGGCATCCTCGCCGCCGCCGGCCACCCGGTGTTCGGCACCGCCCACGGCGGCCGGCAGGCCGAGGAGCTCGCCGCCCGCCTGGACGTGGAGACCCGGGTGGTCGCCGGCTGGCTGACGCTGCTCGACCACGCCGAGGACCCGGTGCGGGTGTGGCCGGCGGGCAGCGTGCTCATCGTGGACGAGGCCACCCAGGTCGGCACCCGCGACGCCGAACGGCTCATCCGGCACGCCACCCGCACCGGCACCGTGGTCGTCGCCCTCGGCGACCCCGCCAGCTCGGCGCGGTCGCCGCCGGCGGCTGGTTCGCCCACCTGGCCGCCGCCACCCCCGACATCCCCGCGCTGACCACCCTGCACCGCCAGGCCGGCCCAGGCCTCGCGCCGGTCCGCGCCGCGCTCACCGCCCTGCGCCGACACCGGCGCCGCGAAGGAGGCGCTGGCGCGGCTGGCCGCCGACGGCCGGATCCGCCCTGTTCGACACCGCCGAGGACCTCCTCGCCGGGGTCGTCGATGACTGGTACGCCGAACGCACCGCCACTTGCGGCCGGCGCCGCCCCCGCCGGAGGAGGCGCCGCCCCCGGCCGGGCCGGGCGGCAGGCGGCGAAGGGCCGGGCGCCCGGAACGAGGCCGGCGGGCGCCGTGCGATGATCGCCGAACCCCACCGCGACGCGACCGCCTCGCCCGCGCCGGCCAGCCGCCCCGCCAACGGCGCCCTCACCGGCCCGGTGCTGCACGCCGCCGGCCGCGACTTCCAGGCCGGCGACGAAGTCATCACCCTCACCCAGGCCGGGCACACCCTCGTCCCCGCCGGACGGCCCGCCTCCGCCTACATCCGCACCGGCACCGTCGGCGTCGTCACCGCCGTCCACCTCGACGCCGACACCCCGGAGCGGCAGGCGCTGACCGTACGCTTCCCGAACAAGGGCAACGTCCGCGTCGGCTGGGACTACCTCACCACCCCTACCCCAACGGCCGGAACGGCGGCCTGGGCCGCGCCTACGCCCTCACCGCGCACCAGGCCGAGGGCGCCACCCTGGCCACCGCCCGCGCCGTCGCCCCCGACGACACCAGCCGCGCCGGCCTCTACGTCATGCTCTCCCGCGCCCGCACCGACCTGGCCGCCTACCTCATCCGCCGCCGCGACCAGGACGACGACCTCGACGACGAAGACTGGCTGCCCGTCCTGCGCGACCCCGAGCGGCCCGCTCGACCGGCTCCCGACCACCTGGCCCGCTCCCGCCCCGAACGGCTCGCCGCCGACCACGACCCGCTCGCCCACGCCGCCCACCGGCTCCGCCGCACCCACACCCTCGCCGACCTCGCCCTCCTACGCGCCCATCCCGCCGCCCGCACCCCCGGCGCCGATGGCGCGAAGCGCGCCGCGCCCGGCGCGGCCAACGGCGCGAATAGCGCGGACCGTACGGCGCGCGGCGCGGGGCCGGCGCGATCGGCGCGTCCGAGGCGGCACCCGGCGTGCC
Source organism: uncultured Acidimicrobiia bacterium (assembly GCA_963826825.1). Lineage (GTDB taxonomy): Bacteria > Actinomycetota > Acidimicrobiia > Spongiisociales > DATADW01 > DATADW01. The sequence continues at coordinate 139,523 of CAWGYV010000015.1, read as the reverse complement.
CGGCACGGCGAGCACCGCGCACCGCCCACCGGGCCGCGCGGGAATCGGTGCGAACGGCCCGTCGCGCGGGACGAACAGCGCAGGCAACGGCGCGCACGGCGCACCGAACGGCGCGACCGCGCCGGACCCGGCGCGAGTCGGCGAGCGTCCTGGCCGCTTGTCGTCCGCCGCGCCGAACTCGCCGCCGAGGCCGCGATCCGCGCCGCCGCCGCCGCCGACCCGCCCCCCGGCCTGGTCGCCCACGTCGGCGCCCGCCCGGCCCCCGCCGGCCCCGACCGCGCCGCCTGGGACCAGGCCACCGGCGCGCTCGCCGTCTACCACGCCCGCCACCAGCCACCCGTCCCGGCACACGACCCCGGGCCACCGCCGACCCCCGACCCGGCCGGCGTCGGCGGGGACGCCTGGACACACCGCCGCGACCAGGCCGCCCGCATCGCCCGCGCCTGGGTCGACGGCCTGCCCCGCGCGGCCCGGACCCGCTTCCACACCCCGGTCGAACAGGTGCCCCGGCAACGCGCGGTCGCCGGCATGCGCGCCTGCTCGACCACGGCCACGACCCGGACACCCTCGCCGCGGACCTCAAGCGCCCGGCAGGACCGCGGCAACGTCACCGGCGCCGCCGTCCTCGACCACCGGGTCGCCGCGCTGTGCCGGGCCGCCGGCCTCGACCCGGCCGCCTACCCGACTCCCCCCGCCGCGCACCCCCATCGAGGAGTGGCGCGACCTCATCCGGCTGCTGCACACCTGCGAGGTCAACCACCTGGCCCGCCGGCCCACCGCCGACCTCGCCGCCGAACGCCGCCGCCTGCACACCACCCTCAAAACCCCGCCCGGCGCGCAGCCCACCGGTGCCGTGCCGGGTTTGGCGACCCTGCAGGCGCATCAGCCGAGGATCCCGGCGGCCCAACGGGAAGCGATCCCGACGGGTTGCCCCCGGAGACGCACCGTTCGACCCCAGTGCCGACCCCTGCCGGCACGTCGGGCTGTAATTCCAGCAGTACGTGGGCGGCATTCCCGGTGGCACGATCGGCGGGCTGCCGCCGGCGGCGCACCCAGCCGCCACAGCCCGGCCCATGGCCATCCCGGCGCCGACCGCGGCGACCTGCGGGACCGGCTGGGCCGCGTCGAGGCCGCCCTCGACCGCCAGGTCGCCCACGCCGCCTTCCGCGCCGCAGCCGAACCCGCCGAATACCTCATTGGCCTGCTCGGCCCCCGCCCCGACGGGGACGAAGGCACCGGGTGGGACGCTCACACGCTTGAAGTCGAACGGTTCCGACACCGTGACCTCGGCCTCCCTACGGCACCCCCGCCGTCCCCGGCGCCCTGGAACCGGTGCGCCGAGCCCTCGGCGACCGCCCCGCCGACCCGAACCTCGCCGCAGCCTACGACCAACTCCGGCAGGCACCCACGGCGATCCGCTCCCTGCCGTCCCTGTAGCCGATGCAAGCGGTGCAGGGCGGCACCCTGTCACGTCACCGGTGTTCCAGATAGGGTGGTTCCCACTCCGATAGCATGGCCCACTTCGCTATCGTCGTGACGAAACGTGGTTCCAGGGCTCCCGGCCACGCGTCCCAGCCCGGATACGCCGAGACGGTCTGACCGGGCCTTCATCGAGTTATCGGCCGGTAGAGCGATCATTTCATCTCGAATCAGCTGGTTGCGGCGTCGCCCTGCGGGCCACGCGTTGGTGGTTTACCGGTAGGATCAAGCGCGTCGTACCTGCGGGAGTGGGTCTCCCGCCGTGCTGCGGGAGTCGGGTGGGGTGCCGAACTACACCTACGACGTGTTCCTGAGTTACTGCCGGGCTGGGACGGTGCCCGAGTGGGTGCACAACCACTTCCACCCGATGTTGTTACGCTGCCTCACCGACGAACTTGATCGCGTACCTCAAGTATTCCTCGACGTCGAGAAGATCCAGGCCAGTGACCACTGGCCGTCCCGGCTGATCGAGGCGCACCACCGGTCCCGTGTGCTGGTCGCGGTCTGGACGCCGTCCTACTTCGGGTCGCGCTGGTGCCTGGCCGAGTGGCGCACGATGCTCGAACGGCAACGGCTCCTCGGGCTGGCGGCGCCCGGCAACCCCTGTAGCCTGGTTTACCCGGTAGTGCTCAAGGACGGAGCGCGCTTCCCGGTCGAGGCCCGGCGAACCCAGTGCCGTGACATGAAGAGGTGGAACAATTCAGTGCGGGCGTTTGACCAGGTTCCCGAGTACGTCGAATTCGAAAATCAGGTCGCGGCTGCGGCATCGGACCTCGTCAAGCTCCTGACGATGGCGCCGGATTGGCAGCCGGACTGGCCCGTGCTCGACGACCCGGAGCCACCGGCGCCTGACCCACCCGACGTACCGAGGCTGTGACGCCGTGACCGGAACTGTCGTCACCTTCTACTCCTACAAGGGCGGAGTGGGCCGCACCTTCGCCTTGGCGAACGTAGCGGTGACACTGAGCCGGTGGGGTTTTCGCACGCTGTGTGTGGACTGGGACCTGGACGCTCCCGGCCTGCCCTTCTACTTCCACCACTGGGCGCCGGCGCCGGACGGCGGCCTGCTGGACCTCGTCGCCGAGGTCGCGGACGGCCGGGAACCGGACCCAGCCGGCGTCACGGTGACCGTGAACGCGCCGGCCACCGGCGAGCGGCTTCACTTCCTGCCGGCTGGCGTCGGCGACGACGCCTACGTGCAGCAGCAAGAGATCGACTGGTCGGACCTCTACCGGCGGCACGACTTCGGCGCCGTTCTGGGAGCCTGGCGTGGCCGGTGGAGAGAAGAATACGATTTCATCCTTATTGACAGCAGGACCGGTATCACCGATATAGGCGGCATCTGCACCGCCCAGCTCCCGGACATTCTGGTCGCCATGTTCACCGCGAGCGAGCAGAGTCTCCGCGGGGTGCGGGATGTGATCTACCGCGCCGAACGCGCCCGCGACCGGCTTCCGTACGACCGGTTCCGGCTGCTGGCGCTTCCCGTCCCGGCTCGTTTCGACGGGCGCGAGGAATACCACCGGGCCGACCAGCATCTCCTGGTCCACATAGAAGTTGGACCTCGGCTGGGTGACCTCGGCGGCGACCACCACCATCGGGGTACGGCTCTTCGCCGCCTCGGTGATCCCGGTCATGGCGTTGGTGAGGCCGCACCCTGATGGACACTCAACGCCGCACCTCACCGCTCATCCGGCCGTAGGCGTCGGCCATGGTGGCGGCGCCGCCCTCGTGACGGGCGGCGACGAAGACGGCCCCGGCGTCGACCATGGCGTTGGTCACGTGGAAGTTGCCCGAGCCGACCACCCCGAAGACCTGCCGCACACCGCTCCCGACGAGGGTCCGGCCGACCGCCTCGGCGACCTTCATCAGGCGGCGACGAGAGCGAGCACCCGCACCGGCGACCCCGACCCGGTGACGATCTTCAAAGGTGCGGCGATCACCACCGCACCAGTGGGCGGTAGCCGGTCCAGGTTCTGCAGCTGGGCCAGCCCGTATTTGCCGGCCCCAAGGAAGAAGGCATGGCAGGGAAACGGCGGGTCGAAGGAGTGGGCGGCGCCGGCGTCGGTGCCGATCGTCTCCACCCCGATCCCCTGCAGCGGCGACTCCTCGGCCACCCAGCGGGCGCACTCCACCGACATGCCCGGGCTGGTCGGCCCGGTCTCGGTGTTGTTGACCATCTCCTCCTGGGTGGCGCGTGACGACCAGCCGGTCCGACAGAGCAGCCAACCGCCCTCCGGGAATGGGCCGTGCTCGGCCTGGAAGTCGTCGAGGTGCTGCTTCTCGATCAGGAAGTCGGGGTCCGCGGCGACCTGCTCGGTCACGTCGATCACCACCGCCGGGGCGACGAAGGCGGAGACGGGCACCGAGGCGACGTCCGGCTGGTCCTTCCCGGTCACCCAGTGGATTGGTGCGTCGAAGTGGGTCCCGGTGTGCTCGCCCGTGTGGAAGTTGTTCCAGTACCAGGCCGGGCCGCGGTCGTCGTACCTGCTGATCTCCTCCAGCTCGAACCGGGCCGTCTGACCAAACTCGGGCGGCAGCTCGAGAAGCGGCGTGTCGCTCGACAGTGGCGCCGTCAAGTCGACCACCTCTACGGATCCCGATGACAGGGCCGCGATCAGATCGGCAAGGACGGTCATGCTCTCTCCTTGGTGACTACGCGTACCATCGTGCCATGCCCGCACCCACCACCCCCCAGGAGTACCTCGAATCGGTTCCGCCGGGACGGCGGGAGATCGTGGAAGCAGTCCGAGACGTCATCAACGAAAACCTCCCCGAGGGTTACGAGGAGGGGATTCAGTACGGGATCCTCGGCTGGTACATCCCGCTGGAGCGGTTCCCCGACACCTACAACAAGCAGCCGCTCGGGCTGGCCGGGATCGCCAACCGCAAGCAGTACGTGACCCTCTACCTGAACTCGGTCTACGGCAATCGAGAGACCGAGGAGTGGTTCAAGAAGCGCTGGGCGGAGGCGGGCAAGAAGCTCAACATGGGCAAGTCGTGCGTCTACCTCAAGAAGCTCGACGACGTCCCCCTCGATGTGGTCGGCGACCTCATCGCCAAGGCGCCCGTCGATCAGTACATCGCCTACTACGAGGAGGCCAGAGGAAATTCGCGCCAAACCAGAGGCAAGGGGTAGTCACTCGACGACCTGCCTTCCGTCGGTCGTCGAGTCCGAGCCGGTACAGCGCATGGTTGAGTGCGTCGATCAGCGCTCGACACTCGAATACCCATGGGTCGCCGTCGCGTCTCGGGTAGATCTCGATGACGGGGACTGCAGACTCTTGATTCACCTCGGCGAATTGGCCATCAGGGGTGAGAAGCATCGCCACCAGCTTCTCTCGATCTGGGGGACTGGCAATAAGAGTCCTGTCGAGGTTGTGGGGCCTCATGGCTTCTCCGCGAAAAATAGGAATCGACCGTCGTCCCGTAGACGAGCGTACGACCATCTGGAACGGATACTCTCGGATCACGATCACCGAAACGTCCAGTCCAGTCTCCCAGCAATCACTGCATCGGGGTCCGGTGAAGAATCGCTCGTCGACGACCTCGATGGGCCGTTTCGTTGATTGCGGACGGATTGCCCAGATCTCCGCAGGAAGAGCTCGCTGCCGCATCCGAGCACCGTAACCGTGCTTGGTCAGCGAGTGACCCCCGATCGGACAGGCCGTTCTCCTCTTCGGGACTCGGGCGGCGGCGGCCAGATCCTCGACGGAGAGACCTCGCCGCCCGAGGATCTCCTGACTCAGCCGCGCCACGACGCCACCGGCCTCGTCGGCGAAGCGGGCGAGACGTGCGATGCGAGCCATCCGACCCCAGGGCACCAGACCGGCGGCGAACCAGCCGCAGGCGGGGAGGCTGCCCTGGAGGCACCGTTTGGCGTCGGCCACCCCGGATACCTCGGCGAGGAGGCTCCCCATCGGGTCGAGCACCGTGCTCAGCGGGGGACGGTCGTCGGGCCACTCCAGTCCGCGCTGGGCTACGGCTTGGCGGGCGTGCTGGCCGAAGCTCCGCCACGGCTGCCACATGGTGGACACATCGGAGAGTTCCCAGCCTGAAGCGGAACCGTTGCCGCCGACATCGCCGACAACGGCGCCGGGAACGGCCAAGCCATCCACCATCGCACCAGAGTCGGCGAATGGATCGTGACCCTCGGTCCACTCGATCCGGTCACGAAGTATCCGAGCCCACCACTCCGCCTCGTCGGCGGTGCCAAGCAGAAGGTCGACTGCTCCAGTGGGTCGGTCAGCGAGCGCCAGCCCAGCGGTCACTGCACGGTGGCGGGCAGCCAGGGCTTCGCTGAGCCGCTCGAGCTTCGTGACAATCCCTTCCAGAGCCACCGGATCGAGTAGCCGTGGTGCCACGGTGTCAAACGTAACACAACGCTATATAGCGTGATAGTGCTAGTTTGTGGTTCGTGCGGCAGGGTTTGTCACACCCGGCCGATAGGTTCAGTCGCGGGCGGTTGGCCGGGAGGAGGAGGGAGTACCGTGAGTGCCCGAATCATGGAAACCCGGGTCCTGGAGACGATGCGCGCTGGCGACCGGGTGGCGATGTCCTGGGACGAGTACCAGACGCTCTCACCCGACGCTGTACGGGGCGAGTACGTCGATGGCGAACTGGTGATGAGCCCGTTCCCCACTGGTCTCCACCAGGACGTGTGCCGACGGCTGGCCAATCTCATCGAGGCGGTCCTGCCCGCCGGAGTGGGGGTGCGTGAGTCGTGGGGGTGGAAACCGATGGCCGACGAGTTTGGCCCCGACCTCATGGTCTTCGACGACACCGAGGAAAACGTGCGATACACCGGTGTCCCCTATCTCGTGGTCGAAGTGCTCTCCACCGACCCCTGGCGAGACGTGGTCCGCAAACTCCGCAAATACGCCGAGGTGGGTTTGTCTCGATATTGGATCATCGACCCGGAGCAGCCCGAGCTGGTGGTGTACCAGCGAACGGCATCCGGGGAACTGAAGGAGACGGGGCGGTTCGGGGAGGAAGACCACCCGGAACTCGACATCGGGCCTGCCGTTCTGACCCTGCGAGTCGGCGACCTGGCTCGATAGGCCCCGACTGTTATCCCAACCGGTACTCGAGACTCTTGCCGCGCTTGCCAACGACAACCAATGCTCCAATCCTCCGCAGGCAGTACGCCATCTGCTGGGCGGCGCGCCGGGGGCTGCCCAGCCTCTCGGCCAGATCGGCGGTCGTGAACGTCTCCGGCAAGCCCTCGGGCAAGAGTCCGGCCAGGTCATCGACATTCTCGAGGAGTAACGAGCTCACCACCTCGACAAGCCGGCACTCGACGACGACCCATCCCTTGCGGCGCCATGCCCGGCCGGGCATGTGCTCCCGGAGCTCCTCCTCGATCGTCAGCAGAACTTCGACTTCGAAGCGGGGATGAACCACGAGGTCGGGGAGGCTCGCCAGGTCTGAGAAGATATCCGTCGGCTTGCCGTGCCTGGGAGAACGGCGTCGACTCAACACGGTGCCGTGGGGGTCGATCTTGACGATCCACTTGTCGATGGGGATCGGGCGTACGACTCGGACTCGATGCCCGAGCTCGAGAAGCGATGTGACCTTCCGCTTCAGCGAAGAGAAGCCGCTTGTCTGGATCTCGACCAAGAGATCCCCTCGAACCAGATCGATGACAAAACCATCGACTGGAACCTCGGCTCGATCGTCGGGGAGGGCATAGAACCGTTTCAACGAGGCGTGGAGTGGCTTCTCCCTCAGGGTCCCAATGTGTGGCACGGCCGACGGCACTTGTGGATCGTAGGAACCAAGCGATCGCCATCTATCGATTCCAGTCACGCCCTGCCCTGACGCGGCACGTGGGGTTCCCCAGCCGATGCGGGCAACTAACCCTTGATGGCGGTGTCGACCAGCGCAGCTTGCTCGGCCTGATGTTGGGCGGCGTTGCCGGTGGCGGGGCTGGCGCTCTCGGCGCGGCCGGCGTAGAAAGGTTCCCGCCCGGTCAAGGCGGCGAGACGGTGGCGGAGGAAGCTCCAAGCGCCCATGTTGGCCGGCTCCTCCTGGGCCCAGACAAGATCGGCGTCGTCGGGGAACATGCCAAGCGTTTCGTTTAGGTCCTTCTCGGGGAAGGGATAGAGCTGCTCCATCCGGATCAGTGCCACCCCCTCCTCCTGCAGCTCGCGGCGGCGACGCTCCAGGTCGTAGTAGACCTTTCCGCTGCACAGCACGAGACGGCTGACCCCGGGGGTCTCGGCGGCGTGGGGGTCGCCCAGCACCTTGCGGAAACCTCCCCCGGTCAACTCCTCGACCGTGCTGAAGGTCTCCTTGGTCCGCAACAGCGACTTGGGTGTGAACATCACCATCGGCCGGCGCAGCGTCCCCGACACCTGGCGGCGCAGGGTGTGGAAATACGAGCCCGAGGTGGAAGGGATGACGATCCGCAGGTTGTTGCCGGCGCACATCTGGAGGTAGCGCTCGATCCGGCCGCTGGAATGCTCCGGCCCCTGACCCTCGTACCCGTGCGGTAGGAGCAACACCAGGGCGCTGCGCTGACGCCACTTGTCGGCACCTGCGGAGATGAACTGGTCGATCACCACCTGGGCGCCGTTGCCGAAGTCGCCGAACTGCGCCTCCCACATCACCAGAGCGTCGGGTACCTCCACCGAGTAGCCGTACTCGAAGCCGACGGCTGCGAATTCAGAGAGGAGCGAGTCGACGATCCGCACCCTGGGAAACTCGCCGGGGGCGCTTTGCAGCGGGACCCAATCCGCCCCGGTCTGGTAGTCGGTGATGGCGGCATGGCGGTGGCTGAAGGTCCCCCGCTGCGAGTCCTCCCCGGTGAGCCGTACCCAGTGGCCCTCGGCGGACAGCGAACCGATGGCGAACGCCTCGGCCATCGCCCAGTCGATCGTCCCCGACTCAACCATCTGGCGGCGCTCGTCGAGCAGCTTGGTCAGCTTGGGGTGGACGGTGAAACCCTCCGGCGGGGTGGAGACCCGCTCGGCGATCTGTTGGAGTTGCTCGGCCGAGACCGGTGTGGGCACCACCTCGTTGGGCGGCTCCTGGACCGGCTCGAAGGCGGCGGGCACCATGTCCTTGGTCTCGGCGAAGGCCTCCTCGAGCAGCCCGCGGTACTCCTCGAGCAGCGCCTCCCCCTCCTCCACCGACAGCTCTCTGGTGTTGACCAGCCGCTCCATGTAGAGCTTGCGCACCGAACGCCGCTGCTCGATCAGCCGGTACATCACCGGCTGGGTGTAGGACGGCTCGTCACCCTCGTTGTGTCCCCGCCGCCGGTAGCAGACCATGTCGATCACAACGTCGCGGTTGAATGCCTGGCGGTAGTCGAAAGCGAGGCTGGCGACTCGCACCACCGCCTCGGGGTCGTCCCCGTTGACGTGGAGAATTGGAGCTTGCACCGTCTTGGCGACGTCGGTGGCGTAGTGGCTGGAGCGGGCGTCGCCGACCGAGGTGGTGAACCCCACCTGGTTGTTGACCACGATGTGCACCGTCCCCCCGGTGCGGTACCCGGGAAGCTGGGAGAGGTTGAGCGTCTCCACAACCACACCCTGGCCGGCGAAGGCGGCGTCGCCGTGGATGAGGACGGGAAGCACCTCGTGGTGCCCGCTGGGACCGCGCAGCTCCTGCTTCGCCCTGGTTTGTCCTTCGAGCACCGGATCGACCGCCTCGAGGTGGCTCGGGTTGGCCACCACCTGCACCGAGAGCTCGCGCCCCTCAGGGTCGGTGTGCTTCCCCCTGGCCCCGAGGTGGTATTTGACGTCACCCGAACCCTGGATGGTCTCGGGACTCAAACCCTCGAACTCGCCAAAGATCCGGCTGTAGCTCTTTCCGATTGTGTTGGCGAGGACGTTGAGCCGGCCGCGGTGGGCCATCCCGATGACGACCTCCTCCATCCCGTCGGCGGCGGCGGCGTTGAGCACCGTGTCGAGCAGCGGGATGAGGCTCTCCGCACCCTCCAGTCCGAACCGCTTGTGCCCGACGAACTTGGTGTGGAGGAAGCGCTCGAATGCCTCGGCCTGGTTGAGCTTCCGCAGCGTGCGGAGCCGCTCCTCGCGGGGAAGCTCCGACCGGGGGGCCTCCACCCGTTCCTGGATCCAGGCTTTCTGCGCCGGCTCCTGGATGTGCATGTACTCGATCCCGGCGGTGCGGCAATAGGCGTCGCGCAGGTGAGCGAGGGCGTCGCCCAGCTTCATCACCTCGTGCCCGCCGAGGCCGCCGGTGGCGAACTCCCGGTCGAGATCCCAGATGGTGAGCCCGTAGGTGAGCGGGTCGAGCTCGGCGTGGAGTTGGGGCGGCTTCTGGCGGAGCGGGTCGAGGTCGGCGATGAGGTGGCCCCGCACCCGGTACATGTTGATGATCTGGAAGACCCGCCCCTGCTTCTCTGCCCACTCCGGGCTCCCGATCGCCGGGTTGTCGTCGATCGCCCAGCGTGCCGGGGTGTAGGGGATCTTCATGGCGCGGAAGATCTCGTCGTAGAAGCCGGACTCCCCGAGCAGCAGCGACTGCATCCGCCCAAGGAACTCACCCGACAGTGCGCCCTGGATCACGCGGTGGTCGTAGGTGCTGGTGAGGGTGACCACCCGGCCGATCCCCTGGCGGGCGAGGAACTTCTCGTCGGCGCCGAGGTATTCCGGCGGGTAGGTGATGGCGCCGACCCCGACGATCACCCCCTGGTCGGGCATGAGACGGGGAACCGACTGCGCCGTCCCGATCATCCCCGGGTTGGTGAGGGTTGCGGTGGTCGCGGCGAAGTCGTCTGGGGTGAGCCGGTTCTGCCGTACCCGGTGGATCAGCTCCTCGTAAGCGAGCCAGAACGCCTGGAAGTCCATCTTCTCGGCGCCCTTGATGTTGGGGACGATCAGCACCCTCGTCCCGTCGGGGCGCACCTGATCAACCGCCAGCCCCAGGTTCACCGAGCGGTGCCTGGCCATGTGCGGCTTGCCTTCGACCTCGGTGTATGAGACGTTCATCTCCGGCATGTCGGTCAGGGCACGGGCGACGGCGAACCCGATCATGTGGGTGAAGCTGACCTTCCCGCCCTGGGTCAGGCGGCCCAGTTGGTTGTTGATTATCCGCCGGTTGACCTCGAGCAGCTTGGCGGGGACGGTGCGCACCGAGGTGGCGGTGGGGACCCCGAGGCTCTCGTCCATCCGCTTGGCGATCGTTGCCGAGATACCAATGAGCGGTTGGAGCTCGACGTCGGGTTCCTTTCCCTCTTCGGTGGATGGCACGGGTTGGGTGGCCGGGGGCGGTGTCGCGGCGGGGGCCGACTTCGGTTCGGTGGGTGCCGGTTTCGGCTCTGGCGCCGCAGGTTTCGGTTCAACTGCCGCTGGCACTACCGCTGGCTCTGGCTCTTCCACGGAGGCCGCCGCCGCAGCTTGCTGAGCTTTGCCGTCCGGAGTCTCCGCGCCGGCTTCCTCGACACCGGTCGATTCGCCGGTGGGACCGCCGTAGTCGGCGAAGAACTCCTGCCAGGCGGGTGAAACCGACCCCGGGTCCTCGGCGAACCGGCGGTACATCTCGTCGATCAGCCAGATGTTGGGACCGAAGCTCTCGGCTTCGAAGGTGCGGGTGTCGGCCATGGATCGCCTTGGGTCAATCGTAGCCCTGGGTCAGTTCTTCCCTTTACCAGTCCAAGCGACAGGCAACGGGTCTTCGATGGATTGGGAGTTCGCCAGTCCCCCTACCCGCTGCTCCGCAGCGGGGCCCTTCCCCCTGCGGGGGGACGGAGCGGAAACCTCAATCTCCCAGGGACTCGAAGGTCCAGTCGCCGTGGTAGAGGAGGTTGGTGGCTCCCAGCTCTCGGAGGGCGTCGGCCACCTCGACCCGTTCCTCCTCGGCGTCGACGCCGACGACGAGGACCACCCTTCCGGCGGCCAGCTCTCGCTCGTAGACCTCGAGTTCGAGCTGTTCGCCTCCGAAGACCGACACCGCCTTGGCGATCGCGCCCACCACCGGGGGTCGCTCCTCGGAGCGGTCGAGGTGGTCGATCCCGGCTTCGCCCCGCAGCACCTCCACCCGGTCGTGGCCGGTGGCCGAGAGCGCTGCCATCGCCTCCTCGACGCCGGATTCCTCGACCACGGCTAGAACCTGCTTCCCGCTGAGAGAATGCGTCTCGGTCACGACCTGATCCTATGGCCACCGCCGGGGTGCGCAACACAGCCCTCCGTAGACTGGCTCACGTGAACGACCCGGCAGCCGTCCATCGTCACCGCTTCCCGATCCTTGGAACCTGCAGCTATCTGGTGAGCCACTCGCTGGGGGCGATGCCCGAAGAGGCCAGGCTCGGTTTGGAGCGGTACGCCGAGCAGTGGGCGACCCGCGGGGTCCTCGCCTGGGAGGACGGCTGGTGGGAGGCACCGCTCCGGGTGGGTGACCGGCTGGCGCCGTTGGTGGGCGCCCCGCCCGGATCGATCGCCATGGTCCCCAACGTCACCATCGCCGAGGAGGTGGTGGCTTCGTGCCTCGACCTGCGGCCCCCACAACACCGGGTGGTGATCGCCGACCTCGACTTCCCCACCGTCGGGTACGTCTGGCATTCGGTGCCCGGCGCCGAGGTGCGGACGGTGCGGAGCTGGGACGGGCTGACCCTCCCCACCGAGACGGTGCTCCAGGCGATAGACAGCCGGGTGGCGGTGGTGCTGTTGAGCCATGTCCTCTTCCGCAGCGGTGTGCTCCTCGACGTCGAGACGATCACTCGCGCCGCCCACCAGGTGGGCGCCATGGTCGTGCTCGACTGCTACCAGTCGGCGGGAACCATCCCCTTCTCGCTCACCGAGCTCGGGGTGGACGCTGCCGTCGGTGGGTCGGTGAAGTGGCTGTGCGGCGGTCCGGGGGCGGGGTGGCTCTACATCAGACCCGACCTGCAGGAATCGCTGGTTCCCCGGTTCGCCGGCTGGCAGGCCGATCGGGAACCGTTCTCCTTCCGGCCCGGCCCGTTGGAGCCGGCAGCCGGGATGTGGCGGTTTCTCTCCGGGACCCCCAACGTTCCGGCGCTGGCTGCCGCCGAGGCGGCGTACGGGGTCATCGAGGAGGTGGGCATCGACCAGATCCGGCGCCACTCGCTGTGGGCCACCCAGTGGCTCATCGACCTCGCCGACGAGTTGGATATCCCGCTCCGCTCGGAGCGCCGTCCCGAGTGGAGGGGTGGCACCGTGACCTTCGGCGTCGATGACGAGGAGAAGGTGGCGCAGCGGCTCATCGAGCGGCGGGTCATCGTCGACAGCCGCCCGGGCGCCGGGGTCAGGGTGGGGCCGCACTTCTACACCACCAGGGACGACCTGGAGCAGTTCCGCGCCACGCTTACCGAGATCCTTTGAGAGGAGCACCATGATCGAGATCAGGCGCGATGCCGACATCCACTCGGAGGAGGGCGGCTGGTTCTCGGCGCGCTGGCACTTCTCGTTCGACAGCTACCGAGATCCGAAGCGAATGGGGATCGGACCACTCAGGGTGTTCAACGACGACCGGCTCATCGCCGGGGCCATCTGGCCGATGCACCCCCACCGCGACGTCGAGGGGATCACCTACGTGGTGGAGGGACACTTCCGCCACGAGGACAACGTGGGGGGCGGAGGCGTTCTCGAGCCAGGGGCGGTGCAGCGCATGACGCTCGGGTCGGGGGCGTTGCACTCCGAGCAGAACGCCTCGGAAACGGAGCCGATGAGGTTCCTCCAGTTCTGGATCCTCCCTGACACCGCCGGGCTCACCCCGGGCGTCGAGCAACGGCAGTTCGCAAAGGAGGACTTCACCGACCGACTCCTCCCGGTGCTCGGACCCGAGGGCGGCGATGTGGTCAAGGTCCACCAGGACGCCCGCACCTACCTGTCCCGGCTCAACCCGGAAATGTCGGTCGAACACGAAGTGGACGCCGGGCGCGGTGGCTACCTTTACCTGATCGGGGGTTCGGCCACCGTCAACGCCGAGCCAGTCGCCACCGGCGATGCCGCCGTGATCAGCGGTCCGGAGACTGTGACGGTCACCGCGGACGACACCATCGAATTGATCCTGGTGGACGTGCCGCTCGACTTCGAGCCAGTCGGGGTTTGGGCCGGCCGCTGAACGAGCCTGCGATCAATCGACCGACAGCAGGAATTGACGCACCGCTTCGTCGAACTTTTCTGGGTCCTCGAGGTTGGTCGCGTGGCCCAACGCAGGCAGAAAAACGAGCTGCGAGCCGGGGATTTGGCGATGCAAGTCCTCGGCAACCCGTTTGGGTGCCCGCTCGTCGCGGTCGCCGTAGAGAAGCAATGTCGGCACCGAGATTGCGGGCAGGGCGGGTCGCAGATCGGCCTTGGCGAACTCTTCCGTCATCCACCGGATGGTCGCCCGCCGGGTGTCGGCCATCACGTCGAGTAGGTCATCCCTCCGCGATGGATCCACCTCGCCGGCGAAGAATCCGGGCAGGTATGTGGCAGGTACCTTCGCCCACTCGGCAGGCGCCAATTCTGTCTCGGCGAGCGCTCGCGCCTTGCGGTAGGCGACCTCCTCGGCGGGCAACGAGCCCGCCCACCCGGCGTAGGCGGAGGCCAGCACGAGCGACCGCAACAGATCAGGGTGGCGGTGACAGACCTCGATGGCGAGACCGCTGCCGAACGACAGACCGAGGAGGTGGGGGCGGTCGAGACCGAGCGCCTCGATCAGCATCGCCACCGCGTCGGCGCAGTCGGCCAGTCGGTACCCGGCAGGGATATCGGACGACCCGCCGCATCCAGGGGCATCCCACGCCACCACGTCGAAATCTTCGCTGAGATCCTCGAGTTGGGGACGCCACATCCTGCTGTCGAGGAACCACCCGTGGAGGAGTACCAGTGGTTGCCCCCGGCCCGCCCGCCGGTAGCCGAGGGTAAGCCCGTCGACCACCACGGCCTTGGCCTCAACGCCCACATCGCCAGGCTACGCCCATGCGATGGTGCCGATGACCGGCCCCGATAGGCTCGGCGGGCGTACGAAAAGGACAGCGGATGGACGTGGAACCCGGCACCTTCTACCTCGGTGGCGAGATCGATCCCAAGACGGGAGAGCGAACCGACCAGGTGCTGCTCTACGACGCCCCCGACCTGACCACCCATGGCGTGATCGTGGGAATGACCGGATCGGGCAAGACCGGTCTCGGTCTCGGGATGATGGAGGAGGCGCTGCTCAACGGCGTCGCCACCCTGATGATCGACCCCAAAGGGGACATGGGGAACCTGCTGCTCCTCTTTCCCGAACTGCGCCCCGAGGACTTCCGGCCCTGGATCGATGAAGCGGCGGCGAGACGCGAGGGAACGACCCCGGAGGACCTCGCCGCCAAGACCGCCGAGACCTGGAAGGAAGGACTCGCCGGCTGGGATATCACCCCGGAGCGCATCGCCAAGCTGCGCGACTCCGCCCCGATGACCATCTACACCCCCGGCTCCACGGCCGGTGTCGCCGTCAACGTCCTCGGATCGCTCGACCCACCCGACCTGAGCTGGGACACCGAGGCCGAGGTGCTGCGCGACGAGATCGAGGCATACGTTTCCTCGCTGCTCACCCTGGCCGGGGTCGAGTCCGACCCGGTGTCGGGCCGGGAGCATGTCCTGCTGGCCAACATCATCGAGGCGGCGTGGCGGGAGGGACGGGCCATCGACCTGGCGGGTCTGCTCGGCCAGATCGCCCAGCCGCCATTCCGCAAGCTGGGGGTCTTCGAGGTCGATGCGTTCTTCCCGGAGAAGGACCGCACCGCTCTCGCCATGAAGCTCAACGGGCTGGTGGCCTCGCCCTCGTTCGCCGCCTGGCTCGAAGGGGCGCCACTCGACATCGGCGCCATGCTCTTCCCCGAGGGAAAGCCGGCGGCCGCCATCCTCTATCTCGCCCACCTCTCCGACAGCGAGCGACAGTTCGCCGTGACCCTCTTCCTCTCCAAGCTGGTGACCTGGATGCGGCGCCAGTCGGGGACCTCGAACCTGCGTGCCCTGGTCTACATGGACGAGATGTTCGGCTTCTGCCCGCCGACGGCAGAACCCCCGTCGAAGAAGCCGATCCTCACCCTGCTCAAGCAGGCGCGGGCTTTCGGCGTCGGGTTCGTCGCCTCGACTCAGAACCCGGTCGACCTCGACTACAAGGCGATGTCCAACGCCGGCACCTGGATGATCGGTCGCCTCCAGACCGAGCGCGACAAGGCCCGGATCCTCGAGGGGATGACCTCGGCGGCGGGGGAAGTGGACATCGGAGCGATCGACCCGCTGATCTCCGGCCTGGGCAAACGCCAGTTCGTGATGCACAAGACGGGGGGCAAGCCACCGATCACGTTCACCACCCGCTGGGCGATGTGCTTTCTGGCCGGTCCGCTGACCCGCGACTCGGTGGTCGAGCTCATGGCGGGACGAAAGCCGACGCCGGCTCCGACCCCCGAGGTGCCGCCGGCCGCTGTCCCCGAACCGGCACGGCGACGCCTCCGGCTGCGCCGGCTGAACCGGTTGAGACCCCAACCACCGGCGAGACGGTTCCAATCGCCCCCGATGTGGCGCCCTCGGTCCGATCCGCCTTCCTGGACCCGGCGGCGACCTGGGCCGCTGCGGTGGGTGCGACGCCAGGCTCGACGACGCTCCGGCCGGGGGTGGCGGCGACCGTCCATCTCCGCTACGACGACACAACGGCCGGGGTCGATCATCAGGAGACCTACGAGGCGATGCTCTTCCCGCTGGGCGCCATCGTTCGACCCCGAGACGGTGCATGCCGTCGACCACGACCCTCGCGACTTGCGCGACGAAGCCCCGCCCGGAGCGGGGTTCGCCCTGTACCGATGTCCCCCTCGACAAGGCCTCTTACTTCACCGATCTCTCCCGGCGACTCGCCGACCACCTCTATCGCAGCCGCACCGTGACCGTGTTCCGCAACAAGGAGCTCAAACTCTTCTCCCGGGTCGGCGAGTCGAGGGAGGAGTTCGAGGCGCGCTGCCGCGAGGCAGCCGAGACCGCGGCCGACGCCGACACGGCCAAGTTGGAGGAGAAGTACCGCACCCGGATCCGGTCGGTCCAAACTCAGCTGAGCAAGGCCGAGTCGAGGGTGCGCGAGCTCGAGTCGGCGGCGAGCGCCCGCAACCAGCAGTCGCTGGTGGAAGGCGCCGGTGAGCTACTCGGGGCGCTGCTCGGCGGCAAGATGCGATCGACCTCGCTTTCCAAGATGGCCTCTCAGGGCCGTCAGGCAGCCGCCGCCGGCGCCCGTCTCCAGACGGCGCAGGAAGCCATGGGGGCAAAGGCAGCCGAGGTGGAGCAGTTGGAGGCGGACCTGGCAGACGACCTCGAGGCCATCACCGCCAAGTGGGGCGAAGCTGCCAACCAGGTCGAGGAGATGGAGATCGGCCTGGAGAAGACCGACGTATCGGTGGACGATCTCGTTCTGGTCTGGGTGCCCAGCTGATCAGTGGAGCTCGGGGGGCGCCGTCTCCGGGGCGAGAATCGCCCACAGCAGATCGCGGATGCTGACGATCCCGAGCAGTTGGTCGTCATCCATCACCGGGAGGTGGCGGTACCCCGTCTCGAGCAGCCAGAGTGCCGCCTCCTCGACGTCGACGTCCGGCGACACGGTGTCCGGGTCGGTCGACATCCACTGGCCCACCGAGGCGGTTGACACATCGATGCGCTCGGCCACGGCGCGCAGCAGGTCGCGCTCGGTGATCAGCCCCACCAGGTCGCGGCCCTGGATCACACCGAGCGAGCCGGTGGAGGCGTTGATCATCGCCTGAGCAGCCTCGGCGAGCGTGGCTTCGGGACCGCACAACTCGGCCCTGCCACCGATCAGACCGCTCAGCCTCACACCCATCTCCCCTCGAGTGATCCATCGAGGGTACAGGCGTGGAAAGCGAGACGGCAGACGGCAGACGGCAGACGGTTTTGTTCTGTCTAAGTACTAAGTACTAGGTACTGAGTACTTGATTACCGACGCGGACGGGCGGGCCCTTGGGCCCGCCCGTTGCTCTCACCGGCCGTCCGGCCGGCTCAGATCAGGTCCTGCTCCCGGATCCCGAAGGAGGGATGCCGCAGTCGGCACAGGGCGAGCTTCTCCAGTTGACGGATCCGCTCCCGGGTCAGGTTGAACTCCTCGCCGATCTCCTCGAGGGTGCGGGGCACCCCGTCGTAGAACCCGTACCGCAGAGCCAGGATGCGGCCCTCGCGGTTGGGCAGCCGCTCGATGGAGACGCGCAGGCTGTTGGCCACGTCCATCTCCTCGGTGAGCTGCACCGGGTCGGCGGCGTCCTCGTCCTCGATGAAGTCACCGAGCTGGGCGCCGTCCTCACCGACGGGCTGCTCGAGCGAGACCGTGTCGGCCACCCCAGGGCGAGCTCGACCTTGTCGACGGTGACACCCGCCTCCTCGGCGATCTCGTCGGGCCGGGGATCACGCCCCAACTCGGCCTTGAGGCTGGCCTGGGCGGCCCGGACCGCGGCGAGGGTGTCGTGGAGATGCACCGGGATGCGCACCGTGCGCGACTTGTCGGCGATGGCACGGGTGATGGCCTGGCGGATCCACCAGGTGGCGTAGGTGGAGAACTTGAACCCCTTGCGCCAGTCGAACTTCTCGACGGCGCGGATCAGACCGAGGTTGCCCTCCTGGATGAGGTCGAGGAAGTCGATACCCGAGGTGTTGGCATAGCGGCGGGCGTTTGCCACCACCAGACGCAGGTTGGCGGTGAGGAAGGCGTCCTTGGCCTCCTTGCCGTGACGGGACTTGCGGCGGAGCTCGAGCTCCTCCTTCTTGCCCTTGTAATCACCGCGTTCGAGACGTGCCGCGGCCTCCTCGCCGCCTTCGATCTTCTGCGCAAGCTCGACCTCCTGCTCCGCTGTGAGCAGGTCGTATTCGCCGATGGCGGTGAGGTACTGGCTGACCAGGTCTGTGGTCAGACGACCACGCTCATCGGTCAGCTTGCTGCGCTCACGCTCGCGGTCCCGATCGCGCCGTGCTTTGAGCGCGGCGTCAGGACGCGACGTGTCGGCTGATGCCATCTGCGGTGCCTCCGAAAGGTGGGGAACGCCGGGATGGAACCGCTTCCAGTCCCGACTCGTCAACACTATGACACACTCTGTTCACCTTGTGAACCCCCAACTTCTCCACACTGCCTCCAGTACGGATGAGGGTCCCTGACCAGGCCATCCACAGGGTGTCCACAGGGTTATCGACAGAACGCATATACGTCCTATAGAGATTCCCGATCTCGCCGAATCTCTAACATCTACTCTCTCCGGCCATGCCCATACCCGATGGCCGTGGCGCGCTTCAACCGCCGCGTCACCAATCCAGTCCTAGGACGACTGTCGAAGTGGGCACCCGGGATGGCGACGATCCTCCACCGGGGCCGGAAGTCGGGAAAGCCATACCAGACCCCGATGATGATCTTCGAAGCGACCGGTGGTTGGGTCATGGCGCTCACCTATGGGAGCAATGTCGACTGGGTGCGGAACCTCATCGCCGCGGGTGGTGGCGCGATGATCCACCGAAACCACACGATCCCACTCACCGAGCCACGGCTCATCTCCACCGCCGAGGGAATGGCGCTGATGCCGGCGATTGTCCGGGGGGTGCTCCGCACCATCGGGGTCACCGAATTTCTCCGGGTCGAGCAGGGCGGGCGATTCGGAGTAAACGGCGCGGGGTGGATACGGTGCCCTCATGCGGTCATTGAGAGTCGGCGGAGCCATGTCGCTGGTGGCGGCGATCGTGGTGGCATTGATCCCGGTCACCGCCAGCACAGCAGCCACCCAATTCGAGGACGTCCCTTCCAATCACTACTTCGCCACCGAGATCGGGTGGCTGGCGACACAGGGGATCACCGAGGGATGCACAACCGAACGGTTCTGTCCCGACGATCCGGTGACCAGAGGGCAGATGGCGGCGTTCCTGGTGAGGGCGCTCCCCGACCTGCAAACCCTCGATCTGGGCGCACCCTTCGACGACGTCCCCGCCAGCCACACCTTCTACAACGAGATCGGCAAGCTGGCCAAGGCGGGAATCACCGAGGGCTGCGACACCGCAGGGACCCGGTTCTGCCCCGAGGAGCCGGTCACCAGGGGGCAGATGGCCGCCTTCTTGGTGAGGGCGCTGCCCGATCTGCAAGACCTCGACCCTGGCTCCTCGTTCGACGACGTCCCCGCCAGCCACACCTTCTACGACGAGATCGGCAAGCTGGCCAAGGCGGGAATAACCGAGGGCTGCGACACCGCAGGGACCCGGTTCTGTCCCGAGGCGCCGGTCACCAGGGGGCAGATGGCGGCGTTCCTCTACCGCGCCCTTTCCGACACCGCGGTGGCACCAACCACCACCACCAGACGCACAACAACAACCACGATCAGACGCACCACCACGACCACCACCCCACCCGGAGGGCAGGTGGCCATGAAGTTGGTGCCGGTGGTCACCGAAGGGCTAAGCCAGCCATTGTTGCTCACCCACGCGCCGGGAGATTCCACCCGGCTGTTCATCGTGGAGAAGGCCGGCGCCATACGGGTGGTACTCAACGGCGCTCTGCGCGACGAACCCTTCCTCGAGGTCGCGGTGTCGACCGATAGTGAGCGGGGGCTGCTCGGGCTTGCCTTCCATCCCAACTACGCCAGCAACCGGCGTTTCTTCGTCGCCTACACCGACCCATCCGGAACCATCAAGGTCGACGAGTACCTCCGTTCCGACAACTCCAACTTCGCCGACGAGGACTCGGCCACGCCGGTCATGTCGATACCGCACCCAGGGCAGAGCAACCACAACGGCGGGATGCTCGCCTTTACCCCCGACGGCCTTCTGCTCATTGGAACCGGTGATGGCGGCGGCAGCGGGGACCCCGACGAGAACGCCCAGGACACCAACAGCCTGCTCGGGAAGATCTTGCGGATTGACGTCGACGGGGGCAACCCATATGCCATCCCCGACGACAACCCGTTCGCCGACGGCCAGGGCGGGGCCCCCGAGGTCTGGCTGTGGGGGCTGCGCAACCCGTGGCGGTTCTCGGTGGACGCCACCTCTAGCCGGTTGTTCATCGGGGACGTCGGGCAGAGCACCCGGGAGGAGATCGACGCCCTCGGGCTCGGGTCGGCCTCCGCCAACTTTGGCTGGGACATCATGGAAGGGACGATCTGCTACGAGCCCCCCTCGGGTTGCAACCAGTCCGGGCTGAGACTCCCCATCCACAATTATGGCCGTGACAGCGGTGGCTCCGTCACCGGTGGGTACGTCTACCGGGGATCCGACCTCACCGGGCGTAAAGGCCTCTACTTCTTCGGGGACTTCATCAGCGGTCGGGTGTGGACGTTGCGGTACTCCAATGGCATCGTGTCCAACCTGACAGAGCGACCCAAGCTGAGCGTCCCGGCATTGGCCTCGTTCGGGGTGGATGCCGGGGGCGAGCTGTACCTGGTCTCGCTCGGTGGCGATGTGTACCGCGTCGCCCCCGACTGATCGTCACACCTCGAGGTAGATGCACTCTCCCGGGCATTCCTGGGCCGCCTCGATGACCACATCGAAGAGGCGGTCGGGAACCCGGGCCATCCCGGCAGCTCCCTCCGCCCCGTGACCCGGCCCGGCGCCGCCGTCGAACACGGTGGTCTCGCCGAAGTCCTCGGCGAGCTCCCGCACCGCCCAGATCCCATCGGACCTGGGGACGAACACCTCGGGGGCGATGCTCTCGCAGGTGCCGGCACCCATGCACTGGTCAGAGTCGATCCAAACCTTCATCGTTCCTCCTTGTCGTGACAGCCGACAAGATGCGACAGCCGACGACAACGGAACCTCAACGGATCATGAACGTCGGCACCCTGGGACGTTGATGTCGGTGAGGGCTACGGTGCCCGGGTGGGCAACCGACTGGGCGAGGCGAGCTCGCCATACCTCCGCCAGCACGCCTCCAACCCGGTCGACTGGTACCAGTGGGGCGAGGAGGGTTTCGCCGAGGCCCGAAACCGTGATGTTCCCGTGCTGTTGAGCGTGGGCTACGCCTCGTGCCACTGGTGCCACGTCATGGCCCATGAGTCGTTCGAGGACCCCGAGATAGCGGCCGAGATGAACCGCGCCTTCGTCAGCATCAAGGTCGATCGCGAGGAACGGCCCGATGTGGACGCGGTGTACATGGAGGCGGTCCAGGCGCTGACGGGGCGGGGCGGCTGGCCGATGACCGTCTTCCTCACCCCGGAGGGTGAGCCGTTCCACGCCGGCACCTACTTCCCGCCAGACGACCGTCACGGTATGCCCTCGTTCCGCCGGGTCCTCTCCGCGGTCGAGGAAGCCTGGGCCGAGCGCCGTAACGAGGTAATTGACCAAGCAGGCGAGCTAACCCGCGCCATCGCCCGCCGGGTGCCGCCCGCCGAAGAGGGTCCCGGTCTCGGCACGCTCCAGGCGGCGTACGAGGCCATCGCCTCCGCCTTCGACCCGACATACGGTGGGTTTGGCGCCGCGCCGAAGTTCCCCCAACAGCCGGTCCTCGAGTTCCTCCTCCGCGTTCTCCGGCTGCCCTGGGCGGGTGGGGCCGCCTTCATGCTCGGTTCCACCCTCGATGCCATGGCGCGGGGTGGGATCCACGACCAGGTAGGCGGCGGTTTCGCCCGCTATTCGGTCGACGCCGGATGGCTGATCCCCCACTTCGAGAAGATGCTCTACGACAACGCCCAACTCGCCAGGCTCTACCTGTGGGCGTGGCGCGAACTGGGGGAAGA
This sequence comes from uncultured Acidimicrobiia bacterium, assembly GCA_963826825.1. Lineage (GTDB taxonomy): Bacteria > Actinomycetota > Acidimicrobiia > Spongiisociales > DATADW01 > DATADW01. Next base: position 117,400 of record CAWGYV010000015.1, on the reverse strand, counting down.
CCCCTACCGGGCGGTGGCCGTCTCCACTCTCGAGTACATGCTGCGCGACCTCGGCCAGCCAGATGGCGGGTTCTGGTCGGGTGAGGATGCCGACAGCGAGGGCGAGGAGGGGCGCTTCTACGTTTTCACCGAAGACGAAATGCGGGCGGCAGTCGGCGACGCCGATTTCGAAACGGTCGCGCTCTTCTTCGGGGTCACCGCCGAGGGGAACTTCGAGGGGAGCAACGTGCTCCACCAAGCGCGCACCATCGAAGAGGTGACCGCGGCGACCGGGGCGACCGCCGAGGATGTCGAGGCGGCCCTTTCCCGAGCGCGGGACCGCCTCTCCGAGGTCCGCTCCACCCGGGTCCGACCCGGATTGGACGACAAGGTGGTCACCTCTTGGAACGGGTTGGCGCTGCGCGCCCTGGCCGAGGCGGGCGCCGTCCTCGACGAGCCGCGCTACCTGGAGGCGGCGCGCCGCAACGCCCGGTTCCTGCTGGAGCGTCTCCGCCGCGACGACGGCCGGCTGCTCCGCTCCTGGTCGCCCCACGGATCGACGGCGGGGGCGTCCCCGGGTTCCTCGAGGACCACGCCGCTCTGGCGGTGGGGCTGTTGGCCCTCTACCAGGCCACAGGAGAGACAGAGTGGCACGCCGCCGCCCGGCACACCGTCGATGACATGCTCGACCTCTTCTCGGGTGAGGACGGCACGTTCCGCCGTGTCGGGTCAGACGCCGAACAGTTGGTCGCCGACCCCCAGGACCTGTTTGACAACCCGCTCCCCTCGGGGAACTCGCTGGCGGCCGAGGCGCTGATCGGACTGTCCCTCTCCACCGGCGACGACCGCTATCGGGGCGCCGCCGATGCCGCCCTCCGGGCGGGGACGGGCATCGCGGCCCGCTACCCGACGGCGGTGGGGCATCTCCTCGCCGTTGCGGCTTCGGTCGAGATCGGCTTGAAGGAAGTGGCGGTCGTCGGTCCCGAGGCAGAGACCCTCTCCAGGGTGGCGTGGGAGCGGTTCCGCCCCGGTGTCTTTTTGGCGTGGTCCACCGACGGAGACGGCGCCGACGAGGTACCGCTCCTCGCCGACCGATGGCGCGACGGCGAAACGCTCGCCTATGTGTGCGAGCGTTTCGTCTGTCAGGCCCCCGTCTCCGATCCGACCGCGCTCCGGTCCGAGTTGGGCTGACCTGGTCCCCCAGATGCATCCTGCAGCCCGGCGGCGGCGAACCAGACGAAAGCCACCCAGATGGCATCGGCCAGCAGCAGGTGGACGAGCTGCATCCAGACCGGGGTGAAGAGGAGCACGTTGGCCAGGCCGGCCGCCAGTTGGAGGACGACCAGCGACACGAGCAGCCTGGCGACCCGGGACGTGCCGTCCGCTGCCGACCAGCGCCTGCGGGCCATGAGGACGACGCCAAGACCCAGGGCGGTGGCTGCGATCGGGTGGATGGTCCGCAGTCGGGTGAGGAGGTGCTCCGACGCGGCCAGGTCTCCGACGGCGAAACCGACGGCGTCCTTTGGGAAGAGGGTGTCGGCGAGTGCGGTCACCGCTCCTGTTGCGCTGACCAATACGGTGCCTGCGGCTATCACCACCGCCCACACCGCGAAGCCGCGGTCGGTTCCGGGACGGATCGGGCCTCCGCCGGACGCCCAGAAGGCGGTGAGGGTCAAAGCCGCCAGGAGCAGCAGGGTGTTGACCAGATGGAGCGGGACCGAAACCGAACGTGCCACCGAGTCGTCGCTTCCCACCAGGGCGGCGAGTACCAGCCAGGCCCCGATGAGCGCCTCGCCGAGGATGGCGATCACCGATACGACCGCCGCCTTTCGGGCCAGGTGACCCCTTCCGAAGGCGCGGAACACCCACACCGCCAGCACTCCTACCGCAACGATCGCCACACCACTCGCCACCCGGTGGGTGAACTCGACGGCGCGGGCACCCTCGAGCACGGCGGGGACGATCTGACCGTCGCACGTGGGCCATGACTCGCCGCACCCCGCCCCCGACCCGGTCGCTCTGACCAGCGCCCCGAGCAGGATCACGACGACGTTGATGCCCAGCGTCACCCAGGCAAAGCGGACCACCCGACTCACCCGGCCAGGGTACCGGCGACCGAGGTGCGGCCGGTCGGTGGGTGGGGACGCCGCCTACCATCGCCAATCCATGGATATCAGGGAGAGCGCCGAGGAGGCAATCGGCAGGACCCCGCTGATAAGGCTCTCCCGCCTCCACCCACCAGGAAACCTGGTGGCCAAGGTGGAGATGACCTCCATCGGAGGTTCGATCAAAGAGCGGATCGCGGTATCGATGATCGACCGGGCCGAGCGTCTCGGGCTGCTCGGGCCGGGGGGAACCATCGTCGAGCCCACCAGCGGGAACACCGGGGTCGGTCTGGCCATAGTCGGCGCGGTGCGCGGCTATCGGGTGATCTGCACCGTCCCCGACAAGGTGAGCGAGGAGAAGCGATCGCTGCTCCGGGCGTACGGGGTGGAGATCCACGTCACCCCGACCGATCTCCGCCCCGACCATCCCGACTCCTACTACGGGGTGGCTCGGCGCCTCGCCGCCGAGATCGACGGCGCCTATCACCCCGACCAGTACGCCAACCCGGCCAACCCCGAGGCGCACGAACAGACCACCGGCCCCGAGATCTGGGAGCAGACCGACGGGAAGGTGGGCGTCTTCGTGGCCGGGGTGGGCACCGGGGGCACCATCAGCGGGGCGGGGCGCTATCTCAAGAGCAAGAACCCGGAGGTCAGGGTGGTCGGAGTCGACCCGGAGGGCTCGATCTTCACCGCCGAGACCGAAGACGACGTGCGTCAGTATCTGGTGGAGGGCGTCGGCGAGGACTTCTGGCCGGAAACCCTGGACCGGGAGGTGGTCGACGAGATGGTGATGGTGAGCGACGCCGACGCCATCGCCATGACCCGCCGACTCGCCCGCACCGAGGGCCTGCTGGTGGGAGGCTCGTGCGGCATGGCGGCCCACGGCGCCCTCGGTGTCGCCAAGCGCTTCCCCGACAAGTTGGTGGTCGTCATCCTCCCCGACTCCGGGCGCGGCTATCTGTCCAAGATCTTCAACGACCGCTGGTTGGAGGAGCACGGGGTGGAGGACTGATGGAGTTCGAGACGCGCGCCATCCACGCCGGCCAGGAGCCGGACCCGGCCACCGGGGCGGTGGTGGTGCCCATCTATGCCACTTCGACATATGCGCAACACGGGCCGGGGGAGCACAAGGGTTACGAGTACTCGCGGACCGCCAACCCCACCAGGACCGCCTTGGAGACGGCGCTGTCCTCGCTCGAAGGAGTGGACCCGGATTCGGGTGGAGGGACGGTGGCGACGGCTTCGGGGATGGCGGCGACGGCGCTTGTCGGATCGTTGCTCCGGCCCGGCGATCACGTGGTCCTGGTGAACGACGCCTATGGCGGCACCTTCCGCTACTTCGCCGTGGTGCTCGGGGAGCACGGAGTCGAGTGGAGCGCGGTTGATCTCACCGACCCGGCACATCTCGAGGGGGCTCTCCGGCCCAACACCCGTCTCGTCTGGGTGGAGACTCCGACCAACCCCCTCCTCCGTCTGGTCGATGTGGCCGCGATCTCGGCGACCGCAACGGCCGCCGGGGTGATGGTGGCGGTGGACAACACCTTCGCCACCCCCTATCTGCAGCGGCCGCTCGAGCTCGGGGCGACGCTGGTGGTCCATTCCACGACCAAATATTTGGGAGGGCACTCCGATGTGGTTGGGGGGGCGGTGGTCACCGCCGACCCCGATCTGATCGAGCGGCTCCGGTTCCTGGCCAACGCAACGGGTCCGGTCGCCGGGCCTTTCGATGCCTGGCTGGTGCTGCGCGGTATCAAGACCCTGGGGATTCGGATGGATCGTCATGGAAGCAACGCCCGTGCGGTGGCGGAATACCTCTCCGACCATGTCGGGGTCAGCGAGGTCCACTACCCGGGTCTTCCGTCCCACCCCCAGCACGAACTGGCTCGCCGTCAGATGTCCGGCTTCGGGGGGATGGTCACCTTCATCCCCGATGGCGGACAGGACGAGGCCAATCGCATAGTCGCCGCAACCCGGATATTCCGACTGGCGGAGAGCCTCGGCGGGGTGGAGAGCCTGATCGAGGTGCCGGCGATGATGACCCACCTCTCGGTGCAGGGCACCGAGTTGGAGGTCCCCGCCGACATGATCCGCCTCTCCGTCGGTCTTGAGCACGTCGACGACCTGGTGGAGGACCTCGACCAGGCGTTGGGGTAGCGGGAAAGAGAGCCCCATACACGCAGCGAGGCCCCCGCAAAAGACGGGGGCCTCGCATCGGGACCTTGAGCACATTTACACGCTATGTGCGCGCCGCGATCGGACAGCTCGCGGGTCTCAGAGTCACGGTGGTCCGGGTAGGAGTCGCCACCTGTCCCACATGGGTGGGAGCGGCGTCTCGAGTGGCGGCGCCGCTAGCGCCCGGCCACCTCCAGAGTCCGTTGACTACTACATGACAACTAGGACCACCTCCTTTCTCTGGTAGATGCATTCTCCCACATTGCGGAGGTGGTACAAGCAGCATTCTTTCGGAGCGGCCGGCGAGCCCAAGTCGGGACGCTCACTAGCATCGTGTGGTCGCTCCCTGCATGGGGTGTCGGCATCGAAAACCACCCGAAGGAGCCTTCAACGATGACGATTCGTGCCCGCTCGGTCGAGGAGGGCCTGAGCGTCGAGGACCTGCGCACGCTTGCCGAGAAGCAGCCCAACGCCCATCTGACCGAATTCGGCAGCCTCGACATCCTCACCACGGTGACCTCCCGCTCGACCAACGAGACCGTGATCGTCTCCGACCGTCCCGAGGACCATCTCAGTCCCACCATCACCCGCCAGGCGTATGCCGATGTCGCCGCCGCCCAGGACCGACATCTGGCCGATGCCGAGGTCGTGATCCTCGACGGGTACATCGGCGACCACCCAGATGGGGCGATGGCGACCCGGCTGATCGTGGAAAAGAGCAACGCCAACCTCGCCGGAATGCAACAGCATCTCTACTTCCCCGCCGGGCCCGAGTTCGAGCCCGAACTGACCGTCGTCTACACGCCCAACCTCCCCGCCACCGGATACCAGAACGAGCGACTCGTGACCGTCGACCTCGAGGCAGGGGTCACCCGGGTGCTCAATTCGGACTACTTCGGCGACTCCAAGATGGGTGGCATCCGGATGTGGGACGCCGAGATGTACCGGCGGGGGGGCCTCGCCTTCCACGCCGGGCTCAAGGTGATGGACCTTGGGTGGCGGCCCACGGGTGCTCCTCATCGTCGGGCTATCCGGAACCGGAAAGACCACGACCACGTTCTCCGAGCCCGAGGTGAGCCGCCCGTCGCAGGACGACTTTGTTTCGCTGCTCCCCGACGGTCGGGTGTTCGGGACCGAGGCAGGAACATTTGCCAAGGTGTACAGGCTCACCCCGACATCGGAGCCGGGCATCTGGCCGGGGGCGATCGCCCCCGACACCTACCTGGAGAACGTCGCGATCGACAGCAACGGCAAGGTCGACTTCGCTGACAAGCGGCACACCGAGAACACGAGGGCGATCATCGCCGGGAGCCACCTCCCCGGCTTCCTGCCCCCGGCCAACATCGAACGGGCCGACTATGTCCTCTTGCTCACCCGCAACGAGAACGTGGTTCCGGCGGTGAGCAAGCTCGACAAGGAGCAGGCGGCGGCGGCCTTCATGCTGGGTGAGTCCCAGGGGACCTCGGCTGGTGGTGCCGCCGAAGCGGGCAAGTTCCTCAGGATCCCAGGCACCAACCCGTTCTTCGCCTATCGGGACGATTGGCAGGGGAACCGCTTCTACGAGCTGCTCCAGCAGGTCCCGTTGGAGGTGTACCTGCTCAACACCGGCCGGGTGGGCGGCCCCGAGGGAGACGACCGTTCCAAGGACGTCAGCCCAAGCCATACCTCGGCGGTGGTGAGGGGGATCGTCACCGGGTCGATCCAGTGGGACACCGACCCGACATATGGGACGCTGGTGGCAAGCTCGGTACCCGGCATCGACGACATCGAGTTGCTGCAACCGTGGCGTCTCTACGAGCGCCAGGGCCGGGCCACCGAGTACCAGACATTCGTCGAGCGTCTTCGCCAGGATCGACGCGCCCACCTCGACCGCTACGACCAGCTGCACCCCAGCATCTGCGACGCGGTTTAGCCGACCCGACAATCGGAACTTTCGGGTCAGATATACAGTCGCCCGATGCCCGAACCTTGGTGGCGACGAGCCTTCAATTTCATCAAGGAGGCCTTCACCCGGTTTGGTCAGGACCGGGCGGCGATGCTCGGGGCGGCCCTCGCCTACTACGCGGTGTTCGCTCTCGGCCCGATGCTGGTCATCGCCACCGGTATCGCCGGGATCGTCTACGGCGAGGACGCGGCGAACGGGCTGATCAGCGAGCAGGTCGGCGAGACGGTAGGTCCAGAAGTGGCAACGCTGATCGAGCAGATGGTGGCCTCGGCCGGTCAGGGTGGTGCCGGAGTGGCGGCCACGGTGTTCGGCGGGGTCCTCCTCCTCATCAGCGCCTCGGCCCTGATCTTGCAACTCGAAGCGGCACTCAGCGCGGTGTTCGATGACGAGCACGAGGAGAAGGGGATCAAGGCGACGATCTTCAAACGGCTCCGCGGGATCGCCGGCGTCCTCATCATCGGCGTGATGCTGCTGATAATCGTGGGGGCCAACGCCCTGGTCAGGTTTGTTGCCGATCGTCTCACCGGAGTGGCGAAGGAGGCGTTGGAGTGGGGGACCCCCCTCATCTCTCTGGTGCTGGTGGCCGGGCTGTTGGCGCTCACCTTCCGCTACCTGCCCGATACCCGCACCCGGTGGCGGTCGGTCCTCTTCGGCGGTGCGGTGACCGCCGCGCTCCTCCTGATCGGTGCGGTGGCGATCAGCTTCTACCTGGGGCGCGCCAGTGGCGGAGCCTTCACCGCCGGTCCCATCGTCGCCCTGCTCTTCTTCATCTACTACATGGCCCAGATCGTCCTCTTCGGCGCCGAGGTGACCGAGGTTCACGGCGACGGAGGGAAGCCCAAGCCCGTGCCCGCTCAAGCCCCGCCGGCGGTCCCAGTCCCGGCGGTCAGGGTCGTGTCACCCCCCACGGGGGGCAAGGGAGTGCTCGCCGGGTTTCTCGCCGGGTTCGTCGCCGGTCGAGCGGCGGGCCGGGGAGGATCCCCTCCGATCAGTAGCCGGCGGTCGCCGGCCAACGGCCGCTCATGCTGTCAACGAACTCGGGGTCGTCGAGCACGGTCTCGTCTGATGTGGGACCTGCCTCGCCACCCGGCTCTTCGACGGTCACCCACAACCGGGGGAAGTCGCGGCGGGACACGCCGACCGTCATCTCGAAGCGCCCGTCATCGCGGAAGCTGCCGGCGGAGACCGAGGTCCGGTCGGCTGACAACCAGAGTTCGTAGACGGTGCCCGATGCGGCCGGGCCCAGCCCAGACACCTCGACAACCATCTGCGAGCCGTTCTCCGTGGCCCATCCGTCCACCCGCGCCGTGGCGCTGGGGGTGTCGCCCACACCGACGAGATCCACCTGCCAGTCCGGCGCAGAACTGGCAACAAACATCCAGGCGCCGAACAGAACCGCTACAACCGCGGCGGCGGCGCTCGGCCAGAGCCACTTGCGGGACCTGGGCAACGACTCGGCTCCCCCGGTGATGGCCTCGACCACCCGCTCTTCGAGTTCGGGGACCGGCTCCTCCCAGAACACGGGATCGGCGAGAGCGCCGCGTAGCCCATCCAGCGATGGCTCGGCGGCTGCGGCAAGCGTTGCAGGTGGATCGGTGCGACAGCGCCGCACCGTCGAGGTTGCCTTCCAGGTAGGCGGCCCGATAGTCCTGGCAGCGGACCCCGTTCATGCCGTCGCCTCCCTGACGTGCGCCAACAGACCGGCGAGCCGGCGGTGGGCGCGGTGCGAGCGTGACTTCACGGTCCCAACCGGCACCCCGAGCCGTTCGGCTGCCTCCTCGTGTGTAAGTCCTTGGAAGTGGGTCGCCCGCACCACGGCCTTCTCGTCCTCGGGCAACTGATCGACGGCACAGCGCACCTCCCAAGCCTCCCAGGTCCGCTCGAACGAGGGGGGCAGCGCCGCGATCTCGGGCTCCTCGTCTCGTGTCACCAGGCGGTGACGTCGTTCGCGCCGGTAGACATCAACCGCGACCCGGCGCGCAATGGCATAGAGCCAGGGACCGGGATCCCGGGTGGGGTCAAACCGCTCGGCGGCCCGCCACGCCTGAAGAAAGGTCTGTTGCACGGCGTCCTCAGCTAGTACCCGGTCTCCCAGGGCGCGCAGGGCGATGACGAATACGGCCGCGCCCGTAAGCTTGGTACAGGTCGCGTACCGCCTCGGGGTCGCCGGAGCGGAAGCGGCGCATCGCCCGTTCCATTCACCTCCAGTACGCACCTGTCCGGGTCACCGGTTCGCTCCGGGCCACGGTACGCCACCGACCGCGCTTGGCTTTCCGTTCAGGTGCCAAGCATTCAGGTGACGGCCCGGATCGTGTCGAAGATGGCGTCGAACAGGTCGCCGGCCCGGCCGATTGCCCAGCTGATCACGTAGATGAGGGCGATCAACCCGACAAGCGTCACGATCGCCCGCACCCGGTAGCGGCTTCGCTCTCCGGGGAGATCGAGATACGAACGGGGCCGATCGGGCACCGTCCTCGGCGTGACGATCGTGGCGTCAACCGTCGGGCTCCGCCTGGTCTCGTCCTCGGGCAGCGAGGGCAAGGCGATGGCGGTGACGCTCGACGACGACACCAGCTCGCCATCCTGAGCGGCTCGGAATCCGTCAACCGCTCTCAATGCGCCAGGCAGAGGGAGCTCATCGAGCGGGAGGATCGACTCCTCGGGGGGCACCTCCGCCACCACCCTTGTCGGGTCGGCCCATGGCCGGACGCCGCTCCACGACCTGGGGGATCCATCGTGTGTCCCCGGATCTGGTGCAGCGGGTGCCGCGGTCTCCTCGGGGTCGTCGGGTGGTGCGATGACTGGGGGAAGCGCCGGCACCGCCCCATCAACGGTGAGCGTCTCCCAAGCCGGTTCGGCGTCGAGTGTCGCCGGTGTGGCGGGCGCCGGGTCGGCGGAGTGCTTGGGGACGTAGTTCACATCGGTGACTGCGGACGAGAGCTTCAACTCGGCGTTCAGGGCAGCCATCGTCTCGGAATCGGGCACCGACCGGCCGCTCTCGTAGGCGCTGATCGTCTCGGCCGCCTGCCCGATCGCGCGCCCCAAGCTCCTCCTCGGTGAGCCCTCTCTGCAGCCTCCCGTCGCGGAGAATGGATCCGATGGACGATTTGGCGCGTTCGGTCATGAAACCTTGGATGGGGACCGGCCCAGGATACCGGCTCCGGTGCCGATCACTGCTGCAGAACGTGCCGCCCTGTCTAGGCGTTCCCCGACCCGAGGCCAGCCCGGCTCTGCTCACTACCCTCGCCGGCGGAGGCGAACGAGCGCCTGGTGGGCTCCCCGGTCTTCAAAACCGGTGGGGGGCCGCAACGCCCCCGGCGGGTTCGATTCCCGTCCGCCTCCGCCATCCATGCACTTCGCAGTCAGCGGCCTGCTGCTAGTGAGAGCGGTCTGTGTCGCCGTAGACAACCTGGCACCCGGATCGATGAGTCTCGGTACCGTGAGTCGTCTCAGTTGACGGGCGCCCCCGAGAGCCCGAGCGAGACAGCGGAGGACACCATGACGACCACACACAGCAACGGGAGCGGCAACCTCCCCGGCAAGCCGCCGGTCGTCGACCTGGCCACCTGGCAGGCGGCGCGCGACGAGCTGCTGGTCCGCGAGAAGGCGCATACCCGTGAGGGCGACGCGATCGCCGCGGCCCGGCGGCGGCTACCGATGGTCGAGGTCGACGGCGCGGTCGAGGTCATCGGCGCTGACGGGCAGGTCCCGTTCCTCGACCTGTTCCAGGGTCGCGACGAACTCATGGTCTACCACTCCATGTGGTACGACGGCGCGCCGCACCAGGGACAGTGTGAGGGCTGCACCTTCAACGTCTGGCACATGAGGGACACCGTTTACCTCAACGCTCGGGGCGTCTCCTTCGCCGTCCTCACCTCTGGCCCGTGGGACGAAGTGGCTCGCTACGTCGAATTCATGGGTTACACCCAGCCCTGGTACTCGGTGCGGGGCGTGGAGGCTCCGCTCCTCGTCGAAGAGGGGCACATCATCTGTTTCCTGCGCGACGGCGACCGCGTATTCCTCACCTACTCCACGACGGGCCGTGGCAACGAGCCGGCTGACGGGACCTTGGGCCTGCTCGATATGACGCCCTACGGCCGCCGCGAGGCGTGGGAGGACAACCCCGAGGGCTGGCCCGAAGCACCTCAGGCCGGCTCGCCGGTAGGTGGACATGGCTCGCCGATCTGCTGGTACTGGCGCTCGGACGCCGATGGCGTCGCCATCTGGGGCCCGACCAGCCGGCCCGTGCCGCAATGGACCCGCCCCGGCGCGACCCCCGTGGAGACCCTCGGCCGCCAAGGCAACCACCACTGACGCGGGTCCGGGCTCAATTCTCGTCCGCCTCCGCTAGCCAGGCGTCGGCACCGGGGCCGACCCGGTGGAACGAGGACTCGGCTTGGCCCCATACCCTCGATCTCGGGTGCCTGGGGGGCGATCCAGCCGGTTGTTACGACTCCATCTAGGGTTGGAGTCCAGTGAGCGACGTTCCGTCGTGGACCGTGACGTTCCTGTTCACGGACATCGAGGGCTCCACCAGGTTGCTCCAGGAGCTCGGCCGGGAGCAGTACGGAGTGGTCCTGGACGACCACTCTCGCCTGATGAGGGAAGCCATCGCTGCCGCGGGTGGGGCAGAGATCCGCACCGAGGGCGACTCGTTCTTCGTCGTCTTCCCCACCGCCGGCGGAGCCGTGCAGGCGGCTGTGGCCGCTCAGCGGGCCCTCCACGCCCACCCCTGGTCGCACAGGGAACCGGTGCGGGTGCGGATGGGGATACACAGTGGGGAGGGACATCGGGGGGGCGACGACTACCTGGGGATCGACGTCAACCGGGCCGCCCGCATCGCCGCCGCAGGGCACGGCGGGCAGGTTCTGCTCTCGGCCACCACCAGGTCGCTGATAGAGCACGATCTTCCCGAGGGCGTGTCCCTCCGAGACCTGGGGGAGCACCGCCTGAAGGACCTGGCCAATCCCGAACATCTCCATGACCTGGTGATCGACGGTCTTCCCTCGGACTTTCCCCCGATCAAGACCCTGGAGATCCCCACCAACCTCCCGGCGGAGTTGACGTCGTTCGTGGGGCGCGAGCGGGAAGTGGGGCGGGTCACCGAACTCGTGGACCGAAGCCGTCTGGTCACACTGACCGGCCCTGGAGGCACGGGCAAGACCCGGCTAGCCGTGCAAGCGGCTAGGCGCCTCATGGGCACGTTCCCGGATGGCGTGTTCTTCGTCGATCTATCCTCCGTCACGGATCCACAGCTCGTACCCGACACCATCGGATCGGCGCTCAAGTTCCGGCAGGAGAGCAGCGGACGGCCGGTGCTCGAGATCCTCACGGACAACCTCCGCGATCGGACCATGCTCCTGCTCCTCGACAACTTCGAGCAGGTCCTTCCGGGCGCGGAGGCTGTGGCGACCATCCTCCGAACCGCTCCCCGGGTCCGCGCGCTCGTCACCAGCCGAGCCCCGCTCGGCCTCTCCGGCGAGCAGGAGCTCCCCATCCTCCCTCTAGAGCTCCCCGACCCGGGCGACAATCTCGACGTCCTCCGGCGAAACGAGGCCGTGAAGCTGTTCGTGGAGCGAGCCGCGCTCGGTCGATCCGACGTTCTCCCTCACGGAGGAAATGGCTCCCCAGGTCGCCGAGATCTGCGCTCGACTCGATGGCCTTCCCCTGGCGATCGAGCTCGCGGCCACGCGGGTTCGGGTGCTGCCGGTGGGCTCGCTCCTCGAGCAGCTCGAATCACGGCTTCCGATGCTGGCCGGCGGCCCGCGGGACGCGCCGGAACGACAGCGCGCCCTAAGGGCCACCATTGCCTGGAGTTACGACCTCCTGGAGGAGCGCGTTCGGACCTTCTTCCGACGCCTCTCCGTCTTCGCTGGGGGATGGACGCTGGAAGCGGGTGGAGCAGTCGCTGATCCTGGAGAGGAACTCGGCGACGCGTTCGAACTGTTGGAGATTCTCCTCGAACACAGCCTGGTGCAGCGGTCTCCTGACGATCCGGACGGGCGAATCCGCATGCTGGAAACCATCCGCGAGTTCGGGCAGGAACGACTGGAGGAGAGCGGGGAGGCTCAGGAGATCCGCCAGCTGCACGCCGGTTGGTTCCTCGAATTGGCAGAAGAGGCCGAGAGGTATCTGACGGGACCGGACCAGGGCCGTTGGCTCGACCTACTCGAGGCTCGAGCACGACAATCTTCGGGCGGCCCTGGGTTGGGCCATCGGGGAGGACCGGGGAGAGATCGCCGCACGGCTGGGGAGCGCGCTGTGGCGTTTCTGGTACGCGCGCGGCCACCTGGACGAGGGACGTCGCTGGCTCGAACGGTCGCTGGGCCTCTCGTCGAGCCAGGAGAAGAGCACGCCGCGAGCCCGGGCACAGAGCGCTCTAGGGGGGATCGCCTATTGGCAGGGCGACTTTGCGACCGCTCTGAGCGCGTATCAGGAGGCGCTGGAGATCCACCGGCAGCTTGGCGATCGGTCCGCAACGGTGCAGGCGCTTCTCGATCTGGGGACCACCAAAGCCGTGACGGGCGACCCAGCAGTCGGCCCAGTCGCTCATCCAGGAAAGCCTGGCGACGGCGCGGGAGCTGGGGGACCGGCAAGGGGAAGCGTGGGCGCTGTGGGGTAGGGGCTCGGCGCGTATGTTCGGCGGCGATCTGACTGGGTCCCAGGGGGACCTCGAGGAGAGCCTGCGCATCTTCGAAGAGATTGGGATACGACACATGGGGGCTGGGCAACGCCCGCGCCGGCCTGGCTGGCCTCGCGGCGAAGCGCGGCGATCCCGTTGAGGCTCGGGACCAGGTCCTCCGGGCCATCGACGATTGGGAGGACCAGGGGAACGCGCTCGTACTCTCGAGCCAGCTCAGGTTCCTGGCGATGGCGGCCAACGACGCCGGCCACCCGGAGCGCGCCGCCCGGCTGGCCGCTGCCTCGGAGGCCTGGCGGCAGAAGGTGGGCGGGCAAGTGCCGGAGGCCTTCTTTCCGTTCACAGACCCCCGGGAGACGGCCGCCGAGGTTCTTGACGAGCGCTCCATGGAGCGGGCGTGGGCCGAGGGATCGGCCATGACCCTCGAGGAGGCCCTGGCCTACGCCCGCGAGGAGGCGTGATGGGCCGCATGCTCCTGCGTGGCTCCCGCACTCGACCCCTCAGTCAGCCGTACCGTCAGCCCTGGTACTTGCTGACGTTGAAGACAGCACCCTGGGGATCGGTGAGGACGGCGAGCCTGGCGGCTCCAGCGTCGAACGGCGCAATCAGCACCTCGCCCCCAAGTCGTTCGGCGGTGGCTGCAATGGCATCGACATCGTCCACGGAGAAGGTAACGCTCCAATGCGACGGCACGTCATCGGGGAACTGGTCCGATGACATCGTGGACATCCACCCGATGGCGTCGGCGAACCCTGGCGGTGCGCCGGCTTCGGTTTGCCGGGTGCGAATGCCTGGTTCCAATTTCTCGAGGAAGTCGCCGTAGCCAGGCGCTAGCCACATGATGGCCACGCCCATGTCCCACAGATCGACGCTCCTGCGCCACCCAGCCGAACACCGCGCCGTAGAACGCCTTGGCCGCCTCCGGGTCGCGGGTGTTCAGGTCGCTCCAGTTCCAGGTGTTTGCCTGCGTTGACCAGTTCGGCGCCCCGATGGGTGCCCGCCTCCCACAAGCAGAACACTGCACCGGTGGGATCGGACAGCACCGCCATACGTCCTGCCTCGAAGATGTCGAACGGGTCGACCAGGACGCTCCCCCCTGCCTCCTTCGCCTTGGCCGCGGTCTCATCGGCGTTCTCCACCCAGATGTATGTGGCCCAATTCGGGGTCGGAGGTGACCCCTCCGGTTGGGAACTGACCGCGGTGACCTGCTTGCCGTGGAGTTTGGCGACGTAGTAGCTGCCCTCCGACCCGGGTGGCATCCGGTCGGTGAACTCCCAACCGAACAGCTCCCGGTAGAAGTCGACGGCGGCATCGGGATCGGGCTGCGATGTGTCCACCCAACAGGGCACGCCAGGTGGATATCCGTCGCGCTCTATCACGATCGTCCTCCTTGCTCGCCTGCTCCGACCTTAGGTCCGCTCTTCATCGAGCGCCGCCAGCAGCACCTCCACCGCTCTTTGCACCGACGCCCGATCCCCCTCTCCCAAGCCCACGATGATCGACTCGAGCCACTGCAATTCGGCACGATCCACCGCTTCGAGCAGCGTCCTGCCCAGGGCAGTCGGTATGACCTCGACACGCCTCGCATCGCCCTGCGCCTGGATGCGGACTGCCAGCCTGGAGTCGACCAGACCGTCAACCATCCGGCTCATGGTGGGAGCCGGCCACCCCTTCACTGGAGGCGAGCTCCCCGATCTGGAGCGGACCTTCCGACGCGAGCCGGCGGAGTACGGCACGCCGCGGACCGGTGAGCCCGTGGGCACCGGTGCCCTGGCGGATGCGCCTACCCAGACGAAGTGTCAGCTCGACCAGCCCGGTTGCGGTGGAGATTTCCTTAGCTATGCTAAATACTCTACCTGGAGGCATGGTGACGCCGGATCAATTCTTCGCCCTCATCGAGGGCGATCAGATCGCTGCGGCCATCGACGCGCTCGACGCCGACCCGGAGCTGGGAAGGTCGCGCAACGCAGAGGGTCTCTCGCCGCTCGCGGTGGCCGCCTACTGGGGCAGACAGGACCTCGTCGAGCTGCTGCGCGATCGAATCGGGCCACAGGATCTCTGGGATGCCGCCATCGCCGGCGATGCCGCTGCGGCGGCTGGCTCCATCGACTGCCGATCCCGAGTTGGTGCGAGCACAATCTCCCGACGGGTTCACCGCGCTCCACCTCGCCGCATTCTTCGGTCAACCCGAGACCGTCGGCGTCCTCATCGAGAAGGGGGCCGATGTGGGGGCGTGGACCAGCAATACGTTCCACAACCAACCGCTCCATGCCGCCGTCGCCGGGTCCGACCGCGGAGACGAGGCTCGCCATCGCCCGGATGCTGCTCGAGGCCGGGGCAGAACCGGGCGCCCAGCAGTCCGGACGGGAGCACGCCGCTCATGTCGGCCGCCCGGCACGGCGATGAGGCGCTGGTCGACCTGCTCGTCGACGCCGGCGCCGACCTTGCCACCCGCGACGAAGGTGGCCGCTCGGCGGCGGATCACGCCAGGGAGGCTGGCCACGATGCGCTCGCCGAGAGGCTGACGCCCGTTGGTGACTAGCTCCGACGACTACCCGGTGGGAGCGTCGACCCGTCCTTTGCGGTGGGCGTCGATCACCGCGATGGCGGTGAGGTTGACCACGTCACCAACGTCGGCATCGAGTTGGAGAATGTGAACCGAGCGAGCCAGACCGGTGAGGATCGGCCCGATCACCTCGGCATCGCCCAGCCGGTTGAGCAGCTTGTAGGAGGCGTTCGCCGCGGTGAGGTTGGGGAAGACCAGCACATTGGCCGACCTGCCGCCGAGCCGGCTGCCGGGTTTGCGCCTCTCCAGCAGCTCGGAGACCACCGCGGTGTCGGCGTGCATCTCCCCCTCGACCGCCAGTCGAGGGTCAAGGTCGGCGCAGAGTTCGACGGCCCGACGCACCCGGTCAGGCTCCTCGCCGGCGGCGCTGCCGAAGTTGGAATAGCTGATGAAGCCCACCCTCGGGTTGACATCGAATTGGTCCCTGGCGACGGCGGCGGTGGAAACGGCTATCTCCGCCAGTTGCTCGGCCGATGGGCTCGATGTTGACCGCGCAGTCGGCGAAGAAATAGGGACGACCCGAGACGACGACCACGTAGATGGCGGCGGCGATCGACCTGCCCTGTTCCAGCTTGATCAACTGGAGCGCCGGGCGGACCGTGTCCGGGTAAGGGGTGGTGAGCCCGCCGAGCACGGCGTCGGCGTCACCCTGGCGGACCATCATCACCGCGAAGAGGTTCGGGTCGAGCAGGTCCTTGTCGGCCTGTTCCACCGTCATCCCCTTGTGGGCGCGCAGCTCGGCCATGGTGGCGGCATAGCGCGGCACGCAGGTCGGATCTCGGCTGACGGGTCGAGAACCCTGACGCCGTCGAGAGGGATGTGGTAGCCGACCGCGGCCCGCTCCACCGAATCGGCCGCCCCCACCAGGATCGGCGAACCGAGACCCTCGTCGACCACCCGCCGCGCCGCCCGGATGATCCGCACGTCGTCGCCCGCCGAGTAGGCGACGGTCATCGCTCTCTCCCGTGCCTTGACGGTGACGTTGTGGATCAGCCCGTACGACGCCTGGAACCTCCGCCGCAACTGCTCGCGGTAGTCCTCGACGTCCTGCAACGGGCGCCGTGCCACCCCCTCTGCGGTCGCCGCCTCGGCCACCGCCGGAGCCACCCACCACAGCACCCGGGGGTCGAACGGCTTGGGGATGAGGTAGTCGATGCCGAAGGAGAGGTAGTCGAGGTCGTATGCCTTGAGCACCACGTCGGGAACGGGTTGCTTGGCCAGCAGAGCCAGGGCGTTGGCTGCGGCGATCTTCATACCCTCGGTGACCGCCGTCGCCCGCACGTCGAGCGCCCCCCGGAAGATGAAGGGGAACCCGAGCACGTTGTTCACCTGGTTGGGGAAGTCGCTGCGACCGGTGGCCACCAATGCATCGGGCCGAACCTGCGCGCGCCTCGTCGTACCCGATCTCCGGGTCGGGGTTGGCCAGGGCGAAGACGATCGGATTGGGCGCCATGGTCTCCAGCATCTCCCCGGTGACCGTCCCACCGACCGAGACGCCGACGAAGGCGTCAGCATCAACCAGGGCGTCGGCCAGCGTCCGCCTCTCGGTGGCGCGGGAGAACTCGGCCTTGATCGGAGTCAGATCGTCGCGCCCGTCGTGGATGACCCCGCGGGAGTCGCACAGCAGCATGTTCTCCGGCTGGACGCCGAGATGGCGGAAGAAGCGGGCGCAGGCGATTCCAGCAGCGCCGGCGCCGCTGAAGACCACCCGTGTCTCCTCGATCCGCCGGTCCGGAGATCTCGAGAGCGTTGAGGAATGCGGCGGCACCGATGATCGCCGTGCCGTGCTGGTCGTCGTGGAACACCGGGATCTGCAGGCTCTGGCGGAGGGTCTCCTCCACCACGAAACAGTCGGGCGCCTTGATGTCCTCCAGGTTGATCCCGCCGACCGTCGGCTCGAGCAACCGGCAGAACTTGATCAGATCCTCGGGATCGTGTGTCGCCACCTCGAGGTCGAAGACGTCGATGTCGGCGAAACGCTTGAAGAGGACCGCCTTTCCCTCCATCACCGGCTTTCCGGCGAGGGGGCCGATGTCGCCCAAGCCGAGCACGGCCGATCCGTTGGTAACCACCGCCACCAGGTTGCCCTTGTTGGTGTAGCGGAAGGCGTCGTCGGGATCGGCGGCGATGGCGAGGCAGGGCTCGGCAACGCCGGGGGTGTACGCCAGGCTCAGGTCCTGCTGGGTTGCGGTCGGCTTGGTGGGGCGGATCTCGAGCTTCCCCGGCCGGCCCCGCTCGTGATAGTCGAGCGCTTCGCTGAAACGGCGTCCCTGCGGTCATTGGTCCTGACTCGGCTTGAAGCCAACAGTAGACCGGGGATCCCACCCGACCGTGCCGCCGCTCATCTCGGGGAAATCCCCCATACCGACCGGGGGTGGATCCGTGGCATTATCGAAGCTCGTTCCCAGAGGAGCATCGATGGCAACCGGCACCCTCCGAGCGCCCGCAGCGACGCCGGCGCTGAGACCTGTCAACCACGCGTCGCCAGGACACCATCACCGTGCTCCTGGCGCTATGGCTGATGATCGGGTTCTTCGTCGACGGGTGGGCCCACAACAACCTGGACCAGATCGAGACGTTCTTCACGCCGTGGCATGCCCTCTTCTATTCCGGTTTCACCGCCACCGCCCTCTGGATCGCCTGGTTGGTCGCCCGGGAGCGCTCCGCCGGCCGGACCTGGCGAGAGGCGATCCCGCGCGGCTACGAAGGGGCGGTCGCCGGCGTGATCATCTTCGGGATCGGGGGTGTGGGTGACTGGTTGTGGCACACCATCATCGGGATCGAAGTGAGCATCGATGCGCTGCTGAGCCCCACCCACCTCATCCTGCTCACCGGGATGCTGCTCATCTTCTCCGGCCCGCTCCGCTCCGCTTGGACCGATCCGGTCGAGCCGGCAGGGTTGCGCTCCTTCGTGGCGCCGCTCCTGGCGGTGACCCTCTCGGCCTCGCTGCTCACCTTCTTCTTCATGTACGCCTCAGGGCTCAACACAGACCTGCCGGGAATCCTCTACGTCCCCGAAACCGATTCCAACTGGGAATGGGTCGCCCTTGGGGTGCTCTCGATCATGTGGACGACACTGCTGCTGGTGGGGCCGATGGTGTTCCTGATGCGCCGCTGGACGCCGCCATTTGGCAGCTTCACGCTGATGTTCGGGGTCGTCGGTGTGCTGATGGCATCGATCTTCGCCTTCGAGGCTCCGCTCGACATCGTGCCCCCTCTGATCGCCGGTCTTGCGGCCGATGTGATCGTTCGGATCGTCCATGCCGGACCGGCCAACCCTCGAGGCGTGCGCTGGGTGGCCGCACTGACCCCGGTGGTTCTGTGGTCGGTCCGCTTCGGTGGCATGGCGACGATGGGGGGCATCGGATGGCCCATAGAGGTCTGGTCGGGCACGATCTTCTTTGGTGCTCTCCTCGGACTCGGGCTCGCCCTTCTCGCCTTCCCGCCCCGCACGCCTGCACCGGTCGGCTAGCCGGGCTGCAAAACTGGGGGCCGTGACCTCTGGCAACGGACGACGCCCCATCGACGCCGACGGCTACCAGATCCTGCCCGGATGGCGGGTGGGACACCTCGCCGAGGAATCGCCCACCAAGTCCGGGCTCCTGGTCCCCGCCGGGACCGAGTCATCCCACGACGCCCTGTCGCTGGTTGACGTCGACACCGGCCAGCGTTTCTGGGCGGTTCCGACCGGGGCGTGGCGGTTCCTCTGGCCGCCCAACGGAAGGGTCGTGGTGGCGGTACGCGAATCGCAGATCATCGCTCAGGAGCAAGCACCCGAGTCGACCGAGGGCCACTACCTCTAGCTCACTCCTCCGATCGCCGGCGCAGCAGCATCACCGGGCTCTCGCTGACCACTTCGAAATCGGGATCGGCGCGGAGCTCGTCGAGGGTGGGCGCCACGTTCGCCTCCCGGGCGATCGATTCGAGGACTGCGACGTACTCGACGTCCTCCTCAGGAGGCAGGGGGGCCCCTGGCACCGCCCAGGCGGACAACGATGGTCCGAAGGGAACCGGGAACTCGTAGACCGTGCTGCGCTGCGACAGGTGCGACCCGAGCGCCCAGTCGGCCACCACGACGGCGTCGTCAGGGATGGTGTCGAGGACAGCATCGACCGGTGCTGGGTCCGTCGCCCATCCCTGCCATTGGGTCCCTTCGGCGCCCGGCCACGGGCCGGCGGCGACGCTTCCGGCGAGGGCCAGGCAGACGACGGCAACGGCGAGGGCGCCCGGGGGTATGTCGGGGCGGCGGGTGAGAATCCGACGAGCCCCAACGACGGCCGCCATCGCCACCACGGCGAGCAGATAGGAGGTGTAGTGCCACTTCAGCTCGTGCTGGTAGACGTGGATCGAGAGCATGTTGGCCAGGGTGATCGGAAGGCCCACCAGGAGCAGCTCGGGGGCGAACAGGCACGTGGCCAACGGGAGCAGCATCCCAGCCAGATAGCCCAGCCGATCGATCGTGCTCAGCTCGGACAGCACCTTCCCCGGGTTGGCCAACATGCCGGCGAGCGCCCCTCCAAGGCCCTCGCCGAACTGGGCATAGCGGCCGGTGTAGATCAACTCCCCGGTGGGCGAGAACATCGGGAGCAGCACCAGCGTGTTGACCAGGAAGGCGGCTATCCCGAGCCCGGCGACGGCCAGCGCCACGCCGGGACGCCGCCACCGCCACCAGACATAAATAGCGAAGGGCACCACGACCAGGGCGGCGTCCTCCTTGGCGGCCAGCACCAGTACCAGCAGAGCGACCATGGCCACGAAGCGGTTGCGCTGGCCAAGGACCAACGCCCCGATGAGCAAGGGGATCGCCAGCGTCTCGGGGTGGAAGCTGTCCCATGTGTTCCACTGCGTGGCGGGATGGAAGAGGTATCCCACGGCAAGCGCTGCCGAAACCGGCGGTGACAGCCCCTCGCCGCGCGCCGCCGCCCAAACCAGCGGCGCCCCAAGCGCCAGCACCGCCACGGTGAGGACCAGCATCGCACGCACGTCGGGGAGCAGCCAGTAAAGAGGAACCACCGGGAGCATGAGATAGGAGGAGTGGTCGGCAAAGAGGTGGAGCCCGCGCAGCGTTACGAACGGAGTCTCTCCGCGGCTGAGCAGCCAGAGACCCTGGTCGAAGATCCCGACGTCGAAGTTGAAGGTCCCGTAGGTGCGATGGCGCTGCAGGATGAGCAGCCCGAACACCACGAGGAAGACACCAGCCGCCACCCACACCACGGCCCGCCAACGGCGCAACTGAGGATCGACCGTCACCGGCGGTGCGGCGGCGGAGGCGATGGCGGCCATGGAGGGGCTATTCAAGCGGCACGCATGGAGCACCCCGGATCTGCATCAAAGTCGCCGCACTATGGACCGACGGGCGATACCGTGCTCGGCATGACTTCAGGCAATGCCCGCCAGGGCCGCCGCCTCACCGCGACCGTCACCGACGTCGAGGTGGTCCTCCAGCGCGCTCTGCTAGTTGGTGTCGCACTGGGGAGCGCCGATACCGAGGAGGCCGAGGCCTCCCTCGAGGAGCTGGCGCGGCTCACCGAGACATCCGGTTCCGACCCGGTCGACGTCGTTCTGGTGAAGCGCGACGCCCCCGATCCGGCGACCTTCGTGGGCAAGGGAAAGGTCGACGAGTTGGCGGCCATCTCCAAGGGGCTCGACATCGACGTTGTCGTCTTCGACAACAGCCTCTCCCCTGCACAGCAGCGCAACCTGCAGCGCGCCTTCGACTGCGACGTAGTCGACCGCCAAGCGGTGATCCTCGACATCTTCGCCCAGCACGCCACCACCCGGGAAGGCATGGCACAGGTCGAGATGGCGCTGCTCCAGTACCTGCTCCCCCGGTTGCGCGGCAGGGGCAAGGAACTTGAGCCAGCAGGGTTTCGGCGTCCTCGCCCGTGGCCCCGGCGAGACCAAGTTGGAGACCGATCGGCGGCGAATCGTCGCCCGGATCGCCCGGCTCAGGGAAGACCTGACGGCGATGGCCAGGACCAGAGACACCCAGCGCAAGGCGCGCAAGCGCACCGACCTGCCCCAGATCGCCTTGGTGGGGTACACCAACGCCGGCAAGTCGACCCTGCTCAACCGGCTGACCGATGCAGGGGTGCTCACCGAGGACCGCCTGTTCTCCACCCTCGACTCGACGGTCCGCCGCCACGATCTCGAGGATGGGCCGACCGTGCTGCTGGCCGACACGGTCGGATTCGTGCGGCGGCTCCCCCACGACCTGGTCGAGGCGTTTCGCTCCACCCTGGCCGAGGTGAGCGGTGCCGACCTGCTGCTCCACGTGGTGGACGGGTCCGATCACGATGCCGAAACCGAGCTGGCGACGGTGCGACAGGTCCTCGACGAGATCGGCGCCGGCGAGATCCCCGAGTTGATCGTGATAAACAAGGCCGACGTCGCATCAGCCGAGCGAGTTGCAGCGGATGCGGAGCCTCCACCCCGAGGCGGTGGTCATCTCGGCGGTCACCGGCGAGGGCATCGGACAACTCGAGGCGGCGATCACCAAGGCGCTCGCCGACCGCTCCGACGAGGTCGAATTGCGGATCCCATACGATCGCGGCGACGTGCTCGCCTCTGTCCACCGGGTGGGCGAGGTTCTGGTCGAGGAGCACGAGGGCGACGGCACCAAGGTCCGGGCCCGCCTCCCGCGGAGCATCGCCCCGCAGTACGACCGTTACCAGGTCAGCTGAACGAAGCGGTCCCGGCAGGCAGCCAGGGCCGCACCAACGATGCCGGCCTCGTTGCGCAACCCGGCAGGTACCACCTCGGTCCCCGGTGAGAGCCACTCGGAGAACTCGTCGTAGCGACGGCTCACCCCGCCCCCGATGACGATCAGATCCGGCCCGAAAAGCCCGTTGAGATAGCTCAAGAAGCGGTCCACCCGCCGCGCCCACCGTTTCATGGTGATGCCCTCCGCCTCGCGCACCCGGGCGGCGCAGTAGTGCTCGGCGTCCATCCCCTTGAACTCGATGTGCCCGAACTCGGTGTTCGGCATGAGATGGCCCTCGACGAACACGGCGCTCCCGATCCCGGTGCCAAAGGTGAGGACGAACACCACACCCTCGCGCCCGGCGACTCCGAAACGGAACTCGGCGATCCCGGCGGCGTCGGCATCGTTGAGCAGGACCACGGGGCGGCCGGTGGCTTCGGCGAACAACTCGCCGCCGTGCACGCCGACCCAACCGGCGTCGACGTTGGCCGCCGAGAGAACCGTCCCCTTCCGCACCACACCAGGGAAGGTGCACCCCACCGGACCGTCCCAAGAGAAGAAGTCGACCAGTTCTGCCACCACTCCCGCCATCGCCTCGGGCGATGCCGGTTGAGGAGTGAGGATCTTGCGCCGCTCCGTGGTCAGAGCACCCTGGTCGACGTCGACAACCGCTCCCTTGATCCCCGATCCTCCGATGTCGATCCCGAGGACTTCCACTGTCCACCCAGGCTACCCACCACCTTCTGGGTACCCTCGGTCGGGTCGAGGATCGAGGAGCACATGGCCGAGAACGCCGACATCGGGTTGGTCGGGCTGGCGGTGATGGGTCAGAACCTGGCCCTCAACATGAGCGACCACGGTGCGGTCGTCGCAGTCTTCAACCGCACGACGTCGAAGGTGGACGACTTCCTCGCCGGGCCTGCAGCCGGCACCACGATCGTCGGAACCCACGACCTCGTCGAGATGATGGGATCGCTTCGCCGGCCGCGCCGGGTGATGCTGATGATCCAGGCCGGACCGCCCGTCGACGACATGCTCGCCCAACTCGGCCCATTGCTGGAGCCGGGGGACATCGTCATCGATGGGGGCAATTCGCTCTACACCGACACGGCGCGGCGCACCGCTCTGATGGAGGAACAGGGGATCTCATTTGTGGGGGCGGGGATCTCCGGAGGCGAGGAGGGCGCCCGACACGGTCCGTCGATCATGCCCGGTGGCTCGGCAGAGGCATGGCCCCATATCCGCCAGTTGTTCCAATCGATCGCCGCCAAGGTGGAGGACGGGACACCGTGCTGTGATTGGATCGGTCCGGGCGGGTCGGGCCATTACGTCAAGATGGTCCACAACGGGATCGAGTACGGCGACATGCAGGTGATCGCCGAGGCGTACCTCCTGATGCGTGATGGGCTGGCGATGAGCCCCGCCGAGATGTCCGAGGCGTTCCGCACCTGGGGCGATGGCCGGCTCGACTCGTTCCTCATCGACATCACCGCCGACATCCTCGCCTTCGAGACGCCGGAGGGAACCCCGCTCCTCGACGAGATCCTCGACGCCGCCGGCCAGAAGGGAACGGGGCGCTGGGCGGTTGCCTCGGCCCTCGAGCAGTCGATCCCGACCACGCTCATCGCCGAGGCGGTGTTCGCCCGGATGGTCTCGGCGCTGCACGCCGAGCGCGCCGCCGCCGCCGCCATCCTCGCCGGCCCCGAATCGGTCCCGGTGGCGGATAGGGGTCCGATGCTCGACGCTCTGGAGGACGCGCTCTACGCCTCGAAGATCGTCTCCTACGCCCAAGGGTTTCATGCAGCTCCGGGCGGCATCGGACCACTACGGATGGGACCTCGACCTGGGGCGGATCGCATCGTTGTGGCGCGAGGGGTGCATCATCCGAGCCGTCTTCCTCGACGACATCACCGCCGCGTTCGACCGCGACCCGAAGCTCCCCAACCTGCTGCTCGACCCCTTCTTCCGCGAGGCTCTGGCGACCGCCCAGGATGGATGGCGCCGGGCGCTCGGGTTCGCCGTCACCGCCGGCATCGCGGTCCCGGCCTACGCCACCGCCCTCGCCTTCTACGACGGCTACCGGGCGGAGCGCGGCGCCGCCAACCTGATCCAAGCGCAGCGCGACTACTTCGGCGCCCACACCTACGAGCGGATCGACAGCCCCCGGGGCGAGTACTTCCACACCAACTGGACCGGCCACGGCGGCGAGATCACCGCCGGCAGCTACCAGGGCTGACGGGAAGACTGCCAACCCAGGGTTGGCGGACTACTCGTCGACCGATTCCACCTCGTCGCGCCGGATGCCGAGGAGGAAGAGGATGGCGTCGAGGTAGGGCACCGATACGGTGGTGTCTGCCGCCTGGCGCACCGCCGGCCGTGCGTTGAACGCCACACCGAGCCCGGCGGCCGCCAGCATGTCGAGATCGTTGGCGCC
This sequence comes from uncultured Acidimicrobiia bacterium, assembly GCA_963826825.1. GTDB lineage: Bacteria > Actinomycetota > Acidimicrobiia > Spongiisociales > DATADW01 > DATADW01. The sequence goes on along the minus strand of CAWGYV010000015.1, from coordinate 92,853 downwards.
GTCGCCCACCGCCACCGTCTGCTCGACGGGTATGCCCTCGGCCTCCGCCACGCGTCGCAGCACATCGGCCTTACCGGCACGATCGACCACCGGTCCGACCAGATTGCCGGTCAGCCGGCCGTCCACGACCTCCAGTTCGTTCCCCACCGCATGGTCGAGCCCCAGGTCGGCGGCGAGTCGGTCGGTGAAGAAGGTGAACCCCCCGCTCACCGCGGCCACCTTGTACCCGAGCCGCTTGGCGGTGCGGACGAAGGTGCGCGCACCCGGGGCGAGCCGCACCTTCGCCGCCACCCGCTCCAGTGCCTCGACCGGGAGTCCCGAGAGCAGCGCCACCCGACTCCGCAACGCCTTCTCGAAGTCGAGTTCGCCCTCCATCGCCCGCGACGTGATCTCGGCGACCTCTGCGACGACACCCGCCTCCTCGGCGATCAGTTCGATCACTTCGTCCTGGACGAGGGTCGAATCGACGTCGAGCACCACCAACCGCTTGGCCCGTCGCGCCAGTCCCTCGAGCTGGACGGCAACGTCAATGCCGTGCTGGCTCGAGGCCCCCATCAGCTCGGCACGCAGGGAATCGAGGTCGGCTCGGGAAACCAACATCTCGTAGCAAATGACCGGGTAACGGGCAATGCAGTCGATCCGCTCGATGTTTCCGCCGGCCGCTGTGATCGATTCGGCCACGGCGTGGAGGGCGGCTGCGGACAACTCGGCACCGAGAACCGTCACCACGGCACGCTGCCTTGGCTGTGGGGGAGGAGGGTCGGCAAGCAACTCGAAGTCGAGGTGGAGCTGCTGCTCCCAACCGAAGAGGAGGAGCTCCTTCAGCACCTCGCGCCCGCCGGGGACACCGACCAGCAGCCCGAGGGAGAGCCTGTCGCGCACCACCACCTGCTCCATGTCGAGTACGTCGGCGCCGCCGGCGGCGAGCACCCGCAGCAGACCCGCCGTGATACCGGGACGATCGGTCCCGCTCACCCTCACCAGGATGGTGTCGCGCTCCATCCCGCTGATCGTATCGGCGACGTCGGCACCAAAATGCCCGACTCCGCAGACCCGATACCATCGCGGGTCTTGAGGAGAGGACACCACCAATGACCGATGAATACCGGCTGCCGCGCAACGTGGTGCCGCGCAGCTACCAGTTGCGGCTCGAGCCCGACCTGGCGGCCGCCACCTTTGCGGGGTCGGAAACGATCAAGGTCGATGTCGTCGAACCCGTCGATCGCTTCGTGCTCAACGCGGCGGACCTCGACCTGACGTCAGTCTCGATCCGTGTCGGTGGGGAGACCCTTGCCGCCGAAGTGGAGTTGGACGAGAAGCAGCAGCGTGCCACGTTGCGGTTCCCCCGCACCATCGACGCCGGCCAGGCCGACCTCGACATCGAGTTCTGCGGGGTACTCAACGATCATTTGCAGGGGTTCTACCGCTCGACATTCACCGATGTGGACGGTGTGGAGCAGACGGTCGCCACCACGCAGTTCGAGGCGACCGATGCCCGCCGTGCCTTTCCCTGCTGGGACGAGCCCGACTTCAAGGCTTCCTTTCAGGTGACGATGGTCATCCCCGACGATCTGTTCGTGGTGTCGAACACGATGGAGGAGTCGCGCCAGGCGATCGGCGACAAGGTCGAAGTGAGGTTCGCCGAGACGATGGTCATGTCCACCTATCTGGTCGCGTTTGTCGTCGGTCCTTTCGAGGCAACCGAACCGATAGACGTCGATGGAACCCCGGTGCGGATCGTCACCCCGAAAGGGAAGCTCCACCTCGCCCCTTACGCGCTGGAGTGCGCCGTCTTCTGCCTCCGCTATCTGCGCGATTACTACGAGATCCCCTACCCCGGCGACAAGGTAGACCACATCGCCATCCCGGACTTCGCCTTTGGGGCCATGGAGAACCTCGGCTGTATCACCTATCGCGAGGCGGCACTTCTCCTCGATGGCGACAGGGCAACCCAAGCCGAGAAGATCCGGATCCTCGACGTCGTGGGCCACGAGTTGGCCCACATGTGGTTCGGCGATCTGGTGACCATGAAGTGGTGGGACGGGATCTGGTTGAACGAGGCATTCGCCACATTCATGGAGATGAAGGCAACCGACGCCATGCGGCCGGAGTGGAAGCGGTGGCTCACCTTTGGCGCCGTCGACCGGCCGTGGGCACTCGAAATCGATCAACTCTCCACGTCGCGTCCCGTCGAGTTCGAGGTGCACTCACCTGACGAGGCGAGCGAGATGTTCGATGCCCTGACATACGGCAAGGGCTCGTCGGTGCTGCGGATGATCGAGCAGTTCATCGGCGAGGGCGCCTTTCGCAATGGCGTGGGCTCGTACCTGAGGGCGCACGCCTATGGAAACACGGTGACCGCAGACCTGTGGGCGGGTCTGGACGGCGCCAGCGAGTGGCCGGTGGGCGAGATCATGGACACCTGGATCCTGCAACCGGGCTATCCGCAGATAGAGGTCGATGCGACCGGGTCGGGCGTGAGGTTGCGACAGCGCCGCTTCCTGGCGATCCCCGACGACTCCGACACATCCGTGTGGAAGGTCCCGGTGCAGATCCGCGGCGTCGCCGGCGGCGAGACCTTCGAGAGAAGGGTGCTTCTCGACGATGTCGAGATGACGATCGATCTTCCTGGCGCAGGTGGAATGGGTGGTGGCGAACGCCGGTGGGCACGGTTTCTACCGGGTGAGCTACTCGGCCCAGCTCTTCGACGCTCTCGTCGCGCGGCTTCAGGAATTGAAGGATCTGGAGCGGTATGTGTTGCTCGACGACGCCAACGCCTTCGTACTCTCGGGCCAGCTCGATGCCCCATCAGTCCTCCGTTTGTTGGAGGCATACGCCGACGAGACCGAACAGGCCATCTGGCAGTTGGTGTTGCGCGTCCTGGCCTCTACCGAGCATCACGTCATCCCTGACGAGCAACTAGACCGGTTCCACCGGCTGGTTCAGCGGCTGTTGTCGCCAACCGCTGAGCAACTCGGGTGGGATCCGCGGCCCGATGAGTCCGATCTCACCCGCCGGCTGCGCGGTCAGATGCTGCTCGCGCTCGGAGGCCGCCTCGGACGCCACGGGCCCTTCACCGAGAAGGGCGTGGCTATCGCCGAAAAGGTGATGGACCGCGACCCGAGCGTCGATCCCGATGTGGCGCTTGCGGCGCTTTTCATCGCCGCCGACAGCGGCGACTCGGACGACTACGAGCGGATGCTGCTCGGGTACAAGAGCGCCGAGGACCCCCAGGAGGAACGGCGCTTCCTCGAGGCCGTCTGTCGCTTCGACGACACCGAGTTGGCGGAGCGCACTGTGTCACACACTCTCGACGGGACGATCCGGCTCCAGGAAAGCTTCTGGATCCTGGCCCGGATCCTCGGGGGGCGCGACTCGGGGACGAGCGCCTGGCGGGCGATCCGCTCGAGGTGGGACGACATCCTGGCTGCGGTCCCCCAGAGGCTGGTGGCCCGGATCCTCGATGGCATCCCACTGCTGTCATACCCGGAAGTGGCGCGGGACGTCGAGTCGTTCTTTGCCGAGGCCGAGGTCCCAGAAGGAACGATGACGGTGCCGCAGCGCCTCGAATTGCTCCGTGCCAACGTCGGGTTGAGAGAGCGGGAGACCGAGAGAGTCGCCGACTACCTCGAGGCGGCAGAGAGCTGAGGGAGGGTCCTCAGGGACCCTCCGCTCACTTCAGTTCGATGGTCGCCCCGGCGCCCTCGAGAAGTTCCTTCGCCTTGTCGGCGGCTTCCTTGTCGACGCCTTCGAGCACCGCCTTGGGTGCGCTCTCCACCAACTCCTTCGCCTCCCGCAGGCCAAGGCTGGTGAGCGTGCGGACCTCTTTGATCACCTGAATCTTCTTGTCGCCGATGGCGGTGATGACGACATCGAACTCGTCCTTCTCCTCCTCGACGGCGGCGGCGGCTCCGTCACCACCAGCCGCCGGGGCGGCGGCTACGGCCATGGGGGCTGCCGCGGTCACCTCAAAGCGCTCCTCGAAAGCATCGAGGAAGTCCTTCAGTTCGAGAACCGTCATCTCCTCGAAGACCGAGAGCAGGTCCTGTGTCGTCATCTTTGCCATGTTCATGCCTCCTCGGCCGGCTCCGCCGGCGTTTCATTGTCGCTGTGTCCTCTTCGACAGCATCCACCGGCTGGTCAACTGCTTCGGGCTTCCGGCTCCTCAGCCACGTCGGTAGTTAGTCTCAGATTCCGCAGCAGCCTCGGCCTCGACAGCCACCTCGGGATCCGTAGCAACTTCGGGCTCGGCGGCTACCTCGAGCTCTTCGACCACTTCAGCAGCTGAATCGACCTCTGGTTCCTCAGCAACCTCGGGCTCTTCCGCTACTTCGGCGGTTGCTTCAACCTCAGGATCCTCGACAGCCTCGGACTCGACGGCCGCCTCCGGCTCCTCATCAACCTCGGGCTCGGCTCGCAACATCGGGCTCGGCTCCTCCGCCACCTCGGCAGTCGCTTCAACCTCAGGCTCCGCAACGGCCTCGGGTTCTGGAGCAGCGTCGGTTTCAGCGGCCCCGTCGATCTCCTCGACCACCTCGGCCCCTTCTTCGGCTGCCGTCTCATCTTCCGCAGCATCCGCGGCGGCTTCCGGCTCTCCGACTACTTCGGCCACCTCTCCGGCCGCCGTCTGCCGTCCGCCGTCCGCCGTCTCTGCTTCATCTGCCGTCTCTTCAGGCTCTTCGAGAGCTGCTCGCTTCTCCAACAACTGCGATATCACCGATGCGGTGTTGCGGGTCAAAGCAGAGAAGAGACCCGCAGCCTGAGCGAGGGGTGCCTGGAAGGCTCCAGCCAGCTTGGCCAGAAGGACCGGGCGAGGCTCGACGTCGGCGAGCCTGCTCACCTGCTCGGGTAGAAGAATGCTCCCGCCGAGGAATCCGGCCTTGACCACGAGCTGTTCGTGGTCCCGAGCGAAGTCGCGCAGCGCCTTGGCAGTCTCGACCGGGTCGTCCCCGGCGAAAGCGAGGGCGGTTGGGCCGGTGAGCCACTCCTCGGCACCCTCGATACCCAACTCCCCGGCAGCGAGGCGGGCCAGCGTCATCTTGACGATCTTGTATTCGGTCCCGCTGGCGCGCAGGCTTCGCCGGAGTTGCTGCTGTTGGGCGACATTGAGACCGCGGTACTCGGTCAAGAATGTCGCTTGCGCCGATTCGATCCGGCTTCTTATGTCTTCAACTGCCTGGACCTTTTCAGGTCGTGGCATGCGTCCTCCTCAAAGAGAAAGGTCCCGGCCGGACACCAGGACCCTCGAGGAGGCCGCGCCAATGTGGCAACGACCCGATTTCAAAGGTGACCTGCGCAGGTGGGTGGCTTGCCACCCCTTAGGCGATGCGCCTGCGGTCTCCGGCCTTGTTGTCGGACAATGGTAACAGGTGAATTGCGACCGATTTTCGCGCCCGAATAAGCGCTAGACAAAGGGACCGTTGCGGCGCGACACTGAGACACAACAGGGGGGCCTAGCCGGGCGGGACGTCCTCACCTGACCGCTACCGTCCCGGGAGAGGCACGGCGAACGAGAACCTCGGTGGAGAGCAGCCCCTACCCTGCCCCACCGCAGAGGATCGGTTCTCTGGGTGGCACCCTGGCGGCCGCCCCGCCGCTCACCGCTGAGCAGCCGCTCCAAGGCGAGGCTCCCCTGTGGCCTTTCCTCAGTGGGCGAGGGCGGTCAGGTCGTCCAGCTTGGCGGCGTCCACGGCAACGCCGGGTCCCATGGTCGACGAAACGCTGACGTGCCGGATGTACCGTCCCTTTGCGGCAGCGGGCCGGGTCCGGACAATTTCGGAGGTGAGCGCTGCCAGGTTGCCGATCAGCTGGTCACGCTCGAAGGACACCTTCCCGATGGGGGCGTGGACGTTCCCATAGCGGTCGTTGCGGTACTCGATGCGCCCGGCCTTGAACTCTTCCACGGCCTTGCCCACGTCGGCGGTGACCGTCCCGGCCTTGGGGTTTGGCATCAGACCCCGGGGACCGAGGACACGGCCCAACTTCCCCACCTCTGACATCAGATCGGGGGTGGCGACGGCGATGTCGAAGTCGAGTGGCTGCTCGCCGTCCTGGATCCGCGCCACCAACTCCGGGCCGCCAACCAGATCGGCGCCGGCGGTCTCGGCCTCGCGCGCCTTGTCGGCCTGGGCGAACACGGCGACACGCACCGCCTTCCCGGTGCCGTGGGGCAGGCTGACAGTGCCCCTGACCATCTGGTCGGCGCGCCGTGGGTCGATCCCGAGCCGGAAGGCGACCTCGACGGTCTCGTCGAAGCTGGCCGGGGCGAGAACCTTGACGAGGTCCACGGCCTCATCTGCGGTGTAAGAGGCGTTGTGGTCGAAGCGACGCATCGCTTCCAGGTACTTCTTGCCGTGTCTCGGCATGATCTCGATTCCTTTCGTGGTCCAGACGAGCCAGCTCAGCACCGCTCTCCCACCTGCCTCGTCTGAGTCCAAGTACTAAGTACTGACGTACGTCGATACCCATGGAGCGCGCGGTCCCCTCGATCGATCTTCATCGCCTGCGTCGACGTCGTTGGCGTTGAGATCGGGCATCTTGGTCTCTGCGATCTGGCGGATCTGCGCCTTGGTCACCCGTCCCACCTTCTCGGTCCGGGGGGTCGAGGAGCCCTTCGGCACCTGGGCGGCCTGGCGCAGCAGGACGGCGGCGGGCGGCGTCTTGGTGACGAATGTGAAGCTGCGGTCCTCATAGATCGAAACCTCGACCGGGACGATGGTCCCCGTCTGGCTGGCGGTTGCCTCGTTGTAGGCCCGGACGAAGTCCATGATGTTGACCCCGTGCGGCCCGAGAGCGGTGCCCACCGGAGGCGCCGGACTTGCCTGCCCGGCGGGGATCTGCAGTTTCAATGTCGTGACGAGTCTCTTCCTACCCATGCGTGATTCTCCTTCTAAGTACTAAGTACTGAGTACCAAGTACTTACTGCTTGGTGATGTCCTCGAACCCGAGCTCCACCGGAGTGTCGCGCCCGAAGATGTTGACCAGCACAACGACCTTGGACTGGTCGACATTGATGCTCTCGATCACCCCGTTGAAGTCGGCGAACGGCCCGGTCACGACCCGGACGGTCTCCCCGACCTCCCACTCCGGCTTGTAGCGGGGTTCCTTCTTGATTTCCTTCTTCTCCACCCCGAGGAAGCGCTCCACCTCGCGCCGCGACAACGGTGATGGCTTGCTCCCGCCCCCGACGAACCCGGTGACCCCTGGCGTGTTGCGCACCGCGTACCAGGAGTCGTCGTCGAGGACCATCCGGACCAGGATGTAGCCGGGAAAAACCTTCTTCTGACGGTGACCTTCCGGCCACCCTTGAACTCGACCACCGGCTCGAGCGGGATGACCACCTCGAAGATCCGGTCCTCCATGTGCATCGACCGGATCCGGGTCTCGAGGTTGGCCTTGACCTTGTTCTCGTAGCCCGAGTAGGAATGGATGACATACCAGTCGCCTTCGAGGTCGTACGGACTGGTGTACGGCTCTTCCTCTTCGACGACCTCGGTTTCTTCGATGATGTCAACGGCGTCGGTCATCGCCTCACCCTTGCCCGGCGCCCTGGAGCAGCCACAAGATGCCCTCCTTGAGCACGACATCGAAGGCGAAGACGATGAGTGTCACCGCCGTGGTCGTGATCAGGGTCACCGACGTGAAGGCGATCATCTGCTCTCGCGTCGGCCACTGCACCCGCCGGAGCTCGGTGCGAACCTCGCGGAAGAAGATGCCAAGCCGTTGCCATAGGCTCGGCTTCTGCTCAGCCGGCTTGCCGGCGGCACGCTTGGGGCGCGCCCGCTGCGTCTGCTTCTGTCGTCGCTCCTCGCGTTCAACGAGGCGCCTCATCTCTCGGTTCATCTCACGTATCGCTTCCTTGCGGAGCAGGGGCGGCGGGACTCGAACCCGCAACCTCCGGTTTTGGAGACCGGCGCTCTGCCAATTCGAGCTACACCCCTCCGGTTCCCCTCGGCTCGATCGTGCGGGGAAAGGGCGGCGAGCCCGCCTGGGCGGAGTCTACCGATGGGCCGGACGCAGTGTACACCCATGCCCCGTTGCCTCATCCGGGAGCGGCCACACCCCGTCGGCGCGCCGCCACCATGGCGGCCGCGGCCGCTGCCGCCGCCGCGGCCAGGACCGATGCCCCGGCGATTATCGGACCGCGTGTCGACGCTCACGCCGGGTGCGGCCTCCATCCGAGCGAGCACCAGGGTGACCAAACCGGCCGGGGCCGGGATCAGTTCGTGGCGGAGGAGCGCCAGCCGGCGCTGCAACCGCCGATCGTGGGCGGCAGAGGCCTGACAGGCGAGACAGCCTTCGACATGCTCCTTGGCGGCGGCGGCGCCGGGAAGCGATCGTGGTCGCCAGCGCACGTCGAGCGAGATGGGTATGCGCCGTCATGGGCGTCGCCCGTCGAGCATCTCCCTGAGCCGGAGGTGCGCCCGATGGAGCCTCACCTTGGCCGCCGTCTCGGAGATCCCAAGCGCCCGGGCCACGTCGTCGTGGCTCCACCCGTAGATGTCCTTGAGCACCACCACCGCCCTCATCCCAATGGGGAGCGCGCCGATGGCATCTCCCAGGGCCTGGCGTAGATCGGCCACTTCGCCGACGCGCTCGGGCTGGCGAAGCGGGTCGGTATCGGGGACTGCAAGCGCCTCGTCGAGCTGGGAAACGGGGCGAGCCGCCGCCCGGCGCCTCTGGCTCCAGGCGGCGTTGACCGTGATCCGGTGCAGCCAGGTGGCGAACGCCGCGTCGCCGCGGAACTTGGGGAGCGCCCGCCAGGCGCGGATGAAGGCGTCCTGCGCCACATCCGCCGCGACGGTCCTATCGGCAACCAGTCTCACCGCCAAGGTGAACACCTCGTGCTGGTGGAGCCGAACCAGGTCGCCAAAGGCGTTTCGGTCGCCCTGTCGGGCTCGATCCACCAGAAGATCGACGCTCGATTCGACCCTCAGCTCTTGCATGGGGTTACCCACCGCTCGACGGCTCGAGCACAACCGTAGCCGTGACCCTCTCCTCGCCGCCGGAAACCACCCGCAGGCGGAGCGACCCCTCCTCGTGCACCTCGCCCTCGACCAACGCCGGCTCCGCCGGTCGCAGAGGTGACCTGAAGCGGAGCCGCGCCTGACGGAGCGGCATGTCCCCATGGGCATGACGGGCGGCGGCCTGGACCACCCACGCCGCCATCAGCAAACCGTGCGCCACGATCCCGGGCAGCCCGGCGGACACGGCGGTTGCGCGGTCCCAGTGGATGGGGTTCCAGTCACCGGTGGCGGCCGCATAGCGGAGGAGATCACCACGGCTGGCCGACTTGGCCAGTGGTGGAAGCTGCGTCCCGACGGCGGGGAGCGGTCGCAGCATGGGTCGCTCGTTGATGGCGCGTTCCTCAGGTCCAGGCTCGCTTCCGGTGTCAGCGGATTCCGAGGGAGCGGCTTCGATCACGACGAAGCTCGATGCGGAGGTCTGCACCGGGCCCGACCCATCGCCGGTGGTGACATCGAGTCCGACAAACGTGGCCGGACCCCTCGAACGGACCCGCCCGACGACACCTTCCACCTCGACCTCGCTCCCGATGGCGAACGGCCGGTGCCACTCGAATGTCTGCTCGGAGTGGATCACCCCGCGACCGGCAAGCTCGGGTGCGGCCAGCAGATCCTTGGCTACTGCGAACAACATCACCGCAGCGAAGGAAGGCGGGGCCGCCACCGTCCAGCGCTCGGGATCGTCCCCGGTGGCCGCCACCAGATCGGACACCCTGTCGGGTGTGACCGTGAGCGGGACCGGCCCGATCCGCCAACCTTCGAGGCGGCCGAATGGCGGACCGTCGTCAGCGACCACGCCGACCCGACGCGATCGGGACGGGGTCTCGCCGTTTGTTGGCGTATCCCCGTCCCGATGCAGACCTGCTCACTCCACCCGCAGGGTCGGCTCGGCAAGCTACCACTGGTCGGCGTGCCCCGCCCCTGGGATCAACGGGTTTCTCGGTGCAGCGTGTGGACGCGGCACCACCTGCAGTACTTCTGCAGTCCGAGCCGGTCCCTGGTATTGGTCTTGTTCTTGGTGGTGACGTAGTTGCGACGCTTGCAAACGTCACAAGCCAACGTCAGCGGCGGTCTCTTATCAGAGGGCATCACTCACTCGCTTCGCTCGTTCGCAGTACTTAGTACTCAGTACTCAGTACTCAGACTCCTGTTGTCCCGTACTCCTCGTCTTGTTCTTCTGTTCTGTACCAAGTACTAGGTACCAAGTACTCCTCAAGTGAGCTCAGCTCACTTCAGGATCTTGGTCACCCGCCCGGCACCGACGGTGCGGCCCCCCTCCCGGATGGCGAAGCGCAGCCCCTCGTCCATGGCGATGGGGGCGATCAGCTCCACCGTCATCTGCGTCTGGTCACCGGGCATCACCATCTCGGTCCCCTCGGGGAGGGTCACCGAACCGGTGACGTCGGTGGTGCGGAAGTAGAACTGGGGGCGGTAGCCGGAGAAGAACGGGTTGTGCCGTCCCCCCTCCTCCTTGGTCAGCACGTACACCGCCGCCTCGAAGTTGGTGTGCGGGGTGATCGACCCCGGCTTGGCCAGCACCTGGCCCCGCTCCACCTCGTCCTTGCCCACCCCCCGCAGCAGCACCCCGACGTTGTCCCCCGCCCGACCCTCGTCCAACAGCTTGCGGAACATCTCCACCCCGGTGGCCACCGTCTTTCTGGTGGGGCGGATCCCGACGATCTCCACCTCCTCGTTCACCTTGAGCACGCCCTGTTCCACCCGGCCGGTGACCACCGTCCCCCGCCCGGTGATGGAGAAGACGTCCTCGATCGCCATCATGAAGGGCTTCTCCACGTCGCGGACCGGCTCGGGGACGTAGGAGTCGACCGCCTCCATCAACTCCACGATCTGCTCGGGGCCCTCCCCCTCCCCCTCGAGGGCCTGGAGGGCCGAGCCGCGCACCACCGGCACCTCGTCCCCGGGGAACTCGTACTCGGTCAACAGGTCGCGCACCTCGAGCTCGACCAGGTCCAAGAGCTCGGGGTCGTCCACCATGTCCACCTTGTTCAAGAAGACCACGATCGAGGGCACCCCCACCTGGCGGGCCAAGAGGACGTGCTCCCTCGTCTGGGGCATGGGGCCGTCCGCCGCCGACACCACCAGGATGGCCCCGTCCACCTGGGCGGCGCCGGTGATCATGTTCTTGATGTAGTCGGCGTGACCGGGCATGTCGACGTGGGCGTAGTGGCGGTTGGGGGTCTCGTACTCGACGTGGGCGATCTGGATGGTGATCCCCCGCTCCCGCTCCTCGGGGGCCTTGTCGATCTGGTCGAAGGAGGTGAAGGCCACAGAGGAGTCACGCTCGTGCAACACCTTGGTGATCGCCGCCGTCAACGTCGTCTTCCCATGATCGATGTGACCCATCGTCCCCACGTTCACATGAGGCTTGGTCCGCTCAAACTTCGCCTTCCCCATCACAACTCCTTCTTCGTTCCCGTCGGTAGCGGCGGGCAGACTCGAACTGCCGACCTCTCGATTATGAGTCGAGCGCTCTCACCGACTGAGCTACGCCGCCACGCTGGTGCGCTGGTCGCACCGTCTTCATTTGTCAACCCGGTCGGGATCGGCCGGGCGGAGCCCCCTTCCGGATTCGAACCGGAGACCTCCTCCTTACCATGGAGGTGCTCTGCCAGCTGAGCTAAGGGGGCGGGGGTCAAACCCTGCACCTGAGCGAGCCGACGGCGGATTCAAGCGCCGGATCCTCGGGGTCGCCAAGTATCGCACATCGCTGCAGAGGTAGCGCCGCCGTAACACGTCAATCATGCGGCTCCGAGCGAATCCACGATCCGACCGAGGCGTGCCTACACGGTTGACTCGGCTCTCACAATGGTGTAAAAATAACGTGGACTAGTAATAGAAGCTCCCTTCAGATAGAAGCGAGACCAAGGAGGCGGGTATGCCCGAGGCGAGTCTTTACGAGCGGCTGGGTGGCGTATTCGCCATCGCGGCTGTAGTGGACAGGTTCAGCGATGCCCTCATCGCTAACCCGATCGTTGGTCAGGGGTCGGACAATCCCGATCTACGTGACTGGCACACCAACAGCCTGGAGAGGCTGCCGGGCCTGAAGTTCATGCGAACCCTGTGGGTTTGCGACGTGGCGGGGGGACCCTTCGATTTCACCGCAACCGAGCCGGGGAGCACGCCTTTGGGGCTCGAGGAAGCCCACCGAGAGTTCCACATCACCCCATCGGAATTCGACGAGGTCGCCGCCGAGCTGGGGCGCACCCTCGACAGCTTTGGTATCCCTGCACAAGAGAAAGAGGAAGTCCTTGGCGCCTTCGCCGCACACAAGGCCGAGGTGACCGAGGGCTCACTGGCTCCGGCATAGATCGAAGACTGCTCGATCCGTCAGTCGGTGACCCGCACGGTCATATCGCCAGGATCGTGCAGATGTAGCCACATCGCCACCACCTGGCATATTGGGCATCGCTAGGTCGCGGGTCCAACTCGTCGCTCGGTTCGGCAAAGGCCCACCTGGCGGCTCGGGCGCGACTGCGGGGCAACTACCGGGACGCCGGGTGCAGAACTCTGGACGCAGGTCTACGGTGCGCGCAGGAGTAACACGGGGGAGGGTCGATGACGACCTCTGTGGGCGGGGCCGCGCCGAGAGCAGTCCGATTTCCCGAGGTGTGCCGGGCGGGGGGCGGCGCTCGACGTCCTCTTTCCCTCGCCCTCGTCTCCGTCACGATGCCTTCCATCCGGGCTCCCCCTTCGTCTTCGAGAACGACACCAGCCGAGTCGACCAATCGGGGGGAGAAGAGGGGTTCCATGAGAACCAAGCTCAGATTCGGGGCCGTGGCGGCGCTCCTGCTCGTGGTCGCCAGCCTTCCGGCGGCGGCCGCCTCACCGAAGGCAGCACTGTCGACGGATGGTGCCGGCAAGGTCGAGGTGCTGCGGGTCACCGCCATCAGCGCCATCGAGGACGTGGACATCGATGTCGGGGATCCCGGGTTCAGCCTTGGTGACTATTTCGTCTTCAACGACGATCTGTTCATCGGTGACCGGAACGTTGGCGTCTTTGCCGGGACCTGCACACTGGTCGACATAGGTGAGGACGAAGCAGTCACCTTCCATTGCCTGGGCACGGTCGACCTGCCGGCCGGCCAGGTCATGGTGAGGACCCTGGCGACGTTCACCGAGACGACTGATCAGATCCGGGCGGCGATCACCGGAGGAACGAGGCGGTACCGCACCGCCCATGGCGAGATGATCCTCAGGTTCGTGAGCGACACGGAGAGCACCCTCACGTTCCGAATCATTCGCTGACCGGAGCCAGCGGGGGTGACGTCGGTTCGGCGTCACCCCCGCCCTCCCTCAGTCGGTGACCCGCACCACCCCGGTCATGAAGTCGTGGATCGTGCATATGTAGTTGTACGTGCCAGGTGTGTCGAAGGTGACCGCGGTAGGACTCGTCCGTTTCGAGGGTCCCCGAGTCCCAGAAGCTGCCGGTGGTGGTGTGGTCCGCATCCCCGACGTTGGTCCACCACACCTGGGTCCCCTCGGGAACGGTGACGTCGTTGGGCGAGAACAGGAAGTCGTCGATCGAGACGAAGACGTCGTCGGGTGGTGGCGGGAGAGTGGTCGAGGTCGTCGTCGTCGCGATCGTGGTGGTGGGTGGTGGCGGCGTGGGTTCGAGACCGAGTGCCCGACCGAGGAAGGACGCCATCTGGTCACGCCGCACCGACTCGTCGGGACAGAACAAGGTCCCCGCCTGGTCACAACCCAACGTCACCCCCTCCTCGGCGATGGCGTTGATGTTCCCCTCGTGCACCCCGGAGACATCGGAGAAGCGGTCGCCCGGCACCGGATCCAACTCCATCGCCCGGGCCAGGAACGAAGCCATCTGCGCCCGCGACACCAGAAGCGTCGGACCGAACGTCCCATCATCGAACCCGAGCGTGATCCCCGCCGCCGCCACCCGGTTGATGTTGTCCTCGTGGGTGTTGCCCTCATCGTCGGGGAAGAAGTCCTCCCCCGCCGCAGGCAACTCGAACCCACGGGCGATGAACGAAGCCATCTGATCGCGCCGCACCGGATCGGCCGGGCAGTACAACGTCCCCTCGGGGTTGCACCCAAGCGTTATCCCCGCGGCGGCGATCGCCTCGATGAACCCCTCATGCTCGTTCCCGTCATCATCGGTGAACGTCCCCCCCGGCGGCAGCTGAGCGACCGCCGCCGTACCCCCAACCACCAACCCCACCACAATCGACACCGCCAACCACCGACGCCACATCACAAACCCTTAGGGCTCGACGATGATCGTTCCGACCATCAGGTCGTCGTGGACCGTGCAGAAGTAGTCGAAGCTCCCCGCCGTGTTGAAGATCCGCGAGAAGTCCTCGCCGTCGATTGAGGATCCCCGAGTTCCACGTACCGTCCGGGTTCGGAGGGATGCCCGAGGTGCTCGAGTGGTTCACGTTGTCGTTGTTTTCCCAGACGACCTCGGTGCCCACCGACACGGTCGTGTCGCCGAAGTCCTCGATGGCAGTGATCGAGATCACCACCTCGTCGTCGTCCATCGTGGTGCTGGTGCTGCTGGAGGACGTGCTGCTCGATGAGCTGCTCGAGGAGGAGCTGCTCGACGATGAGCTGGAGGAACTGGTGCTCGACGAACTCGTGCTCGATGTCCCCGGTGGTGGCGGGGTGGGTTCGAGACCGAGTGCCCGACCCAGGAACGACGCCATCTGGTCACGGCGCACCGACTCGTCGGGACAGAACAAGGTCCCCGCCTGGTCACAACCCAACGTCACCCCCTCCTCGGCGATGGCGTTGATGTTCCCCTCGTGCACCCCGGAGACATCGGAGAAGCGGTCGCCCGGCACCGGATCCAACTCCATCGCCCGGGCCAGGAACGAAGCCATCTGCGCCCGCGACACCAGAAGCGTCGGACCGAACGTCCCATCATCGAACCCGAGCGTGATCCCCGCCGCCGCCACCCGGTTGATGTTGTCCTCGTGGGTGTTGCCCTCATCGTCGGGGAAGAAGTCCTCCCCCGCCGCAGGCAACTCGAACCCACGGGCGATGAACGAAGCCATCTGATCGCGCCGCACCGGCTCGGCCGGGCAGTACAACGTCCCCTCCGGGTTGCACCCAAGCGTTATCCCCGCGGCGGCGATCGCCTCGATGAACCCCTCATGCTCGTTCCCGTCATCATCGGTGAACGTCCCCCCCGGCGGCAGCTGAGCGACCGCCGCCGTACCCCCAACCACCAACCCCACCACAACCGACACCGCCAACCACCGACGCCACATCACGAACTCCCCCGTTTATCGGGCATCTATGAATACGAACCGGCGAGGCGCTTGGTTCGAGCAACCGGGGGAAACTCAGCGCCCGGTGATGATCCAGGCGTGTCCAAAGGGATCGATCAGCCGCCCGCTCCGCCCGTAGTCGCGATCCTCCACCGGGAACACCACGGTGGCGCCGCCGGCAAGCATCCGCTCCGCCAGGGCGTCGACGTCGTCGACCTCGAGGTCGAGAAGGGCGGCACCGCCTCCCGAGTGGGGTGAACGGTCGACCTCGTCCTCATCCTTCAAGCTGAACCCCGCCGGGCCGACCTCGAGTTCGGCATGGACCACCTTGCCGTCTGGTCCTTCGAAGCGGGCTACCTCCAGTGCGGCAAGCGCTCGGACGTACCAATCGATCGCTCCGGAGGCGTCGGAGACCACAAGTCGTGGCCGGATGCGGGCATCACCCATCTCTCGATCGTACCCGGGCCTTCTTCGAACGGCCGGGCCTAGGTTCTCCCCGTCGTCGTAGAGGAGGTTCGGACATGGCAGGGCCGAAAGGGCTCGAGAAGGCGATGAACTTCCCCCTGATCGAGGCGATCCACGGCCGGCGGGCGCGTCGCTTCTCCCTCGGCTCCGAGATCCCCGACGGTCCGCTGGCTCACAAGTCGGCGCATCCGCCGCTCCCGTTGACCGATCTGGAGAAGATGCTCGTTCTCACATCGGCGGCGGGGAACACCGGGTGGCACTACGCCATCACACGCAACGCCACCTACGCCCCGCATCTGGCCAACTACTCCGGTGCCGCCGGTGGACGCACCTTCCCCTCGGCAGCGGGGTTCCACACATCTGAGGTGTTCTTCACCGACGACGAAGGCGTCTATCTATTCGAGACCCGCGACGCTCCCAAGCTCGTCGAGCGGGAACCGGGCGACCCGGTCGACATCGAGCAGGTCATCGAGGCTCACCGGTCGAGGATCCGCAAGCTGGCCGACGGTCGGCTCAACATCCCGCCCGAGGAGCCCTACATGGAGGGACACAACACCTGGTGTGTCAACCGCCCGGGCAGCCTCCTGTTGATACCGGTGGCGGACATAGCCCAAACGATGATCGCAATCCTCTGCTACATCACCCAGAACGGTTACTCGATGACCGACGATGTCAGCGGGGACCGCGTCCCGGGGATGGAGCAGTTTCGCGACCTGGTCGACATCGACGAGCCCTTCCCCCTGTCCTTCCTCGAGCAGTACGCCCTCACCGAAGCCACCGCCGAGCTCACCACCTCGTGCTACGCCGGGATGCTGATGCTCCAGGCGATGGGGCTGGGCGGGTGGATGTTCGATGGGATCGACCGTTACACCGTGCTCGGGGCGAGCGGCGACCCGGCGGTCCCTGGTCTCGGGTTCCGCTACGACACCGACGAGCGCTGGGCGCTCCCCAACCCAACCGGGAAGGACGGAGTGTTCGCCGCCTATTGCCCCCCGCATTACCCCGACATGGCCGCTGCGGTGGATGCGTTCGCCCAGAGGAAGTTCGGTCCAGGTGGGCCCTTCCACCCCGGGACGCCCGGTGCCTGGAAGGAGAGCGCCCGGGTGCGGGGTGCCGCCGAGATCCACTCCGACGAGTTCAAGGCGTGCGTCGTCCTCCAGGCGCAGTACATCCTCGACCGCTATGGCAAGTTCCCGGGGACCGTGCCCAGCCTGTTCTGCCTCACCTATCTGCAAGCGCACCACCTCGACCTCGAGTTCTACGACGAGCACTTCGGTCCTGGTGCCTACCTGCCGACCCAGGCGGATCACATGGCCGATTGGCATTAGTCAATTGGAGGCTTGACTATCAACTGCAAGCTTGATTAATGTCGACACATAGTACTTAGTACTAGCGAACTGAGTACGACGAGCGAAGTGAGCGAGCATGGCGCAGTTGATGCCGATGTTGGACTACGCCGATGCGCCCGCAGCGATCGATTTCCTGCGCGACGCTTTCGGTTTCGAGGAAACGTTCCGCATGGACGGAGACGACGGCACGGTCGCCCACTGCGAATTGGCTCTGGACGGCGCAGTGATCGCGCTCTCATCGGTGTGGCGGGATGGGGGCTTCTCCACCCCGCACGAGTTGGGGGGGGTCCACAGCCAGGTGTGGTGCCAGATCGATGACATCGACGCTCACTACGAGCGGGCGCGAGCAGCAGGGGCCATCGTGCTCGGCGCACCAGCCGACCAGGACTACGGATATCGCACCTACCGGGCGGTCGACCCCGAGGGTCATCGCTGGTACTTCGCATCCGAGACATGACCTCCGCCGCCATCGACGCAACCCTCGTCGCTTTGGCCGACGCCACAAGGCGAGAGGCCATGGAGGTGCTGGCGGATGGTCCGTTGACCCCGAGCGAGATCGCCACCCGAATCGGCGTGAGCCGAGCGGCGCTGACCGGACACCTCCGGTCACTGCGCCTCGCCGGTCTGGTCGACGTCACCCTCGACCCGGCAGACACCCGCCGTCACATCTACACCATCCGGCCGGAGCCTCTCCGGCGCCTCAGCGAATGGTCGGAAGAAGTGACCCACTTCTGGAGCGAACAACTCGCCGGGTACGCCAAGCACGCCGCCGAGGTGGCCGATGGTTGAGGGAGCGGTCAACGTCACATGCCTGGTGCCAATGCCGGTGGAGCGTGCCTACACCCTGTTCGTCGAGGGTATCGATCGCTGGTGGGTGCGCGACCGCACCCCCGATGCGATCATCCGCTTCGAGGGCGACCGACTGGTCGAGGCGACGAGCGATGGGGCCAAAGTGCTGGCCACGATCTCAGCGATCGAGGCGCCAGACCGGATCGAACTCGCCTGGGAGGGACCGCCCGCCCAACCGGGCGACACCGTCGAGATCCGGTTCGAGCCGGAAGCCGCGGCGACCCGGGTGACGGTCAGCCATCTCCGTAAGGGGCTCGAGCCGAACGACGTCGTCTTCGCCGTCCTCGGCCTGTGGTGGGGAGATCTGTTGTCCCGGCTGGTGGGAGGCGCGCCAGCTTCCTAGACCAGGCGCGCCCTTCTTTTTGCGTCCGCTCGGCTAGGTCATCCCGCCCCGTCGAGCACCTGACGCAGGGTGGCGGCGAAGGCGTCGGGGTCGCCGGTTTGGCCGAACTCGCCGCCGAGGAAGCCGGCGTGATCGCTGGGGAAGGCGACCGCGGTGGTCCCGAGCCGCTCCGCTATCGCGATGGCGGCCCGGTGGGCAAGCTCGCCCTCTGACTCGACACCGGCGGCGAGCACGATTCGGGTCGAGGCGGCGCGCAACGCGTCGAAGTCGAGGTTGTAGTGGGTGCCGGTGATGATGTTCTGTCCGAGGAGCACGTCATCACGCGACCCATCGTCGTCGGCGGGCAAGCCGAATTGGGCTGGATCGGGAGACTGATCGGCGAAATCGGCTGGAACTGGACCCTGCATGCTCACCAGAGCGATGAACTTCGCCATCGCCGGTCCGAAACCGTCTCTCTGGTAGGTCTCGTGGATGTCGGTGGTTGCAGCGAGCGCCTCTTCGCGGTCCGGCACGACCTGGGCGGCTGGTGGCTCGTGAGCAACCAGGGTCCGCACCTCTTCGGGATGTTCGGCCACCAGAGCGAGCGCGTTGACCGCGCCACCGCTGCTGGCAAAGATGTCGATCGGCCCAGAATCGAGCTCCGAAATGATGCGGTGCAGGTCGTCGCCGTGCACATCCGGCGTGGACTCGCCGGCACCTTCGGTGCGCTCGCTCCGCTCCGCACCCCTGGGGTCGTAGGTGACCACTGTCCGGTCGCTGAAATGCCCCGCCAGCGTCGTGAATCCGCTGGCACCCATTGGCGCGGCGAACATGAACAGGACTGGCGCCGAGCTCTCGGCCTCGGCATCGCGTACGTCGTAGGTCAACACCACGCCCGGCAGGTCGAGCGTGTGGGTCTTGGGAACAGTCACGAATGCTCCGACTCCTCGACCTGGGGAAGCTGGGTCTTGGCATCCTCGTATGTGCCCTCCGGCGGCGATTCGTCGGGTGCGTAGACGAGGTTGAGCACGCCGGTCCCGAACGCCTCGGACGAGATCAGCTTCAGCGGGATCGGAGTCTCGCCCTCTTCGAACAGCCTCATGCCCTTGCGAACCGCGATCGGATGAACCAAGCAGGTGAAGCTCGTCGAGGAGACCGGCGGCGAGCAGTTGGCGGACCACCGAGACCGAGCCGCTCATCGTGATGTCGCCACCCGGTTCGTTCTTGAGGGCGGTGACGAACTCGACGAGGTCGCCCTCGAGCTGCTCCGAGTTCCGCCAGGTGAACTCGAGTTTCTGGTTCGATGCCACGATCTTGCGGATGTCTCCGAGCACCTTGGCGAAGTGGGCGTCCTCCTCGCCGGCGGCCTCCCGCTCGGGCCACGCCCCAGCGAAGCTGTCGTAGGTCTTGCGCCCGAACAACATCGTGTCGCCTTTGCCGAGCGTGGCGTCCACGGCGCTTCCCATCTCGTCGTTGTAATAGGGGAAGTGCCACTGGTCAGGTGCTTCCACCACCCCATCGAGCGAGATGAACAGCCCCGCCTTGATCTTCCTCATGGTTCTCCTCCGTTGCGGGGATCGAATCTCACGTCATCCGATCAGACGGCCGCGACCGAACAAAATCATCGGCGCTGCGACCCGGTCAGGACCCGGAGGTGACCACCGTGAAGCCCCCGGGAAAGACCGGGGCTGATCACGACGCCGGCACGACCACGGACGGTGCGCACCAGGACGCCCAGATCGTTGTAGGCGCGTGCTTCGGGTCGGCCGCCATCTCCCATGTCCAATCGTTGGTGACGAAGTCGGTCGCTGAAGCTACGCAGGACTCCCTGGTGCCCGCCGTCCCCAGCGAGAACCAGCCACTCGATCTCAGGCTGGAGAAGCACCGCATCCAACCGCGCCTCACCACGATTCCCGGAAAAGGCGGCGCTAACCACACCGGACCCCGGGTCCACGATGGTCCGGGTGCGAGACTGTCCGACCCCCAGGTATCCGGGAGTAGGGGTGATGCCCTGAGGACCGGCACCGCCCTGTGGCTGACGCCCGGCAGCGACGCCGTCAAGTTCGTAGGCGATCTCCACGGCACGGAGCGGGATCTGCTGGCGCTCGGAGACCCCGAAGATCCAGTACCGATCGCGGGTCTCGAGATCGACCGCCACGTCGACCGACCCGCCGGAGGCGAGCGAGACGTAGGCTCCGCCCGACCACAGGCTCTCCCCGGTCCAGGCGGATGGGGGCGTCACCACCTCGGCGGCTCCGGTCAGTTCCCCTGCCTCGGCCTCGACCATCTCCCAGGTGACTTGGTCGCTTCCGCCCGGCGACCATGGCGCGGGCGGCGATATCGGGATATTCGTCGAGCAGCAGCATGGAGAGCAGACCATGGATGGTCGACTCGGCGCCCGAGTTGCGGTTGATCACCCCGTCGGGGTTGATGCCGTCGTAGGTGCGGCCGGTCTCGGGGTCGTACATCGGCTCGCCCGCCGGGTTGTTCCCGAAGTACCAGGCGGCGGCGATCCCGGCCGAGTCGTAGAACCCACTCCGTCCGCTCGCCTGGCCGGTGCGGACCAGGTTCTGCAGAGTGGCATCGGCGCCGTAGGCGATCTGGGTGCGGTCGGCCGGCGCCGGCAGCCAGCCGTTCTGCGGGCCATCTTGGATGAGGAGGTGGGGCGTGAAGCTGCCCACCTCCCGCTGCGCAACGCTGACCCACCTGGAGTTCTCGAGGGTGGTGCCGGCGGTGGCCAACGCTCCTGACATCTGGTCTCCCCAGGCGTGCCACACCGATCGCGACTGGGCCCAGGGCATGATCGCCCGATACGGCCATCGCCCCACTGAGCCGAGTTGCATCAGGGCAACCCCGTTCCCGAGTTGCTGCAAGGCGAGAAGTCCCGCGGGACTGCCACCCGCTTGCTGATAGGCGGCGAGGCCGTATATCGCCTCGGATGAGGCGTCGGCACCGTCGACGATCAGCCATGAGGGCCACTGCAACCCGTCGACCGTCTGCATCTCGCCGTAATTCGGGGTGAGCACCTGACGGTCGACCGCTTCGATGGCGAGCTCGAGCCGAACCCGCAAGAAGAGGGCAAACTCGGGGTCCTCGTTCCGGAAGGCCCGGTAGCCCTCGCCCAGGGCCCAGATGGTGCGCGCCAGCCAGTACGAGGCTCCCGAGTCGGAGGGGTCGGGAAGCTCCGGAGGGTCGGCGCTCGGGTTTAGCGTGCCGTCGGGCTGCATCCAGAGCACAACGTTGCCCTGGTTCTCTCCGCTCACCGTCTGCAGATAGGTGAGCCCGCGGAGCAGCTGGTAGGCCTGGTCACGGCTGTGGACGTCGCCGAACTGCAGTCCAATGCCGGAGGTACACCACCGCGGCGCGGGAGATGTCGTCAGCGTTGTAGGCGCCCTGGCCGTAGGTGTCGGTCTCGGGGTCGTAGACCCCACCTCCGAGCCGGCGGTACTCGCCATCCGGGCCCGGCTCGGCGTATGTCCAGAGCACACCGATCGACGGATCTGTCTTCCAGCTGATATGTGGTGTGACCTTCCTGTTCCGGGGGTACAACCCGGTCGCCGAGGAAGTCGAGGTGAGCGAGATTGGTGAGCGGTTCCGGCTGCGCCAGAGCTGTGGCCGGCGACAAGCCAGCCACCAGGAGGAAGCCGAGGACTATGGCGACGGCTCGACGAGTACGGTTCATGCGCAGCCCCCTTTTCGAATCGGCGCGACCGTTGACCGACAATAACTTGCGGCCAAAGTTGTGATTCGAGGGCACCATCAGCGGAACTTGGCATTGACAAAGAGGCATTGAAAAAGAGGCAACAGAAGGGGAGGAAGGCCATGACCCGAGCCCGCACCATCGCGTTGATCGTCACCGTCCTAATGGTCCTAGTCGGCCTGCGGAGACGGCGGAGGCACCGGCACCACGGCGGCAGGCGGTGCCGGAGGACACCGACACGACCGCGGCAGGCGGTGCCGGAGGAGAGAGCAGCCAGGCGACCGGCCCCATCACCATCTGGTACTCGAACAACGCCCAGGAGATCGAGTGGGCCACGGCCCAGATCGAGGCCTGGAACGCCGAGCACCCCGAAGAAGAGGTCACCGGTCAAGAGATCCCGGCGGGTGAGACCTCTGAGGCAGTCATCGCCGCCTCGATCACCGCCGGCAACACGCCGTGCCTTATCTACAACACCGCCCCTGCGGCGGTGCCCGCCTTCCTGCAGCAGCAGGGCCTGGTGGCGCTGAACGAATTCGAAGACGGTGCGTCGTTCATCGAGGAGCGGAGTGGTGAGGCAGCCGCCCAGTATCAGTCGCCAGATGGCAATTACTACCAGATGCCGTGGAAGACCAACCCGGTGATGATCCTCTTCAACACGGCGATGTTCGAAGAAGCAGGGCTCGACACGGAGAACCCACCGCTCGGTACCTACGAGGAGTTCGCCGCAACCGCCCAGACCCTCGTCGATTCCGGTGTCGCTGAGGCCGCGATCTACCCGGCTCCGACATCGCAGTTCTTCCAGTCGTGGTTCGACTTCTACCCATGGTTCGCCGCCGAGACCGGACAGTTGCTGGTGGCTGACGGTGAAGCACAGTTCAACACCGATGAGGGCAAGGCGATCGCCGAGGTGTGGCGCCAGTTGTACGAAGATGGACTCGTCCCCCGGGAGGAGATACCAGGGCGACGCCTTCGCCGACGGTATCGCTGCGATGAACTCCGCCGGGCCGTGGGCGGTGGCGGTGTACACCGACGTGGATTGGGCGGTGGTCCCGCCGCCGACGTCGGGGGGGACTGCCGCCGAAGACCTGTCCACCTTCGCCGATGGGAAGTCGGTCGGGCTCTACACCAGTTGTGAGAACCGGGGCACCGCCTGGGAGTTCCTCAAGTTCACCATGAGCGAGGAGGCCGACAGGCAACTGCTCGAGATCACCGGGCAGATGCCTTTCCGGCCCGGCATCACCGACCTCTATGCCGACTTCTTCGAGGAGAACCCCGGATTCCTACCCTTCGCCGAACAGGTGGAGCGGGTCATCGAGGTTCCCTCGATTCCGAACTCGGTCGAGGTGTGGCAGACGTTCCGCGACGCCTGGTCGTGCATCGGTGATCTTCGGTGACGAAGAGATCGACACCGCCTTTCAGGAGGCGGCAGACAGCATCACCCAACTCGCGAGCGAGTGAGCCAACAGACCACGACCGCGGCGTTGGCGGCGACCGCCAACCGGCAGCCGCTGAAGAAGAGAATCTTTGGCGAGCATCCCATCGGGTATGCCTTCGCCGCTCCCTACTTCCTCTTCTGGTTGGCCCTGTTCGCCTTCCCGCTCGTGTTCGCGGTCTACATCTCGTTCCACGACTACTTCTTCGCCGCACCGGGGGCCGTGGTCGAGCGGCCCTTCGTGGGTTTCGAGAACTTCGCCACCGTGCTCGCCGACCCCGTGGCGCAGCGAGCCGCGCTCAACGTGGTCATCTTCGTGGTGATCAACGTCCCACTGACGGTGATCCTGGGCCTGGTTCTCGCCGCGGCGCTGAACCAGGCCCTGCCGCTACGCGCCTTCTTCAGGGCGTCCTACTTCGTGCCATACGTGGCGGCGAGCGTGGCGCTGATCGCGGTGTGGATGTACATGTTCTCGATCGACCGGGATCGTCAACCAGGTCCTGGGACCGCTGGCTCCGGATCCATCCTGGCTGGTCAACCGGTTCTGGGCGATGCCCATCATCGCCCTTTTCGCCACCTGGAAACAGCTCGGCTTCTACGTCCTCCTCTACCTGGCCGCGATGCAGAACATCCCCCACGAGCTGTACGAGGCCGCCGACATCGACGGCGCCGGGACGATCCATAAGTTCCGCTCGGTGACCGTTCCTGGTGTGCGGCAAACCACGACCTTGGTGGTGATAGCTGGCGTTCATCGTGGGGGCCAACTTCTTCACCGAGCCCTACCTGCTCACCGGTGGCGGGGGGCCGAACGGGGCGTCCATGTCGCCGGTGCTCCTGATGTACCAAAAGGGGATCGAACAGGGGAACGCCGGAATCGGTGCTGCTATCGGTGTGATGCTCGCCGCATTGGTCATGACCGTGTCGGCCATCATCTACAGGGTGCAGGGGCGGGAATGATGACTACCCCGACCGACGATCGTGCCAGTCCCCGACCGATATCGCCGAGGGCGGTGACGGCGGCCAAGAGACGACCACCGCAGACTCTGCCGCCCGCGGCAAACGCCTCACCGCCGGCCGCGTCCTCAGCCTGGTATTGCTCCTCATCGGAGCGCTCGTCTTCCTTTTTCCCTTCTGGTACATGGTCGTCGGTGCGTTTCAGGCACAGCCCGACCCCACCGTGGCCGGTGCCTTTCCCGATCCGAGCACTCTCACCGTCGACAACTTCATCGCCATAAACGAACGCCTCGATCTGTTGGTGACACTGAGGAACTCGCTGATATTCACGCTGGGGGTCATCGTTTCCACCCTCGTTCTCGGGATGCTCGCCGGCTATGCCCTCGCCGTCCTGAACTTCCGTGGTCGAGGGGCGGTCTTCGGGATCGTCCTTCTCAGCCTGATACTCCCGTTCCAGCTCCTCATGATCCCCTTGTTCGTGATGATCGTCCGTGCCTTTGGACTCGCCGACACCTTCCTCGGGATGATCCTCCCCTTCGCGGTGAACGCCACTGCGGTGTTCATCTTCCGCCAGTTCTTCCTGGCGGTCCCCCAGAGCCTGTTCGACGCCGCCCGGGTCGATGGCGCCGGCGAGCTGCGCATCCTGCTCCGAGTGGCAGTCCCCATCGCCCGACCTGCGATCCTCACCGCTGTCCTCGTCACCTTCATCGGGCCGTGGAACGAGTTCCTATGGCCGTTCCTCATCACCAAGCAGGCGAACCTGCAGCCTCTGGCGGTGGCGCTGGCCAACTTCATCTCTACGGTCGCCGGCAGCACCGCCAACCCGATCGGAGCCATCCTGGCGGGAGCGACCGTGCTGGCCATCCCGGTTGTGGTCCTCTTCCTCGTTTTCCAGCGGTACTTCCAGGCGTCGGACCTGGGAGCGGGCGTCAAGGGTTGAGCACGTCGGCCGCCGCCGGGCACGGCGCCCGCGACCCGGGTTACCGGCTGGAGCGGCGGGGCGTGTTGATGCACCCGGTCGCCGACGACCCCGCTCCAGCAATGGGGGGTACTGAACCCGGCTGCCGCCCGAGATCGCCAGGGCGACCTCTGGATCTTTCCCCGTCTGGTCGCCGAGCAGAACTTCTCCCGGATCGGGCGAGCCAGAGTCCGCTTCGACGCCTCGGGCGACCCGGTGGGGACAGATCCCGCCGAGCATCGTGCTCGAGCCCACCGAGCTTTGGGAGATCAACTCGCGGACCGCCGGCGTCGAGGACCCCCGGATCACCTGGATGCCGACCCTCGACCGATACGTCATGAACTACACCGCATACGGCCCGCTCGGACCGCGGATCGGCTCTGGCGCTTTCCGCCGATCTAGAGCAGTGGGAGCGTCTCGGCCCGCTTCGCTTCGACTACGAGCCGGCTCTGGCGCACCGATCTCGATCTCTACCCAAACAAGGACGCCCTGTGGTTCCCCGAACCGGTCACTGCGCCCGACGGATCCTCTGCCTACGCCATCCTCCACCGACCGGACTGGGACTCTGTCCGAGCACAGCCTGCTCGGCTACTCGGCCCCGCCCACCGGGGTCGCTGACCCCCGGCCCGGCATCTGGGTGTCCTTCGCCGATGCCGAACGCGTCGGCGAGGACATCGCCAACCTGGTCCAGGGTGGGCCAACACCGGCAGGTGGCCACCAGCGAGCAGCCATGGGAGTTGATCAAGATCGGTGGCGGCACCCCTCCGATCCGCACCCCCGGCGGCTGGCTCACGCTGTACCACGGTGTCGCCGGCATCTACGAACCGGGCAAGGACCTGCAGCAACGGCTTCATTACGCCGCAGGCGTGATGGTGCACGACAGCGAGGACGTCACCAGGCTCCTCTACCGCTCGACCGAACCTCTGCTCGAGGCGGAGACCACCGAGGAACAGGAGGGGATCGTGCCCAATGTCGTGTTCCCCACCGGGATCGACGACCGGGGCGAGGGTCGGGCGGACGTCTTCTACGGCATGGCCGACAGCCGGATCGGCTGGGCCCGGCTCACCTACCCGTCTGCCTGAGTCCCATCGTGCAACCCGGTGTTCTGCTCCGGCCAGAAGTTCTGCCGGAGATCTCCGATCGGGTAGCCGTCCCGACCTACGACCGTTCCCGGTTGCGACGAAGCATCGTCCACATCGGTGTGGGTGGTTTCCACCGCTCCCATCTCGGCTCGTATGTCGATGACCTGTGCCGGGCCGGCCACCGGGACTGGTCGATCGTCGGCAGCGGAGTGCTTCCCGGCGATGCCGCCATGGCGTCGGCGCTCGGAGGCCAGCAATGCTTGTACAGCCTCATTCTGCGTGGCCCCGATCTGACTCAGGTGCGCATCGTCGGCAGCATCGTCGACTACATCCACGCTCACCCCAGCCCCAACCGACTGGTGGAGCAGATTTCGGATCCGGACACCCAGATCGTGTCGCTCACCGTCACCGAGGGCGGCTATCCGATCGAGGAGGATCGGTACGACCCCGGGTCACCCATGGCGGGGAGAGGCTTCCGCCTTCGGCATCCTGGTCGCCGGTCTTGCCCTCCGGCGGGTGCGCAGACGCGGGTCCGCTGAGCGTCATCAGTTGCGACAACATCGTCTCCAACGGCGACGTGGCCCGTACTGCCACCCTGGGTGAGGCCGAGAACAGTAGATCCGGCTCTGGCGGCGTGGGTCGAGCGGGAGGTCGGCTTCCCCAACAGCATGGTCGATCGGATCACTCCGGCCACGACCGACGCCGACCGCGAATGGCTGCTCACCGAGACCGGCGTCATTGATGCTTGGCCAGTGGTGGCCGAGCCCTTTCGGCAATGGGTGATCGAGGACACGTTCGCGGCAGAACGACCGCCGCTGGAGGACTTGGACGTCGTCGTGACCACGGACGTCGAGCCCTACGAGCAGATGAAGCTTCGACTCCTCAATGGCAGCCATTCAGTGCTCGCCTATCTGGCCGCGCTCCGCGGGTTCGACCAGGTGCACACCGCCATGGCGGACCCGCTCCTCCGTCGCTTTGTCCGGGCGTTCCTCGACCATGAGGCAGGCCCGCCGCTTCCGCCGGTGCCCGGGCGTCGATGTCGAGGACTACAAGACGACGATCGTCGGGCGCTTCTCGAATCCGGCGATCGCCGACCAGATCTCCGCGGCTGTGCCGCGACGGCTCCGCCAAGCTTCCCAAGTTCGTGCTCCCAACGCTTCGCGAACAGCTTCGGCGTGGCGGCCCGATCGGTCTGAGTGCTCTCGCTCTCGCCGGCTGGTGCCAGTACCTAGTTGGCGTTGCTGATGATGGATCGACGATCGAGCCTGCAGAGGATCCCCATCTCGAAGCGGCACGCCAACACGCTCGGGCCTCGCTCTCGGACCCGACCCGGTTTCTCGACTTCAGGGCGGTGTTCGACGACGACCTGGCGGCGAATCGACACCTCGTCGCAGCCTTCTCCGAAGCTCTCACTTCGATCCGAAACATGGGGACCCAGTCCGCACTCGAGAGCGCCCTGCACGGTGGCTGGGACGCTCCCGAGATCGGCGGACGGTGAGGCCTTGCGCCTCTTCTAGACCTCTGTGACCTTCACCTTCACCCAGTTGGCGCCCTTGCCCAGCACCTTGACGACGTATCCGCCGACGTTGCGCTCCTGACCCTTCTTGAGCACGTGATGCGCCCCGTATGGGTTCGCTGGCTTCTGGAGGTGGGTTCGCAGGATCCCGAAGCAAGCGGTGAGTCCGTAGTAGTCGGCCTCGGGGCAGTTGGGACGCTGGTCGACGATGTGCACTGCGGCCCCAGAGACCGAGCTTGGGATCGGGTCGTGGGTGTCGTTGAGCCGGGCGTCGATCGTGATGTAGCGCCCCTTGGACAAGGGGATGACCACCAGTTGCTTGCCGGCGTGGTTCGGCTTCACCAGCTTGACCGTCTTCGCTCCGCTTTCGAATACCACCACGTCGCCCGAGGGGATCCACCCTGCTGCGTAGCGGTTGAAGCCAAGCGTCCCGTAGGGGTCCGCCTCGGTGGAACCCGGCTGTCCATCGAAGGTCTCGCTGTTGCCGCTCATGAGATCGATCGGGTTGTCGTAGTCGTTCCCGCCACCCGAGGAAGAGTGGGGGAAGTGGATGGCATGACCCATCTCATGGGCAGCGACCGAAGTAAGAGCCTCGCCAAATGGGGTAGCCGAGGTGAACGTCTCGGCGCCGAGAAGGGCGAACCGACCGTTGCCCGGGAAGGTGTCAGGCACTTCGTTGCAAGCGCTCGCAGCGAGGCAGACGCTTCCGGGTCCGGCCAGCCCGGCGAAGCCCTCGGCAAACGACAGCACGTCGTCGAGGACCAAGACGACACCGTTCCTGTTCCCTTCGCTGCGGTTGGCGACCTTGTTGAGGCAGATGCTCATGTCGCCATATGGATCCCCATCCTTTGTGCCGTTGACGATGCCGCCCTCCACGAAGGCGATGTCGTACTTACCCTCCGACTGCCAGTCGTAATAGGGCCCGACGCGGGTGTTGAGCTTCTTCTTGAGGGTCTTCGGGCTGTAGGAGTAGGAGGTGGGACCGGTGTTGCACACCCACACCTCCCATACGTCGCGACCGAGCGAGTGACGCCGAATCTGTGATCCTCCGGCGACGATGCCGAGCGGCTCCCACCCGTACTGCGCCGCCTCGGTGAATCCACCGGCGGGTGCGTCCTGACCTTCGACCAAGTCGATGACCACGTCGCTCTCGTCGCCCCAAAGATCGCCGGGCGCTTCCTCAGCGGAAGCGGCCGTCGGCAGGAGCAGGACTCCCAGCGACACCGCGCCCACCAGCCTTCGCCATCTCGACATCATCGATTCCTTCCCTCAGTTCGGACACTTGCGGATCGCGGGAGCGCCCAGGCGCGCTCAGAGCCCGCGGACGAGAATCATCGACCCCCGCTGAATCGCCCCGAGATGGGTCGTTCGACCTTTTCCAATGTCGTTCAGCGGGCTAGCGGGCCCACGCTCACGTTCGTAGCCAAGGGTTTAGGCGCGCTCGGTTCGAGGGCCGGAAGTAAATGACGGTCAGCAGTTGCTCCGCAGTCGAATTCCTGATTACGATTGCAGTACTTCGATCCCGTGGGATCGAGGGAAGGCAGGTCAGCCAGCAGGGGAGGAGACCATGTCTGATCAGCTGTTGGTCCCACGCGGGGCTTCGAGGCGAGATTTCCTTAAGGGCGTGGGCATGTCCACGGCCGCGGGGTTGCTCGCCGCATGCACCGGCGCCGGCTCCGGAAACGGGACTGCGTCGGGGAGCACAGCCGTCGCCGCCCAGGGCGCAGGGCTCTTCCCCGAGACGCCGGAGTGGAATTTCGTCTTCGTCAATCACGTCACCACCAACCCCTTCTTCACTCCCACCCAGTACGGCATCGAGGATGCCTCGGGCCTCCTCGGCACCACCTTCCAGTGGACCGGTTCGGAGGAGTCGGAGATCGGTGAGATGGTCAATGCCTTCGAGACGGCTATCGCCGCACCCGCCGACGGGATTGCGGTGGCGCTGGTCGACCTAGAGGCGTTCAACGAGCCGATCGATCAGGCGCTGGCTGCAGGGATACCGGTTGTCTCCTACAACGCCGACGCCCCCAACAACCGGCTGGCGTATGTTGGCCAGGACCTGTACGGATCGGGGTTCGCCATGGGCGAACGGATCGTCGAACAGGTGGGTTCGGGCAAGGTGGCCCTATTCATCGCCACCCCGGGGCAGCTCAACATCCAGCCCCGAATCGACGGCGCCCTCGATGCGATCGCCGAATCCGGCGCAGACATCGAGGCCATCGATATCGCCACCGGGCCTGAGTTCGACGAGCAGGTGAATCGTGTCGAGGCTTGGTACCTCGGGAACACCGACGCCACCGGGATGTACGCCGTCGATGCCGGGTCAACCCAGGGAGTCGGCCAGGTGGTGCAGAGCAACGGCGCTCGCGACCAGGCGCTGGTCGGGGCCGGCGGCTACGACCTTCTGCCCGGTACTGTCGAGTCCGTCTCGCAGGGCGTCCTCGACTTCACCATCGACCAGCAGCCGTACCTTCAGGGATTCCTCCCGGTTGTCTACCTTTACCTGTGGAAGCTGTCCGGAGGTGTCGTGGCGCCGCCGGAGACCAACACCGGTCTGGTGTTCCTCGGCCCAGAGGATGCAGCGCTATTCCTGGAGACCGACAGCCGGTTCGAAGGCGACTCCGAGGAGCAGAAGGTCATCGAGCCCGTCGCTTGACGGAGGCTGACTTGGCCGAAGCGGGAACACCGGGCACCGACGTGACCGTCGGAAGGCGTTCCCGCCTCGGCCGCGTCGGTGAGACCCTGCTGCGCCAGCGCGAGGCTTCGATCGCACTGGTAACCCTGCTTCTGATCCTCTATTTCGGCGCGGCTCACCCGGCCTTCCTTACTCCTGCCAACGGCCGGGTGATCGCGCAGTTCACCTATACCGTCGCCATCATCGCCGTGGGGGAGGTGATGCTGCTCATCTGCGGGGAGATCGACCTCTCCGCCGGTCACGTCTTTGCCTTCGCGCCGTTCATCACGTTCTTCTCGATGGAAGCGGGCCTACCCATGATCGTGGGGGTGGTCTTGGCCCTGCTCGCATCAGCGGCGGTGGGGGTGTTCAACGGGGTGATAACGGTCAACTTCGGGCTTCCCTCGTTCATAACCACGCTGGGAACGCTGTTCCTGCTCAACGGGTTGACCTTGATCCTGTCAGGCGGGTTCCCCAAGGTGCCGGCCCGCACCGGCGCCCTGGTGACCCTGTTCGGGGGCGCCCCCTTCGTCGGATTCGCCTGGGCGGTGATCATCACGGTGGCGATGCACGTCGTGCTGACCAACACACGTTGGGGTATCTACACCTTCGCAACCGGTGGCAACCCCGTCGGGGCGAGAGAGGCCGGCGTGCCCACCAGGCGGGTAAAGAAGGGGAACTTCATCATCACCGCGGTGCTTGCCGGTTTCGCCGGGATCCTCGAGTCAACCCGGGTGACCTCGATCGACCCGCTGGCCGGCGGGGAGAGCCTGATGTTCTTTGCAGTGGCGGCGTCGGTCATAGGCGGAACCGCCTTGGCCGGCGGGTCGGGAACCATCATCGGCGCCTTCCTCGGAGCGCTGTTCCTCGGTGTACTGCGCGACGGTTTCACCATCATGGGGATCAGCGCCTTCACCTTCAACATGATCCTGGGGGCGGCGATACTGATCTCGATGATCCTCAACGTCCGCCTGGCGCGTCTCCGCCGCGGAGCGATGCAGTCATGAACGCGGCTGGCGAGGTCGACGGCGGTGAGGCGGGGCGCGGAGACGAATACGCAATCCGCGCCGAGGCCATCTCCAAGCGCTTTGAGGCGGTGAACGCGCTGCGCGACGTGAGCATCCGGTTGAGGCGAGGCGAAGTGCTCGGGCTCATTGGCGACAACGGGGCGGGGAAGTCGACGTTGATCAAGATCCTCACCGGCTTCCATCAACCCGACTCCGGCCGCATCTTCATCCACGGCGAGGAGGTGACCCTCCGCTCGGTCTCCCACGCCCGCGAACTCGGGATCGAAACCGTCTACCAGGACCTGGCTCTGGTGAACCAGCTACCCGTCTATCTCAACATGTTCCTCAACAAGGAGTTGGTCCGCAGTCCGCTACCGCTGCTGGACAAGCGGGAGATGAAGCGCCTCTCAATCCAGCACCTCGACAGCATGGGGATCCGAGTCCCCTCCGTTACGGCGGATATCGGTTTCCTGTCCGGCGGTCAGAGGCAGGCTGTGGCTGTGGCGCGCGCCGTCTACTCCGACGCACGGATCCTGCTCCTCGACGAGCCGCTGGCAGCGATGGGGGCTCGTGAGGCGGTGGTCATCCTCGACCTCGTCCGTGAGCTGCGAAAGCGATCGGACCTGTCGGTGATCTTGATCGCCCACAACTACGCCCAGATCGTCGACGTATGCGACCGGGTCAACCTGCTGCAGCACGGCCGGATCACCTACGACAAGCCGGTCGATCAGACCTCGGTGCACGAACTCACTGACCTCGTCGCCGCCGAGTACCGGAAAAGGGAGAACTGAGGATCCCCGCCGAGGAGCCGCAGGAAGGTCTACGTCGAGCGGCGCTTGGGGCGCGCAGCGGGATCGAGGTGACCGAAATCGGCCTGGGACTCTGGTCGGTGCCGGGCTTCCAGTGGGGACCCGGCAGCGACGCCGACGTCCTGGAGGCCATCGAGGCGGCGCTGGACGGCGGGGTCAACTTCTTCGACACCGCAGACATCTACGGGCACGGCCGATCGGAGGAGTTGTTGGGCCGCGCCATGGCCGGCCGGCGCGATCGCTTCGTCGTGGCAACAAAGATCGGTTGGGATGGATTCGACGGCGAGTCGCGGCGTTCGCGGTATGACACCGTGGCCGAGCTGACCGCCGGGGTGGAGGCGTCGCTGTCCCGGCTCGGCACCCACTACGTGGACGTGATCCAGTGCCACATCAGCTACCCCGAGCCCAACACCGAGGTCTTCATCGAGGGCTTCCGTTCATTGAAGAATCAGGGGAAGGTACGCGCCTGGGGCGTGAGCACCGGCGACGTCGACTTCCTGCGCCGCTGCAACGCCGACGGCGATTGCGACACCCTCCAAGTCGACTACTCGATCCTCAATCGCATCCCCGAAAACCAGGTCTTCCCCTATTGCCTGGAGGCCGGGATCGGTGTCATCGTGCGCGGCCCGCTGGCGATGGGGCTACTCACCGGCAAGTTCACCCATGATGCCGGGTTTCCCGAGGGCGATTTCAGGCGCGCCTGGATGGACGACCCACAGCAGAACGCCCAGTTCCTCTCCGACGTGGAAACTGTCGACCGGCTACGCCCCGCCCTTGCCGAAGACGAGACGATGGCGCAACTGGCGCTCCGCTTCGTGTTGGAACACCCCGCGGTCACAACCGCCATCCCCGGCGCCCGCAACCGCTCCCAAGCCGAGGCCAACACCGCCGCCGGCCGTCGTTCTCCCTTGTCGGCCGAGTCGATGGCAGCCATCGATGCCGTGGTCCCCCCAGGCGGGGGCCGCAAGATCTGGCCCGAGATCACCTAGTCGATCGAAGTCCCCCGTCGCCCCGAATCGGGATGAGGGATCTGTCTAAATACTAAGTACTGAGTACTGAGTACTCGGAAGGCGAAACGACCCAAAGGCCAAGCCCCCGATCAGAGTCCTCCCATCAGGTGGTAGTACGCCTGGTTCCAGCGGATCTCCTGCTCGAACCGGCTGAGCTGGGTTTCGTCGTCGATGGTCAGCAACTCGATCCCAGCCATGGAAGCGAAGTCGCCGATGATCTCGAGATCAAGATCGAGGCTGAGGCTTGTGTGGTGCGGACCCCCGGCGAGCAGCCAGGCAGTGGTCGCCGTCTCGAAGTCAGGCCGCGGCTGCCATACCGCGCGGGCCACCGGGAGCCGGGGCAGCGGCTCGTCGGGCTCCGTCAGATCCACGGCAGCGGCGATCAGGCGGAACCGGTTCCCCAGGTCGGCCAATCCCACGTTCACCGCCGGGCCGGTTCGGGCGGTGAAGACCAGCCGCACCGGGTCGGGTTTACCCCCGATGCTCAGCGGGTGGATCTCACAGCTCGGGGGATCCGCCGCCACCGATGGGCAGACCTCGAGCATGTGGGCTCCGAGCACCTTCACCGCCGGCTCACCGAGGTGATAGGTGTAGTCCTCCATGAAAGTGGTACCGCCCTGGCGGCCGGTGGCCATCACCTTCATCAACCGCACCAGGGTGGCCGCCTTCCAGTCGCCCTCGGCACCGAAGCCAAACCCGTCGGCCATGAGCCGTTGCACCGCGATGCCGGGCAGCTGCGTCAGCCCCGCCAGGTCCTCGAAGGTGTCTGTGAAGGCACCGAATCCTCCCACCTCGAGGAAGGTCCGCAGCCCGGCCTCGATCCGCGCCGCCTCGATGAGCGACTTGTGGCGCTCACCCCCGGAACGCAACTCGGGCACGACCTCATAGCGGTCCTGGTACTCATCCATCAGCTTGTCGACCGCCCCGTTGTCGGTCTCGTCGATGGCAGCTTCGAGGTCAGCAACCCCGTATCCATCCACGGCGACGCCAAGCTTCACCTGGGCCTCGAGGCGGTCGCCGTCGGTCACCGCGACTCTTCGCATGTTGCTGCCAAAACGGGCGACTCGCAGCCTCCGGCTCTCGTGGAGGCCGGCGGCGGCCCGGGCCCAGGCACCGATCCGATCCGCCACCCTGGTGTCTTTCCAGTGACCGACAACGATCTTGCGGTGGACACGTAGCCGGCTGAGGACGAAGGCGAACTCGCGGTCGCCGTGTGCGGCCTGGTTCAGGTTCATGAAGTCCATGTCGATCTCCCCCCAAGGGAGATCGCGGTTGAACTGGGTGTGGAGATGGAGCAGCGGCTTGTGGAGGGCGAGCAGCCCGGCGATCCACATCTTGGCCGGTGAGAAGGTGTGCATCCACGCCACGACCCCGATACAGCCATCGGCGGCGTTTGCTTCCAGCAGCACCCGCTCGATCGCCTCGCTGCTGGTCACCACCGGCTTGGCGACGACACGCACTGGGACCGCGTCAGCCGCGTCCAAACCGGCGGCGATCACCCCGGAGTGTTCGGCGACTTGGGCGATGACGTCTTCCCCGTAGAGCCCCTGACTTCCGGTGACGAACCAGATCTCGAGGTGACCGAGCGGTTTCACGCCCTCACATTCCCTCTCCTCCAGAGAGGACGTCATGCTGGATTGCCCGCAACCGGCGCATCGGAGAGTTCGATGCCGCCAAGGAGTCGTGAAGGCTGCGATACACCTCGTAGAGGTCGTCGTAGACGGCCGCTTCCTCCTCCTGAGGCAGATAATGATCCTCTCCCAGCCGGGCCATTTGCTTGGAGGCCTCGACGATCGAGGCATATCCGCCGCCTTCGGCGCCCGCGGCCACCGCGGCGAACATTGCCGAACCCAGCGCCGGCGCCTGCTGTGATGCGGCAACTCGGATCGGCCGTCGCGTGACGTCGGCGGTGATCTGCATCAGCAGGCGGTTCTGAAAGGGAAGCCCGCCGCAGGCAACTATCTCCTCCACCGCAATCCCGGCTTCCTCCAGCGTTTCGATGATGACCCGGGTGCCGAACGCGGTCGCTTCGAGCAACGCCCGGTAGACGTCGCCCGGTCGAGTGGCCAAGGTGGCGCCCATCAGCAGACCGGTGAGGTCGGTGTCGACCAGGATCGACCGGTTCCCGTTCCACCAGTCGAGAGCGACGAGCCCAGCTCCACCGGCGGCCAGCGCCGCCGCTTCCTGTTCGAGGCGGCGGTGGCGTTCCACGCTGGGTGTCGAGCCGTCGGAGAGAAATCTGTCGAGCCAGGCGAATATGTCGCCAACCGCCGACTGCCCTGCCTCGTAGCCGAAGAGGCCGGGGATCACTCCATCCTCGACCACGCCGCAGAAGCCGGGCACGGCCAGGTCCACGGGCGAGACCGCCAGGTGACAGGTGCTGGTCCCCATGACCGCGACCAGCCGGCCAGGTTCCACCACTGTTACCGCGGGCACCGAGACGTGGGCATCCACGTTGGCCACGGCTACCGGGGTTCCCGGAACAAGGCTGGTCAGCCTGGCGGCGGCGGCGGTGATCTCGCCGGCCCGCTCCCCCACCGCGGCGATGCGACGCGACATCTTCTCGTCGACAACGTCGGCGAAGCGAGGGTCGAGGGCGGCGAAGAAGGAGCTGTCGGGAAAGCCATCCCGCTTCGACCACATTGCCTTGTACCCGGCGGTACAGCCGTTGCGGGTCTCCTCACCGGTGAGCTGCCAGATGACCCAGTCGGCCGCTTCGATGAGCCGGTCGGCGGCGGCATAGACCTCCGGGGCCTCGTCGAGGATCTGCAGCGACTTGGAGAAGAACCATTCCGAGGAGATCTTCCCCCCGTAACGGGCCAGCCACTGCTCGCCCCGCTCGGCGGCGACCCGGTTGATCAGATCAGCCTCGGGCTGGGCGGCGTGGTGCTTCCAGAGCTTGACCCAGGAATGGGGGTTGCTCCGGAACTCGGGGAGGCGGCACAAAGGGGTGCCATCGGACGTGGTGGGAAGCATGGTGCAGGCGGTGAAGTCGATACCGATGCCGATCACGTCGCCGGGGTCGATTCCGCTCTCTTCGATCACTCCTCGCACCGTGGTACCCATTGAATCCAGATAATCGTCCGGGTCCTGCAGCGCCCAGTCGGGAGGCAGGGGGGAGCCATTGAGAGCCTGGTCGATCACACCGGACGCAAAAGGGTGAACCGCCGAGGCCAGCTCGCGGCCGGTGGCCACGTCGACCAGCACAGCGCGTGCCGATTCCGTCCCGAAGTCGACCCCGACGGCAGCGGAGTTGCTCATTTTTTCTCCGCGGGGGACGACCGCCCTGCACCCCCCGATCGCAATATGCGTTCGCAAGGCGCACCGGGTGCGTGAAGAGGGCGACGGTGGTGAAGCCGTTCATGGCTGCCCGTAGTAGGCGGCGGGTCCGTGTTTGCGGGAGAAGTGCCGGTCGAGGAGCGCCGTTGACGGCGATTCAGGAACTGGGTTCAGGGTCAGGGTGTAGAACGCCAGCTTCGCAATCAGCTCCAAGGCCACTGCGTTTCGAACCGCCCCAGCGGCGTCGTCGCCCCAGACGAATGGACCATGCCCGGCGACGAGGACTCCGGGCAGATCCCGCGGGTCCAGCCCATCGACGAAGAGCTCGGCAACCACCCCACCGGTGTTGGTCTCGTATTCCCCCGAGATCTCGTCGTCGCGCAACGACCGGGTCACTGGGATCTCGCCGCGGGCGTGGTCGGCATGTGTGGTCCCCAGGCAAGGTATCGGCCGCCGGGCCTGGGCCCAGGCGGTGGCGAAAGGGGAATGGGTGTGCACCAAGCCTCCGACGGTGGGCAGGTCGCGATAGAGCACCAGATGAGTCGGCGTGTCCGACGACGGCCGCTGGTCCCCCCAGACCACCTCGCCGTCCTCGAGCGAGACCACCACTGCGTCCTCAGGAGTCATCTGGTGGCAGGGAAGCCCGCTCGGCTTGATGGCGAAGACACCACGCCCTGGGTCGACGGCGCTGGCATTGCCAAACGAGAGCTCGACCAGCCCGGTGGCAGCCAGTTCCCTATTGGCTGAGGCGGCGGCGGCACGCAGAGCTGCGAAGGTCATCGCTGCGGCGCCCTTCCGGTTGACGCCCTGACCACGAGCGTCGGTGCGACAACGTGATAGCCCGTAGGCCCGACATCTTCGGGGTCGTCGTCGATGGCGAGGCGCACCGCGATTGCGGTCATCTCGGCGACGGGCATCCTCACCGTGGTGAGCGGGGGCACGGTGAATTTGGCGAGCGGGATGTCGTCGAAGCCGGTCACCGACAGGTCACCGGGTACCCGCAGTCCCAAATCGGCGGCGGCGTGGAGCACCCCGATCGCAAGATGGTCGGTCGATGCGACGACCGCGGTGGGAGAAGGCGCCATGGATGCCAACTCGCGCAATGCCCGGTCGCCACCCTCGGGGTCGTTGCTCGTGTCACGCATGTACCCGTCGGGAGCTTCGATGTCGTTGGCGGCGAGATGATCGAGGAAGGCTGACTTGCGGCGTCGGATGTCTCCGAGGGGCCGGCCGCCGACGAAAGCGATGCGGCGGTGACCGAGCTCGAGGAGGTGGTCGAGGGCAGCGACGATTCCGCCCTCGTTATCGGTGTCCACAGTGGCGACCTCCTCGACCTCGGTTCCCTGCCACATGGCCACCACTGGAACGTTGGAAGCGCGCAGATCGTCGAGCAGCAATGGCTGGTCGGATGTGTCGCCCAGCAGGATTATCGCGTCGCAGTGCCTCGTCTCCAGCACGGTCCGCAACGCGATCGCCTCATCGGCGCTGCCATGCGCACTCCCCAGCACGACGTTGTAGCCCCGGGAGGTTGCCTGGGTCGAAAGAGCCTCCACCGCCGCCGAGAAGAAAGGATCGGTGATCTCCCGGACTATGACGCCGAGCAGCATCGTTTTGGCGCCGCGCAGACCTCGGGCCAAAGGGTTGGGGCTGTAGCCGAGCCGTTGAGCGACACCGAGAACACGCTCTCGGGTTTCGGCGGCGATCGGAACCGATGTGGGCGTGTCGTTGAGCACACGGGAGACGGTCGATTGCGAGACACCGGCAGCGTGGGCGATGTCCTGCATCGTCGCCGGACGCTTGGGACGCGGCTGCTTGGTTGCCGTCACTACCGCACTGTCCCCTCTTCCGGCCGCGTCGGCGGGGGCCGTCTTCCAGCTCTTGACCGTCGCAGTCTACACATCCTGGATCCAGTATCGTTTGACAGCATAGCATTGTATGCATAGGATTTCACTCCAGGGCACGGCGCCCGGGCTAGCACGAGGAGGAGCACAGGATGAGACACCACTTCAGGCTGCCGGCCATCACGGTGGTGGCCCTTCTGCTGTTTGCCGCCTGCGGTACCGGTGGTACCGCCACCACCCAGGCAGGAACAGATACCACCGGCGCCGTGACCGACACCACCGCTCCCGCCGCCGATACCACGGCGGCTCCGGCCACCACGGCGGCAACGGAGACCACCGCCGCGGCCACCGAGACCACGGCATCTGCCGCGCCTGCTGGCGCTATGGAGATGTGGGAACGGACCGGTGGCAACGCCCCAATGGTGGACGCCCTGGTCGCCGCCTGGAACGAGGCTGAGCCCGACCGGCCGATCAACCTCACCTACGTGGATCACGCCCAGATGGTCCCCAACCTGGCACGGGCCGTCGCCTCTGGTGATGTCCCCGATCTCTTGGGGTTGGACCTGATCTATGGGCCTGAGTTCGCCGCTGCCGGCCACCTGGTCGACGTCACCGACATGATCGGCGACGACCCCAACCTGGAGACTGCCAGCCCGGGACATATCGAGACCGCTACGTATGAGGGCCGGCTCTACGGAACGCCGCTGTACGCCGATGTCTCGGTTCTGTTCTGGAACAAGGACCTTTTCCGCGACGCCGGGCTCGACCCGGATACGCCACCGACCAACCTGACCGAGCTCCACGACATGGCGGCGGCGATCAATGACCCCGATGCCGGTGTCTATGGCTATTACCTGGCGGGCAACTGCGCCGGGTGCAACATCTTCACCTTTGGCCCGCTGATATGGGCCAGCGATCCTGAGGCCAGGATCGAGGCGCCGCTGCCGGGCGACGAGGCCATGATCGGCGACATACAGCCGGTGCTGGAATGGGCGCGGATGATGCACCAGGAAGGTCTCATCGACCCTGCCGCCCAAACGGAGACCGGGGAGACCTTCGCCGGTGTGTTTGGTACCGGCAACGTCGGGATCATGGGCACCGGGAACTTCAACGTCGCTCTGCTCCAGGATCAGAATCCCGACCTGGACCTCGGAGTCACCGTGCTCCCCGGGATGGAGGGAGGATCGTCATCCTTTGCCGGCGGCGACCTCGTCGTCATTCCCGAAGGTTCGGAGAGGGTCGAGGACTCGGTCGACTTCATGAGCTGGCTGCTCACCGAC
This sequence comes from uncultured Acidimicrobiia bacterium, assembly GCA_963826825.1. Lineage (GTDB taxonomy): Bacteria > Actinomycetota > Acidimicrobiia > Spongiisociales > DATADW01 > DATADW01. The sequence continues at coordinate 53,052 of CAWGYV010000015.1, read as the reverse complement.
GAGGTCCAGCTCGAGGTTTACGCCAAGAACCTCAACATGACGACCCGTTCCGACGTTCTGGAGAACGAGTATTTCCAGGCCAACGAGGACGTCTACGACACCGCCCAGGCCATCCCCATCTCCAAGACGCCTTGGACTCTCAAGTTCTTCGAGATGATCAACTCGCCCAACGGACCCTGGCTGCAGATGCTGCAGCGGGTGTACTACTCGGACGATGACCTCGCCCAGGTCATCGCCGACGCCAAGGAGCAAATGGAAGCGATCATCAACGGATGACGCATCCGTGGCCCCGGGGGTGGTACCTCCGGGGCCACGGAGCCCAACGGGAGACTCGGTAGTTGCACGCCGGCACGCGGAACAAGCGCATCGGGCTCTTGTACCTGGCGCCCGCCCTCTTGTTTGTCGCTGCGCTCACGACCTATCCCTTCTTCCGGATGATCTGGGTGTCGCTCACCGACTGGACGTTGCTCGCCCCGCCCGAGTTCATCGGCCTGGCCAACTACACCAGGGCGTTCGGCGACCGACAGTTCTGGGTCTCGCTGGGGTTCACCCTGAAGTACACGCTTCTCATCACCCCGATCCTGATGATCGGTGGCTACCTCATGGCGTTGCTGGTCTCGGTCAACACGGGATTGCGCCGGGTAACACGGGCGGTGGTGTTCCTACCCGTCGTCATCGGTCTCGGGGCCTCGAGCCTGCTGTGGTACTGGCTGTTCAGCCCGCGCAACGGCCTGATCAACAAGGCGCTGATGGACCTCGGGCTGATCGACCAACCAATCCTGTGGCTCGGTGTTGATACCGATCTATCGATGTGGGCGGTGATCATCTCGGTGGTCTGGAAGGTGCTCGGCTTCGGGATGATCCTCTTCGTCGCGGCCATCCAGGCCGTCCCCACCGACATCAACGAGGCGACCATGGTGGACGGGGCCAGCCCGTGGCAGCGGGTAACCCGAGTCACCCTCCCCCTCACCCGACGGACCGTGCTTCTGGTGACCCTGGTCAGCGTGATCGGCTCGCTGCTCGCCTTTGACCAGTTCTTCCTGATGACTGCGGCTCAGCCGCACAACTCGACCGCCACCTCGGTGCTTTACGTCTACCTCAACTCGTTCCCCTTCCTGCGGCTCGGCTATGGAGCCGCCCTCTCGTTGATTCTCGCCGCGATAGTCCTCGTGTTCACCGTGGTCCAAATGGCGCTAACCCGGCGGAGCGAGCCATGACCGAACCACAGACCGCCCGGCCGCTCGACCTCGAGCAACTCGAGAGGGGACCTTCGAACCACCCCACCGGGCCCGGCAGCGGGCGGCTCAAGTACCTGCTTGGTGCCGTCTGTCTCACCATCTGCGTGATCATGCTGCTTCCGCTGCTGATGTCGGTGCTTGCCTCGGTCAAGCCGACGGAGGACGCGGCCGCGGTCCCACCTACCTACCTCCCCACGACCCTGAGCTTCGAGAGCTACGAGCGGCTGTGGAACTTCCAGGCGGGCCTCCCCACCTATCTGGGGAACAGCTTCGGGGTGGCATTGCTCACTATCGCATTCACTCTGCTGCTCACGGTGCCCGCCGGCTACGCCCTCGCTCGGTTTCCCGTCCCAGCAAAGGAGGCGCTCTTCGTCTTTCTCCTGCTGGCTCTGATCATTCCCTACCAGGCGCTACTCACCCCGATCTTCCTCACATTCTCTGAGGTAGGGCTGACCAACACACTGGTGGGACTAGCCCTCATCCACACCGCGATCCAGCTTCCATTCAGCCTCTACATCATGCGCAACAGCTTCGAAGCGGTGCCTCGTGACCTGGAGGAGGCGGCGGTGGTTGACGGAGGCAACTCCTGGCAGGTGCTCACGCGCATCTTCCTGCCGGCGGTGGTGCCCGCGATCGTCACCGTGACCCTGTTCGCCTTCATCATGTCGTGGAACGAGTTTCTCGGCGCCTTGGTGATGATGAACGAAGACTCCAGCTATACCTTGCCGGTCATCCTGGCGCTGGCACGCACCCAGACCAGCCTGGGGGGCACCGATTGGGGGCTGCTCCAGGCCGGCGTCACCCTTTCCGTCATCCCCTGCGTGGCCATCTACCTGCTGCTGCAGAAGTACTACGTGTCGGGATTTCTCACCGGGGCGGTGCGGTGACAGCCCCGGCGCTGCCCAGCCGAGGTCGACTGCGACCGCTCGGTATGGACGAGGTCGAGATCACCGGCGGTTTCTGGGCGGAGCGGCAGCAGGTCAACTCGAGGGCAACCCTCGCCCACTCCCACGAATGGATGGAGCGGCTCAGCTGGGTGGGGAACTTCAGCGCCGCGGTGGAGGGGCGGCTCCCCGGGGACAGGCGAGGAATGCAGTTCTCCGACTCCGACGTCTACAAACTGATGGAGGCGATGACCTGGGAGGTGGGCCGATCGGGCTCAACCGACGCCGAAGAGCGCTTCGCAAGCCTGGTCGAGGTGATCGCACCGGCCCAGGAGGACGACGGATATCTCAACACCTGCTTCGGCCGACCCGGCCAGCAGCCCCGCTATAGCGACCTCGAGTGGGGCCATGAGCTCTACTGCTACGGCCACCTGTTGCAGGCTGCGGTGGCAAGGGCCCGCACCCGGGGCGACGATCAGTTCGTCGAAATCGCACGTCGGGCGGCCGACCACGTCTGCGCGGCCTTCGGACCGAATGGCATCGAGCGGGTTGGCGGCCACCCCGAGATCGAGCTCGGCTTGGTCGAGTTCGCCCGGCTCACCGGCGAGGAGCGCTACCTCGATCAAGCGACGCTCTTCGTCGACCGGAGAGGCCATCACACCCTGCGTGACATCGAACTTGGGCGCCCCTACTTCCAGGACGACGTCCCCATCAGGGAGGCGACCGTGTTCCGCGGTCACGCCGTCAGGGCCCTCTACCTCGCCGCCGGTGCGGTGGACGTGGCGGTCGAGACTGGCGACGAAGAACTCCTCGAGGCGCTGGTCCGCCAGTGGGAAAACACGGTGGCGCGCCGCACCTACATCACAGGTGGCATGGGGTCACAGCACACCGGGGAAGCCTTTGGCGATGACTTCGTGCTGCCTCCCGACCGGGCCTACTCGGAAACCTGCGCCGGAGTCGCCTCGGTGATGCTGGCCTGGCGGCTGTTGCTGGCGACCGGTGAAACCCGCTTCGCCGACCTCATCGAACGAACGCTGTACAACGTGGTGGCCACCTCGCCCAGCCCCGACGGACGCGCCTTTTTCTACGCCAATCCGCTTCACCAGCGGGTCCCGGGGGCGATTCCGCCTCCCGATGTGGAGAGCCGGAGGGCGGCGATGAGCCTGCGCGCCCCCTGGTTCCACGTGTCCTGCTGTCCAACCAATGTGGCGCGGACATTCGCCAGTCTCGCCGCGTATGTCGCGACCTCCGATGGTGCCGGGGTGCAGATCCACCAGTTCGCCGATAGCCGGATCCGCACCACACTCGATGGTCAACGCAGCGTGGGGATCGACATGACAACGGGGTACCCCCATGATGGAGCTGTCACGGTGGAGATAGCCGAGACGGACGACGCGCCATGGACGCTCTCGCTGCGCGTGCCCACATGGGCGGAGGGGGCAGTGGTCGCCGACCCCGACGGCAGGCGGCGGGTCGGACCCGGTGTCGTCACAATCGAACGGTCGTTCTCGATCGGCGACCAGATCCGTTTGGAACTCCCCATGGCTGCCCGTTGGACCCGCCCCGATCCTCGGATCGACGCGGTGCGCGGATGTGTGGCGGTGGAGCAGGGTCCCTTGGTCTTGTGCGTCGAGTCTGTCGACCTGTCCGACGAAAACGACGTAAACGCCCTGCAGGTTGATCCCTCAAAACCGCCGGACAACCGGGAGGGCGCCACGGTGGTAACGGGGCGGATGGTCGAACCAGCCGAGCGGGATTGGCCCTATGTAGGAGGGCCGTTCCAGAGCGACACCACCGGCATCGACGTCCCGCTCATTCCATACCACGCCTGGGCCAACCGCGGCCCATCGACGATGCGGGTCTGGATGCCGGCTATCGATTGAGGGATTTGGGAAGAGCGGGGAGTCGGGGCGGGCAACACCCCCAGCAGGTCCTAGCCGAACGCCCGGTGCAGGAAGGCGGCCATTTCTTCGCGGGTCACCGGCTGTCTCGGGCAGAACCTCTTTCCGTCTGTGTCGCAACCCTTGGTGATCCCAGCCGCGGCAATGGCGTTGATGTTGGGCTCGTGGGGTCCCGAGGTGTCGCCAAAGACGTCTCCGGGGATCGGCTCGAGCCCAAGCGCCCTGACGAGCAAAGACGCCATCTGACCGCGGCTGACAGAGTCGTCGGGACAAAAGATCCGGTCGCCGCAGCCGTTGCTGATTTCGGCTTCCGCCAACCGGTCGATGTTGTCCTCGTGGGCGTTGTGCCCATCGTCCTTGAAATAGTTGCGGCCAGCCTTTGGGAGCTGGAGAGCTCGGCTCAGGAAGCTCGCCATCTGACCCCGGCTGACCAGGTCATCGGGACAGAACAGCGTGCCCTCCAGGTTGCAGCCGAGGGCGATGCCCTGCTCCTTGACCCAGGCAACGTCCTCGGTGAACGTGCCGTCGCCGGGAACGTCGGCGAAGGGGCCCGGGGGCATCGGCGATACCCCGCACTGGGGAAGAGCTCGAAACAGATAGTCGTCGTAATGCTCCGCGAGAAACAGCCGGACCGCCTCGATCGTCTGCGACTTCCCCTCGGAATTGTGCAGGATGATGATGTCACCTGGCCCCATCTTCTCGAGATCGGCAAGGATCGAATCGACTCCCGGCAATTGCCAGTCGTATGGGTCGATGCTCCAAGTCCATTCCCGCATGCCGAGGGCGGCGGCGTCGGCCCGGACCGAATCGCTGGTGGCGCCGAACGGCGGTCGGTAGCACCCGATCCCGATATCGAACTCCACCCGGTCGTTCACGTACTGGTTGAGCTGTTCTAACTGGCTCCATCGTTCTGACGAGCTCATCCCTGTCATCAAAGAGTGATGACAGGTGTGGTTGCCGATTGCATGCCCTTCGTCGATGATGCGCTGCATCACGCCGGAGATCGGTTCCTTGCAATTCACGAAGAAGGTGACCCCGGCGTCCGGATAATTGGCGAGCACATCGAGCAGAGCTGGCGTCAGGCTCGAGTTTCCATCGTCGAACGACAGGAACAGGTTCGGTTGGGAGCCAATCGTCTCTGTGACCCGGCTGTTTTCGGGCAGGAAGTTCTGGGGAACCATTGGCAGAGGACCGAAAAGGTCACGATCCTCTTCCTGGTAAACCCTGTCGTCATCGGGTGCGGCTGCCGGCTGCGGTGTCGCCGTCACCAGGACGGTGAGCACCAACACCGGCGCCAAGATCTGAGCGTTCAAGGCCCCCTCCGGACGCCCCGAAATCTAGGCTTTTCCCCACCGCCTGTAGAGGCCAGTGTCGCGCAAGCCCGTCTCGCCTACCCGACGAATCGGAGTGCTGCCCGCTGATCGAAGCTTCCAGCATCAGTCGTCGAAGGTGTGCTTAGCGAGATCGAGAGGCAGGAGCGGAGCGGGGGCACAACTGGTGGTGAGATCCACCCTTTGCCCAGTCTCGGCTGAATCGATCGATGCGGTCATCACCTCCAGCACATGCAGCGCCAGCACATCTGAAGCCCGGTGTGCTCGTCCGCTGCCCATCGCCCACAGCATGTCCGCCGCTCCGATGCCCCGGCGCATCGGCAGATGCGTCGCCCGCAGAGGGAGGTCCCGCCACTGCTTCGAGCCGACTGCCCGTATCCGCACCGGACCGCCGAAGGTGTTGGGGTCGGGCACGGCCAGCGTCGCCTCGGTGCCGTAGATCTCCAGATCTCGGTATTGCGTCGCCGCCACATCGAAGCTGCTGACGAGGGTGGCAATCGCACCGGATGCGAACTCGACGATGGTGCTGACGTGGGTGGGTGCCTCAACAGGGATCATGACGCCCCGGCGCGGTTCCGAGAGGATCAGACGCTCCGCGCGGGTGACCCGCGCCGCAGCGGTCACCCGTCGCGCGGGCCCGAGCAGCTGGACGAGGGCGGTGAGGTAGTAGGGACCCATGTCCAGCAGGGGTCCGGCGCCCAGTTGATAGAAGCTCCCTGGATCGGGATGCCAGTGCTCGGGACCCGGGCCGAGGATGAAGCCGTTCGCCGCCACCGGCTCCCCGATGAGACCGCGCTCGACGATGTCGCGGCAGGTCTGCAGACCTGGGCCGAGGAAAGTGTCCGGGGCGCAACCGAGCCGGAGCCCATTCTCCGCGGCGGCATCCACCAGCGCCTTGCCGTCGATGAAGTCGACACCGAGCGGCTTCTCGCTGAAGACCGCCTTTCCTGCCTCCAGCGCCGCCCCGGTCACGGCGCCATGGGCCTTGGGAGGGGTGAGGTTGATAACTGCATCGATTTCGTCATCGGCAAGGAGCGCGTCGAGCGGAGTTACCCGGGGAATGTCATGGCTCGCCGCCAACTCGGCGGCTCTTTCGGGCACGCTGTCCGAACATGCCACCAAATCGATGAAGTCGATCTCGTTGAGGGTGGTGGCGTATGTCGGCGCGATGACGCCACATCCGATTATCCCGACACGTTTCATTGGCGAGCCTGAGAAAGGCCCCCGTCCACCAGGAAGTGATAGCTGCGTTCCACGGCCTCGAACATGTCGGTGTCACACCGATCGAGCTCGACGATGTGCCATGCCACCGCCGGATTGGCGGCGAGGATCGGCGGCATGTCGAGAGCACCTTCCCCGACCGCCACCATGGCGCTCTCCGGGTGGTCGGCGGGACCGTCCTTGACGTGCAGCAGTCGGACCCGGTCACCAAGGTCGGCAACCAGCCGAGCAGGGTCGACACCCCCGACACGGGCCCAGTACACATCGACCTCGCAAAGGACGCTCGGGTCGAGGTGCTCGACGAGGTGGAGCAGCGCCGGCCGCCCGTCGATCGGCGTCATCTCCCAGTGATGGTTGTGGTAGCCGAGCTCTCCTCCCATTGCCCTGACCCGCTGGTTCGCCTGGTTGATCGTCTCGGCTGTGCGCCGGACCGCGTCTAGATCGACGAAGCCTTCCGGGGGCAGCGCCGGGATTATGAAGGTGGTAGCACCCGCCCTCTGATGGGCCTCGAGATCGGCTTCGTATGTGTCGTCGTCCCTGAACCCGACGTGAGCGCTGCACAGGCGTAAGCCTGAGTCGGCCAGCATTGCGGCCACCGCCTCCGGTCGACGACCAAACAGGCCGGCCGACTCGACGGCGACGAACCCGATCGTCCCAAGCCGCGCCAGTATCCCCTCCGGATCCCGTGTCCCCATGTCTCGCAGCGTGTAGAGCTGCACCCCGATCTGGGCCTGCAACGAATCTCCTTGGACTTACCGGCCGACAGCGCGGGGCGATGGGCCAGCGAACATTGTGCCACCGCGCGCATAGACCGAACGCCCGGTGCAGGAAGCGGGCAATCCGGACGATGCGATCTCCCCGGCACTAGGTTCGGTTTGTGGCCGAGAAAGACATGATCGCCGCAGTCCAAGCCGCCCTCGATCACATGGGGATCGACGACCAGATCGAGGAGGTTGGACAGTTCCAGCCGAGAGGTCAGAGTGGGGCGCTGTTCGCGGGCGGCATGATCGGCAGCCAGGTCGGCGGCGCCTTCGGCGACGTAGGCGACGCGATCGGACTAGGCGTCGGCGCAGTCGCGGGTAGCGCGGCTAACGCCGCCTCGAGCGGCCTGCCCAGCCAGATGCTCGTCGGTGCGTCGGCATCGACGATCTACGGGTTCCCATTGGCGAAATTAGGCAGGAAGGACGTGCCAGACGAGCTCGTGTTCCAGGTCGCCCGCCATGGGCTGGAGATCAAGGTGCACGGTCGGGTGAACGTGCGGACGCTCGAGATGGTGCAGCCAGAGACCGGCGCCAGGATCGAGTTGGAAGGCAATCGCCTGCCGATCACCCACTCGAATGACCTGATCAAGTACCTTGCCGGTACCGAGGCCGCCGATGCCGCCGATGCCCAAGCCGCCGATGCCGGTGAGGTTGCCGGGCCGCATCTGGCGTGACAATCAGAACGGCCCGAAGGCTGAGCCGACAGATTGCTGAGCTAGCCGGATATAGCGGCTTGATCCCGATGTACAAGCGCTGTCATCTTCGTCTACCTTTTCCTTTGGTGTTCGAAGCGGAGACCCGAGCAATCAGGGAAGCTCCGAGCCTGCCCGCCGCGCTGATTGGGATCCCTCCAACTTCAACAGGTCCCGAGCCAAGGTCAGGTCGTGCTCATCTAGCCCCTCGGTGAAGCCTGGCGTAAAGCTCGGCGAGCTCGGCGCTGCCATCGGGAAACCGGCCCAGCTCCCGGCGGAGACCGACCAGACGGGTCAGTCCTTGCAGTTCGATGAGGTGAAGCCCTGCGGCTCGTGCGGCTTGGATCCCCTCTTCGTACGCCGCCTCGGCCTGGGCGAGATCCGGTGGTGACAGCATTCGGAGGAAGTCGCCCTTGAATGCGAGGAAATCGGGTGGAGCCGTCGCATAGGGCGCTCCAATCTGTATCGCTTCATCGATCAAGACGAGAGCCTGCTCGGGCCGACCAGCCAAGGCGTGGGTCAGACTTCTGACCGCGAGCAATTGGGGCCAGAACACCGGTGGTGTCGTCAGTCCCTGATAGAGGTCGATGGCGGTTTCGGTCATCGCAAGACCTTCCTCGGTCCTGCCGACGGCGGTCAGCGATACCCCCTCGAGGACGTTGGCGAGCGTCCTCCACACCACGTAGTCGTTGTCCTCCGCCACCACCGCAAGCTCGTGTGCCTTTTGCGCACACTCGTCGAAACGGCTCCTAAACAGGGCGAGAAGGCCATTGTGATAGAGGGCGAAGGCGACGCTGTAGGGATGGTCGAGGTCCCGGGCAATCTCGAGCGCCTCGGTGAGCCGGGCCACAGATCGCCCCAGAGCACCGCATTGCCACAGGATGAGGCCCGATGCGACCCGCGCCGATACACCTGTATTGGGCCCGAGCCGAAATCGAGTCGAGCCGTGTACCCGAGGATCGTGGAGCTCGATGGCACGGTCGAGATGGGGTAGACCTGTTTCGAGATCACCGCTGAAGCTGGTGGCTGCTCCATAGACGTAGTGGCCCTCGATCCGTATCGAGTCGTCACTCTCGCGTTTCCCCCAGATCGAGCAGCCGTTGCCCGTACACGGCGCCCTGCTCGAAGTTGGCCACGCCCATGTAGTAGGTGGCAAGGGCGCGTAGCACCGGGATACTGCTGCGCCGCCGTTCCCGCGGTCTGCGACAGCGCCAGGGCTGTCTTGAACGCTTCCTCGACCTCCACGCCGTAGCCATGCACCGCCATCGAGGCGCGGGCCAGACTGGTGCGCAGGGCCAAGCTCCTGGGCGGCGAGCTCCGGTGAGTGACCGGCCGCATCCAGCACGTCGAGCGCATCGGTGGCGAGCTCCATTGCGGCGTGGTACCAACCCTTGGCCTCGTGGAGCGCCCACAGTCCGTCGACGAGATCGAACACCTGCTCCAGATCGGCCCGGTCGACCCAATAACGCCAGGCGGTCCTCACGTTGCCGATCTCCAATTCGAGGTCGGTGAGGGCGGCCGTCGCGTCCGGCGCCACGGAGACGTTCGTGCAGCCGGCGGCCGAATTCGGAGTAAGTGGACGGCGTGGGCCCGGCGCACCGCCTCGTTCTGTTCGGGGATTGTCGGCCAGCCGGGCTTCGGCGTACTCCTTGATCGTCAGCAACATGGAGAAGCGCTGCGTGCCCGCTTTCTCCTCGGCTCGAACCAGGCTCTTGTCCACCAGCGAAGCTGATGGAGTCGACGACCGAATCCGCTCCGAGGGCGTCGGCGGCCACAGCCTCCAATGTCGGGAGGTCAGCCGTCGTGAACACCGACATCAGTTCGAAGACTGGAGCTCTCGCTGTCGTCGAGCAGCTCATAGCTCCACCCGATCGCTGCCCACAGGGTGCGCTGCCTGTCAGGGAGGTCCCGTCCACCGCTGCCCAGGACATCGAGCCGGTCGCGCAGACGGTCGAGCAGGTCGGATGGCGTGAACACGTTGAGTCTGGCCGCCGCCAGCTCGATCGCCAGGGGCAGACCGTCGAGACGAAGACAGATCTCGGCGACGTCAGTGGCGTTCTCATCGGTGACGGCGAACGCGGGGCGCACCGCCCGGGCTCGCTCGGTGAAGAGTTGGACCGCTTCGGACTCGGCGATGGAAGCCGTCGAGTCCTTGGGATGGGGCAGGCCGAGCTCAGGGACGGGAAAGACGTGCTCGGCCCTGACCCGAAGGGTCTCCCGGCTCGTCACGATGATCTTGAGGTCGGGCGCCACCTGGAGCAGCTCGGATACGCCGACTGCCGCCGCGGTCACCTGCTCGAAGTTGTCGAGGACCAGGAGCATCTGGCTGTCTCGGAGCCGTGATTTCAGGATCTGGAGCGAATCGCCCCCTCCGTGAAAGCGGGAGGTTGAGCGCCCTCGACCACTGCCTCGAAGGCGGCATTCGGTTCACGCTCCGACCGACAAGTCGACGAAGAAGACTCCGTCACGAAAATGGTCCATCTGCTCGGCGGCGACCTGCAGCCCGAGACGTGTCTTCCCCGCTCCGCCTGGTCCGGCGATGGTCAACAACCTCGTGCTCCTTGACTCCAACATCACCTTGATCGCCGCCAGCTCGTTGGCCCGTCCCGAGAAACTCGGTGGTCTGCTGCGGGAAGTTGTGCGGCCTCGCCTCGAGAGTGTGAAGCGGTGGAAACTCCGATTCGAGACCGTCCTGGACCAGTTGGTAGAGGTGCTCGGGCAACGTCAGGTCCTTGAGACGGTGTGCGCCAAGGTCACGCAATTTGGCGCCCGGGGCGAGCCGATCCTCGGCGAGCCTGGCGGCGATCGCGGATAGCAACACCTGCCCGCCGTGACCTGCGGCCATGATGCGGGCAGTCCGGTTCATCGCAGGCCCGAAGTGGTCACCATCACGGTCGTCCGTTTCACCGGTATGGACCCCCATCCGTACCCGCAGGGGTCCGGTGGCCCCCCAGGCCTCGGAACCGAGAGACCTCTGCGCCTGAGTCGCAGCGCCCAGACCGTCGACCACCGAGTCGAAGACGGCGATCATTCCGTCCCCCGTGGTCTTGAGGATTCGCCCTCCTGCCTGGTCGACGGCATGGCGCAGGATCGAGTCGTGTCGAGCTCAGCGCCGCCGCCATCTGATCGGGGTGCTCCTCCCAGAGGCGCGTGCTCGCTTCGATGTCGGTGAACAGAAACGCCTGCAGTGCTGGCCTTTCGGTCTCGGAATTGTGCCTAGCCAGCGTATCGGTTCCGGGCGGTGCCGCGGGAAGGATTGAACCTCAGAAGGCTAAGCCGACAGCTTGTACCAGGGCGGTACCGAGGCAATGACTCCTATTGGCAGCCTCGCGAGGTCTGGAGTAGCAGCGCCTGGCGAGGATCGTCGACTCGATCTCGGAGGGTCGAGCCTCCCCTGGCCGGCATGACGCTGGGGGCAGAAACCGCATTCGGTAGCATCCGCCAGGTCGTGGTCGACCGACCCAGGGAACCGGACCAAGTGGGAGCCGGAACGAGCCCATCCGACCAAAGCCCGGCGGACGATTCACAATCGGACGAGGAGGCCCTGCAACAGTTCCTGCTCTACCTTGGGAGCGCGTTGACAGTCGCCGGTGGGGCAGTCAACGAGATCGAGGATCACCTCCGGGCTGTGGCCTCTACCTACGGGGCTCCGGAGGCGAGGTTCGCAGTTCTCCCCACCTTCATCTTCGTCGCACTCGATCCGAACCGACCAGCGACGCTCGAACCGACCTTTCAGCTACGGGGGGCACTCCGTCTCGACCAAACCTCGAAGCTCTACGACATCCTGAAGCGAGCCAGGCGAGCAGAGATCGAGCCCGCCGAGGGTATCCAAGAGGTCCAAGCGACTCTGTCGAGTCGTCCCCGCTATTCCCTGCCTCTGACGATATTCGGGCACGTGTTGTTGACGGTGGGGCTGTGTCTCATATTGCAGCCGACCGGTGCGGACCTTGCTCTGGCCGCCTTCTTCGGTGCGCTCGTAGGTGTCCTCAAGCTGGTGGGCGGCAGGTGGGCGCGGGCTCAACCCGTCATGCCGATCGCCGCCGCATTCATCGTCTCGGCCCTCACCTTCGCGCTGGCCAACGAAGGCTGGGGCAGTGCGAACCTGCGAACGATGATTGCCCCACTCGTAACATTCCTGCCCGGCGCCGCCCTCACCATGTCTGTCATCGAGCTGTCGTCCGGGCAAATGGTCGCTGGTGCGAGTCGCCTTATCTCGGGAGCTCTGCAACTCGTCCTACTTGCTGCAGGAATCCTGGTTGCGGCCGAGCTAGTGGGGCTGCCATCGGCTGGGCTCGTCGACACACCTCAGAACACCTTCGGATGGTGGGCACCGTGGCTCGGTGCGATTGTTTTCGGAGTCGGGGTGGCGGCCTACTACTCGCCGCCCCGCAGGTCCCTGCCAGGGCTGTTTCTGGTGCTCCTCGTCGCCTTCGTCGGCCAACAGGTGGGAAACCAACTCGGCGGTGGATTCGTCGGCGGCTTCCTCGGGGCCCTAGCCATGACACCGGTGGCGCGCCTCGTCGAGAACACCCATTTCGGGCCCCCGGCTCTGGTCTCGTTTCTTCCCGGGTTCTGGCTGCTCGTGCCAGGAGCGCTCGGGGTGATTGGCGTGACCGAATACCTCAGCGACAACCCGGTCTCCGGACTCGAGGACTTCCTGAGCACTGTCGGCGCCATGATCGCAATCGCCGTGGGCGTCCTCTGCGGCTATCTCCTCGTGGACACGGTTGCCCCGCTCTACCGGAAAACGCTGGGGCGCGCTCTCGATCGACCGGGCCCACCATAGAAAGGGTGCCGGGAGAAGGATTTGAACCTCCGAAGGCTGAGCCGGCAGATTTACAGTCTGCTCCCTTTGGCCGCTTGGGTATCCCGGCAAGGGTCGACAGGTTAGCGAGAGGCACCAACGAGCCTGTTGGACAGCCCTGCTCCAAGATGGCCCGTGGCTAGCTTGCCGCGAATGGCCGGCCTCACCGATCTCCAGCGTTACCTGTTCGACCTCGAGGGATACATCGTCCTTGAAGGGGTCCTCTCGCCCGACGAGGTTGCACACCTCAACAGTGTCTGGGAGAAACAGAAGCTGCCGCCTCCCGGTGAGACGGTGCGCAGCCAGCGCTTCGGCAACGAATTCCTCGGTTGGGACGAGGCTTGTCGCACCCTCATCGACCACCCAGCGGTCCTGCCCGTGATGATCGATCTGTGCGGACCAACCGTCCGGCTCGACCATGCCTATGGGATCGTCATGGCGCCTGGGACCTCGGGACTCGGGCTCCATGGTGGGGGCATCCCCTTCGATCGCTCGCAGTACTACGTCACTGAGAACGGCCGGATGCACAACGGGCTGTGCGTGGTCTCCTGGGCGCTGGTCGACTCACCACCCGGCCAGGGCGGTTTTTGCGCCGTCCCCGGGAGTCACAAAGGTGCGTTTCCCCGCCCCGCGGAGGTGCCGACGAGGCTGGTCCATCAGGTCGGCCACCGGGCAGGGGATGTGGTGATCTTCACCGAAGCCATCACCCATGGGACGCTCCCCTGGACTGCGCCCCACGAGCGGCGACACCTCCTCTACAAGTACAGCCCAGGGAACTCGGCCTGGGACCGCCGCCCATCCGTCCCCGCAAAGGTGGTTGCAATGCTCACCGAGCAGCAACGACTCCTGGCCGAGCCTGCATACGTTGGGGGACGCACACCGGTGGGGTGAGGCCGGTCAGTTGGCGGAGGCCGAAGCCATTTCACGCAGCCGCTGGATCCTGTCCTCGATCGGCGGGTGGGTGGAGAACAACCGCGTCATTCCTCGGCGGTTGATCGCCTTCGCCGGGTTTTCGATGTAGAGCTCGGCGAAGGCCGGGTTGACGTTCATCGGGATCCGGGCACTGGCGATACCGATCTTCTCCAGGGCCGAGGCAAGAGCCAGCGGCTCGCCAGTGATGCGGGCGCCGGATGCGTCGGCCTCGTACTCCCTGGCGCGGGAGATGGCGAGCCGGATCAGCATGGCGGCGAGCGGGGCGAGGATGATGCTCGCCAGAGCGAGGATCGCCCCCACCGGGTTGCCCGAGTCGTCCCGCCGCCCCCCGCCGAAGAAGAAGCCAAACCGGACAAACACCGACAGCGCTGCCGCCAGAACGGCGGCGATCGTCGAGATGAGGATGTCCCGGTTGCGCACATGCGCCAACTCGTGGGCAAGGACACCCTCGAGCTCGCTAGGTGCCATGGTCTGGAGGATCCCGGAGGTGACGGCCACCGCGGCTCGGCTCGGGCTGCGACCGGTGGCGAAAGCGTTGGGCTGGGGTGAGTTGATGTGGTAGATCGTCGGCATCGGCATGCCTTGCGCCGCCGCCAGCCGGCGGACGACGGCGTACACCTCGGGCAACTGCTGCTCGGTGACGGGACGGGCGCCGCTGGAGGCAAGGGCGATTCGGTCCGAGAAGAAGTACATCAGAAGGTTGAGCCCGGCGGCGATGCCGAGACCGGCCCAAGCCGACAGTCCGAATACCTGAGCGACCAGCACCACGAGGGCGCTGAGAAAGCCGAGCAGGGCGACGGTCTTCAGGTTGTTCATGGTGATTTCAGCGTATCGATCACCTGTGCATATTCAGGTCGCTCGACCTTTCAGCGCTCCAACTGGAACCTCGCCGCAAGCTGGTCGATCAGGCTCTCCAATGGGCGTGCTCCCAGCCGGCGCACCGTGGTTCGAGCCTCTTCCAAGAGGATTTCCGCCTCAGCCGGGCTGCCGGCGTCTGCCAACGCCTCCGCCTGGCGGAAGCGGGCGTACGCCCCTTCGTAGGGTTGTGGAATGGCAGTCCCACAGTGCCGCCACATCGCCCCACAATCCAGGCGCGATCCGACCCTCGACCCGGGCCAATTCGGCCCGGCACTCTGCCACTCGGGCAGGTATGTCGGGACTATGCGGAGGAGCAGGTGCCGCCCGGTCCCAGATGCGACCGGCCTCGTCGTGCCAAGCCCCTAGATCTTCAGGTGACTCCCTCGCCAGCTCGGCCAATATGGCCAGACCCACGGTGAATAGAGCGAGGCTGTAAGACCAGTCCTCGGTACCCTCCACCAGCTTGATCCCCTCCAGCACCAGACTCAGGCCCTCTTCGAACCGGCCTTGCCACAACGCCAGCTCCGCTCCCACGGTGTGGATGGGGGCAACGACCTGCGGGTCGATCACTTCACGGCTCGCCTCCTTCCACCGGGAGTAGAGCGCGCCAGCCTCCTCGAAACGGCCCTGCCTCACGGCGAGAGTCGTCCGCTGAAACAACACGTTGAACAGCGAAATCGCTCTCGCTCCGGGTGGGACCTCAAAGTCGAGAAGCCGCACTGCTTCCGCCCAATCTCCCAGGCGTATCAGCGACCCGGCGGCATTTGCCGTGTGAAAGAACCCATAGTTGCCGTGGAGCCCGAGACGCCCCTCCAGCTCCACCCCAGCCAGCGCCTCCTCCGCCGCCTCCCGGAGCTCGCCACCTCGGTCGAGGATCACAGATGCGTTGGCGTAGCTGCGCATCAGGTCGTCGACCGCCGATTCGGCCTCGGACAGCTCCCGCCCCGCCCGGATGTGCGCTATCCCTTGCGCCAGGTTCCCGGTGACGCCCTCGACCGAGCCCAGCGTGGTGAGGGCGTGGCCCTCCACCTTGCGGGCGCCCACCATCCGCGCCAGGGAGATGACCTCCTCGGCGTAGCGTCGCTGCCTCGTCGTAGTGGCCGACCAGATTGAGCATCCCCGCCACCGACGCCATGACGGTGGCCCGCTCCCGGGTAGCCGGGGAGGCCGGGATGAGGCGAACCGCCTCCTCGCCGGCGGCCAGGGCGGCAGCTCCCCGGCCGGCCACCCAGCAGTAGCGGGCCAGCCGTTCGTGCAACAAACCGGCTCGGACCGGGTCTCTCCGGCCGTCGACCTCGGCGATGGCTTGCTCGATGAGCTCGATGGCCGTGGCGTCAGCCTCTGTCAGGAACCACATCTCCGCGGCTCGCCGCAGCACATCGACGTGGTCGGTGGAAGTCGCTTCCTCGGCGTCCTTCACCTCGTCCCATATCTCCAGTGCCAGTTTGAGGTGGCGCAGGGCGTCGTCGAAGGCGAATACCTCCTCGGCGGCCGTGGCCGCAGCCAGCGAGGCCTGCAAGGCCTGACTCAGGTCGTGACCCACCGTCCAGTGATGCGCCAGTTCACCGGGTGGCGAGCCGGTAGAGGCGAGCACATCGCCCACCCGGCGGTGGGTTCGCATTCTGCGGGTGGGAGGCAACTCCTCGTAGAGCGTCTGCCGGATGAGGGCATGCGAGAAGGCGAATCGGCCATGCGGCCCGCCGATCTCCACGACCAACCGGGCGGTAACCGCCTGGTCGACAGCGTCCTCCACCACCTCGGGGGGGTCGTCGCTGACCTGCTCCAACAGGTCGAGATCAAACTCCCGCCCGATCACCGCCGCCAAGCCGAGGACACGGGCAACGGACTCTTCCAGCCGTTGCAGACGCCGTCCGATCACCTCCCGCAATCCCTCGGGTATGCCCCACTCCTCGATGGTGACTGAAGAGCGCCAGTCTCCTGAAGGATCGAGCGCGCCCGCCTCGCGCAGATGCGCCACCACCTCCTCAACGAAGAACGGATTTCCCTCGGTCTCGGCATGGATCGACGCCGCAACGTCTGCTGGGGCGGGTCGCCCGGTGAGGCTGGCGATGAGCTCACTCACTTGCGTGGGATCGAGCCCGTCGAGGGTGATGCGCTCGAAGCGTCGCTCCCGTCGCAGCTCTCCGAGAGTGCTGGCCAGAGGGTGTGACCGGCTGAGATCGGTGTCCCGGTACGTGCCAACCACCAACAGCGGCGGCTGGTCAGGGTGGCGTGCGAGATGCTCGAGCAACGCCACCGAGGGCGTATCCGCCCAGTGGAGGTCGTCGAGGACCAGAACCAAAGTGGACTTCTTCGGCGAGCCGACCGAGGAGCGCGCACCACCGCCTCGAACAGCAGGTAGCGCTCGGTGTTCGGGTCGGCCTGCACCTCGGACCGGGGCAGCCGCTCCGCCATGTCGGGGAAGAGCCGGACCAGCATGTGCGCTCGTGGTCCGGTCCCGGCGATCAGTCCGGGTCGGGCCGTTACCACCGGACGGATCGCCTCGACAAACGGCTGATACGAGGTCACCGCCTCGGCCGGGCTGCGGCCCGCCAGGACCAGAGCCCCTCTCTGCGCAGCGTGGAGCGCCCAAACGGCGGCGAGCGCGCTCTTCCCGATACCTGGCTCCCCGGACACCAACACCATCCGCTGTTCCCCGTTTTGGGCCTCCTCCAACGCCTTGTCGAGCCGGCTGCAGCGCCTCGTCGCGTCCGACCAACGAAGTGACCGCAGCGCGTGCCAGCACTGCGGGGAAGGGGATCGGCTCGTCCGGCGCAGGAGGCATGGCATCTCCGGGCGTCCGCCAGTCCAGCTCCCAGAGATCCACCGGCTCGGGCACTCCCTTGAGGGCCAATGGTCCCTGAGCGATAAAGCGAAATGTGCGGCGCGAGCCCACCAGGGACCGAACCAACCCGGTGATGAGGATCTGGCCACCCTTCGCTCGCCCGCAGGCGCGCTGCGCCACCACCACCGGCAACCCCGAGTAGTCGCCATCAGCGTGGGAGACCTCCCCGCTGTTGACCCCGACCCGCACCGCGAGAGGTACGGCCGGTTTCTCTTGGTTGAGGGCGGCGATGCCCTCTTGGATCCGAATGGCTGCGGTGAGGGCATCGGCGGCACTGGCGAAGGCGGCCATGAGTCCGTCGCCGAGGGTCTTCACCTCTCGTCCGCCAGTGGCTTCGAGCGCCTCGCGTAGAACACGGTCGTGGTCGGCGTGAACCAGGTCGGCGGCGTCATCCCCCACTCGCGCCCGGATGTTGGTGGAGGCCACCAGGTCCGTGAAGAGCAGCGTGCTGGTGGTGAGCTCTGCCACGTAAGAAACGGTAATGCCGGCCGCTCCCTGACGACTCACGCAACCCGGATGGCACGGACATGTATCGGCCCGCCCATCCGGTGCTCTCTCAACCTGTCGAGCCGAAAAGCCGATTCATGCCACTTGGGCCGAGCGAGAAGCTCGTTGCTAGGGTTCCAGCGCCGGGTGGCTTGGGTTTAGGGGAGCCGCACGGTGCGAAACACATTTCGACTGTTGAGGAGGAGTCTCAGGTGCGGAGACTGATCGTGTTCCTGGTAGCTGCTGCTCTCGTAGCGGGTGCAGCGCTCCCGGTCGGGGCCCAAGAGGCGCCTGACCGTCGTTTTGAAGAGGTGTCGCTCGCCGGGATCGACACCGAACTTCTCCCGGCTCTCGCCGACCCGAACCGGATGGTGACGGTCATGGTGGAGATGACCGGGGCGCCGGTGGCCGTCGAGCAAGGCAAGGCGATCGCCGAGGGCGGCCAGTTGAGCAACGCGCAGCGGGCAGCACACCGCTCCGGCCTGAAGGCCAGGCAGGACGCCATAGCTCCCTCGATCCGCCGTCTCGGTGGCGTCGTCCAGTCGCAACTGCAGGATGCCTACAACGGGATGCGGGTCCGCATCGCCGCCTCCAAAGTGGGAGAACTCCGGGTTCTCGCCAACGTCAAGGCGATCAGGCACATCGAGCGGCACACCCCGACCAACGCCAATTCGGTCCCCTTCCTCGAGGTCCCCTCGGTATGGCAGGACCTGGGCCTCACCGGCCAGGGCATCACCGTCGCCGTCATCGACACCGGGATCGACTACTACCACGCCAACTTCGGTGGATCGGGCGACCCGGCCGACTACGCGGCCGACGACCCCACGGTGATCGAGCCGGGGACCTTCCCTACGGTCAAGGTGGCGGGTGGCTATGACTTCGTCGGGAACGAGTACGACGCCTCGAGCGACGACCCGGCACTGAACACGCCAAAGCCAGATCCGGACCCGCTCGACTGCAACGGGCATGGCTCGCATGTGGCCGGCTCCGCCGCCGGGATGGGGGTTCTCACCGATGGGAGCACCTTCGCCGGGCCATATGACGGAACCACCCACACCAACACCTTCCTTGTCGGACCCGGTGTCGCCCCCGAGGCCACTCTGTACGCCCTCAAGGTCTTCGGATGCGACGGGTCTACCGATGTCACCGTCGACGCCATCGAATGGGCGGTCGAGAACGACCTCGACGTGATCAACATGAGCCTCGGGTCGGCATTCGGGCGGTCCAACGACCCGTCAGCAGTGGCAGCGACCAATGCCGCCATTGCCGGTGTCGTCGTGGTCACTTCGGCGGGCAACTCGGGCCCGGGTCGCTACATCACAGGCTCGCCGGGCACCGGATCCGGCGCGCTCTCTGTGGCGGCGATGGACACCATCGAAGGCACCCCGCACGTCGACTTCATCGCCCCCGCGGGAACGATCGACATGCAGAACTCGAACGGGTCCACCGCTCTGCCGGTGACCGGCACCGTCGTGGTGCTGGAGGATGATCCGGACACGGCCGATGTCGACGAATCGCTCGGTTGTGCAGCCAGCGACTACGCCGCGGTGCAACCCGGTGACATTGCCGTCACCTACCGCGGTGTGTGCGCCCGGGTGGACCGAGCGATCCTCGGTCAGGCAGCCGGAGCCGCTGCAGTGGTGATGATCAACAACGCCGACAGCTTCCCACCGTACGAGGGTGCGATCGCCGGCGTGACCATCCCGTTCCTCGGCGCCATGCTCTCCGACGAGGAGGCGGTCCTGGCGTCCGCTGGACAGTCGGTGACCGTCGAAGACGCAGGCGAGGTCCCCAACCCCAATTACACCGGGTTCGCCGACTTCAGCTCGGGTGGTCCGCGCAATGGCGACAGCGCCCAGAAGCCAGATGTCATCGCCCCCGGGGTGAGCATCATCTCGACCCTGGTCGGGTCGGGTACGGGATCGGCACAGATCTCAGGCACCTCGATGGCCTCACCGCACGTCGCCGGGATCGGCGCACTTGTGCGGCAGGCGCATCCGCGCTGGCGGGTCAACCAGATCAAGGCCGCGATCATCAACACCGCCGATCCGTCGAAGATGATCGGCTACGAGACCACCAGGGCTGGGTCAGGCGTGGTCCAACCGGTCGACGCGGTGGCTACCGAGGTCGTGGCCATGGGTAACCCCCACGGTGGCGGCCTGTCCTACGGGCTGGTCCAGTCGACCGGGACCGTCGATAAGACCCGGACGATCACCCTGTTCAACAACGGGGCCAGCACAGCCACCTACTCGTTGAGCCCCGAGTTCAACACCGACGCATCCGGCAACGCCACGGCGAGCTTCTCGGCGGCGAGCGTCTCGGTGCCGGCAGGTGGCAAGGCATCGGTCCAGGTCACACTGTCGGTTGACGCCGCATCGGTCCCACCCGGATGGCAAACCGCGGCGGGGAACATTGTGCTGACACCGACCTCGGGCGACGCTCCGGCTCTGCGGGTTCCGTTCGTCGAGGTGGTGCGAGGAGTGTCGTCGATCTCGACTACGCCCAAGGTGGTGACCGCGGCCGACGTGGTCGAGCTCACCAGCACCAACTCAGCAGGCGCCACAGGGACGCTCGACGTCTACGCCTGGGGTCTGACCGACCTCAAGGGTGACGCCCTGACCACCGACGTGCGGGCCGTCGGAGTGCAGTCATTCCCCGATGACGACTTCGGGGTCTTCAGCATCCAGACGTTCAGCACCGTCTCCAACCCTGCGGTGAACGAGTGGGACGTTCTGCTCGACACCACGGGCGACGGTGACGCCGACTACGCGGTGATGGGTTACGACCTGGGCGCATTCACGGCAGGCGTGTTCAACGGAACGCTGGCGTCGATCACCATCGACCTGGCCACGGGCGACGCCATAAGCGCCTTCCTGGCGGGTGGAGGGCTCAATAGCTCGGTCGTGCTCCTGCCATTTCTCCTCTCCGACGTCGGGCTCGAGGCGGGCGCCACCGAGGAGTTCGACTACCAGGCGGGTGTGTTCTCGCTGGAGGACCTCGGCGATGACCTCGTCAACGGGGTGGCTGGCTTCAACGCCTTCACCCAGCCGGTGGAGACGGGCGGCTTCGCCGAGCTGGCTCCCGGGGAGTCAATTGACTGGACGGCAGCGGTCGACGACGACCAGCTTGCCGATACCCCGGTCAAGGGATGGATGGTGGTGTACGCCGAGAACCGCTCTGGTGCGAGGCAGGCAGATCTGATTCGTATCCGCTGAGCCGCAGCGCACACTGACTATCGAAGGGGCCGGAGAATTCCGGCCCCTTCGTCGTGCTTATGTCCTGCCCCCCTTATATGGTTGACCTGCCGGTCGGGGTGGGATCGGAGCTACTCGACAAGAGGGGAGACATCGTGGTGCGACGATTCTTCGTAGCTCTCGCGGCGCTGGCGGCGCTCGTAGGGCTCGCCATCCCGGCGGCGGCACAGCAGGGCGCCGAGCGTTCTCAACCTGACCGACTCGACTCGCTTCGACTGGACCAACCGTCCCGCGTAGACGCATCGGCCATCGGGAAGCTCGACCCATCGCTCCTCGGAGCAGGCGGCGAGGTGGCAGTCAGCATCAGGCTGAGTGCCCGCCCAGTTTCACTCGTGGCCGCCGCCGATGGCACCGCCGCCGAGCAGCGAGCCCAGGGCAGGCGCGTGACCGCCGAGCAGACCGGGTTCCTGAGCACGGCTCGCTCGATCGATCCGAGCCTCGCCACGCTCGCCACCACGAGAAGCGCGGTCAACGCGGTTGTGGTCGAGGTCGATGCCGCCTCGCTCGAGGCGCTCGCCGCCGACGACCGTGTGGTCTCCATCGCCAGGGTGCGTGACTACGAGATGGCGTTGTCCGAGACCGTTCCCTACATCGGCGCATCGGCTGTGCAGGACCTCGGGTTCGACGGCAGCGGTGTGAAGGTGGCCGTCCTCGACTCCGGGGTCGACTACACCCACGCCGCCTTCGGAGGGGCGGGGACCGTAGAGGCATACGAGGAGGCGTACGGGACGTCGCCCGAGGACCCCCTCAACACGACGACCGACGGTCTGTTTCCCACCGAGCGCGTGGTGGGGGGCTTCGACTTCGTCGGCGAGTTCTGGGTAGGCGGCGACGAGACGCCGCCGCTCGCCCCTGACCCCGACCCGATCGATTTCGAGGGACACGGCACCCATGTCGCTCACATCGCAGGTGGGAGCAACGGCGTGGCCCCAGGCGTCGACCTCTACGCACTCAAGGTGTGCGCCTCACAGTCGACCTCATGCTCGGGTGTGGCGCTTCTCCAGGCGATGGACTGGGTGCTCGACCCCGACGGGAACGGTGATACCCGTGACCGGGTCGACATCGTCAACATGTCGCTCGGCTCGGTCTATGGCCAGGCCTTCGACGACGACCTGTCGCTCGCAGTTGAGAACACGACGCGGGCAGGGATCCTCACCGTCGCCGCCGCCGGCAACGGTGCCGACAAGCCGTACGTTCTCGACACACCTGGCGCAACGCCGTCGGCGCTGGCGGTGGCGCAGACCAACATGCCGTCGGCCGTACTTCCGGTGCTCCAGGTGCTCACGCCACCGGAGATTGCAGGCGACTACACCGCCGTGTTCCAGCCGTGGTCTGTGGCGCCCACGGCTCCCATAGAAGGCCCACTCCAATACGGGGACGGGGCGGGTGGCAACCTCCTCGGTTGCGACCCCTTCGCCGCCGGATCACTGACCGGTCTGATCGTCCTGGTCGATCGGGGTGACTGCAACTTCACCCTCAAGATCTCCAATATCAGCCAGGGAGGTGGCATCGCCGGGATCATCGGACTGGTTGCTCCGGGTGAGCCCTTCGCCGGGGCTGACGGTGGCGACCGCCCAATCGACATCCCCGGATACATGGTCAGCCAGGACACCTCAGAGATCTTCAAGAGCGGCATCGACCAGGGCGTCACCATCCTCATCGACCCGTCGGTGGGGATCCCGCTGGTGGGCACCATGGTCGGCTCGTCGTCACGGGGCCCGGCGATGCGGTCGATCATCGCCAAGCCGGAGATCGGGGCTCCCGGTGAGTCGGTCTCGGCCATCGCCGGCAGCGGTGCCGAGGAAGGGCCGTTCGGCGGCACGTCGGGGGCGACCCCGATGGTGACCGGCTCGGCAGCCCTGCTGCTCGACGCCTTCCCGCGCCGGACTGCCATGGACCTGAAGAACTCGCTGGTCAACACCGCCGAGACCGAGATCTTCAACGGTCCGACGGCGCTGGGTGCCGATCTGGCGCCGATCGCCCGGATCGGCGGCGGTGAGGTGCGGGTCGACCGTGCCATCGAGGCAGCAGGAGCAGCGTGGGACGCCAAGACCCGTGGTGCGCTTTCGTTCGGGCTGGTGGACGTGACCTCGACGAGGACTCTCACTCGGCGGGTGCTGGTGAGGAACTTCAGTGACTCCGCCACGACCTACTCGGTGACACCCCAGTTCCGGTTCGAGAACGACGCTGCCTCGGGGGCGGTCTCGGTGAGTGCACCCGGATCGGTCACGGTTCCGGCTCGAGGCCAAGCGCTGTTCGACGTCACCATCACGATCGACGGTTCGGCGTTGGCCGACTGGTCTGCCGACTCGGGTGCAGGCGGCGCCGACTCCGGGCCGATCACCGACCTCGAGTACGACGGCTATCTGGTGATGGAAAGCTCGAACGGCAGCCTCCATCTCCCCTGGCATGTGCTTCCCCGCAAGTCGGGTGACGTCTCGGTTCGGAAGGCAGGCCCCGATTACTCGTTGACCAACAATGGGGTCGGCACCCAGACGGTCGAGGCGTACTCGCTGATCGCAACCAGCGAGGACCTCCCAGAAGGAGGTCGCGGCGAGAACAGCCCCACACCCGACTTCCATCGCATCGGCTACAGCACCTTCCCGGTCCCAGCCGGGTTCTGCAGCGACGTCGATTCGTTCGTCATGGCGTTCGCCGTCAACACCTGGGAGCGACAGACGCATGCCAATGCTCCAGCGTCCTTCTGGTTCGTGCTCGACACCGACCAGGACGGGACCGACGACTACATCGTGCTCAATCGGGATCTCACGTTCAGCGATCTGGGCGACGGGAGGAACGTCACCTGGACGGTGAACGTGGAGACCGGGGACGCCGAGGCGTTCTTCTTCACCGATCACCAGACCAACAGCGCCAATACGGTGCTGCTGTTCTGCGGCGAGCAGGTGGGGCTCAACGCCACCAACTTCGGTCAGCCGATGGACGTGACCGCCATCGCCGAGGACTTCTACTTCGAAGGACCCGGTGACGAGATCGACGGGATCACCATCGCCCCGCTCGGGGAACGGTTCATCGCCGACTTCGCCAACGGGGAGATCGGGTTGACCGTGCTCGACCCCGGTGCAACCGACACGATGACGGTGATCGACACGGAGTCCGACACCAACAACACCGAGACGGGGATCCTCCTCCTCTACCGGGGTGGGTCCAGGGCGAACAACGAGGCGAGGGCCATCACCCTCGCTAACTGAGCGAACCGCTTCGTGGCGGGGGCGCCGTCGTCCCCGCCACGAGACTCAAGGGCTCAGCTTCCCGACAGGCGACTTACAAAGCTTGAAGTTGCCGCTCCCGTCGAGTCGGTAGTCGTAGGTCGCCCCACCCGCCTCGACCACGATCTGCGACCCGTCGACGACCGCCTGGGTGTACATGACGCCGGGCTCGGGACAGCCCAGCGAGCCGTCGGGCCACTGCATGGCTGCGGCGGTGAGTACCACAACAGAAGACTCCTCCACGTCCGCGCGAGCCGCGGCGTCGGCCACCACCGGATCGAGGAAGCGCGCCGGCACCTCGCCGGTCACACCGAGGGTGCTGCTGGTCACAACGGTGGGAAGGGTCGACTTGGGGGGAAGGCTGGGAGTGGGGCGTTCCGTGGTGGGTGGCGGCTCAGCAGAGTTTTCGGTCGTGGTCGTCTCCTCACCGGTGAGCGTAGGGCCGGCGAGATCTCCAGCGCCGCATGCGGTGAGTGCCCAACCGAGCGCAAGAACGATGACCAACCTCCTCATGCCCATGGGACGCCGATACCGCCAGACTGGTTCCCCCTCGGTCGGCTGGACCCTCATTTGCGTACGACCATGACCTTGAAGTCGCCCAGGCCCCGTGGGTGGAGAAGGGTTTCCGCCTCAGTGCGGCGCGACCTGACGCCGAGCCGGGCGAGGGAATCATCGGTGCGTGCCAGGTCGAGTTCCTCGTGACGCAACTCGCTGAGACGGGCGCGCAATCCGAGATCGGCAAGGAAGTCGTCCTGGCGATGGATCTCGACTGTGGCACCTTCCTTCGCCGCCACCTCCGCAAGGGCGGTGAAGTTGACGTCCGCGGTGATGTCGGTGTCCCCGGGCTCTTCGAGCGGGTCGGGACCGATGTGGTGGGCGCGATAGGTCCGAATCGTGCCCTGGGCCCGGCGCGGCGCCAGTCCGTCGGCGCTGTCGCCGTAGTCGATCACCACCACGGCGCCATGCTCGAGCAGTTTGCAACGCCGAGCCCAGCCACTCTCCCGCCGCCAGTTGCACCTCGACGATCGAACCGACCGGGGCGGGTCCGGCGAAACGGTCTGCCCATGACGCCACCTCGGCCCTGGCCGGTGCCGTCACCCCAACCAGGGTGGCGTCGGCCTCCCCGACGAGTCGCTCATCCCATCCGGTCGCGGTCCGCACCGCCATGGAGCTGGGGAGGTTGTCGAGCAACTCATTGGCGATCACCACGCCGATGGACTCCTGCGGCAGTTGCTCCAGGGAGTCCACCACCCTCCCCGGCACCACCTCCTCGAGGGCGCGGCGCGCCGCTGGGGAAGCCTCGACCGCCCAGGACTCCACCGCCCCGTCCAATGCGGCGAGCAACGGGGCCAGCAACGAGCCTGATCCCGCCCCGACTTCGACCAGCGTGAACTCTGGCGGGTCGCCCAGCCGGCGGCGCTCGGTCTCGACGAACACCGCCAGCGTCTCACCGAACATGACGCTCACCTCGGGGCTGGTGAGGAAATCCCCCGCCTTAACCGACCGAAGCGGACCCGTGGTGAAATACCCACCCTGGGGGTCGTAGAGCGCCATCTCCATGAATGCGTCGAACCCGATCGGGCCCTCGGATCGGATCCGCTCCACCAGCCGGGACTTCAAGCTCACGGAGCGGGGCGGTTGCGCAGCATCACCCCGGCAAGGGGGGGCAGCGTGAGCCCGATCGAGAAGGGTCGCCCGTGTGTCCCGTTGGGGACCGCTTCGACCTCGCCGAGGTTGCCGTGCCCGCTCCCGCCGTAGATGAGGGCATCGCTGTTGAGGATCTCGGTCCAGGTCCCGTCCCTGGGTACGCCGACCCGGTAGTTGTACCGGGGCACGGGTGTGGCGTTGAGCACGACCAGCACGATCTCGTCGCCATCGTCCTTGCGGAGGAAGGCGAGGGTGCTGCCCTGCCAGTCGTTGGCCTCGATCCACTCGAAGCCGGCGGCGTCGCAATCGAGGACGTGCAGCGCAGGTTCGTCGCGATAGACCCGGCACAGGTCCGCCACGAGACGCTCGACGCCGGCGTGCGCCGCGAACTGGCGGAGGTGCCAGTCGACCCCGATCGAATGGTTCCACTCGCGCCGTTGGCCGATCTCGGCACCCATGAAGAGAAGCTTCTTACCCGATTGGGCGAACTGGCTCACGAAGAGCAGTCGCAGGTTGGCGAACTTCTGCCAGTCGTCGCCGGGCATCTTCTCCAGCAGCGAGCGCTTGCCGTGCACCACCTCGTCGTGACTGAGCGGCAGGCAGTAGTTCTCGGTCCACGCATACAGCCCGCGGAAGGTGAGCTCGGTGTGGTGATGGCTGCGGAACACCGGGTCGCGGCTCAGGTAGTCGAGCGTGTCGTGCATCCACCCCATGTCCCACTTGAACCCGAACCCGAGCCCTCCCAGATATGTCGGTCGCGACACCCCGGGCCAGGCGGTTGACTCCTCGGCGAACGTCTCCACCCCCGGGTACGACTCGTAGACCGCCTCGTTGAGCTTGCGGAGGAAGTCGATCGACTCCAGGTTCTCGTTGCCCCCGTAGCGGTTGGGGATCCACTGTCCGGCGGGTCGCGAATAGTCCAGGTAGAGCATCGAGGCGACGGCGTCGACCCGCAGCCCGTCCACGTGATACCGGTCCAGCCAGAAGAGCGCCGACGAGATGAGGAAGCTCCGGACTTCGTTGCGCCCGTAGTTGAAGATGAAGGTGCCCCAATCGGGGTGAAACCCCTGGCGGGGATCGGCATGCTCGTAGAGATGGGTTCCGTCGAAGTAGACCAGTCCGTGGAGATCGACCGCGAAGTGCGACGGAACCCAGTCCAAGATCACCCCGTAACCGGCCTGGTGGAGACGGTCGACCAGCGTCATGAAGTCCTGCGGGGGTCCGAAGCGAGCCGTCGGTGCGAAATATCCGAGCGACTGGTACCCCCAGGAGCCCTCATACGGGTGCTCCATGACGGGGAGGAACTCGACGTGGGTGAAATGAAGGTTGTCGAGATGTTCGACCATGCGATCGGCCACCTCGAGGTAGCCCAACGGGCGGTTGTCGACGTCGCGCATCCACGAGCCGAGATGGACCTCGTAGATCGCCACCGGATCCCTCCGCATGTCCCGCCTGGTTCGGGCGGTCATCCAACTCTGGTCGCCCCACTGGTAGGCCAGGTCGCGCACCACAGACGACGTTGCCGGCGGCACTTCGTTGTCGAAGGCGAACGGGTCTGCCTTGTCCACCCGGTAGCCGCGGTGGCGCGATGCGACGTGGTACTTGTACGTGTGACCCTCGCCAACCCCGGCCACGAACCCCGTCCAGATCCCGGAGTCGCCCTTCACGGCGAGCGGATTGTCGCCCGGTTCCCATTCGTTGAACTCGCCGATCACCGACACGTACTCGGCGTCCGGCGCCCACACGGTGAAGAAGGCTCCATCCACGCCCTTTCGAGCACCAAGGTGGGCGCCAAACTTGTCGTAGAGGCGGAAATGGTTCCCCTCGTTGAAGAGGAACAGGTCGTCGTCGGTCAGCTGGAGCGGAGCCGGATCGGCGGTGGCTTTGGGCACGTCGGTCGAGGCTAACCGGGACGCCCGGGACGACCGCCGAACGCGCAGCCCACTAGGGCCAGCGAGCCGGATAGCGTGTCGGTGATGACCGACCGCCTTGCGGAGTTGTTTGGCGCCCCGTTGGACGAGTTCGTCACCACGCGCAACAGGATCGCCAAGGAACTGCGAGCCGATGGCAACGAGACCGAGGCCGCCGAGGTGGCGGGGCTCCGCAAGCCGACGACGGTGGTGTGGGGCCTCGACCAGTTGGCTCGCGAGGCTCCCGACCTGATCAAGGCCCTCGGGAAGGCGAACGACTCGCTCAGAGGTGCGGGGTCGGTCGCCGACATGAGGGAGGCATCGGACGAGCGCCTTCGTGTGGTGCGGGAACTGGTGGACCGGGCCGCAGAGCTCCTCGAAGAGGCGGGGCTGGGCGCGGCCGAATCGACCAGGGAACGGATGGCCCGGACCTTGCTCGCCACCGCCTCCGACCCCTCCGCCGAAGAGGCGCTGCGTGACGGCAGGCTCACCGCCGAGCTGGAGCTTTCGGGATTTGGCGAGGTCGCGTTGACAGCCGCTCCGCCATCCGAGCCTCGGCCGCCCCGGCCCAGCAAGGCAGATGCCCGGATCGCCGCCCTGACCGAGGAGGTGGCTCAGCTCGAGGGAGAGATGTCTTCGCTCCAGAAGGAGGCCAAGGAGGCGCGCCGGCACGCCGACCAGGCCCAGCGGGCCGTCGACTCGGCGCAGCGGCGAATCGATCAGAAGAAGGAGCAGCTGGCCAAGGCGCGGGCGGCGGCGAAGTGACCCGTGACAGCGGGCGGGCACGGGCCTGATGGCCAAGGCTTCTGAGTACGACCGCAAGCGCAGCTTCGAGCGCACACCGGAGCCGCCCGGTTCCTTCGCCGGGGATGTCGATCCCGCGGTTGCGAACCCTGGGAACCACTTCGTCATCCAGCAGCACTATGCGACACGTCTCCACCACGACGTCAGGCTGGAGATGCTCAACGGCGACACCCCTGTCCTGGTGAGCTGGGCGGTGCCCAAGGGCCTCCCACTGCGCTCGGGCGTACGCACCCTCGCCATCCACGTCGAGGACCACCCCTGGGAGTACCGCACGTTTTCCGGGTCGATCCCGAAAGGTGAATACGGGGGTGGGGAGGTCCGGATCTTCGACCGGGGCGACTACGAGATGCTCGACCGCGAACCGGGGAAACTCACGTTCCGGTTGGAGGGAGAGCGGCTGCGCGGCATATGGCACCTCATCCGGACCGGCACCGAGCAGGGGAAGGAGCAGTGGCTCGCCATCCTCTCCGAGGATCTCCGCCCCCCGCCGGCGCCATTCCCGCCACCGGAGCCCATGCTGGCCACCCTCGGTGACGACGCATTCGACGACCCGGGATGGAGCTTCGAGCCGAAGTGGGACGGCATCCGCGCCATCGCGACCTGCACCCACGAGACCCGGCTGGTATCGCGCAACCGCCACGATGTCACCGTCGCCTATCCCGAGTTGGCGGGGCTCTACGACCGGCTGGTGGCGACAAGTGCCATGCTCGACGGTGAGGTCATCGCCCTGGAGAACGGGATCCCTTCGTTCCAGGCGCTGCAGCACCGCATGCACCTCCGCAGACCGGCCGATGTCGAGCGGGCCTCCCGGTCGGCCCCTGTGACCTACATGGCTTTTGACCTGCTCTACCTCGACGGGGAGGACCTGACCGCTCGTCCTCTCACCGAGAGACAGCGATTGCTCGGGGAGATCGTCGTTCCGTCGAACACACTCCAGGTGTCTCCGGTCGTGGCCGGCTCGGGAAGGGCGCTCTACGAAGCGGCGATGGCGCAGGGTTTGGAGGGCGTGATGGCGAAGCGCATCGACTCGCGCTACCACCCGGGTCGCCGCTCGCCCGACTGGGTGAAGATCAAGACGGTGCTCGACGCCGATGTCGTTGTGCTCGGGTGGCGACCGGGGGCCGGCAACCGGTCGGGTACGATCGGATCGCTGGTGCTCGGTGCCTACGCCGGTGAGCGGCTCCGTTACGTCGGCAACGTCGGCACCGGGTTCAACCGCGATTCGCTCGCTGCGGTGTTGTCCGAGTTGGCAACCCGCGAACGGAAAGAGCCGGTGCTCGACGCCGTCGAGCGAAGGGCGGTCCCCCAGGTGCGCCAGGTCCGATGGGTGGAGCCCGATTTGGTGGCGACGGTCGAGTACCGCCAACTCACCGATGCTGGGCGGCTGCGCGCTCCTTCGTTCAAGGGGTTACGTGACGACAAAGACCCCCGCGAGTGCCGGTTCGAGGACCTGGCCACCGTGGGGGCGTCGCCGGGTCCGTGAACTCCGTGGTGGCGTCGTATGACCTGATCGTCGCCGGAGGCACGCCGGCGGCGCTCTCGCTTGCCGTCGAGGCGGAGCACGCCGGGCTGGAGAGGGTGTTGGTGCTCGAGGGGAGCGACGCGGTCCGGCCCCAGGACGCCGTCGGCCGCTACGGGCTCACCGTCCGCTACCAATCGCCGCTGCGACGAATCGGGAGAGGTCCCGATGGATCGGTCCTCGTCGAGTCGGCGGCCGACACCTTCCAGGCGACGGCGTGTGCGGTTGCCGAGCGGACCACCGAGACGCCCCTTCGGCCCCCGTACGAACTCCCGGCGGCGCTCGACGAGCGGATCCACTTCCGGACCTCGGGGCTGGCCGCTCGGGACCTAGATGTGCTTGTCGTCGGCCCGGGAGAGCGAGCCGCGGCGGCGGCTTTCGAACTGGTGGAAGGGGATGCCCGCGTCGTGCTCTGCTTCACCGGGGAGTTCGCCGATCTCTCGTCGTTGACCCGCCGCACCCTCTCCGACCTGGAGCGCCAGCAGATGGTCACGGTCCTCTGGCGGTCCGAGCCGTCGGCCATAGACGCTGTCGGCGGTTACCCGATGGCGGTGTTCGAGGACCGCCGCACCCCCGACCTCCAGTTTGACCACGTCGTCTTCGCTCTCGGCATCGCCTCCGATCCATCACTCGAGGGGCTGTTGGAACCTGGTGAGCCCGTCCCGGATGGCCTGTTCGTCTTGGAGGACAGCACTGCTGTGGAGCCGGCACTCGATCACCTCGTTCCCTCGGGGCGGGCATGGGAGGCGATCCGGGCGGCGTGCTTCCCCAGCCTCCCCGACCTGACCGGGCCGCAGCACATCCTGCGGATCGACGCCCACCGGGTCGAGGAGCTACGAGCCCAGCACTACAACGCAACCATCACTCATTTCGACACCGCCCACAACGAGCTATGGCGGCTCAGGGTCCGTCCCGATGGCGGCCAGGCACCGTGGCGGGTGGGGCAGTACTGCACCCTCGGGATGGGGGCATGGGAGCCGCGCATCGACGACGTGGACGACCGTATCCCCGAGGCGAACCGGGAGAAGCTGATCCGCCGCTCCTACTCCATCTCGAGCCCGTTGTTCGACACCCGCGGCTACATGGTGGATCCGGTCCACGAGGACGAGATCGAGTTGTACATCGTCCTGGTGGCGCCGGAGGGCGATCGCATCCCCGGTCTCACCCCCCGCCTCGCCCTGAAACGTGTCGGCGACCGGGTCTACCTGGGACCGAAGATGGCGGGGCGATACACCCTCGACGCGGTTGACGACCCGTCCGCCCCCGTGCTCTTCCTCTCCACCGGGACAGGGGAGGCGCCGCACAATGCCATGGTGGTGGAACTGCTCCGCAAGGGCCACTACGGACCAATCCTCGGTGCGGTGTCCGTGCGGTACCCCGACGATCTCGCCTACATCGATGAGCACCGCCGGCTCGAGGAGCGTTACCCCAACTACCACTACCTGCCGGTCATAACCCGTGACCCGGGCGGCGCTCCCAAGCGGTACCTCCAGGAGCTGGCCGCCGAGGGTTCGCTGGCCGATGCGCTCGGGACCGACCTCGACCCCGCCACCACCCACGTCTACCTGTGTGGCAACCCGGCCATGATCGGCCTACCCGAATGGGAGGGCGACGAGCCCACGTTCCCCGAAACGGTGGGGATGTGCCAGATCCTCCACGAGATGGGCTTCACCATCGACCGCCGCGGCGTCAAAGGGAACGTCCACTACGAGGAGTACTGGTAGGACCACGCCGAGGACACCAACGGGGGTGCGACATCGCTGAGCCGGATCTCAGAACAAACCCCGAGTCGCTACCCGACGCCGACCCACCGCGGATCGCTCGCGTCCCGGTAAACGGAACAACCTTGTACGCCGAGGTCCGTGGTTCCGGCCCGACGGTGCTGCTGATCCACGCCGGTGCCGAGGACGCCGAGGGGTGGCGTCCCATCGCTGAGCGCCTCACGGGCTTCACGGTGGTCACCTACGACCGCCGGGGGACCCTGCGCAGCGGAGTCGATGACTGGCCAGGCGGGGGCTCGGCCCAGCATGCCGATGACGCCGCCGGGCTCCTAGAGGCGCTCGGCCTGAGCGCCGCTGTGGCACTTGGTTACAGCTCCAGTGGGAACATCACGCTCCAATTGGCGCTGCGACACCCCGAGCTCATCCACCGCGCCCTCGTCTACGAGCCCGGGCACCTCCGCTTGATCCCTGAGGCGGTCGAGCTTCAGCAGCGGTTGCACAAGGGTGCCGTAGAACATCTCGCTTCGAACCCTGATGACTGGGCCGGTGCCTACGCGGCGATGTTGCGCGCTGCAGCCCTGACCACGGACCGACCCCCTGACGCGCCCACCGACGCGCCGCGATCGAGGTCGTGGTACGACGCACGGGAGGAGGGCAATGCCAAGACGCTCCTGCTCGACGACATACCCATCCTGACCTTCGAGACCCTCGACGAGACTGCTTTGGCTTCGGCCCCGGCAGATATCCGCTTCTCCTTCGGATCGAAGACGATCCCGGCGATGCGCGACATCTCGATCCGCCTAGCTGCGGTCCGAGACACGGTGCCCGACGTGATCGACGGCATCGGACATTTCCTCTATTACTTCCCTGACACCGTCGCCGCCTATGTCCGAGCACAGGCGTGAACATCCTGGAAGCTCAACCGCGAAACCCCCGTGTCAGGTTCGTTCTAGTTCCTTCCTCGCCCGGGCGATCAGCCGGCGGGCGTTACGTTCTGAGTAGTCGAGCTCGTCCATGACGACGTGGATGCCGCTCTTCTCGTAGAGCTCGAGGACGTGGGATAGCAGCTCGGGGGTTACCTTCCTCCGGTGCCCTGCAGGGCGGGCTGGAGCGCGTGAGTCGCCTTCCCGATCGAGCAGTCTGGCGAAGCTCTTCTTCTCCCCCAGCCTGGTCGAGCTCGCTGAAAGCAACCGACACGTCACTGCCGTGAGCTTGCCGCCGGGCCACGTGTTGAACGGCGGCGTCCAGCACGGCCACCAGGTCGATCTGATGGAGTAGCTCGGCTGACATGGGCTGTTGTTTGGATCGGGTCATCACCCACTGGGCATGCGGCTGCCCGTCGACCAGTACAACTCCCACGTCCCATCGAAGTCCCTTCTCGGGTAGCGCAACGACAGCTGTGAACGCCTCAGGGACTGTTTCCCCTCCCGGTAGTCGGACCATGCCATCAGCTAGCTGCTCTGTTGTCATGACACAATCCAACCACAAGTCGACGATGCCAGCGTTACAACGATATGGCAGGTGGTATTGGCATGACGAAAGGCCTCAGGGAGCGGTGGAAACGCAATGGACGTGAACTCCACCACGATCCGGCCAGGTTCGCCATAATCAGGGAGTGAGCACAGCGCCTCGGATGGTGTTCCTCGGTTACGGGAAGTGGGCCAGGGCCGACCGCATCTACGCCCTCGAGCCGTTGCTGGGCGAGGAGAGAGGTGGCGGGCGGCGCACCCTGGTCTGGGTGGACGGCGTCGCCGACCCGATCGTCGCCTCGCGTACCGAGCGCACGATCCTGCATGAGATGGGGCAGGACGCGGCGGCCACGGCGCCCATCCTCGACGAAGCGATCGACCTGGCGGAGCGTTTGGTGGCCGCCGCGGATGCAGGCAGGGTGGACCTGGGGGACCTCGGCCGGCGCGCCCGCCGTCTGCTGGAGACGACAACCTCACCCCAAGGCGACGACAGCCACCTCTTCTAGCTAGCCGCCGGCGACGATGACCCGGGTGGCGTCGGCGAAGCCGGCGACGATCCCGGGGAGGAAGCCGAGCACCACGATGATCACCGCGGCGATCCCCAACACCAGTCCGAGAGATGCCGCCACCGGGCGGTCCCTGCCCTCGGGTGCCGTCTCCGGGGCCGGGTCCATCCACACCACCTTGGCCACCCGGGCGTAGTACACCAACGCGATCACAGTGTTGATGGCGGCGATCACCGCCAGAGCCAACGTCCACGGATTTCCGGTGCCGATCACCGTGCTGAACATGACGAACTTGGCAAACCACCCGGCGAGCGGCGGGATCCCGGCCAGCGAGAAGAAGAAGAGCGCCAAGGCAAGACCAAGCCCGGGGGCATAGGACCCGAGCCCGGCCCACCCGTCGAGCTGGCCGGTCCCAGTCTTCCGGGCCCCGGCGATCACAACGGCGAAGGCACCGAGGTTCATGATGGAGTAGATCATCAGATAGGTCACGGTGGCGGTGACCGCGGTGGCGAGGTCGCTCCCGTCCACGGCGGCTCCGGCGAAGGGCACCATCATGAACCCGGCCTGTGCCACCGATGAGTAGGCGAGCAGCCGCACGATGTTGCGCTGCCGCAGCGCGCTCAGGTTGCCCAACGTCATCGAGACCACCGCCAGCAGCCAGAGCGCCGGCCCCCAGATGGAGGCGGCGTCGGGCAACGCCAGGTAGGTGATGAGCAGCAGCCCGACGAACCCGGCCGCCTTCGACGACACCGAGAGATACGCCGTCACCGGGGTGGGGGCGCCCTCATAGGTATCAGGGGCCCACCAGTGGAAGGGCGCCGCCGTCACCTTGAAGGCGAATCCCACCATCACGAAGAGCACGGCGAGCACAAAAGCCGGGTTATCGACCAGATCGCCGCTGGCGGCGGCCAGACCGGCGAAGTCCACAGTCCCGGTCAGCCCGTAGAGGAAGGACATCCCCCATAGCAGGAGAGCGGTCGAGAGCACACCGATGAGGAAGAACTTGAGCGATGCCTCGTTCGACTTCACGTCGCCCTTCCGCCAACCGGCGAGGAGGAAGAGGGGCGCGGTCACCAACTCCAACCCGATGAACAGGGTGATCAGGTCGCGCGAGGAGGCCATGACCACCGAGCCCAGGATCGAGGCGACCAACAGGAAGTAGTACTCGCCCTGGTAGTAGCGCTCCGACTCGATGTAGCTGACCGACATCAGCAGGACGAGATAGCCGGCGACGACGAACAGCCCCTTGAGCGCAAGGGCGAACTCGTCGACCACATACCCGCCGTCGACCATCACAGCGGGGAGATCGCCGTCGATGGCCAGGTAGATCAGCGGGATGGCGGTGAGGCTGACCCCAACCAGCGCCACGATGGCCACCCAGTACTTCCTGGTGCGGGGTAGCAGCAGGTCGGCCGCCAGCACCGCCACGAGCGTCACCGAGAGCGCTATCTCAGGGAGGAGGGCGATGTAGTCGAGGTCTGGGCTCAAATCACCCTCCGAAGGCGTTGGTCACCAGGGCGGAGACCGCCCCGTCGGTGGCCCCGAAGACCAGGTCGGGGAAAACGCCGATGGCGACGATGAGAATGATCAGCGGGACCCACGCCGCAAGCTCGTAGCGGTCGGCGTCGTGGAAGTTGTGGCCGAGCCACTCGGAGTTGGGCTCGCCCAAGTTGACCCGCTGCAGCATCCACAGCAGGTAGCCGGCGGTGAGCACCGTCCCGATGGCACCGAAGACCATGGCGGTTCGAAACACTGTGAGATTGAGACCGCCGAGCGGTTGGTATGAGCCGAGCAGCGACATGAACTCCCCCCAGAACCCGGCGAGCCCGGGGAGGCCGAGCGACGCCATGGCGGTGAAGGCGAATATTCCACCGAGCAGCGGCATCAGCTTGAGGTTCCCGCCGAGACGCGACATCTCGCGCGTGTGATAGCGGTGGCTCATCGACCCGGCCAGGAAGAAGAGGAGCCCGGTGATCACGCCGTGAGCGACCATCCCTATCAGCGAGGCATTGATCCCCTCCTCGGTGAGCGTGGCGATCCCCAGCATCACGAAGCCCATGTGCCCCACCGATGAGAAGGCGATGAGCCGCTTCATATCGCTTTGGGCAAGGCACGCCAGCGATCCGTAGATGATCCCGATCACCGCCAGGATGGCGATGGCGGGCGCCCACACCCGCGCCTGCTCGGGGAGGATGGGGAGTGAGATCCGGATGAAGCCGTATGAGCCGAGCTTCAGCAGGATCGCAGCCAGCAGCACCGATCCGACCGTCGGGGCCGCGGTATGGGCGTCGGGGAGCCAGGTGTGGAGTGGCCACATCGGGACCTTGACGGCGAACCCGAGGAAGAGGGCGGCGAAGATGAACCAGGCAACGCTTCCGGTGAAGAGACCGCTCCGCTCGATCAACTCTGGGATCTGGAAGGTCGGCGCCGCTCCGCCGCCGTCGGAGTTGAAGTAGAGGGCGAGGAAGCCCAACAGCATGAAGGCCGAGCCGAACAGCGTGAAGATGAAGAACTTGATCGCGGCGTAGAGCCTGGTCTCCATCTCTCGTTTGAACCCGGGGATCTTTCGGATGGTGCGGTCACCCCACACTCCCACCATGAAGTACATCGGGAGCAGCACCAACTCGAAGAAGATGAAGAAGAGCACCAGGTCGAGGGCGACGAAGGTGCCGTTCATCCCGGTGAGCAGGACGAGCATCAGGGCGAGGAAGGCGCGGGGGTTGCGCGGTTCCTCCCAGTGGTTCCAGGAGTAGATGACCGACAGGACGGTCACGAAACAGCTGAGGACCAGCAGCGGGAGGCTGATCCCGTCGATCCCGATGTGGTACCTGGCATCGATCGCCGGGATCCATGACAGATCCATCCCCAACTGGAACATGTGCGAGTCGCCGAAGTCGAACCGGACGATGGCCACCAAGGAGAGGACGAAGCAGACCACGGTGATCAAAAGGGCGATCCCCTTTTGGGCGGTCTCAGCCGCCTTGGGGGTGAGCAGCAGCAGGAGCACGCCCACCAGTGGTAGGAACACGATGAGGGAGAGCCCCCAGCCGCTGTCGAACCAATCCATCGGAACCACCCCTCCTAACCGAAGACGAAGAACCCGAGAAACCCGAACACGACAAGCACCAACGCCCCGACCACGAACGCAGCCGCGTACTCCTGGACCTTCCCGGTCTGGAGATGGCTGACCGCCCCACCGGCCTCATCGGTCGCGGTCGACAGACCGTTGTAGGCGAAGTCGATCCCGCGCTGGTCTATCCCCCCGTAGACGACGTGTCCCAGCCAGGCGGTGGCGAAACCGGCCCCGTTGACCACCGCATCGATCACGTTGTCGTTGATCCAGTTGACCGCCCTGGCCATTGGCCCCTTGATCGGTTGCACGATCCCTTTCCAGTAGAGATCGTCGATGTAGAGCCGGTGCTGGAGGAAGGGCCAGAGACCGGGCACCCGCAGCCGGTCCCTTGCCTCCTGGGTGGCGGCGTCGCGCCCGTAGATCGACCAGCCGATGAAGATCCCGAGCAGTGTGGCCACCAGACCGGCGACCAGCGGCAGGGCCTCGAACCCCTCGGGGTGGAACTCCTCGAAGACGACGCTGCGAGTACCGAGCCACTCGGTGAGACCGGTGTACACCCCGGGGATGTTCACCCACCCCGCCACCACGCTGAGCACGGCGAGAACGACCAACGGGATGGTCATGAGACGTTCGGATTCGTGGGGATGACCGTGACCCTTGTAGACGCCGAAGAAGGTGAGGGCCGTCGCCCTGGTCATGTAGAGGGCAGTGACGAACGCCGCCCCCACACCGATCCACATCACCGCCTCGTAGCCGGCATTGTCCAGCCCCGCCAGGATCTCGTCCTTTGAGAAGAACCCGGCGAAGGGAGGAAGGGCCACCAGGGCGAACGCTCCGATCATCCAGGTCACAAATGTCACCCGCATCGGTTTCCGCAAGCCCCCCATCTCCGACATGTTGTTGGAGTGGACGGCGTGGATCACCGAACCCGAGCAAAGGAACAAGAGCGCCTTGAAGAAGGCGTGGGTCCACAGATGGAACAAGCCGGCGGTGTACGCCCCGGCCCCGAGCGCCACCATCATGTAGCCCAGCTGGCTGACGGTCGAGTAGGCGAGGACCCGTTTGATGTCGTCCTGCACCAGCGCCAGCAGCCCGAGCAGAGCCGTTGCCGACCCGATGATGAGGACCCAGTTGCGGTGCTGGCCGGCGAGCGACTCGAACAGGGGGAACATGCGCGCCACCAGGTAGACACCGGCGGTGACCATGGTGGCGGCGTGCATCAGCGCCGACACGGGTGTGGGCCCGGCCATGGCGTCGGGTAGCCACACGTGGAGAGGGAACTGGGCGCTCTTCCCCATCGCCCCGAAGAAGAGGAGGATGGCGCCGACGAAAGCGACACCTGTTATGGCGGCGGCGCCCTCGGCGGCGGCGGCGTTTATCTCCTCGATACGGAAGGTGCCGAGCGCGGTCGCCAGGATGATGGTGCCGATGGTGAGCCCGATGTCGGCGACCCGGTTGGTGTAGAAGGCCTTCATGCCCGCCGAGGAGTTGGCCTTGTCCTCCCAGTAGTGGCCGATCAGCAGGTACGAGGCCACGCCGACGCCCTCCCAACCGACGATCAACTGGATGAGGTTGGGCGCCGAGACCAGCAACAACATCGACCCGGCGAAGAGGGTGAACGCCGCCCAGAAGAAGGTGTACCTGACCTCGCCGCGCATGTAACCCACGGCGAAGAGGAACACGAGGAAACCGACAACACCGACGACGAAGAACATCATGATCGACAAGCCGTCGACCAGCCATCCCCACTCCAGGGAGAAGACGCCCACCTCGGCCACGGTCACGCTGCTCTCGAAGATGACGCCCTGGGTGATGTTGAGGTAGAGCAGCGCGGCCCCGTAGAGCATGACGAACCCGAGAGCTCCGACCGCCAATTCGGCGCCCTTGCCGGGGAGCCGCTTCCCCACCAGCACGATGAGGAGCGAGGCGACGAAGGGGACGGCGACGATCAGCCACGCCCACTCGAGCAGCGGTCCCGAGGTCAGAACCTCCCGCGCTGCGTGCTCTGCCTCCGTGGCGAGGATCACCGCGGGACCTACCACTTGAGGAGGTCCAGTTCGTCGATGTTGGCCGACTTCCGGTTACGGAAGATCATGAGGACGATGGCCAGCCCGATCCCAACCTCGGCCGCGGCCACGGTGATCACGAAGACGCTGAACACATGGCCCACGGCCAGCGCTGAGCGCAGCGTCGCCTCGAAGGCGATCAGGTTGATGTTGACCGCGTTGAGCATCAACTCGACCGCCAGCAACACCATCACCGCGTTCCGCCGCACCAACAACCCGTAGATCCCAAACGAGAAGAGCAGCGCCGCCAGCAGGACGAACTGAATGGTGGTCATGGGCGAGCCTCCGGCTCGCAGACGGCAGACGGCAGACGGCGGCTCATACCAATCTCCGCTCTTCTTCTTCGAGCGGAGTCAGGTCGCGCCTGGCGACGGTGATCCCGCCGATCAGGGCGGCGAGGAGGAGGAACGAGACCACCTCGAAGGGAATGACAAACCGACCCAGCAGGGCGTCGCCCAACAGGTCGGTTGACACTCCCTCGCCTGCGGAGGAGATCGTGGTGAACTCGAAGGCGGACACCGTCGCCCACGCCAGGACGGCGAAGAGAGCCGCCGAAACCAGCGCCGCCGGTGCTTTCCGCTCGTGATCGAGTGCGATGTCCCTCCCCATCGGAGCGCGGGTGATCATGATCCCGAATAGGAAGAGCACGATCACCGCCCCGATGTAGACCAGGACCAGCACCCAGGCGACGAACTCGGCGGAGAGCAACAGGAACAGCCCGGCCGTCCCCGCCAGGGTGATGACCAGGTAGAGGGCGGCGTGGATCACGTTCTTGGTGGTGACGACACGGAACCCGGCGTAGGCGACCGGCACCGCCAGGATCAGGAACGCCCAGTTGGCCGGCTCCGAGATCCAGTCCCCAACGCTCACGAGCGAGCCTCCGGCTCGCAGACGGCAGACGGCAGACGGCAGACGGCAGCAGAGTGACGAATCCTCTCCGTCCCCCCGTAGGGGGGAAGGGCCCCGCTGCGAAGCAGCGGGGAGGGCGGCTGGGATATCTCCCAACGGTGCGCACCTCGGCCGGCGGCCGGAGGAAGGGAGCTCATTTCTCCAGCTCCGGGGAGGGGGGAACGGTGGCGAGCCAGTCTTGGAGGCGCTCCCTGTCGTGGAGCATCGCACCCATCTGGTACTCGGAGTACTCGTACTCCGGGCTCCAGAAGAGGGCGTCGAACGGGCAGACCTCGACGCAGATCCCGCAGTACATGCATAGGGCGTAGTCGATGTCGAAACGGTCGAGCGTCGAGCGCACCCTCACCCGGCCACCCGGCTTGTCGGGTTGCTTCTCCTCCTTGTGGCCCTCGATGTAGATGCACCAGTCGGGGCACGACCGGGCACAGAGCATGCAGACCGTGCACGCTTCCTGGTCGAGGGCGATGACGCCTCTCGCCCTGG
This sequence comes from uncultured Acidimicrobiia bacterium, assembly GCA_963826825.1. Taxonomy (GTDB): domain Bacteria; phylum Actinomycetota; class Acidimicrobiia; order Spongiisociales; family DATADW01; genus DATADW01. The sequence continues at coordinate 12,510 of CAWGYV010000015.1, read as the reverse complement.
GGACCGGCGTTTCCTTGACCACCGGGTAATTGACCGTCACCGGTCGGGTGAAGAGGGTGCGCAAGGTCACCCACATTCCTTTGGCGAGGCCGGAGCCGGGAACCTTGAGCGCCATCAGAACACGACCTTGAGAACGGCGGTGATGGCGATGTTGAGCAGGGCGACGGGGATCAGCACCTTCCAGGCCAGCGACTGGAGTTGATCCTCGCGCAGCCGGGGGAAGGTCCAGCGGAACCATATGAAGCCGAAGATGAGCAGGGAGGCCTTGGCTCCGACGACCAGAGGTCCGACCAGGTTGAGGTTCACGTCGAACGGGACCCAGTAACCGCCGAGGAAGAGGGTTGTGGCGATGACCGCCAGGGCGAACATGTTGGCGTACTCGGCGAGGAAGAAGAAGAGGAATCGGAAACCGGAGTACTCGGTGAGGTAGCCCATGACCAACTCGGACTCGGCGATCGGCATATCGAACGGGATCCGGCTCAACTCGGCGAGCGAAGCGATCATGAAGATCACGAAACCGATGATCTGCGGGATCACATACGGGAGCCCCGTCGCGCCCTGGGCGTCCACGATCCCGACGAGCGACATCGTCCCTGCCTGGATGACGACGCCGACCACCGCCAGGACTAGGGGAAGCTCGTATGCGATGAGCTGACCGGCGGCGCGCAGGCCCCCGATCAGCGAGTACTTGTTGGCGGACGACCACCCCGCCATCAGCACCCCGATGGTCCCGAGCGACGAAACGGCGAGGGCGTAGAACACCCCGACGTCGAGGTCGACCACCACCAGGTCGGGACCGAGCGGAATGATGGCAAAGAGGAGGACCGTCCCCATCAGGACGACGGCGGGGGCCCAACGGAACACCGTCTGGTCGGCCTCGCCCGGAACCACATCCTCCTTCTGGATGAATTTGACCCCGTCGGCGAGCAACTGCGCCCAGCCCCACCTCCCCCCGGCGAAGTAGGGCCCGATGCGGCTCTGCATGTGGGCGGAGATCTTGAGCTCGGCGTACCCGAACACCAGCGCCGAAGTGGGAATGATGATCGCGGCAGCGAGCAGCTTGATGGCAAGTTCCAGGGGAAAGGTCACTTCGTGACCTTCCCCTGTATTGGGTAATGGGTAATGAGTAATGGGTAGGTCAGCCCGAAGACGGCAATCCGATACCCACTACTCAATACGCAATACCCAATACTCATCGGTCCACGTCCCCGAGGACGAAGTCGAGGCTGCCCAGGATGGCGATGATGTCGGGAATCAGGGCGCCCTCCATCAACCAGGGGATGATCGAGAGGTTGGAGAAGGATGCGGAGCGGATCTTGAGCCGGTAGGGACCGAGCCCACCCAGCGAGACCAGGTGATAACCCATCTCCCCCTTTGGGTTCTCGGCGCGCACGTACGCCTGGCCGGGAGGCACCTTGATGATCCGCGGCACCTTTGCCTGGAGCGGGCCGGAGGGGATCCCGTCGATCGCCTGGAGGATGATCCGGGTCGACTGGCGGATCTCCTGGAGGCGGACCCACCAGCGATCCCAGCAGTCACCGTTCGACCCCACCGGGATCTCGAAGTCGAAGCGGTCGTATGGGAGGTAGTCCTGGTTCTTGCGGAGGTCGAAGGCGACCCCCGATGCCCTCATGTTGGGGCCGGAGACGCCGAACGATGCCGCTATGTCCGGTGGGATCACGCCCACACCCTTGGTGCGGGCGACGAAGATCTCGTTCCCCGCCACCAGCGACTCGAGTTCCTCGCAACTGCCGAGGACCCTCTCGATGGCGCGCCGCGTCTCGTCGAAAAAACCCTTGGGCAGGTCGGGGATGTCCTTCTTGGTGGTCGGCCCGGCGCCGTATGCCGGCTTCACCCCGCCGATGCGGTTGAAGTTCGGGTGGAAGCGACCACCGGTCACCGACTCGATCAGGTCGAGGATCCGCTCCCTATCCCGCAGGGCGAAGAAGAGCGGCGTTGCAGCGCCGAGCTCGAGCGGATAGCTGGCCATGAAGATGAGGTGGGACGAGACACGCGCCATCTCGGTGAGGATCAGGCGGATGTACTGGGCCCGTTCGGGGACCTCGAGCCCCATCAGCCGCTCGGCGGCAACGATGAAAGGTATCTCGTTGGCGTATCCGGCCACCCAGTCGATCCGGTTGATGAGCGCCGTGATCTGGGGGTAGGTCCGAACCTCGGACAGCTTCTCGTAGCCGCGGTGCATGTAGCCGATCACGGGCTCGATATCGCGCACCCGCTCCCCGTCCACTTTGGCGATCAAGCGGAGCACGCCATGGGTCGATGGGTGCTGCGGCCCGATGTTGAGGGTCATGTCCGGCGTCTCGAGCTCGACCGAGACGGCGACCTCGGAGAGGTGGTGGACGACCTCCTGCTCGGTGACCGTCATCGGAGCCCTCGGGTGCGCGGCAGAAAGTTCATGCTTCCGGGTTCTCCTCGCTCGGTCCCGCATCGGCCGGCTCTGCTGCCGCCGGCATCCCCTCGACGTCCACTTTCCCCGGCCACGGCTTGACCTCGCGGGTGAGAAGCGGGAAGGACTTGCGGAGCGGGTGGCCCTCGAACTGGTCGGGGAGGTAGAGCTTCGCCAGGTTGGGATGGCCCTTGAACTCGATCCCGTACATCTCGTGGGCTTCCCGCTCGTGCCAGTTGGCGCCGGCGTAGACGCCGGTCAGCGTGTCGATCTCCGGCTGGTCGGAGGGGAGGTCGGTGCCGATGATGAGCAGCCGCCCCTGGTCGAGGTCCGAGACGGCGCAGAGAACCTCGATGCGCTCCTCCACCGGTTCGGCGGGCGGGTCGCCCACCGCCACGTCGTTGGACCAGTCGATAGCCGACAGCCAGGAGAAGAAGACCAAGCCCTCGTCGCGTGCCGCGGTGACAGCCTCCACCCACCGTTCGGGTGTCACCCGGAGTCGCGCCGTGCCGTGGTCCACACTGTGTTCAATGCTGGGTTCGGCGTCGGCTTCGAGCCGCCCGGCCACCGCCTCGGCCAACTCCTGCAGCGGGTCGCTGCCGCTCTTTGCCTCGGTGTCAGACGGGCTGACGGTCACGCTCGCTCCACTTCTGGCGCATGTCCTCGTTCTGGATCTTCTGTTGGAGCAGCACGATGCCCTCCATCAGCGCCTCGGGCCGGGGCGGGCATCCCGGGACGTACACGTCCACCGGGATCACCTGGTCCACGCCTTTGGTGACCGAGTAGGAGTCCCAGTAGGGACCACCGCAGTTGGAGCACGAGCCCATTGATATGACGTACTTCGGGTCGGGCATCTGGTCGTAGAGGCGCCGAATGGCCGGCGCCATCTTGTCGGTGACGGTGCCCGCCACAACCATCAGGTCGGCCTGTCGCGGCGAAGCGGGGAGGGGGATGATCCCGAACCGCATGAAGTCGTAGCGGGGGCCGGAGGCGGCCATCAATTCGATGGCGCAACAGGCCAGGCCGAATTGGAAGAACCACAACGAATACTTCCGCCCCCAATTGAGCAGCCAGGAGACTGGTTTGGGGACGCCGAAGCGCTCGATCACTCCCACCGCAACACCCCTTTCCGGATCGCATAGAGCAGGCCGAGAATGAGGATGGCCAGGAAGACCAGCATCTCGACCAACCCGAACATGCCGAGCTCTTCGAGACGCACCGCCCATGGGAAGATGAACACGGCTTCGACATCGAAGATCACGAAGAGCAAACCGAAGATGTAGTACCGGACGTACGTCTGGCTCCATCCAGACCCGACCGGATCGATACCGCACTCGTAGGTGAGGAGCTTCTGGACCGTCGGATTGGAGGGGCGCACCAATGAGGACACCCCGAGAATCGCCACGACCAGGATGACCCCCAGGGCGGCGAAGGCAGCAACAGTCAGGTACTGCTCGAAGTAGGGGGTCACCGTCTGTTTCCTACAGCTTGGCTTCCTACGCCTGGCATCCGCCGGCGAGTATAGGGAGCGGGCCTCCCGGGGCCGGAAAGCCGTGAAGACACGGCGGGCGTACCCTGGCTCCCCGTGACCTCACCGAGCAGGCTGCCCTCCTACGACGGCCGCGGCCTGCTCAATCTGGCAGCGGAGATCGAGCTGAGGCTGACCGGACGGTCGCCGTCGCCAGGTCTCGAGGACGGGCTGGCGGCCCTGATCCCCGAGGCGGCGAGCTACGTCCTGCTGTTGGTGGACGGGCTTGGTGATCGCCAACTCGGCCACCCCGGTGCCCAGCCTCTGGCGGCGGCCCGCCGCGGGATGATCGACGCCCCCTTCCCCACCACGACCACGGTGAGCCTCTCCTGCCTGGTCACGGCGGCGGCGCCCTCCAATCACGGCATCGTCGGGCATCTCCTCTGGCTCCCCGAGGTGCGCTCGGTGGTCAACACGCTCCGCTGGGTGACCATCGAGGGACGACCGCTCGACTTCGACACCACGGGAGTGCTCCCCACCCCGAACCTGTGGGAGCGCCTGCGCCAGGCGGGCCGAGAGCCGGTGACGGTCCAGCCCGGTAGCTTTCTCGGGTCGCCACTGAGCCGGATGCTGTACCGAGGATGCCGCTTCGAGCCGGTCTGGGACACGGTGGACCTGGTGGAGGCCACCATCCAACTGGCATCGGTCCCCGGGCGTCTCGTCATGACCTACCTGCCCCATTTGGACGTGGCCGCCCACGTGACCGGGCAGCGTTCGGCGGAGTACGGCGACGCCATGGGTCTTGCCGGCCAGATTTGGGGTCACCTAGCCGAGAGGCTGCCAGAGGATGTCGCCTTGATCGGCACCGCCGACCACGGCCACATCGACTACCCGGAGCATGCCAAGCGATTGTTGCGCGGGCCCGAAATCCAAGGAGCCCGCTTCTGGGGCGATCCCCGTGGCGTGCTCACCACTGGTTCCCCAGCGGTGATTCAGCGTCTAGGAAATTGGCTGGGCATCGACCCCGTCAATGGCGCCGAACTGGCCGACCTGTGGGGCCCGGGACCGCCCCACCCGGCGCTGGCCGAACGAACACCCGACGCACTCTTTCTCGCCGCCGATGGGGAGGTCCTGCTGCCTCCCGGTTTCGACAAGCGCTTGATGGGCTACCACGGCGGTTTGGACCCTGAAGAGATCGAGATACCGCTGCTCGTCCGCTGATCAGGGACCCAAGCGCTAGTCGCCTGACCAGCACGTTTCATGGCCAAGACTTTTGCACTATGGCGATGTTGTTTAGTAGCGTCAGGCTGGCCTTACAACCTCTTCGTTTGAGCCGATCGTCACCGAATCGGAGATGGCTTGATGAGATCCAAGGCGGTCCTCTTTGTGGTCGCCTTGGCGTGTCTCGTCTGCGCTTGCGGCTCGGGGTCGGCGGAGGGTCCCCTCGTGGTGTACTCGGGTCGGAGCGAGGACCTTGTCGGGCCCCTGCTCGACCGGTTCACAGAGGAGACCGGGATCGAATTGGAGGTCCGCTACGGGGAGAGCCCGGAACTGGCCGCCACCATCGTCACCGAGGGAGATCGTTCCCCGGCCGACGTGTTCCTGGCTCAAGATCCGGGGTCGCTAGGTCTGGTGTCGCTCGAAGGGCTGTTCCAGTCGCTCCCCGACGAGATGATGGCCAAGGTCGACCCCCGCTTCGCCGACGCCGAGGGCAACTGGATCCCCGTCTCGGGGCGGAGCCGGGTCATCGTCTACAACGGCGAGGAGGTCGGGGACGAGGACCTGCCGCGGAGCTTGGACGAGGTCGTCGACCCGCGCTGGACGGGCAACGTGGGAGTGGCGCCGACCAACGGGTCTTTCCTCTCGTTCGTCGCAGCGATGATCCTCTCAGAGGGCGAGGAGGCGACGGCCGCTTGGCTGGACAAGCTCGCCGCCAACGACCCGGTCACCTACCCGGACAACAACTCGATCGTCGCCGCAGTCGAGAGTGGAGAGATCGCGCTCGGTCTGGTCAACCATTACTACCTGTTGCGCCTTGCCGCCGAACAGGGCGGCACCGTGGCCAGGAACGAGTTCCTCAACGACGGCAGCGCGGGGTCGCTCGTCATGCCCGCCGGCGCCGGCGTGCTCGCCTCCTCCGACCGATCCGCCGAGGCCACCCAGCTGGTCGACTTCCTCCTCTCCGAAGAAGCGCAGAGCTACTTCGCAGACGAGACCTACGAGTACCCGATGATCGATGACGTAGAGGCGGACCCCGATCTTCCCGCGCTCGACCAATTGCAGTCTCCCGACCTCAGCATGTCCGAGCTGGCGACGGTGCTCGACAGGGCTGCCGATTTGGTGACCGAGTCGGGGCTGGTATGACCCTAGGAACCGACCAACAATCTGGGGCATTGCCGCTGGCCCCGACCCCCGAGCTCGCCGGTGGCGGTCTTCGGCCGGCGGTTCGGCACGCCCCGGCCGGGCTGTGGATTGCGGCGCTTCTCGTCCTCATCCCGGTGGTGGCGCCGCTCGCCTATCTCGGCATAAACATCGCATCGGAGCCGGAGCAGGTCGCCGAGACGCTCACCTCGGGCCGCACCGGTGAGCTCATCGTCGCCACCATCGCCCTGGTGGTGGCTGTCACCCTGTCGGCCACGGCTTTGGGCACCGCCACCGCCTGGGTCACCGTCCGGACCGACCTGAAGGGCCGGCGGCTCGCCTTCACGCTGCTTGCGCTTCCCTTGGTGATCCCCTCCTATGTCGGGGCGCTCGCCTACGTCGCCGCCCTCGGGCCTCGGGGGATGCTCGCCCAGATTCTGAGCCTCGATCGGCTACCCGATATCACCGGCTTCCCCGGTGCCTGGTTCGCCCTGACCCTGTTCACATACCCATATGTCCACCTCCTGGTGGCGTCGTCCCTGCGAAGGATGGATCGCTCGCTCGAGGAGGCGGCGCGCAGCCTCGGCGCCTCGCCGGCGCGGGTCTTCCGCACCATCGTCCTCCCCAGGATCCGCCCGGCGCTGGCGGCAAGCGGGACCTTGGTTGCGCTCTACACGCTGTCCGACTTCGGGGCGGTTTCGCTGATGCGGTACGACGCCTTCACCCGTGCCATTTACGCCCAGTTCGCCGGGCGGCCCAACCGGGTACCAGCACTCGTGCTCTCTTCGGTGCTGATAGTCCTTGCCCTCCTCGTCCTGCTTGGCGAGCGTGCCGCCCGGGGACGGGTGTCACCGCCGAGCACGACAACCGCCCGGTCCCCGGCGCTGATCCACCTCACCCGGGGATGGCGTGCCACCGCCGGGCTCGGGGTCGGTGCGGTGATCGCGCTCGGGGTCGTGGTGCCGGTGACCGTGCTCGGTTACTGGTTGCTGCGGGGACTGGCCGAGGATCAGGCACTCGGCTCGGTGTGGGTGGAGGCGGGACGATCTCTGCTCGCCTCTGGAGCGGCGGGCGTCGTCGCCGTCCTCGCCGCCATTCCGCTGTGCGTACTCGCGGTGCGCTACCCGAGCCGTTCGTCGGCGCTGGTGGAGCGGACCTCGTGGGTGGTCTACGCCCTCCCCCACATCACCGTCGGTCTCGCCTTCCTCACACTCGGGGCGCGGCTTGGCCCGCCGATCTACCAGAGCCTCGCCCTGCTGGTGGTCGCCTACGTCGTGCTCTTCCTCCCCCAGGCGCTCGGCGCCGGCGAGGCGTCGCTCCGCCAGATACCTCCCTCGCTCGAGGAGGCCAGCCGGAGCCTGGGGAGATCGTGGTGGTCAACTCTCCGGCGGATCACCGTCCCGCTGATGGGCAAGGGGCTCATCGCCGGCGGCGCCCTTGTCTTCCTCACCGCGATGAAGGAGCTCCCGGCAACGCTGCTCCTCCGCCCCACCGGCTTTGAGACTCTCTCGGTCCGCATCCTGGCGGCGGCCTCGGAGAGCCTCTACACACGGGCGAGCGCAGCCGCCCTCGTCCTGCTTCTCGTGTCTGCCGTCCCCGTCTATCTCCTCACCATCCGGCGAGCCAATGGCTGAGGGGCTCTTCTCCGAACGATCGGCGCTGGCCCCGCTGGCGATCCGCGCCCGTGGGCTGGTCAAGACGTTCGGGGACACGGTGGCGCTCGACGGTTTCTCGGTCGACGCCTGGCAGGGTGACCTCCTCGGCCTTCTCGGACCGTCGGGGTGCGGCAAGACGACGGCCCTGAGGGTCATCGCCGGGTTCGAGCGACCGGATGACGGGACGGTCGATGTCGGCGACCGCACCGTTGTCGGGCACGGCGTCGACATGCCGCCGGAGCGGCGTCGTGTGGGGATGGTCTTCCAGGACTACGCCCTCTTCCCGCATATGACCGCGGCCGCCAACGTCGCCTACGGGCTCGACGCCAAGAGTGAGCGGCGCAAGCGGGTCGGCGAGGTCCTCGAGTTGGTCGGTCTAGCCGGTCTGGAGGAGCGCCTCCCCCACGAGTTGTCCGGGGGCCAGCAACAGCGTGTGGCCCTGGCGAGGGCATTGGCACCTCGGCCCGAGGTGATCCTTCTCGACGAGCCTTTCTCCAACCTCGACGCCGCCCTTCGTGACAGGGTGCGGCGCGAGGTGCGGTCGATCCTGGTCGAGGCACGCACCACCTCGGTCTTCGTCACCCACGACCAGGAGGAGGCGCTGGCGATGAGCGACACGGTGGCGGTGATGCGATCGGGCCGGGTGGTCCAGGCCGGCCCACCCACCGACGTCTACCTCCGCCCCGCCGAGCCCTGGGTGGCGTCTTTCCTGGGAGACGCCGACTTCCTCCCCGGTGTGGCCAGCGGCGGGATGGTGGAGACCCCGGTGGGGAACTTCGCCACCGAGCACGAAGGACGGGTCCAGGTGATGGTCCGTCCCGAGATGGTGGATCTGGTCCCCGACGAGGAGGCGGCCGCTTTCGTGGTCGACCGGGAGTTCTTCGGCCACGATCAGATGGTCACCGTGGCTCTGCCCGGAGGAGGGACCCTGAGGGCACGGCTCGGCCCGGCACCGTGGGTCCGGCCGCAGGCCCGGGTCCGGGTGGCGATCGGTGCAGTCACCACCTTCCCGGACCGGTCGCACTGAATGGCCCAGCCGGTCCTCGGTGCGATCCTCGCCGGGGGCCGGTCGCTCCGTATGGGCGAGGACAAGCTGCTGTTGGAGATCGGCGGAGTGCCCTCCGTGCTGCGCATTGCCGCGGCTCTCTCGGTGGTGGCGAACGACGTCGTCGTGGTCGGCCGCGCCGGTTCCTGGTTCGGACTGCCCGGCATCCCCGACCTCGGATCGCCCCACCGCGGTCCGCTGGCAGGAATCGCTCGCCGCTCTCTCTGCTACCGGTAGCGGATGGGTGGCCGTCGCCGGCGTCGACCAACCTTGGCTCCGCTCGGCCACGCTGGTCGAGTTGGCTCGGCTGGCCGAGGGGGATCGCGCAGTTGTCCCGGTCGACGATGGGATCCCTCAGGTCACCTGTGCCTTCTACCCCGCTAGCGTGGGCCGATCCCGCCGCCGAGTTGCTCGCCGCCGGACGCCCCGCCCAGGCTCTGCTCGACGACCTCCCCTGGCGGCCGGTGGAGCCGCCCGAATGGGAGGGCTGGGGAGAGGACGGCCGGTCGTGGTTCTCGGTGGACACGCCGGCTGCGCTCACCGAGGGGCTGTCACGGTTTGGCGAGCCTGTCCCGTCCGGCCCTACAACCCGATCTTGATCACGGTCTCGCCCCCAAACGCCATGGGCGAGGCGATCTGAAAGGCGTCGGCGCGCTTGTCCCATGCTTTGAACCCGGGATGCGAGTCGTGCTCGTGGTGCCCCTCACCGGTGGCAAAGATCGCCACAACCAGGTACTGCACCGCTCCTTCGACTTTCCGCGACGAAATGTCGAGCCGGGACAGCGTTGCCGCCACCAGGGTCCCTCGACCGTGCAGGTCCTCCCAAACGGGGAATTCGTGCTCCGCAAAGCCAGCCTCGAAGGACTCAACCTGGTCAGCCCCGACGTTGAGCAGAACTGCGACGCTCTCCACGGTGTTCCTCCCACCGGCTAGGGCGGGCGGGACGCCGGAACCGACGTCCCGCCAACGCCGACTGGTTAGGGGGTGATCTTCACCACCGAGCCGCCCCCGACGAACCCAGGGAGGATGCTCCCGGTGGTGACATACACGTTGCCCTGTCTGTCCACCGCGACATCGCCAACCAGGTTGAACTGACCGAGTACCTCGGTGACTCCGTTCTTGATCCGCAGCACCGACCCGGGGACGAACTCGCCACAGATCTCGCCTTCGAGAAGCGAGCCGTCGGTCATCTGGGCGACGTAGAGGCTCCCATCCTTCCCAAAGTCGAGCCCGGTGATATGAGTGAGGCCGCCGACAAAGGTGGTCACCTGCCCCGATTTGGGATCCACCCGGTAGACCGCGGAATTGCCCGGAGCGAAGGGGAACCCTGTCAGCGTGCCCACGTAGTACGCCCCATCAGGTCCAACCGCCACCGAGGTCGGGACCGGTTGGGGGGGAATCAAAGTCCCAGCCGGCGGAAAGCCCGGCGGGGGTTCGCAACTGAGTTCGGGAACGGGGACGGGAGCAAGGTTCGGAAAGACTGCCAAGGTCCGAATTTGGCCGTTCGAGGAGACGGAGAGCAGATCGTTGGCACCGGCATCCGACACGATCGAACGCCCGCGATAGCTGTCGATCCCGTATGGGTTGGAGTCGGGCACTCCGCCGTCGGGGTCGTTGGCCTGCTCATACGCCACCAGGTCGGCGATGATCCGCACCCTTTGGTGAGGCGACACCCGCAACAGCGTTCCGAACTCGTCGCTCGAGTTCGAGTCCTATGGTCGGGGCGACCCACCTAGCCCCATGAGAACGTCGAGGTTCTTGCCGCGGACGGCGACGTTGCTGGGTCCAAACGCGGCGAAGCCGACCGACTCGTCACACACCGCCGGCTCGGGGCCATCAGGCCCGTCCGGGTCGGACGCCGCCGCAAAGCTGGGCAGGTCGACGACCCGAGCGACATTGCCGCGCTTGCTGATTCGGGTTATCCCCCCGGTTTCACCAACGCACACCATTGCGGGCGAGCCTTGGATCACACCCAGCGCCAGCCGGTCCCCACCACGGCCCGATTCGGCGACATAGACCACCCCGTTCGAACCCACGGCGATTCCTCGTGGATTCTCCAAACCGGTGGCGATCGTTGTGGTCGCTGGTTCCTGTTCTGTTCCTCGAGCTAACGCAGGTGCCGTCCCAACCAACACCAGCAGCGCGGCCAGCGCCACGATCCAACGCGTAGATCTCATAACGAACTCCCCTGTCCCGAGACTCCACCCCTATGTCCAGAGACCTTAGCAACAGGGAGTTACGGCGGTCCCGGGCCGACTGTGTAGGCGTGTCCGAGTCGACTGGTCCATCGGAAGACTCCGGGCTGGAGTTGTTCCAGCTTCCACTCACCCTCGTGCTTCAACCGATGGTGGTGACGGCACAGCGGTCCGAGGTTGGTGACGTCGGTTGCGCCGCCCTTGGCATGAGTCCACGGTGTGATCGATGTCCGAGTCGATGGCCGGCATCCGGCACCCGGGGAACACGCAGTTCCGGTGGCGTGCTTCGAGGTAGCGACGCTGGGCGACGGTGGGTCGGCGACGGGTGATCCCGTTCCAGGCAACCAACCCGCTCTCCGGATCGGTGACGGTGACCCGCCACTCCGAGTCGTGCTGGCTGGCTGCGACCTGGCGGGCCACATCGGCGACGATCGGCCCGAACCCGGGGATCTCGCCCGGGTTGGCGTCGAGCCCGGCCAGGGTGGTGAGATCGATGTGCAGGTCGACCACTCCGCGCCGACCCGTGTTGGGCGTACCTGAATCGAGGCGATCCAAGAGAATGTCGGTCCGCAGCTGGTCGATGCTGCGGGGATCGCCGGCTCGTTTCGCGGCGTGAGCCTCGGTGTCGAGCGTCCGCATACACGCCACCGCCCGCTCGACGGGCAGGTTGCACGCCACCAGGTCGGCGGTCCCATCGGCGTTGGGGAGACACATGACCCGGCGCTCTTCGACAGCTGTCTCGTACCGGATGCGCGGCATCGTCGGGTTGTACCGAGAGAGCAAGCCGCCGGACCCGCGCTCCCAGCTGACCGGTGGTGAGGCCCTCTGCCTGCTCCAACACGGCGTCGGCCACACGGCGGGCCTCTGCTTCCTCCAGGTGACAGGTGCTCTCGCAGATCACCCGTGCCCGGGCCAGATCGATCCGGCCCTGGCGCAGAGCGTCCCCAACCTGGGGGAGCCGCTCAAAGAGATCGAGTGCCAGCCCGAGATGCATGTCGGACGCTCTCCTGGTGAGACACAGCGCCGCCCCGATCTCCTCGGCGGCAAACTCGTCGATGGCTTCGACTCGCTCCGCCGACGACGGATCCGAGGAGCAGTGAGCCACCTCGGCCATGGCGGCGTACAGCTCGGCTTGGTAGTAGGCGACCTGACGGGCCAACACCTGCACCAGCGTGACCACATCGTCACCGCTGAGAGAGGACCGGTCGATGCCTCCCAGGACCATTCCGAGCTTCGGACCGGGCGGCATCTCAGCCAATCCCTCCGGCAGCCGCACCGCCCTCCGATCAGAGCGGTCCTCGATCCAACCCGGCGCTTCCCCAAGCAACGTCATCATCATCTCCGCAACGCGGTTCACAGTGGGGAAGAGCGTTCAACGT
>CAWGYV010000014.1:0-8838 GCA_963826825.1 uncultured Acidimicrobiia bacterium | reverse complement strand
GAGTTCGCTGCAGGCGGGGCGGCCACGTGGCGTAGCCTCTCCCCGCGCCAACACTCGGAGGAACGACGTGGAGACCGTCGCAGTTCTGCTCAATATCGGGACCGACCAGGTCGAGGCGTTCGAGAGTGGCTTCGCCGAACACGAGTTTCCCGTTTGGGAAGACCTGCACGGTCGGGGGACCCTGGTGGCGGCAACACTGTCCCGGCTCGACATTTCGTCGCGGAAGGTCGAGGGAGCGGTGCAGTACCTGGTGGTGGCGATCTTCGCCGGCGGCGAGGGGCACCACGAACACGACTCGCATCCTGGGTTCAAAGCATGGGACGAGCGCGCCGATGCCTTTCAGGTCGCCTCGCCGATGGCGTTTGGCGGCGAGACCGTGATCAAGATCGGGTTTAGGGCCGACCCTGAGACGGTTCGCCGAACCGTGACAGCCCCTCGGTGAGCGCTGCAGGCGTGTCCACCGAGAACCACGACCGACCGTCCTCATGCCAACTCTCCCACTCGGACTGCTCGACCGGTCGCCAGGGGAGAAGGTCGAGAAGAGCCTGGGCAGGGCGACCCGCATCGAGTAAGCCCCGCGCTTCTTCCACCCAGACCGCCGGGTAGACGGCACACGTCACCTGAGGCGTTCCATCATCCACGGGCACCACCGCTCGCTCCGCGTCGGCCAGTCGAACCATTCCGTCGAGCGTTGCCTGGCGAATCCAGGGCTGGTCGACACCGGCAGCCACGACCCAGCCATCGCCGGCTTCGCGCATCGCGCCGACGATCCCGGCCAGGGGTCCGCGGTGTGCCTTGCCGACGTCGGGAATCCCCCGCAATCCGAGAATCGGACCGGCTCGGCCCGTACACCACTACCTCGCTGCACACCGAAGTCAATGCGTCCGCCACCCAGAGGACAGAAGGACGCCCAGCCACCTCGAGCAGCGCTTTGTCCTCGCCCATGCGGGTCGAGCGGCCGCCGGCGAGGATCGCACCCAGAACGGGGGGCGACATCAGTGAGCGTGGTCGGGGAAGGTAGTCACCGCCCCGATGGTCACCCGGACCCGCACTTGTGGCCGCACCCATGGCGCCGGTCCCAGGCGGGCCCTGATCGTCCCCCCACCGGGGAGAGCCACCGTGACCATCTGGTCATGGCCGAAGAACTCGCGGTTGACCACGAATGCCGCAGCTTCATCGTCGGGCACCAGGTCGACCATCTCGGGGCGGACCATCACCTGCACCCGCCCGTCGTGCTCGCTGGCGAAGTTCCCCACCGCGGTCTCGACCCTCCCGCCGCCGGCCACGCCGGGGAGAAAGTCGGCGTCACCGAGGAATGAGGCAACCCAGGGCTCGGCGGGGCGAAGGTAGACGTCGGTCGGCGGGCCGGCCTGCACCACCCGTCCCGACCTCATGACCGCCACGGTGTCGCTCATCGCCAGCGCCTCCTCCTGGTCGTGGGTGACGAAAACCGAGGTGATGCGCGCCTCGACCAGGATCGACCGCACCTCGCGCCGTACCCGATCGCGCAGCGCAGCGTCCAGGTTGGAGAAGGGCTCGTCGAGCAGGATCACCTCGGGACGAGGGGCCAACGCGCGGGCCAGAGCGACACGCTGTTGCTGCCCGCCCGAGAGCTCGTGGGGGAGACGATCCTCGAGCCCGGCGAGCCCCACCAACTCGAGGACCTCGCCGACCCTCTTGCGCCGCTCGCCCTTGGAGTCGAGGCCGTAGGCGACGTTGGCTGCGGTGGTCATGTGTGGAAAGAGGGCGTAGTCCTGGAACACCATCCCCACCCGACGCTGCTCGGGGGCAACATCGACGCCGGGCCCGACGACGGTGCGGTCGCCGACATCGACCGTCCCCTCGTCCGGTTGTTCGAACCCGGCGATCACCCGCAGCGCCGTGGTCTTGCCACAACCGGACGGTCCGAGCAGGCCGAGGAGATCACCCTGCCACGCATCCACCGAGAACCCGTCGAGAGCGACGGTCTCGCCGAACCGCTTCACCAGACCTCGGGCGCGGATCGCCAGCGGCGCCATCTCCGGGCGGGAAGCGAACAGCCCCTCAGACATTGGTCCGCCGGATCGTCAGCAGGTAGACCGGGACCGCCGAGACCAGGAGCAGCACCAGGGCGGCGGCGCTGGCCCGGGTGTAGAGGCTCTCCGATGCCGCCGCGAAGATTCGGACCGCCAAGGTCTCGAACCCGGTGGGGCGGAGCAGCAGGGTGGCCGGAAGTTCCTTCATGGCGGTGAGGAACACCAGGGCGCCCCCGGCAATCAGCCCCTTGCCCATGAGCGGCACCGTGATACGACGCAGGGTGGACCACCACGACTGGCCCAAGCTGCGGCTGGCCTCCTCGAGCGAAGGCGGGATCTGACGGAGCGATGCCTCGCCGGCGCCGAGCGCCTGGGGGAGGAATAGGACGACGTATGCGATGACCAGCAGGGCGAGGCTTTGGTAGATCGGGGGGCCAAGACGTGCGGCGAGGGTGAGGAAGGCGAGGCCGACGGTGATGTGGGGCAGCGCGTAGACAACCCACGAGGTCCGCTCCACCAGCGCCGATGAGCGGCTCGGGTAGCGGACCGCCAGCACGCACAACGGGATGGCGGCGAAGACAGCCACGACGCCTGCCGCCCCCGAAGCGAGCAGCGAGCGGGCCGCCTCGACCCAGACCGAGCCGAGCGCCTGCTGTTCGGCGAGTCCCCTCAGTAACCAGTAGCCGAGCACCGTGACCGGTACGACCACTCCGGCCACGATCACTGCCCCAACCCCGACCCAGGCGGCGACCCGCCATCCCCGGGAGAGATGGACCAGGACCGGCGGTCGGGTGGTGGTGCTTGGCGGTGCCACCCGTCCCCTGGCGGCACGCTCGCCAAGCAGGACGAGCAGGGCGAGAACGATCAGCACCGACGACAGCACCAAGGCGGGAACCCGGTTTGGCCGGCCGGCGAACTGGGCGTAGATGGCTCGGGTGAAGGCGTCATAGCGCATCAGCGACACCGCACCGAAGTCGGACAGCGTGTAGAGCGCCACCAGTGTCCCGCTGGCAGCGAGCGCCGGGCGGATCCTGGGAAGGACGATGGTGCGGAAAACACGGGCAGGCGGGGCACCGAGGCTGCGCGCCGCCTCTTCCAGCGAGCGGTCCATCCGTCGCATCGAAGATGCCACCAGCAGGTGGACGTACGGATAGGTGAACACGGTGAGGGCGAGCCAGGCCCCGGGGAAGCCGGCGATGTCGGGCAGGCGGGCGATCCCCAGCACCTCGGCGAGCATCCCCCGCGGGCCGAGGGCGGCGACGTAGGCGAGCGCCCCGACATAGGAGGGAATGACGAGGGGGAGGGCGAGCAGCGTGAAAACGAGCCGGCGGCTGCCCAGGTCGGTCCGGACCGTTACCCAGGCGGTGGCGGTGCCCAGTGCCGTCGCCGACACCGTGACCGCGACCACGAGCGCCACCGTGGCGACGATGAGCTCGCCGGTGCGGCCCGAGGTGAGTGTCTGCGCCACCTGGTCCGGCTCCGAGGCGATGTTGATTCCGAGATAGACCAGCGGCGCCACAACCGGGACGAGGACGAGAAGAGCCGCAGCCCACAGCCCGGCCGGGGCTCGCCGGCCTGTTGCCCGCCGGACACTTCCGGTCGGTTCGGGGGCGGGGGCGAGCGCCAGACCTTCGGCGGGGCGATCGGCGCCGGCGGTCACACCAGCCCCGACTCGGTCACCAACTCGGCTGCTCTGTCGAGCACTGTCGCCAACTCGGACATGCCGACGTCCGGGGGGTGCAGCTCATCAAGATCGGGCAGAGCGGGGTCCGCCTCGACCTCTTCGATCATCGGGTACTCATAGGTCTCGTCGGCGAAGTAGCTCTGCGCCTCCTCGGAGAGGAGGAACTCGAGCAACTGGGTGGCCTCGGTGGACCGGTCGGAGCTGGCGAGCACCCCGGCGCCGGCGGGCATGACCAGTGACCCGGCGGTGCCGTCGTCGAGGAACTCGTTCCTGGCCACGGTGCCACCCTGCTCGGCGTCGAGGCGCAGCAGGTAATAGTGGTTGACCAGGCCGAGCGCGATCTCCCCGCTCTCCACCGCGGCGACGATCGAGTTGTTGTCCGGGTAGGTCACGGGGTCGTTGGCTGCCAGTTTGTCGAGCCAGGCGGCGGTCGCCTCTTCGCCCTCGGAGAGGATCATGGCGGCGACGAACGACAGGAACGACCCGTTGGTCGGCGCCACTCCGACGTTGCCCGCCCAGCGCGGGTCCACAACCTCGTCGAGGCTCCGGGGCAGGTCCTCGTCTCCAACGTCTTCGCCGTTGTAGACCACGACGCGGCTCCGGCCGGAGACGGGTATCCAATTGCCATCGGCATCGGCGAACCGGGGGTCCACCCGGCCCAATAGCTCCTCTGGCAGCGGCTGGAACAGGCCTTCTAGCGAGACGAGACCCAGCGATCCCGGGTCCTGCGCCAGGAACACATCGGCCGGCGAGCGTTCGCCCTCGGTGAGGATCGTGGCGGCCAACTCGGGGCTCTCCCCGTATCTGACGTCCACTTCGATGCCGGTCTCCTCGGTGAACCGTTCCAGCAGCGGGCTCACGAGGTCCTCAGTCCGACCCGAATACAACAACAACGGCCCGTCCGCCGAGCCCGAGCCACAAGCGACGAGGAGACAGGCCACGGCGAGCACAAAGAGGATCGCCCTCACTCTCATCAAGGCATCTCCCGAGAATCAGATCGGCCCTAACGGGGAGGCTGTTAGGCAAGCCTGACGGTACTAAACACCACGGTCGTAGTGCAAAAGGCTCGGGATCGAAAATGTTCCGGTAATGCGAATGACGCGCAGCTCTGTCAGCGGACCAGCAACGGCACCTCGATCTCTTCAGGGTCCAAACCGCCGTGATAACCCATCAGGCGCTTGTCGAACCCGGGAGGGAGCAGCACCGCCCCATCGGGGGCCAGGAAGAGCGCATCGGGAGTGCGTCCGGCCAGGTTCGGGTGCCGCGGTCCCGGACCCCACAGGTCGATCAGTTGATCGGTCCCGACTGGCTCACTCTGCAGCGACCGGCTCAGCCGTTCCAGCGCAGTCGGAGATCCGCTGGTGAGCAGCCCGCGAGGGTCTCCCCAGAAGCGCAGTCCCTCGATGTCGGGACCGCGCAGCAGTCGCTTGGCGTGCTCGGGGTAGTCGATGTGGCCATGATCGGCGGTGCCGATCAGGGCGACATCCTCGGGCAACCTATCGGCGAGTTGTTGCCAGATCTGGCTGGCGAGACCCATGGCGGCGTCGTACTCGGCGGAGCGCTGGCCGGTCACGTGGGCGGCGACGTCCAGGTGGGGGAGATAGGTCATCACCAACCGGCCGGGGACCGCTGCGATCTGAAGTGTGGCCTCCACCAATTCGACCGTGTCCCACACCGGCTCGAAGCGGCATCCCCGGTAGAGCATCCGGCTCAGCGGCGAGCCGAGGAAGTTCCCAGGCTGGACGGTCACCGGTTCCCGGCCCGCTTCGTGTAACCGTTCCCAGAGGTTGGGCGCGGGGAGCATCGCCGCCGTGTCGTAATCCAGGGGACGCCCTTCGATGGTCACCCAGCGGAGCGTGTTGACCACCGAGCCCAACTCGGGGAGCCAGACGAGATGCCCGATGATGCCGTGCGCCGAGGGTGCCATCGCCGTGACCAGGCAAGTGAGGCTCACGGTGGTGGTGGTGGGGAAAGGGGCGTCGATCACCCCCCGCCGGGCTGCCGCCAGCGGCGCCGCAGCGGGGTGGCCGAGTTGGCGGTCGCCAAGGCCATCGACCACCAACAGCACATAGCTAGCCGCCTCCGGCACCGCGGCCGCCAAGCCATCGTCCAGCCCAGGTGAAGGGGACCGCCCGGTCAGCCTCAGTTCGAGTTCGGCCGCCAGGTTGAGCAGGCCGCGACCGTCGTACGAGGGCAGCCGGCTTGTCACGGGAATTCAGGGTAGGCCCGGCAGGCCTAGGTAGCTTTCCGGCCGGGAGAGACCCGCTCCCTATACTCGCCGGCGGATGCCAGGCGTAGGAAGCCGAGCTGTAGGAAACAAACCGCGGTGAGCCCCTACTTCGAGCAATACCTGACTGTTGCCGCCTTCGCCGCATTGGGGGTCGTCCTCGTGGTGGCGATACTCGGCGTCTCGTCCCTGGTGCGCCCCTCGAATCCGACCGTCAACAAGCTGACCACTTATGAGTGCGGCATCGACCCGGTCGGATCCGGCTGGAGCCAGACCTACGTCCGCTATTACATCTTCGGGCTGCTCTTCGTCATCTTCGACGTAGAGGCAGTGTTCATCTTCCCCTGGGCGGTGCGTCTCGAGGAGCTCGGGATGTTCGGGCTGGTCGAGATGCTGGTCTTCTTGGCCATCCTCATCCTCGGGTTGCTCTACGCGATCCGGAAAGGGGTATTGCGGTGGGAGTGATCGAGCGCTTCGGCGTCCCCAAACCGGTTTCGTGGCTGCTCAATTGGGGCCGGAAGTACTCGCTCTGGTTCTTCCAATTCGGGCTCGCCTGCTGCGCCATCGAGCTGATGGCCGCCTCCGGCCCGCGCTACGACTTCATGCGGTTCGGCATCATCCCGCTCCCGGCATCGCCCCGACAGGCCGATCTGATGGTGGTGGCGGGCACGGTCACCGACAAGATGGCACCGGCCATACAGACGGCTCTACGACCAGATGCCCGACCCCAAGTACGTCATCTCGATGGGCTCGTGCTCCAACTGCGGTGGTCCCTACTGGGACTCCTACTCGGTCACCAAAGGCGTGGACCAGGTGATTCCGGTGGACGTCTACGTCCCTGGTTGCCCGCCCCGGCCAGAGGCGCTGATGGAGGGCATCGTTCTACTCCAGCAGATGATCCAGAACGAGGACATGCGCCAGAAGTGGAGCCAGCGTGACTACGAGCCCGTCTGACACCGAAGCCAAGGTCGCTGCCGACCCGTCTGCAGGAGTTGGCCGAGGCGGTGGCGGGAGCGCTTGGCGGCGATGTCGAGTCGGGTGTGGACCACGGCTCGGCGCGCCTACGGGTGCCACCCGAGCGGTGGGTGGAGGCGGTCACCACGGCCCGCGACCATGGTCTCGTGTATCTCTCCTGGCTGTCGGCGATCGACTGGGCCAACGAGGTCGAGGTTGGGGACCCGCCCCCCGAGGAGGTGGAGGAGCGCATCGAGATGCTCTGTGCCGTCTCCGATCTCGTCCGGGGACACCTCCTGATAATCAGCACCGACCTCCCATCCGACCGGCCCGAGATCGACACGCTGGTCAGTGTCTTCGCCGGGGCGAACTGGCACGAGCGCGAAGCCCACGAGATGTTCGGCATCGAGTTCCGAGGCCACCCCAACCAGGGCAAAGCTCTACCTTCCCGAGCAGTTCGAGGGGAACCCTCTCCGCAAGTCGTATCCCCCTGCTCACCCGCGAGGTGAAGCCCTGGCCGGGCAAGGTCGACGTCGAGGGCATGCCAAAAGCCCCCGCCGGGCTGCGCCCGACGCCCCCAGCGAGGAGAACCCCGAAGCATGAGCGGCGAGCGATGACGATCATCGATCAGGACGTCGCCCACCACCTCTCCGAGGTCGCCGTCTCGGTGGAGCTGGAGACGCCGGACATGACCCTCAACATCGGACCGCAGCACCCATCGACGCACGGCGTGCTCAGACTGATCGCCAAGGTCGACGGGGAGCGGGTGCGCGATATCGATCCGGTCGATCGGTTACATGCATCGCGGCTACGAGAAGCTGTCGGAGGTCCGGACCTACCCCCAGATCACGGCGCTCATCAACCGTATCGACTGGGTGTCGGGTTACGCCAACGAGATGCCCTTCATCGTCGCCGCCGAGAAGCTCATGGGCCTCGAGGTGCCCGAGCGTGCCCAGTACATCCGTCTCATCCTCACCGAGATGGCACGCGTCTCCTCGCACCTCGTTTTCATGGCCAGCTACCCGCTCGAGTTGGGTGCCGCCACCCCGCTCTTCTTCGCCCTGCGAGACCGTGAGCGGATCCTCGACCTGATCGAGTCGGTGACGGGTGGGCGCTTCCACCCCAACTTCAACCGGATCGGCGGAGTCAAGCCGGCGTACGGGGCAGGGCCGACCACCAAGAAGGACATCCCCGACTCTGCCCAAGGGCTTCTTCGACGAGACGCGCCGGGCCATCGAAAAGGTGCTCGGCAGCTGCGACGAGCTCGAGTCGCTGGTGGCCGGGAACGAGATCTTCCTCGCCCGGACGAAGGCGTGGGAGTGCATCCCCCCCGATATCAGCGGCGTCGTTCGGGGTGTCCGGGCCAAACATGCGGGCCTCCGGTGTCCGCTTCGACCTCCGCAAGAACCAGGACTATCTCCCATACGACCGCTTCGACTTCGAGATCCCGATCGGCTCGAACGGTGACTGCTGGGATCGATGGTGGGTTCGGCTGGAGGAGATCCGCCAGTCGGCCCGGATCATCCTCCAGGCGATCGAAGGTATTCCCTCCGGTCCGCTCCAGGCAAAGGTGCCCCGGATAATCAAGGTGCCGGCCGGGCAGGTGTACGTGCGAGCCGAGAACCCCAAGGGAGAAATGGGCTACTACCTGGTCTCTCTGGGAGGGCTGGGGCCCTACCGGCTCAAGATCCGCTCCGCATCGTTCTCCAACCTGTCGATCATCCCTTGGCTGATGGAGGGCGCCCTGGTCCCCGACATCATCGCCATCCTCGGCAGCCTCGACTTCGTCCTCGGGGACGTGGACAGATGAGCGGCTTCGCCGTGGTAGGTGGTAGGAGGTCGGGGTGGTAGGTGAACAACCCCTCCCGGCGGCGAGCCGCCACACGGCAGGGGTCGAAGCGATGCCAACTGCTCCGGGGGCGGGACACCTACCACTCAACACTAGAACCGGCTCACTG
>CAWGYV010000013.1:0-28489 GCA_963826825.1 uncultured Acidimicrobiia bacterium | reverse complement strand
GCACTCTCCCCCAACTTCTTGCGCAGCCAAGAAAGGTGGACGTCGATGGTCCGATCGGCGCCGCCATACGGCTCTCGCCACACCTCGGCCAGAATCTCCCGCTTGGTCACCACCTCGCCGGCACGCTCCGCCAGGAAGAGCAGCAAGTCGAACTCCTTGGGCGTGAGCTTCGAGCTCCTCGTCGTTGAGACGTGCCAGGCGAGAACGGGGGTCGATGGTGAGCCCGCCCACGACCGTCACCGGCTCGGGATCCTCGCCACGGCGACGGAGCACGGCTCTCACCCTTGCCTCGAGTTGGCGGGCGCCAAATGGTTTGACCAGGTAGTCGTCGGCTCCGGCATCGAGAGTCCGGATGATGTCTTCCTCGACACCTCGGGCGGTGGCGACGATGACCGGGACGGCGCTGACCGCCCTGATCATCTTGAGCAGCTCGAAACCGTCGAGGTCGGGAAGGCCCAGGTCGAGAATCACGAGGTCGGGAGCCCCCTTCACCGCCGCTTCCAGACCCTCCATGGCGGTGGCTGCGGAGATGACATCGTGGCCGTGACCGGCGAGGACGCGCGCCACCAGGTTGCGTATCTCGAGATCGTCCTCGACCAGCACCACAGCGGCCATGTCATCAGGTTATCGGTGAGGTTCCCCTTCGCTGGTCCCTTGACGAGACCTTGACCTTTCGTTGACGACGTTGCCACCGCCAACTGGGACACTTATGCAATGCGCCGCCTCGGCCTCGTCCTTCTGTGGCTGTTCGTGACAGCCGCCGCCACATTCGTGGCATGGCGCGCCGTGGACGCTGCCGATAACGACGTTTCCGAGCAGCCGGTGTTCCCGGTGGAGGCTGTCGCCGATGATTCGGAGTCGGTGACCAGCAGCTCGACCGACCGGCCACGCGGTAGCACCACTACCGACACCTCGACGAACCGGCCACGCCGGACCACCACTACCGGCGCCGGTGCAAGTGCGAGTTCGGGCTCATCGTCCTCGACGTCGAGCTCTTCGCCTTCTACGCCGTCCACCTCATCGACCTCTGGCTCCACCTCGACCTCGTCCACGTCGTCGACCTCGTCCACGACATCGACCTCGTCCACGACATCCACCTCGACCACCTCGACTTCGACTCCGACCACCGAACGGCGCACAGTGTCGGTGTCGGGGGGAACCGTGGTGGTCGAGGCGTCCGGAGGCGCGGTGTCGCTGGTCTCTGCCGTCCCCAACCCGGGCTACGAGGTCGAGGTGGACAACGCGGGTCCCGACGAGGTGCGGGTCGAGTTCGAGAACGACGATTCAAAGTCCGAGGTGAGGGTCCAATGGGAAGGCGGCTGGGACATCGAGGAGCGCGAGGACTGAAGGTCCGCGCCGGTTCAGAGCACCCCGCCCTCGGTCATCCTTTTCAGATCGAGGACGGCGTCGAGCTCATCCTCCGAAAGGAGGCCCCGTTCCAGGACCACATCGCGGACGCTGCGACCGGTAGCCAGCGCCTCCTTGGCGACAAGCGCACCGTTGTCGTAACCGATGTGAGGGTTGAGGGCGGTCACCACGATCACGTTCCGTTCGACCAGCTCGGTGGCTCGGTCCTCGTTGGCGGTGATCCCCGCCACGCACCGATCGCGTAGCCCGGAACTCGCCGACGCCAGCAACTCGATCGACTGCAGCAGGTTGTGGGCCAGCACAGGCATCATCACGTTGAGCTCGAAGTTGCCGTTGGCCGCCGCCCATGTCACCGTCGCGTCGTTCCCCACCACCTGGGCGGCCACCTGCATCACCATCTCGGGAATCACCGGGTTCACCTTGCCCGGCATGATCGACGAGCCGGGCTGCAGGTCGGGGAGCTGGATCTCGGCGAGCCCCGAGGTCGGGCCAGAGCCGAGCCAGCGCAGGTCGTTGGCGATCTTGAACATCGAGACGGCTACAGTCTTGATTGCTCCTGATGACATCACCGCGGCATCCTTTGCCGCTTGCGCCTCGAAGTGGTCGTCCGCTTCGCGGAAGGCGAGCCCGGTACGCTCGGCCAACAACGCGATGACCGCACCAGCGAATCCCTCTGGGGCGTTGATCCCCGTCCCGACGGCGGTGCCTCCCAGCGGGAGCTCCTCGAGTTCGGGCAGCACCTTGCGGAGACGTTCCGCGCCCTTGGCTATCTGGGTGGCGTAGCCGCTGAATTCCTGACCGAGCGTGACCGGGGTGGCGTCCATCAGGTGAGTCCGCCCCGACTTGACCACGTGGCTGAATTCATCGGCCTTGGCGCGCAATCTACCGGCGAGCGCCTCCAACTCGGGGATCAGATCCTCTGCGATGGCGGCGGCGGCGGCGACGTGGATGGCCGTGGGGATGACGTCGTTTGACGACTGCCCGACGTTGACATGATCGTTGGGATGGACCCGGCGGCCCTCGATCTCGCCGAGCAGTTCTCGCGCCCGCCTGGCGATCACCTCGTTGGCGTTGGTGTTTGTCGATGTGCCCGAGCCGGTCTGGAAGACGTCCAATGGAAAGTGGTCGTCGAGCGCCCCCTCCATCACCTCGTCGGCGGCGGCACGGATGGCCCGTGCCTCATCTACCGAGAGGTGCCCCTGGTTGGCAGCGACGGTGGCTGCCGAGCCCTTGATCAGCCCCAGGGCCCATATGAAACGGCGGCTGAAACGGATCCCGGAGACGGGGAAGTTGTCCACGGCGCGACGAGTGGACGCCCCGTAGTAGGCGCCGGCCGGAACCTCCACCTCGCCCATCGAGTCGCGTTCAACCCGGGACTGTTCCATCGTGCTCCTTCTCGCTCATCCAGGGTACGCAGGACAGTGTCACTCCATGAACTGCTCGATCTCGGCCATGAACGCTGCGAACTCGTCGCGGTGCATCGAGTGGCTGGAACCTGGGATCGACACGAAACGAATGTGCGCGTTGAGCCCGACGAGACTTTCGCCCAGCGCCGGTGGGACGAGCGCTCCTAGCTCGGGGTCAGCACCGAGGACCAGCGTCGGGATGGTGAGCGCCGCCAGTTCTGACATGACGTTCCACGGGTCGTTCTGCCGGAAGATCGCCTCAGTGACCTGGCGCGAAGTCTCCTCCAATGCCTCGACCTTGATTCGCACATCCTCGGGGTGCCAGGTGGGATTGTGTTCCTCCACCCACTCCGGGGTGACCTCTAGCCCGAAGGGTTCGCTGATCCGATGGAGCGCCTGATCGGGGTCGAACACGGCAAGCGCCGGATCCTCCAGTACCAGCCGGGTGGCAAAACCAGGATCCCGCTCGAGTGCCACCAGCGCCAACGCCCCACCGAGCGAGTGACCCACTACAAGATCCCAACCATCTCCCAACTCGATCAGATCGGCAGCGTGGGAGTCAAAAGTGTGATCGGCCGGGTCGGGGCTCTTGCCGTGGCCGCGCAGGTCGGGAGCGACCACGGCGAAGCCCATTTCGGCCAGAGCAGGGCCGACGCGCCACCAGCCGGCGGCATTGGACTGGATCCCGTGGACCAGCAGGGCGCGCCGGGACCCACTCCCCCAACCGATGGTCGCCAGTCTCACCGCTCGATCAACGGTGCCCCGGACCGAGGATGGTCCTGACGGATCGAGCGGAGCACCCTGGTGCGGAGCTCGCTGAACAGAGGGTCGGCCTTGGTCGTCAGCTGATCGCGGGGGCGGGGGAGGTCTACCACCACCTCTTCGCTCACCGTGCTCGGAGACTTGGAGAGCACCGCCACCCTGTCCCCCAGGTAGACCGACTCGTCCACGTCGTGGGTGACAAAGAGGACGGTGACGCCGAACTCGGCCCAGATCCGGAGCAGCAGATCCTCCAGTTCGGCGCGGGTTTGGGCATCCACCGAGGCGAACGGCTCGTCCATCATGAGGACCTCTGGCTGGTAGGCGAGCGCACGGGCGATCGCCACCCTCTGCTGCATGCCGCCGGAGAGTTGCCACGGGTACCGGTCGAGTGCGTCCGCCAGCCCAACCGCGGCCACCGTCTCCTCGACAAGGCTCTCCCTGTCGGAAGCCGACATGCTCTTGGCGCGGAGCGGGATCTCGACGTTGGCCCGAACACTCATCCACGGGAACAGGGACCGGCCGTACTGCTGGAAGACCAGAGCCATCCTCTCGGGAGGGCCCGTGATCCGCTCGCCGTCCAGAGTGGCCTCTCCCGATGTCGGCGACATCAGCCCAGAGAGGCAGCGCAGCAACGTGCTCTTCCCGCACCCGGACGGTCCCACGACACAGACGAACTCGCCCCCGCCCACAGTGAGCGAGAGATCGCCGATCGCCACCACCGCATCGCTGCCCGACCCGTACACGACGCGGAGGTGGCTCACCTCGAGCATCAGGCCGCCACCACTTCCATCGGCTCGGCGCTCGCATCGCTGGCGGCGCGCATCCCCCGGTGCCAGGCGAGGACACGCCTTTCCCCGGCGACAAAGATGGCATTGAGGGCGAAGCCGACGATGCCGAGCATCAGGATCCCGGCCCACATGTCGTCGAGACGGAAAGTCCTCTGGGCCTGGAGCACGAAGTACCCGAGCCCATTGGTGCTGGCGACCATCTCGCTGATCACCATCAGGATGAGGGCGATGGAGAGACTCGCTCTGAGCCCGACTGCGATCTGGGGCGCCGCCGCCGGGATCACCACTCTGCGCAACCGCGATCGCCCATCGAGCCGATAGACACGGGCCACCTCGTTGAACATGGGGTCGGCGCCGCGGACCCCGTCCACCGTATTGAGCAGGATCGGCCACACGCATCCGATCGCTATCACGAACACCTTCATCGACAACCCGAATCCGAACACGAGCATGGCAAAGGGGAGGAGCGCCGGCGGTGGGATGGCGCGGAGGAACTCGGTGACGGGCCCGGTGGTGCGGCGAACCACCCAGTTGGACCCGATCAACAACCCGGCGCTGATACCCACCGCCGCCGCGATGGCGTATCCCGCGGCCATTCGGCCGATGCTGGGCACCACGTCGCTCCATATCCGCTCGAAGATGAAGCTGTCCGCAAACGCGTTGAATACCTCCCCCAGCGGCGGGAGGAATGCGGAGTCGAGCGCAAGAGCCACCAACTGCCACAGCAGCAGGAAGACCCCGAACCTCGCCACGTCGGCCAGCACGCTCCTCCACTTCATGGGCGCTGCCCGGGGTGCCAGCGGAGCACGGGGCGCTCCACGATCTTGAAAAGCGTATTGAGCCCAAGCCCCAGCAACCCGGCGACGGCGATGTACGCATATGCGACCGCCACGTCGCCGCCGCTGCGCGCCACGGCGATTGCATTGCCGACACCCGCAGAGCCGATGACCAACTCACCGGTCACCACCAGGATGAGGGCGACCGCCGATGACACGCGCAGTCCGGTTGCGATGAACGGGGCGGCGCTGGGGAGCGTGACAAACAGAGCCTGACGCACCCGGCCCAGCCGGTAGGCCCGGGCCGTGTCCCGAGCCACCGGGTCGACTTCCTGGACCCCGTACATGGATTGGAATAGCAGCGGCCAGGTGGCGGCGAACGCAGCGAGGAAAACCTTGCCCCCAAACCCGGTGCCAAAGAGGAGGACGGCCACCGGTATGAGGGCCACCGATGGGATGGGGCGGAGGAACTCGATCACCACCCGCACCTGGCGATAAACGAAGGGAACGGCTCCGATCAGCATCCCTACTGGTATGGCCACCAATGCGGCGATCCCGAGACCCATCGCCCATCCCCGAAGGGTCGCCCACACCGTCCTCCAGAACTCGGCGGTGACCGCCTCGTCAGCCAGCGCCCGGAGGATTTCGCTCGGTGGTGGGAACCAACGAGCGGGCAGCCACTCCAACCTGGCGGCAACCTCGAAGGCCACCAAGACGACGACCACCCCGGTGGTCCCCAGCGCCCACCCGGGGACCCGCGCCATCGGCCTATCGGCAGCGATCATCGGACCCGCTCTCCGGAGTCGCCCGTGGCACCGCGGCGCCCATTAGGTTGCATCCTGAAACGACCCGGAAGAGGGAGGGGGATCATGACGAGCATCCGCACCGGATCCTGGCAGATCAGAATGATCATGGCCCTGATGTTGGTCTCGCTCGTTGCCGCATGCGGTGGCGACGGGGGGACAGCGACCAGCGCAGCCGGAACCGAGACCACTGGGGCGGTCAGCGAGACCACCTCCGGGGCCGACACCACAGCCGGGGCCGAGACCACAGCCGGGGCCGAGACCACAGCCGGGGCCGAGACCACCGCCGGGGCCGGTGGCGAGTTGACACCGCTCGCCGTCGGCGTCATCCCGATCACCGATGTGGTCCCGCTCTACGTCGCCATCGAGGAGGGGTTGTTCGAGGAGGCCGGGCTGGAAGTGACCCCGACTCTCGCCGAAGGCGGCGCCGCCATCATCCCCGGTGTCGAGGCGGGTGAGTTCCAGATCGGGTTCTCCAACGTCGTGTCTCTGGTAAATGCCACAGCCGCCGGCATCCAGTTGCAGGCGTTGACCGGCGGGATGAAGGCCAACGAGGAAGAGCCCGACTGGAGCGCGGTTCTCGTTGGAGCGGACTCTGATATATCGGACGCGTCCGGTCTCGCTGGGCAGACCATCGCGGTGAACACGCTGGCCAACATCGGCGAGGTCACCATCCGCGCCTCGCTCGACGGTCAAGAGGTAGACACCTCCGGTCTCCAGTTCATCGAACTCGGGTTCCCCGACATGCCCGCGGCCCTGGCCGAGGGTCAGGTGGAGGCGATCTGGGTGGTCGAGCCATTCGTCACAATCGCCACGGCCGAAGGGGCGCAGGTGGTGGATTACAACTACATAGGCACCGAGCCGGGGATGGAGATCGCCGCCTACTTCGCCACCACCGAGTACGCCGAGGCCAACCCCGACGTGGTCGAGGCCTTCGTGGGTGCCATAACCGCAGCCGAGGAGATGATCACCGCCGACGAGCAGGTGGCCCGCGACGCGGTCACCACCTACACAAGCCTGACACCCGAGCTCGCCGCCGAGATCCTTTTCGGTCCGTTCACCGGCACCCTGGACACCGATTCGATCACCAACACCGCCGACCTGATGGTCCAGTACGAAGTGATCGAAGAAGTTCCCGACCTGTCCGGACTACTTGGGGGCTGACGCACGGCGGACGGCGAGGCGGACGGCGGACGGCGGACGGCGGACGGCGGACGGCAGCAGAATGCTGCGCTGTTCTGTCTAAGTACTAAGTACTAAGTACTAAGTACTCAGACCTCAAACGGCGTGTCGGTGAGCAGATCGGCGGGTCTGACCTCGGGTGTGGTCACCGGGACGGGTATGCCGAGCCGGCGGCGCACGCCCTCATAGCCCTCCTGCTCGAGTTGCTCTGCCAACTCGGGACCGCCGGATTCCACGATCCGGCCGTCAACCATCACATGGACCCGGTCGGGGGTGATGTATTGGAGGATCCGGCTGTAGTGGGTGATCATGACCACGCCCAGGTCCGGGCCGCGCATCTGCTCGACCGCTGCCGCCACCTCGCGCACCGCGTCGATGTCGAGCCCGGAGTCGATCTCATCGAGCACCGCCACCCTCGGCTCGAGCACCGCGAGTTGGAAGATCTCCGAGCGCTTCTTCTCACCGCCGGACAGCTCGTCGTTGAGCGCCCGGTCGAGGAAGCGATCCATATCGAACCGGGACCCCTCCCGGTCGATACGGTCACTCATCTCTGCGGGATCGATGCCCCTGGCATCGCCCACCTCGCGTAGGAACTCGCCAAGAGACACCCCGGGCACTTCGACCGGGTACTGGAAAGCCTGGAGCAAACCCAACGCGGCGCGCTCGGGAACCGTCAGCTCGAGAAGGTTCTCGCCATCGAGCGACGCCGCCCCCGACACGTCGAAACCCTCCTTGCCGGTGAGGACGTGACACAGGGTCGACTTCCCCGAACCGTTGGGGCCCATGATGGCGTGGACCTCACCGAACGGGATCTCGAGGTCCACCCCGGTGAGAATCTGGCGGTCGTGGACCCCGGCGGTGAGTTGCTCGACGGAGAGGGCGGCTGCGGTCATACCTCAACCTCCACCGGCTGGAGCGAGAGGAGCACGACCCCGCCCTCGATCCTCACCTGATAGGTCGGGACCGGCCTGGTGGCGGGCAGGGCGTGGGGGGCCCCGGTTCGCAGGTCGAATGCCGAGCCATGCCGGGGGCACTCGACCTCGGTATCGAAAACCTCGCCCTCGGCCAGCGAAGCCTCGGCGTGGCTGCAACGGTCGCCCACCGCGAACACTTCGCTGCCGACACGGAACACGGCGATGCGCTGGTCTCCAGCCTCGACCAGCACTCCCCTGCCGTCGGGCAGGTCGTCGAGGGGCCCGATCTCCACCCATTCCTCCGTCATACCCGCCCCTCTTCCTGGGCTGTGACGAACTTCCGGTTCACGGCACTGCGCACCGGGCCGGCGAGTTGGGGATGGGGCAGTCGGGCTATGACTTCCTCGAAGAAGCCGCGGACGAGCAGACGGGCCGCCCTGTCCGACGGCAGTCCCCTGCTCTCGAGGTAGTAGATCTGGTCTTCGTCGAGCGGACCCACCGAGGAGGCGTGGCCGCATATCACGTCGTTGCACAGGATCTCGAGGTTGGGGACCGAGTTCGCTTTGGCACCATCGGATAGCACCAGGTTGCGATTGGTCTCGAACGCCGATGTCTTCACGGCGTCGGGCTCGATCTTCACCATGCCGGTAAATACCGAGTTGGCGGTGTCTTCCACGGCGCCCTTGAGAAAGACCTTGGACGATGTGTTCGGTCCGAAATGGTCGATGAGGAGCCGGTAGTCGAGCACCTGTTCGTGCTCGCCGTAGTAAATACCGACCACATCGGCGGTGCCTCCGCTCCCCAAAAGGTCTATCCCAAGGTCGAGCCGGCCAAAACGGCCGCCCAAACCAACCTCACCGAGGAGGGCGGTGGCGTCCCGACCCAGATCGAGGCGCTGATGGGCGATGGTCGTCGCCGCCTCGTCGATCTGCTGGACGGTGGTGAGACGCAGCCGTCCTCCGTCCCGCACCGATGCCTCCACCTGGGGCACCATGGCCAGATCGACGTCTGGGGCGGAGCGGTACCTGACAACGATCGACGCTTCGGAGTTTCTCTCCGCCACCACGGTCACATGGGGAAAGCTCACCGTGCCGGCGGTGGCACCCTGAATGTCGATGAGGAACGGGTCGGCTATTGCTACGCCTGGCGGCAGGTAGACGAAGACCCCGTCGGTGCTGAAAGCCGCATGGGCCGCGGCAAAACGGTCCAGACTGGGTTCGACCGCTCGCATGTAGGCACCCCGAAGCTCGGCCTCGTGAGCCGTGTACGCCGTAGCAAGCGAGGTGAACAGGACACCGGTGCCGGCGTCGGACTCGATGGATACGGCGGTGCCGTCAACTACCTGGGCCCGTCCCGCTACCCGAACGAAGGCCTCGTCGACGTCGTCGGAAGCGATTGGCTCCCCGGCCCGGTCGGCCAACGGAAGCGAGGCGGGGTCACCCGGCACATCGACGTAGCGCCATTCCTCTTCGGCGCCGGTGGGCACGTCCAACTTCTCGAGCCACTCGAAACCGGCGCGTCGACGCTCCCCGACCCAGTCGGGGTCGCGTGCGATCAAGCCGTCGAGGGTGGATCGGTCGAGCGACGCCATTGGACGATTCGATGGTATTGGCACTACCGCTGTAGTGCGAATGTCACCTTGGGCCGACTCCCGACCGTTCGAGGGGATGCAACCCGTCTGCGGTTACCTCATCTGGCCTGGCATCACGATTGAGAGGCAGCCACAGCGCAAAGGTCGAGCCCGATCCCTGCGAAGAGTCGATCGTCACCAGCCCGCCGTGACCCGCCATTACCTGGCGGACGATCGCCAAACCCAGTCCTGAGCGACGACGGGTGCGATCGTGCTGGTCGGCGGCGCCCCACGAGCGCTCGAATATCCGCTCGTGGAGATCCTCGGCGATCCCCGGGCCCAGATCGGTCACCAACATCCACGCCCATGAACCGGTCGCCCCGCAGCTGGCGACGACCTCGGATCCCTCCGGCGCGAGGCGAACCGCATTGTCGAGAAGGTTGCCCAGCGCTCGTTTCAGAGAGTCCCGATCGCCCTCTACCGTTGCCTCGACCGTGCTCCCCACCCGAAGCTCGATGCCTCGGGCAGCGGCGGCAACCCGGTAGTCCCCCACCGACTCCTCCAGCAAGGAGACCAGCGGGACCGTGACCAGCGCCAGGGCGCGTTGATCCTGGCGGGCGAAGGTGACCAACTCGTCGACGGTGCGGGAGGTGCGATCGATGGTGCGGCGGACCACCTCGCCGGCATGACGGAGAGACTCGACGTCGGCGTCTGGGTCGGAGAGGGCGACGTCGAGGGTGGTGGCCATCACCGCCAGCGGATTGCGTAGCTCGTGGGTGGTGTCCTCCACGAAAGCCCTTTGATCCCGGTTCCCCTTTTCAAGACGGTCGAGCATGGCGTCGAATGTGTCGGCGAGCCGCTTGAACTCGTCGTCGGTCCCGCCCAGCCGAATCCGCCTGCTGAGGTCGGTCGACTGGATCTCGCGCGCTACTCCACCGATCCTCTCCACCGGCCGGAGCGCCCGTCCCGCCACCAGCCAGCCGATCACCACACTGAGGGGGAAGAGGAACGCCACCGTGTAGAGCGAGTAGCGCCGCAGGTTGTCGAGCGCTCGCTCGTTGACCAGCCGCTCCAGATCAACCATCCGCGCCCTCGTGAGCTGGAGCTCGAACCCGCCCAGCGTGCGGCTCAGGCTTGGGAACACCACCTCCTGCACCACCGGTTGACCGCTCAACGCCCTGCTCAGCCCGAGGTTGACCGCTCCCAGCACCACCAGGGCCAAAGCGAAGACCAGCACCGAGTAGGTGAGGGCCAGCCGGAAGCGGACCGAACGCGTCCACTCGGGCATCTCAACCATCCGGGGCCAATCGGTACCCGGCCCCAACCACGGTGTCGATCAGCTCTCCCGCCCCCGCCGCAGTCAGCTTCCGCCTCAGATTGGAGAGCGTGACCCGGACGGTGTTGGTGAATGGATCGGCGTGCTCGTCCCAGACGTGCTCCAGCAGCTGCTCGGCTGAGATGACCTCGTCGGGGTGGAGAAGGAAGTAGCGGAGGAGGGCGAACTCCTTTGCTGTGAGATCGATGGGGACACCTCCCACCGCCGTGGTGTGGCCGGTCTCGTCCAGTTCGACCGGCCCGTGGACAAGGTTGGCTCCTCGGTGGGGGCGGTCCCGTCTGAGCAAGGCCCGAACCCTCGCCTGGAGCTCAAGGAAATCGAACGGTTTGACCAGGTAGTCATCGGCGCCGTCGTCGAGCCCGCCGACACGATCGTCGAGTGCGTCGCGGGCGGTGAGCATGAGCACCCGGGGCGGCTCGTCACCGAAGGTGGCTTGGGGATCGGTGCGGAGGGTCCGGCATATCTGGCGAC
The DNA here is from genome assembly GCA_963826825.1 of uncultured Acidimicrobiia bacterium. GTDB lineage: Bacteria > Actinomycetota > Acidimicrobiia > Spongiisociales > DATADW01 > DATADW01. The sequence continues at coordinate 17,113 of CAWGYV010000013.1, read as the reverse complement.
CATCGATGTCGGGCAGGTTGAGGTCCAGGCACACCAGGTCGTACTCGGCCGAAGCGAGACGATCCAAGGCGCCCCCGCCATCACCGGCGACATCGACCGCATACCCGTCGCGCCGCAGCCCGCGGGCGACCGCCGCCGCCAGGTCGGGCTCATCCTCCACCACAAGGATCCGCATGTCCGAAACCGTACCGATGGCCCGACCGTACGACGGTCGGGGTCAAATGAACGTAAAGGGGCAGTTGGCAGGTGGCAGGTGGTACGTCAGAGACGGCAGATGGCATACGGCGGCCGACCGCCGGCAGCCGAAGGCTGGCTGCTCTGTCTAAGTACCAAGTACTAAGTACCAAGTACTTAAGTAAGTACTGATTGCTCACTCGTCGAGTCGGAAGGCGTCCTCGGTGAAGGAGCTGGCGGCGTTCCAGACCATGTACCCCAGCCCACGCTCCGAGGCGGCTTCGATCTGGGATTGAATCTGGGTGACCGTCTTGCCCGTGGAGCCGCAGGCGTAGCTCCCGTCAAAGTCCTGAATCCAGGGCCGGAGCACCGCCGTCGCCGGGAGGCGGGGCATCCCGTCGTCCAGCGCACCCGCCACGGTGTCGTGCGGGTGATCGTTGGGGCAGTCCTTCTCGAACCAGCCTGTCGAGTAGTGGCTGGGATAGACCATTGGCGACACCACGTCCACCGCATGTGACAACTCCTCGAGACGCTGGCCGATCCCACCGTCGTTCTCGATCGAGATGATGAACCCGAAGATGTCGGCGGCGACGGCGCACCCCAGCTCGTTGAGTCTCTGCTCGGCGGTCTCGAGGAAGCCCGTGATCGTCTCGACCCGGCCAGACTCGTCGGCCGGCCCGTCGAAGCGGGCGGTTACCGGGTAACCGTCCGGGAAGCGGACGTAGTCGAATTGGATCTCGTCGAAACCGCTGCGACACGCCTCGACGGCCAGGTCGAGTGCATATTCCTGCGCCTTGGCATCGGTCGGGTCGAGGAACCACTGGCCGTTCTTGTTGAAAGGCTCATGGGTCGAGGTATCGCTAATCGCCATCGCCGGGATGGCGCGGGCCGCGATCGGGTCCTGAAAGGCGACGATCCTCCCGACGAGGTATACGCCGCGCTCGTGGAGCTCTGCAGCTAGCTCCTCGATGTCGTATTCCGGCTTCAACGCATCGGCCGTCGTAGCCAGTTCGACCTCGCTGGCGTGGAAGATCGATCCCGACTCGTCCTTTATGTCCACCACCACCGCGTTCAGCTCGGTGCGCTCGACGAGATCCATCAGATCGGGCCACACGTCCTCGTTGGCGGGGAGCCAGCCGGCGATATGGAGGCCGCGGACCATACGCGGGCTCATCTCCACCGTCACACGGCCGCTCCGACCGTCCCACGGGACCCGCGCCTCATTCCAGGCGGGCATCGACGCCGTGATCTCGCCCTTTGCCGCCCGGTGCAGGATGAATTCCCCGTCGTCGTCGGTGACCGCGGTCTGCTCACCCAGGGCCACCTCGACCCCGGGGAGTCCCTCGCCCGATTCCGACACCACGCTGCCGTTGAGCACCACCGGATCAAGCATGACCTGGAGCGGCTCCTCGATGAGCGACTCGATCTGCGCCGATGCGGGCCGGAGCCCGGGCCCCCTGGCGCTCACCTCGACAGGACGACCGGGCCAATCCACTGCGGCAAGACCGTCGCTCCCGGTCACTACGGGAGCCGTCCCGTCGAACCGAACCGCCGCATCCGCCACTGGGTTGCCTTCGTCGTCGACCACCTGCACCTGCACCTGAGGCAGCGGGCCGGCCAATCCGGGTGGAGGAGGTCCAACCTCCCCGAGCACGGCGACAGGACCGGCAACACATGCCGGGAGAACGATCAGGCACGCCAGCAGGAGTGCCATGGGGAGGGTGCGCCGCGCCAAGCGCTCGAACATCGGTCCGACAGGGTAGCGGCGGCTCGGATCTGGGTCGGTTCTTCGCGGTCACCGACGAGCCAGCGCATTGCATCCCAGCATTTTCCGTGTTACGTTATGCCTGGTCAGCGGGGCTAAATGAACCGCGAACGGGCGCAGGCGGGAACCAAAACTGGGCCGCCGGGGAGGTCGCAGGGGGATGCCGAAGAACGGGCGGGAGGCGGTGTCGGTCGCGGACACCGTTGGGATTTATCTCGAAGAGGTCTCCGCCCACTTGCTCCTCACCGCCGAGGACGAGGTTCGTCTCGCCAGATCCATGGAATCCGGCCGACGGGCAGCGCACAAACTGGACACCGGCGAGGAGTTGAGCGCCACCGACCGGGCCAAGCTCTACCGCCTCATCCACGAAGGCGACGAGGCCAAGATGCACTTCATCCGGGCCAATCTGCGCCTCGTCATCAGCATCGCCAAGCGGTACAACGGTCGCGGTCTCGACCTGCTCGATCTCATACAGGAGGGCAACCTCGGGTTGATCCGTGCCGTCGAGAAGTTCGACTGGCGCAAGGGGTTCAAGTTCTCCACATACGCAACTTGGTGGATCCGTCAGGCGATCACGCGGGGATTGGGCAACCAGGCACGGACCATCCGCCTACCGGTGCACATGGTGGACGTCGTCCGAACTGTCCAGGACACCGAGCAATCGCTCCTCGAGGACCTCCGCCGGCCGCCGACTCTCGAGGAGATCGCCGAGGCGAGCGGGCTCGACCTGGAACGGGTCCTAGCGGCTCTCGAGGCACCAGGCGACACCGTCTCACTCGACCGGCCGGTGGGTGACGACGGCGACGCCGAACTACAGGATTTCGTCGAGGACGAGCGCACCCCGGATCCATTCGTCCACACCGTCGATGTCCTTCGGCGCCAGCACCTGGTGCGGGCACTATCGGTCCTCGACGACGACGAACAGCAGGTGATCCTGCTTCGCTTTGGTCTCGATGGTGGCGAGCCAAGGACTCTGTCCGAGGTGGGAAAGGTTTTCAACCTGACCAGGGAGCGCGTCCGTCAGATCGAAGGCCGCGGTTTGGCCAAGCTGCGCCACCCGTCATGCTCGATCGACTTGGAAGCGCTGGTCTGATTAGGGAGTACTTAGTACTCAGTACTTAGTACTTAGACCGGAAGGGTGGTCGCGCCCGGACGCATGTGGTACATCGGCAGTGGTGCACGACTACCAGCGACTCGAGGTTTGGCAGCGGGCGCGGTTGGTAGCCACCGACGTCTATCAGGTGACGTCGACGTTTCCAAGAGCGGAGCTATTCGGTCTCACCGCGCAGATGCGCCGCGCCGTGATCTCGATCAGCGCAAACCTGGCCGAGGGTTCGGGACGCGCGTCCAACCAGGACTTCGCCAGATTCCTATCGATGGCGATCGGATCTGCAAGCGAGCTCGAGGCAGAGACCATCCTCGCCAGCGATCTGGGCATCATCGACGATGACACCGCTGTGGGGCTTGGTCGAAGCATCGACGAGGTCCGACGAATGCTCAACGCCCTAAGGCGCTCTCTTCTAAGTACTGAGTACTAAGTACTAAGTACTGGGTGGCGCAGCGCCTTAGCCAACTGCGCCGGCTTCAACCATATTGAGCTCGATCAGACGGTTCATCTCGACGGCGTACTCCATGGGGAGCTCTCGCACGATCGGCTCGATGAAACCGGCCACGACCATGGAGGTTGCCTCCTCCTCGGTGAGACCCCTGCTCATCAGATAGAAGAGCTGGTCCTCGCCAACCTTGGACACGGTCGCCTCGTGACCGATCTGGGTGTCGTTCTCTTCTATCTCCATGTAGGGATAGGTGTCGGAGCGTGATGCCTCGTCGAGGATGAGGGCGTCGCACCGCACGAACGACCGCGCCCGCTCTGCCCCCGGCTCCACCCGGACGAGCCCCCGGTATGAGGTGCGTCCACCGCCCTTGGAGATCGATTTGTTGACGATGGTCGACGTCGTGCCCGGCGCAACATGGACCATCTTCGCCCCGGCGTCGAGAAGCTGCCCTTCACCGGCGAAGGCAATGGAGAGGACCTCGCCATGGGCACCCTCCTCCATCAACCAGACAGCGGGATACTTCATCGTCAGCTTCGACCCCAGGTTGGCGTCCACCCATTCCATGGTGGCGTTGGCATAGGCGGCAGCCCGCTTGGTCACCAGGTTGTAGACGTCGTTCGACCAGTTCTGGATGGTGGTGTACCGGCAGCGGCCACCCCGCTTGACCACGATCTCGACCACGGCGGCATGGAGCGAGTCGGTGGTGTAGATGGGTGCCGAGCAGCCCTCGATGTAATGGGCGAAGGCACCCTCGTCGATGATGATCAGGGTTCGCTCGAACTGACCCATGTTCTCCGAGTTGATCCGGAAATAGGCCTGGAGCGGCTGGTCTACATGGACCCCGGGCGGCACGTAGATGAAGCTCCCACCCGACCAAACTGCCGAGTTGAGAGCTGGCGAACTTGTTGTCGTTCGGCGGGATCACGGTCCCGAAGTACTGCTTGACGATGTCGGGGTATTCGCGCAGCGCGGTATCCATGTCGCAGAAGAGGACGCCAAGCTTTTCCAGGTCCTCACGGTTGCGGTGGTACACCGTTTCCGAGTCGTACATGGCGCTCACGCCGGCGAGGTACTTCCGCTCCGCCTGGGGGATACCCAGCTTCTCGTACGTCTGCTTGATCGACTCGGGGACCATGTCCCAGTCCTTGGCCTGAGCGCCTTCGGGCTTGACGTAGTAGTAGATGTTGTCGAAGTCGATGTCGTTGAGCAGGCCACCCCCACCCCACGTTGGAATGGGGCGCCGGAGGAACCGCTGGTAGGCCTTGAGCCGGAAATCGAGCATCCACTGCGGCTCGCCCTTCATCCGAGACATGTCTCGGATCACGTCCTCGCTGAGGCCCTTCTTCGCCTTGAAGGCGTAATTGTCCTCGTCGTGCCAACCCAGCTTGTAGGCGCCGAGATCGATGTCGACGGTCGCCATATCAGACCAACTCCCTCAGTGAGATTTCCACTATCGCCGTAGTGAGATCCTACCAGTGCCCCCCCGCCAAGAGAACGGCCGGGGGGCTGTTCCGAAGGGTGGGGAGGGGAAACCTTCGGCCCCCCGGCCGTGTGCTTTTTTCAACGCTCCAGGGGGAACATATGTTCCCTACGCATTCACCGTCAGCCGCTCCCCTACCGGGCGGGAGGGGACGTCGGGGTCCTTGGCGCGCAGTACCCAGAAGCGGCCGACCTGGCGTGGCCAGTCGTCGATGATGGAGCGCGCCACGGTGCTCGACGTCTCGACAAGATGGCGCTCGATGAGGAAGCGCAGTTCGGCTGCCTCCGATTCGAGGAGCCGTCGCATGGCGGGTGCCGTGTCGGCCAGCACCCGGTTGACCTCGAGGTTGGGGTCCCATACGTAGGCGACCCCCCCTGTCATCCCCGCGGCGAGGTTGCGACCGACCTCACCAAGGACGACCACCACACCGCCCGTCATGTACTCACAGCAGTGATCAGAAGCACCCTCGACCACCGCCGTCGCCCCACTGTTGCGCACCGCGAAACGCTGGCCGGCGCGCCCCGCCATGAACAGTTCTCCTGCGGTGGCGCCATAGAGCACGGCGTTGCCGGCCGCTTGGGGCACTCTCCGCCAGTCCTCGGCGCCTGCACCCGGCGACAGGTGCGGCGCCACCACGATCCGGCCACCGCCCAAACCCTTGCCGACGTAGTCGTTGGCCGGGCCGTCGAGGCGAAGGGTGATCCCTGGAGCGAGCCATGCGCCAAAGCTCTGACCGGCGGTCCCCGAGAGCCTGACGGTGATCGTGTCGTCGGGGAGACCATCGGCTCCGTAACGCCTTGTCACCTCGCCGGAGACCGTGGCCCCCACGGTCCGGTCGACGTTTGCTATCGGGTAGGACAGGTCGACGGGCTCGCCACTTTCCAGCGCCGGCTTGACGTCCTCGAGGACCCTCTTGACCAGGATTGGTCGCTCGATCGGCAGATAACCCGGGTGACGGCGCCGCCCCTCGGCCCGGAGGAGCATGGGCCGGAGACTGGCGGCGACCGGGTCGCCACTGTCGGCCGGACGGAGCAGGTCGGCCCGCCCGATGACCTCGCCGACGGTACGAGCTCCGAGAGCCGCCAGGTAGTGCCGCATTTCTTCAGCGAGCAGCCTGAAGAGGCTGACCACCTGCTCCGGTGCCCCGGTGAATTTCGCTCTCAGCTCCTCCTGCTGGGTTGCGATGCCTACAGGACAGGTATTGAGGTGGCACTGCCTGACCATCTTGCAGCCCATCGCCAACAGCGGGAGCGTCCCGAAGCCGAACCGCTCTGCGCCGAGCAGGGCGGCGATCACCACGTCCCGACCGGTCCTCAGACCGCCGTCGGTCTCGAGGGCGACCCGGGAGCGGAGACCGTTGGCCACCAGCACCTGGTGGGCCTCGGCCAGCCCAAGCTCCCAGGGCGACCCGGCGTGCTTGATAGAGATGAGCGGCGAAGCCCCGGTTCCACCCTCCGCGCCGGAGATGAGGATGGCATCGGCCTGCGCCTTGGCGACACCCACCGCCACGGTGCCCACGCCGGGCTCCGACACCAGCTTCACCGAGACCCGGGTCATCGGGCTGAAGGCCTTGAGGTCGTAGATGAGCTGGGCAAGGTCCTCGATCGAGTAGATGTCGTGATGCGGGGGCGGGGAGATCAAAGTGATCCCCGGATCGGTGTGGCGCAGCCGGGCGATCTCCAGGGAGACCTTGTGCCCCGGGAGCTGGCCGCCCTCACCCGGCTTCGACCCTTGGGCCATCTTGATCTGGAGTTCTTCGGCCGAAGCCAGGTATGACGGAGTAACCCCGAACCGCCCCGATGCCACCTGCTTGATCCCCGAGTTGCGTGACGAGCCGTACCGCTCCGGCGCCTCGCCCCCCTCTCCCGAGTTGGAGAGGGCGCCCATGACATTCATCGCCTCTGCGAGCGCTTCGTGCGCCTCCTTTGAAAGGGCGCCATGAGACATGGCCGCTCCGACGAAGCGGCGCATGATGAACTCGGCGGGCTCGACCTCTTCGACCGGCACCGGCCGCCGGTCGGTGAACTCGAGCAGGTCGCGCACCAACGATGGGGGCCGATCGTTGATCTTGTCGAGGTAGGCCTGCCAATCGACCGGATCGCCCGAGCGTGCCGCTCGTTGCGCAGCGAGGACCACCGCTGGACCCGTGACGTGGAGTACCCCGCCGCCACGGTGCTTGTAGAAACCACCCGGGTCTTCTTCACCATCGGCGAAGCGCTGGTGCCATTCGAGGGCATGAGAGGCAAGCCGCTCGAAACCGGCCCCCGGCATCCTCCTGGGGGCGAAACGGAAGGCAAGCTCCGCCACCTCGTCATCGAGCCCTATGACCTCGAAGAGCTCGCTCCCTCGGTAAGCGGAGACCGTGCAGATCCCCATCTTCGACATGATCTTGAGCAGCCCGCCGTTGAGCGCCGCTCGGTAGTTCTCCTGTGCCACCACAGGGTCCACTGCGATCTCGTCGGCTTCGGCCAGCCCCCGAGCCTGCTCGATAGCGAGATAGGGGTTGACCGCAGAGGCGCCAAACGCGATCAGACAGGCCAGGTCGTGGGAGTCACGGGGTTCGGCCGACACGACGACGATCGAGGCGTCCATGCGAAGCCCGGTCTCGATGAGCCGGTGGTGGACCGCTCCCACCGCCAGCAGCATCGGGATCGGAGCGTGGTCGGCATCCACCTCGCGGTCGGAGAGCACCACGATGCTGGCCCCGCCCCGGACCGCCTCCTCCGCCTCGTCGCACACCTCGATCACCCGGCGACGCAACCCGTCGCCGCCCTCTGCTGCGGTGAATACGGCGCCAATCCAATAGGAGAAGAATCGTGGGTCGGCGGAGCGGGCGATTCGCTCCAACTCGGCATCGGACAAGACCGGCGAGGCCAGTTCGATGAGGTGGGCCTGTTGGACGGTCTCTTCGAGCAGCGAGCCTCGCCTTCCGAGGTAGGTGCGGAGCGACATGACCAGTTCCTCCCGGATGTGATCCATCGGGGGGTTGGTCACCTGGGCGAACAACTCGTGGAAGTAGTGGGTGATCCGCCGCGGAGTAGCCGAGAGGACGGCCAGCGGAGTGTCGTTCCCCATAGACCCGGTCGGGGTCTTCCCCTCGGCCATGTCCTTGAGCACCATGCGCCGCTCTTCGGAGTTGTACCCGAAGACCCGGCTGAACCGGGTCGGGTCGAAACGGTCGTCCTGCAGCGGGTCGAAGGGGTCCTGCACATAGAGCGTTTCGGAATCGACCCACGACCGATACGGCGCCAGGGCGGCGAGCTCAGAGCGGATCTCATCGGCGAAGGCGATGCGCCCCGTTGCCGGCTCGAAGGTGATCGTCTCTCCCGGGCCAAGTTGACCGGTGGCCAGGGCTTGAGCCTCCTCCACCGGGCAAACCCCGGCTTCAGATGCGACCAGCACCACGTCGGGGGTGATCGCCCACCGGGCCGGTCGCAGTCCGTTGCGGTCCATGGCGGCCAGCAGGATCTTGCCGTCGGTGGCGGCGATCGCGGCCGGCCCGTCCCACGGCTCGGTGAGAAAGGCGTGGTACTCATAGAAGCCGCGCAGCTCTGGATCGAGATCAGGGAGGTTCTCCCAGGCGGCGGGGAGCAGCATCTCCTTGACGTGGGGCAACGATCGACCGGTCCGAAGGAGGAGCTCGAAGGCGTTGTCCAAGCTGCCCGAGTCCGACTGCTCCGACTCGAGGAAGGGCCGGAGCTCGCCGATCCGCTCCCCCCAAACCTGCGAGGTGGCGTTCACCTCACGCCCCACCATCCACGCCCGGTTGGAACGGATCGTGTTGATCTCGCCGTTGTGGGCGACGCTGCGGAAAGGTTGGGCGATCGACCACGACGGGAAGGTGTTGGTCGAGTAGCGCTGATGGAAGATGGCGTACGAGGTCTCGAACCTCGGGTCGCGCAGGTCCCAGTAGAACTGGTCGATCTTGCTGGCGGTGAACAGCCCTTTGTAGACGACGGTGCGACACGAGGCGGAGGGGATGGTGAACCCTTCGAGGTGGGTCCCCTTGCGCTCCATCGCCTTCCGTGCGAGGAAGAGACGTCGCTCGAAGGTCTCTTCATCCCACCCTGGCGGAGCGGCCACTATCGCCTGCTCGATTCGGGGGAGCGAGGCGGTGGCCCGCTGTGACAGAGCCGCCGGGTCGGTTGGGACCACGCGCCACGACAACAAGGTGATCTCCTCGGCGCCCAGGGCTTCATCGACGATCTGCCTCCCGTCCGCTGATCGATCGGCGGGAAGGAACGCCATGACCAACCCAAGACGCTCACGCTCAGGCACCTCGGGAGCGACCACTTCCAAGTGTCGCTCCATGATCTGATAGGGCAGCTGGGTGAGCAGCCCGGCGCCGTCACCGGTGCCGTCGGCCGCTTTGGCCCCGCGGTGGTCGAGCCGGACGAGGCACTCGACCGCCAGCCGCAGCATCCGGAACGAGGACAGCCCGTCGCGGGCGGCTATGAGCCCGACGCCGCACGCATCGTGTTCGAAGCTGGGATCGATCCATGCCGGAAAGGTGGAGTGCATCAACCAACCGGGGAGAGGGGGCCGGGAGTGTACCTGTCAGGTGGTAGGTGGTAGGTGGTAGGCAAACGAAGTCGGAAACCGTCGGGCGTAAGTGCCCTACCGTGAGTCGAGCTATGCCAGTCATCGTCGTTGGGGCGGACACCGAGATCGGGTTGGTGTCGATCGAACTTCTCCTGGCGCGCCAGGGTGAGGTCAGGGCCTTCGTGACCGACCCGACGGTCGGAGTATCGCTCAAGGAGCGACGGGTCAAGGTGGCGCTCGGCGACGTGTCCGATCCCTCTCACATCGAGGCGGCGGCGCTTCATTGCTTTTCCGCCGTCCTCGTAGGGCAAGCCGCCCACGACGACAGGGAGCGGTCATTCGCCTCGACACCAAAGGAAGTCGATCGATGGCTGGGCCAGTGCCGTGGGTGCGGCGCGGGTCAGGCGGCGGATATGGGTGGTCGACAACGCCACCGTCGGCCTCGTTCCTGATGCGCCGGGCGTCGAACAGGCGATCGTGTCGTCCGACGACAGGCCGGTTGCAGACGTTGCCGCCGAGGTAGCCGCACTCGACGACGCAGTCAGCCTCTGACCTTCGTCTTCCGTCTTCCGTCTTCCGTCTTCCGTCTCAGCGGAAGGGAACCGCCCCGGTCTCGATGAGCATCGCCCAGCGGTACCGCTCCCAGGCAGCGACCAAGTACGGGTATGGATTGATGGCGCTGTCGTTGATCCGAAGCTCGAAGTGGGTGTGGGGCCCGGTCCACTCGGCGTTGCCGCTGTCGCCCGACCAGGCGATCTGCTCGCCGGCCTTCACCCGTTGACCGACATGGAGACCCGAGGCGAAGGTCATGTCAAAGGTGGCGGCACCGTCGTCCGACCCTGGGGTGTCGTTGTTGAGATGGAGGTAGTGAGTGGTGAGGCCGTCGCCGTGGTCTATCACCACCGAATACCCGGCAAGTGGGTGCTGGTCGGTACGCACCTCGACGACAACTCCATCGGCAACTGCGACGACCGGCGTCATCTTCTCGGTCATGAGGTCGTTGCCCTGGTGCGATCTGCCGCCGGAACGTGACGCCCCGAAGGTATCGGTGAATTCGGTTGGGCCCGGTGGGGGAACAGGATCCGGATGTCATCCGGTTCGTCGGCTGACTGCCGCCCCTGGCGACAACAGCGCCGCTGTGATGACCGCACCGACCATGGCGCGCGCGCGCCAAGGATCGTTTCATTGGGATTGCCTCCTTATCCGCTAATTGTTGCGCAACCTGGTCGGCCCTACCGCGGAACAGCCCAGGCGAGGCAGCCTGGGCCGGTGGCACCTTACCCATGCCCGGCGAGGTTGTGCCAGCCGCAGCGCATCGATCCACCGGCGTCGCCTGCCCCCTCCCCTAACCTCGCCTCACCTCTGAGGAGAGCATCGCCTGGGGACATCCACATCGTCGTTCGGCAGCGGCAAACGCGAGGGCCACGACTCCTCGGCCTTCTATGCCCGCCGTCTGACAGCAGTCACTGCCGGCACTGGAGCCGGAGGCGGTCGAGAGCGAGGTGGTCGACACGATCTTCTGCCACTCGGCCGAGGCGATGACCGAGCTGGCCGACGAACTCGGTGGCATTGATGGTGACGTCGCCGCCCTACCACGTCGGCAAGGACTACGACACAGACGCCAGCTTCGATGACTACCTGGCGATGCTGTCGCGGGTGTTCGCCGAGGTGCTGCGGGTGCTCGAACCGGGCGGTCGTGCGGTGGTGAACGTGGCCAACCTCGGCCGGCGCCCCTACCTGCCGCTGTCGCACCTCGTCACCCGAGAGGATGCTCGACCTCGGTTTCCTGATGCGCGCCGAGATCATCTGGCAGAAGGCTCGAGGTGCCAACGGCAACTGCGCATGGGGCAGCTGGCGGTCGGCATCCAACCCGGTGGTTCGGGACGTCCACGAGTACTGCATGGTCTTCTCCAAGGGCGATTTCCGCCGCACCCGACGAGGAACAGTCCACCATCACCGCGACGAATTCCTGGCGTCGACGCTCTCGGTATGGGAGATGCAGCCCGAGTCGGCCCGCACGAGTCGGGCACCCGGCGCCATTCCCCATCGAGCTACCCCGACGCTTCATCGAGCTGTACACCTACCAAGGCGATCTGGTGCTCGATCCCTTCCTCGGAAGCGGGACAACCGCAGTTGCGGCCCTGCTCACAGGTCGCCACTACGTGGGTTACGAGATCGACCCCGCGTACGTCGAGATGGCAGAGCAGCGGATCGACGATCGGCGATCTGACCTAACCAGCGGTAACACCCGCCGGGACAGCAGGTTCAGCGCGCGAACCAGAGCTCAGGACACTCGCCAGATACTCAATGGTGGCCGGTGGCGTGGTGGCGTGCGGCGACAGTCGGAGCCAGCCACGCCGAACCGAGGAGGTGTACCCAGCCGCTGCAACCCGGGTCTGGGTTGCGTCTGGTCGCCTCGCCGGGCATCCGCAGGCTGACGATGCCCGAACGCTCGCCGTCCGATTGCCACGGCGCCAAACCTCCGCGCCAGCCCTCCGTCCCGACTCCTCAACTGCGGCCGAGCGATCGAGCACGGCCTCGGAGATCATGTCGATTCCCACAAGATCCAAGATCTCGAGCGCCGGATTGATCCCGGCCGCCGCGGGTAAGTGGCGGTGCGCTCATCTGATAACGGAGGGCCGAAGCGTGGACCGGCTGTGGGACCGGAAGTTCGAAAGCAAAGGGCTCGGCTGCCCCCAGCCAACCACTCAGCGTCGGCTGGAGCCGTTCCATCGCCCTACTCGTCACCGCCATTACCGCCACCCCCATACCCGCTCGCAGCCATTTCTGCCCGCCTGCGACCACGACGTCGGCAGGCTCGAGAGTCAAAGGGAACGCTCCGAATCCCTGGATGGCGTCCACCACGAGCAGGGCATCACCAGCGAGGTCCCGCATCGCCTCGAGGTCAGCCCGGAAGCCGGTCAGATAGTCGACCGAGCTGAGGGCGACGGCCGAGGTGTCCGAATCGACATACGGCCGGAGGACATCGGCGACTAGGCGGCCGTCAGGGACCGGCACCGATCTGACCTCGTCGATGATCCCAGCCTGCTCCGCCCGAAACCAGGGGTAGAGATTGGCGGGGAACTCTCCCGCCGGTATCACCACGTTGCCTGCCGGAAAGGCCAAAAGCAACATGGAAGATGCCGACACCCGTGGAACCGATGATCCCCACATTGTCGGGGTGAACACCGAGGAACCGAGCTGCTCCGGTGACTGCCTCTCCGATAGTGCGCTCGAAACGGGAACCGAGCGGTTCGGCGGCCTCGCGGATCGCTCCCGTCTCGGCGTTGAGGGCCTCCTCGACCCGCCGGGAGACCGGCCCGATCCCGGCGAAGTCGAGATACCCGTCGGGTTCGGAGAACTCGGCCAAGTAGGCCCATGGCAAATTGCTCACCCCAGCGGCACCACCGTGACTGAATCAGTAGGCGCCGGGACCTGGCTTAGGTCGACGACGTACTTTCCGTATGGCCTCAATGCCAGCCCGGCCAGCTTGAAGTGGGCCACGCCAAATGGGATGCCGATGATCGTGATGCAGAGCAGGACACCGACGATGAAGTGGCCAAGAGCGAGCAACAAACCAAAGAGGATGAACCAGACGACATTGCCGATCGCCGACCCGGGACCCGCCCCCGGCTGTCGCACCATTGCCCTACCAAAGGGCCAAAGACAGAATCCAGCCATCCGGAAGGCCGGCACCACCAGCGGGATGGTGACGATCAGGACTGTGGAGAAGAACCCGGCGATGACATACCCAAGAGCCATCTCCAACCCGCCGAAAACCAACCAAAGAATGTTCCCGATGACCCTCACAGTGCGGCGACGCTAGCAGCTCGCTCGCTAGCTGTGCTCACGGTTCTGGGTTATGGGTTATGAGTTCTAGGTGCAGATCGTTTCCCGCAGACGGCAGATCCATTCCAGTCCGCCGCCGGAAGGGATCGCTGCGAGCGAACGGATGGGGGGATACCGAACCTCTCGGCGGTGCCCACCTCAGAATGGGAGTGCATGCAGCCCCTCCGTCGCCGAAGGCGAGGCCACACCTACCACCTACCACTTAGCACCTACCACCTACTGCCCGACCGCTCTTCGGCGAGGGCCCAACGCCCGGCGAGTCGGGCGTACGCGCCTCCTTGGGCGACCAGTTCCACGGGGGACCCCCGCTCCACGATCCGGCCGTCATCGACGACGACCACCTGATCGGCTCGCTGCGCCGTCTGTAGCCGGTGGGCGATCACCATCGATGTCCGGCCCTCCAACAGTGCTTGGAACGCCCGCTCGACCTGCTCCTCGGTCCCGGGGTCGAGGTTGGAGGTGGCTTCGTCGAGCACGACCAGGGCCGGTGCCTCGGCGAGAGCCCTCGCCAGAGCGACGAGTTGACGCTCCCCAGAGGACAGCCTGCTCCCCCGCTCGCGCAACTCTGTGTCGAGCCTCTCGGGGAGCCGTCGCACCCATTCGTCGATCCCAAGGGTTTCACAGACCTCCCAGATACGTTCGTCATCGATGTCGGGTCGGGCAAAGGCGATGTTCTCCCGTAGCGACCCGCGGAAGATGAACCCCTCCTGGGGGACAAAGGCGATCCGTCTTCGGAGCGATTCGAAGGTGACCGACCTCAGGTCAGTGCCGTCGAGGCAGACTCGCCCGGCCACCGGGTCGTAGAACCTGATCGCCAGCTTCGCCAGAGTGCTCTTCCCGCACCTGTCTCCCCCACGACTGCGAGCCGGGTCCCCGCCGGGATGGTCAGATCCACCTGGTGGAGCACCGGGGCAGCTGGGTCGTATCCAAAGGTGACCGCTTCAAAGGTGAGCTCACCAGCGCTCGATTCGGGCAGCGGCACGGCCCCGTCCCGCTTCGACACCTCGGGCTGCTCGTCGAGCAGCCCGAACAGCTTGGATAGGGCGGCGAGCGCCGCCTGCAACAGGTTGTACACGTTGGAGAGCTGGACGAGGGGCTCGAAGAACCAGTTGAGGTAGAGCAAGAAGGCGACCAATGACCCGAAGGTCATCTCCCCGTCGGCGACCCGCAGACCCCCGACCAGGAGCCCGAGGGCGATCCCGAGGGTCCTTATGAAGTCGATGGCCGGGAAGTAGGTGGAGATCGCCCGAGCGGCGGCGATGTTGGCCTCGTAGTAGCTCCGGTTGACCCGACCGAAGCGGGTCGCCTGCCCCTCCTCCTGGGTATAGGCCTGCACGACCCGGACACCGGCGATGCCTTCCTGGAGCGTGGCCAGCACCTGGCCGATTTGCTCGCGAACCTGTTGGTAGGCGCGATCGGCGAAGCGGCGGAACACTATTGAGGCCAGCGCCAAGAGCGGGAGCAGCGCCATGACCACGAGGGCGAGCGTCGTGTCGACGAAGAACATCGCTGCCCCACCCCGAGCACGGTGAGAACCGAACCGACCACATTGAAAGCACCCTCAGATGCGAACTGGGTGAGCGCATCGATGTCCGAGGTCATCCGGGAGACGAGAACCCCCGCCTTGGACCGAGAGAAATAGGGGATGTCGAGCGACATGAGGTGGGTGAAGACCCTGACCCTGAGGCCGCGGAGGTATCGCTCGGCGACGCTGCCCACCGCCTGGAGCGACCACCGGCCAAAGACATACTGGATGCCGAGGAGCACCAGGTAGACCACCGAGGCGATGGTGACGTCGCCATGTCACCGGCGATCACCCCGTCGTCGACTCCACGCCGGATCACCAATGGCTCGGCAACCCTCGACGCCGTGGCGAGCAGGGTGGCGAGCATCGCCAGAAGAGCCGGCCGGGCCAGATCCTTTCCATATCGGGCGGCTCTCCGCAGGAGCGCCAACGGTCGATCGACCTTGTTCTCGGCGCCCCCAAAGCGGGCGTACATCGCGAGGCCACTCCGCTCTCTTCTTCGAGGTGGCGGGTAGAACCGCGGCGTAACGGGGCTCGGTCTCGAGCAGTTCGCGATGCGAGCCAACGGCGACCACACGCCCCTCGTCCACCAGCGCCACCCGGTCGGCGAGGGCGAGTGTGGACGTGCGGTGGGCGATGATAGCGTGGTCCGCCCCGCCATGACCTCCTCGACGCCTCCCGAATCTGCCGCTCGGTGACCGCATCGACCGAGGAGGTGGCATCGTCGAGGATCAAAACTCTCGGGTCGCGCAGCACCGCCCGCGCCAGCGCCACCCGCTGTCTCTGGCCGCCGGAGAGTGTGTCGCCGCGCTCGCCGACCACCGTGTCGTAGCCGTCGGGGAGGGCGACGATGAATTCGTGGGCGCGGGCCAGCCGAGCGGCCAGCCTCACTTGCTCGTCGGTGGCGTCGGGGGCGCCGAACGCGATGTTCTCCGGATCGTCGACGAGAAGAGAAACGGGTCCTCGAACACCACGGCGACCTCGCGGGCGCAGTTCGTCGAGCCGAAGGTGTCGGACATCCACTCCGTCGATCAGCGTCGCCCCCGAGGTGACGTCGTAGAACCTCGGGATCAGGTAGGCAAGGCTGGTCTTGCCCGAGCCGGCTCGCCGACGACAGCGAGCGAACTGCCCGCGGGGATATGGAGGTCGAGTCCGGTGAGTACGGGTGGGCCCTCCGGGTAGGAAAACACGACGTTGGCGAAACGGATATCTCCGTTGCCCTCGGGCAGTGGGCGCGGTTTCTCCGGATCCGCGATGTCGGCGCGGTCCCAAGCAACTGCAGGACCCGGGCCGCGGAACAAGGTTCGGGGAAGCTCGGCGAAGAACCAGGCGGTCATCCGAAGTGGGAACACCAACAGGACGAGGTACTGGGTGAATGCAACGAAGTCGCCGAGGGTGATCCCGCTCGATCCACAGGTATCCGCCCAGCCAGAGGACGGCGAGGGTTCCGATCGCCGGGATCAATTCAAAGGTCGGGACGTTGGCCAAACGGATACGGAGCAATTCCATGGTCCTCCGAAAGATCCCGTCGGCCGCCCGGTCCACCCGCTGCACGGTCGCTGCCTCGGCGCCAAAGGCCTTGACAACACGGATCCCGCTGATCCCCTCCTCCACCACGCTGGCGAGGTCGGCCAACCGCTGCTGGACGTCGAACGAGAGCCGCGTCACTCGTCGGGCATATCGAGCTGCCAGCAGGAACAGCGCCGGTATGGCGAGGGAGGCGACCACTCCGAGCAACGGGTCGAGCAGAATCAGCACGACGACCGTTATCGCCGCCAGGCAGATGTTGGCCACGGTGATGGGGAGCATGGCGAACACCAAGCGCACCTGGGAGAGGTCGGTTGAAGCCCGGGCCATCAACTCTCCGGTGGCCACCCGGTCGTGGAAGCTGAATGCGAGCCGCTGGATTTGCTCGAAGAGCCAGTAGACGAGGTCGGTCTCAGCCCGGTCCAGAGGCGGAGCCAACCGTCTGCCCCCGATCCCGACCGCTTTGAATAGACCGACTAGGACGATCAAGCCGACAAGAGGCAGCAACAGGCTCGGCTGGTCGGGCAGGATCGCCCGGTCGATCACGAGCTTCTCGAGATAGGGACCGACCACAACCAGCACCATCCAGACGAGCGGGCTGAGATCGCCAGGGTCGACTCGCGGCGGATATACAGCAATGTCCTGCCCAGCAGCCTCATTCCCCGCCGCGACTCGGGATCGCCGAGAAGCGTCAT
>CAWGYV010000012.1:0-125516 GCA_963826825.1 uncultured Acidimicrobiia bacterium | reverse complement strand
GGCCGCTCCGCATCGGGATCCCCCGTCAATGGCTCGGCTCGGCGCCCATCCATCCTGCGGTGAGAGCCGACTTCGACGCAGCCTGCGAGGCGATCGCTCAACAGGGTCACGAAGTGATGGAGGTTGATGCCCCGTTTCTCGAGCCACCTGGCCTGATGGCGGAGCTCCACGGCCCCGAGGCGGCCGCAGTCCACGAGCCGTGGTTCGGCGACCCCGACAAGCGTTATGGGGACGATGTCCGAGCCCGGCTCGAGTCGGCGTTCGCCCTCGACCGTTCGGCGCACCTGCGCGCCCGGGCGTGGCGGTCCGGGTTGCGCACCAAGACGGGCTTTCTCTTCGACGAGGTGGACATGCTGGCGACCCCCACCTGCGGGATCGCCCGCAAGGTGATCGGCGAGGACCTCGTCGAGGTAGCCACCGGCGAGGTGCACCACCGACTCCCTCTCTCCTGGTTCACCTCATTGGTCAATGCCTTGGGCGCCCCGGCGCTGGCTCTGCCCCTCGCCGGTCTGGCGGGCGACCCGCCGCCCTCGCTCCAGTTGATCGGTCCGCCTTGGTCGGAGCGCCTGCTCCTCACTGCCGCCGCTTCGCTCGAGGACGCCGGTCTTGCCGGGTTCCGAGCACCGCAGGGTTGGTGAACCGCGAAACGGGTATCGACGAGTGGTGCTCCCGGATCGGTGTCCAGAGCTTCCCGCGAGTCCTCGGTACACTCGGTGCGACGCGACGTGGGTGCCGTCTTCAGCACGGTGCCCTCGGATGCCGAAAAAGCGATATGTGAATGAGAGCCATGCGATCGAGCATGACGAATAACAGACAACCAGCTGGCGGGCTGCTCCGGTGGGAGCCCCGCAAAGGAAGTGATCCCTCGTGTCTGATGACACGCTCACCAAGGACCGTCTCGACGTCTCACAAAGGGAGACGCTCGATCGTGTAGTGATCCGTTTCGCCGGCGACTCCGGCGATGGGATGCAGGTCGCCGGGAACCGGTTCACCGACGACTCAGCCGTATTCGGAAACGACCTCGCCACCCTCCCCAGCTTCCCGGCCGAGATCCGGGCGCCCGCGGGGACGCTGCCCGGCGTGTCGTCGTTCCAGGTCCAGATCGCCGCCTTTGACATCCTCACCGCCGGCGACCAGCCCGATGTGCTGGTTGCCATGAACCCGGCGGCGCTCAAAGACAACCTGGCCGACCTCCGCCCCGGCGGCACGGTGATCATCAACACCGAGGCCTTCGAACCTCGCAACCTGGAAAAGGCCGGGTACCACACCTCACCGATCGAAGACGGGACGCTCGAGCCGTACCTGGTCATCGAGGTCCCGATGGAGACGCTCACCAAGGAGGCGGTCAAGGAGAGCGGCGTCAGCGGTCGCGACGTGCTCCGCTCCAAGAACTTCTTCGCCCTCGGGTTGCTCGCCTGGCTCTTCAACCGCCCGTTGGAGACCACCATCTCCTGGATCGAGGAGAAGTTCGAGCCGCAAGCCGGAGGTGGCTGCGGCAAACGTGGCCGCCTACAAGTCGGGATACAACTTCGGGTTCACCACCGAGGCGATGAAGACCACATACGAGGTGCTTCCCGCTCAATTGAGCCCTGGGACCTACACCAACATCACCGGCAACACCGCGCTCGCCTGGGGTCTGGTGGCCGGAGCGCAGCAATCCAGGTTGCCGCTGTTCTACGGCTCCTACCCGATCACACCGGCCTCGGACATCCTCCACGAGTTGTCGAAGCACAAGAACTTCGGGGTTCGCACCTTCCAGGCCGAGGACGAGATCGCCGCAGTCGGCTCGGCCATCGGCGCCTCATTCGCCGGGAACCTCGCCGTCACCGGGACCAGTGGCCCCGGCTTGGCGCTGAAGAGCGAGGGGATCTCGCTAGCCGTCTCGCTCGAGTTGCCCATGATCGTCATCGACGTACAACGGGCCGGACCCGCCACTGGGATGCCGACCAAACCCGAGCAGTCCGATCTCCTTTTCGCCATGTACGGGAGGCACGGTGAGTCGCCGACTGCCCGTGGTGGCGGTGGCCACCCCGTCCGACGCCTTCGACACCACGCTGGAGGCGGTCCGGCTGGCGGTGAAGTACATGACCCCGGTGCTGCTGCTGTCCGACAACCACATCGCCAACGGCTCGGAGCCGTGGAAGCTGCCCGACGTGTCCGATCTCCCGGACATCTCGGTGCCGTTCGCCAGCACATCGGCGGGCAACGGGCATTTCCTCCCGTATCTGCGTGATCCTGAGACCTTTGCCCGGCCATGGGCCATCCCGGGAACACCGGGCTTGGAGCACCGGCTGGGTGGGCTGGAGAAGGAAGAGGTGACCGGCAACATCTCCTACGACCCGGCCAACCATCAGTTGATGACCGACGTGCGTGCTTGGAAGATCGCATCGATCGCCAACGACATACCGCTCGTCGAGGTCGACGGAGACGATGACGCCGAGGTGCTGGTGCTGGGGTGGGGATCGACCTACGGGGCGATCCGGGCGGGGATGCGACGGGCTCAGAGGCGCGGCATCCGTGTCGCCGCGGCACACCTTCGCCACATCAATCCTTTCCCGGCCAACCTCGGCGAGGTGCTTGCCAGATTCCCAAGGGTGCTGGTCCCCGAGCTCAACACCGGCCAGTTGTTACGACTGATCCGAGCGGAGTACCTGGTCGATGCTGTCGGGCTCAACAAGGTCGCCGGAATCCCGTTCCAAGTGACTGAGATCGACGAGAAGATTGCGGAGATGGTTGCGCGATGAGCGAGACGACAACACTTTCGTACACACGGGCCGACTTCCAGACCGACCAAGAGGTGCGGTGGTGCCCCGGCTGCGGGGACTACACCATCCTCGCCTCGGTCCAGACATTCATGGCCGAGATGGGCGTGAAGCGCGAGGAGATCGTCTTCGTCTCCGGGATCGGGTGCTCGTCGCGTTTCCCTTACTACATGAACACCTATGGGATGCACTCGATCCATGGGAGGGCACCGGCGATCGCCACCGGTATCGCCAGCACCCGCCCAGAGTTGTCGGTGTGGGTCGTCACCGGTGACGGTGATGCCCTCTCCATCGGCGGCAACCACCTCATCCATGCTCTGCGGCGCAACGTCAACCTCAAGATATTGCTGTTCAACAACCAGATCTACGGGCTGACCAAGGGCCAGTACTCCCCCACCAGCGAATCCGGGAAGGTGACCAAGTCCACGCCGATGGGATCGGTCGATCATCCTTTCAACCCGGTGAGTCTGGCGCTTGGAGCCGAGGCGGGGTTCGTCGCCCGCACCCTCGACATGGACCGGCCCCACACCATCGAAGTGCTCAAGCGTGCCCACGAGCACAAGGGCGCAGCCTTCATCGAGATCTACCAGAACTGCAACGTGTTCAACGACAAGGCATTTCTCCAGTTGACCGGGAAGAACGAGCGCGAGGTCAACCGGATCGTGCTCCGTCACGGCGAGCGGGTGGTGTTCGGCCCCGACTCGCAGCACGCCGTGGTCATGGAGCAGGGCGGCGCCAAGGTGGTGCCGACCAACAGCGTCCCCGCCGACCGGATCTTCGTCCACGACGAGCACGCACCCGATCCGACGGTGGCATTCGCCCTCAGCCGGCTGTCCCACGGACCGTATGGCCCGACGCCGCTCGGCATCTTCCGAGATGTGGAGCGCCCCACCTACGACGGCGGTCTCAACCAGCAGCTGGTGGACGCCCAGGCGAAGAAGGGCCCCGGCGACCTGTCCAAGCTGCTCCGCTCGCTGGGGACCTGGGAGGTCGAGTAACACCCCCCGTTTCGGCGCCACTCGGGGGGTTCCTGCCGCGTTCGGTGACGCCAAAACCGGTTTCGGGTTTCGCTAGAGGTGTTTCGAGGCCTCGCGGACGCTGAGTGGCGACAACTCGTCGCCGTGCTCGTCGAGAAATCGGCGCACGGCATCGGGGTCGGTCCTGGCATAGTCGCGTAGGGCCCATCCGATCGCCTTGCGGATGAAGAACTCCCGTTCGTGGGCGCGGCGGAGGCAGAAGTCGAACAGCCGGCGGGTGTCGGTTGCTTCCCGGCTCCGGTTCTGAGAGAGGATGGCGGTGCGTCGCAGCCACATGTCGGGGTCGTCGACCCAGCCGTCGACCACCTGCCAGGCCGTGTCGGGTTCGGTACGGACGGTGTGCCCCACCAGGTGGACGGCGATTTCGTCTACGAAGTCCCACCACCCGCCCTCTACCACCAGCCGGCGGTAGAGCGGCAACTCGGTGGCGCTGACCATCTTGGGAAAGGCTCTGGCGTAGGCGATGGCGAGGTACTTCTCCTCGCGGTGCGGCAGTGCCCAGAGCGCCAGCACTCCCTCGCGGTAGGCGCCGGGATCCGCCGGCGGAAAGCGGCCGGAGAGCTCGCGGCCGATCGCCCTCCGCGCCGGGCCGGACACGCCATAGAAGGGCATGGTCGTCTTCATGTAGGCGGCCATGGCCGGCGCCCTGGCCGGGTCTGCCTGCTCGGACAGAAGCCGTTGTGCCGTATCAACCAGCCCCTCCACGCTTCGAGGGTAGGGCTCCGTTTTCAAGCCACGAGCCATCCGGTCCGATACTCTCCCCAGGGGAGGGAGTGGTGATGAAGAACCCGCTGCAAGTGCTGGCTGCCGCGCCGTTTTTTCGGCGGGTTGTGTGGCATGCCCGCAGGTTGTCCAGGCAGGTGGACCGGCGGTTCTTTCTCCAGTTGAGCATCGCCGTGGTCGGGGTGGTAGCGCTGGCTGCGACCTTGGTGACGGTGATCGAGAAGCCGATCTCCGTCAACTCGTTCGTCAACTCGTTCTATTGGGCGGTGACCACCATCTTCGGGCAAGGCGACGCTTCATTCGTCACCTCGCCGGGAGGGTGGCTGATCAGCTGGCTGCTCGTCCTGTTCGGGGTGGGCATGCTCACCGCCATCACCGGGGCGCTGCTCGCGTTCATAATCGAGGTTCTGCTCAAGGAGGGTCAGGGTATGGGTGCTTCCGGTCTCAGAGACCACATCGTCGTCTGCGGGTGGAACGCGACGGCGCGCGATCTCATTCGCGAGCTGCAGACCGATGAGTACAAGCAGAAGATCGTGCTCATCCACGACGCCGAGCGCAGCCCCGCCGACTCCGAGGTGTACTTCGTCCGCGGCTCGAGCACCAATGCCGAAGACCTGCGGCGCGCCGGAATCGCCGAGGCGTCTTCGGCGATCATCTGCCCGGAAGACGGAACAGACGAAGCAGACATGCACTCGATCTTGACCGTCCTCGCCATCGAGTCGATCGCCCCCGAGGTCCGCACCGTGGTCGAGGTGAACAACCCAATGCACGTCGAGCACTTCAGGCGCGCCGAGGTAGACGAGCTCCTCGTGACCTCCAAGCTGGCATCACGGCTCATGGCCCGTTCGGCGCTCTACCCGGGGCTTTCCTCGCTGGTCACCGACATCGTCTCCGGCGGGGACGGCTCCGAGCTCTACCGGGTCATGCTCCCCGAGGAGTACGCCGGGCTCAGGGTGGACGAGGCGTCGGCACGACTCCGGGCCGAGCACGAAGCGACCCTACTGGCGATCGGCCGCAGCGGGACCACGCACACCAACCCGGCTACCGACTTCACCATCGAGGTTGGCGACGACGCCGTGGTGGTTGCCTTGTCGTTGGGCGCTCTCCACCCGCTGGAGCCGGCGGAGGCCGACGGGCTCGAGGGAGCGCTGCCGACGACGCCGCTACCGAGCGCCGTGCCCGTCGAAGGACCGGCGTAGCGCACCGTCACGGCGGTTGGCCGGACCGGGTCGGTTGTACCCTCCTCTCCCCATCGAGGAGGTCCAGATCAGGCTCACCCCACCCAAGGTCGTCACCTTTCTCATCGCCATCCTGGCGATCGCCCTCGGCATCGTCCTGCATCAGGGCTGGTATTCGATCGAAGTCACTCGATCGCTGGGACTTCTGGTTGAGCGCAGGCGGTGGACTCCTCCTGGCGCTCGGCTGCGTCTTCAAGGGCCTCTGATCGTCACCCTTCAATTCCTCAAGTACCAGACGACCCCCCATTGGCGTCTCGACACCGTCCGTCTCGGGGATGACGAGCACGGTGTCTGGCTCGGCGTCCGTGCGGGCGGGATCATGCAGAAGGGATCGGAGCCGCCAATTGAAACGCCACGCCCCTTCGTCGTCCTCGTGCCCGAGAACGAGTGGTGGACAGTGGTCCACACCTCCCCCGGCGCCGATGCCGACCTCTACGTGGACATAGCGGCTCCGGCCAAATGGGAGACCCCGGAACTGGTCACAATCGTGGACCTCGACCTCGATGTGATCCGCTGGCCCGACGGCAGGGTCGAGTTGGTCGATGAGGACGAGTTCCTCGAGCACCAGACGGTGCTCGGCTATCCCGCCTGGATGATCGACAGTGCCCGATCTGCCGCGGCTCGTGCCGTGCTGGCCGCCGAGCGCCGGGTCGAGCCTTTCGGGTCGGCCGGCAAAGGCTGGCTCGAGCGGATCAGCTAGTCACTCGGCGTACATCGCCTCGATCTCGACGGCGAAGTTCTCGACGACCTTGTTCCGCTTCACCTTGAGCGTCGGGGTCAGCTCTCCTCCCTCGATGGATAGATCCCGGGGGAGGACGGTGAACTTCTTGAGCTGCTCCACCCTGGCCAGACCCTCGTTCACCTGGTCGATCGCCGCCTGGATCTCGGCCAGCAGTGCCGGATCGGCGGCCGGGTCTCCCGACGACCCCTGCGCCTCCTGGAAGCGCGCCGTTGCATCGGCGTCGAGGGTGACGAGGCACGTCAGGTACTTGCGCCGGTCGCCGATGACCACGGCCTCGGATACCAGCGAGTGGTTCTTGATCGAGCCCTCGATGTTCTTTGGTGCCACGTTCTTCCCGCCGGCGGTGATGATGAGGTCCTTCTTCCTCCCGGTTATCCAGAGAAAACCGTCCTCGTCGATCTCACCGAGATCACCGGAGTGGAGCCATCCGTCGATGAGGGTTGCGTCGGTGGCCTCCTGGTCCTTGTAGTAGCCGAGGAACACGTTGGGCCCCCGGACCAGGATCTCGCCATCCTCGGCGATCTTCATCTCGACGCCCGGATAGACCGGCCCCACCGACCCGAATTTGACCTTCCCCGGCATGCTGATCGTGGTCGGACCGGTGTCCTCTGACTGTCCGTAGACCTCGTAGATGACAATCCCCAGGCCGGCGAAGAACTCGAGCAGTTCCTTGGAGATCGGAGCCGCTGCGGTGACGAGGAACTTGGCATCACCCAGGCCGATGGCTTCCCTGATCTTCGAGTAGACGAGCCGGTCGAAGAGCCCGTACTGCATCGCTTCGAAGCGACGGACCGGCTCGCCGATCCCACGGGCGGTGTTGACCCTCTTCCCGACCTCCTGCGCCCGGTCGGCGATCGCCTTCTTGGCACCGTGGGCCTCGGCCAGCCGCTCGCTGATCCCGGCCTGGAACTTCTCCCACACCCGTGGGACGGCGAAGAAGATGGTGGGCCGGACCTCCTTCAGGTTGTCGGCGAGCTTGTCGATCGACTCGGCGTAGAAGACCTGGGCGCCGCACAGGGCCGGGACGGCGATGGTGAACTGCTGCTCGGCGATGTGCGACAGCGGCAGGTACGAGAGGATCCGGTCGCTCGGCCCGATTCCGATCACCGGGATCGCCTGGCCGGCGGTCCAGGTGAGGTTGTCGTGGGAGAGCATCACTGCCTTCGGCGGCCCCGTCGTCCCCGAGGTGTAGATCAATGTCGCCGGGCCACCCGGCTCGAGTGCATCGAGCCTCTGTTCGAGGGTGGCGTCATCGACCTCGGAGGCCTTGGCCATGAACTCGTCCCAGCTCATCACCAACTTGTCGTCGATCACCGGCGCTCCCTGCATCACCACCACATGGCGGAGATGGGTGAGGGCGTCGCGGACGCGCCTCGATCTTCTTCCACTGGTGCTCGTTCTCGACCAGCACCACCGTCGCCTCGGAGTGATTGAGCACGTAGGCGACCTCGTCGGGGGAGGAAGTCGTGTAGATCCCGGCAGGGGCACCCCCGGCGGCCATGGCGGCGACATCGAATATGACCCACTCCGGGCGGTTGAACCCGAGGACCGCGACGGGCTGGAGGGGCTCGAGTCCCAGCGCGATGAGGGCCTTGGCTGCCTGCCGCACCTCGTCGGCGTACTGCCGCCAAGAGACCTGCCGCCATGTGCCATCTGCCTGCTTGGTGTGGTACGCGGGCGCCGCGCCGAGCTTGTCGCCGTTCGTCAGCACCTTGCGGGGGATGGTTTCGGTCGCCAAGGAGACTCCTCTCTCGCCTCGGAGGACCAGGGTACTTCTTGCCGGCCACCGGCGACGGGGGCAGCGAGGATCAGGCGAGGGCGACCAGTTCCAACATCGACTCGTCGAAGAAGGTGACCTCGCCCTCGGGCATCACCACAGCCCTGTCCGGGGAGAGGGCTTCGACGAAATCCGTGTCGTGGCTCACCAGGACGACGGTGCCGGTGTACTGGCGGAGAGCCCCGAGCAGCGCCTCTTTTGCCTGCGGGTCGAGGTTGTTGGTGGGCTCGTCGAGCAGGAGCACGTTGGGGCGACCCATAACGAGCATCGCAAGCGCCAGCTTGGTCTTCTCGCCGCCGGAGAGGCTGTCGGCGTCCTGGTCGATCTTGTCGGCGAGCAGGAAGTGGCCGAGCACGGTGCGGAGCACCTGAGGTGGCTGGTCCGACACCGCCCTCATATGGTCGAGAACGGTGACGCCGCGCTCGACCTGCTCGTGTTCCTGGGCGTAGTAGCCAACCATGGCGTTGTGGCCAAGCTCGACAGTCCCCCTGTCGGCGGTCTCCACGCCGGCGAGGATTCGCAGCAGCGTCGTCTTGCCGGCGCCGTTCAACCCGATGATCAAGAGTCTCTCTCCCCGCTCCAGCGCGAGCCCGATCCCATCGAACACCGGCTGGTCACCAAATGCCTTGGCAAGTCCTTCGGCGCCGCATCGGGGTGCGGCCCGACGGTTCGGGCTGGGGGAAGCGCACCGCTACGCCCTTCGCAACGCGAGCGACCTCGACCAGGTCGCGCTTGAGGCGATCGGCCCTGGTCTGCATTGTCTGCGCCTTGCGCGCCATGGTCTTTGTGGTTCCGCGGAACCTGCGGATCGTCTCCTCGAGTTGGGCGATCTTCTGGTCCTGGTGACGCCGCTCCCTGATCCGCTGTGCGCGACGCTTGTCCCGCTCGGCCAGGTACTCCGAGTAGGTGCCGCGGTATGTCTCGAGAGAGCCGTCGTCGAGCGCCAATACCGACGTGATCGCCTCATCGAGCAGCGGCAGAT
Source organism: uncultured Acidimicrobiia bacterium (assembly GCA_963826825.1). GTDB lineage: Bacteria > Actinomycetota > Acidimicrobiia > Spongiisociales > DATADW01 > DATADW01. The sequence goes on along the minus strand of CAWGYV010000012.1, from coordinate 116,255 downwards.
CGTGGCTCACCACGAGCAGACCGCCGCGGTAGGCGGCGAGGAACTGGACCAGCCACGCCTTGGCGTCGAGGTCGAGATGGTTGGTTGGCTCGTCGAGCAGGAGGATGTCGGTTTCGGCGAACAGGATCCGAGCCAACTCGACCCGGCGCCGCTGCCCACCCGACATCGTCCGAACCGGCTGGATGAGCTCGACGGTGCCGATACCGAGCGAGGCCGCCACCTGCTTCGCTTCGGCCTCGGCGGGGAATCCGCCACGCGCCTCGAACTCGTCCTGGAGCCGGGCGAACCGGCCGATAGCACGATCGCGCGCCGTTCCATCCAGTCTCTCGATCTTCCGTCTGGTCTCCTCGAGGCGCCGCTGCAGCGACCCGATGTCGCGCGCTGTGAGGATCCGCTCCAGGGCCGTGGCGTCGGGGTGCTCGAGATCTGGTAGCGCTGCCTCCTGCGAGAAGTAGCCCAGGTCGCCGGTGCGGAGGATGGCTCCCGCCGCCGGAGGCTGGTAACCGACGAGGGTCCGCAAAAGCGTCGTCTTGCCGGCTCCGTTCCGCCCGACCAGCCCGATCTTGTCGCCAGGCATGGACGGTGAACGACGCCCCTTCGAGCAGCACCCGAGGGCCAACTTCGAGATTGAGATCGCGGATGACGAGAGACATGAGAGTGGTAGGTGGTAGGTGATAAGTGGTAGGTGAACCGGTTGAGGTTATCGGCAGACAGCCGGAGCGGCTTACCGGTCAACCTATTCTCGCCCTTCCACCGGTGCAATGAGCGCGAGGCGAGCACCGTTGGGAGTTCGGCAGCCCCCTACCCGCTGCTCCGCAGCGGGGCCCTTCCCCCCTGCGGGGGGACGTAAGAATCTGCCGTCTGCCGTCTGCCTTCCGCCGTCCGCCGTCTGCTGCCGTCTGCCGTCAGCAGCTCGGGACCGCGATCCGGCGATCAACGCGTGATTCTCGGGGAGTTCGACGACCTCGCCGTCGGGGAGGGTCAGTCTCACGTCGGCTTGGTCGAGGTCGCCAAGTCCGACGTGGACGAACGGCTCGCGGCCTGCGGCGTAACCCTCGCCGATCGTGATCTGGCGATGAGCCAGCAGGGCGCCGGGGTCGCCCATCGACCCGGGTTCGTAAACCTCGACCAGCGAACCGACGGCATTGCCGGGCCGGGACACCGAGATCTGGAGCCAGTGACCCGATGCGGTCTCGTTGTGGAGGGTGATGCTGGGTAGCGAGGGCTCCCACTCGAGGAGGAATAGATCGAGCCGGCCGTCCCTGTCGAGGTCGGTCGTCGGCCCAGCCACCCAATACTGATCGGAGCCGAGACCCTCGGGCGCCTCGAAGCGTGGGATCCCGTCCTCGACGCCAGACCCGTGGAAGACAGCGGGGAGCGTGCCGTCGCCGGCCGATGCGGTGGTGATGACGTCGAGCCAACCGTCGTTGTCGAGGTCCTCGAGTTGGACGTGCGGTGCCTTGGTGGGCAAGGCGACAAGGCCAGCCTGCTCGGTCACGTCCTCGAAGACGACCTGTCCCCCGTCGGCCCCGCGGTTCAGGTAGAGCCGGACCGGAACCTCGGTCCCCCGGTCAACGGTGCTGTTGTAGTGCTGGCCGACCACGAGGTCGGTGAGCCCATCGCGGTTGACATCGGCGGCGGCGGAGCCGGCGACGTCGTCCTCCTCACCGAACACTTCCCATGGCGGGATGGCTCCTTCCAATTCGGTGAAGGACCCATCGCCGGCCAGGAAGAGCCGGTTGGACCCGGAGACGAAGATGTCGGTGGACCCGTCACCGTCGAAATCGGCGGTGGCGACACCGAGGCCTTCGATCCCGGTGGGGAGCCCGGCGGCTTCGGTGACGTCCTCGAATTGGAGATCGCCGAGGTTCCGTAGCAGCACGCTGGAACCGCCCTCGAAGTAGCGGTCCTCGACGATGAAGAGGTCGAGCAACCCGTCGGCGTCGTAGTCGAGGACGCCGATGGAGCGCCCCTTGAACCACGGTTCCAGCGGCAGGTCGAGCGCCGTCCACGAACCGCCATCGTTGCGCATCACCTGTGAGCCGAGCTCCGATCCGGGTCGGTCCTGGGAGTTGCGCGACAGCACCACGTCCTGGTCGCCGTCGGTATCGAGTCCGCCACCACCGCCGCTGCCGTCCGTCCCAGACCGCCGGGGAACTCATCCACCGCGGCGAACACGTCGCCGCCCCGCAAGCAGCCGGTCGGGAGACGGACCGGTTGCCCCCTGACCTGGTAGGCATCGGGCGGCCGGTTGGCGAAGGTCCCCGCCACCAGGTCGCTCACCCCGTCTCCGTCGGTATCGCCAAAGGCGGCGGCGTGCCCGTGCATCCCGGTGAGAGGGTCCACCAATCCGAGGGCGGCGCTCTGATCGGTGAAGGTGATCGACTCCGACCCCGCGCTCGGAGCAGACGACCAACAGGTGATGGCATCCCCTTGTGCCGACGCGGCTGTCGACGACGAGGAGTCGCCGGCCGCCGGGGTGGTTGTCCCGGGAGCCGCATTGGTACCGGAGGTGGGATCGGCACCCTGCGTCACCGGCGGAGCGGTGCCACTCGTGCAGGCCGCCAGCAGTGCCACCAGCGCCAAGGTCGCGGTGCTCCTCACGGCTCGACCAGGACCGCCACCACCTGTCCGAAGGCCTCCCTCTCGCCTGGTGGTGCCGCGTTCAGCCCGATGAAGATCGACGCCGCTGTTGGGGTCCACCACGATGTCGTATGTGCCGCCTGCGGTCAACCCGAACGCCTGCTCGGTGAGCGGGTTGAGCTCGATGATGGTGCGCTGCTCGCCGCTCGCGGTGTCCACCGCCACCAGAGGGGTGCCCTGCTCCCAGCTGTCACCGTGTGCCCCCGGCACGTAGTAGATCGTGCCGCCGTCCGGTGACAGTCCGAGAGAGGCTGTGTAATCGGCGGCCGATCCGAGCGAGCGGACGCTGCCATCCGGGGAGAGGGCGAACAACTCGGCGGGCTCGTCCGTCACTCCGTAAACGGTGCCATCGGGAGCGGGTGGCGTGGCCGCCCGGATGGTCGGCCCCGGGATGGTGGCGGGGCTCTCCGATACCGACCCGGTCGCCGGGTCGTATACGGCGAGGCGGCCGCTGCCGATCGAGTAGTAGGCACGTCCCGTCGCATCCACCGCGATGCTGCGGAAACCCTCGTGGTCGTCGTCCTCGTGGGTCGTTTCCACCGCGCCGCTCTCCATGGCAGCCACCACGAAGGGTCCGGAGTTCCGCTCCGACGTGAGCGGATCGGCCGCCTCCAGATAGAGCAGCCCGTTTGCCGCCGAACCCGCCATCGAAGGTAGTCCGTGCCCCGGTGCGGGAACCCCAAGCGACTCGGTAGATCTGCCCTCCGGATCGAGTCTGAGCAGCACGTCGCCGGTGTACGCCTCGCCGTACGACAGATCCCGCCTGCTCCCCCAGTAGGTGGCGGCGTACACCTCTCCGCATGGCCCGGTCACCATCTGGGCGTGGACCTTGCCGTACCCGCCTTCGCCATCGGGGAGAGGAGCCACCGAAAGCACGTCGCCCACCCGGGTGAGCCTTCCGCTCGCCGGGTCGAGTTCGTAGAAGAAGGAGTTGCCGCCGGTACCGTCATGGTCACCGACGGCGGAGATGACGCGGCCGTCGTCGAGGACGACTCCTTGACCCCACTGCGACCAGAGCCGACCCTCGTAGTCAGGAAGCGGGTAGACGGCCATCCGCACCCCGGGCTCGACCTCGACCAGGTCTGCGGTTGCGTCCTCGGTCCAGGGGACGCCTTCGCCGGGTGGGCAGGCGTTTCCCCCGGTGGCGGCTGGCTGCGTGGTGGCCGTGCCCGGCTCGGCGGGGATGGTGGTCGCAGCCGACGCCGCCTCGGTGGTCGGTGTCGAGATCGACGGGTCGCTGCCCGCCGTGGTCACAGCTGGGCTCGCCGAGCAGGCTGCAACGAGGAAGACGAGCGCCAGCAAGGTTCGGGCGCGCCTCATCACGGTTGTCCTCTCCCCCGTCACCCGGTCACGGTATCGGGAGCCCACCACTATGTGTGGTCGGGCCGAATCAGCCGCTGGCCCACCAGATGGTGACCAACTGGTGGTCCCCGCCAACCGGTACCAGCCTCCCGTCCTCATCGATCAACCTGGTTGGAGGAGGTCCCTCAACTCGTCCCAACGCTCGCTGGGGAGCACCAGCCGTCGGCCGTAGTAGGCAACGGCCTCGTCCCAATTTTCGAACCAGAGGTCGCCGGGGCGGCGCCATCGCTCCACCGAAGGGGAGGTCCCGGTCACCTCCTCGACCACGGCGACGAGATCATCGGCAGTAGGTCCGACGGGACGCTCCAACCCGTGCAACTGAAGGTAGAGCGGACCGAGCCCGACCCAGGGGTGTTGGTCGGTGACTTCGAGGATCACCGTCGAGCCGTGCTCGGCGAGCGCTCGAAGAAACGGTCCGATGTCTGCCACGTCGTATGCCACGTGCGATGCGAGCGACACGGTGAAATGGCCCACCGAGACGTCCGGCCACGAGCCCTCGACGACATCGATGGGTTGTCCCTCCGCCTCGCTGCGCAGACGCCTCCAGCATCCCGGTATCTCGCTCAACGGCGGTGACCCTCCATCCCACGGCAGCGACGCGTAAGGCGACACGACCGGTCCCGGCGCCGACATCGAGCAGGTCTCCCGCATCGCCGCTCGGTCCTTCAGCCAGCAGTCGGAAGATCTGATCGAGAGTGAACCCGCTTTTCCGGCTCCGTGCCGTGGCGCTGCGCCGCTTCCAGAGATTCGCCGGCCAGCCGTATGGGGAATCGGGGACGGCATCGAGCAACTCTCTTGGGATGACCCAGGACTCCAAGTCACGGCGCCACCTCGCGGCGGCGCTCACCGCAGCCCGGCGAAGAGGTCCTCTTCGTGGTCCGGGGCGTCGACCCGGCTGAAGACTCTCACAAAAGTCTCGGTGCCCAGGATCTCTGGCCGCCACTCCTCAGGCACATTGAGCAGAAACCAGTCATCCGGGATCTGGCTGCGATGCGCTCGCAGCGCCAACTCTTTGCGCTCCCAGACGCGGCGGTTGTCGAGCCAGGCGGTCACATGCTCGTCCGGAGTTCCCATCTGCCTCATCCGGACCGCGTCCTCTTCGCTGATCAACCCGGCATGGACGCCGGGCATCGGCAAAGGTCTCCATCCGGCGCCGGGGGATTGCCGTCCAATAGAGCTTGGACACCGTCCACGGCGTCTCATCGTCTTCGGCCGGGAAGCGGCCGAGGTCGGCCGCACTCACAAAAGCAGCAAGACCCACCCGGTGGACCTGGATGTGGTCGGGATGGCCGTATCCCGCCGAATGGGTCGTAGATCACCATCACCTCGGGTTGGTGGCGGCGGATCAGCCCGACCAACCGAGCGGTGGCCTCGAAGAGGTCCGCCTGCCAGAACGACTCGGGGTGGCTGTTCGCTTCGGTCCCCATCATCCCCGAGTCGCGGTATCCGAGGAACTCGTGCAGTTTTACCCCGAGGATGTCGAGCGCGGCGGCGATCTCCTCGGCCCGCACCTCAGCGAGTCGGGGTCGGATGGCGTCGATGTCGTCGTAGTTATGGATCTCCCCCTCGATGCCGTCGGTGGCGGTCACCACCACCACCTGCTCGCCCTGGTCGGCATATCGCGCCAGCGTGCTGCCGGTGGAGGAGACTTCGTCGTCGGGATGGGCGTGGAAGGCGAGCAATCCGGACATGAGCGGGCAACCTTAGGTCATCGGAGTCACCACGCCAGCGGCTCACCGGTCGGCGCTCAACCAGCGATGAACGCCGAATAGCAGGTGATGGTACGGAAGCCCATGTCGGCGTAGACGGGGAAGCCCATCTCGGTCGCTTCGAGAATCACCGCCTGGCAGCCCCACTCCCTGCCAGCCTCAACGGCGGCCCAACTCGCCGCCGTCCCCGCGCCACGTCGACGCGCCTCGGGCACCGTGGCGACCGCAACCACGCTCGACACCTCACCACAGCGGATGGCCATCGAGCTACCCACAGGACGGCCGTCGAGGTGCGCCGTGAAGAGCCGGACCTTCGGGTCGTCGGCCATCGAGCGGGGGATGTAGTCCGCCACTCCCGGATCGAGCCCTGGCGACACGGTTATCCCGCTGGCCGGCGTTGGCGCCGAAGGAACGGGATGAAGAGCCATAGCCGGGACCGGCCAGGCATCCCTCAGGTTCCCCCTCTCTGCGGCCACCGGCGCCAAATCATCGGTAATCACCTCATCGATCCACACGCTGTACGGGAAGCCGCCGCCGTCGAGCCAATCCAGCGCCGCGGACAGCTGGTCCGGAGCCACTGGCTGCGTCACGACGCATCCGTTGAGCTGTGGAGTGAGAAGACCGCTCACGAATGCGAAGGTCTCTCCGGCGTCTCGAACCGCACCTTGCGGGCAATGCTCGGCAAGCTTGCGGAAGGCGTTGACGTAGCTGCGGTGCGCCGCCGAGACGAGCTGTTCGTCGGTCATCGCATCCGGCATGTCACCCCACCCGGCCACCCGTCCGCCAGTAGACGCCTTCCGCTCTGGTCAGATAGCCCTCGTCGACCATGTAACGGCGCAGCGTGGCGTGATCGGGGTGAAACAGTTGAAGGATCAGGTCCACCTGGCGTTCGGGATAGCGCAGCCCCGGCTCGAACTCCTGCGAGAGACGCTCCAGCACGAGCAGGCGCTTGGCCCTCTGCGCCGGGATCTGGGTGAGTCTCGAGCCCTGGAAGAACCTGGCGATCACGGATACTTCCTCGGACGACCAGGGGCCCTTGGTCAAATCGGACGATGCCATCTCGATCGATGGCAGCGCCTGTGCCGTCTCGCGCAGCGCGTCGCGGTCGAGTCGCAGGTCGGCGGTGAGCAGCCCGGCATCGCGCAACCGCCCCACAGCTTGGAGGATGCGCCGTCGCGGGACGCCGAGCATCTTGGCGAGGAGTGCGATATCCACCGGCCCGACGGCGGCCTGGCCGAGCACAGCTAGCCGTTCCGGGTCGAGAGCGAGTCGAAGGAACTCGGTTGGTGGAGGCACCGGTCCAGGGTATCTGTGGTTGCAGCCGGGCACGGCAGCCAGTAGGCGTGCGGTTAGCCTCCCGCCCGTGCCCGAGCGTTCCTTCACTCACGCGGTTGCGGCGGCCGCCGGCATCGACACCGCCTGGCGGGCGCTACAGGACGAAGCGACATGGGGCGCCGTGGGTGGTGTCGACCGGTTGTGGGATGCGGTGCACGACGCAAACGGCGAACTCCGGAGCTATCGCTTTGCCGCCACCGCGGGACGCGAGTACGAGGGGACTGCCGAAGTGGTCGACTCGGTCAGGCCCGAACGCATGACCGTCGGCATATCGACCTCGGAACTCGACGGGCAGATCGCAGTGACGTTACGACCGGTCGACCAGAGCCACACCGAGGTTGCCGTCACCCTGGGACTGCGGTCGAAGGGATGGCTGTCCACCGCTCTCTTCCCGGTGGTCACAGCCGCCGTTGGATCGGGCCTCCCCGCCAACGTCGAGAACTTCGCCAAGAGGATCGAAGCGTCCGCCGGCTGACCTACGGGGTCTGCTCTTCCTCGCCCTGCTCTTCCTCTATCCGGCTCAACTCGGCGGCGAGTTCGGCAGCACCCTCACGCCCACCCGTTGCGATCTCGGCACGATCGGTGAGCAGGGTGACCTGGTTACGCAGCACCTGGAGAAACCCGCCGTGGACCCCAACAGTGGTGCGGTCGTTCCCCGACTCGATGATCACCGCCCCAGTGGCCAGCGCCGCCATCACCGGCTCGTGATCGGTGAGGATCCCGATCTCCCCTTCGGTGGTCCGCGCCACGAGGAAATCGGCCTCCCCCGTCCAGACCACCGCCTCGGGCGAGACCACGTCAACCTGGAAGGGCATCACTGACCAACCTTCTCCAACTCGCGTCCCTTGGCCTGAGCCTCCTCGATCCCGCCGACCATGTAGAACGCTTGCTCGGGGAGGGAGTCGACCTCGCCGTCGACGATCATCTTGAAGTCCCGCACCGAGTCCTCGAGCGAGACGAAGCTCCCCGGGATCCCGGTGAACTGCTCGGCCACGAAGAACGGCTGCGAGAGGAAGCGCTCGATCCGGCGCGCCCTGGCGACCACGAGCTTGTCCTCCTCGGAAAGCTCGTCGATCCCGAGGATGGCGATGATGTCCTGCAGGTCCTTGTAGCGCTGCAGGATCTGCTGCACCTGACGGGCGACGTCGTAATGCTCCTGCCCAACGTACTGCGGGTCGAGGATTCGGCTGGCCGAGTCGAGAGGGTCTATCGCCGGGTAGATGCCCAACTCGACAAGACGGCGGGTGAGCACCGTTGTGGCGTCGAGGTGGGCGAAAGTGGTGTGCGGCGCCGGGTCGGTGATGTCGTCGGCAGGGACATAGATGGCCTGGAGCGAAGTGATCGACCGGCCCTTGAGCGAGGTGATCCGCTCCTGGAGAATCCCCATCTCGTCTGCCAGCGTCGGCTGGTAGCCCACCGCCGAGGGCATCCGCCCCAGCAGGGTCGACACTTCCGACCCTGCCTGGGTGAAGCGGAAGATGTTGTCGATGAAGAGGAGCACGTCCTGGCGCTCCACGTCCCTGAAGTACTCGGCCATGGTCAGCGCCGACAGCCCAACCCTGAGACGAACGCCGGGTGGCTCGTCCATCTGACCGAACACCAGCGCCGCCTGGTTGATCACACCCGACTCGGTCATCTCGAGGAAGAGGTCGTTGCCCTCGCGGGTCCGCTCCCCTACCCCGGCGAACACCGAAACGCCGTGGTACTCCTGCGCCACCCGGCGGATCATCTCCTGGATGATCACCGTCTTGCCGGTGCCTGCGCCGCCGAACATCCCGATCTTGCCGCCCTTGACGTACGGCTCGAGCAGGTCGATCACCTTGATCCCGGTGATGAAGATCTCCTTCTGCGGCTCGACCTCGTCGAAGGGGGGCGGCTGGCGGTGGATCGGCCAGCGCTCCTCGACCTGGATCGAGTCGGCGGGGACGTCGAGCGGCTCGCCCCAGACGTTGAAGATGTGGCCCAGGGTGACCTGACCCACCGGGACCGAGATCGGCTGCCCGGTGTCGCGCACCTCGGCGCCCCGCACCAGCCCGTCGGTTCCCTTCATCGCCACCGCCCTGACCCGGTTGTTCCCCAGGTGCTGCGCCACCTCGCAGACGATGGTCTGGTGCTCACCGGCCAACTCGTAGTCGACCTCGATCGCGTTGAGGATCTCAGGGAGCTGCTCAGGGGGGAACTCGACGTCGACCACCGGTCCGGTCACCTTGACGATCCGGCCGATGGCTCTGGTCTCAGTGGTCATATTGCTCACTCGCTTTGCTCGTTCGCGGTACTTAGTACTCAGTACTTAGTACTCAGTACTTGGAACTCAATAGTCACTCAACGTCCGCCTCTCAAGGCTTCCGCTCCGCCCACGATCTCGCTGATCTCGGTGGTGATCTCGGCCTGTCTGGCCTGATTGGCCTGCCTCGTGTACAGCTTGACCAGGTCGCGGGCGTTGTCGGTGGCCGCTTTCATGGCCCGCTGCCTGGCGGCGTGTTCGCCGGCCGATGCCTCGAGCAGCATCCCGAATACCCCTGCCTCGACGTAACGGGGCAGGATTCGGTCGAGGATCTCTTCGGGGGACGGCTCGAACTCGTAGCTGACCGGCGGACCCTCGGCATCGCTGTCCTCCGGTGGCCTGACCGGGAGCATCTCGACCCGCTCGGTCACCTGGTTGAGCGCTGACTGGAACCTGTTGTAGACCACATCGAGCTGGTCGATCTCACCGCTGGCGTATTCGTCGAGGATGTGGTTGGCCACGGCCCTGGCGTCTCCGTAGCCGGGGCGGTCGGTCACCCCGAGAAAGGCGCGGCGCACGTGGTAACCGCGGAACCGGAAGTAGCCCTGAGCCTTCTTCCCCACCACATAGAGACGGTGCTCGATCCCGTCGCGCCGCAACTGGAGCAGCCGGCTCTCGGCGGCGCGCAGCACGTTGGTGTTGTACGCCCCGGCCAGCCCGCGGTCGGAGGTGATGGCCAGCACCCCGACCGTCCGCACTTCGCGCTGCTCGAGGAGGACATGGCTAGAGCTGCCGCCGGCTGCGCCGACGTTGCGGATCACCTCGGTGAGCTTGTGGATGTACGGCAACGACTCGCGGACCCTCTGCTGGGCGCGCACGATGCGCGACGCCGCGATCAACTCGAAGGCGCGGGTGATCTTCATCGTCGCCTGGACGCTCTTGATCCGGCGCCGGATCTGGCGAACCTCAGCGCTGGCCATGTATCACTCGGTCGGCTCGAACATCTCGAGGAACTCCTTGATCGCCGCCTCGAGCTCTGAGGTGTCGGTCTCCCCTTCGGCGTCCTTGGGGAAGTCGCCGGTCTCCGACATGGAGTCGATCAGACCCCGGTGTCGGGTCCTCACGTACTCCCTCATCTCGGTCTCGAAGCGGCGGATGTCCCTCACGGGCACAGAGTCCATCAACCCGTTGGTGACGGCGAAGATGGCGAGGACCTGCTCCTCCACCGGCACCGGCCGAAACTGGGGCTGCTTGAGCACCTCGACCACCCGGCGGCCCCGCTCCAACTGCGCCTGGCTGGTGGCGTCTAGCTCAGATCCGAACTGGGCGAATGCCTCGAGCTCGCGGAACTGGGCGAGGTTGATCCGGAGGGTGCCGGCAACCCGCCGCATCGCCCGAATCTGCGCCGAGCCCCCCACCCGTGAAACCGAGGTGCCTGCGTTGATGGCGGGACGGACCCCGGAGTAGAAGAGGTCGGTCTCGAGGAAGATCTGACCGTCGGTGATCGAGATGACGTTGGTGGGGATGTAGGCCGAGATGTCGTTTGCCTTGGTCTCCACGATGGGCAGCCCGGTGAGCGAACCGCCTCCGTTCTCGTCCGACAGCTTGGCGCAGCGCTCGAGGAGCCGGCTGTGGAGATAGAACACGTCGCCCGGGTATGCCTCTCGACCCGGCGGGCGGCGAAGCAGCAGTGCGATCTCGCGGTAGGCGACGGCCTGCTTGGACAGGTCGTCGAAGATGATCAGGGCATGCTGACCGTTGTACATCCAGTGCTGCCCGATGGCTGAGCCCGCATATGGGGCGTACATCTGCACCGGGGCCGGCGCCGAGGCGGTGGCACTCACCACGACCGTGTACTCCAAGGCCCCCGCCTTCTCCAACGAGTCGACCACCTCGGCGACGGTCGACGCCTTCTGGCCGATCGCAACGTAGATGCACCGCACCGCCTGATCGGTGCCCCAGAACTGTTTCTGGTTGATGATCGTGTCCACCGCCAGCGCGGTCTTGCCGGTCTGACGGTCGCCGATGATGAGCTCGCGCTGCCCCCGGCCTATCGGGATCATGGCGTCGATCGCCTTGATGCCGGTCTGGAGCGGCTCGCGTACCGGTTGGCGTTCGACCACCGATGGGGCCGTGGTCTCGAGAAGCCTGGTCTCGGTTGCGTTGATGGCGCCCTTGCCGTCGAGCGGGTTGCCCAGAGGGTCGATCACCCTGCCGAGCAACTCGTCGCCCACGATCACCGAGAGGACCCGCCCAGTGGAGCGGACAGCGTTGCCCTCCTCGACCTCCGATGCCTCACCCATGAGCACTGCGCCGATCGACCCCTCATCGAGGTCGAGGGCTACACCGAGCAGACCGCCGGGAAACTCGAGTAGCTCAGAGGACATGGCATTGGGCAGCCCATTGACCCTGGCCACGCCGTCGGCCACCGACACGACGTACCCGACCGTCTCGGCTTCGAGAGTGGGCTCCCACCCCTCGAGACTTTGCCGCAGCGCGGCTGTGATGTCGTCTGCGGTTATCAGGACGTCGGCCATCGGACGGTTCTCCTCACTCCACCGGGCTCGGGATCATCTGGTCGGTTACCGGTTCCTCATGCTGTCGCGCAGGCTCTCCAGCCGCCGCCGCACGGTCCCGTCGATCACTGTGTCACCGACTGTGGCGGATAAGCCCCCTATGACCGCCGGGTCCACAACCACCCGGACTTCCACGTTCCTCTTTGTCGCCCTACCCAACGACTCGGCCAGCCGCTGACGGGTGGCATCGTCGAGTGGAACCGCGCTGCGCACTTCGGCCACCGCCCGATCTCTGGTGGCAGCGGCCAAGGAGACCAACTCGTCGGCGATATCGGGTAGGTCGCCTCCCCTGCCGGCTGCGACCACCATCGAGATGGCATTCATGGTGACCGAGGAGACCCGGTTGCCCAGTAGATCGTTGACTATCGCCTGACGGCGCTCGAGCGGGAGCCGAGGATCGCTGAAGGTCTGCCTCAGATCGGGCGCTGCCTCGACCGCCCTGCCCACCTGGAAAACCTCGTCCTCCACCCGGTCGAGGTCCCCCTCGGCCTGGGCTATGGCGAGGATGGCGGTGGCGTAACCGCTCGCCCGGGACTCCGTCACCGGCCCTCCAACTCGGTGAGGTACTGCTCGACGAGTCGACGCTGACGTTCCTCATCGAGGTTCTCCCCTACAAGCCGCTCGGTCAGGTCGATGGTGATGTTGGCAACCTCGTTGCGGGCATCGGCGAGTGCACGCTCCTTCTCGGTCTCCGCTTCCTGCCGTGCCCGTGCCAGGATCTGATCCGCCTCGGCGGTGGCGCGCTCAGCCGTCTCACCGCGCAGCTGTTCGGCGGTCTGGCGCGCCTCATCGATGATTCGCGCCGCTTCGGCCTTGGCGTCGTCGAGCTGCTTGCGGTAGTCGTCGAGCAGGCCCTGCGCCTCGACCTTGGACTGCTCGGCTTCTTGGAGTTGCCCGGATATGGCCTGCTGTCGCGCCTCGAGCATCTTGTTGATCGCGGGCCACGCCCAAAGCCGGATGGCGATGAAGACGAACGCGAAGGCGATGATCCCGGCGATCAGTTCAGGGAGAGCCGGAAGCAGCAGGTCTAGCCTGCCCCCTTCCTCGGCCTCGGCCGCCAGGATCTGCACCCCGATCATCCGGCGAGGAAGAAGAGGACGAAACCGAGCAGCGCCAACGCCTCGCTCAGAGCCATGCCGATGAACATGTTGGTGCGCACCAGACCGGCGGCCTCCGGCTGGCGGGCCATCGCCTGCACGGCGTTGCCTGCGGTGATCCCGACACCGATCCCCGGACCGATCGCCGCCAAGCCGTAGCCGATCAGCGCCAGACTGCCGCTGATGTCGCCGGTCAGCCCGGTGGTGGCCTCTTGGGCCAGCACCTGCGCCGCAGCCAGTACTGCATCCATCCTTGCTTCCTTTCCTCTTCCTTCTCGAACTCGATCAATGCTCCGGGTGCACCGACTGCTGGATGTACACCGCCGAGAGCAGGGTGAATATGTACGCCTGGAGCACACACACGAAGATCTCGAACGCATAGATCCCGATCCCGAGCACGAACCAAGGGATCCCGAGCACGGCGCGGGCGCCGATGTCGCCGATGGCGCCGATGAACACAACCCCGGTCACCAGGAGCAGCGAAAGCATGATGTGCCCAGCGACCAGGTTGGCGAAGAGCCGCACCGCCAGCGTGAGCGGCCGCAGGATGAGGTACTGGGCAAACTCGATGAGCCCAACCAGTGGACGGATCGCCACCGGGATCGAGCGCGGCCAGATGACATCGCCCAGGAAGCTGAACCCGTTCTTGGCAAACCCGACGAACATGTAGATGACGTAGGTGACGAGCGCCAGGAAGCCAGGTATCGCCATTCGGGAGGTGATTGGGAAGCTGATGAACGGCGTCACCTCGAAGAGGTTGCCGACAAGAATGAACATGAACAGCGACAACAGGTACGGGGCGTACTTCACCCCTTCTGGACCGATGATTCCCACGGCGATGTCCTCACGCACGAGGGTGACCAGCGACTCGATCGCCGCCTGGAACTTCGTTGGCACCAATCGGGGCTTGCGAAAGGCGATGAACAGCAGCACCACCACGATGATCGCGGCGAGAGCGATGAGGACCACCGTGCGGTTGATCGGGCCCCAGACGCCGGGGAAGACGAAGAGCTCGTTGACGTTTTCCGGGGCGCAAACCACGACCTCGGCCGGATTGCACTCCTCGGCAGCCAGGATCACTGGGTCCACTCGAGCTCCTTCTCAGCACCGCGGGCCACTGCGACGGTCTCCCAAGCGAGCAGCACGATATACGCCGCCACCGTGGCCAGCCCAAACGCCAGCCGGTCGAGGTCGGTGAACCGGAGCACGAGCATCACCGTCAGCGTCAGCAACCCGAGTCGGAGGAAGAACCCCAATAGGGCAGTGACCTGATACAGGGCGAGGGAGATCTTGGCGGCCACCGAGAGCATTGCCCCGGCGAGGAGGAAGTTGGCCACCACCAGCACCACGCCGAAAGCGGCAGCGATGGCACCTTCTCCTCCCCGGGTGATCCAAAAGATGGCGACCAGGATCGGTCCTACCACGACGGCCCTCCGGGCGATGTGCGAAGCGAGCACCGCCTCGATGTTCACCGGTGTCGCCACGGCGCCCACGAGCTGTCGTCGTCGTTCTGCTTTGAAAGTGCCAGCAGCCTCATGAACCCGGAGTAGGCGCCGAGCGCCGCCCCAATTACCACCAGCCACGGCGCGGTGTCCAGCCAGCGGTCGGCGAAGTACCCGAGCAAGGTCCCCGAAACGATGGATCCGAAGAAGGAACCCCCCGCCATCCACCCCTCTTCCATGGCGCGCCCGACCTGTTGGTGGGCGGTCGGCCTGCTGGCATCCATTGGGTCACTGCCTCTTGTGATTTCTTTCACAATGTACCGAATCCCAGCGCCGGAAGCAAGACTCCGGCGACCCTAGCAATCCCCAATCCCAGGGCAATCTGCGGCGGCAGGTGACCCACTTCCCGCCTTCCTCCTTCGGTCTTCCTACTTCCGTTCGCAATCAACCGATCGGTTGATCCCCCGACACCAGCCGTATGACCGCCAACTCGGTCTTCGGATCCGCCGGATCTGGCCTCTCGGGCGATGTGCCCGGCGCTCGGTGGCAGGACACTTTCAGCGACGAGGAGGAGAACATGCACGCAGTCGAAGTCGACGACCTCATCAAGAAATACGACGACCGTCTGGTCCTGAACGGCGTCAGCTTCACCGTTGATCCCGGGGAGATATTCGGGATCCTGGGACCGAACGGTGCCGGCAAGACGACCACTGTCGAGTCGATCGTCGGATTGCGCCGCCCCGACGGGGGGACGATCAGGATCCTCGGGCTCGACCCACAGAAGGACCGTGACCAGGTGCGGAAACGGGTCGGGGTCCAACTCCAGGAGGCGCGTCTTCCCGACCGTTTGAAGGTTTGGGAGGCACTCGATCTCTACTCCTCGTTCTACGGGACGCCAGTGGCGTGGCGCGAACTCGCCGAACGCCTCGGTTTAGATGACAAGCTGGAGACGCGGTTCTCCGAGTTGTCCGGTGGCCAGCGCCAGCGCCTGTCGATAGCTCTTGCCCTCGTCGGCGACCCAGAGGTGGCGGTACTCGACGAACTCACCACCGGACTCGATCCAGCCGCCAGGCGCGAGGCCTGGGCCCTGATCGAGGACGTTCGCTCCCGCGGTGTCACCGTGCTCCTCGTCACCCATTCGATGGAGGAGGCGGAACATCTCAGCGATCGTCTCGCCCTGATCGATCAGGGTCGGGTGATCGCGGTGGACACGCCCTCCGGGCTCATCTCGCGGGCGGCGCCGGCAACACGAGTCCGGTTCGTACCTTCTGCCCCAGTCGACATTGCCGTGCTACTCGCCCTGCAGGAGGTCGACGACGTCACCACCAATGGAGATCAGATCGTCGTCACCGGCACCGGCAACGTGCTCCACAGCGTCATGGCCGAACTTGCCAGGCGCCAGATCATCGCCGAGCAGCTCCGGGTGGATCAGACAACCCTCGACGACGCCTTCCTCGCTCTCACCGGTCGTCCGACCGAGAACTGAACAAGGAGGATCTCATGCAAGCCACTGCCAAGTTGACCCTGGTCGAAGCCAAGCTTCTGTCCCGCGATCGCGCCTCGTTGATGTGGGGCCTCGTCTTCCCCGCCGTGTTGTTGCTGGCGCTCGGGTTCTTCTTCCCGGGCTTCCAGGATCCATTGCCGGATGCAGGCGGGCTCCGCCTGGTCGATCTCTACGCTCCGATAGTCATAGCCCTGGGCATCGCCAGCCTTGGCCTGGTGACCCTGCCGACCTACTTGGCCGAGTACCGCAGCAGGGGGGTGCTTCGACGATTGGCTACGACACCGGTTCCGCCGGGGCGCCTGGTCTTTGCGATGCTGGCTGTGCAGGTGACCACCACCGTGGCCGGGGCCGTACTCGCCCTGGTCGCCGGCAAGATCGCATTCGATATCCACCTGCCGGCGGACCCGGCCGGTTTCGCGTTGGCGGTGGTTCTCACCACCACGGCGCTGTTCGCCATCGGCCTGGTGATCGGCGCCCTTGCCCCGAGTCCCTCGGCGGCGCAGGGCATCGGCCTCCTCGTGTACTTTCCCTCGCTGTTCTTCGCCGGTGTCTATTTCCCTCGTGGCGCAATGCCCGACGGTTTACGGGCGGTGAGCGACCTGACGCCGAGCGGCGCCGGGGTTCAGGCCATGCAAGACACCTGGCTGGGGACCGCACCGTTGGGGATCGATACCCTGTTGGTCCTGGTCGTGGTGGCCGCCGTCGCAGGCGTTGTGGCGGCGAAGTTCTTCCGTTGGGAGTGAAGTGACCCCAAGCATCACCGAGCCGGACCGATCCGCCAAGGAGGAAGCGGTGGACTCGGTTGCCGTCAGGCTCAGCAACCTCGACCGGCGTTTCGAGATCCTGGTTCGCTACATCCCATACATCCTGCTGTTCGTCAGTTACGTCCTATCACTGCTGGCGGGGGGAATGGGGCGGGGTGACCGTATCGGCACCACATTGGTCGTTGCGGTGACGGCGGCGTGGACCTATTTCCTGCACACCCGCTTGGGCGACCGGCTCTCACCCGACATCCCGGCCGAGGAGAGCGCTGTGCAATGGCGGGTGCGGATCTACTTCGCCGGGATGTTGGCACTCGGAGCAGTGCTTATGGCCATGCATGCGTTGTTCTTCATCTATGTGATCACCGGGTTCTTCCATGCCGGCCTGCTCCGCCCCAAGTGGCTGATGGTGACCGGTGTGGGCGCTACCTCGCTATTGGTCAACGCCCTTGTCATTGGCTACCCGGACCTCCAGTCGGAGAACTTGGTCCTCTACGCAATCGTCTTCGTCGTGCAAACCGTCACCATCTCTGGGGGGATAATCGGCGCGGAATGGCTGCGGCGGCTCAGCGAGCAGCGGCGGTTGGCCGTGGCCGACCTGGAGGCGGCTCTCGAGGAGAACGCCGGACTCCACGCT
The DNA here is from genome assembly GCA_963826825.1 of uncultured Acidimicrobiia bacterium. Taxonomy (GTDB): domain Bacteria; phylum Actinomycetota; class Acidimicrobiia; order Spongiisociales; family DATADW01; genus DATADW01. Next base: position 98,965 of record CAWGYV010000012.1, on the reverse strand, counting down.
CAACTGATGAGCCAGGCGCGCGAGGCAGGGGTGCTCGACGAGCGCCAGAGACTGGCCGGCGAGATCCACGACACGGTGGCGCAAGGTTTGGCCGGCGTCATCACCCAGATCGAAGCCGCCCGCAACGACGCCACGCCCAAAGAGAGAGAGCGCCACCTCGACGGAGCACTCCAGTTGGCCAGGGAGAGCCTCGATGAGGCCCGGCGCTCGGTCCACGCGCTTCGGCCCGACTCCCCTGGAGCAGAGCCGTCTCGCCGACGCGATCGCCGAGGTGACCTCTCGATGGGAGGCGACGACGGGTGTACACGTCGACCTGAGCACCACCGGCAGCGAGCGTTGGCTGCACCCAGAGTTGGAGGTAACGCTCTTGCGGGTGACTCAGGAGGCGCTGGCCAACGTGGCGAAGCATGCTTCTGCCGGCAAGGTCGGGGTCACCTTGTCGTACATGGGAGATCTCGTGACCCTCGACGTGAGGGACGATGGCATCGGGTTCGCCCCCGTAGCGGTCGCTACCGAGCCGGGCAACGGTTTCGGACTCGAGGTGATGCGCCAGAGGGTCGAGCGACTCGATGGGATACTCGACATCGAGTCGGAGCCCGGGATGGGGACCGCCATCTCCGCCAGGATCCCTGTTGGGGCGGAGACACCATGAGCGAGTCGGTCGGCATATTGATCGTCGACGACCACCCCGTGGTTCGCGACGGGCTCAAAGGGATGTTCGCCGGCGAACCTGGTTTCACCGTCGTCGGTGAGGCGTCCGACGGAGCTGAAGCGGTGGCCAAAGCCGCCGTCCTACTGCCCGATGTCGTCCTCATGGACCTGCGGATGCCGGGAGTCGGAGGCGTCGAGGCAATCGAGCTTCTCGTCGAGCGGGGCATCCCGTCGCGGGTGCTGGTACTCACCACGTTCGACACCGAGGCCGACGTGCTCCCTGCGATAGAGGCGGGCGCCACCGGCTACCTCCTGAAGGACGCCCCGCGTCCGGAATTGCTCCGGGCGGTACGTGCCGCGGCGCAGGGGGAAGCGGTCCTGTCCCCGGCGATCGCCACCCGGCTACTCGGGCAGGTGCGGCGGCCGCCGGGCGAAACGGTCAGCGAGCGTGAGCTCGAAGTTCTCCGGCTGGTGGCACGAGGCAGTACCAACCGCGAGACGGCAGACCGCCTCTTCATCAGCGAGGCGACGGTCAAGACGCACCTGCTCCACATATACGCCAAGCTCGGAGTGAACGACCGCGCCGCCGCGGTCGCCACCGCCTATGACCGGGGGCTGCTCACCCCCGGTGACGCCGCCATAGGAGCAATCCCCTATCCCGGCACCGGAAATCGCCGACGTGAACTCCCGCACCTCGGCCGCGATCTGGTCGAGCGTGCCTTCGTCCTCCTTGCGGGTGGCGTCCACCGCCTGGTCGATCCAGGCTGCGATGGGCGCCATGTCGGAGGGAGCCATGCCCCTGGTGGTGATCGCCGGGCTCCCAAGCCTGATCCCCGACGGGTCGAACGGCTTGCGCGTGTCGAAGGGGACCGTGTTGTAGTTGAGCTCGATCCCAGCACGGTCGAGCCCCTTGGCGGCCGGCTTGCCACCAATCTCACGGTTGGTCAGGTCGACGAGGATGAGGTGGTTGTCGGTGCCCCCCGACACCAGGTCGAAGCCCTTCTCCAGCAACGCCTCGGCCAATGCCTTGGCGTTGGCCACGATCTGATGGGCGTAGTCGCGGAACTCGGCGGTCGATGCTTCCTCCAGTGCCACTGCGATCGCAGCAGTCGTGTGGTTGTGCGGACCCCCCTGGAGGCCGGGGAAGACCGCCCGATCCAGGTCCTTGGCGTGCTCGGCGCGACTCATCAGCATCGCCCCTCTTGGGCCGCGCAGCGTCTTGTGGGTCGTGGTCGAGATCACACCGGCATGTGGGGCCGGAGAGGGGTGGGCTCCACCCGCCACCAACCCGGCTATGTGGGCGATGTCCGCCACGAGGACGGCGCCCGACCTCATCGGCGACGGAGGCGAAGGCGGCGAAGTCGATGGTGCGCGGGATGGCGGTGCCCGCCGCACCAGATGAGCTTGGGCCGCTCCTCCTTGGCCAGCCGTCGAACGTCGTCCATGTCGACCATGCCGGTGTCGGCTCGGACCTCGTATTGGACGGACCGGAACCACTTCCCGGTCGCCGAGACGTTCCAGCCGTGGGTGAGATGGCCGCCCATGGGGAGGGCCATCCCCATGACAGTGTCGCCCGGGTCACAAAAAGCGAGATAGACGGCCAGGTTGGCCGGTGAGCCCGAGTAGGGCTGGACATTGGCGTGCTCGACCTCAAAGAGCCGCTTGGCCCGCTCTCTGGCCAACTCCTCGATCGGGTCGATGAACTGCTGGCCCTCGTAGTAGCGGCGCCCCGGGTAGCCCTCGGAGTACTTGTTGGTGAGAACGGTGCCTGTCGCCTCGAGCACGGCGCGTGACACGTAGTTCTCCGAAGGGATGAGCCGGATCTTCTCGGCCTGCCGTTGTTCCTCCGCTTCGATGAGCCGGGCGATCTCCGGGTCCACCTGCTCGATGGAACTGGGGTCGGTCATGGTGGGCCTCCTTGAGACGCCAAGCGTAGAGCGCGACCCTTACAATCTCCGCCACGCCATGGGAGGGGCTGGATGGACGGATACGACTGGTTGGTGCTGCTACACATCATCGCGGCGATCGTCTGGGTGGGTGGGGGCTTCGCCACACAGGTGTACGCAGAGAGGGCGAGACGCGCCACCGACCCGGCGAGGCTGGCTGGTTTCGCCAGGGACATCGAGTGGGCCGGGAGCCGGGTGTTCGCCCCCGCCTCGCTTCTTGTGATCGTCGTCGGCATCGTGATGGTCCTCGTCAACCCAGCTTGGGACTTCGGTCAGCTGTGGATCACGCTCGCCTTGGTAGGAGTGGCCATCTCCTTCATCACCGGAGCCGTCTTCCTCGGCCCTGAATCCGGTCGGATCGGGAAGCTGATCGAGGAGCGAGGGCCGGAGGACCCCGAGATGCTGATGAGGCTCAGGCGCACCCTCACCATCTCCAGGGTCGACTACGTGGTATTGCTGCTCGTGGTCATGCTGATGGTGTTCAAGCCCGGGATCTGATCGGGCTCAAGCGAGGGTCACCGGCCCCTCCCGTAGCACCCGTGGCACTGGGCCGGTGACGTCGACCACGGTCGAGGCCACACCTCCGGGACACCGTCCGGGTAGGTACACAGCCACGGCTTCCCCGAAGACGGCGCGCGCCTCTTCGTCGTCCATCGCCGCCGGTGCCCCCGATAGGTTTGCCGATGTGATGGCGAGCGGGCCGGTCTCGGACAGCAACTGGAGCAGCGCCTCGTGATCGGGAACCCTTACCCCGACGGTGGATGCCACCGGATCCCCTACCCAATCGGGTAGACGGCGGCGAGTCGGCAACACCAGGGTGAGCGGGCCTGGCCAGTGGCGCGAGGCGAGCTCGGAAGCCGCCGGTGTCATCGAGATCAGCGTCTCGGCCTGCTCGAGCGAGCCGACCATGAGCGAAATCGGCTTGTCGGCGGGGCGGCCCTTGATCTCGTAGAGCGTGGCGACCGCTCGTGGATCGGATGGCTCCACACCGATGCCATACACGGTGTCGGTGGGCACGCCGATCACGCGGCCGGAGCGCACCGCCTCGACCGCTTCGGCGACAATCGAACCAGCCGGATCGCCCATCTACTTCGGTCGCCGGCCGGTAGCCTCGTCGGAACCAGGAGGGACTCCACGATGGACGCATCCAAGCTCAGCTCTGTGCCGCTCTTTGCCCAACTCGGACGGCACGATCGCCAGAAGGTCGCCCAGTGGGCCGACGAGGTAGAGGTGAAGGAGGGAGCCGACCTGATTCGTGAGGGTGACTTCGCCCACGAGTTCTTCGTGATCGAAGAGGGAACGGCCAATGTCGAGCACGATGGCCGGATCCTCACCGAGCTCACCAAGGGTGACTTCTTCGGCGAGATCGGCCTCGTCGAGCACGTGCGGCGCACCGCGACGGTGACCGCCACCAGCCCCATGCGGCTGGTGGTGATGTTCGAGCGTGAGTTCGCCGCCATGGAGGAGCAGTTGCCTGCTGTGGCCGATCAGGTCAAGGAAGCCATCCGGGAGCGCTGCGCGCAGATCGCCTGACCTCAGACACAGCATCTGGCTCCCTTACGCGCCACGAGGATCCGATCGCGGCCGGCGAGGTCGTGCCTCAGATCGACATCGAGCCACGCCCCAAAGGCGGCCACGGCATCCCTCCCCTGGGTCTCGCCGATCTCACAGAACACCCAGCCCCCCACCCCGAGCCACCAGGGCGCGTCGGCTGCGATGCGACCGATCAATTCGAACCCGGATTCCCCGGCGACGAGTGCTCGCCGCGGCTCGTGGTCCCTGATCTCGACCGGCAGGTCGGGCCATTCGTCCTCGGCGACATAGGGCGGGTTGGAGACGAGCAGATCGACCCGCTCGCGCAGATCGGTGGGCAGGGCGTCGAAGAGATCACCGTGGTGGAGAGCGATGTCCAGCCCGAGCCGCGCTGCGTTCTCTTTCGCCAGCGAGAGAGCATCCTCGGATATATCGGTGGCGTGCACCTGAGCCTCGGGGAAGTGCGCCTTGAGCGCCAAGGCGAGCGCTCCTGAACCGGTGCACAGATCGACGATCACCGTCCCCGGCCCTGCCTCGCCCAGCGACATGGCCGCCTGCTCCCAAAGCTGCTCGGTCTCGGGCCTAGGTATGAGCGAGCGCCGATCGACCATCAACTCGATGGGACCGAAATCCACCACACCCTCGATGTACTGCAACGGCTCGCCGCCCAGCCGCCGTGCCACTAGAGAGGCGAGGTGCTCTGCCTCGTCGGGAGACGGAGGTTTGATGACGCACGACCGCCGGTGACGACACGAGTCAGACGGTCCGCCTCGTGTCGTGGCAGTGAATCGATGGTCACGGCTCAAGTGTCCCAGATCCGATTGATCCCCGAGAATTTCCGGCTAGAGGCCGCCGCCGGGACTCATTGGGTAGCCGGGCTGTCGCCCACCGGGAGTGCCCCGCTCGGTGCCTTCCTGAAGCGGAACCATGCCCAGAAGCTGACTGACACGAGGGCGAACCCGGCGAAGAGCGAACCGGCAACCACGAACGGGGTCGCCGACTCCACCGGACCATATCCCTGGCCGGGGTGGGCGAGGAAGTGGATCACGGCGAATGCCCCGAGCCCGAACAACGCAGACCACACCCATCGGTTCCAGCGGAACACCTTTTCACCGGCGAGGAACCGCATCGGCGCCAGGGCGAATACGAGCCCCTCGAGACCGGCGATGAACAGGGTCGCCAGGGCGGCGTCGCCTGCCACCGCGCCCAGCGACGGGGCGGAGCCCAGAGAAGGATGGGTCGCCGACCAGGCGAGCCATGCCCCGAGCCCGGCCACCGCGGCAAGAGCCGCCCCGACAGCCGCCGCTCGGCCTTCTTGCCGCTTGCTCAGCAGCGCGGCGACCGCCACCCCGGCGAGCAGGCCGTAGAGGTAACCAGGAAGGAACCCGATCAAACGGGAGACGAGGACGCAGGCTGCCACGACCACGAGAGCTCCCGGCAAGGCGCGGACCGACAGTCCGATGCCAGACTGCGCCCGGCGGAGCATCAATGCCGTCGTGCCTGTCCCGACCAGGGTCAGGGCGACGAAGGCGACCAACGTCCCCAGCACCAGACCGATAGTGGGGGTGTTCCATCCGAATCCGGGATCGAGCAGACCTCCGATGATCGACCCGGCGACGATGGTGCCGCCCAGCGTCCACCAACTCGCCCGCACCCGTTCGCGTCTTGCCTTGGCGGCATCGTTGCGACGCTTTCCGAACCAGGCGAGGACCTCGTCGTAGTGCTCGTCGAGCGTCCGGTTGAAGAGCTCGGCAGGGAAGGGCATCAGAAGCACCAGCAGCGCCGCCAGCAACAGATTGGTCCCGATCACCAGCGGGTCGGTTGAGACCTCCCCCACCGGGTTGACCGAGGCCACCACCGCAGAAACGCCTGGTGGCGCGGTGCCGTCACCGCCGTTCGATTGATCGGTCCCACCCGGGTCGGAGACTGGTGCTGCCGTAACGACCGATGTTGTTGTCGTCGCCGGCACGGTGGTGGTGGGCGGTTGAGTCGTCGTTGTCGGCGGAAGAGTGGTCGTGGTCGGCGGAAGGGTCGTCGTGGTGGGGGGAATGGTCGTGGTGGTCGTGGTCGGCGCCGGCGGGGTATCGAGCCGCTTCGCCACGAGCTCGGTGTTGATGGCGCGCCAGCCGAGAAGCTCACCGGTCTCGGGGTCGTAGACGATCCAGTCGTACGTGTTCAGGGTCCCGACAACCGCCGTGGCCATGACCCCATCGACCGTGCGTTGCGAATCTGTCACGCGGAAAGAAGTCGGCCGTGCGTGCTGGTACTTCATGACCGGCACCGGCAAAGGAGCATGGGCCGTGGTAGCGACGACCGGAATGAGTCAGATCACAGTTCCAAGTGATTGTCAGGATTCCACTGCCATGTGAAGCAGAGGTTTCCACCACAGCTTTCCATCGTCGTCTGGAACGTAACCCCCACTGGAGGACCGGGGCCCTCGGGCGCCTCCTCGCTGGTCTGGTCGCCGACTGGCACCGAATCCACGACGTTGAGCGTGACCTCCCAGGTCCCTCGGACCTTTCCCGGTGGTTCCTCGCTCTGCGCCTGGGCTACCCCGGCCAGGCTCGATATGAGCAGCACCAAGGCAGCAACACCGACGATGCGTCGAGTGCGCCGTGGCGCGTGGATTCCCTTCGAGATCCCCCCGATGAAGCGCGCCATTCCATCGTCCCCACTCCCCCAAACCCGATCCCCGCCGGAACAGTACGGGGCATGGCGTCGGAGGGGCATGGGTCGCCCGGCTCAATCTGGGTGTGCTGGCTCAGCCCTCCTCAGACAAGCGGCGTTGCTGGTCGGCGAGCGCCAAGGCATCGACCAGTGAATCGAGATCGCCTTCGAGCACGTCGGAGAGCCGCTTGAGGGTGAGACCGATGCGGTGGTCGGTGACCCTGTTCTCCTTGTAGTTGTAGGTACGGATCTTCTCCGACCTGTCGCCGCTCCCGATCTGGGACCGGCGTGCTCCGGAGAGCTCGGCGTGTCGCCTCTCCTCCTCGGCCTGGCGGAGGCGGGCGCGAAGGATGCGAAAGGCCTTTTCCTTGTTCTGGAGTTGGCTCTTCTCGTCCTGACAGGAGACAACGATCCCGGTTGGTAAGTGGGTGAGGCGCACCGCCGAGTCGGTGGTATTCACCGACTGCCCTCCGGGGCCGGTCGATCGGAAAACGTCGACCCGCACCTCGTCGGGGGTCATCTCGATGTCGCTCTCCTCCACTTCGGGGAGCACCGCCACGGTGGCTGTCGATGTATGGACGCGGCCCTGGCTCTCGGTGCGGGGCACCCGCTGCACTCGGTGGACGCCGGCCTCGAAACGGAGCTTGCCAAAGGCGACCTTTCCCACCGATGCCGAGCGTGACCCTGGAGAAACCGCCTGACTCTGACGGATGGCTCTCGAGTGTCTCGACGGTGAGCCCATGTGATTCGGCGTAGCGCTGGTACATCCGGCTCAGGTCACCGGCCCATATGGCGGCTTCGTCTCCGCCCGCCGCGGCCCGGATCTCGATGATGACCGGTCTCCCCTCGTCGGGATGGCTCGGGAGAAGCGCGGTGCGGAGCGATTCCTCCAGCCGGGCCGCCTCCGCCTGCCGTTCCTTCCCCAGAGCCGCAAGGTCCGATGCCAATTCGGGATCATCGCCTGCCATCGCCTCCGCCTCACGGGCATCCTCATCGGCTCGCCGCCACGATCGGAACAGGTCGACGAGCGAGGTCAGTTCTGAGTGGCGTCGCGCCAGATCGCGGTAGGTGCGCTGATCGGCCACCACATCGGGGTCGGCGAGTCGCACCATCACGTCATCGAGATCGCGCTCCGCCGCCTCGAGGCGACTGAGCATCCCGGCGTCCACGGTCAGGCTGTCGGCGGATCTTCGCCGGGTTGAGCAGGGTTCACGGCCTCGATAGCGGTGCCCTCCGCCGGCGTCACGTCAGGCACGACGCTGCTGGCCTCTGGGTCCACGTCGCCCCTCAATTCGACCTCGGCTCGACTTTCGGAATCGAGCGCAGCGAGCAGGCTCGCCACGGCGACCGGGATCATCTGCTCTTCGGGTACCCGGGTGGTGAGCTTCTGCAGCCACATCCCGGGGGCGGAGAGCACCTTCCCGAGGGTGCCGTCCGCCCTCAGCCCGGAGAATCGCAACAGCTCGTATGACACGCCGGCGATCACCGGGATGAGGAGGATCCGGCTGGCTATCAGCCAGGGGAGGGAAGGCCTCCCCAGCAGCGAGAAGACGAGCACCGACAGCAAGACGACGAGCAGCAGGAAGCTGGTCCCGCACCTCGGGTGTTCCTTCGGGTAGCGGCCCACCGATTGTGAGGAGAGCTGCTCGCCCTCCTCGTAGGCATGGATGGTCATGTGCTCGGCGCCGTGGTACTGGAAGACCCGGCCGATCTCGGAGATACGCCCGATCGCCCAGATGTACCCGACGAACACCAGCACGCGTATCGCACCTTCGACGAGGTGGACCCAAGCGGATTGCCCGATGACCCACCTCGCCCCTACGGCGGGGAGCACGATGAACAACCCGGCAAAGAGGGCAAGGGCGAGAGCCAGTGATCCGGCCACCTGGCCGCGGGAGAGTGGCTTCTCGTCCTCTCCGCTGGCCCGTTGGGCCGACCAGGACAGGGCCCGCATCCCAAGAGTGAGCGATTCCCCGAGCACCATCACGCCGCGAATCAATGGGATACGGGCCCACCTGGACCGCGATGAAAGGCGCGGCAGATCGTTGCGGGTCGCCTCAATAGCCCCGGTGGGAGTGCGGACCGCCACTGCCCAGCCGGCGGGTGCCCGCATCATGACACCCTCGATGACGGCTTGGCCCCCGACGGTCTTCGAAGCGTCGCGGCTCATCTTGGGCCGGCCGAATCCGCCGACCGGTTGACGCTCAGGACTGTTCGGCGGCGGGCTCCGCCGGGGCGTCGTCCTTGGCGGAACGTGTGAAGGATGTCTTGCCGTACCGCTTCTGGAACCGCTCGACCCGTCCGCCGCTGTCGACCAGCTTCTGCCGGCCGGTGAAGAAGGGGTGGCACTCGTTGCACAATTCGACGTGCATCTCTGGCTTCCCGCTGGTGGAGCGGGTGGTGAATGTGTTCCCGCAGGAGCAGATCACCTTGGTCTCGACGTAGTCGGGATGGATCCCGGTCTTCACTGCATCCTCCTGATCGCTCAGCTGCTGCTCCGAGCCACCTCGGAGAGGAACTCGGGGTTGGACTTGGTGTTCTTGAGCCGGTCGATGAGCAACTCGAGCGCAGCGCCCGGTTCGAGCGCAAGCAGCACCCGCCGCAGCTTCCACACCTGGAGCAGCTCCTGCCGGTCGAACAGCAACTCCTCCTTTCGTGTTCCCGAGCCCTCGATGTCGATGGCCGGGTAGATCCGCTTGTCGGCGAGCTTGCGGTCGAGTCTCAGCTCCATGTTCCCGGTTCCCTTGAACTCCTCGAAGATGACCTCGTCCATCTTGGAGCCGGTCTCGACCAGGGCCGTACCGAGGATCGTGAGGCTCCCGCCCTCCTCGATGTTCCGGGCGGCTCCGAAGAACCGCTTCGGCGGGTAGAGAGCCGTCGAGTCGACACCACCGGAGAGGATGCGCCCCGATGCCGGTGTGGCCAGGTTGTGGGCACGGGCGAGACGGGTGATCGAGTCGAGCAGGATGAGGACGTCGGTCCCCATCTCCACCAGCCTCTTGGCACGCTCCAGAGCCAGTTCCGACACCTGGCAGTGCTCCTCGGCTGGGCGGTCGAAGGTCGAGTAGACGACCTCGCCCTTCACCGAGCGCTGCATGTCGGTGACCTCTTCGGGCCGCTCACCGACCAGCACCACCATCAGGTAGACCTCGGGGTTGTTGAGGGTGATCGACTGAGCGATCTCCTTGAGCACGGTGGTCTTCCCGGCCTTCGGCGGTGAGACGATCATTCCCCTCTGACCCTTCCCGATCGGGGCGATCAGATCCATGATCCTGGCGATCATCCCGTTGGGCTTACCGTCGAGCTCGAGCCGGAGCCGCGAGTCGGGGAACAGGGGGGTGAGCTTCTCGAACCGGGGACGGCGATGCGCCTCGTCGACCGTCATGCCGTTGACCGAGTCGATCCGGATCAGGGCAGGGAACTTCTCCTGGCTGCGCGGTGGGCGGATCGGTCCCTCGACCAGGTCGCCGCGCCGCAGGCCGAACTTGCGGACCTGGCTGGCCGAGACGTAGACGTCGCGGTCACCGGGTAGGTAGCTGGTCACCCGGAGGAACCCGTATCCCTCGGGAAGGACGTCGAGAATCCCCTGACGGATCTCGAGGTCGCCTTCGGGGATTTGCGGCTCGCGGTCACCTCGCTCGTACCCCTGCGGGCCGAGACCCTGGCCGCCACGGCGGCGGCGTCTCTTGCGGTTCCCGTCGCGCGGGCCATCCCATTCCCGCCGATCGTCATCACCCGTGATCCGGGGTCCGCCGTCATCGCTCGTCACCCGGGGTCCGGCGTCATCGCTCGTGACCCGGGGTCCGCCGTCATCGCTCGAGACCCGGGGTCCGGCGTCATCGCTCGTCACCTGGGGTGCTACATCCTCAACCGAGTCATCCTCGGTCGGCTCCGGAGCGGGCGTGCTGCTCGGCTCGGGCCGGGGCAGCGCTGCGGGAAGCTCGACCACGGGAAGAGTGTCACCGCTCGGCTCATAGCCGTCGGCGTTCATGATGGCGTCGATGAGATGGGCCTTTTGCAGCCCGTCGGTCTCGATGCCGACCGCCTCGGCGATCTGGCGGAGATCTCTGATCGACTTCCCCTGGAGTTCCGCTCTGGTCGTCATATGGTCCTTTCACCGTCGCCGCGATCGGCTCTGGCTAGAGAGATGCCTGGTCCGCCGGTGGGGAGTCACCGCACCGCCGGAGAGGCTTTGCTGAATCGTTCAGCCGGACCTACTGGCTCCATCATTGCCCGCACAGTCCACGACGGGATTACCTACAGGTGAGTGCCGTGTGGCTCAGGGGTCCTCCGCGACGGAAGATGTGCACGGGAGTGACGAATCGGTCGACATTCTACACAGCCGCGGACGCATGCCAAGCCGCCGTTATGCCGGCTCCCCCACTACCTCCCTGACGAAGCCACGGATGGCCTCCAAACTGGGTGGGAGGCTGTGGAGACGTTCGGTCCGGTCGATGATCCCGGCAAGCTCGGCAGGTAGCTCCGGTTCCACTCCCGTGGCGGCCTTCACCGCCTCGGGAAACTTGGCTGGATGCGCCGTTGCCAAGCTCACCAGAGTGGTCCCCGACCCCCGGGCTTTCCTCCCGGCGGCGATACCGATCGCCGTGTGCGGGTCGACCAGGCGGCCGGTCTGGCTGTGGACCTCGGCGATGACCGCCGCGGTCGCCTCGTCGTCCAGCCACATCGCTGCAAACAGTTGCTGCAGCCGAGCCGAGGCTTCTGCAGGCAGTTGAAGCGACCCTTCCGTCCGGAGTAGTCGCACCGCCTCCGCCACCGCTGGGCCGGTGCCACCGAGCAGGTCGGCGAGCAGCCGCTCCATGTTCGATGGCACCTGGATGTCCATCGCCGGGGCGAGAGTTGGAACGACCGCTTCGATGGCTATCCGTCCTTCGCTGATCAAGTCGGTCAACCCGTGGTTCCGGTTGGAACCCACGACAAGGTGGCCGACCGGGATCCCCATCTTCGAAGCGGCGTATGCCGCGTAGATGTTGCCGAAGTTTCCGGTCGGAACGGAGAACACCAACCCACCGGGTGGTATTCCCAACCGTGCCACCGACCAGGCAGCGAACGCGGTCTGAGGGGCGACGCGTGCCCAGTTGATCGAGTTGAACCCGGCGAGACGGTGCTGGCCCGGGACGAGCCCCGGGTCGACCAGTAGCGCCTTCGCCAGGTCCTGGCAGTCGTCGAAAGTCCCATCGATGGCGACTGCTTGGACGTTGCCCTCCTCGACCGTCGTCATCTGGCGGCGCTGGAAATCCGAAATCCGACCCTCGGGATAGAGGATGACGACATTGATCCCGGGCCGTCCTCGCAGCGCCTCGATCGCCGCGGACCCGGTGTCGCCCGAGGTCGCCCCGAGGACGAGGACTCGCTCGCCGGTGCGCTCCACCGCCTTCTCCATCATCGCCCCCAGCAACGCCATTGCGTAGTCCTTGAACGAGAGGGTCGGTCCCCATGTGAGGTCGAGGAGCCATTCATCGGTGCCGAGCTCCACCAGGGGTGCCACATCGGGGTGGCGGAACCTCCGGTAGTTGGACTCCGCCATCGCCCCGACCTCGTCGGCGGTGAAGAACGGACCGGCGAAAGGCGCCACCATCATTGTCACGACTTCGGCATAGGAGCGCCCCGCTAGCCCCGCCACGTCCACCTGCGGCCAGCTCTCCGGCACATACAACCCACCGTCCGGTGCCGGACCTCCGAGCAGCAAGTCGCCAAAGGTCGCCAATGCGGAGCCGGAGTCGCGGGTGGAGCGGTACTTCATGGTGGCGACGGCGGACGGCGACGGCAGCAGACGGAGAACGGAAGGACGGCGGACGGCGGACGGCGGACGGCGGTCAGAAGCCCGCTCGCACAGGCTCTCGTCCCCCCGCAGGGGGAAGGGCCCCGCTGCGAAGCAGCGGGTAGGGGGGCTGGTTCACTCACGACGGTGCTCACGCCGCGCCATATCAATCCTCGGCGATAACCCTGAGCGTCGCCGCCACTTGGCGGACAACGGTCAGGTCCTTCTAGGTCGGCCACGGTCTTGCGGTGGCGCCATTCGGCGGCGCTGTGGGTGACGAGGAGGAGGGTCGCCTCGTCGCCGCGGCCCTCCTGCCACACCGATGCGATCGAGACCTGATGACGCCCGAACACCGAAGCGATCTCGGCTAGCACTCCCGGGGCGTCGACCACCTCGAGCCGCAGGTACCAGCGGGTTTCGACCTCGGCGATGTCGCGCACCCTGCCTGGGGCGAAGCGGACCCGGGGTGCCACCTGCGCCCCGGCCAGGAGCTCGCGGGCCGCATCGATCACATCACCTAGGACAGCCGTCGACGTGGGCTCGCCGCCCGCTCCTGGTCCGGAGAAGAGAAGCTGCCCGATCGACGGTCCCTCGATGTAGATGGCGTTGTGGGCGCCTCGCACCGCGGCAAGCGGGTGCCGGCGCGGGATGAGCGACGGGTGGACCCGGACGCTCACCCCCTCAGCCGTCTCCTCAGCCACCGCCAGGAGCTTCGGGACGTAACCGAGGTCGGCGGCATGACGGACGTCGGCTGCGGTGACCGATTCGATCCCCTCGCGGTGGACCTGATCGCGCCCCCACCCAAGTGCCAAAGGCGAGGCTGGCGAGGATGGCCGCCTTGGCGGCAGCGTCGGCGCCCGATATGTCGGCCGTGGGATCGGCTTCTGCGTAGCCGAGCCGCTGCGCCTCGGCCAAGGTCTCGTCGAGCGGCCGGCCCTCCTCTGCCATGGCGGTGAGGATGAAGTTGGTGGTGCCGTTGACGATCCCCAGAACCCTGCTGAGACGCTCACCTGCCAGCGACTCGGAGAGGGGGCGGATGATGGGGATCCCGCCACCGACTGCTGCCTCGAAGAGAAGCGAGACCCCAGCCTCCGCGGCCGCCTCGATCAACTCGACTCCGCGCGCCGCCACCAGCTCCTTGTTCGCCGTGACCACCGGCTTGGCGTGGCGCAGCGCCCGCAACACCAGTTCACAACCCGGTTCGAGACCCCCCATCAACTCGACCACCAATTGGACCGCAGGATCGTCTACCAATTCCTCAGGGCGGTCGGTCAGCAGCGAAGGCGGGAGCCCGAACGGGCGGGGCTTCTCGACGTCCCGAACCGCCACCCCGAGCAACTCGAGGTCGACGCCGGTCTTGGCCGCAATGGCATCGCGGTCGTCGAGCAACTTGCGCGCCAGCACCCCGCCGACGTTCCCACCACCGAGGATGCCGATTCCGACCTTCATAGCCATGGGACAAAGACGGTAGACGGCGGACGGCAGACGGCAGCCAGGGACTTGAACCAAGCCCGACGCCCGGTGGTCCCTCTGCTCTCGGTGGCGTGCCCGACGCGAGCGGGAAAGCGGGAAGTCGGAGTGTGGTTGTCCGAGTGTCAGCAGGTGACGTGGAGGATTGCGTTGGCGTCGGCGGGGTTGAGATTGCGCAGCAGGGCACAGGCTTCGGCTGTAGGCAGGACCACTAGCTCGACACCCCGGCGCTGGGCCTCGTCGTGCACTTCGGACATCACCGGCAGGCTGCCGGAGTGACCCGACCCCACCACAAGTCGCTGTCTCGACCAGGGGATGTCCTCTGCGACCGACAGTGGTGTGTGCCCACTCTTGAATTGCTTGGAGGGTCGCTTGTCGCGGGGCCGAACCGCGCCATCCTCGAGCACAACGTCGTGGTCAAAGCGCTCACCGTCGACGACGATGGTCCCGAAGCCCGGATACTCGAGGTCCATTGGCTCCAACGATACGCTCCGGAGGGATGTCCCTCGCAGACCGTCGGATCGTTGTCACCGGGGCCAGCGGGATTGCGTCCGCCGGGGCACGTCGTTTCGCCGCCGAGGGTGCCGCCGTTTTCGTGATCTCGCTCGACGAATCGGAGTGCGCCGCGCTGGCAGGCGAGATCGTCGCCAGCGGAGGACGTGCCGGCTGGTGCGGGGCGGACCTCCGTGACGAGAGTGAGACGAAACGGGCGTTCGATGCCGCCAGGGCCGAGTTGGGACGGATCGACGGTGCCTTCCTCGTCGCCGGTGGTAGTGGCCGCCGATTTGGCGACGGGCCGATCGATCAGGTGGGTGCTGACGCCTGGCGTGAGACCATCGAGCTCAACCTCACCACCGCCGCGCTGTCCGTTGCCGAGACAGTGAGGATCATGCTCGACCAGGAGCCCGCCAGGCGGGTCGGTGGTCATGGTGAGCAGCGCCATCGCCCGCCACCCATCTCCTCGACATTTCGGGACCCATGCCTACGCCGCAGCCAAAGGAGCACAACTGGCGCTGGTCACGGCGCTCGCCGCCACGTACGCCACCCGTTCGATCAGGGTCAACGCCATCGCTCCCGGGCTGGTCGACACCCCGATGGCGGCGAGAGCGGCGTCGGACCCCGAGATCCTGTCTTACGCCCGGGCAAAACAGCCGCTGGCCGGTGGCATGCTCGATCCCTCGGACGTGGCGGCGGCCGCAGGTTTCCTACTGTCGGACGATGCCCGGATGATCACCGGTCAGGTGCTCGCGGTTGACGGCGGCTGGGGTGTCACCGAAGCGGGGCGGCTGATCACAACCCAAGCTCCTCCCGGACCCGGGTAACCCCGGTCACCAGGTTGGTCAGCTTGGCCTTGGCTGCCCAGCGCGCCGTCTGGCTGAGACCGCAGTCCGGGGCCAGTGCCAGTCGGTCCGCCGGGACGTATTGCAGGCACCGCCGCACCCGGGCGTCGATCTCCTCCGGCGTCTCCACCCAGTAGTTCTTGACGTCGATCAGGCCGACGGCGACGTCGTGCCGCTCCCCCACCTTCTCGATCACTTCAAGCTCGGCCATCTCCCTCCCCGCCATCTCGAGGTGGACCTCGTCGGCGGCTATGTCGAGGAATGCCGGGAACATCGGGGCATAGCGGCGGGGGGCGACCGCATGGCCCTTGTAGTTGCCAAAGCAGAGGTGGGTGTCGATCCGGCACCGCCCCGCCACCGGCGCCACGGTGCGGTTGAAGACCTCGACCATGCGATCGGGGTCCTCACGGTGGGCGTAACAGCTCATCGATGGCTCGTCGACGCAGATCTCGGTGGCGCCCGCCTCCACCAGCCGGCCTAGCTCGGCGGAGACCACCGGGAGCAGCGCCTCGGTGATCGCCCAGCGGTCGGGGTAGTCGTCGTTGGGAATGAGACGGCCGCTGAGCGTGTACGGCCCGGGCACGCTCACCTTGAGCGGGAGGTCGGGCGGCGCCAGACGCTGCAGCCGTGTGAACTCATCGACCACGCCGAGACCCCTCTCGGCGCCCAACCGGCCGCTGATGCGATGACGTCCCCGCTGGTCGTGCGCCGGCGGCCCGAATACCCGCCGTGCCGGCTCTGCGGCCTCGATCCCATCGAGGAACCCGTAGAACGAGAGGTTGAAGTCGAGCCGGGTCTGCTCGCCGTCGGTCACCACATCGGCGCCTGCGCTCAACTGGTCGGCCAGCGCCACCGTCACCGCGTCGTCCTGCAACTCGGCGATCTCATCGGCGCCGAAGTCGTCGAGGTGGCGCGAGGCGAACTCGAGCCAGCCGGGGAACGGCCAGCTACCGACCACGGTGACGCGCAGCGGGCGTGGTTGCATCGGCTCTCGCCTCCATGTCTAGACAACTTGCAGCCGGATGTGGGACGATCCCCCGATGGAGACTGCCCTGCCCGAGTCTGACACGACACTCACCGTCGCCGACGTCAGCTACGAAGATCTGGCCGGCGCCATCGACCACTCGCTCCTCCGCCCGGAACTGACCAGGGACGAGGTCATCGCCGGTTGCCGGCTGGCAGCGACAGCTATCAGGTGGCATCGGTCTGCGTCCGACCCGCCGACGTCGCCCTCGCCGGCTCGCTGCTCGAGGGATCCGGGGTGGCGGTGGGGACCGTCGTCGGCTTTCCCCACGGCTCGCACAGCACCTCCACCAAGCGGTTCGAGGCCGAGGTCGCGGTGGCCGAAGGCGCCAGCGAACTCGACATGGTGATCAACATCGGGGCGCTCCGCTCCGGAGACGACTGCCTTGGTCGAGTCCGACATCCGGGCGGTGGTGGGCGCTTCGGGAACGGCCCTGGTCAAGGTGATCCTGGAGAACGCCTACCTCGACGACGAGCAGAAGGTGAGGGGGTGCCTACTCGCCGAGTCGGCCGGCGCCGATTACGTCAAGACCTCCACCGGCTTCGCTCCGGGCGGTGCCACCATCGCCGATCTCAAGCTGATGCGTGCCACCGTGTCGTCCGCGGTGAAGGTGAAGGCGGCCGGTGGTGTCAGGACCCTCGACGGGCTGCTCGAGGTGCTCTCGGTGGGTGTGAGCAGGGTCGGCGCCACCCAGACCGCCGCCATCCTCGACGACTACCGGGACCGCACCCGCTAGGTCGTCTCGGCAGCCATGCCGGCGAGCGCGGCGCCGATGGCGCCGGCGGAGGTCCCGAGCGATGCCGCCACCACCTCGATCTGGTCGGTTGGCACCAAGGTCACCCGCCCACGGACGGCTTCCCTGATCGGACCGAGCACCAGTTCGCCCGCGGCAACGATGCCCCCGCCGACGACGATCCGCTCCGGTCCGAGCACGGCGACGACGTTGGCCAGGGCTATCCCCAGCCAGCCGGCGGCGCCGCGGACGGCGGCGATACACCGCTCATCGCCCTCGGCCACACCTGTGTAGACCTCCTCGACCGTCGCCCTGCCAGCCGTCGACGCCAGCACGTCGGATCGAGCCAGGGCTTCGACGCACCCATGGTTGCCGCAGCCGCACAGCGGGCCATCGGGCAGAACCGTTTGGTGGGCGATCTCACCGGCGACACCGAAGGCGCCGAGGTGGAGCCTGCCGTCGATCATCACCCCGCCACCGATCCCCGTGCCCAAAGTGACGCAGACGAGCGTGCCGCAACCGGCGCCGGCCCCCAATGTGCCCTCGGCGAGTGTGAAGGCGCGGGCGTCGTTGATCATGTGGACCGGTCTTCCCAGTTCCTGCTCCAGGCTGGCGCGCAGCGGGTAGCCGGCCCATGGCCCGGGGAGATTTGGGAAGAGCAGCACGCGGCCGTCTGCCGGATCGAACAACCCCGGGATCCCGAGACCGATCGTCTCCACCGGGCCGTGGTGGTCGATGGCCCAGCGCGCCACCTCGGCGAGCCGCTCGACGACGGCTCGCGGCCCCCGGGGCGCATCTGTGGGGAATGTGTTGGTCGCCACCAATTCCGAGCCGTCGAGCACCACCGCCTTGACGTTGGTGCCGCCCAGATCGAGACCGAGATGTCGCACCATCACCCCAGCCGGTCGGTTGCGTCGCGGTGGAGCACTGCGGCGAACACATAGCGCTCCGCGGCGTAGACGGTCTCGGTGTGCTCGAGAGGAGATCCGTCCTGGTCGGTGATGGTGCGCCGCTCGACGAGCACCACGGGCTCGCCTAGCTGGAGCAAGTGCCGTTCCCCTGCGGTGGCCGAGCGCGCCGTCACCTCCGCCTCGGCCCGGGTCGGGATCCATCCATTGGCCTCGAAGGCATCGTGGAGCGATCCTCGCTCCAGATCGGCGCCGAGCACCACGGCGCAACGGGTGGTGAAGACGACCCGCTCGATCGCCATCGGCGTGCCGTCGGCCAGCCTGAGGCGCTCCAGCACGAGCGCGGACTCTCCGGATGACAGACCGAGCGCCTTGGCCTCCACCGCAGACGGCTCGACGGTTCCCGATGCGAGGATCTGCGAAGTCGCAGACATGCCTCGGCTGCGCATGCTGTCGGTGAACGACAAGGGAGATCCGAGCACCCGCGGCACCGGGCGCGGCGCCACGAATGTGCCCTGCCCGCGGGTGCGGTAGAGCAACCGCTCGTTGGCCAGTGTCTGCACCGCCTGGCGTGCGGTCATCCGGCTCACCCCGAATTGCTCGCAGAGCTCGGCATCAGACGGGAGCCGGTCGCCCGGGCTGGAGCTCGCCACCAGCCGCCGCAGATGATCGGCGATCTCCTCATACCGTGCCGGGGTCCTCGTGGTCATTGCGCCTCGGTGAGCCGATCACGGATGCTACATGTCTATACATTTGATACGCTCCGCCCGATGCGGTCATCCGCGGGGCGCTGGCTCGCCGAGGCGCGAGCGGTGCTGGAGCGCATCGAGCAATCGCAGATGGGGGCTATCTCCGCCGCCGCCGAGCGGTGCGCTGCGGCCATCTCCTCGGGTGGTCTCGTCCACCTCTTCGGGTACGGGGCACTCCCGCATCCCCCTCGAGGAGATGTTCCCCCGGTACGGCTCGTACCCAGGTTTCCATCCCATCGCCGAGCTCTCGATGACCTTCCACACCCAGGTCGTCGGTGCCAACGGGCAGAGGCAGGCGATGTTCATCGAGCGGACCGAAGGGCTCGCCGAGCAGATCCTGGCCAACTTCCACTTCGGCCCGGCGGACATGATGATCGTCTTCAGCGTCGGCGGGTTGAGTGCGGTGCCCATCGAGATGGCCATGGGAGCAAGGGAGCGTGGGATGACCGTGGTTGCGGTCACTTCGCTCGCCGAGTCCACCGCCGCCGAGCCACGTCATCCCACGGGTACCAGGCTTGCTGACCACGCCGACATCGTCATCGACCTGTGCACTCCGGTTGGCGACGCCATGGTGGCGATCGATGGGCTGGCTACCCCGGTCGGACCAGGCTCCACTCTTGCCTACGCCACGGTGGTCAACGAGATAAAGGTGCAGACCGCAGATCTGCTCGTGATGATGGGAAAAATGCCGCCGGTGATCACCAGCGCCACGGTTGCCGGTCCGACCGAGGCGTCCAGTCTGTTCGACGCGGCGTATGCCGAATATGCGAAGGGGGTGGCGAGGGCGCTTTCACCGTGACGGCAACTTTGTCCTTGCATCAGTCAAAAGTTCCATGCCTAATGGACGAACTGTGGGAGGAAGTGGGTCGCACGGGATGTTGCTAGACCTGATACGGACCGGGGAGGCGACGACGCGCGGCGAGCTGGCCAACGCCACCGGGCTCTCCCGCTCGACCGTGGCCGTCCGGGTCGAGCATCTTCTTGCCGAGGGACTCATCGCCGAGGTTGGTGAGGCGCCATCGAGCGGCGGCCGGCCTCCGGCTGTGCTCGGGCTCAATCAGGAGGCGGGAGTGGTACTCGCCGTGGACTTGGGCGCCACCCACGCCCGGGTGGCGATCACCGACCTGGGCGCAACGCCCATCGCCGAGAGGGCGCTCGATCTCGACATCGCATCCGGCCCCGAGAACGTCCTCGGCACGATCGATCGGGTCCTGATCTCATCTGCTCGATACCAACGGGCATGGCCCGGACGAAGTCAAGGGAATCGGGATCGGCGTGCCGGGACCGGTCGAGTTCGCCGCGGGGAGAGCGGTGACCCCACCGATCATGCCCGGTTGGGACGGGTATCCCATACGGGACCGCTTCGTGGACCGATATCACGTGCCGGTGCTGGTGGACAACGACGTCAACATCATGGCCAGGGGTGAACACTGGGTCGCCGCGGAGCCGTCTGATGACTTCCTCTTCGTCAAGGTGGGAACGGGCATCGGATCGGGGCTGATCCTCGGCGGCAGGCTCCACCGAGGCGCTCTTGGTGCAGCCGGGGACATCGGGCACATCCAGGTCGCCACCGCCGAAGGGATCGTGTGCCGCTGCGGGAACACCGGGTGCCTGGAGTCGGTTGCCGGCGGACGGGCGCTGGCCGACCGGCTTGCCGCTGGCAGATACCCGTGCCGTGGTATCGATGGTCAAGGCCGGGAACCGCGACGCCATCCAGGCGGTGCGGGAAGCCGGCCGTCTCATCGGACAGGTGCTCGCCTCGACGGTCAACCTGCTCAACCCGGGGACCATCGTCGTCGGCGGCGACCTCGCCGATGCCGGCGACCAACTCTTCGCCGGGATCCGCGAGGTTGTTTACCGCCGCTCCACCGCCCTCGCCACCAGCCGCCTGCAGCTGATCCCCAGCATCCTCGGGGACCGCGCCGGTGTGACCGGGGCGGCGGCGATGGTGATAGATCACGTGCTGTCCCCCCAACGGGTGGACCGCACACTCAGCTTGGCCGCAGGGGGGGTCCGATGACCGGACGGCCAGATGCAGGGCGCCCGCAACGCGGGCGCCGTCAGGCAACACGGAGAGGAGCAAAGCATGCGACGACCGAGAGGTCGGGGCATCGGACTGCTGACTCTGCTCATCGCCTTCGCCCTTGTGGTGGCGGCGTGTGGCGGAGACGGCGGGACCGACACCACCGCGGCTGGTGGGACCGACACCACCGCTGCGGGTGGGACCGACACGACGGCGGCCGGTGGGGGGACGGGCACAACCGCGGCAGGAGGTACCGACACGACGGCGGCGGCCGGCGCCGAGGGTCCGTTCACAATCGGGGTGAGCAACACCCTCGTCGGCAACGGATGGCGTGAGCAGATGATCTGCTCGATCAAGGCAGAGTCGTTGGCCAGCGGCGTCGTCGACGAGGTGGTAGTCGTGAACCGCAACGGCGGACCGACCGAACAGATCGCCGACCTCGAGGGCCTCATCAGCCAGGGCGTCGACGCCATCATCTTCAACCCGACGGACCGCGAGGGCCTCAACGACGTGATCGAGGCAGGAGCGGCGCAGGGGATCGTGATGGTGGCCGTTGACCAGGCGGTGACCGCCCCGAGCGCATATGTCGTCACCAACGACCAGGTCGCCTACGGCCGGGTCGGTGCCGAGTGGCTCTTCGAGCAGCTTGGTGGCGAGGGCAACGTCGCCTACATGCGTGGGATCGACGGCGTGCCTGCCGACACCGATCGCGACACCGGCTTCCAGGAGGCGCTCGAGGCCAACCCAGGCATCGAGGTGGTCGAAGAGGTCTTCACCGGTTGGGACCCGTCGACGGGTGCCCAGCAGGCGCTGGACATCATCACCACGCAGGAGATCGATGGGATCTGGACCTCGGGGATCGACTACACCGTGGTCGAGCAATTCGAGGCCGCCGATCAGCCCTTCGTGCCCATCGTGGGCGCGGACAACAACGGGTTCGTCCAACAGCTCATCGAGCTCGAGGGTGACGGTCTCACCGGAGCGGCGGTGACCAACCCGCCCGCCATCGGCGCCGTGGGGACCTCTGTCGCCCTCTCGGTGCTGCAGGGTGAGGACGTGGAGCGGGAGACCATCCTCACACCAGAGGTGTTCTCCAGTGACGACCAGGCAGGACTCGAGGAGTCTGTACGACCCCGAGCAGCAGCCCGGGTGGAGCACGTTCGTCGAGATCGACCCCTACACCAGCTACGAGGCCGCCCAGGTCTCGGAATGCCTAGGACCCGGCGAGTGAGCAACCAAGGGAACGAGCGGCCTTTGGCCGCACTCGTTCCTGCTAGCCCGAACGGGGGCCGGACAACCGGCCCCCTCGGGCATCCCACAGCGGACACCCATGCTCCGTTGGGAGTTGACCAGCCCCCCTACCCGCTGCTCCGCAGCGGGGCCCTTCCCCCTGCGGGGGGACGGAAGAAAGGACGCCGTAGGCGTCGGGGAACGGGGAACGGTTCACCTCCCAAAGCTGCGAAAGCCGGCGCATTGCCGCCGTCCGCCGTCCGCCGTCCGCCGTCCGACTTCCGTCTTCCGTCTTCCGTCTAATGGATTCTCTCCTCGAAACACGCGGCGTCGCCATGAGCTTCGGGCCTGTGGTGGCGCTCCGATCGGTGGATCTCACGGTGCGACCGGGGGAGATCCACGCGCTGCTCGGGCGCCAACGGCGCCGGGAAGAGCACGCTGGTCAAGATCCTCTCCGGGGTGTTCCCTCCGAACTCCGGATCGATCGCCGTCAAGGGAGAGCAGATATCCCCGCGCCACCCGGGTGACGCCATGGAGGCCGGATTGGCCACGGTGTTCCAGGACCCGGCGCTGATCCCCGACCTGACCATCGAGCAGAACTTCCGATTGACCGGGATCGACACGGATCTGGTGAGGTCGTGGCTGGAGACGATGGAGCTCGGCGACCTCGATCTTGGCGGTCTCGTCGGTGAGTTCCCGCTCGAAGCACTACGGCTGATCGATCTCGCCCGCGCCCTGTCGCACGACCCACAGGTGCTCATGCTCGACGAGATCACCGCAGCCCTTCCCGCCGACCAGGCGGAGCACGTGTTCACCGTGATGAGGACATGGGTCGAGAAGGGCCGGTCGGTGCTCTTCATCACACACCGGCTGGCCGAGGTGCTCCGGATGTGCGACCGGGCCACGATCCTGCGCGACGGTCGCAACGTCGTCGAGTTGGCGCCAGGTGAGGGCGGCGAGGGTCGCCTGGTCGAGGCGATGCTCGGGCGTGAGATCGCCGAGGAACAGATCGGCGAGCCGAGCGGACCGCGTGTCCAGTCGCGCGAACACGGCCGTCGCGCTGCGAAGCGACGAACCTGAGCTCGCGACAACATCTCGACGGCGTCTCCTTCTCGCTCCGAGCCGGCGAGATCCTCGGCGTGGTGGCGCTCGAAGGGCAGGGCCAGGACAGGCTGTTCGAGATCCTCGCCGGCGACCGGCGTCCGGACGACGGTGAGATCAAGGCCGATGGCGTGCCCTTCTCAGCACACTCCCCCTTCGACGCGATCAGGCGCGGGGTGGTGCTCGTCCCATCCGACCGGCTGCTCGCCCTGCTCCCGCAGCGTTCGGTGAGGGAGAACCTGGTGACCCCGCTCTACAACCGGGCTCGCTCCTGGTTCGGGCTCGCCAGTGACGAGGACGAGCGCGCCGACCGTTCGATAGAGCGGCTCGCCATCGACACCCGGGCGCAACGACAGGTGCGGCGGCTCTCGGGCGGCAACCAGCAGAAGGTGGTCCTGGGCAGATGGCTCGCTTCGGGCTTTCGCACCCTTCTCTGCTTCGACCCCACCCGGGGGATCGATATCCAGACCAAGCGCCAGATCTACCAACTGCTGCGCGACCTGGCAGAGGAGGGCGCCGCGGTGCTGCTCTACACCAGCGAGTTGCCCGAGGTCCCCTTGGTGTGCGACCGCGTCATTGTCATGTATGCCGGTCGAGTCGTCCACGAACAGGATGCGGCGACGGCAACCGAGGAGGCGCTGCTCTCCGCCGCCCACGGTCTCGAGGAGTCGGCATGAGTACCGCCCGATCGACCAAGCGGCAGGTTCGCCCATGACCGCCACCGCCCCTCCCATCACCACCTCGGGGGGAGTCAACTGGCAACGGTTGCGGCGTCGTCACGGGTGGACCATCGGGGTGTGGCTGCTCCTCGTCGTTCTCATCGGCTGGTACACGACCTTGGTCCCCGACTTCGGAAGCTTCCAGATCGCATCGATCCTCAAGAACTCCCAGCCCCTCATCTACCTCGCCATCGGCCAGGCGGTGATCGTGATCACCGGCGGCATCGACCTCTCGGTCGGGGCGATGATGCTGCTCGCCAACAGCACCGCCGCGGTCCTCATGGACGGACAGCCGCTGTGGCTCTGCCTGCTGGTCGGTCTGGGGATCATGCTCGCTGCCGCCCTGCTCAACGGCACCGTCGGTTGGGTGATCAACGTCTCCAGGGTGCCCGACATCGTGGTCACCCTGGCGATGAGCTTTGTTCTTTCCGGGCTGGCGCTCACCGTGCTCCCCTCCCCCGGCGGGGGGACCGCCCCCGGCTTCCGGTTCATCTTCACCGGGTCGGAGACAGGCAGCGGAGAGGTCTTCTGGCCGGCGCTGGTGATGATCATCATCCCAACCCTCGTCGTGGCATGGTTCGTCCGCGGGACTCGGTCAGGGCTATCGCTCTACGCCACCGGCAGCGACCGCAACGCCGCCTATCTGTCCGGGGTCTCCACGGCACGGGCCAAGATCGTTGCCTACGGCATCGGTGGCGCCATGGCGGCTCTCGCCGGGCTGGCGACGGTGGCGATAACCGGTACCGGCGACCCCCGCTACAGCGTTGGGGCCAACGCCACGCTCAACAGCGTCGCCGCCATCGTCCTCGGTGGCATCGCACTCACCGGCGGCATCGGGTCGGTGGTGGGTGTGGTCGCTGCCGCCGTGGTCCTCTTCTTCCTCAGCCCGATCCTCTCGGCGATGCGGATCGACCCCAACACGGCTCAGATCATCCAGGGCGCCCTGATCGTGCTGGTGATGATGGTTGCCGGACTCGTCGAGTTGCGGCGGAGGAGGTCGCAGTGACCGCCGAGATCCAGCCGGTGGACCAGACACTGCCCGGTGCCCCGCCTCCGGGCCGGTTGGCCCGGACGCTGGCGGAGAAGCCTCTGTTGGTGCTGAGCGCCTCGCTGGTGGTGCTCATCCTGGTGACCGGTCTCATCCAGCCGAGCTACCTCAGCTTCAGCGGGATGCGCAACACCCTGCTGCTCGCCGCACCGCTGGCGATCATGGCGGCGGGCCAGACCATCCTGCTGCTCACCGGGGGCATCGACCTTTCGGTGGCGATGGTCGCAACCGGTGCCGCCTACGTGGCCGGCAACCAGTCGCCCAACGGCGCCGCCATCGCCATCGTCCTCGGCCTGATGGTCGGGAGTGCTGGCCGGGTTCGTCAATGGGATCGGAGTGGGCGTGTTCCGGGTCAACCCGCTCATCATGACGCTGGCCATGTCGGCGATCCTCCTCGGGCTGTTCACCTCGCTGGCGCAGACCGTCCTCACCGGGTCCACCTCGGTGGCGCAGTTCATCGAAACGATGGGGGGTGGGTCCTTCTTTGGCAACCGGATCCCGTGGAGCGTGCTCGTCTGGGCGTCGGTGGCGCTGCTGATCCTCTGGATCCAGCATCGCACCGGTCTGGGCAGGGTCATCTATGCCGTCGGTGACAACCCGGTGGCGGTGCGCCTCTCCGGGGTCCGAACCTGGCGGGTGCATGTGGTGGTCTACACGCTGTGCGGGATACTGGCCGCACTCGCCGGGATCCTCCTCGCCGGCCGGACCGGCGCCGTGGACCTCCAACTCGCCCAGGCGTTCCTCCTCCCCTCGGTCGCCGCAGCTGTCATCGGAGGCACCTCGATCTTTGGAGGGGTCGGCTCCTACTCGGGGACGATCCTCGGGGCGCTGATCCTGAGCGTGCTCAGCCAGATGCTCACCTTCCTCAGCGTCGGCCAGGCGGTGCAGCAGATCGTCTACGGGTTGATCGTCCTCGCCCTGTCCTGGGCTTACGCCCGGGTCACGGCGGCGCAGTAGGAGTGTCTATGAAATCGGACATCGGAGCCGCGGTCGTCGGGGTCGGGTTCATCGGCGTGGCTCACGTCGAAGCGCTGCGCCGGCTCGGTGTGGAAGTGGTCGGCGTGGTCGGCTCGAGCCCGGAGCGGGCCAGGGAGAAGGCGGAGGCGGCCAACCTCCCCCCCGCCTTCCCCGATCTGGAGGCCGCCCTCGACGACCCCAACGTCGACGTTGTGCACCTCGCCACCCCCAACCACCTCCACGCCGAACAGGTCCGGGCGGTCCTCGATGCCGGGAAGCACGTCGTCTGCGAGAAGCCGCTGGCGCTCGACACCTCCGAGACCGCCGACCTGCTCGCCCGTGCCGAGGCGAGCGGCAAGGTGCACGCCGTCTGCTTCAACATCCGCTTCTATCCGCTCTGCCACCAGGCGGAGGCGCTGGTCCGGACCGGCGAGATCGGGAGGCCGCTGCTGGTCCACGGGGGCTACGTCCAGGATTGGCTGCTCCTCGAGACCGACTGGAACTGGCGGCTCGAGTCGGAAAAGGCGGGAAGGTTGCGGGCGGTGGCGGACATCGGTTCGCACTGGCTCGACCTGGCCCGGTTCGTGACCGGGCAGCGGATCACAGAGGTCATGGCCGACCTGCACACCCTCATCCCCGTCCGCCGGCATCCCCCGGGCCCGGTGGAGACGTTCGCCAAGACGAGCGAAACCGACGATCTGATCGAGGAGGAGATGACCTCCGACGATGCCGCCGGGGTATTGCTCAGGTTCGAAGATGGGGCGCGCGGGGTCCTCACCATCTCCCAGATCTCGGCGGGGAGGAAGAACTCGTTGAACCTGGAGGTGGACGGTTCCGCCGCCGCCCTGTCCTGGTACTCCGAGGATCCCGACCGACTCTGGATCGGCCACCGCGGCCGCCCCAACGAGATATGGCAGCGCGACCCGGCGCTGGCCACCGACGATGTCGCCCGCCTCATCGGCTATCCCGGCGGGCATGTGGAGGGATACCCCGACACCTTCCGGGCGCTCTTCGCCGAGGTCTACGCCGCGGTCGCAGAGGGACGCCAGCCGGAGAACCCCCGCTACCCGACGTTCGCCGACGGCCACGACGCGGTGGCGGTGACCGAAGCGGTGGCTCGCAGTTCCGACGAGCGCCGCTGGGTGAAAGTCGAGCGATAGGAGGACCGAAGATGAAGATGGGACTGCTCACCGCACCCTTCGCCGCGACCCCGCTCGAGGAGGTGGCCGACTGGTCCGCCGCCGAGGGGTTCGAGATGCTCGAGGTGTGCGCCTGGCCCAAGGGCGAGGGTGTCGCTCGGCGCTACGGCGGCGTCACCCACATCGACGTCGAGGACCTGTCCGAAGCGCGGGCATCTGAGATCGTCGAGGACCTGGCCAAGCGGGGGATCTCGATTTCGGGACTGGGCTATTACCCCAACCCCCTCCACCCCGACCCGGAGCACGCCGAGACGGTCCGGGCCCATATCAAGAAGGTGATCACCGCGGCCGCCCTGCTCGATGTCCCGGTGGTCAACACGTTCATCGGGGCCGACGCCCAGAAGACCCAGGCGGACAACTGGGCCGATGCCAAGAAGGTGTGGCCGGAGTTGGTGAACCACGCTGCCGATCAGGGAGTCCGGATCGCCATCGAGAACTGCCCGATGATCTTCTCGCACGACGAGTGGCCCTCTGGGCACAACCTGGCCCACACGCCGAGCATGTGGCGCACCATGTTCGAGGAGTTCGGAGAGACGGTCGGGCTCAACTTCGACCCGTCGCACCTGGTCTGGCAGATGATCGACATCGAGACGGCGGTAGATGAGTTCGGCGACCGCTTCTACCACTTCCACGCCAAGGACCTGGAGGTCGACCAGAACGGGCTCTACGAGCACGGCATCCTCTCCGCCGGGATCGGCTGGCAGGTCCCCCGCCTTCCCGGATTGGGTGAGGTTCCCTGGGACCGGTTGTTCGCCGCCCTCTACCGGGCCGGATACGACTACGTGTGCTGCATCGAGCACGAGGACCGGCAATGGGAGAGCTCGGACGAACTGGTGAAGCGGGGGTTCCAACTGGCACGCGACGTGCTGACGCCATACGTCCACTGACGGAATGACCGTTCGCACCGTCCTCGGAGATGTTCCCGCCGACACGCTGGGCGTGACCTACGCCCACGAGCACGTCATCCTCGACAGCCCGTCGGTCGAGGCGACATTCCCCGAGTTCCACCTTCCGTCGGTCGACGACGCCGTCGCCGAGTTGCGTCTCTGCTCTGCATCCGGGGTGGGGACCATGGTCGATGCCATGCCGGGTGAAGCGGGACGAGATGTTGCACGACTCGCCACGGTCAGCCGGGAGAGCAAGGTGCAGCTCATCGCGGCCACCGGAGCGCACGCCGCCCGTTGGTACCCCGAGGACCACTGGTCGCGCACCGAGCCGGCGAGCACTCTGGCGGCGCGTTTCGTCAGCGACCTCACCATCGGTGCCGACGGGACCGGGCACCGTTGCGGCGTGATCAAGATTGCGACTCTGGGCGCGACCCCCGACCCGATCGAGCGGGGCCATTTCGAAGCCGCCGCCGACGCCCACCACACCACAGGAGCCCCCATCATCACCCACTGCGAGGACGGCGAGGGAGGGATGGGTCAGGTGGAGGCGTTCACCGACCTCGGCGTCCCCCTCCGTCGGGTGGTGCTCTCGCACACCGACAAAGTCACCGATCCCGGATACCACCGGGACCTCCTCGGCACCGGCGTACGCCTGGAGTACGACCAGGCGCTACGCCACGACGGTCCCGAGCCCAACCCGACCGCAACCCTTGTCGCCTCGATGTGCGAGGAGGGCCATGCCGATCAGATCCTCCTCGGCACCGACGCCGCCCGCAGGACCCTGTGGACGACCCTCGGAGGCTCCCCCGGCCTCGCCTGGCTGGCCACCGGCTTCGCCGAGATTCTCGAAGGGCTTGGCGTAGACGCAGCAATCCGGCAGCAGATCCTCGTCACCAATCCAGCCGCGTGGCTGGACTGGGGGTAGGAGCAAGACGTCAGCCACCCCCGGGGTGTCGCACCTCAGGGAGTGCACCAGCCCCCCTCCCCCGACCGCCTGCGGCGTCGGGTACTCCCCCTGCGGGGGAGCGAATCGAATTTCTTTCCGTCCCCCGCAGGAGGGAAGAGGCTCGGAGCAGCGGGTAGGGGGCTACCGAACCTCCCCACTGTGATCGACCCGCGAGACGAAACCCTCAGTCGTCCAGCTTGTAGTTGGGCTGGTAGAGCTCGACTTCGACGCCGCCGGGCATGAGGAAACGGGTGGTGGGGCCGTACCCGTAGTCCTTTACCTCGGTGGTGAACTCGACGCCCTTTGACTTGAGCTCCTCCACCGTGGCTCTCGATGTCGTCGCAGGTGAACGAGACGTCGTGGCGCACCGATTCGTCGGGGTGACAGCCGATCTCACCCGCCGGTGCCCGGAAGATCAGCCAACCGTCCCCCGTGTCGGTGGCCGGGATCCCCAGGGTGTCGCGGATAAACGGCCGCAACGCATCGGCACCGGGGGTGAAGAACATGGCGTGGATTCCGGTGATCATGAGCACCCTCCTTGATCTGCTCCCCATTCTGGATCAGTTGGAATGCTGCCGTTACCGCTACCTGGAGGAACCGGTCCCGGGGCGCTGCTGGCTATGAACACCGATTCGGCGCCGCAGGTCTCGGTACCGGCCGGCAGCCATTCGACACCGCCGGCCCACCCACCAGCGATCTCGAACGTGTCGCCCCGGCGGAGGACGACATTGCCGTCGAAATCGTATATCCGGACCGGCCTGGCGTCGGCGGAGAACCCGAAAGGCCAGATGGCGATCGTGCGCTCTCCGTTGCCATCGAGATAGGCGCAGCGACGCTCCCGATCGAACCTGAGGGTGAACCGCCCCAGCGCCATCATCCCCCCGCCGACCCGGGTCGGCGCCGTCGGGATGACGAGGTCTCCAGGATGTGCCGGAACCGGATCGGGCAGATCGGATAGGTCGTCCTCGACGAGCTCGATGAAGGAGTCGACGTCGACCCGGCCACCGAAGCGACGCTCGATGTCGTCGAGCAATGCCTGGTCGATCGCCTCCACCGCCACGAGCGAGCGGTTGCCGAGGGTATCCGTGGAGGCCTGCCACATCATGCCCGTTGGCGCCAGCATTCTGACCGCCTTCCGCTGCGCCTCATTGAGCTCTTTCTGTGTCCACTCAGCACCACCGGTGACGCAGATCGGCATATCGCCGGCCGCCGCTTCGACGGCGGCCCGGTGCGGCTGTGGATCCCCCACCAGCCAGACCGTGTAGACGCCGTTGTCATGGTCCCACCACGATCCACCAACTTCGGCGTTCCGCTTGGCGAGCACTCTGTTCACCGCCACCACTGCGGCGTCTGGCGCCTGCGGGGCGCCTTTGCCGTCGCGAAGCTCCTCGCACGGGGTGGTGAAGTCGACGGTGGCCGCATCGGCCCACTCGCCCGGCAACGGCATCGGACACCACGATCCGGAGCGCCGTCGTAGCGACCGGTGAGGCTCACCATCGGTACCTCGGGGATGGCGACCTCGCTCTCCACCATGATCCCGGGGCAGGGCTGGGTCCATTCAGGCGGGCACAACTCGCATCGAACCGTCGGGTGCCGTGGTGATGGTCCCGGTTGCCACCACCAGAACTCCGGCGGATATCGGCGTGAGTGGGCTCAGGCGTCTGCGCAGAGGTCGAAGGCCCGGCAGCGCCTGGGACCGCCCCGCAGGCGGCGAGCATCAGCGACAACACCAGAGCAGCCGGCACGAACTGGCGCCTCATTGCGGTAGGACGCCACTTCCCCCTAGTCGGGTTCCGGCTGCGGCGTTGTCCGCCCAGATGACGGCGTTGCGGTGCTCCCTCAGGAACGACGCCGGACACTCCGGACCCACCGGGCCCTCGAGAACCCGTCTGCAGGATCTCCCGCTTCCTGGCGCCGGTGACCAACAGCCAAACCTCGGTGGCGGCGAGGAGTTGCGCCATTCCCACCGTCACCCCGTGGTCGAGGGGGGAATCGATCCCATACCGGGCCAACCCATCTCGAGTCTCCTGGGCGAGCTCGACCACCCGGGTCGAGTCATCCGGCTCCGATCCAGGCTCGTTCATCCCAAGGTGCCCGTTGGACCCGAGCCCGAGAACCGCCAGGTCGATGCCTTCCCTGGCGATGGCGTCGATGCGAACGCACTCGGCGTCGAGGTCGGGGGCGTCTACGTCTATCCGGTGAAACCGGCCAACCTCGACGTGGTCGAGTCAGTTGGCGGCGCAGCATCGACTCGCACCTCCCGGGGTGACCGATGGGCAGTCCGATGAACTCGTCGAGGAGAAGGACCTCGGAGTCGGCCAGAGATGCGCCACCGGACACCAACGCTTGATACACAGGTGTGGGGGTATGCCCGGATGCCAGGCACATCCGCAAGCGCGGGTTCGCCCGGAGACGATCTGCCAACTCGTCGGCGACACCCTCCGCCCATCGAGAGGTGGGGAGCACCTCGAGTCGAAGCGTCACCCCCCGGCGACGATCCGGTCGACGAAGTCGCCGCTTGCAGGGTCCTTGAGGATCAGCTTGCGCCTGCCGTCGGGGAGGGTCTCCTCCTTGATGACGATGTGCCCGTCGTAGGTGGCCGGCTCGCGCTGGATGCGCGCCGCCTCCCCACCGCGCCACTCCAGGTCGACCGACTCCCAGCGCCTCGACTCGGCCGACCGGTAGCAGGCGTCCATGATGGCGTTGACCACGTAACCGTCATAGAAGGTCTCCTGTGGCTCGCCGCCTCGGTCCATGGCGTCGAACATGTCGCTGAACATGTCCACATAGCCCAACTCGGAGACCTCGTCACCCACCGGGAAGAGCCAACCCTTCTCGGTCTCGGCTTTCTCGGCGACGTACCCGCCGCTCCCTCCGGCGGTGAACATCTCATAACCGGTGCGGAGGAAATGGTTGAGCCAGATGGTGCCGTCGGTGCCGGCCACCTCGTCACGCAGGTCCATCCCGCCACGGAAGGTCCAACTCACCTCGAACTGGCCGATGGCGCCGGACTCGAAGCGGATGAGGGCGATGGCGTTGTCCTCGTCGTCGATGGGATGGACGAAGGTGTCGGTCCAGCACATCACCTCGACCGGCCGGTTGTCCTTGCCGACGAAGTTGCGGATGATCTCGATGCAGTGGCACCCGAGATCGATGATGGCCCCGCCCCCGGTGAGCCGGCCGTCCCAGAACCAGGCGCTGTGCGGACCGGGGTGGGTCTCCCGGGAGCGCACCCAGGTGACCTCGCCGATGGCACCGTCCCTCACCGCCGCCACCGCCTTGAGCGACTTGGGTGTGTAGCAGAGATCCTCGAGGTATCCGGCGAAGACACCGGCCGACTCCACGATGTCGAGGATCCGCTTCGCTTCGGCCGCGCCGCGCGCCAGAGGCTTGGTGCAGAGCACCGCCTTGCCGTGCTTGGCGGCGGTGGCGATGGCCTCCTCGTGGAGATGGTTGGGCAGTCCCACCACGACCACATCGGTGTCGGGGTCGGCCACGGCATCTTCCATGCTGGTGGTGAACCGGGGGATGGCCCATCGCTCGCTGAAAGCGGCGCCGCGCTCCTCGCTGCGCGAGTAGACGACTTCGACGCGGTCCCGCCCCCGCTGGCCGTGGAGAGTCTGTGTGTAGAACTCACCTATCAGCCCGGTCCCCAGCATGGTGATGCGATGGCTCCGCATCGATTCCCTCCACCTCGTCGACGGGCGCCGATTGTATAGACGGGCCCCAATCCGGTTTTGGCGTCGGGAAACGCGGCATGACCGCGTCTGGTGACGCCAAAACGGGGGGTTGCCTAGCCTCCGGGACCGCTCATGGCCGGCCCGCTCCCCCGCCATCTCCTTCCCGACACCGCATCGGTCGACCGCGGACGGCTGAGCATCGGGGGGTGCGACACGCTCGAGCTGGCCGCCGAGTTCGGAACCCCACTCTTCGTGTACGACGAGGAGCACCTCCGGGCGAGATGCCGCGAGGCGGTGACCGCCCTGCCGGGGGGCGCCGTCTATGCCACCAAGGCGTTCCACTGCGTCGCCATGGCCCGACTCGCCGATGAAGAGGGGATGTTGCTCGACGTGGCCAGCGGCGGAGAGATGCACGTGGCGCTCGCCGCCGGGGTACCGCCGGACAAGTTGGTGCTCCACGGCAACGCCAAGAGCGACGAAGAACTGGCGGCGGCGCTCGAGATCGGTGTGGGGCGGATCGTGGTCGACTCTTTCGACGAGATGGACCGCCTCGATCGGCTCGCCAGCGCCAGACCGGCAACGGTCCTGGTCCGGATCACCCCCGGTGTGGAGGCGCACACCCATCGCTTCACCGCCACCGGTCACGACGACACCAAATTCGGCTTCACCGTGACGACCGGTGCCGCTGCCGAGGCGGTGGAGCGGGCACGGGGATCCTCGTCGATGGACCTGCGTGGTCTCCACGCCCACATCGGCAGTCAGGTTTTCCGGCTCGAGTCGTTCGAGCGAGCGGCGCGGATAGTCGCCGCTGTGGCGGCGCCCTTCGACCTGCCCGAGCTGTCGCTGGGAGGTGGGCTCGGCGTCCCCTACGTCGAGGGCGAAGAGGCTCCAGGTCTGACCGCCTGGATCGAGACGATCGAACAGGCGGTCCGCGGCGAGGGCGTGAAGTCTCAGGTATTGGTCGAACCGGGGCGGGCCATCGTGGCCACCGCCGCGGTCACCCTCTACTCGGTCATCACGATCAAGGACATTCCCGGGATCCGCACCTACTTGGCGGTCGACGGCGGGATGAGCGACAACCCCCGCCCGGTGCTCTATGGGAGCGGCTACGAGACATTCCTCGCCAGGGCGGTGGATGCGCCGCGGCCCCGGACGGTCACGGTGGTGGGCAAGCACTGCGAATCGGGCGACATTCTGGTGGAACACGGCTCGGTCCCCGATGACATCGCCGTCGATGACATCCTCGCCACACCGGTCACCGGCGCCTACGGCCACTCGATGGGCTCGACATACAACAAGGTGCCGCGGCCTGCTGTCGTTTTCTGCTCGGACGGGTCTGCCCGGTTGGTGGTGCGGAGGGAGACCAACGAGGACCTGCTCCGGCTCGACGTAAGCTGACCGAAGGGTGGCGGTACAATCGCTCATCCCTCGCCCTCGTAGCTCAGGGGATAGAGCACTGGCCTCCGGAGCCAGGTGCGCAGGTTCGAATCCTGCCGAGGGCGCTCCCTCTTCCGCAAACCAGGGGTTCGAAGCGTGCCACAGGCGCCGCTCGGGCCTACGGAACGGCTTCCGCCACACCCGCCAACCCAGGGTTGACAACTACCCAGGCGGTACTCCCCAACCCTGGGTTGGCAGCAACCTGGCCCCAACACGGTCATCGAGACGGTAGATTCGCGATTTCTATGAGAAGTATCTGGAAGGGCGCCATCTCCTTCGGCCTGGTCACCATCCCGGTAGCGCTGTACAGCGCCACCGAGGACCGCACCCCGAAGTTCAAGATGCTGCCGCGACACCGATCACAGCCCGATCCGCTACCGACGGGTGGCGGAGAGCGACGGCAAAGAAGTGACCTGGGACGAGATCGTCCGCGGTTACGAGGTCGACAAGGGCCACTACGTGGTCTTCACCGACGAGGAGCTAGAGGCGGCGTCGTCGGGATCCGGCGCCAAGATCGTCGACGTCGTCCAGTTCGTCGACACCGAGGAGATCGACCCGATCTATTACAAGTCCACCTACTACCTCGCTCCGGACAAGAGCGGGGTCAAGGCCTACAAGCTCCTGCTGGAGGCGCTGACGGAGAGCGCCAAGGTGGCCATTTCCAAGGTGGCGATCCGCGAGAAGCAGCAGCTCGCCGTGCTCCGCGCCAAGGACGACGTCCTGGTCATGGAGACCATGTACTGGCCGGACGAGATCCGCCAGCCCGAATTCGAAGAGCTCGACATCGACGTCGAGATTCGCCCCGAGGAGATAAAGGTCGCCGAGATGCTGATCGACAACCTCTCGGCACCCTTCGACGCCGACGCCTTCCACGACGCCACAAGGGAGGCCGTCCAGGAGATGGCCCAGAAGAAGCTCGAGGGTGAAGAGGTGGTCATACCCGAGGCACCCGAGCCGACCAAGGTGGTCGACCTGCTCGAGGCGCTCAAGGCGAGCGTCGAGGCGACCAAGGAGAAGACCGGCTCCGAAAAGAAGCGGGCAGCAAGCTGACAGCCGGCGGCCGGTTGCGGTAACCGGTCAACATCACTTCATCGGGCGGACGAGGATCGCAGGGTCCCCGTCACGGAGGTCGACCGATGAGGGCTACCCGGGTCCTTCCCGCAATCGTTCTGTTCGCTTTGGTCACCGTCGAGTTCGGCGGCTGGTCGCTGCTCGGGTTTCTCGTCAGCGAGGAGGCGCTGACCCCGGTCGAGGAGCAGTTCTTCGCGCCGGGCACGCCCACGCCGGGGTTCTCCTGATCCTCTCCCTCGTCTTCTTCATCCTTCTGGGGCGTACCGACTTCTCGGAGAGAACCAGTTGGATCCTCGGATTGGGTCTGCTCGCCGGGATCCTCCTCCAGTCAGGGGGCTTCTTCATCCACTTCGCCGTCGGCGAGGAAGGTGCCGCCTCGCTGGGCACAACGGTCACCCGGCTGGGCGCAGTGGTTCTTGCCGCGGCGCTGGTCACTCTGGGTGTCGGCCTGCTTCGGGCGCGCCGCGGCGATGAAAGGCCTGAAGGTCCAATCCCTTCGTAGCGGGCGCAGCGGACCGGGTCGGGTATAGGCTGCGCCGCGCCCCGGGAGGGATCACAGTCACGTGATGGGCTACGAGCCAGCGAGTCTATGACACCGTTGCACGGGCCGACCACGCCCGACTCGGCACACTCGAGGACCGCTCAGTGCTGACGCGTATCGCCCTCGGCTACCAACGGGGTGTCGACCGGATCACCGAGTTTGCGGGCACGATCTCGTGGTTCCTCGTGCTGCCGCTGGTGTTCATCGGGTTCGCCAACGTCGTGCTCCGCTACATAGGCGCCGCGGTGGGGATGCAGCTCACCACCAACGCCCTCCTCGAGGCGCAGTGGTACCTGTACGCGGTGATCTTCCTCCTCGGATTCCCCTACATCCTCAAGCACCACATCAACGTCCGGGTCGACTTCTGGTACACCAACCAGACGCCGCGCAGAAAGGCGTGGATCGACTTCTTCGGGCACCTGATCGGGCTGATCCCCTTCTCGCTGCTCGGCATCTGGGTGTCGTGGTCGGCCACGAGGACGTCGTGGCGGATCAACGAGCAATCGCCCGACCCGAGCGGACTCCCCGGGCGCCGATCAAGACCATGGTGCTGGTCGGGTTCTCCCTCTTGTTCCTCCAGGCGCTGGCCGAGATGGTGAAGCTGGTTGCCGTTCTGCGGGAGCACGAGGAGCTGGTCGAGATCCCCGAGGAGCCGGAGGCTCCTTTGCCCATCGAATGAGGCTGGTCACGACGGCGACAAGGTGGTGGCGATGACCCTGGAGTGGCTCGCCATCATCATGTTCGTCCTGTTCCTCGGGCTGCTCCTCGTCGGGTACCCGGTGGCCTTTTCCTTCGCCGCTACGGCCGTCGTCTTCGGCGGGATCGGGCTGCTCCTGGGGATCTTCCCCATCCAGAACTTCAACCTCCAGTTCAACCGTTGGTTCGGCGACGGGGTGAGCAGCTTCGTCCTCCTGGCGGTTCCCTTCTTCGTGTTCATGGGAGCGGTGTTCGAGAAGTCGGGCCTGGCCGAGCGACTCATCACCACCGTCGGGCTGCTGATGGGACCGCTCAAGGGTGGTCTGGCGCTGGCGGTCGTCTTGGTGGGTGCCATGTTGGGTGCCGCCACCGGCGTGGTTGCGGCGACCGTGATCATGATGGGTCTGCTCTCGCTCCCGGCGATGCTCCGGTACGGGTACGACCACAAGCTGGCCACCGGGGTCATCACCGCTTCGGGGACGCTGGCACAGTTGATTCCGCCCAGCCTCGTGCTGATCGTCATCTCCAGCCAGATGCCAAACGTCTCGGTGGGAAAACTCTTCGCAGGCGCCCTGATCCCCGGTCTGATCCTCGCCGGGCTCTATGCGATCTACTCGGTGGCCTTCGCCTACCTCAAGCCGGGGGTGGCCCCTGCGCTCCCCAAGGAGGAGCGGAACCTCTCCGGGGGCGAGCTCTTCCGCAGGTCGCTGGGCGCGGTGATCCCTCCGCTCCTGCTCATCTTCGCCGTCCTGGGGAGCATCTTCTTCGGCATCGCCACCCCAACCGAAGCCGGATCGGTAGGGGCGGTTGGGGCCCTGCTCCTCGCCCTCATCAACCGCCGGCTCACCTGGGAAGTGGTCAAGGACGCAGCCAAGTCCACCGCCCGGATCACCGCCCTCGTCCTCCAGATCCTGTTCGCCTCGTCGCTGTTCGCCCTCGTCTTCGACCGGTTGGGAGGTCAGAGCCTGATCACCGAGTGGCTCACCAGCATCCCGGGCGGTTTCTGGGGCTTCATCATCGCCGCCAACATCATCGTGTTCCTGCTCGGGATCAACCTCGAATTCCTCGAGATCAGCTTCATCGTGCTGCCGCTCTTCGTCCCGGCGGCGGTCGCCCTCGGAGTGGACCTCACCTGGTTCAGCGTGATGATGGCGGTCAACCTCAACATCGCCTTCATCTCGCCCCCGTCGGGTTCTCGCTCTTCTACCTGCAGAGCGTGGCCCCCGAGAGGTGCGCACCGCCGACATCCACCGCGGCGCACTGCCGTTCATGGCGCTCCAGGTGGTGGCGCTGATCATCGTCATCCTGGCGCCTCGGACCGTCACCTGGCTGGTCGAGGTGAGCGGGCTCTCCTAGGGCTAGCTCGCTCCGGGCGCCGGGGCCACGAAGTCGATCATCGCCCGCTCCGCCACCCCGAACCAGGTGTTGATCTGGTCGCGGAAGGTGGTCCACTCGGTGAGGATCTCGCCGTAAGCCGGGTCAGCGGCCGCGGTCTCGTCGTACAACGCAAAGGCTTCGGTCTGCGCCGCCTCCATCACCTCATCGGGGAAGGGGAGGACGGTGACGTCCGAGTTGTCGAGGATCTCGGCGAACGCCGCCGGGTTCTGGGCGTCGTAGCGGGCCATCATCGTCACGTTGGCCTCGTAGGCGGCGGTACGGACGATGTCCTGGTACAGGCTGGGAAGCTCGTTCCACTGGTCGAGTGCGACCTGCACCTCGAGCGTCGGCCCCGGCTCCCACCATCCCGGGTAGTAGTAGAACTGCGCCACCGATTGGAAGTCGAGCTTGAGATCGTCGTACGGTCCGACCCACTCGGCTGCGTCCACCGCCCCGGTCTGGAGCGCCTGGAAGATCTCAGCCCCGGCCAGGACCTGGACCGAGACCCCGAGCCGCTCCATCACGGCGCCGCCCTGCCCAGGGATCCTCATCCGGAGACCGCTCAGGTCGCTGACGCCGTTGATCTCGCTGTTGAACCAGCCGCCCATTTGGGTACCGGTGTTGCCTGCGGGGAACTGGATGACGTTGAACTCGGATGCGTAGAACTCCTGGAGCATCTCGAGCCCGCCGCCGTAGTACAACCAGGCGTTCTGCTGCCGGTCGTTGAGCCCAAACGGCAGGGCTGTGCCGAAGGCGGTTACCGGGCTCAGGCCGGTGTAGTAGTAGGAGGCGGTGTGGCCCGCTTGCGCACCGCCGCTCTGGACCGTCTGCAGCACCTCCAGCGGTGGGGCGATCTCACCACCTTCCCTGGCGGTGACCACGAACCGTCCCCCGCTGAGCGAGTTGACCCGGTCGGCGAACGTGGTGGCGCCGCCGTAGATCGTGTCGAGCGCCGCCGGCCAACTGGTCGGCATCTCCCACTCGATTTCGGGAAGCGACTCATCGCCCGCAGCCGCCTCGGTCAACTCGGTGGAGGTGCCGTCCGCACCGGGCGCTGCCTGGTTCTGGCAGGCGAGCAGTCCGATGGCTGTGGCGCCGAATGCTCCCTTGGCCGCCATTCCGAGGAATCCGCGGCGGTCTACCGTGCCGGATCCGTCCTGCGTGTCCACGTCTCACCTCCAGGCGCGCCCACGATCCGTTCACCGCTGCTTGCGGTCGCCGCCGAGCCTAAGACGTCATCTCGGAATCTGCAGGCCGCACGGGGTGTCGTTTCCGGTGCGCAAAGCATGACCAACGAGCGACCGTTAGCATCGTCGTGGGCACGGGCGACCGATGCGGCGGCCGAGGCTCCCAGCAACGAAGACATTCAGGCTCGAGATTCCCCCAACCGTCCGCGGTGGGGAGAGAGGAGCGATCCGATGGCCGACCGCGCCAAGATGACCGCACCGGCGGTGCTCGCCCGAAAGGGTGGGCCGAAATTGGTGATGATCACCGCCTACGACCATCCCTCGGCGCTGATCGCCTCGGAGGCAGGAGTCGACATCATCCTGGTGGGCGACTCGCTGGCCAACGTGGTCCACGGCTACGACGAGACCCTGCTGGTCGACCTCGACATCATGGTGCAACACACCGCGGCGGTGTCACGTGCCGAGCCCAAATGCCTCGTGGTCGGCGACCTCCCTTGGATGAGCTACCACATCTCGGTCGAGGAGACCGTCCGCAACGCCGGCCGGCTGGTGAGGGACGGCGGCGCCGAGGCCGTCAAACTGGAGGGGGGCCGCAAGAGGCTCCCCATGATCCGCGCCATTCTCGACGCAGAGATCCCCGTCATGGGACACATCGGCCTCACCCCGCAGTCGGTCCACGCCATGGGCGGTTTCAAGGTCCAGGGGAGGGCGGTGGAGCAGGCCAGGGAACTGATCGACGATGCCCGCGCCCTGGCCGACGCCGGGATCTTCGCCCTCGTCCTCGAAGGGGTCCCCGATGTGCTCGCCTCGGTGGTCACCAAAGAGATACCGGTGCCCACGATCGGGATCGGCGCCGGGGCAGGCTGCGACGGGCAGGTCCTGGTATGGCACGACGCCCTCGGTCTCAGCTTCGGTCACGCACCGAAGTTCGTGCGGCAATACGCCGATCTGGGGGGAATCGCTATCGAGGCGTTGCGTTCCTACGCCGCCGATGTTCAGGCAGGTGAGTTCCCCAATGACGACGAGAGCTATCACATGAGCGACGAGGTGTCGGCTCTGCTCCTCGGAGAGCCGACGCGCAAGCTCGACCTCGACCCCGACTGGCCTATGAGTTGGTGATCACGGCCGCTCC
Organism: uncultured Acidimicrobiia bacterium; assembly: GCA_963826825.1. Lineage (GTDB taxonomy): Bacteria > Actinomycetota > Acidimicrobiia > Spongiisociales > DATADW01 > DATADW01. Next base: position 58,934 of record CAWGYV010000012.1, on the reverse strand, counting down.
AGGCCCGGCCGCCTCCCAGGTGGCCTCTTCGGATGGCGTGGTCGAAAGCCCTTTGAACACCGGCGCCCTCAGCCTCGGCCCGGCGGTCCACTGCTTGTAGTCGACCTCGGCCACCATCACCGGCTGAACCCAGCGCGACCCGGCCGGGATCATCTGGTCGGGGTGAAACGGGGTGTCCGCTTGCTCCAATCCCTCGAGCCGGGATAGGAGCATCGCCAGCGTCCGGTCATCGAACCCGCTCCCCACCGCCCCCACCCAGCGCAGCGCGGGCCCGTCCCACAGCCCAACCAGCAGCGCACCGAAGCTGTTGCGTCGGGCGTTCTCCCCACGGGTGAAACCACCGATCACCGCCGATAGTCGGCGCGTCAGGGCAACCTTGCGCCAATCGGGTGACCGGATCCCGCTCCGGTACACAGAATCGCGCCGTTTCGCCACGATCCCTTCCAAGCCCTCGGCCACAACCGCCTCGTACAAGGCCTCACCTGCGGCCATCGACCTGGGAGGAGACCACCATCGGGGCGGGGAGGGCGATGTCAGCCAACCGGTTCCGACGCTGCTCGAGCGGCAGCCCGGTGAGGTTCTCGCCGGCGTGGAGCAGGTCGAAGACCATGTAGCTGGCCGGCATCCCGATAGAAGCCCGCCTTCCATCGGTCAGATTCATCCTGGACTGCAGCATCTGAAACGAGGGGTGGCCCCGATCGTCGAGCACCACGATCTCACCATCGAGGACCAGCGGCTGGGTGGGTCGGAACCCGGACAGCTCCGGGTAGGTCGGGAGCACCTGGCGGCCCCTCCTGCTGCGCACCGACACGGCTTCGCCGTCCCAGCACCACAGGGCCCTGACCCCGTCCCACTTCACCTCGAAGAGCCAATCGGGGTGGGTGAATGCCGCCGGCCACGGGCTGGCGAGCATCGGCTCGTATCTGGGAAGGGTCAACTGCCGCCGTCTGGCGGGCTGGAGGGGTCGGCGCCGGCCAGCACTTGGCGGACCAATCGGTTGACCAGTGCGCCGTCCAACTCGTCGCCCCTCTCGCGCATCAATTGTCCGATCACCTGGCCCGCCTGCTTGGGGTCGGTGGCCCCTATGGCGGCAACCGTCTCCTCGACCAGGCGAAGCGTCTCTTCCTCGCCCAGATGGGTGGGGAGCCATCGGCTCAGATAGTCCACCTCGTAGCCCAGCTTGGCCGCCATGGCCTCGCCACGCTCCCCCGCCGCCAGGTACTCGCCTCGTGCCTTGTCCATCTTCTTCACGTACGAGCCGATGACGCGGCGATAGAGGGCGTCGTCTACCTCGCCGCTGAACCCGGGCTCGGAGCGCGCCACTGCAACCTCGGTCTCGATCTGGCGGATCACATCGCGGCGGTCGCGATCCTGTGTCCGCATCGCGTCGCGCAGCTCGGCGGCGAGTTGCTCCTTGATCGAGTCTCCGTCAGCCACGTCCCGCCGCCTCGCCCAAGTGGGCCACCAACGCCACTGGGTCGTTGCTGACGATCCCGCTGACGCCCGCCGCAGCCAGAACCGCGGCGAGGTGAGGGTCGTCAACTGTCCATGCCACCAACTCGATCCCTGACTCGTGAGCCTCGAGGACCTTCGCCTCCGCGTCGTCGAGCAGCAGCGACCAGTGTGCTCCAACCACCGGATGGCCCTCGCTAACCGCATCCTCGATTGCCGAGCCGAGCACCGCCTGCTCGGGGACGATCAACCCGGTGCGTAGCTCGGGCAATGCGCCGTGGACCGCGGCAACGGTCCCGAGGTGGAACGAGGTGACGAGGTCACCGGGGCGGGCGCGCTCGGCCACATCGATGGGGAACTGGTACGTGTTGTCGAACCCCGGCTCCCAGGGATGATGCTTGATCTCCAAGTTGAGTGGCACCGGGCAAGCTGCAACGACGGACTCCAGGTCGGCCGGGTTCTTCCCGCCACCGAGGTCGGTGTCGCGCAGCACCTCCCAAGGGGTATCGGCAATCACCATGCCCCCCATCACCGGATCGTGGCTGAGCAGCAGGACACCATCGGCGCTCCGTCGCACATCGACCTCGACCATGTCGCATACGGAAGCGGCCGCAACGATCCCATCGAGTGTGTTGTCCGGGTACTCCAGCGGGAGACCGCGGTGACCGATTATCAGTGGTACCGGCACGGTGCCCTCTTGGCTGATGTCAAAAAGAACCCCTTGCGACTCACCAGGGGCACCTGTAGGGTACCGGTCACGAAGATACGGCCAGGCGTTTTCTTGCGCCCCGGCTTGTGAAATCTCTCACAATCATCCCTTCCAGGAGCCCACCCCGTGTTAACCCTCACCTCAGACGCACTGTTGACCGAGTGGCGAGAAGTCGCCGCTTGCCGTGATTCCGAGCCGACCCTCTTCTTCCCGATCGGCACCACGGGACCGGCCATCGATCAGATCGTTGCCGCCAAGGACATCTGCAGCGAGTGCGTCGTCAAGGACGCCTGCCTGCTCTACGCCCTCGAGACCAACCAGGAGAGCGGCGTGTGGGGTGGTTACGCCGAAGACGAGAGGCGCCGCCTCCGCAAGCGCTGGTTGGCCGAGCGCCGCCGCCGCGCCAGCTGATCAGCCGCCCGGAGAGAACCCCACAGATCTCTCCCCGGCGGTCTCCACATCGACGAACCCGATGCGCCCCAGCGGCAAGCCAACCCGTCGGCCCCTGACATCGGTGATCCAGAACATCAGCTTGCCGGTGGCGAACGCCTCTTCTATCTCGGTGACAAAGGCTTCGTGATCGTCGATGTCGATCTCGATGACCCTGTCGGTGTCGGCCACGCCGATCCTCGCTAGCACCCTGGCTCCTTTGCGTTGGGCCAGGATGGTAACGCTGTCGATCTGGCCAGTATCGATGTTGCATGGCGTTGTTCCACGACGTTCAGTTGTCATCAGCGTGCCTCCACGCTAGGCTCCCGCGCATGACCGCCCAGTCGCGATCCGGAGCGGCAATACGCCTCATCGGGGTGATCGCGGTCGAGGCACTGGCTGTGGTTGCCCTGCACCGCCTGGGGAACGTCCCCGGGTTCTCACCCGACTGGTCGAACCTCGGCGGTTGGTTGGAGATCGTGTCGCCGGAAGACGCAATCGCCACCACGCTGCGATTGGTGGCGCTGGTCCTTGCTTGGTGGTTGCTGATCACGACCATTCTCTACGCCCTGGGTCGGCTGGCCGGCTTGGTCGGTCTGGTGCGAGCGGTCGAGTGGGCCACGCTCCCCGTGGTGCGCCGTCTGGCAGATCGCGCCGCGGCTCTGAGCCTTGCAGTGATGACCGTCGCCACACCGGCGGTGGCGGTGATGGCCCCCATACCCACCGTGGAGCCCAAATCGGCCAGTCAAACGGCGGAGGACCCGATCTTGGCCCCCCCGTTCCCGCAACCGCCGCACATCACACGGGTCACTCCACCGGGCACTACCGACCCTGCCCTACCCCCACCGGTGCCTCTCCCCCAATCGGGGGAGGTCGCCTACTCGCCCACCCCAGCGGGAGAAGTCGGCGGGTCGTGGAACCCGCCGCTGGCGCCGGCTGCCCGGCGCGCCATCATCCGGGCGGGTGCCTCCTCGGCAGCTGAGGCAAGGGTCGAGATTCCCACCGAGCATGTCGTCGTCCCCGGCGACAACCTGTGGATCATCTCAGAGCGCCACCTCGAACAGGTCAACGGGCGGAGCGACCTAAGCGACCAAGAGGTGGCCAACTACTGGGTCGTGGTGATCGAAGCGAACCGCAACCGGGTCCGCTCGGGTGACCCCGACCTGATCTACCCGGGCGAGGTGATCGTGCTCCCGCCGGTCAGCCCGGCAGAAAGCTGAGCCGCAGCGAGCGCTCCGGGTTGTCCCGGTTGAGATCGACCAACACCACCGACTGCCAGGTTCCCAGCGCCAACCTGCCCGAGATCACCGGGATCGTGATGCTCGGGCCGACGAGCGCCGGGAGGACGTGGTCGGCTCCGTGACCCTCCGAGCCGTGACGGTGCCGCCACCGTTGGTCTCGGGGAAGCAACCGGTCGAGCGCATCCAACAGATCGCTCTCGGTCCCCGACCCGGTCTCGATCAAAGCCACACCTGCCGTGGCGTGCGGGACGAACACCGAAACCAGGCCGTCTCCCAAGTCCGGCAATGAATCGCACCACGTCATCAGTGAGGTCGACCACGGCGGGCTCACTGCCCGTCGCAACTGAGATGGTCGTGGATTTCATGGGTCTGAGTACTGAGTACTGAGTACTGAGTACAGCGGTGCCGAAGGCACCGCCGCTACAGGTTCTCTCCGAGAAAGATCTCGCTCACCGAGCTTTCCATGAAGATGGCTTCGAGGGCCTCGGCGACGATGGGAGCCACGGAGAGGACGGTGATGTTGTCCAGCTCGGTGGCGGCCTCGGGCAGGGGGAGCGTGTTGGTCAACACCACCTCGTCGAGTGGGGCATTCTTGAGCCGGTCGATCGATGGCGGTGACAACACGCCGTGGGTGGCGGCAACCGAGACGCTGAGCGCCCCCTTGGCCCTGAGCAGCTCGGCGGCGTTGGCCACGGTCCCGGCGGTGCCGATGATGTCATCGACTATTACGGCGTGACGGCCCTCCACCTCCCCCACAACAGTCAGCGCCTCGGACACGTCGTGCTCGGTCGGCTTGCGGCGTTTGTGGATGAAGGCGACATAAGCGCCGAGGTGACGGGCGAACTTCTCGGCCCGCTTCACCCCACCGGCATCTGGAGATACCACCGTCGTCTCGCCCTCGAGCCGCTCTTGGAGGTAGTCGACCAGTATCGGGAGGGCGGTGAGATGGTCGAAGGGCTCGGATATGAATCCCTGGGTCTGACCGGTGTGCAGATCGACCGAGACGATCCGGTCGGCACCCGAGGTGACAAACAAGTCACCAAGCAGCCGGGCCGTGATCGGCTCGCGGGGCAGCACCTTCTTGTCCTGTTTGGAGTACCCGTAGAAAGGGATCACGGCGGTGATCGCCCGCGCCGACGCTCGCTTCAAGGCGTCGATCATGATCAACTGCTCCATGATGTGGTGGTTGATCGGGTGAGAGTGGCTCTGCAGCACGAAGCAGTCGGCGCCGCGCACGCTCTCGATGGGTCGGACGTAGATCTCGCCGTCGGCGAAAGTGGACAACTCCAACCCGCCGAGACCGACGCCGAGCAACTCGACGACTTCCTCGGCGAGCGCCGGGTTGGCGCTCCCGCTGAACAGCATCAGCCGTTTGCGGCTGACCACTTCCATGGTCAGGCTTCCTCCGGCTCTTCGGCTTCCTGGGATTGCTTGGTCTCCCGGCGGCGCGGCAGCGTAGCCGGGGACGTCCACTTGGCTCGCCCTCTCCACTGCCAGCGCACCCGAGGGGACATCACGTGTGATCACCGATCCGGCACCGGTCACGGCATCGTCTCCGACGGTGACCGGGGCCACCAGCATGGTGTCGGAGCCGATGAAGGCGCGGTCACCCACCACGGTGCGCGACTTGCGGTAGCCGTCGTAATTGCAAGTGATGGTTCCGGCGCCGATGTTGGCATCCCTCCCCACCTGGGTGTCCCCCAGGTAGGTGAGGTGGGGCACCTTGGACCCTTCGCCCACAGTCGTGCTCTTCGTCTCGACGAACGTTCCCACCTTCGACCTGTCGCGCAGCAGGCTCCCCGGGCGAAGCGAGGCGTATGGCCCCACCTCGCAATCGTTGCCGACAACCGCGCCGCGCAGCACCGCATACCAGACCCGCGACCCGCCGCCTATGACGGTGTCGGTGGCGAATACATCCGGGCCCACCATGGCGCCCGCCGCGACATGGGTTCTCCCCTCGAGGTGCACCCCCGGGTAGAGACGCACCCCCGGCTCCAACGTCACATCCGGCCCCAGGTAGGTGCGATCTGGGTCCTGCACCCAGACCCCCTCCTCCATCCAGCGCGATGCGATATGACGCCGCATCAGGCGCGACGCCTCTGCCAGTTGGTCGTGGCTGTTGACCCCGAAGATCTCCTCGGAGGAGGTATGGAGCGCACCGAGCGAATGGCCCTCCTCGGCGAGGACGGAGACGACGTCGGTGAGGTAGTACTCGCCCTGAACGTTGTCCGCCTTGAGCTGGTCGAGAGCAGCGGGGAGCAGGTCACCACGGAAGGCGTACATGCCGGCGTTGATCTCCCTTATGGCGAGTTGGCCCGGGGCGGCATCACCATGCTCCACCACGCCGACCACCCGGCCCCGTCCGTCTCGAAGCACCCTTCCGTAGCCGGTGGGATCGGCCATCTCGGCGGTGAGCAGGGTTACGGCCGAGTTGGTGCGACGCTGCATCGAGACCAGGTCGGCCAGCGTGGGGCTGGACAGCAGAGGCGCATCGCCATTGAGGATGAGGACGATGTCATCGTCCACCCCACCCATGGCAGCCAGCCCGACCCGAGCGGCATCGCCCGTCCCAAGTTGCTCCTCCTGGACGCACCAATCGACGTTGTCGGGCAGTACATCGGCGACGTCTTCGGCACCGTGTCCGACCACGACCATTATCTGCCCGGGGTCGATTGCACCCACTGCCTCGACCACCCAAGAGATCATTGGGCGGCCCGCCACGTCCGCCAGCACCTTTGGTAGCTGGGACCTCATCCTGGTCCCTTGGCCGGCGGCCAGAATCACCGCTCGTACCGTCACATCGCCTCCGTATATTGCGCGTCCCGCGGTGCCATCACCGCTCTCGCTGGGGGGACAGGACTCGAACCCATACCAACGGGACCAAAACCCGTTGTGCTGCCAATTACACCACCCCCCAATTCGGCGGTGGGAGCACGCCGCCGGGGAGGGCAAGTGTAGGGAGACAGCGTTGTCTTACTCGGCGTCGGGGTCCTCGACCCGCTCGGCCCCTCGATGATGTGGCCTCACCGCGGCTGCTGTCCGAGCGACGGGCGGGGCGACCGCGATTGCATCGGTGGCCTCCCCGACGTCGGCAAAGAAGGCGAACAGCGCCGGCCCGCTCCCCGTCATCGCCACCTGTCTGTCCCAAAGTCCTTCGAGGTCTGCATGCCAATCGGCCAATTCGCCAGCGATGGAACGCGCCGCGGGGTAGAGGTCGTTCTGCAGCGGCGCGTGGGTGCGCAGCAACGGAGGCAGTTGCCTGCCACCGATCTTCGGTCCTTCTGGACCGTCGAGCCGGTCCCAGGCGGAATACACCGCCGGGGTGGAGAGCTCGAAGGGCGGGACGACGATCGCAAGGGCATACCCCCCCGGTGCCGGGTCTAGAGGGGTGAGACGTTCGCCGTAGCTCTCGCCGATGGCAGTGCCCCCGAGTCGGGCAAAGGGGACGTCTGCGCCCAACGCCACCGCTATTTCGTCGATGGTGTCCGAGGCGACCCTCGTGCCGAGCAGGTGGAGGAGCCCCTCGAGGGCGGCCGCAGCGTCCGCGCTGCCCCCGCCGAGCCCGGCGGCAACAGGGATCCGCTTTACGAGGTGCAGCCTCAAATGGGGATCTCGACCGGCGTGGTTGCGGATGGCCTCGACGGCCTTCCACACCAGGTTCTCAGGCCCGTCGTCGAGGTCCGCACCATCGATCGACAGGTTGTCCTCGTCATCGGGAGAGACATCGAGTACGTCGAAGAGGGTCACGGATTGGAAGAGAGTGAGGAGGGGATGACGCCCCGATCCGTCGCGAGGACGGACCCGGATAGACAGGTTGACCTTGGCCGGCGCCCGGACCACCACTTGGTCGTCAGCCACCGGTCACCTCGGCGAGACGCAACCACTCGGCAGGCGCCACCTCCTCGGCACGCGCCCGCGGGTCGATCCCGGCAGCCTCGAGTTCAACCGAAGGGGCTTCGAGGACACTCGCCAGAGATTGACGGAGCATCTTGCGTCGTTGCCCGAAACCGGCGGCCGCCAATCGGAGCGCCTCATCGGCTCCAGCAGGGGCGGCCGACCGGTCGAGCACCACAACCGCAGAACCGACCCGGGGTGCCGGCAGAAAGACCTGTGGGGGGACCCGAAAGGCGATCCTGGCGTTGGCATGGAGTGACACCACCACGCTGGGAAGACCGTAGGCGGGATCCCCCGGGACGGCCACCATCCGATCGGCCACCTCACGTTGCACCATCACCACGAAGCGCTCCAGCACTGCGACCTCCCTCAGCGCATCGAGCACCAGTGGGGTCCCCACCTCGTATGGAAGGTTGGAAGCCATCACCCATGGTTCTTCACCGAGCACCGCGTTCAGGTCGACCCTCATCACATCCTCGAAGCGGATCTCTGCCCGGGGATCCGCACCGATCACTTCGTCGATGAGCGGTCGGAGCCTGGCATCCACCTCGTACCCGAGCAGGCGGTGTCCCGCGGCGAGCAGTTCGGAGCTCAGCGTCGCCGTCCCCACCCCGATCTCGAGCACCGGATCAGAGGGTGGGCCAACCAGGTCGACGATGCGGCGCGTGATGTTGGGGTCCACCAGGAAGTGCTGTCCTAGGGACGTATTCGGCCGCAGTCCATGGCGGTCGAGCAGTGCGGCCACCTGGCTCCGACTCTGGGCACCGCTCACAGGAAGACGCGGCCAGCAACGGAAGAGGTGGAGTCAGCCACCTCCTCGGGGGTGCATCCCCACACCCGAGCCAACGCCTCGCCGACCAGAGCCACCCGTGCCGGCTCGTTTGACTCGCCACGATGGGGGGGCGGTGACAGATAGGGGGTATCGGTCTCGACCATGGCGCGTTCGGGTGGAACAAGTGCTGCCCCCCTCCGAACCGTGTCCCCCGTATCGAACGCAACGGGGCCGGCGAACGAGAACACCGTCGACGGGAATTCCAGGAAGCGCCGGGTCCAGCGGGGACCGCCGGTCCAGCAGTGGAGCACCACCGGGAACGACGGGCTCTCGGCGGCGAGGACCCCGTGTACGTCGGCGAACGCATCCCGGCAGTGGACGATGACCGGCTTCCCGAGCGTGTCGGCGATTCGCAACTGGGCTCGGAAAGCCTCCATCTGGTCGCGGCGCGGAGAGAGGTTGCGGTAGAAGTCCAGCCCGGTCTCGCCCACCGCAGATGATCGTTCTGCGAGGCCAGCCACTCCCTCCTCCTGCTCCGGCCAAAGCGTTGCATCGTGGGGGTGGAGGCCGGCCGTGGCCAGCACTCTCCCTGGAAAGGAGCCGGCCAGATCCAGGGCCGCCGCTGAACTGGAGAGGTCCACCCCTGGCACTACAACCCACTGCACGGCACGAGCCCGGTCGAGCAATTCGCCGGGCGGACGGGGATCGAGCTGGAGGTGGCAGTGGGTGTCCACCCAGGAATGGGCCATCGGGAGGCCGAGGCTACCGGCCCTCGTGCGGAGGGGTAGGGTGGCCGACGGACCTCATGGACACCGGCATGGCCCGCAAGATCGACGACCTGGGAAGGATCGTCATACCCGCCGAAACAAGGCGGCTCTTTGGCATCCGCGAGGGCGATCAACTCACCATCTCGGTAGAGAGCGACGCCATCGTGATCCGGAAGCTCGAGGCGGTGTGCACCTTCTGCGCCGCCACCGACACAGTGGTCCCCTTCCGCGGCAAGGGCATCTGCTCCGACTGCCGGTCGAGGCTCAAGGGCTGAGGGAGAGTCGGCAGACGGCAGACGGAAGACGGAAGTATCGATCCGCCTCCCCCGCGGAGGGGGAAGGGCCCGCTGCGGAGCAGCGGAGTAGGGTGGTCTGCGCACCGTTGGAACTTCGGTGCTCCCCACACCTGCTGCTCGCAGCGGCCTCCTCCTCCCTCAGGGGGACGGACTGGGCAGCGGTCGTCGTACCCTGCGCTCATGCCGGGCACATTGGTGTTGTGTGCAACCCCGATTGGGAACCTGGGTGACACATCGCCGCGGCTGCTCGAGGTGCTGGCCGGGGCCGACGTCGTCTACGCAGAGGACACGCGCCGGGCGGCTCGGCTGTTCCGCCATCTCGACATCGACCGATCGGCGCGCTCCTACTTCGTCGGCAACGAGGCGGGACGCGCCGGGCAACTGCGCGACGAGCTGGCCAAAGGGATGACTGTGGCGTTGCTCACCGATGCGGGGACGCCCTCCGTCTCCGATCCCGGTTTGAGCGCGGTGGAGGCGGCCCTCGAAGCCGGCGCAACGGTCACCACCGTCGCTGGGCCCAGCGCCGTCACTGCGGCGCTGACCGTTTCCGGTCTCCCTGCCGACCGGTTCGTTTTCGAGGGATTTCTCCCTCGCTCCGGTGGGGGGCGTACAGCTGTTCTCGAGGCACTGGCCATCGAGCAGCGCACCTCTGTCATCTTTTCCAGCCCGCGCCGACTGGGAGCCGACCTGGCGGACCTCGCCGCCAAGCTGGGTGGTCGGCGACGCGTCGTGGTGGTTCGGGAACTGACCAAGCTGCACGAGGAGGTCTGGCGAGGCAGTCTCGAGGAGGCTGCCTCCCACTGGGCCGACGGAACCAGAGGCGAGGTCACCCTGGTGGTCGAGGGCGGCACCGAGCCGCTTCCCGATGTCGATGGTGCCCTCGAGGAGGTCGGGCGGCTGGTGGCCGGCGGTATCAGTAGATCGGAGGCTGTTCGCCGGGTGGCCGCCTCCCACAAAGTTCCCCGGCGGCAGCTCTACGAGATGGCTAACCGGCGCTCGCCGGAAAAGACCAGCTAGCCGGCCAGCGGGGCGCTGCTCATGTGGGTAACGGCGGGATCCAGATCGTCGGCCAAAGGCAGGGGCAGTTCCGAGGTATCCGGTGGAGACGCCAACAGCCGCTCGGCAGCGATCCTCCACGTCTCGGCCGGCCCGCCGAACCGCAAAGACATCTCGTCGAGCACGGCTTTGTAGCGGCCCGCCAGATCCAAGGCGAGGGCGGTCGGGATGGTGGTGACGCCCGAGCTGTTGAGAGGGCCTGGAGGCGCCGAGACCAAGCGATCGGGGTTCACGCCGAGGAATGTGACGATGGCCCGGATCAACTCGACGGGACGGGTGCGCGCCTCGTCGAGAAAGCCGACGAAGATGCGCTCCTTGGGGAAATGATCCATCCATCGGTCGATGATCGCCGGGTAGTTCCCCCGCTCTAGCGAATCGGTCGAGGCGACGTGGTTCATCGCATCTTCCAGACCCGTCGGTCGACCTGTCTCGAGCTGCACCTGCGACCAGGCGCGCCCGATCGGGTTGCGCAGCATGACGATCACCCTTGCGTCGGGGAGCAGCGCGGAGACCCGCTTGACCTCGGAGTCCGACAGAAGCGAGTACGCCGGGGTGATCTCGCCGGCGATACGTTGGCCAGCGCTCTGGAACATGGTGAGGTACCGGCTGTCACTCGGGGCCAAAAACTCGTACGACATCTCGCGGCGGAGCCGGGAGAAGTCAGCACGCCGTATGGAGGAGCGGAGCTCACCACGGACCCGCTGCCGCCAGAGAGCACAGAGCCGATCTCCAGAGGTCACCCGGTCCACGAGGCTCGGTCCGCCCGACATCCAATCGAAGTAGTGCAACTCTTTGGCCGGAGGCAGCCACAAGTCGGGATGACGTCGCAGCGAATGGTGCAACCAGGTTGTCGCGGCGCGTTGCGCGCCGATTCCGAGAAATGATGGATACATGACCGCCCGAGTCCTCCGTGCGGTCCAGCCCGCAAGCTTCATTTTAAGGCCATCTGGGATGAACGAATCCGCGAGCCGCTGATACCTGTTCCGCCCTAGCCAAGCAGTGCCACCGGACAGGTGGTTGCGCACCGTCAAGAGGTTCACGAGCCGCCCTTCCCGATGGTCCGCAGCGGAGCCCTTCCCCGCTCCGGGGGGACGGATTCGACTCCGTCTTCCGTCTTCCGTCTTCCGTCTTTCTTGTATCACCCCGCCCGTTTGGTCCTCCGTGGATGCGACTTGGGTCGGGTGGGTGGAAGCCATCCAGGGGGACGCCCGTGATGGGAGGGTGGCCCGGGTCATAGGCACATGCCATCCGTCTCTGCTCCCCGCCGGGGCGGATGGTGTGAGCCGCGTCCGTTACGCTTCTCTGATGGACCGACCAACGCCGTGGCTCCCGGTGGCATTGATCATGTTCGGTCTGACTGCAGCCTCCTTTTTCCTTGGCACCAGACCGGGACAAGCGGGTTGGATGACCTTGACTTGGTTCGCACTCGGCATCGCCGTCTTCTGCCTCGCCGCCTGGGCAGACGAGCGCTGGCCGGGTTCGACCGCAGAGACGTCAGAAGTCGCCCAAGAAAGCTGATCGAGGGCGACCGCACGGTCAGGGGACGTTCGTTCCAGACGAGCCAGGTGCCACAAGCCCCGACTCGTACGCCAAGACGATCGCCTGGGCCCTGTCGCGCAACCCGAGCTTGGAGAGGATCCTTTTCACATGGGTGCGCACCGTCTCTTCCGAGATGAAGAGCGCCTCGGCCAATTCGGCGTTCGAAGCGCCAGTTGCCAACTCGATGAGCACCTCTCGCTCCCGCTCGGTGAGCCTCTCCAGCGCAACGGATGGGGCTTGTGCGGTTGCCCGTCTAGCGAACACCTCGATGAGACGTCTGGTGACCGACGGCGAGAGCAGAGCATCGCCCGATGCGAGCGTGCGGACCGCCGCGATCAGCTCATCGGGTGGGATCCGCTTGAGTAGGAAACCGGATGCCCCGGCGCGGAGGGCGTCGAAGACGTACTCGTCATGCTCGAAGGTGGTGAGAATGGCGATACGGCACTCGGGTGCGGTGGCGGCCAGCCTTCGGGTGGCCTCGATCCCGTCGGTCCCGGGCATGCGGACGTCCATGAGGACGACGTCAGGCCGCGACTTGCTCACCAAACGGATCGCTTCCTCCCCGTCTGCGGCCTCACCGATGACGGCGATGTCGGGAGCCGTCTCCAGGATCATCTTCACCCCGCTGCGAACCAACTGGTCGTCATCGACCACCGCAACGGAGATCATGCGACCGGTAGAGGGATGATGGCTTCCACGGTCCAGCCGCCCGTCGGACCCGGACCGGCAGTCAATTCGCCGCCCAACTCCTCGACCCTCTCCTTGATCCCGACCAGCCCGCGACCCCCATTGGCTGGGCCGTCGTTGGTCCCCGAGTCGCTCACGACGACGCGAAGCGCTTCGCCGCCGTATCCGATGTGGACCCTCGCTGGTGCCCCGCCGGCATGCCGAGCCACATTTGTGAGCGACTCCTGGACGATCCGGTACACCGCCAGATCGGTCGTCCGGGAGAGCGATTGCGGCTCTCCCTCGACTTCGACAATCACCGGTATCCCGGCATCGTTGAAGCGACCGGCAAGGTCGTTGATGTCGTCCACACCAGGAGCCGGGCGCCGGTCGGCTCCATCGCTCCGTCGTTGCAACCCGAGGACCCGGTCCAGTTCAGCCAGGGTTTCCCGACCGACTTCCTCCACCGTATTGACAGCCGACGCTGCTGCGGCCGGATCGGTGTCCATCAGGCGTTGCGCCGCCCCGGCGTGGAGCAGCATGACGGTGACCGAATGGCCGACGATGTCGTGGACCTCTCGAATTATGCGCGACCGCTCGTCGTCTGCGGCGGCCAGCGCCTCGGCCTGTCGCCGCTGGGCGTCCTCCTCCTCCTGCATCACCCTTGCCGCGACCCTCCTCCGTCGGGCCGCCTCGGCAGCGCCCCCCGCCCAGGCGAGCACCCAACTGGCGACAACGATGGCCGGGATGACCGGGTTGGGATCAGGCGGGGCGATCAGCCAGTAGCCGACGGGTCCGGCAACGCTGAGGACCAGGCCTATCACCGCCCGCGATGGGTTCGCATATGCGCCCACCGAGTAGGTCTGCAGAAGGTTGGCGTACGGGTACATGCCGGCCGGAAACGCAAAGGCGACCATCGCAACCACGGAGGCTCCGCTCACGAGGTACGAGGTGAGCGGGTAGGTGCGTCTGAAGGCGAGGGCCCCGCCGATGATGGCGGATAGCGCGATGGCGATTGGGCTGCCGCCTTCGATCACAGCCTCGGCCACCAGGACGATGGTGGCCAGGGCTGCGATGACGATGTCCCAGAGGCGCGAAACCCTGCGCATCGCGGTCAAGGTACCCCTAGGCGCTGACCGGCTGAGGGAGTCGCGAGGCGCCGGCGAAGGAGGCGACCAGGCAGGCGAGCGACACGCCCATACCAGCAAGCAGCATCGGGGTGGGCTCGAGCATGGACAAACCGGCATAGGCGTGCGCCGTGATGGTCAGGGTCCCGATGACGTACCCAACAGCGCCCAGCGTCATCATCCCAATCCGGGTCCTTCCCACGACCCCCCTCACGCCGAGGAGCACCTCGAGCGCGATCAGCACCTGCAGTCCATGGATCCCGGCGGCGTGGGCCAGCTTCCCCGACCCGGCGGCGCCTATGAGCACCCCGGAAGGGACGGCTCCGGTTGCTTCCACCACCGCCACGCCCCGGCTGATGAGGTCGGTCCCGAGAGCCGAAGCGAAGAGCAACAGACCGATCCCAGTCGCAGCGGCGATCAGCGCCGAAGCCTGGCCCCGGAGACGGAAACCCGCCCAGATGACGGTGACGAGCAACCCGATCGTGAGGATCCCGACCGAGATACCCATGGCGGTGAACACAGCGGCGTCGAAGTCGGTGGCTACGTTGAAGTGCGAAGGGACGCCACGCCACGTCTGCATCGTGATCAGCCCGAGCTCGATCACAGAAGCGCCCCCGACCAGCGCGGTCACAGTCCAGCCGAGGGATCGGTTGCGCCTCATCAAACCCTGAATCCAGCCGATCGAGAGCGCGGTCATCCCGAGGGAGAACCCGAAATTGATCGGCTTGCGCCACGAGACCGGTCCCCACCAGGTGCTGCCGTCCACGACGAAGACCGCCAAATGGATGGCGGCCGACGCCAGCATCGCGATCCCCATGATGTAGAGGACCCGCTGGTAGCTGTAGCGAGGCCGGACTTGTTCCCAGATCGCCGCCGTCATGTCGATGCCTCCTTTGGGGGTCGAAGGCAACGTACGAAGAGACGTGAGGGATGTCGTCACCCTGTGTGGGGATCGACGTCACCCGCCAGGGTGGTCCGGGGATTCTCGCTGGTCAGCTGTCGGAAAAGTCGCCTGTCAGCCAACGATCTGGACGAACGGTGTACAGCACCAGGGTGGGAGAGGGATCATCGAGCTCGGAGGCGACAAAACCGGTGGCTACATCCTCCGGCATGTAGCGGCGAACGATGGCGAGCATCTGATCCTCGGCGGGAGGTCGGTCGGCTCTCACCACAGTCGCTTCTGCGGTCACGTACTTGTATGGCATCTCGGCCCTTTGCACCGACATCGTGACCATGCCCTCGTGGTCGATCAGAGAAGCCTTTCGGGACCGACGTCCCTGGGTGCCGGTGAAAAAGGTCAAGTCGCCACCCGATCCGTAGTCGTACCAAACGGGAGTCGCCAAGGGAGGTCGGTTGTTCCCGGCGGCGACACACACCGTGGCGATGTGTGACTGGTTGAGAAACTCATCGCGTTCCGACGTGGTCAATCGGCGCATGTTGGACCCTTCTGTCGGAGGGCTTTCCAAATGTGACCGGCGCGATTCCCCAAACTCATCGCTCCGACACCGAGCCGAGCTCGTCAATGAACTTTTCGATCCGGCGCGCCCTCGTTTCCTGGGCTTTCGACGATTCGATGTGCTCCACCGCTTGGCGCCTCTTGGTGTAGGACAGCGCGTCGAACTGCACGACGAGACCCGCTTTGACCAGAACGTCCTTCAAATCCCCGGGAACCTCCACGGTTCGTTCGGCATCGTCGAAGGCGAGACCCACTTTGACGTTGCGTCCGACCTCTTTCCTGATAGCGCGGCGCACCGCCTTGACCACACCCAGGACATGCTGGCCGCCGTAAACAGCGATCGAACCGCGGTATGGATGACCGTCAAACTTGGCGGATACCGGTATCCGACCCCCACCACCGAGC
Organism: uncultured Acidimicrobiia bacterium; assembly: GCA_963826825.1. Lineage (GTDB taxonomy): Bacteria > Actinomycetota > Acidimicrobiia > Spongiisociales > DATADW01 > DATADW01. The sequence continues at coordinate 43,125 of CAWGYV010000012.1, read as the reverse complement.
GCGTCCACGACGTCGGGTGGGATCTCCACCCAGGCACCCCCGTCCTCTTCGCCCTCGATCACCGCCTCGAATTCGATCATGCACATGACGATACGCCCGCAAATAGTGCCCAAACATTGGTCCCGTCTACCAGTCACGCCCGCTGACGGCTGTGTATTCTCCGAGCGGGAGTTCCCGGACAAACCGGGTGCGCGTTGAGGGGGTTTTGATGCGTTCGTTGCACCGCAAGGTCTTCGCGTTGTTCGTCGGTCTCGCATTGGCGGTCACCGCCATGGCATCTGCGGGGGCTCAAGAGCGAGAGCTGACCGTCGACGGCGAACTCTCACCCTCCGGTGTCATCTCCGGGTTCAAAGCCCCTTCGAGCGCGCTCGCCAAGACCGACCCTGCCCTGCTCGGACGCGACGATGCAACTCCGATCGCGGTGATGATCAAGCTCGACTACGACGCCGTTGCCTCGTATGCGGGAACTGTCCCCGGCCTGGCGCCGACCAGCCCCAGCGTCACCGGGCGTCCTCTGACCGGCGCCACCGCCGCCGAGCGCAGTTACGACCGCTATATCGCCGGACGAGAGGCAGAGGCGGTCGGCCAGATCGAGCGCCGGGTCCCCGAGACCGAGTTCGGGAACAACCTCCGAGTCGTGTACGGCGGTATTGCCGCAGTGATACCCGCCAACCGAGTGGCGGACGTGCTGGCCAGTCCCGGTGTGGTCGCCGTCCAAGAGGACTCGCTCAATCAGCCTCTGACCGACGCCAGCCCCGAGTTCGTCAACGCGCCACCCTTGTATGACCAGTTGGGGTCGATCTCCGACTCCGGGGAGGGTGTCATATACGGCAACCTCGACACCGGCGTATGGCCGGAGCATCCGTCTTTCGCCGATCAGGGGAATCTCCCCGCGCCACCTGGACCGGCCCGAGAGTGCAACTTCGGCGACAACCCGTTGACGCCGGCCAACGATCCGTTCGTGTGCAACAACAAGCTCATCGGCGGCGCAGCTTTCCTCGACACCTACCTCAGCGATCCCGGCCGCGCCGCCGCAGAGCCGTTCCACACGACGCGCGACTCCAACGGACACGGCACCCACACCGCCTCGACTTCGGCGGGCAACGTCCTCGAAAGCGCACCGGTGCTCGGTGTCGACCGGGGCCCGATCCACGGGCTGGCCCCGGGGGCGCATGTGATGGAGTACAAGGTGTGTGGGATCGAGGGTTGCTACGACTCCGATTCCAGCGCCGCCGTCGCCCAGGCGATCATCGATGGGATCGATGTCATCAACTTCTCGATCTCGGGCGGGACCGACCCCTACACCGATCCGGTCGAGTTGTCCTTCCTCGATGCATACGCCGCCGGCGTGTTCGTCTCGGCCTCCGCCGGCAACGCCGGGCCGGGAGCAGGCACAGCCAACCACCTCTCGGGGTGGGTGACCACGGTCGCCGCATCCACGCAGACGCGCGAGTTCAGGTCCACACTCACCGTCCAGAGCGGAGGCGACACCGCCACCTTCGACGGGGCCTCGATAACGGCGGGCGCCGGTCCCTTGCCCATCGTGCTCTCGTCGGCGGCGCCCTACAACAATCCGCTGTGCGACGCTCCGGCGCCACCCGGGTTGTTCGATGGGAAGATCGTCGCCTGTGAGCGGGGCGTGGTGGCTCGCGTCGAGAAGGGGTTCAACGTCCTCCAGGGCGGCGCGGAAGGGATGGTCCTCTACAACCCGACGCTGGCCGACGTCGAGACCGACAACCACTGGCTGCCCACCGTCCATCTCGCCGACGGCACCGGCCTCGTCGCCTTCCTCAACGCCAACCCTGGGGCGACCGCCAGCTTCACCGCCGGTGCACCCGCCGAGGGACAGGGCGATGTGATGGCCGCCTTCTCATCCCGGGGCCCCGCCGGTCTGTTCATCAAGCCCGACGTCACCGCGCCGGGGGTGCAGATCCTCGCCGGGCACACCCCAGTTCCCGAGTCGATCGTTGAGGGCCCGCCTGGGGAGTACTTCCAGGCGATCGCCGGCACCTCGATGTCGTCCCCTCACGTCGCCGGTGCGGCCATCCTGCTGCGCGCCGCCCATCCTTCTTGGACACCGGGCCAGATCAAGTCGGCCCTCATGACCACTGCCATCCAGGACGTGCTCAAGGAGGATCTGACAACTCCGGCCGACCCATTCGACATGGGCAGCGGACGGATCGACATCGGCACCGCCGGCTCAGCGCGGTTAGTCCTCGACGAAACCGCACAGAACTTCTTCGCCCTTGGCGGCGACGAGCTGAACGCGGTGAATCTCAACCTGCCCTCGATCAACATCCCCACACTGCCGGGAGAGCTCTCCACGACGCGGACCGTTACCAACGTGGGCACGGCCCCAGCGCGCTACGAGGTCAGCACGTCCACTGCGGCGGACACGACGATCAGCGTGCTCCCACGGTCGTTCAACCTGGCTCCGGGTGCCTCGAAGGAATTGGAGATCACCATCTCCACCGAAGCCACCTCCGGGCAGCATTTCGCCCAGATCGACCTCACGCCGAGGTCGGGGGAATCGGGTCCAGCGGTCCACCTTCCAGTGGCGTTCGTGGCCGGACAGGGAAGCGTGAGCCTCGCCCAGACCTGTGATCCCACCAGCATCCCGCGCCGGGGCACGACCGAGTGCGAGGTCATCGCCACCAACGTCGGTCCAGACGAGGCAACGGTCAACCTCAACACGTCCCTCCCCGGCGAGCTGGTGGTGACCGAGGTGACCGGTGCCGATCTCACCAACCCACGGCGGATCCGACTACACGGGGTGACACTGCAAGGGAACGACCCAGGCATCCCGTCGGTCGATCCCGGGGAGTTGTTCGGCTACATCCCGCTGGATGCCTTCGGCGTGGTCCCCGACGCGATCGGTGACGAGGACATCATCAACTACAACGTCCCACCTTTCCTCTACAACGGGGTCACCTACACGGTCCTCGGGGTGGACTCGAACGGTTACGTGATCGCCGGTGGTGGGTCGTCGGAGGACAACAACTGCTGCAACCTCCCGGCCGGGCCAGACCCAGCACCGCCGAACAACATGGTGGCGCCGTTCTGGACCGATCTCGACGGCACCGGGGCGCCGGGCATTTATGCGGTGGTACTGACCGATGGAATCGCCAGCTGGATCGTGATCGAGCACCGGGTCAATGTGTTCGGGACCACGAGCGAACGTCACTTCCAGGTGTGGATCGGGATCAACGGCAGCCAGGACATCGCCATGGCCTATGACCCGTCGGCCCTGCCCGCCGACCCGTCCGGATACCCGTTCCTTGTTGGAGCGGAGAATGAGGAGGGCGAGGGTGACGTCGCCTCCTTCCTCCCCACCACGGATCTGAGGGTGACGAGCACCGATCCCACCCCAGGTGACTCCGTCGCCTATCAGTTCGTAGCCGAGGGCGTTCGCGTCGGTGAAGGGACCGTGCGTACCGAGATGAGGAGCTCGGCCACGCCGGGCGTAACCGTTGTGACGACCAACGTGACGGTTACCGCCAACTAGGAGAAAAGGGGGTCGGACCTGTCCGGCCCCCTTTCCCAACGACGCCGTATCGACGGTCACAAGTCCTCACCAAACGTCACGACGTGCCCCGACGGGATAGATTGCAGCGTGCAACGACCGGGGAGAAGTTTGGCAATCCCGATCGGTGGCCAGGGGGGGCAGGTGCCGACGTCCGGCTTCGTGGTGGAGACGATGCCGCAGAGGATCGTCTTCGGCGCCGGGGCCATCGCGACCGTGCCCGACGAGGTCTCACGTGCCGAGCTCAAACGTGTCATGGTCATCGCTTCGGGTTCGTCGGCATCGATTGCGGCGCGGATCTCGGACGATCTTGGTTCGGTCGTTGCGGGCCATCTCGACGAGGCTCGACAGCATGTGCCCCGGCAGCTGGCAAAGGCGGCGCGCAGGGAGGCGATCACCACCGAGGCAGATGGTCTGATTGCGGTAGGTGGTGGCTCGTCGATCGGGCTTGCCAAGGCGGTTGCAGTGCACCTCGGACTCCCCATCGTTGCGGTCCCGGTCACCTACTCGGGATCCGAGGTCAGTGCGGTATACGGGATTACCGACGAGCACAAGCGCACCTCAAAGGACCCCAAGGCGCTGCCGCGGGTTGTCATATACGACCCCGGACTCGGGAGCGCCCTGAGCACACGAGTCACCGCCACCAGTGGATTCAACGCCCTCGCCCACGCCGTCGAAGCTCTCTACTCACCCGGCCGGAACCCCACCTCGTCATTGCAGGCCGTGGAGGCGATCAGGCTGTTGGCGAGTGCCCTTCCAGTGCTGGCGGATCGGAGCGACGACATCGAAGCGCGGTCCGAAGCGCTGCTCGGTGCATACCTGGCAGGGTCGGCATCGGCAACCGCAGGCACGGCGCTGCAGCACAAGCTGGCCCACGTTCTGGGGGGAACGCACGATCTGATCCACGCCGAGGTGCACACGGTGCTCCTCCCCCACGTCACCGCGTACAACCAGTCCGCGCCAGGGGACCGGTTGGAGGGTGCGGCGGCTGCTCTTGGTGCACCCGACGCTGCTACCGGTCTGTGGCGTCTCGGGCGCGAGATCGGCAACCCGACGAGCTTGGCCGAACTGGGTCTCGACAAGGAGGTGCTGGACGAGGCTGCGGAGCAAACGGTGATCGAAGTTGGGGCGGCCAACCCCCGCCCTGTGGACCAACGAGCCGTGCGGGCGCTGCTAGAGGACGCCTATGCCGGCCGGTCCCCGAGGACCAAAGAGGAGGATGGACATGGGTGAGTGGCAATTCATGGATTCGGCATGCCGCAACAACCTGACGACCGCATGGAGCCGCGAGGCGGAGCAGATGCTCGACATGGCGTCGGCCCCGGATATCTGGGAGAGGCCGACGCGCAGCACCACCTGGGAGGTCCGCGACGTCATCGGGCACCTGGTGGACACCACCGAGGGGTACTTCGAGTCGTTCGACGTCGCCCGCGGCAAGAGGGACAGCCGGAGCAGCGTCCCGCTGCGCGAGATGGCCAAATACGTCAATGAAGGGGCTGTCGCCTTCCGGTCCATCTCCCAGAACGAACTTCTGGCGCGACTACGTGATGATCTCGACCAGATGAAAGGGATCGTCTCCGAGCTTGACCGACGAGGAATGGGCCGGGCTCTTGGTCCCGCACAAGTACATGGGACCGCTTCCCGCCACCTTCTATCCGACGTTCCAGCTTGTCGACTACGGGGTCCATTCGTGGGACATCCGCCAGGGATCGGACGAAGCCCACGCTTTGGCGGGGGACACGGCCGACCTGCTCGCCCCGATGGCGTTCGTTCTGTGGCAGTCGACCCCGCTGATCCCAGATGACCTGGAGCCGTACGACATCGGCGTCCGGGTGAGCGGGGCGAGCGGCGGGGATTACCGGGTGAGCGTCAGCCCATCGGGCATCGGCGTCGAGCCGGGGGATGTGGCGGACTGCTCCAGCGTCCTCGAGTTCGATGCCGGCAGCTTCGTCCTCACCGCCTTTGGGAGGATCAACGCGGGGACGATGCGCGGCGAGGCGGAGAGCGCAACCGGGTTCCTCAACTCATTCTTCAGGATCTAGCACGCCGATCTGACGGAGGTTCTTCATGGCAATCGACCTCGAAATGGTGGAAGCGGAGCGGGAGAGGATCAAACAGACCTACCTCAAGGAGTCACCCGATCGCCCGCCATCCTCCGCCCGCGGAATCCATCACACCGCTCTCCTTTCCTCGGATGTCGAAAGGACGGTTCGCTTCTACCAGGAGGTTCTCGAGTTCCCGTTGATCGAGATCTTCGAGAACCGCGACTACCGCGGATCCAACCACTTCTTCTTCGACCTGGGAAACGGCAATGCCCTCGCCTTTTTCGACTTTCCGGGGCTGGACGTCGGTGAGTACGCCGAGGTGCTGGGTGGTCTGCACCACATCGCCATCTCGGTCGAACCGGAGAACTGGGAACGGCTCAAGCGAAACCTCGAAGAGGCCGAAGTGCCGCACGAGACCCACAGCGAGGTCTCGCTCTACTTCAAGGACCCCGACGGGGCGCGGCTCGAGTTGATCGCCGACCCGTTGGGCGAGATGTACGGCACGCACCTGCTCGAGTAGCCCAACCCGACAACCAGGGTTCGAAGCGCGCCACAGGAACACGCGCCACGGGAACCACTCCAACCCAGGGTTGGGGAGTACATCAGGGGTAGCTGCCAACCCTGGGCCGAACCGCTAAGCGATGCCACGGATCGCCCAAACCGATGCCTTGATGGTGAAGGGGGCGGTTGGGAGTGACTGCCGGCACACCCTCTCCAACTCGGCTCGCCGCTCGGGATCCAGACCGGCAACGTAGGCGCCCACGGGGCCAACGCCCAACGTGTAGGGCTCCCACCATTCCTCGAAGGTGTCGTGCTCGGCCTCGACCGACAATTTGGTTTCCTCGACCTCACGGACCCCGGCGGCCTGGGCCAGCTCCGCCAAGTGACCTTGGCGCGTCCCGGCTCTGCCGGACTCGTCGTCGAAATCGGGGTCGAAATGTTGAGCGGCTTCGAAGAACACGCTGAGCGGACCCCCGCCGCCGGCGTGGTCCCAGACGCAGGCGGCGACGACGCCGCCGCGGCTTGCCACGCGTGACATCTCGGCAAGTCCCGCCACCGGGTCTTTCATGAAATGGACCACCAGTTGGGCGAGGACGCAGTCGAATTCACCATCCGAGAAGGGCAGGGCCTCGGCCGCCGCCTGTTGCACTTCCACACCCGGGTGCCTCTCTCGGATGGCGGCGACGAAGGTCTCCGACGGATCGACCGCGGACACACGCTCCTCCCCCAACCTCCGCACCAATTCACCGGTCAGGGCACCCGGACCGCACCCGACGTCGAGCGCCCGTTGACCCGGCCCGACCCCGGCGAAGTCGGCGAACTTGGGGGCGAGTAGGACCTGAATACCTGCCCATGAAGCGGTCGTAGGACTCGGCGGCGACTTGGAAGCTCATGAGCCGAACATAACCGCCCTGGTTCTCGACACGGCTCGACCGGGTGACCGAAATAGCGGCCAGCCGTCATAAGCTCGCATCACTGATGGACCACCACAGCGTGGTGCGGCCCGGAGCGGAATACCGCCGCCGGATGACCGTGACCCTGGCGATGGTGCTGGGGTTCATGGTCGTCGAGGTGGTGACAGCGGTCATCACCGACTCGCTGTCCCTGCTCTCCGATGCGGGGCACATGCTCGCCGACAGCCTCGGTCTTGCCATGGCGCTGGCAGCCATGGTCGCGGCAGATAAGGCAGGAACCGGCGACAACCGCACCTTCGGGCTCTATCGGTTGGAGATACTCGCCGCACTGGCCAACGCCGTGCTCCTGTTCGGAGTGGCCGTCTACGTGTTGTGGGAGGCGGCGCGGCGGTTCTCCGACCCAACCGAGGTCCTCTCCGGACCGATGCTCGTCGTGGCGGTGCTCGGCCTCGTGGTCAACCTGATCGCCTGGAGGCTGCTACGCCCCGGTGCCGCAGCGTCACTCAACCTGGAAGGCGCTTCACTCGAGGTCTTGGCTGACCTGGTCGGATCGATCGGTGTCATCCTCGCCGCCCTCATCGTCCGCTTCACCGGCTGGCCCTACGCCGACCCGCTCTTTGCTGCCGCCATCGGACTATTCATCCTCCCCAGGGCATGGCGACTGGGCCGACGAGCAGTCCGCGTGCTGGTCCAAGCGGCACCGGAAGGTCTCGACTTGGGTGCGCTGCGCCTCCACCTCGAGCGGATCGAAGGGGTCGTCGATGTCCACGACCTCCATGTGTGGACGCTGACCACCGATATGCCCGTGGCCTCGCTCCACCTGATGGTCGCCGATGGGACCGACCCCCACCCCGTTCTCGATCAGGCGCGCAGCCTGCTCTCCGAACGGTACGGGGTGACGCACGCCACGCTCCAGGTTGAACCGGACACCCACCTGGGCTGCGCCGAGGTCACCTGGTAGGCGCGATCGGGTCCGTTGTGCCCTAACGGCCCGGTGCCCCATTTCCTGCAAGCGCTCCACAACTGGTTCACAAGCGGCGCGATGTACTACTTGCCTGCACGAGGCATGGCATGGCGTGCGTGAGGCCGGAACGGAAGCGAAACGGTGCAACGCACATCATGGAAGAGCCGAACAAGAGAGTGGGGACGAGGAGGTGGAGACGGCACAGAGAGTTCGACGTGCCGCCTGGGTGGAAACGACACCCATCAAGGTGGTCCGCCCAAAGATGATCCGCTTTGAGAGAAGGGTGCGTTCATGAACCAACGACACCAATTCAGTGTGCGGGGCACTTCGACAGTTGTCCTCGCGCTTCTCATCGTCGTCATGTCCCTGCCATTGGCGGGTGCACAAGGAGCGACGGTTTCGGACAACAGCGGCGCGGTCCGGGCCTGGAACGGGCACGCCCTGGCCGCCTTGGGCAACCCGACGACAGCACCGATTCCGGGCGCCGGGCAGGGGGCGCAGCTTGCGGCGACCCACATGGCCATGGTGCAGATAGCGGTCTACGACGCGGTGAACTCGATCACGCGCGGGTACGAGCCCTACATCGACGGGTTGCCCGCGGCATCTTCCGGCGCCTCGCAGGACGCGGCGGTGGCAACGGCTGCCCACGACGTGCTCGTCGGATTGGGACGTGGTCCAGTACCCCCACTGCCCGGTCCCGTGATCGACCGACTCGACACCCTGTATACCGACTTCCTGGCAACAATCCCCGACGGTCCTGCAAAGGATGACGGGATCGCAGCAGGGGCGGCTGCCGCAGCCGGGATCCTCGAGAATCGCGATGGTGACGGCCGTTACATTCCGTTCACCTTCACCGAAGGCACCGAGCCCGGGGACGTGGCGACCCACCAGCGGGGTGACCGACCCGCTCGCCTTCATGGCCTTTGTCCGTCCCTTCGCCCTGGAGAGCAGTTCGCAGTTCCGGGCCGACGGACCGAAGCGGCTCAAGAGCCGTGCCTATGCGCGCGAGTACAACGAAGTGAAGAGGGTCGGCTCTGCCACCGCTGTCCGGACCCCCGAGCAGCAGGCTCTGGCGGACTTCTACACGGTGAGCCCGCTCGAGCTCTTCAATCGGGCATTCCGCGGACTGACAGAAGAACGGGGACTGACCCTGGCCAAGGAAGCCCGGTTCTTCGCCATGCTCAATGTCGCCGGAGCTGATGCCCTGATCAACTGCTGGAACGACAAGGAGACCTTCCACTTCTGGCGGCCGATCACCGCAATACAGGAAGGCGACGACGACACCAACCCAAGGACTAAGGGAGACTCGGAGTGGACCTCATATGCGACCGCTCCGCCTTATCCGGATCACACCTCCGGGTACAACTCCATCACCTCGGCGTACATGAACACGGCGCGCGCCTTCTTCGGGAGCGACCAAACCGACCTGAGCGTGCAGAACCTGGTCACCCTCGTGACCCGGGATTACGACCGGTTCAGCAGTGTGATACGTGACGTGATCGAGGTCCGGATCCTCCAGGGGATCCACTTCCGGTCGGCCGACGTTCAGGCTGCCAGGCTGGGGAACAACGTGGCGCGCTGGGTTCGTCAACATCACTTCCAGCGAGTGAACTGAGGATCGAGCGTCCCAGACGCGACATGGGCGGAGGGGCTGATCTACCCCTCCGCCCACTGCTTTTAGACCGCCTCGGACCCGGCCCATCAGGTGGCGGCGGGGACCGCTCCGGGGAAGGCCATCACGGGCTCAGGCTCCTCGTCGTGCTCCGGTCCGGTGAACTGCGAGTTGTAGAGGTCGGCATAGGCACCACCCCGCTCGAGAAGTTCGGTGTGGGTTCCTTGCTGGACTATCTGCCCGTTTTCCATCACCAGGATCAGATCGGCGTCTCGGATGGTGGAGAGCCGATGGGCAATCACGAAGCTGGTCCGGTCGGTGCGCAATGCCGCCATTGCATGCTGGAGGAGGGCCTCGGTCCGCGTGTCGACCGAGCTGGTGGCCTCATCGAGTATGAGCAATGCCGGGTCGGCGAGGAAGGCGCGGGCGATCGTGATCAGCTGCTTCTCCCCGGCACTCACGTTGCTGCCCTCGTCGTCGATCATCGTGTCGTACCCATCGGGGAGGCTGTGGACGAACCGATCGACGAACGTCGCCTTCGCCGCCTCGAGCATCTCGTCCTCTGTCGCATCCGGCCGGCCGTACAAGATGTTCTCCCGGATGGTGCCCCGGAACAGCCAGGTGTCCTGGAGGACCATCCCGATCTCCGACCGCAGGTCGGCGCGGCGCATCTGTGAGATGTCGAGTCCGTCGAGCGTGATCTGACCGGAGTCGAGGTCGTAGAACCGCATGATCAAGTTGACCAGCGTCGTCTTGCCGGCGCCGGTCGGACCGACGATGGCGACCGTCTGCCCCGGTTCGACGCTGCAGCGAGAGGTCCTCGATCAGGGGGCGGTCCTCGTCATAGCGGAAGTAGACGTTGTCGAAGGCGACCCTGCCGGTCGGGTCGCCGATCGTCTCCGCCAGTTCCTCGTCGGGTCGCTCCTCGTCGACGTCGAGCAACTCGAAGACGCGCTCCGCCGAAGCGACGCCCGACTGGAGCAGGTTGACCATCGAAGCAATCTGGGTCACCGGCTGGGTGAATTGACGTGAGTACTGGATGAAGGCCTGGACGTCCCCGAGGCTCATGGTCCCGGTGGCGACGCGAAGCCCGCCCAGTACCGCGATCACCACATAGTTGAGGTTCCCGACGAACATCATGATCGGCATGATCAAACCGGAGAGGAACTGGGCGCTGAAGCTCGCCTTGTAGAGCTCCTCGTTCTCCGTCTCGAACGCCGCCTGGACCTCACGCTGCCGCCCGAACACCTTGACCAGGGAATGACCGGTGAAAGCCTCTTCGATCTGCCCGTTGAGCGTCCCGGTTCGCCGCCACTGGGTGATGAACTGCTTCTGGGACCGCTGCATGACCCACCCCGCAAGGAACATCGAGATCGGAATGGTCACCAGCGCCACGAATGCCAGGGCCCAAGAGATGTAGAACATCATCCCGACGACGAAGATCACCGTCAGGAGCGATGTCAGCAATTGGCTCATCGTCTGTTGGAGCGTCTGGGAGATGTTGTCGATGTCATTGGTGACCCGGCTGAGCAACTCGCCACGTGGCTGGCGGTCGAAGTAGCTGAGAGGCAACCTGTTGAGCTTGTCCTCGACGTCCGAGCGCATCCGATAGATGGTCCTCTGGACGACGTCGTTGAGCACGTAACCCTGGAAGAACCCGAGTAGCGCCGAACCGGCATAGAGGGCGAGCACAACCAGCAGGATCGAGCCGAGAGCGTCGAAGTCGATGCCCTGCCCGGGGACGACATCCACGCCGCTCAGCAGGTCGGCGACCCCATCCTGACCCTGGAGACGGGCCGCCTCGATCGCCTCGGCCTTGGTCATTCCCTCGGGCAGCCTGCTCCCGACCACCCCGGCAAAGATCACATCCGTCGCCTCACCCAGCACCTTGGGACCGATGGCAGAGAGAGCGACGCTGAACACGGCGAACACGATGACCGCGATCACCCTTGGCATCTGGGGCCGCAATCTGCGCACCAGCCGCTTGGCGGAGGTGCCGAAGGCGAGCGACTTCTGCCCGATCATCGGCCCGCCGAACGGGCCACCCCTTCCGGGTCCGCCTTGGCCCTGGATGCGCTCGGTGGTCTTCATGGTCCGTGGCGATGTCATGACGCCACCGCGCTCAGCTGCGACTCGACGATCTCCACATAGGTCGGGCATCCCGCAAGCAGCTCGTCATGGTTTCCCATGCCGACGACCTCGCCGTCCTCGAGAACGACGATCTGGTCGGAGTCGATGATTGTGGATACCCGCTGAGCAACGATCAGGACGGTGGCGTCGGCGGTTATCGGCTTCAACGCCCGGCGCAGGCGGGCGTCTGTCGCCAGGTCGAGCGCCGAGAACGAGTCGTCGAACAGGAAAATCTCGGGGCGGCGGATGATCGCCCTGGCGATGGCAAGCCGCTGGCGCTGCCCGCCGGAGAGGTTGGTCCCGCCCTGGGCAACGGGTGCATCGAGCCCCTCGGGCATGGCTCTCACGAAATCGGCCGCCTGGGCGATGTCGAGCACATCCCACATCTCCTCGTCGGTCGCCGTGGGATTCCCGTAACGCAGATTGGAGGCGACCGTCCCCGAGAACAGATAGGGCTTCTGGGGCACCAACCCGATCCGCGCCCAGAGACTCTCTGGTTCGATGTCGCGGATGTCGACACCGTCGACCAGCACCGTGCCGCCGGTGGCGTCGAAGAGCCGCGGAATCAGGTTGAGGAGGGTGGTCTTGCCGGCACCGGTCGAGCCGATGATGGCCGTGGTCTGCCCCGGGTGTGCCGTGAACGACACATCGCACAACACCGGGTGGGTCGCACCTGGATAGCTGAACTCGACACCGCGCAACTCGAGTTCGCCTCTGCGCGTCAACTCGGTGACGCCGTGAGCCGGAGGCACCACCGATGACTTGGTGCCGAGGACCTCGCCTATCCGATCGGCGGAGACCGCGGCCCGGGGCACCATGACCAGCATGAAGGTCGCCATCATCACCGACATCAGGATCTGGACGAGGTAGGCGAGGAAGGCGGTCAGCGACCCGATCTCCATCAGCCCTTCGCCCACCCTGATCCCACCGAACCAGAGGACGGCGACGCTCGAGACGTTGAGCACGAGCATCACCACCGGGAACATGGCGGCCATCCAGCGGCCCACCGTGACGGACACGTCGGTGAGCTCGGCGTTCGCCTGACCAAACCGCTCCCTCTCGAGAGGCTCCCGGACGAAGGCGCGCAGCACCCTTATGCCCGTGATCTGCTCGCGCAGGACCCGGTTCACGGTGTCGATCCGCGCCTGCATGACCCGGTAGGCGGGAACCATGCGCGAGATGATCAGACCGACGATCACACCCAGTACCGGCACCGCGACCGCAACCAACCAGGCGAGACCGACATCCTGGCGGAGGGCCATGATCACCCCGCCAACCGCCATGATCGGGGCCATCACCATCATGGTGAAGGTCATCAACGTCAGCATCTGGACCTGCTGCACGTCGTTGGTGTTGCGGGTGATGAGCGAGGGGGCGCCAAATCCGGCGACCTCGCGGCTGGAGAACGAAGCGACCCGGCTGAAGATCGCCGACCGCAGGTCACGACCGAAGCCCATGGCGGTACGTGCCCCGAAGTAGACAGCGGCGATCGAGCATCCCACCTGGACCAACGAGACCGCCAGCATCCAGATCCCGACCTGGATGATGTAGTCGGTGTCGCCCCTGATCACGCCGTTGTCGATGATGTCGGCGTTGAGGCTGGGCAGATAGAGCGATGCGATCGTGCCCACCAGTTGCAGGGCGACGATCACCCAGATCCAGGTCTTATACGGTCTGAGGTACTCACGAGCCAATCGCAGCAGCATCAGACGACGACCTCAGCTGTTCGCTCGGCGACGCCACCGAGCATGACATCCACGATGTCATCGACGGTGAGCTTTTCCCCGGCTCCTGGATGGGCGGTGGCAAAGACCAACCCGCGCAGAACCATGGCGGCTCGTCCCGGATCGAGCCGAAGCCGCTTCTGGTTGCGCGCCAAGAGATCGGTGAGCGACTCGGTGATCGCCGCCTGCGACTCCAACACAAAGCGAGGTGGCCCGGAGCGGTGCTCTTGGCCCGTGATCGGGATCGTGCGGAGAATGGTCATCAGGGCGATGACCTCGTCGAGCCGGTGCATCAAGATCTGAACGGCGTGCCGCAGCTGCTCCTCGAAGGGGGCCTCATGGTCGATGTTCTCGATCTCACGCTGGACGGGCGCCGGATCCATGCCGGCCCTGATCGCCTCGTGGATCAGAGCGCACTTGTCGGAAAAGACGCGGAAGATGGTGCCCTCGGCGATACCGGCTGCCTCGGCTATCTGGCGGGTCGTGACGCCGCCGCCATGCTCGATGAGGAGCGGGGTGATTGCCTCGACTATCGCCCGCCGGCGATTGTCCGATGACATGGGTGCTGCCCGACCTTGCTTCATGAAGTCCCGCGACCTTAGCTGAGTGAGCGCTCACTCACAAGTCCAAGCCGGTGGCCCTCCACGATCTCATATGCCTTGACAGATATATACGTGTGAGCGTATATTCGACGGATGCTGAGCGAGGCCTTGGCGGTGGTGGCAGAGCCCACCCGGAGGCGCATCCTCGACGAGCTTCGAGGAGGCGAACGCAGCGTTGGCGAATTGGTTGAAGCCATCGCGGTCAGCCAGCCGCGCGTCTCCAAGCATCTTCGAGTGCTCAGGGACGGGGGTTTCGTCTCGTCGCGGACCGATGCTCAGCACCGTCGCTATCGGCTCGAGCCGTCGCACCTCGAGGCCATTGACCACTGGCTGGCGCCCTACCGCATCCTTTGGACCAGGCACCTGGATGCACTCGAGCGCCATCTGGAAGAACAGGAGACGAAATGATCTCGAGCGATTTCGAACCTGGACCCCTTGCCACCGTCGCCTATGAGCCCGCCGACGCCGGGTGGACGCTGGTATTCACCCGAGATCTGCCTCACTCCCCCGAGATGGTGTGGGCCGCTCTCACCCAACGCGACCAGCTCGGGCAATGGGCGCCATTTGTTCCCAACCGCGATCTCGATGTCCATGGTGATGCCACCTTCACGATGGAGGATGGCAGCGATTCCGAAGAGCAATCCGCCGACGTATTGCGTGCCGAGGCCCCGTCGCTGCTCGAGTACAAGTGGGAAGACGACCTACTCCTTTGGGAGTTGAAGCCGACCTCAGCCGGCACTCGACTCACGCTCCGCCACACCCACCAGGATCGCGACTGGTTGCCAAAGCTCGCCGCCGGCTGGCACCTGTGCCTCGTCGTCGCCGATCGCCTTCTCGAGGGAAGGCCCATTCCCCGCATCGTCGGCGAGGACGCCAAAAACTACGGCTGGGAAGACCTATCCGATGCCTACGCCGAGACACTCGACATAGTTTCCACCGACGACTCCGATCCCTCTCGACCCTGAGGGCGTCACGCGATTCCGCGGACCTTGTCGAGGCGCTGGAGCAACTCGAAGGAAGCCAACTCGATCTCCTTGTGCTCCCACTGGGCGGCCCGATAGAGACAGGCGATGAGCCCCATGCGGTGGACCCGACGGAAATCCCCGTAGACGAAGCCGTATCGGGCCTTGGTCTCGTCGGAGGCACCCTCGGTCAGACCGAGGTGCCACGCGCCGTACTCCTCCCAGTCGTGGGATTCGAGGTAGGCGTTCTCGTCGTCGGCGCTGGGCTGGACATCACCCCACTCGCTGCGCACGACGTACTGACGGGCATCGATGAGCTTCTCGGCAGTGTTCGACACCGCTCTCGTTGACCAGGTAGTTCGCCGTGGTGCTCTCCCCCGGGCGGTCGTTGAACGTTCGACGCGAGCCTATCGGGCTGTCGGTCGCCACAGATGTTTCAGAGGAGGGCGAGTACCCGGTCGAGCGGGCGGGGCACGCGCTCCAGATCGAGGGCGTCGACCAAGAGCGATGCATACCGCGCTTTGCGTCCGGAGCGGGTGCCCATAAAGCGTCGGAGTTGGCTCGCCGTGGCTCGCCCTCGATGCGCCGGCTGATTCTGAAAGGTCCGCCAAGACCCAAGTTCGCCTTGTCCCTTGATTACCTCTTCGACGGCTGTGGTGCCCAATGCTCGGATCAGCTCGTCCTCCAAGTCGACATCGCACATGAAGAAACCCAGCCGTTCCATCTCCGAGCGGGTCAAGTTGTCGCCGAGGCCGGCCCGCACCAGCCCTCGCTGGATCGTTCCCTCTTCGGCGGCGTCGTACAGACCCGCAAGCCGGACGTCGTAGCCCGCCGGTCCGAACACATCCAGAAACGATCCGATATTGGTGGCACCTCCCATCGGAACGACGTGGACCGTCTCGTCCGCTAGGTCCCGCCCACGGCGTCCGGCCAGTGTCTCGAGGGCGACTCGGTCACTCAACCCTTCGACCAAGACGACGGTTGGCTCCATGCCTTCAGCGATCGCTCTCGACACCATGAGCGTTTGAGACCCATCGCCACTGGGGTGTGCGCCATTAGAAGAGAACCCAGCCTTCGACATCCATGCAGCGTTGCAGACAGAGCTTTTCGTTTGGGCAACATTTGGTCTTCTTCGCCTTCTTGCCTTGGTCTCGACGCGTCGGAGGTAGGTGGAGACTGTGACGGACCGGACAAGGGCCGGTCAACTGCTTGAATTCGGCTGAGTGGTGAGACGTGGTGCACTTTGCTGATATGCAGTGAGTTGCGGCGGGGAGAATCCGAGCGAGCACCGGTTCTGCAGCAACTGTGGGAGTTCGCTCGCATCAAATTGCCCGCATTGCGCCTCGCCCGTAGCTGCTGGGCAGCGTTTCTGTGGGAATTGCGGTGGTGCAATCTCTGCGCCGACTCCTCCAGAAGCCGCCGGGGTCACCGAGGAGGAGCCTTCCACACGGTCGGCTGAGCTGCGGCTGGTATCAGTCCTCTTCTGCGACCTGGTCGGCTCCACCTCGATGGCGGAGCACCGGGACGACGACGAGTTCCGTGAGTTGCTCGACGGCTATTACGAGGTGGCCAAGAGGGTGGTGGCCCGCTACGGCGGGACGATCCAGAAGTTCATCGGCGACGCCGTGGTGGCGGTTTGGGGAACCCAGCAGGCACTCGAGGACGACGCCGGCCGGGCGGTCCGTGCCGCACTGGAGCTGGTCGACTCGGTGGCGGGCTACGGGCAACGGGTCGGTCAGCCGGCGCTGGCGGCCCGCGCCGGGGTGGTGACGGGCAGAGCAGCGGCGGTGGACGACCCCGACGTGCTCGTGGTCGGTGACCGGGTCAACACCGCCTCCCGGGTGCAATCGGCGGCAAAGGCCGGCCAGGTGTTGGTCGACGACGTCACCTTCGAGGCGACCCGCTCCTCTGTCGCCTACGCCGACGCCGGCACCTTCGAGTTGAAGGGGAAGACCGAGAGCGAACACCTGTGGCGGGTGGAGAGCGTGGTGGCCGGAACAGCAGGTTTGGACCGACTGGATGGCCTGGAAGCCCGCTTCGTCGGTCGGGACTCCGAGCTCCGTCTGGTCAAGGAGCTGTTCCACACCGCTGCCGAGCGGAGCTCGGCCCGCTTGGTGTCGGTGGTGGGGCCGGCGGGGAGCGGCAAGTCGCGTCTCCGCTCCGAGTTCTACCGCTACATAGACGGCCTGGTCGACATCACCTACTGGCATGCGGGACGCTGCGTCCACTACGGCGAAGGTGTCGCTTTCTGGGCGTTGGCGGAGATGGTGCGGCAACGCTTCGGCGTCGCCGAGGACGACGACTCCGCGACGGCCGCCGACAAGCTCACCGAGGGTCTCGCCGAGTTGATCTCCGATCCGGGCGATCGGGAGTTCCTCAAGCCGCGGCTGGCTCACCTGCTCGGTGTGGGTGGCGGTGAGCGCTCCCGCGACGACCTCTTCGCCGGGTGGCGGCTGCTCTTCGAGCGGTTGGCCGAGCAGGACCCGGTGGTCCTTGCCGTCGAGGATCTCCAGTTCGCCGACGAGGGGTTCCTCGATTTCCTCGAGTCGATACTCGACTGGTCGGCGAAGTATCCGATCCTGATCCTGACGCTGTCCCGTCCCGAGTTGGCGGACCTCCGTCCGGCGTGGGGTCAGCGCCGCGGAGTCACCACCATCAACCTGGAGCCTCTCGACGCCGAGTCGATGGCCACCCTGCTCTCCGACCTGGTGGAGGACCTGCCACCCGACCTGGTCAACCGGATCGTGAACCGCTCCGACGGCGTGCCGCTCTACGCGGTCGAGACGATCCGCAGCCTGGTCGACCGCGATCTGGTGCAGCCCCGCGGTGGCAGCTACCACCTGGTCGGGCGAAGTGGACCGGCTCCAGGTGCCCGCCACGTTGACCGCGCTCCTCGCCGCCCGGCTCGACGCACTCGAACCCGAGGAACGGTCGCTGGTCAAGGACCTCTCGGTGCTCGGAGCCAGCTTCCCCACGTGAGTCGGTGGGCGGGGTGACCGACATCGACCCCGACCGCCTCGAACAACTCATCGGGTCGCTGGTGGAGAAAGAGATCCTGGCGGTGCGCAGCGACCGGCTCTCGCCGGAGCGGGGTCAACTCCAGTTCACCCAGAACCTGCTCCGATCCGTCGCATACGACACCCTGACCCGGCGGGAGAAGCGGATCCGCCACCTGGCAGCCGCCACCCAACTGCGCTCCGAGTTCCCCGACGACGGTGCCGAAGTCGCCGACCTGATCGCCGCCCACTACCAGGCGGCCCTCGACCTGGTACCCGACGCCCCCGACTCCGCCACGGTCCGCACCGAAGCCGCCAGCGCCTACCGCGGGCCGGTGACCGGTCGGCCGACCTCGGGCGCGCCCAGCGCCGCCTTCGCCGCCTACACCAAAGCGGCCCGGCTGCTCGAAGGCACCGGCAACGACCTCGACGTCGTCGCCGCCGCCGGGAGAATGGCCGCCAGGTCCGGAGATTGGGCCACCGCCACCGACCTGCTCGGCCAAGCAGCGGCCCGGCTCGAGAAAGAAGGGCGGGACGACGATGCCAGGGCTCTCGTGGCCGAATTGGTCTTGGTGCACGAGCAGTGGGGCCACCAGGAGGAGGCGCTTCGCTTGGCACAGGATGCGCTTGATCGAACCCCGCCCGACGCAGCCGGCCCGGGGACCGCCGCTCTGCTGCAGCGGGTTGGGAAGTCCCTCAACTTCCGGGGGAAGCATCAAGCCGCCGCCCCCGTCATCGAGCGGGCCATCGGCATCTCTGCATCACTCAACGACCCCGAACTCCTCGCAGGGGCACTCGATGCAGAGGCGGGCCGGTTGTGGTTCTCCGGCCAGTTGGTGATTTCGCGCCTGGTTGCTGAGGAGGCGGTCGAAGTGTCGCGCACCAGCGGACATCTCGACCGCCTGGTAGCTCACCTGAGCAACCTGGGCGACACGTTGTTGAATTCGGACCTACCGGCAGTCGACGTGCTCCGCGAGTCGGTCGACGTAGCTCGGAGGTTGGGTGACCGACTCGGGTTGTCGATCGCCTCCACGAACCTGGTCAATGCGTTGTTCTTCGTCGGCGAATGGGACGAGGCGATGACGGTGTGCAGCCAGACCGTGGAGGACGAAGCCGACTACGAAGGATCGGGCGCCGGGGGTCTCTACGATCGCCTGGTCCTGATCCACTCCCGTCGCGGCGACCTCGTGGCCGCCAGGGAGAACTTCGAGCGCGCCGGGCAGTTGCTCGCCCCGGAGGACTTTCAGGACGCGGGAATCCACGCCGCGGCCGGTGCCGCCCTCAAGCTGGCCGAAGGCGACAACGCCGGGGTTCTCGACGACATCGAGCACATCGCGACCCAGGGGGCGACGGTCGGGTGGTCGGGTGAGGCCGTCCGTCAGTTGTGGCCCGATGCCGCCGAGGCGGCTCTACGTGACGAGGACCTCGAATCGGTGGAACGTCTGGTGTCAATGCTCCAAGAACGGCCCCCGGGAACCGTGTCTCCGTTCCTCCGGGCCCAATTGACGCGGACGCATTGCGCGACTGGCGGCGGCGAAAGGGGAGCATGAAGTTGTCGAGGTGGACCTCCGCCAGACGATCGAGCGGTTCGTCGCCATGGGCTACCCCTACTGGGAGGCGATGGCCCGCCTCGACCTGGCCAACTGGCTGCTCGACCAGGGTCGCACAGACGAAGCCGACGTCTTGGCCGATGCTGCCGCCGTGATCTTCGAACGGCTCGGCGCCGCACCCGACCTGGACCGGGCCCGTCGCCTCGGCGCCTCAGCGGTGGTGAACTGACGGCCCCGGCGGCATCACCACGCCGGCCGCCGGTTCGGGGAAAACCGCTCATGCTCATGCCGAAGGCATCCCTTTCCGTTCGGCCCGGGCGACTACAGGATGAAGACGCTGGCCACGGCGACGGCTGCGCCGATCAGGGACGCGTAGAGGGTGATCTGGCTGCCTCTGCGCCGGTCTGCTGCTCGGGCCTCCTCGTCGATGATCTGCTGCGATTGGCCAAGGGTGCTGAAGTTGAAGATGCCCCGACGAGCGAAGCCTGCGCAGAACCGAAGTCTGGCTTGGAGGAACCCCGATGCCGATGCTGCAGCCGGGAAAAACAGGAGCAGACGCCACCATGGATTCACCCCCGACACAACCAGAACCGCGTAGGCGACGGCGGTGATGACCAAGCCCACCCAGCCGCCGTATTGCCGGCGCCGGATTTCCGTCGCCCCGATATTGCAGACGCCTGGTTGGTATCCCGTCTGTGTCATCGTCAACCAGCGTATCTGAGTTGGTGTTCAGTCCGAGATCGAATGGTGAACCCGCCAGGCCTCTTCTGGCTGCCGTCTGCCGTCCGCCGTACATCGTCGAATCTTCCCTCTTGACAGCTACGGTGTTGGGCGCATATTTTAACCAAGTTCACTTGGTTTTAGAAAGGAGCCTCGTGATGAGACGCGGCATGCTGGGTCTGGTCCTCTTGGCCGTGCTGGGAGTCATGGCGGTCCCCGCTCAGGCGGCCACCTGCTCGCCGGTCTCTAGGTACACCATCACCGAGTTGGAGGGGATCGGGAACACCTTCCACATAACGAGAGCCGTCGACATCGGCCCTGATGGGAGCGCCGCAGGTTCGAGCCTGGACGACTCGCTGGTGTCCCATGCGGTGAAATGGGATGCGTCGGGCAACCCCACGGTTCTCTCCTCATCCAACAGCGAGGCCTTCGGCATCTCCTCCAACGGCGTCGTCGCCGGGTGGCAGGCTGGGCGCCGTGGCGCCCAGGCGGTGACATGGTCACCGACACGCGTCTTGCGGCTCCCCAGAGGCGCAACCTCCGCAAGGGCCGTCGACGTGAATGCCAATGGCGTTGCCGCCGGCTGGACAAACGATGCGATCGGCGACACCGATGCGATGCGCTGGGACGGCACCAGGCCGACCAGCCTGGTCGCTGGTCCGGGTGCCCCGTCGATCAGCCTGGCGACGGCGGTCAACGACGCGGGGACGATCGTCGGTCGGGGCGATTTCGGCACAGCTCCGTTCCGGCGCGCCCTTCGCTGGCAGGGAACGACGAGGAGCACCCTCCGGACTCTGGGTGGTGGGTCCGACGCGGCGACGGGCATCAGCGAGTCGGGGTTGGTGACCGGCGGGAGCCTGTCACCGGCGGACTCCAAGTTCCACGCCGTACTCTGGCAGGGGAACACCATCACCGATCTCGGGCTCTTCGGGACCCATCCCACCAGCGGATACGGGGTCAACGATTGTGGAACCGTGGTTGGTGATTCGGTGGTAGACGTGGGTCAGGACATCATCGATGCGGTGATCTGGCAGAACGGCAGCCCCGCAGTCGCACTGGAGTCGTTGCTTCCCGCCGGCCACGGTTGGGACCTGCACACTGCTCAGGCGATCAACAACGCAGGGCAGGTCGTTGGGTACGGCTTCCGCAGCAATATGAGCGGGCTCCGGTCGTTCCTCCTCACCCCTGCCTCGTAGAACAGTCTCCGGCGGACCCCGGAGCCAGAGTGGGACCGTTGTGTAGTTAGCTTTCGGAGGTGGACTCCGACAGGCAACTCACACCCGAGTGGGCACGCTCCAACTGCGGAGAGGTCCCGTCATGACCGTACGTTCACCGGGTGGCTTCACGATCGCCGCCTTCGTGGCGACCGTCATCTTGGGTGGGGCCAACTTCTTGGTGGTCAGGATCAGCAACCAGGAGCTTCCGCCGTTGTGGGGTGCTGGGCTCCGATTCAGCCTTGCGGCCGCGCTCTTCGTCCTGATCGCTTTCGGCCTGCGCCTCCGCTGGCCGCGGGGCCGCCAGCTCATGCTCACCACCCTCTACGGCTTCCTCAGCTTCACAATCTCCTATGCGCTGGTCTACTGGGCGCTGATCAGTCTGACTGCGGGGGTGACCACCGTGGTCCTCGCGACCGTCCCGCTGGTCACTTTGCTGTTGGCGGTGGCACACAGCCTCGAGACGTTGCGTTGGCGGGCCGTCGTCGGATCGCTGCTGGCCGTCGCCGGCGTCGCATGGATGTTCGTCGGTCCTCAGAACCTCGAGCTGCCGGTCATCCCGGTCCTAGCCGTTTTTGGAGCTGCGCTGTCGATCAGCGAGAGCGTGATACTCGGGAAGAAGGTGTCGGGAAATCATCCAGCGGTGATCAACGCCGTTGGCATGACGGTCGGGGCGCTCGGTCTGCTCGGCCTATCGGCCGCCGTAGGCGAGCAATGGGCGCTTCCACGCCAGCCCGAGGTGGTCTGGTCGCTCGTCTATCTGGTGACACTTGGATCCGTTGGGCTCTTCGTCCTCATCCTGCTCGTGGTCCGCCGATGGACCGCCTCGGCGACCTCATACGCATTCGTACTTTTTCCGGTCGTGACCCTTGCACTGGGAGCCTGGCTCGCCGACGAACCGTTGACCGTCGACAGCGTCGTGGGCACCGCACTGGTAATGGCCGGGGTCTGGTTCGGTGCCCTCTCACCCGGTGCGCGCCGGCCGGTCGATGCCGATGAGGAGCAGCCAGCGCCCGTCGTCTGATCGGCCTGCATCGTCGTCCGGTCCTCGCACGAGTTTCACCCCTGGAAACGACGGGTATTGCGGGGACATGTCGTTACCACAAGAACGAGGTGGCAAATTGGCTGTCCCGCTGTTCCTCTCAGCTTCGACGCTGATCGGCGATCCGGTCATGAATTCCAGCGGCGAGAAGGTCGGGGATCTCAAGGAGATCATGCTCGATGTGTCCTCGGGGCGTATTGCCTATGGCGTCATGTCTTTCGGCGGTTTCCTAGGAATCGGTCAGAAGCTATTTGCTCTCCCATGGGCGGCCGTGACCGTCGACACCGACGATCACGCTGTCGTGGTGGACGTCACCAAGGATCAGTTGGAAAACGCCCCCGGATTCGATCCTGAGAACTGGCCGCTGCCCAATGACACCGGATGGGTCGGTGACGTCTACGAGTACTACGGGCGCGAGCCGTACTGGGAAGCACCACTGACCTGACTGGTCTGACGCGCCCCTAGGTCCGGGCGGTAGCGTTCGCCGATGACAAGATTCGTAGTCGATTGTGGTGTGGTGCTCCACTTGGCCGGTGAGGAGATAGAGGTGTCGGCCGAGCACCAGCTTCTTGCGCCGACGCTATTGCGCTCCCAGGTGCTGTCGGCTCTGCACGAGGCCGTTTACCGGGGCGAGATCCCGCGGGATGCCGCTCTCGATCGGCTCTCTCGCATCTGGGGAATGTCGATACGCCTCCTCGGTGACGCCGTGCTCCGACGCCGGGCATGGGATATCGCCGAGCGGCTGGAATGGGCCGAGACCTACGACGCCGAGTATGTGGCACTCACTCAGCTGCAGGCAGACGCTTTCGTGACCCTCGACGAGGCGCTGGCCCGCCAAGTGGAGGGGCTTGTCCCCACGGCCAAAGTCGAAGCACTTCGTACGCCCTGAGGTGGGCCGATATCCGGTCCGCCTTGCCCGGTTTCCCTTCAACCGCTGGTGATCGATTCACCCACCCGGCCGGGACAACGGGATCCGTCCGGCTTCTTGTGCGGGTACAGCTTCTCTGTCGGCTCGGAGCGGGCGAACTCACGTCCACATTCTCGGCAGCGAACCCCGTAGGTGGAAACGCTCGACTCTGCCAGGTCGGATTGTTGCGGTATCCCATTCGGAAGCACCACGACCGATTCCTCGGCCCAAATCACAACGTCCAGTTCCAGTTCTCGATCACCCAATACCCTGACCACTGTCCGGTAAAGCTGACCTGGCTCGAACACGCTTGGCAGCATTGCGAGACGAAGCGTCACTTGGGCATGATCCCCAGGCGGCACCGTCAACGAGGCAGGGTGTACCGAAAGTGGCGCGGTAAATGCCTGACCATCCGGGCCCGAACAGACTCCCACCTCAAAGGACACATTGACCGGTGTCGGGTCGGTGTTCTCCAGACTGAACCGGGCCACCACCTCCTTGCCCGGTTCACCGTGGAGTTCCATCGGCACACGTTGCGGTTGTTCGTCCGAATCCGCCGACTTCAGCGGCGCGGCGTGGCCATTTTCCAGTATCTCTCCATAGAACGCGGCGCTGTACTCACTCCCGAGGTCGGCGAGATCGCGGTAATACCGGCCAGAGAGTTCGGCCACCCGGCGGCGGTATGCCGGTCCCTCGCGATGGGCATAGTCGAGGTAGGCCCGGCTCACAGTGCCCTGATCGAGCTCTCCACGGATGATGCGCCGCTGGAGCTCGGTGTGGCTGCGGAGGCCGCGCAGGATGTCCTTGAGCGCTTCGGTGCTGAGCGCCTCGATCAGTCCCCGGATACCTGCCGAACTTCGGTCCATGTCAGCAGCATCCGCAACCGCACTCGACCGTGTAGTGACCGCAGTCGCGGGGCAGGACTGCAACTGCGATGCGGACCGGCCGGTTGTCACAGCCTTCGATCCTGAGGTCCGCCACCGCAACCAGACAATCGTCGACGTCGGGCACGTCTCGACGGTCGGCAACTCTCTTGTTGTCGTCGGTGTCCGTCCCGGCGACATTCACCGTGATGATCACATCTCGTTCCTCACACGGCCCGAGGGTGAATTCGGCGTCTCCGACCAGTCGCCCGCCGATAGGCGAATCGGCGCCGCCCTTGCTGCGGAACTCCGAGAGTTCGAGTCGGATCTTGCGCTCCCGAGACCTGGCGTTCTCGATCCTGATAGGGACGACTCGTTGTTCACCGAACCGGGCGTAGACGACCAGGTCCACGTCTCCGACGCAACAGTCGCAATGGCAGGAACAACTCGAGCATCCCTTACAGCGTTCCTCCTCGCACCCGCAGTGATGCCGATGGGAACGGTTGAACAGTGATCGCCGGTGTCGGCGCCGCCCGATCTCAGGTGTCGAGGTGGCCAGGTCGCCGATGAAAATATCCACTGCCTCGGCCATCGAATTGGCCAGCGTGGACACCGCGGTGAACATCTCGCGAGGCCTTCCGGCGCCGCTCCGGTGGTGGTGACCTGCGGTGTGTTCGGTGTCGTGAGGCATCGCTCTCCTCCGTGTCAGTCGGTGCGACGTTTGGTCGTGGTGCGGCGAGACGTGACGGGCTTGGTGGTGCCCGGGGTAGCGGGCTTGGCTGTGCGCGGGGTGCGAGTGGAGCGGACCGGTTTCTCAGGCAAGCTGGCACGCCAGGGAACGATGAGGAAGCGAAGGTCCTTGGTGATGATCGGAGCCGAAGCCCGGTACCGGGTATGCGGATCGAGCGTGGCCGGGACGTCGACCTGCAGGTCGAGCCGAACCGTCTCACCGGGTGACACCTCCACGGTCCCGCTCAGGTTGCGCACCCGGAGCAGGCCCGACTCATCGAGCACTCGCTTGGATGCCCTGGCGATTGCCTCGACGAGGCGATCGAGGGTGATCGTTTCCTCCGAGTCGAGCGCCTCGGCCGCCCGCCTCAAGATGCGGCACTCCTTCTGCTCGTCGTCCAAGGGGACGGGCCCGATCTCGCCGATGGTCACCGGGACGTTCCCCCGGTTGGTGACGGTCGCCGATTTGGAGACCGATTCTCCCGGCCGGTTCTCTATCACGAAGCTTGTCGGTTCGAGATCGATGGCGATCCGCTCGACGACGCTGATCAAGAGCGGCCGACTCGATCCACCGACTTCGACCCTTGCTTGGTACTCGCCGGGTGGGGTGGTCGGGTCCAGTCGGAGGCGGAGCCGGGCCGAGCGCCGTTGCTCGGGATGAAGGACGGTGGTGGCGATCCGTCGAATGGACCCGGTCCTGAGGCCGAGCCGGTCATCGGGTTCCTGGAGGATCGCGGTGCGCAGGACCGCCGTCTCCTGTCCAGCATTGCGCAGCGGGACAGTCCCCACGAGGCGATCGGGGAACCCCCGGACGACGACAGGATCCTCGCCGTCCATGTCGATGAGGTCATAGCCCGGGACCCGCTCCTTGCGCATCCACCTGGCTGCCCGAGTCTCAATCATGGAGCTTGACCCGAAGCCCGCCATCTCCGCCGCGTCCCACCGTGGCCGGCGTCTCTCCGCGGTGATGGGCGTGCTCGTGGTCGTGGTCATGCCCGTGACCGCCAGGATGACCTCCGACCTCGACATGCGATCGCGGCGGCAGGTCGTCGATCACAACCTGTGACTCTCCCGACATGTTGAACCCGACCACTTCGAGCCCGAAAAGGGTGAATCCAAAGTGGCGGTCATAGGGCCGGCGAATGCACGTTCGGGGCAGCTTGTTGAGACCAAGGTTCAAGCAAAGGTCGAGAACCACGGGCCTTACGTCGACCGCCATGTCCATGCTCATCTGGGTGACGATGGGCTGGGTGACAGCCAGCTCCGCCCGGGTCTCCGTCTTGAGCGGCTGGGGCAGGATCAACTCGGCCTTTGTGTGAATCGGCTCGGGGATCTTGATCTCGGTGGAGAGATTGATGTCCTCGAGCCCGATCAGGTCGAGAGCCAGATTTATGTCACTGGTATCGATATCGGCATCGATGTCGATATCGCCTTCGATATCCGGACCTTTGCTCACGACATTCCCCCTCCGCCACGGTTGCGGATCGACCCGTCAATGGGTGGTGCCGGTCTGGGCCGGCAGCCCTTCGAGCGTAGCATCGGGCGATGCCGCACGACCGTGACCTCGTTGAGCGGATCCTGGCCGAAGCTCGCGCCTACGTCCTCGAAGAGATAGTCCAGATTCTCGAGTCGAACCGAGCCACCGGTTACGGCCCTCTGTACGAATTGCTCGCCGATTACCCGTTTCGAGAGGGCAAGGGGTTGCGACCGGCGATCGTCATCTCCGCCGCCGCCGCCGCCGGTGGGACTCGTGACCAGGCCCGGGTGTCGGCTGCCGCTCTCGAGCTGTATCACAACGCATTCCTCGTCCACGACGACGTCGAGGATCAGTCGGACTATCGGCGTGGGCGGGTGACGATGCTCCGTTCCCACGGTGCGGCGGTGGCGGTGAATGTTGGTGACGCCACCAATGTGCTCGCCATGCAATTGCTTCTCAGGAACACCGAGACCATCGGGTTGCAGAAGACATTGCTGGTGTTCCGCGAAGTGGAGCGGATGGCTCGGGAATCGGTCGAGGGTCAGGCGATCGAGTTGGGTTGGATAGCCGCCGGCCAGTTCGAACTGGGAGACGAGGACTACGTCCGGATGGCGCACAAGAAGACCTGTTGGTACACGGTCATCGCACCGCTCCGGATTGGCGTGCTCTGCGGGCATCCGCCCGGTGTCGGATACCCCTTGCCGGAGGAGCTCCTGCCTTTGGTTGAACTTGGCCATCTCGCCGGGATCGCCTTCCAGGTGTCCGACGACCTGCTCAACCTCGAAGCCGACCAGATACTGTACGGAAAGGAGATAGGGGGGGACCTCTGGGAAGGGAAGCGCACCATCATGTTGCTCCATTTCCTTCGCACGGCTACACCGCCAACGGTGGAACGTGCCATCGGCATATTGGAGACGCCCCGGACCCAGAAAGAGGCGGAGGATGTCGCTTGGATGTTCGGCGCTATGGCCGAGACCGGATCACTGGAATACGGTCGCCGCTTCGCCAGGGACTATGCCGAGCGCGCCCTGGCGGTGGATGCATCTCCCATCTCGTTCCTGAGAGACAACGACGACCGCAGGTTCCTGCGCGAGATGCTCAGCTACGTAGTGGAGCGGGTCAAGTGAGGAAGCGTTGCCGCTCAGGGTGGTGACCCAGACCGGGGCATGGCCGGTGACACCGCACGCCCCGGAAAGGGGCATGGCATCGGCCGCTGCAGTGTGGGGTCCTGCCTGGATCGTGGGTCCGGCGGCGCCGGCGACAGCGCTCGACAGATCTCGGATCCCCGTGCTAGAGGCCACCGCCCCGATCGGGGGGGAAGTAGTCATTCCGCTTGTGATCGAGAACCACCAGCGAGTAGCAACCCTGTTGCGTCTGATGTCTTCCGCCCTGACCAGCGCGTCTGGGTCGGTTTGGAGTCCCCTGGTGACCATATCCCCCCACCGACTGGTGATCTGGCCCGGCGACCGGATGGAAGCGCGCCTCCGGTTCGAGGTACCGGTGTCATTGGAACCCGATCGGTACCTGGGTGCGGTGGTCTTGGTCGGGGTTGGGGGCGGTCGGCTCGAGCTTGCGCTTACCGCGGTTTCGGCATGACAGAGGCCATACCATTCGAGATCGGGCTCACCGATGAGCCATCCGGACCGCCTCGCACCACGATGACGCTGTTGGCATCGTTGGTTGCCCGGATTCGAACCCTGGCACTTCTCGACGGGGCACAGGCGATTGGGTCGATGGTTGCCGGCATCGCTGCAATCGGCCGCAAGGTCGGGGCTACCGACGAGGGTGCGAGGCTTCGGGAGGCACTGGAGCGAAGTCGGCTGGGTGCGAATGGGACGGCATTGTGGTCGGCACTCGACCTGGATTCCGGTCCGTCGCTTCTGCCACCGCGGCCCGTCTATGACGACCTTCGGAACGACCTGGCGTTGCTGCTCGCTCCCGACCTGGAGGAAGCGCTTGGTCGGTTGACCGAGGCCCAGCTTCAGTCGGGGATCGGTCTGGTCGCCGAACCCGAGGATGTGACGTTCCTCGATTTCCTGGTAGGGCTTTGGTTCATGGCAGGCGAGGTAGTCGGGTTGATTGAAGCAATGGCCGGGCCCGAGCCGTCGGGAGCGGTATCGCCCAGCGTCGGAGGGCCCGGAATGGGGGGTCCGGTGTTGAGATGACGGTTGCCGACCGTCTCCGCCTCCCGGGCCGATTCGATCTCCATGCCTCGGCATACAAAGACTGGCTCCATGTCAATCTTTTCGACCACGAGGCGGGACTGGTAGGGCTGTGCAACGTTTCCATCCACGGTCATCCGGACGACTCCAGATCGATGGCCGTTGGTACGTTGGTTCTCGCCGATCTGACCGGCGCCGTGCGCGCCCACCTCGCCGTGAGCGACCTGGCGGAGACGCAGGTCTCGGCGACTTCGGTGGCGATCGAAAATCTGCTCACCATGTCACTGGACGGGGAGGGCGGTGCCATCGAGGTCGTCGGCCGACTCCCCGACGGCAGCTCCATCGACCTGAGTTGTCGAGCGGCGAGCGGGGTGATCGCGGCTGAGACGCCGGAGCCGTTCGGTTCTGGGTGGATCGCTTGGCGCGCCGTTCCCCTAATGGCCGTGGAGGGATCGATCGAGATTGATGGAGTCCGGAGAGTGCTCGAAGGTGCGGTCGCCTACCACGACCACAACTGGGGACGGTGGCACTGGGGTGACGATGCCGGGTGGGCGTGGGCAGTGCTCACAGGGTCGGACGGGACCTCGATTGTCCTCTCTCACACCACCGACCGAGCCCACCGCACCGGATCACCGACCGTCCACGTTGTATCCCGGTCGATCATGCGGCGCTTCTCCGGCGCCTCGGTACTCCTGTTACGCGAGGCACGGTTCGGGGGACGGCTCACCAGGCTCCCCGGCGCCATGGCGGCGCTGCATGCCGGAAGAATGGCACCCCATCTCCCAGGAGTGGTTCGGATCGAGGCCGACGACGGGGTCGACAGTGTCAAAGCCGAGTTCCATCCAATTCACGGCCTGCAACTGATTGCGGGTGACCCGGTCGTGCCGGGATACGGGTTCATCCACGAGCTGGCCGGAACCTTCACCTTCGAAAGCCGCCTTGATGGCGTGTCCGCTACGGGCACAGGACTCGGCGTGTTCGAGCATGTCGACTGAGGCACCCACACGTACCGGGCTGGCGTCGTGGATCGCCGCGTTGGTCGATGCGCTCGACGCCGATCCATCCGGTGCGGGCGCCCGCCTCCGCCATGTGGTGGAGGGGCGCCGAGCCCGGATAGCCCTCGACGACGACGTGGTCGTGGTCTCGATGGAGAACGGTGAGATCGCGATAACGCCGGACGACCCGAATGAGATCGTGGACGGGCTCGGGTTTACGACAACGGATGTCGTGTTGGGGATCCTCGCCGGCGAGGTCGAGGTGGCCACGGCGGTGGAGCGGGGGCTGCTCGACGTGGCCGGGTCGCCCGATGCCGTGACCCGGATGCTCCATGCGATCGAGTTACTCCTCGACGGATCCGCACGGGTTCCGGCACTGCGTCGCCTTGCCGATCGATTCGTTGCAGAGGCGGGAACAAGTCCCATACCGCTACCGGCCGAGACAGACATCACGGCGACTGAATTGTCCATGCTGCAGCAGCTCGGGCTGCTCAACGGACGGTGAACCCAATGGCGGAGCGGCTGAGCGGGCTCGATGTGACCTACCTCACCTTCGATGGGGGCCCGATGCCCATGAACACCGGCGGCCTCGTGGTGCTCGGACCCGGCGCCGGCGGCAGGAGCCTGACCGCCCGGCGTCTGACGGCGCTCATCTCCGAACGGCTCCACCTGTTGCCCCGGTACCGCCAGGTCATCGCCCCCGCCCCCACAGGTTGGATCTGGCGAGACGATCGCTCCTTCGAGTTGGCTCGACACGTCCACCACCACCGGCTTCCGCCTCCGGGTGAGGAGTCCGACCTCGCCGCATTGGTGGGAAGGTTGCACACCATGGCGCTCGACCCTCGTTACCCGCTTTGGGATGCCCACGCCATCGAGGGGCTGGCGGGAGGAGGATCAGCCCTGCTGATGCGCTGGCAGCACGCCATGGTCGACGGTATGAGCGCAATAGAGGTGGCCCGCGTTCTCTTCGACAACAAACCGGACGTGGCGCCGGTTGGCCCCCAGCCTTGGTCCCCGGCGCCCGGTCCGAACCTCGATGAGCTCGTTCTCGAGTCGGTCACCGAACGAGGGGCAAGCCGGCTGGTCGACGCTTCGGAGATGCTCGGCGATCTGGTCGATCCGCTGGCGAGCCTCGATCGCGCCGCAGAGTTCCTCGACGGCTGGCTCGCGCAACTGGAGGCGACACGAGGAGAGAGACGGTTTCGGGAGTCGTCCGGATCGGTCAGATTCGGCACGGTCAGCCTCCCCGAAGGACCACTGCGACAAGTGGCACGAGAACATGGGGCGGGGATGGATCACATCGTGCTCACCCTTGCGGCGGGAGGTATCGCAGATCTGCTCGAGGCGCGCGGTGACGCCTCTCCCGACGAGGTCCTCCGCACGGTGGTACCGGTGGCGGTGCCGAGACGCGCCCGCCGCGAGGTGCTCGGCAACTCCGCTTCGTATTACATCGTCCCGCTCCCGATCTCGCCGATGCCTGCGGTCGCTCGTCTCCGGTCGGTTCAGAAGGCTGTCGGCGGCGTCGAAACCCGGGCTCAGGTGGCGACGATCTCGACAATGCTCGCAGGTCTGGACCGTCTGCCGCCCTGGCTTGTTGCCTCCGCCGCCAAGGCTGTATCGGGGAGCGGATCGGTCGACTTGGTGGTGTCGTATGTTCGGGGTGTCCGCCGACGGCTGTGGATGGCCGGGCTCCCCCACATCGTGACATACCCGCTGCTTCCGGTTGGTCCGTTCGTTCGGCTGATGATCGGCGCAGTTGGTCTTGGCGGCTCGCTCGGGCTGAGCATCACCGCCGACAGTGCCGCGGTTCCCGAGCTCGAATTCCTTCTTGGTCGTATCGAGCAGACCGGCCGCGACCTGGTCAGGGAGGCGGGGTGACCTTGCCGCCAACGGCAACAGAGAGCGCCGGAACCAGCCAGGGCGTGTATGCGGTGGGTCTGGCTGGCGAGGTCGGTAGTGAGATCGGCCAGCGTCACCCAGCGCCAATCCGAGACCTCGTCGGGATCGGGCGTCGGGATCGCCATCGTGCCGTCCGATGAGGACATGGTCGACCTCGTGCTCCACCAATCCGCTGGCGACATCCTCGGCTCGGTAGCTGAAGGTACCGGCCGGCCGCATATCCGCCTCGATTCCCATCTCCTCTCCGAGCCGCCGCCTCGCCGCATCGGCCGGCGCCTCGCCTGGCACGGGATGAGTGCAGCAGGTGTTCGACCAGAGCCCACCGAAGTGGTACTTGCGCGGCGACCGTCGCTGGAGCAACACCCTCGCCACATCGTCGAACAAGAAGACCGAGATGGCGAGGTGGAGCATCCCGGGCGCCCGGTGCACTTCGAGCTTGTCGGCGGTGCCGGTAGGGCTCCCGTCCACGTCGACGAGGACGACCTGATCCACGAGAAGAGTCTGCCATTCGTCACCGAGGCGCACGGCAGACGCCAATCGACCCGAATATTGGTATCCGTATTGCGTAGTCTCGGTCTGTCGGGGGATGAGCATCACAACGGCCAGGCCGGCCATTGCCTCCAGAGCCGAGGTGGAGTTGGAGCCGAGCGACTATCTCGATTTCGATCTGATGATCGAGGCAGGCGATGGCGGCTACACGGCGCGGGTCGTCGAGTCACCCGCCGGCGAGGCCAGGGGTGAGTTCGCCAAGCCATTCACCGATCTCGAACTTGAAAACTTCGTCCTGAACGTGGGACAAACGAGGCGGGGGGTCAGACGGGTTGGTTCCCCCCAGTGGGATGCCGCCCTGCGGTTCGGGACGAAGCTCTACGACACCGTATTTGCCGGTGACATCGGGACCGCCTTCCAGGTGAGCCTCAACGAAGCGCAGGACGAAGGCAAGGGTCTCCGGGTCCGCCTGCGTCTCTCGGCGGTGCCCGAGCTCGCGTCGGTCCCCTGGGAATACCTCTACTCGGATTCGCTGGGCAGTTTCCTGAGCTTGCTGACCGACACGCCGTTGGTGCGTTTCATCGATCTTCCTCACCCGATCGAGACCCTCTCGGTCACAACCCCCCTGAACGTATTGGTTGTGGTGTCGAACCCGACCGACATCGCGGTGCTCGACGTTGCCCAGGAACAGGAGCGGCTGCAACAGGCGCTGGCCAGGCCGATCGATGAGGGACAGATCCGGGTCCGCTTTCTCGACGATGCGCGGCTCACCAGCTTGCGCGATGCCCTGAGTGACAACGACGTCCACATCCTCCACTTCATCGGGCATGGCGGATTCGACGGCAAGGAGGGTGTGCTCGCCTTCGAGAACGACGCGGGGACGAGCCGCATGGTCACTGCCGCCACGCTGGCCATGCTCCTGCAGAACTTCAACGCGCTCCGCCTGGTGCGTCCTCAATGCCTGCGAGGGAGCACGCAACTCCGCACAGGATCCTTTTGCCGGTGTTGCCCAGGCCCTGGTGAGAGGTCGCATCCCGGCGGTGATCGCCATGCAGTTCGAGATAACCGACGGCGCGGCGATCGCCTTCTGCAACGAGTTCTACAAGGCCGTCGCCAAGGGCCATCCGATCGATGCGGCATGCAGCCGGGCCCGCCTTGCCCTACTCGGCGAAGGAAACGACGTGGAGTGGGGAACCCCCGTGCTCTACCTGCGGGCGCCCAACGGTCGAGTGTTCGATGTCGCCGCCGGGGCCGTCGCCGAACTTCCATCTGAGGCGGTCTCAACTGCGGAGCAAGCCGCACAGCCCGATCGGGACGTCGAGGTGCAGGAAAGCCGGGCAGCGTCGGGCACCGACTCAGCCGTCGAAGCGACGCCAGCGGTGGCGACTGACGAACCCCTCTCCGGCGAAGCAACGCCACAACCGGCAGCGGCGGACGATTCCGCGGCAATCGAAGGAACGCCCCCACCAACGACCGAGGACGCCGCAGTCGTCGAGAGGCCACCGCCGGCTGATTCGGTTGAGGACTTGGAGCAGCCGGTTCCACCCTGGAAGGTGGCCCGGCTGCTTGCCATGGCCAAGGCAGCTCTCGAGTCCGGGAAGAAGGACGAGGCCCACGCCGCCGTCGCCCAGGTTCTGCAGATCGAACCGGACAACGAAGAGGCACGCCGCATCGAGAAACGGCTTCAAAGGAGATGGCCCCTCGTGGCTGGAGGCGTGGCTGCCGTCCTGTTGGTGTTGGTGGGCTTCTTCGTTCTACGCCCCGACCCCGGTCCGCCGACCGACAGCACTTTCGCCATCGAGACCACCGTGCCGTCATCGATCGCCACTACGTCAGGCATCGTGCTGGCCACTGCTCCGCTCACCATCGATGGCGACGACACCGATTGGGCGGCATTACCCGGATCGGTCATCGAAGCCGACGCCTTCCATTGTGGGACCGAGCTCTGGTCGGGCCCCGACGACTACGCGGCGGATTGGCGCCTTGCATTTGATGACGAGAACCTGTACCTGCAGGCGACCGTCACCGACGACGTCGCCGTCCGTAATGCCGTGTCAACCGGCGACATCAGGAACGGCGACACTGTCACGGTCTCGTTGGGAACCGGATCAGGTGAACGAGATCAGGCGTTGGTCGCCGACGAGTTCGCCACCTGCCCAGAGCGCGGCGCCAGCCGTATCAATCCTGGATCCGGCCAGCCGGGTGTCCCTCTCGAGTCAGATTTCCACCTCGCATTCATCCCGGCCGGCAGCGGTGTCGCCGTGTGGTTCGCTCAAGGGAACGGCCAAGGCGAATTCAGCGACGACGACTCCCTCGACTCGAGTGTCATCTCCGCAGCGGCGACCGAGCTGGGGGAAGGAAGTTTCCTGCTCGAGGCGGCCGTGCCCTGGGTGTCGATCGGACTCGATGAAGCACCGCCGCAACTGGGGGTAAGACTCGAGGGTCGTGACGAAGACGAAGAGTTCGATGGAAACCGCGACACCTTCATCTCCAACGCCCCAGGGAGCGTGACCAACAACACACTCACGTGGGCGACATTGCAACTACAGGACTGACCCGAAGGTAGTCAGTCGCTCGGTTCAGCGACGATCGAGGGACTTCTGCCGGCGGGAGGATTGTCGAACGGCACGTTGATCAGTTCGCCGCCGACCTTGTCGACCTTGCGGATGTAGATGGTCTGCACGACGTCGCGGGTCTCCGGATCGATCGACATCGGGCCGCGCGGGCTGTCCCACTTCAGGCCCTTGGCGGCCGCGATCAGCGTGTCGCCGTCGGTCTTGCCGCCGGTCTTCTTCAGCGCCTCGTAGATGACGTGCATGCCGTCATAGCCGCCGATCGAGAAGAAGTCCGGGTTGCGCTTGTGCATTTCGTTGAACAGCTTCACGAACGCGACGTTCTTCGGCTCTTGTCGGTGTAGTCGTAATGCCAGGCGGTGATGATGCCGAGGGCGCCGTCGCCCATGCTCTTGAGCGCCTGCTCGGCCGTGGTCTCGCCCGAGCCGAGGATCTTGGTCTTGTTCGGATCGATGCCGCGTTCGGCGAATGCCTTGCCGAGCGCCGCCGGCTGCGCGCCGCCCGGAATGAAGATCATGATCGATTCCGGATTGAGGTCCTTGGCGCGCTGCACGAACGCCGAGAAGTCCGGATTGGCGACCGGGAAGCGCACCGAGCCGATGATCTCGCCGCCGGCGTCCTTGAAGGCGCGCTGGAAGCCGCGCCTCGAAGTCGTGGCCGGGGCCGTAGTCGGTCACCATCGTGTAGGACTTCTTGACGCCGCCCTTCTTGGCCGCCCAGGTGCCGAACGTGTCGGCCACCTGCGGCAGCGTTACCGAGGTGCGCACCGAGTAGGGCGACTTGGTGGTGATGATCGAGGTCGCCGCGTTCATGATCACCATGAACTTCTTGGCTTCGGCCGACACGTCGGAGGCGGCGAGCGCGTTCGGCGTCAGCACGAAGCCCGCGAGGATGTCGACCTTGTCGCGCACGATCAGTTCCTGCGCGAGTCGCTTGGCGACGTCGGGCGCCATGCCGCCGGAGTCCTTGCGGATGATCTCGATCTTCTTGCCGGCGACCGTGTCGCCGTGCTGCTTCATGTAGGTCTTGACGCCGTTGTCCATCTGGATGCCGGCGTCGGCGAACTGGCCGGACAGCGTCATGATCATGCCGATCTTGATCGTGCCCTGGGCGCTGGCCGCTGGCGCGGTCCGCGATCAGCGCGGCCGCGCTCACAATCCGATAAGCGATTGCGCATGAATATCCTCCCGCTGGAGCGGCCGTCGGCCGCTTGCCGCCAACGGTAATGGCTTGCGCCAAGGCGGTCAATTTGCGCGCCGGCTGGCGCGGCGGTCGGCGGTGGGACGCTGCCCGCTCAATCGAGCTTGATGTTCAGCCGCTTGATCACCGGCGCCAGGTCGTCGCCGGTCTTGCGCATGCGCGGCCGCGACCTCGTCCGCGGTCAGCGGCGTCGGCGTCGAAGCCGATGTCGGCGAAGCGCTGCTTGAGCGCCGGGTCGGCGATGATCTTGTGCAACTCGGCGCCGAGCGTCGCGACGATCGGCTTGGGCGTCGCGGCCGGCGCGAACATCATGAAATGCACGCCGTGCGAATTCATGCCGGGCAGGCCCTGCTCGGCGGTGGTCGGGATGTCGGGCACGAGCTCCGACCGCTTGTCCGCGACGATCGCCAGCCCCTTGAGCTTGCCGTCCGCGATCAGCGGCTTGGTGGTGCCGGCGAGGAAGCCGCCGAAGTCGAGCCGCGCCGCGATCAGATCGGTCATCGCGGTGCCGCCGCCGCGATAGGCGACGTGGGTGAACTTCGCGCCGGTGCGCTGCGCGATCTCCTCGGTGGCGAGGTGCTGCTGCAGGCCGTAGCCGGCGGTGCTGTAGTTGAGGCCGTCGGGCTTGCTCTTGCTCCACTCGACCAGGCTCTTGATGTCGTTCGCCGGCACCGACGGCGCCGCGACGATCAGGGTCGGCGTGACGCCGACGCCGCCGACCGGCGCCAGATCCTTGAACGGATCGTAGGAGAGCTTGGAGAAGCTGTGCGGGAAGGTCGCGATGACGGTGGCGTTGACCAGCAGCGTGCAGCCGTCCGGCGGCGCGTTGACCACCGCGACGGTGCCGATGTTGCCGGTCGCGCCGCCGCGGTTCTCGACGATGACGGTCTTCTTGAGCGCGGCTTCGAGCCGCTCGGCGACCACGCGGGAGGCGACGTCGGTCGCGCCGCCGGCCGGGATAGGGAACGACCAGCTTGCACCTGCGAAGCACGGAAAGTCCTGCGCCGACGCGGCTGCCGCTCAGCCACAAGGCCAGCGTCAGCGCCAACTGCCATCCGCATCGTGTCCTCCCTCGAATTCGTGCGACGAAGCCTATGTCAGTTCTTCAGGTGCGGCATCACCTCGGACGCGAACATCTCCATGTTGCGCTGCGTCAGCTCGTCCGACAGCACGCCGAACTGCAGCATGGTGATGAGCTTGCCGGCGCCGGTCTCGTCGCGCAGCTTGGAAAGCTGGTCGCGCACCGTCTTCGGGCTGCCGACGACGACGGTGCCGCTCTCGATCAGCTCCTCGACGGTCAGGCGCTTCTGCGCGCCGAGCGCCTTGCGCATCCGCATGGTGTTCTTCATCGACGGCAGCGACATGTAGCCGGGCGGCAGCAGCATCTGGAACGGCACCGCCAGGAAGTCGTTGAACAGCGTCTCGATGCCGGCCTTGGCTTCCTCGCGGGCGCGCTCGTCGGTGTCGGCGACATAGACCGGCGACGCCCAGCCGAGCTGGCTCGGGCGAGGCCTCGTAGCCGTATTGCTTGGCCTGCTCGCGATAGACGTTGAGATAGCGCGCCACGAGATCGCGGCCGCGAACGTCACCAGGAACGGATATTTGCGCTCCGGCGCCGCCGCCCACTTGATCGTCTCCGACGAGCCCATCGACGGAATCCAGATCGGCGGATGCGGCGCTCTGGTAGGGGCGCGGCCACAGATTGACGTAGCGGATGTTGAAGTGCTCGCCCTCGAAGCGCGAACGGGCCGGGCTTGGTCCAGGCCTGCACGATCAGGTCGTGCGCCTCCTGGTAGCGCTCGTGCGACCAGTACGGGTTGATGCCGGTCGAGTGATACTCGTTGCCGATGCCGCGCACGAAGCCGGTGATGATGCGGCCGCGCGACAGGTTGTCGAGCATCGCGAACTCTTCGGCGATGTTGACCGGGTTGTTCACCAGCGGCAGCGCGCGGCCGATGATCGCGATCTTGGCCTTGCTGGTGCGCGCGATCAGGTTGGCGGCGATCAGGTTCGGCGCCGGCATCATGCCGTAGGCGGTCTGGTGGTGCTCGTTGACCGCGATGACGTCGAAGCCGAGCTTCTCGGCATAGACGAGCTGGTCGATGTAGGACTCGTATTCGTCGGCGCCCTTCTTCGGATCGTACAGCGCTGTTCGGCAGCACCACCCAGGCGGCGCGATGCTTGTGGCGCTCGGCCATGTCGAGCGGGCGATACGGCATCAGGTGAAAGAATGTGAACTGCATCAGCGTGTCCCCGCGTACAGGCGGATGATTTCCTTGGCGGTGATCTCCGGCTTCTCGACCGCCGGCACGTGGCCGCATTCGGGAATGATCTCGACCCGGCTGTCCGGGATGCGCTCGCCCCAGCGCGCCGCATAGGCGCTCGGGAACAGCTTGTCGTCCTTGCCCCACAGCATCAGCGTCGGCACCGTGATGCGGTGCAGCCAGCGCTCCAGCGACGGATTGAACCAGCGCGGCTCCCAGCCGAACTTGGCGGCGGCGAAGCGGTTGGTCAGCACGATGTCGGCCTGCTCGTCGGTCAGCGGCATCGCCAGGATCTGGTCGGCGATCGCCTGGTCGTGGTAGAGATTGCGGACCGCTTCCTCGGGACCCCAGATGAAGTTGTCGCCGGCTCGGCATGCCCTTGACGCGGATGCCGGCCGGCGCGAGCAGCGACAGCGATCTTCAGCCGCGAGCAGTTGCGCACCGCGACCTCGGCCGCGGTCCAGCCGCCGAGCGACTGGCCGACCAGATGGACCTGGTGCGGCCCGAGCCCGTCGAGGAAGTCGAGGTAGTACATCGCCAGATCGCCGACGTTGCGCATCCACGGCGGATTGTCCGAGGTGCCGAAGCCCGGGATGCTCGGGCACGAACACCTCGAATTGCTTGGACGAGCAGGTCGAACACCGGCAGCCAGACCGGCAGGCCGTTGGCGCCATGCAGGAACAGCAGCGGCGGCCCGGAGCCGCCGCCGCAGCATCCGGACATTGACGTCGCGGACCTTGTGTTTCGTTTCCGTCCCCGGCATGGCATTGTTCTCCTGCAAGCGTTGCGAGCACAATCTACAGACCCGCGCTAGCGTTGCAATCCAGGGAGACGCCGATGGCCGCTGCCGACACCGAGCGATTTCGCCTTCGCCGCTTCGTCGAGCGCCTGGTCCAGCTCGGCGAATGCGAGGTCCACGACAAGCCGATCGATCTCGTCGACGTGGCCGCCGTGCTCGACGGCAATCCGCGCGCGACCTGGTTCACGGCGGTCGGGCCGGAGAAGGCCGAGCTGGTCGGCAACGTCATGGGCTCGCGCCAGCGGCTCGCGCTCGCGCTCGACACCGACGAGGCGGGCTTCTGCCGGCGATCACTGCAGAGCGGCTCGCCAGACCCGCAGAAGCCGATCAAGGTCGCGGCCGCGGACGCGCCGGTGCAGCAGGTGGTGCTGAAGGGCGACGAGGCCGACCTCTGCGCGCTGCCGGTGCATCTGCAGCACGGCGAGGACGGCGCGCCCTACATCTCCGCGGGCCTCGACTTCATGCAGTTCCGCGACAGCGGCTTCACCAACGTCGGCTGCCGCCGCATCATGCTGCGCGGGCCGCGCCAGGCCGGCATCGACCTGATCGCGCCGAGCGACCTGCGCGCGATCTATCTCGAAGCGGTGGCGAAGGGCGAGAAGCCGCCGGTCGCCTATGTGGTCGGCTCGCACCCGGGCGACTTCATGGCGGCGGTCGGCATGAATCCGCCGATGGACGAGCTCGAGGTGCTGGGCGCGCTGCGCGGCGCGCCGGTGCCGATCGTCAAATGCGTCACCAACGACGTCTGGGTGCCGGCCGACGCCGAATACGTGCTGGAAGGCTATCTCGATCCCAAGGGCCACACCGAGCCGGAAGGACCGTACGGCGAATACGTCGGCTACTACGGCGTGGTGAAGCGCAACCCGGTGTTCCATCTCACCGCCATCACGCACCGCAAGGACGCGCTGTTCCAGACCGTCACCATCGGCGGCAAGCATCTCGCCCGCACCGACACCGCGCAGCTCACCACCGTGAAGACCGAGTCCGCCGCCTGGGCCGCGCTGCCGACCGCGGTGCGCGAGCCGGTCGCGTGCTTCGCGACGCCGTCGAGCGGCGGCATGTACAACGTCCGCGTCTCGCTGCGCCAGCGCGTGCCGGGCGAGGCGCGCAACGCCATCGCCGCGGTGTTCGGCAGCATGGCCGAGGCCAAGCACGTGTTCGTGTTCGACGACGACATCGACGTGTTCTCCGACGAGCAGTGCGACTGGGCGCTGGCGACCCGCTTCCAGGGCGACCGCGACCCCATCGTCGCGACGCGGGCTTCCGCGTGGTGCCGCTCGATCCGTCGCTCGGCGGCGCGCGCACCGGCGCCAAGGTCGGCTTCGACTGCACCATCCCGTTCGGCAAGCGGCAATTCGCTCGAATGGAGCGTGCCGGTGGCGCCGGTGATGCCGAAGGCCAACGGCGCACGGCAAGAAGTCGGTGGCCGATGCGCTGGCCGCCGAGCCCGCGAGCTTCCTCGAGCTGATGGTCGCGGCGGGCTGCCGCGACGGCCGCGAGATCGTGCGCGAGCTCGACGCGCTCTATGCGGCCGACAAGCTCACGCGCAACGAAGCCGGCCGCTACATGTTGAAATCGTAGGGCGAAGCGGCGTGCCCACGTTCTCGCGTCGAGCAACGTGGGCACGGCGCTTCGCGCCTTCGCCCACCCTACAACTCGTTTAGACGATCTGGCAGTTCTCCATGAGCAAGCCTCCACTGACACTCCAGATGCCGTCACCACCGGACCCGGTCCCGGTGGTGCTTGATCCCGCGACAACGGCGTTGCTGATATTCGACGTCATCGAGCACATTTCCGCGCGCCAACCGAAAATCAAGGCGCAGATGCTGCCGGTGATCTCTTCGCTGCTGGCGCGGGCGCGGAAGGCTGGCGTCACCGTCGCGTACGGGACGCGGGCCGCAAATATGTCGACCTGGTTGCCGGAGGTTGCTCCTGCGTCCGGTGACATCAAGATCGAAAATCATGCCCAGGACAGATTTTACAACACCGACCTCGACAAGGCGCTGAAGGCCAAAGGGATTACTACGCTCATTCTGACCGGCTGGAAGGTGAGCGGCTCGGTGACCTATACGTCGGTCGGAGCAACGCTGCGCGGCTACACCGTCGTTGTTCCCGTCGACACGACCTCAGACGCGACGGAATACGAAATTGTCATAGGGCAGTACCAAATACTGAATCAGAATAGCTCGAATGCGACCAACGAGCCTTTGAAGACAAGAGCCTCAACCCTTAGCCGCACCGATTTGATCACCTTCAAATAGCGGATTGCGCCGGCAGCTCTTGCCCGCGACCGCCATCGCGGCGCGATAGCCGAACACCAGCGCCGGCCCGAGCGTGATGCCCGGCCCCGGATAGTGTGCCGCGCATGATCGACGCCATGTCGTTGCCGCAGGCGAACAGGCCCGGAATCGGCTCGCCGCTTGCGTCGAGCACGCGGCCGTCGGCGTCGGCGCTGCAGGCCGACGCTGCTGCCGAGCGTGCTCGGATAGACCGCCATCGCGTAATAGGGCGGCGTCTCGATCGGGCCGAGGCAGGGATTGGGCCCGTGGTGCGGATCGCCGTTGTGGCGGTCGAACTCGGTCGAGCCCTTGCCGAAGTCCTCGTCATCGCCGGTTTCCGCGAAGCGGTTGTTGCCGCTGCGACGGTGTCGCGCAGGCCCGCCGCATCGACGTCGATCTTGCCGGCGAGCGCATCGAGCGTGTCGGCTTCGACCAGATAGCCGTTCGCGATGAGCCGCCGCAGGCTGCGCCGCCCGGGCGGAATGCGGCCGAGGCCGTATCTCTCGACGAATGCAGCGGTCGCAGACGAGCCACGCCGGGATCGTCGGCACGGTCTCGTGCGAGCGGTGCATGCCGATGCACGAAGTCGTGGTACGAGACCGCCTCGTCGACGAAGCGCCGGCCCGCCGCGTTGACCGCGATCAGGCCGGGCTTGGCGCGGTCGAGCGCGAGATGCGGGAAAGGCGCCGCGCCCGCCGTCGAGCCAGCGCGGTGTCGGACACCGGCGTCCAGAACGCCGGCGAGGCGTGATCGTCCTCGATCGGCCGCGCCGACCGCGCGCGCGATCCGCATGCCGTCGCCGGCGGCGCCGGCGAACGCCACGGCGTGCGCGAGCGGCGGCCGCACATAGTCGTTCAGCCGCTCGACGCTGCCGCCGAAGCCGCCGGTCGCGAGCACGACGCCGCGGCGCGCGCTGCACGCGGCGCGCCTTGCCGTCGACCGCGACCACCGCGCCGGTGACCCGGCCGTCCGTCGATCGTCAGCTCCTGCAGCGACGCATTGAGCCAGATCGGCACGCTTGTTGCCGGCGCAGGCTGTAGAACAGCCGCGCCACCAGCGCGTTGCCCATCAGCAGCCGCGTGCCGCGCCGATAGCGCAGGCGATCGGTCGCGTGCCGCCACAGCAGCGACACCGCCTGCGGAACGACGCGAGCGAGCCGAACGGACGCGTCAGCGGCTCGATGTCGTCGCGGCCGATCATCATGCCGCCGAGCGCCATGAACTCGCCGATCGGCGGCCGCACGCAGCGCGAAGTCGGCGCCGAGCAGCCGGCCGTCGAACGGCAGCGGCGCCAAGCGGCCGGCCGGCCAGCGTCGCGCCGGGCCGGTTCGACCAGATAGTCGGGATGCCGCGCGTAGACCGTGAACTTCACCTCGCTGCGGCGATCGAGATAGTCGACCACGTCCGGGCCGGTCTCGAGATAGACCTCGCGGCGATCGTCCGGCGCCGGCCCGATCACCGCATCGAGATAGCGCGCGCGCGTCGGCGATGTGTCCGTGAAGCCGGCCTCGCGCGCCTGCCGGGTGCCGGGCACCCAGATCGTGCCGGCCGAGGTCGCGGTGGTGCCGCCGACCTGCGCCGACTTCTCGCAAAGCAGAACGTCGAGCCCTTCAGCGCGCAAACCAGCGCCGCCGTCATGCCGGCGGCGCCGGCGCCGACGACCAGCGCATCGAACGAGATCGCTTCGTCTTCCGGAGCTGTCATTCCCTACACTCGCCACAGCAAGGCACGGGCCAGCGGCTCCGGCAGACCAAGCGTATTGACGATCAGGCTCGTGTCCACCGACACCATCAATGCCCCGACAACTGAGATCACGACGCCGGCCAGCACCAGCGGTCCGACGATCTCGTGGGCGGGGATTGAGCCAGGTCGAAAACAGCTCCGGAACACCAGGGAGAATGCAGGCAGTGGCATCACCACCGAGCATGACCGGTGCAACCGCGACGCCGGCGAAGAAAAAGCCTTGAGCCGCCGCCACGAATACGCCGGAG